>NZ_JACESB010000023.1 GCF_013912005.1 Brevundimonas sp. | reverse complement strand
AGTTCGCCCGGCTGCGGGAGGCGCGGTTCGCGCTGTCCGGCGGCCCCGCCCCCGGACAGCGCGAACCGCGCCTCCCGCAGCCGGGCGAACTGGACCGCGGCCGGAGGGCCGAACAGCAGCGGCTCCGCCGAATGGCCGTCCTCGATGATCGCCAGCACCGCGTCGAGGGTCTCTTCCGGACCCAGGACGCCCCCGTCGGCCAGCCTCTCCAGCAGCTCCGGCAGGCGTCTCCGCCGCGCCGCCGCTTCCCGGCGCAACGCCTGCGGCGCGGTGGCGAACCGCACCGGCGCCGGAAGCGGCCTGCCCTCCCCGGCGGCCGGCGGGCCCGACGGCGGGGCCCTCCGCGGCGGCGGCCCCGTCTCCACCTGCCCGAGCTTGCCGCACCGGCGACAGCGTTCCGCCCGGTGCCGTTCGGACCAGTACCAGTCATGGCGGCAAAGCAGAGGCTTGAGCGGCGACCGCATGCGTCTCTCCCCTGCCGACAGGGAACCGCGCCCGCCGCCGCCTTGTCAACCGTCGTTCCGTGAATGCGGACGAGCGACCTCAGCCGCCGCCCAGCGCCACCGCCACGCGATAGGTCACGAAGGCGGCGAGATAGGCCAGGCCGAACATGTAGGCGATCATCACCCACATCCACTTCGCCGAATTGGTCTCGCGGCGCACCACCCCGAGGGTGGCCACGCACTGCGGGGCGAACACATACCAGGCGAGGAAGGCCAGGCCGGTGGCCAGCGACCAGTGCGCCGACAGGGTCGTGGCCAGCGCCGCCGTGGCGCTCTCCGCATCGGCCACCGCATAGACGGTGCCCAGGGCGGCCACCGCCACCTCCCGCGCCGCCATGCCCGGCACGAGGGCGACGACCATCTGCCAGTTGAAGCCGATCGGCTGGAACAGCGGCTCCAGCGCCCGTCCGATCATGCCGGCGAAGGAATAGTCGATCGCCGGCCCGGTGGCGCCCGCCGGCGGGTACGGGAAGGTCGACAGGGCCCAGACCACCACCATCAGCGGCAGGATGATGCGGCCGGCCCGCTCCAGGAAGATGCGCGCCCGGAGCCACAGGTTGAACAGCACGCTCTTCACGTCCGGCGCCTTGTAGGCCGGCAGCTCCATCATGAAGGGCTCGACGGCGCTGCGCCAGAACAGCTTGCGGATGACGAAGGACACGACCAGGGCGCTGACGATCCCGGCCGCATAGAGGCCGAACATCACCAGCCCCTGCAGGTTGGCGAAGCCCCACACCTGCCGGTCCGGGATGAAGGCGGCGATGATCAGGGTGTAGACCGGGATGCGCGCCGAGCAGGTCATCAGCGGCGCGATCAGGATCGTGGTCAGCCGGTCCCGGCGGTTGTCGATCACCCGCGTCGCCATCACGCCGGGGATGGCGCAGGCGACGCTGGACAGCAGCGGGATGAAGGCGCGGCCGTGCAGTCCGGCGACGCCCATGATCCGGTCCAGCAGGAAGGCCGCCCGGGCCATGTAGCCGAAGTCCTCGAGCAGGATGATGAACAGGAACAGGATCAGGATCTGCGGCAGGAAGACCAGCACGCTGCCCACCCCGGAGATCAGGCCGTCGACGATCAGGCTCTGCCAGAGCCCGTCCGGAAGGAGGGCCGCCACGCCGCCGCCCAGCGCCCCCAGTCCGGCCTCGATGGCGTCCGCGGCCGGCGTGGCCCAGGCGAACACCGCCTGGAACATCACGAACATCACCGCCGTCAGGATCAGCAGGCCGGCCACCGGGTGCAGCAGGAGCGAATCGATGCGGCCGGTCAGGGTGTCCGGCCGTTCCGGCGGCCGCACGCAGGCGCGCATGATCCGCTCCGCCTCGGCCGCCTTGCCGCGCAGCGCCGTCGCATCCGGGGGCGACCAGTCCGCGGCGAGCGCCGGTGCGGCGTCGGCGGAGGCCGTCGCCTCGATGGTGCGGACCAGATCATCGATGCCGCGCCGGCGGGTGGCCACCGTGGTCACGATCGGCACGCCCAGCTCCGCCTGCAGGCGCTCCAGGTCGATGCGCAGCCCCTGGCGCTGGGCGATGTCGAACATGTTGAGCGCCAGCACCATGGGGCGGCCGACCGCCTTCAATTCGAGGATCAACCGCAGCACGAGGCGCAGGTTGGTCGCGTCGGCGACGGCCACGATCACGTCCGGCGGCGCCTCCCCGGCCAGCCGGCCGAGAATGGCGTCGCGGGTGACCTCCTCGTCCGGGCTGCGGGCGCGCAGCGAGTAGGTGCCGGGCAGGTCGAGCACCGACAGGGTCCCGTGGGCGCCGCGGATGATCCCTTCCTTCCGCTCCACCGTCACGCCGGCGTAGTTGGCGACCTTCTGGTGGGCGCCGGTGAGGGCGTTGAACAGGGCGGTCTTGCCGCTGTTGGGATTGCCGACCAGCGCCACGCGGGCGCTGCGAACCTGCATGTCCATCAGGCCAGCGCCCCGGCCCGCACCGTGATGCTCTCGGCCTCATGCCGCCGGAGCGCCACCCGCATGTCGTCGACCTTCAGGGCGATCGGGTTGCGGCCGAACAGGCCCTCGTGCAGCAGCTCCACGCGCGCGCCCTCGACGAAGCCCAGCTCCAGCAGCCGCCGTTCCAGCTCGGCCGTATGCTCGTCCTCCTGGTGGTGGCAACCGACGCGGACGATGACGCCGCAGGCGCCCTTGCGCGCCTCGCTGAGTTTGAAGGTGTCGGACATGGCTCTCGAACCGGTCGGCGTCGTGACGCGCCTTTCTGACAGTGATTATCAGGTGCGAACCGCCAGCGTCCACCCCGTCAAGGCGTCGCAGGTGGCGCCCGGCGCGGGTTGGGCTATCAGGAGGCGACTGACCGGAGATGACCATGCACCGCCCCGCGCTCGCCGCCGTCCTTCTGCTCCTGGCCGCCTGCGGCGACGGCGGCGGGACGACCTCGCAGCCCGCCGCCTCGCCCGCTCAGGCCCCGGCGCCGGCGACCGATGCGGAGAAGGCGGCCATCCTGGCGTCGCTGCCGGCCCCCTGGAGCGCCGGCGACATCGAGAACGGCCGCCGCGTCTTCGCCCGGTGCCGCGCGTGCCACACCCTGACCGAGGGCGGACCTAACATGACCGGTCCCAACCTGCATGGCGTGTTCGGCCGCGTCGCCGGGTCGAAGGACGGCTTCAACTACTCCCCGGCCCTGCGCGAGGCGGGCTTCGCCTGGGACGCGGAGCGCCTCGACCACTGGCTGGAGAACCCGCGCGAGTTTCTCCGCGGCAACAAGATGAGCTTCGCGGGCATCCGCGACGCGGAGGACCGCCGCGACCTCATCGCCTTCCTCAAGGTCGAGACCGGCTACGCCCCGCCCGCGGTCTGAACCTGTTCGGCGGCGGCCGGGACCGGATCGTTGGCGGCGATCTCCTTCGCCTCCCACTCCTCGATCTTGCGGGCGGTGTACTCCGGCGATTTCGTGAACCGGGCCAGCACGCCGTAGATCACCGGCACCACGAACAGGGTGAGCAGGGTCGCGAACATCGCCCCGGCGAAGATCACCACCCCGATGGTCTGCCGGCTGCCCGCCCCCGCGCCCTGCCACAGCACCAGCGGCAGGGCCCCGAAGGCGGTGGCGATCGAGGTCATGATGATCGGGCGCAGGCGCAGGGTCGACGACTCGATGATGGCCTCGCGGATCGACCGGCCCTGGTCGCGCAGCTGGTTGGCGAACTCGACGATCAGGATGCCGTTCTTCGCCGCCACGCCGATCAGGATGATCAGCCCGATCTGGGAGTAGATGTTGAGGCTGGAGCCGGCCATCACGAGGCCGAACAGCCCCCCGGCGGCGGCCAGCGGCACCGTCAGCATGATCACCGCCGGCGTAATCCAGCTCTCGAACTGGGCCGCCAGCACCAGGAACACCAGCAGCAGCGCCAGACCGAAGGCCCAGGCCACGGCCCCGCCCGCCTCCTGCTGGTCGCGGGCCGCGCCGCCCCACTGGGTGGTCACCACGCCCTGGGGCTGCTCCGCGGCCACCCGGTCCAGGAACTCCGTGGCGTCCACCAGGGTGGTGCCGGGGTTGAGATCGGCGCTCAGGGTGATGGCGCGTTGCCGGTCGAGGCGGCGGCGTTCCGGCGTGTCGCCGGAGGTCTGGGTGGTCACCACCGACGACAGGGGCACGAGGGCTCCCGAACCGGTGTTGACGTACAGCGCCTCGAGATCGCCGACGCTGCGCCGGTCGTCCCGCTGGGTCTGCAGGATGACGTCGTACTCCTGACCGCCCTTCAGATAGGTCGTCGCCCGCCGCGAGCCGAACATGGTCTCCAGCGTGCGGCCGATCGACTGGGCCGAGACGCCGAGGGCCGCGGCCTTCTCCGGGTCGACGTCGACCAGCAGTCGGGGGGCGTTGGGCTCGTAGTTCAGACGCGGGCGGGAGAAGCCCGGGTTCTCCAGCGAGGCGGCCAGCACCGGCTGCAGCCACTCATAGATGTCCTCGTACTCCGCCCCGGTGACCACCATCTCGATCGAGTTGGAGTTGCCGCCGCCGCGCTGGAAGGCGCCGGGCGTCGAGGCGTTGACCTGGGCGCCGGTCTGGCTGCGCAGTCTGCCGTTCAGCTCCTGGGCGATCTCGTCGGCCGAGCGGTTCCGCTCGGACCAGTCCGCCAGCGTCAGCACCGCATTGCCCGAATTGAAGCTGCCGCCGCCGAAGCCCGGCGCCGAGACGAGGAAGGTCTCCGCCTCCCCGCTCTCGACGTAGTCGGCGAGGATCGGCTCGAGCCCGAGCATGATCTCGCGGGTGTAGTCGAAGCCGGCGCCCTCGGGCCCCTGCACCCGCACCGACACCCGCCCCCGGTCCTCGTCCGGCACCAGGGTCTCCGGCAGGGTGACGAACATCGCCGCCGCGCCGGCGCCGATCAGCGCCACCACCAGCCCCGTTCCGACCACCGCCGACCGGCGGCCCAGCAGGGCGGCCAGCGAGTTGCTGTACGAGGTCTTCAGCCGGTCCATGGCCCAGTCGACCCTGCGCGCCACCCAGCCGCCGCTGGTGGCGGGGCGCAGGATCTTCGAGGCGAGCATCGGCGACAGCGTCAGCGCCAGGAAGGCGGAGAAGGCCACGGCCGCCGCGATCGCCGCCGCCAGTTCGACGAACAGGCGACCGACGTAGCCGGGGAGAAACAGCAGCGGCGCGAACACCGACAGCAGCACGATGGTGGTCGCCACCACGGCGAAGAACACCTGCCGGGCGCCGCGCTCCGCCGCCACCAGCGGCGGTTCGCCGTGGTCCAGCCGGCGCTGGATGTTCTCGGTGACGACGATGGCGTCGTCGACCACGAGGCCGATCGCCAGCACCAGCGCCAGCAGGGTCAGCAGGTTCAGCGAGAAGCCCAGCGGCGCCAGCACGATGAAGGTCGACAGCAGGCAGATCGGCGCGACGATGGACGGGATCAGGGCCGCGCGCAGGGTGCCGAGGAAGATGAAGTTCACCAGCGCCACCAGGACCATGGAGATGCCGATGGTGATCCACACCTCGTCGATGGCGTGCGAGGTGAAGACGGAGTTGTCGGAGCCGACCACGAGCTCCACGCCCTCCGGCAGGCTCGGCCGCACCTCCTCCAGCATGTCGCGGACGCCGGCCGAGATGGCGAGGTCATTCGACTGGGCCTGGCGGGTGATGGCCAGTCCGATCTGGTCGAGGCCGTTGCCGCGGAACAGGCGGCGGTCCTCCTCCGGCGCCTCCTCCACCCGGGCGATGTCGCCGAGGCGCGTGACGTACCCGGTCTGGCCGAGGATGGCTCCGCTCGCGCCGCTGGGCAGGCTGCTCAGCGATGCGCTCGCGGCCGCGGCGGCGCCGCCTCCGGTGGCGGTGGCGGACAGACCGCGCGCGCCGATCGGCAGCTGCCGGAAATCGGCCGGATTGGCGTACGTCCGCGCCACCCGGACCGTGTAGTTCTTCTGCCCCGACTCCAGCGCGCCCGCCGGCAGTTCCACGTTCTGGCTGGTGAGGGCGCTCTCCACGTCGGTGACGGTGATGCCCCGCGCCGCCATGGCCGCCGCATCCAGCCAGATGCGCATGGCGTAGCGTTGCTCGCCGTAGATGTTCACCGCCGCCACGCCGGGCACGGTGGCGAGGCGGTCCAGCAGGTAGCGGTCCGCGTAGTCGGTCAGCTCCAGCCGGTTCATGGTCGAGGCCCGCAGGAACAGGATCATGATGGGCTGGCTGTCGGAGTCGGCCTTGGCGACCTCGGGCGGGTCGGCCTGGTCGGGCAGGCGCCCCACCACCCGCGAGATGCGGTCGCGGACGTCGTTGGCGGCGTCGTCGATGTCGCGGTCCAGCGAGAACTCGATGTTGACGTTCGAGCGCCCGTCGCGGCTGGTCGAATTGATGCGTTCGACGCCCTGGATGCCGGCGATCTGCTGCTCGATCGGCTCGGTGATCCGGCTCTCGATCACCTCGGCCGAGGCCCCGGCGTAGCTGGTGTTGACCGAGACGATCGGCGGATCGACGTCCGGCAGCTCGCGGACCGGCAGGAAGAAGAAGGAGGCTGCGCCGATGACGCACAGCACGATGGCCGCGACCGCCGCGAAAACCGGGCGCCGGACCGCGACGTCGGAGAGCATCATCGGGCGGCGCCCTTCGCGGCCGCGCCCTGCGGCGCGGCGCCGGCCACCCGGATCGGGGCGCCCGGCTGGATGCGGTTCAGACCGGAGCCGACGACCCGGTCGCCGGCGTTCAGCCCGGATACGATCTCGACGAAACCGCCCTCGACGGCGCCGGTCTCGACCTCGACCCGCTGGGCCGTGGCGCCGCGCTCGCCCATGGCGATGCGGTACACGAAAGCGCCCTCGCCCTCGTACTGCACCGCCGACTCCGGCACCGCCGGCGCCGTGCGCTGGCCCTGCGCGACGGAGACGCGCACCGCCATGCCCGGCCGGATGCGCCCGCCCGGATTGGGGATCTCGGCCCGCGCCGTGACCGCGCGCGTCTGTTCGTTGACCCGGGTGTCGATCAGGGCGATGCGGCCCGCGAAGGTCTCCTGGCCGTAGGCGTCGACCGTGGCGGTGATCGACTGGCCGGTGCGCAGCACGCCCAGGTACCGCTCCGGCACCGGGAAGTCGACGCGGACCACGTCGATGTCGTCGAGGGTCGCGATCACCGCGCCCGGGCTGACGAGGGTGCCGGCGGTGACGGTGCTCAGGCCCAGAATCCCGGCGAAGGGCGCGCGGATGATCCGGTCGCCCTGTCGCGCCTGGGCGGCGTTGAGCGCCGCCTGCGCGCTTTCCAGCTGGGTCTCGTACTGCTCGACCATCATGGGCGAGGCGAAGCCCCGCTCCCCCAGCGCCCGGTACCGTTCGTACATCGACCGCGCCTGGGCGACCTGCGCCCGCGCCTCCACGACGCCCGCGTCCTCCTCGCGCGCCTGCAGTTCGACCAGAGGCGCGCCGGCCGCGACCCTCTGGCCGTCCCTGAACAGCACCCGGGTGATCAGCTCGCTGGTCGAGGAGGTGATGTTCACCGACCGCCGGCCCCGCGCCACGCCCAGGACGCGGATCTGGTCGCTGAACGGCCTCGGCGTGGCCACCGCCTGGGAGACCTGTTGCCCGCCGCCGCGCCCGCCGGGTCCGCCGGGGCCGCCGGGGCCGCCGCCCCCCTTCTCCTCGCCCGCGAAGGCCATGCGCAGGATGACGGCGATCACCATCACGCCGAGCAGGAGGCCGGCGGCGACGAGGAAGAAGTGGCGTTTGATCACGCGGAAGGCACTCCGGACGGGGGACGAGCCGGCTTAGCGGCTTCCGCCGGCGGCGCAACTCAAGTTCATGTAACGGATGCGGTTCCGGTTTCCGTCGCCGCCATGGTCGCAAATGTACGACCGGAGGTTGGCCGCGGATCGCGGCGTCAGAACCGCCGCCAGAGGGCGATCACCGGACCGGAGGAACGCGGCGTTTCGCGGCCGCTCACCGTCTCGCGCCAGCCGGCCTGCAGGCTCCAGTCGCCGAACCGCCGGACGGCGGAGGCCTCCATCGAGAGCCAGCGCGGCCCGTCGTCGTCGGCCCGCCCGCCGAAGGCCTGCACCAGCACCATCCAGTCGTCGCCGAAGTGCGCCCCGGCGGTGGCGTCAACGCGGACCTCGTCGGCCAGGCCCTCCCGCACCCGCCGCGCGGCCTGCAGCTCGACGAACCCGCCGGCGAAGCCGCCGGGACGGTCGCGCGGCCCGGGAAAGGCATGGCCGACGGACGCCCGCACCTCCCAGTCCCGCTCGCCCTGGCCCGGCGCCGCATAGCCGGCGTTGCGCCCCTCCCCGCCCGCGGCGACCGCGCCGTACAGCGCCACCGTGGTGCGGTCGTCCCGCCAGAGCGCCCAGTTGACGCCGACCTCCAGCGGCCCCCGGCCCTCGTAGTCGACGAAGGCGTCCTCGCCGGACTGCCAGTCCCCCTTGACCACCAGGGTCGCCCGGTCCGTCAGCCCGTATTCGGCGAAGACGCCGAGGACGCGGTCCCGGCGTTCCGCCGGCAGGGGCGCAAGGTCCCCGGCGGGATCGAAACCCTCGGCCGCTCGCATGTCCTCGAACTTGAGGATGACCTGCCCCTTGCCCTTCCGCTGCGGCCACGCCCCCGCCTCGGCCGGCAGGGCGATCGCGCCGGCGGCCAGGACCAGAAGCAGGCCGCCGCCCGGGTTCACACGTCGTAGCCCGGCGACTTGCGATCCAGCATCCGGAGCGCCCCCGGCCAGGCGAGGGCCGAGACGAAGCCGACCCCGCCGCCCTGCTGGCGGGTCTCCTCCTGGGCCGCCTCGGGGGCGAACAGCACGTGCTCCCGACCGCCGGACAGGGCGGCGATCTGCTGGGCGCAGGCCCGCTCGAGGAAGAACATCCCCACCCACGCCTGGGCCGCCGTCCGGCCGACGGCCAGGGTGCCGTGGTTGCGAAGGAGCATCAGCGGCTTGTCACCGAGATCCGCCACCAGCCGCTCACGCTCGTCATGGTTCAGCGCAAGGCCTTCGTAGCCGTGGTACGCGACCTGGTGCTGCAGCAGGCAGGCGTTCTGGCCGATCGGCAGCAGCCCCTCCTTCTGCGCCGCCACGCCCACCCCGGCCACCGTGTGCAGGTGGATGACGAAATGCGCATCCTCGCGCGCGCCGTGGATGGCGGAATGGATGGTGAAGCCGGCCGGATTGATGAAGTCGGTGGTCTCCTGGACGATGTTGCCGTCCAGATCGACCTTGATCAGCGAGGAGGCGGTGATCTCCTCGAAGTAGTAGCCGTACGGGTTGATGAGGAAGTGGGTCTCCGGCCCGGGCACGCGCGCCGAGATGTGGGTGAAGATCATGTCGTCCCACCCGTGCAGGGCGACCAGCCGGTAGAGGGCTGCAAGCTCGACCCGCGTCTGCCACTCCGTCTCCGAAACCCGGGACTTCAGGGAAGTGATCGCCCCGTCCGCCATCGCAGCGTCCTCCTTATGTTCCGGCGCACGCTCGCGCCGACGCGAGCCCCCGTCAAGATTCAGGTTCGGTTAACCCTGTCTTAGGTCCCTGCGGCTAAGGTCCGGTTCGCCGCATGCAGCCGGCGCGCCGGAGACGTTCGTGACCGTCCTCGTCCAGCTTCCTCTCGCAAGCCGCGAGCCGGCCTCCGCCAGCGAGCTATTGACCCTCGCCCGCAACCCCAGCCCGGACGCCCGCCAGCGGCTCCTGCTGGGCGTCATGGCGCTGTGCGACGCCAGTCCGCCGGCGGGCGAGCTCTCGCCGGTGCTTGGGGAGATTTTCCTCACCCTGGCCAGGCAGGCCGAACGCGAGGTGCGGCGCGCGCTGGCGGAACGGCTCGCCGACGCAGACTGGGCGCCGCGCGCGCTCGTGAACATCCTCGCCCTCGACGAGATCGAGATCGCCCGGCCGATCCTGCTGGCGAGTCCGGTCCTGGGCGACGAGGACCTGCTCCGGGTGCTGATCGAGGCGTCCCTCGATCACCAGATCGCCGTGGCCCGCCGCCCCCGGCTGAGCGGCCGGGTGGCCGACGCCGTGATCGACCGCGGCGCCCCGGCCGTGCTGGCGGCGCTGGCCACCAACCGGACCGCCGAGATCAGCGGCGACGGATTGCGCCGGCTGGTCGAACACTCCCGGCGGATCGCAGCCCTGCGGGGGCCGCTGATCCGCCATCCGCGCCTGACCGAAGCGCTGGCCCGCGAGATGTACCACTGGCTGGGAGACGCCCTGCGGCAGTCGATCGTCGCCCGGTTCGAGGTCGACGAGCAGAAACTCGGCGCGGCGGTGTACGACGCGGTCCAGGGGGTCATGCGGCCCGCCGCCGCAGACTACGCGGAAACGCCGGAGCGGGAGGAGATGGAGCGCCGGCTGGCCGCCAAGCTCCACGCGGCGGGGCAGCTGCGCCCGGCGGTCGTGGTCCGGGCGACCCGCGAGAAGCGGATGAGCCTGGCGGTCCACGCCCTCGCGCTGCTGGGCGGCTTCACCGTCGCGCAGGTGCGGGCCGCCCTCGCGGCCCCGTCGCCGGAAGCGCTCTACTACGCCTGCGCCGCGGTCGGCATCGACCGGGCGGTCTTTCCCGGCCTGCTGGCGGAGCTTCGGCGCATGAACCACGGGCTGCCGGGTGACGAAGGCGCCGCGGTCTGGCTCCGCGGCGGCATTTCCGCCACCTCGGCGCAGCGGGCGTTCCGCGCCCTCCTGCCCGAACCGGCGGCCGAGGCCCGGGCTGCGGTTTGACTCCGCGGACGGGCTCGGCTTGCCTGCCGGTGTGAACCAGCCCCGCCCCCCGCGTCTCGCCTTCTCAGCTTCCGACCGCCCCGAGGCGCAGGAGGCTCGCGCCCGCCTTGCCAGCCGCTACGGCTCCGCACCGCCTGAAGAGGCGGACGTCATCGTGGCGCTGGGGGGCGACGGGTTCATGCTCGAAACGCTGCACACCGTCATGAACCGCGGCACGCCGGTGTTCGGGATGAACCGGGGTTCGGTCGGATTCCTGATGAACGACTACAGCGAGGACGACCTGCCGCAGCGCATCGCCGGCGCCGGGCGAACGGTCATCCATCCGCTGCAGATGGACGCCTGGACCGAGAGCGGACAGGTGCAGAGCGGCCTGGCCATCAACGAGGTCTCCCTGCTGCGCCAGACGCGCCAGAGCGCCAAGCTGAGGATCAGCGTCGACGGGCGGGTGCGGCTGGAGGAGCTGTCCTGCGACGGCTGCCTGGTCGCGACGGCGGCGGGATCGACCGCCTACAACCTGTCGGCGCACGGGCCGATCATCCCCCTCGATTCCCGGGTTCTGGCGCTGACGCCGATCAGCGCCTTCCGGCCGCGGCGCTGGCGCGGCGCCCTTCTGCCGCACGAGGCGAAGGTCTGCTTCGAGGTGCTCGAGGCCGACAAGCGGCCGGTCAGCGCCACCGCCGACAGCTTCGAGGTGCGCCGGGTGGTCCGGGTCGAGGTGCGGGAGCGGCGCGACATCGCCCTGACCATGCTGTTCGACGCGGACCGCTCGTTCGAGGAACGGGTGCTGGCGGAGCAGTTCGCCGCCTGAGGCTGCGTGCACCGGTTCTTAAGGTCGCCCGTGACAGACTGGTCCGGTTCAGTTTGGGGAGCCCTCCGTGAGCAATTCGGCCCAGGTCATCCGTCCGCCCAACACCCTGCGCCTCAAGGTCGGCGGCGGGTTCGGCGGCATCGACGCCGGCGCCATCGCCAAGGCCGAGGAAGCCCTGAAGGCGATGTCGGCCCAGTTCGGCCAGTGGCTGCAGGACGAGATCGAGAAGCTGGACAAGGCGCAGGCGGACATCCGCACCCGCGGCTACGACGAGCAGACGGCGGAGGCCCTGTACTTCCGGGCGCACGACCTGAAGGGACTGGGCACGACCTACCAGTATCCGCTGGTCACCCGCCTCGCGGCGTCGCTGTGCAAGATGATGGATGAGCCGGCCAAGCGCATGGCCGCGCCGCTGGTGCTGATCGACGCCCATGTCGACGCCATCAAGGCCGTGGTCCGCGACCAGATCCAGACCGACGATCACCCGACGGGCCGCGTCCTCGCGGAAACCCTCGAAGCTCGCGTCGCCGACCACCTGGCCTGACCGCCGCCGGCGCGATCGCGCCGGAGCCTCCCGCACGTTCAGGCGGCGACGTTCACCTCGGAACGGTCGGCCGGCCGGCGATCCAGTCGCTCCATCAGATAGGCCAGATCCTCCCGGCCCACATTCGGCCTCTGGCTCAGGAAGCGCTCCAGCATCTGCTGACGGAAGCCGTCGGCCGAGGTGTCCGCCCCTTCGGCCTGCAGGGCGCGCCAGGTGTCGACCCCGGCCCGGAAGGCGTGGAACAGGCGCGGCGGCAGCCCCGCCCGGTCGTAGATGGCCTTCAGGCCCAGCGGCCCGGCGTCGTGGATCATCAGCCAGGCCCGCTGGTGCGGGGCGCCGGCCAGCTCCGCGACCCCATGCTCGAACAGGGTCATCTGACCGCGGGCGAGCGCGCGCAGCAGAAGCGAGGCCGTGAGGGCCCGGCGGGCGTTCAGGGTCGCCACGAACTGTCCGATGTCGGCGTGGCTGGAGGCCTGGTCCACCAGGTCGACCGTGGCGCGCTCGCGGGCCGAAGCGGCCAGCCGGATCGCCGTCTCGGGAGCCACCGCGTGGCGGGTGACGAGGTGCTCGCGGACGGAGTCCGAAGCCAGCTCGATCAGACGCTCGGTGACCGACAGCGGCAGGGCCTGCCGGTAGGCGAGCGCCGCCACCACCTCGGGCGAGGCGCCGAACCGGTCGATGCACCGCGCCAGCGCCGGCTCGGCGATGTCGGCGTTGTCGTTCGCGGCCAGGGCGCGCACCGCCGGTTCGGCCGCCAGCTCGGCGACCGCCGCCGCGACGTCGCGCCCCACGGACGGGCGACTGGCCACGGCCGTCTGCCGCACGGCCGATCCGGCGCGGACGATCTCGATCAGGTCCTCGTCGGTGAAGGCCGGCGAGAAGCTGATGATGGGGAGCGCGACGCTGTCGACGTCCGCCGCCAGCCGGCGGGCCACGTCCCGGGGGATCAGGTCGGAGGACTTGAGCGTCACCGCCATGGCCCGGCGCACCAGCTCCGCAGCGTCTTCCGCCAGCATGCGCAGGATCTTGTGGGCGGCGTCACGGCCGGCGTCGTCGAGCTCCGCCTTGTCCATGCTCCGGCACAGCTTGTGGGCCGCGGCCGCCCGCTCGTCGTCGTCGCCGGCCTTGATCAGGCGACGGATGTCCATCTCGGTGAGGCGGGCGCGGTAGGCGGTCATGGAACGGGCTCGTTTTCCGGCAGCGCCGCAGCATTCGCCCGTCATCCTTAACGGGCGGTTCACCATGACCGGATTCGGTCAGACGTCCGAAGCGTTCCCCGGTCCGAAGGCGCCGCCGAAGCCGCTCCGGCCGCCCTCCCCCTCCTGCCCCAGCAGCAGGGCCAGAAGGCTCTGGTCCTGGCGCAGCCGGTCCAGACGGGCGGCCAGCATCTGGTCCCGGGCGGACAGGTCGGGCGGCCCGGCCGCCGGCGGGGAGCCGGCGGCGGGCGCGCCGCCCCCGGCCGAACGCTGCAGGTTGGCGTGGACCTCCGCGACCGTCGCCGGGCGGCCGTCGCGGTAGAAGATCGACCGGTTGGCCGCCGCCGCCTCGGGGAAGATGGCGGCCGCGCTGGCGGCGGGCCGCTGCGCCATCGCCTCCATCAGCCGCGCGGCCCCCGCGGGGCCGAGGAAGTGGGCGGCGTACAGGTCGCCGGCGCCCGGCTCCCGCCCGGTTCGGCCCCTCAGATAGGCGGCGTTGGAGGCGGTCAGTTCGGCCGCCATGATCGAGGCCGCCTGGGGATCGAACCTCAGGTCGAGGACCACGTTGCGGGCCGAGCCGCCGACGCGCCAGCGCCCGTCGGAGCCGCGGTGGATCAGGTCGGCGTACTGGCCGTAGCCGTGCTTGGCGCCGTGCGCCTTCACCGTCGCCAGCCAGGTCTGCTCGATGAACTGGAACAGCCCCGCGGCCGAGGAGGTGGGCGCCCGCGCCGACGGGTTCATCGCACTCTCGCGGCGGGCCGTCCGCACGAGGAAGTCGGCGTCCACGCCCGTGGCCGACGAGGCGCGCCGGATGGCCGCCTCGACTCCGTTCGCAGAAGGAATCGACCCGATGGTCATAATCGTTAACGCTGGCGAACTCTGGTTAACGGAAGCCTAACGGCGCTCTCCCGGGCGGTGATCATTTCGCGGCGAAGCTCGCCTAAAACTTGCCGTAACGTCAGCGCTCAACTTCCACAGGGACGCTGTGGGGACAGTGACAGGGATGACGGCCATGATGATCAGAACCGCAGGCGGCCCCGGACTGGTGAGCCCCATCGACTTCCACGAGCGGCGGGAGCCCCGCCTCTCGCGCAACGCCTGGATCGCCATCGGCGTGGTCGCCGGCGCGCACCTGGCCGTCGGCGCGGCGCTGTACTACCAGCGTTTCGAGCTGGAGGCGCCGCCGCAGAAGGTCGAGGGGCCGGTGATCCAGGTCACCACCTGGACTCCGCCGCGGCTCGAGCCGAAGCCGGCGCAGGCGGAGCCGAAGGCGGCGAACGCCCCGGTGCATCGCCCTGAAACGCCCCCGCGCGCCGTCGAGACGGCGCCGGTCGTGTTCAACGACGCCGCCACGGAAAGCGCGCCGGTGGTCAGCCTCGCCACCGTCGTCGACAAACCTGTGGAAGACGCGCCGCCGGCCCGGACGCCGGAGCCGGAGCCGCGGCCGGCGGCGGTGATCCGCAATCCCAGCTGGGCGCGGCAGCCCACCGGCGAGCAGCTGATGCGGGCCTATCCGGACCGCGCCCTGGCGCGCGGCGTGGGCGGCTCGGCGACGCTGAACTGCCTGGTGCTCGCCAACGGCTCGGTGTCGGCCTGCGACGTGGTGCGCGAGACGCCGGCGGGCATGGGCTTCGGCCGGGCCGCGCAGGGCCTGTCGCGGCACTTCGGGATCAACCCGCGCACGGTCGACGGCGCGGCCCAGGGGTCGCGGGTGATCATCGATCTCCGCTTCGTGCCGCCGGCCGACTGATCAGCCGAACCTGAGCGGGTCGAGGGCCGCGGCCTCGGGGCGCGGCGGGCGGCCCTCGATCCCGTCGGCGACAATCGCGGCGACCAGCGGGCCCAGTAGCCAGCCGTTGCGCAGCGGCGCCAGGGCCAGGTGCAGGCCCGTCTCGTCCGCCGGGCCCGCCAGCGGCAGGCCGTCAGCGGTTCCGCCGCGGATTCCGACCCGCGGCGAGGCCGCTTCGCCCGTCAGGCCGGAGAGGGCGCGGCCGGCTTCCAGCTGACGCCGGGACACCTCCATGTCGGGCGCGAGGTCGCGGCGGCCGCGCTCCATCGTCGCCCCGACCACCGCGCCGTCCGCCGCGGGAACGACGTAGAGGCCCGGCGCGCGGATCGTCCGGGCCGGCGGCGGCCCTTTCACCGGGGTCAGCTGGCCCCGCCAGGGCTCGATGGACGCGACCTGTCGGGCGACGGCGCCGGGCAGGCCCGCCAGGGGCGGCGCCGCGCCGGTCGCCAGCACCACCACCGGGGCCGCGCCGATGTCGCCCTCCGCCGTCGCGACCCGCCAGGTCTGATCCTCCCGGGCGAGCCGGATCGCCCGCCCCGGCTCGACCCGCACGCCCGGCGCGCGGGCGAGCGCCTGCAGGGCCGGAAGGACCTCGACCC
Source organism: Brevundimonas sp. (assembly GCF_013912005.1). Lineage (GTDB taxonomy): Bacteria > Pseudomonadota > Alphaproteobacteria > Caulobacterales > Caulobacteraceae > Brevundimonas. Next base: position 26,322 of record NZ_JACESB010000023.1, on the reverse strand, counting down.
GCCAGTCGTCCGGGGTGAACAGGCCCTCCGGCGTCCGCCGCGCGCTGACGCCGAAGGCGGCGAGCCGGGCCAGCGCCGCCTCGGGATCCGGTCCTCGCCACTCCACCCCGTCCCGGTGCAGGGGCAGACCGAACCGCTCGGCGAAGTCCGGCCACAGATCCCGCGCCCGCAGCAGCAGGGCGGCGCGGTCCGGGGTGGCCGCGTCAGACAGGCATTCCAGCGCCGGGGCGAGCATTCCCGCCGCCGCCGAACTGGCGTTGGGACCGCCGGGGTCGACGACCGTCACCGCAGGGCCGCGGCTGGCAAGCTCGGCCGCGGTGCACAGGCCGAGCACGCCGGCGCCGATGACGATCACGTCGGGGGAGGACACGGGCGGTCAGATCGACCCCCCGCGGCCGGATTGCAAGCCCTACTCGGCGGCGATCGCGGCCGCGCGGGCCTCCTCGAGGCGGCCGACGAGCGCTGCGTGCTGGGACCAGAGGGCCTCCGGCAGACGATCGCCGAACCGGTCGTAGAAGGCGGGGATCAGCGCCGCCTCCTCGGCCCAGACGTCGGCGTCCACCTCGAGCAGGGTGGCGAGGTCGGATTCGGACAGGTCGAGGCCGGACAGGTCCAGCGCCTCGCGCGTCGGCACGCGGCCGACCGGGGTGTCCACCGCCTCGGCCTCGCCGTCCAGCCGGCCGGCGATCCACTTCAGCACGCGGGCGTTGTCGCCGAAGCCGGGCCACACGAACTTGCCGTCCTCGTTCTTGCGGAACCAGTTGACGAAGTAGAGGCGCGGCAGCTTCGCGGGGTCGGTGCGGTCCTTCATCGACAGCCAGTGCGCGAAGTAGTCGCCCATGTTGTAGCCGCAGAAGGGCAGCATGGCGAAGGGATCGCGGCGCAGCTCGCCGATGGCGTTCTCGGCGGCGGCGGTGCCCTCCGAGGCGACGGTCGAGCCCATGAACACGCCGTGGTCCCAGTCGAAGGCCTCGGTGACCAGCGGCACGGCCGAGGCGCGGCGGCCGCCGAACAGGATGGCGTCGATCGGCACGCCCTTCGGGTCTTCCCACTCCGGCGCGATCGCCGGGCACTGGCCGGCGGGGGCGGCGAAGCGGGCGTTCGGGTGGGCGGCGGGCTCGCCCGACGACGGATCGTGCGGCTGGCCCTTCCAGTTGGTCAGGCCCTCGGGCGCTTCCTTCGTCAGGCCTTCCCACCAGACGTCGCCGTCGGCGGTCAGGGCGGTGTTGGTGAAGACGGTGTTCCGCGCCAGGGTGGCGAGGGCGTTGCCGTTGGTGTTGCGGCTGGTGCCCGGGGCGACGCCGAAGAAGCCGGCCTCCGGATTGACCGCATACAGCCGGCCGTCATCGCCGAAGCGCATCCAGGCGATGTCGTCGCCCACCGTCTCGGCCTTCCAGCCCGGCAGGCTGGGCTGGAGCATGGCGAGGTTGGTCTTGCCGCAGGCCGAGGGGAAGGCCGCCGCGATGTATTTGGCGCGGCCCTTCGGATCGGTCAGCTTGAGGATCAGCATGTGCTCGGCCAGCCAGCCCTCGTCGCGGGCCATGACCGAGGCGATGCGCAGGGCGTAGCACTTCTTGCCCAGCAGGGCGTTGCCGCCATAGCCCGAGCCGTAGGACCAGATCTCGCGCGTCTCGGGGAAGTGGACGATCCACTTCTCGTCATTGCAGGGCCAGGGCACATCCGCCTGCCCTTCCGCGAGCGGGGCCCCGAGCGTGTGGACCGCCGGCACGAAGACGCCGTCGGTTCCCAGCACCTCCAGCGCGGCCTGGCCCATGCGGGTCATGACGCCCATCGACACGGCGACGTAGCCGCTGTCGGTGATCTCGACGCCGAGGGCGGAGATCTTCGAGCCCAGCGGCCCCATGGAGAACGGCACGACGTACATGGTCCGGCCCGCCATGCAGCCGTCGAACAGGCCGTTCAGCCGGGCGCGCATCTCCACCGGATCGGCCCAGTTGTTGGTCGGGCCGGCGTCGCTCTCGTTGCCGGAGCAGATGAAGGTGCGGCTCTCGACGCGCGCGACGTCCTTGGGGTCGGAGGCGGCGTAGTAGCAGCCCGGGCGCTTCGTCTGGTCGAGCTCGCGCAGGGTGCCCTTGCCGATCAGGTCGGCGATGATCGCCGACTTCTCGGCCTCGGAGCCGTCGCACCAGTGGACGCGCGCCGGTTTCGTCAGGGCGGCGATCTGCTCGACCCAGGCGACGAGGCCGGCGTGGGCGGTGGGGGCCGGGTGCAGGCCGGGAATGGAACGGGTCACGCGAACTCTCCTGAAACGTCGGCCCGGCGATCTCCGCCGCCGTGGCGCCTCCCGATATGCGTGACGATCACGCAATGTTTCAGGCGAGATGGCATTGAAGCCAACGCTGCGTCAACCGATGCACGTTTCAACCTCCCGCGAGCGGCGCGCCGCCCGGCCGCTGCATTTTCCGGTCGCAAACCCGGGCAACGGGGACTAGGGGCGAGGCATGCAGACGCTCGACCCGCTCTCCACGACGCCTGACGGCGCCCTCGCCTCCCCGGCGGCGGCGCGGAACGCGGGGCCGATTCTGGAGGTGCTGCGGGCGCATCTGCCGGCGCGCGGACGGGTGCTGGAAATCGCCAGCGGCTCCGGCCAGCACGCGGCGGCCTTCGCCGAAGCCCTGCCCGATCTGCGCTGGACGCCCAGCGACCCCTCGGCGGAGGCCTGCGCCAGCATCGCGGCCTGGGCGGCCGCGGCGGCCCTGCCGAACCTCGAGCCGCCGCTGGCTCTCGACATGCTCGAGGCGGACGGCTGGCCGGAGGGGCCGTTCGAGGCGGTGCTGTGCAGCAACATGGCCCACATCAGCCCGTGGGCCGCGACCCTGGGGCTGATGCGGCTGGCCGGACGGACGCTGCGGCGGCCCGGGGGGCTGCTGGTCTTGTACGGGCCGTGGCGGGAGGACGACGTGCCGCTGGCCCCGTCCAACGCCGCCTTCGACGCCAGCCTGAGGGCGCGGGACCCCGCCTGGGGCCTGCGGCGGCGGGAGGACGCGGCGGCGGCGGCGAAGGCGGAGGGCCTGGCCCTCACCCGGCGGGTGGAGATGCCCGCCAACAACCTCATGCTGCTGTTCCGCGCCCTCTGAGGCCGGTCAGCCGATGCGGCCGGCCGCGGCGGTGACCGCATCGGCGTCGGCCAGCGGATAGACCTTCGCGCCGTCCGTCAGCACCGCCGCCACGTCGAGCAGGTCGGCCGGATCGGCGCCGGCGGCGCGGGCGGCGTGGACCACGCCCTCGCCGAAGGCCAGCACCGGCACGCCCTTCTCGCGCGCCTTCCGGAGCAGCGCCTGCACCGCCGCCTCGCCGTCCGCGTCCGGCGTGCCGCCCGGCAGCACCAGCCCCTTCAGCGCGCCGCTGTCGATGTCCGAGGCCTGGGCGGTCGGCAGGACGGTGACGCCGTTGACCGACAGGCTGGCGTCGCCGGTCGAGATCGGCGCGAGCGCCAGTCCGCCGGCGCGGATCATCGGCTCGGCGTCCCCGAAGGTCCCGAAATTCATGCCGCGGCGCATGGCGAGGCCGACGCGGGCGCGGACGACGGGACGGGGGGCGTAGCGGTTGTTGCGGGTGGGCTTGTGGGCGCGTTGAGCAGTCAAGACGACTCCTGGGTCTGTTGATGAAAATCGGGAACAGTAAAGTGCGCCGCAGGACGAATATCGCGCCGCCCGACGTCGCAGAGCACCCGACATCGACGCACGATCGCCCGGGAGCGGCCCACGTCGAACTATTTGCGAGAACCTTCAACATAGGGAGGCAGGGACTGGCGGTCAACCGGCGGGGCCGCAGGACCGCGGGCGCGAACATTGCTCCGGCCGGTTGTTCTTGCCGCCCGCCCCGGGCCTCCATAGAGAGACGCCAAAGGCGGAAGGCGCATGGGCTGGACCAAGACCTACGACGGCGACGAGCCGGTGCGGATCAACAAGTGGCTGGGCCAGTCCGGCGTCTGCTCGCGGCGCGAGGCCGACGCCCTGATCGCGGACGGCCTGGTGTCGGTCGACGGCGAGGTGGTGCGGGACGCCGGGCGCAAGCTGGTCCGGGGCCAGACCCTGGCGCTGGCCGACCGGGCGGAGGCGGCGCTGGCCGAGGGCGTCACCATCGTGCTGCACAAGCCGGTCGGCTACGTCTCCGGCCAGCCGGAGCCCGGCAAGGTCCCGGCGGCGCGGCTGCTGACCCGCGACCGGCTGGAGGGCCCGGGGGAGCCGCCGGCCCGCGACGCCTCCCTGCCCCCGATCGGGCGGCTGGACGAGGACTCCCGCGGCCTGCTGCTGTTGTCCTCCGACGGGGTGGTGGCGAAGGCGGTGATCGGGCCGGAGTCGACGCTGGACAAGGAATACCTCGTCGAGGTGACGGGGGCGGTCACCGAGGCGAAGCTGGACCGGCTGCGGCACGGGCTGGAGCTGGACGGGCGCCGGCTGAAGCCGGCGCGGGTGACGCAGCTGGCTCCGCAGCGGCTGCGCTTCGTGCTGCGCGAGGGCCGCAAGCGGCAGATCCGGCGGATGTGCGACCTGGTCGGGCTGGAGGTCGTCGACCTGCTGCGCATCCGCATCGGGCCGCTGGAGCTGGGCGACCTGCCGGAAGGCCGCTGGCGGCTGCTGAGCCCGGCGGAGCGGGCGGCCCTGGTCGGCTGATTCGGGACTCCGAAAGGGGGTCCCGGGAGTCCCGGGAGTCCCGAACCGCGGCGGCGACGTGGCTGATTGTCAAAGACCGGAGCCCGCAGCCTGCGCCGCCGCTGCGTCAGATGCGGTCGTGGCCGGCGCGTCAGTGGGCGACGGCCAGCATCCACACGGCCATGGCGATCATCATCAGGTTCTCGGTCAGGGAGACGAAGCCCAGCGGCACGTTGGAGGAGCCGCCGACGCAGGCGCACTTCAGCTGGCGCTTGTCGACATACACCGCCTTGAACACCGAGACCGCGCCGATCCCGCCGATGAACAGGGCCACCGGCGCCGACAGCCAGGTCAGCACCCCGGCCAGCATCAGCACCCCCGCCCCCAGCTCGGCGAACGGATAGAGGTAGCCATAGGTCGGCCAGCGCTGCGCCAGCAGGTCGTAGTTGAGGAACATGGTCGAGAACTTCTCGACGTCCTGCAGCTTGAGCATGGCCAGCAGACACATGGCCACGGCGATGAAGTCGGGCAGGACCCTCCAGCCGACCGCGCCTGTCGCCAGGACCTCGATCGCCAGGGCGATCAGGGCGGCGACCGCGAACACCGCCAGCACCGGGGTGTAGCTGGTCGCCCCGGGCTCCGGGACCTTCTGGCCGAAGTGGCGGCGCAGGTCGTCGTGGCCGCCGATGCGGACGCCGTCGATGAAGGTCTGGGGCGTGGTCTTCACCCCGTGCTCCGCCTTGAAGGCGTCGGTCTCGGCGCGGGTCTTCAGATGATGGTCCTCGACGACGTAGCCCTTGCGGCGCAGCAGCCACAGCGACTTGCGCCCGTACGGGCAGACGTGGTCGGGCATGACCATGCGGTAGAGGACGGCGGTCTTCTGCGGGTCGGACATGGGGGCTTCTCCGTTGCCGGTAACGATCCGCACCCCATGTAGGGTCCGGACCATGGTACGGAGTCAAGCATGCCCACCCCCGCATCCGGACTGACCATCGCCGGGCTGGCCGCGGCCGGCGGCGTGGGCGTGGAGACGGTGCGCTACTACCAGCGCCGCGGCCTGCTGCCGGAGCCGCCGCGGCCGGCGGGCGGCGGCTCGGGCGGCGGGGTGCGCCGCTATGGTCCGGAGGAGGCGCGGCGGCTGCGCTTCATCCGCTCGGCCCAGGCGGCGGGCTTCACCCTCGAGCAGATCGGCGAGCTGCTGGCGCTGGACGCCGGCGAGGACCGGGCCCGGGCGCGGGAGCTGGCCGAGACGCGCATCGCCGCGCTGGACGCGCGGATCGCGGAGCTGGAGGCGGCCCGGGCCTCGCTGCGGCGCCTGGCGAGGGCCTGCGCGGCCGGCGGGACCGGGCCGTGCCCCATCCTCGAGGCGTTCGAGGGGTGAGGGGCGTCGCGGGTTGGCGGGCTTCCGCCTCAGGCGGGAGGGCCTGCCGGACGTCCCGGCTCTCCGCTTCGCTTCGGCCGGGATGACAAGGAGGGCGTGGCTCTACAGCGGAATATTATCGTGCTTCTTCCACGGGTTCTCGGCCTGCTTGTTCTTCAGCGTGCGTAGCGCCCGGATCAGCCGCCGCCGCGTCCCGTGGGGCATGATCACGTCGTCGATGTAGCCGAGCCCCGCCGCCACGAAGGGGTTGGCGAACCTCGCCTTGTACTCGGCTTCGCGCGCCGCCAGCGCCTCGGGGTCGCCGGCCTCCTTGCGGAAGATGATCTCGACCGCGCCCTTGGCGCCCATGACGGCGATCTCGGCCGAGGGCCAGGCGTAGTTGACGTCGCCGCGCAGGTGTTTGGAGCTCATCACGTCATAGGCGCCGCCATAGGCCTTGCGGGTGATGACGGTCAGCTTGGGCACGGTCGCCTCGGCGTAGGCGAACAGCAGCTTGGCGCCGTGCTTGATCAGGCCGCCGTACTCCTGGCGCGTGCCGGGCATGAAGCCGGGCACGTCGACGAAGGTCACCAGCGGGATGTGGAAGGCGTCGCAGAAGCGCACGAAGCGGGCGGCCTTGCGCGAGCTGTCGATGTCGAGCACGCCGGCGAGGGTCTGGGGCTGGTTGGCGACCACGCCGACGGTCTGGCCGTCGAGGCGGCCGAAGCCGGTGACGATGTTCTTCGCGTAATCGGGGGCGATCTCGAAGAAGTCGGCCTCGTCGACCGTCTTCAGGATCAGCTCCTTGATGTCGTACGGCAGGTTGGGATTGGCCGGGACGAGGGTGTCGAGCGAGGGCTCGTCGCGCTCGGGGTCGTCGTAGCTGTCGCGGACGGGCGGCTTCTCGCGGTTCGACAGGGGCAGGAAGCCGATCAGGCGGCGGACTTCCGACAGGGCCTCGAGATCGTTCTCGAAGGCGCCGTCGGCGACGCCCGACTTGCCGGCGTGGACGCGGGCGCCGCCGAGGTCCTCGTGGGTGACGACCTCGTTGGTGACCGTCTTCACCACGTCGGGGCCGGTCACGTACATGTACGAGGTGTCCTTCACCATGAAGATGAAGTCGGTGATGGCCGGGGAATAGACGTCGCCGCCGGCGCAGGGGCCCATGATGACGCTGATCTGGGGGATGACGCCCGAGGCGAGGGTGTTCTGCAGGAAGATGTCGGCGTAGCCGGCGAGGCTCTCGACCCCCTCCTGGATGCGCGCGCCGCCGGCGTCGAACAGGCCGATGATCGGGGCGCCGTTAGTCAGGGCCATCTTCTGGATCTTGACGATCTTGGCCGCGTGGGCCCCCGACAGGGAGCCGCCGAAGACGGTGAAGTCCTTGGAGAAGACATAGACCAGCCGGCCGCCGATGGTGCCCCGGCCGGTGACCACGCCGTCGCCGGGGATGCGCTGCTTCTCCATGCCGAAGTCGTGCGAGCGGTGCTCGACGAACATGTCGGTCTCCTCGAAGGAGCCCTCGTCCAGCAGGACGGCGATGCGCTCGCGCGCGGTCAGCTTGCCCTTGGCGTGCTGCGCTTCGATGCGCGTCTGGCCGCCGCCCTGACGGGCCTGTTCGCGGCGCTTTTCGAGCTCTTCGAGGATGTGTTGCATGCGGTGACTCCCTGCCGGCAGGCTTAGGGAGCGACGCGCGCGGTGGCAAGGCGGGCGGGGCGTCAGCCCGCCAGCGCCCGGAACCACCGCTCCAGCAGCGCCGCCTCGGCGCGGCGGGCGGCGGTGCGTTCGGCGGCCTCCTCGTCGACGCCCCAGCGGGATTCCTGGAAGGCCTCGTCGAGGCGGGACAGTTCGAAGGCCGTCTCCCCGTCGAGGGCGCCGCGCTGCAGGGCGAGGGCGAGGACCGCGGAACCCAGCAGCGGCGTCGCCATGCCGAGCCCGGCGAGGGCGAAGTCGTCCAGCCGCAGGGCCAGCTCCTTCACCCGCGCCACGGCGGCGGGGTCCTGCGGCCGGTGAACGATCCCTTCGGCCGGCTCGAGGCGGACGCCCAGCTCGACCGCGGCCCAGGCCCGCCACGGCGCCCACTGCCGGGCCTGCTGCTCGACCACGCTGGCGGGCTCCCCGGCGAGGTAGCAGAGCAGGTCCGAGCCGGCGAAGGCGGCGATCTCGTCGGCGACTGGCTCGCGGGCCTGCGAGACGCGGTCGATGGCGGTGGAGGCCAGACGGGTCGCCGGCATGGTCGCGGGCAGCAGGAACTCGCCCTGGGCGGCCCATTCGTCCGCGGCCAGACGGGCGGCGGCCTCGCCGGGCAGGACGAGGGGCGCCCCGGCCGGGGTCCTGGGCGTCCGGCCGTCGAGGCGCACCGCCCAGCCGTCCGGCCCTTCCGCGACGTCGACCGTGGTCCAGAAGCGCTTCAGCCGCTCCTCGGATTCCCGGAAGCCCTTGCGGGCGGCGACGTTGGGATCGAGCGGCGGAATGTGGGGCATGGCGGGCCATATAGAGAGACCCTGCCCCTTTTGGCAGCCCCGCCGGGCCGGAACGGCGGCGCGGCCGGCGGGACGGGACCGTCCGGGCGGGCGACGGTCAGCGGGCGGACCGGACGCCGGACAGCTCCCGCGCGAACCCGTCCAGCGCCGCCGGCAGACCGGGCCCGAGGGCCTCCGCCTGCGACAGGCTGAGACGCGCCGCCAAGGGACCGCCGACCAGATCCTCGATCTCGGCGAAGGCGGCCGGCCAGGCGCCGCCGGCGCCGGACACGCAGAAGGCGGCGACCGACCGGGTGCGCGGGCCGTAGCGACGGAGGAAGGCGCGCAGCGGCGTCGCGGGCTTGCCGGCCCAGATCGGCCCGCCGACCACCACCAGCCGGTAGGCGCCCGGATCGACGTCGATGCGGATGTCCGGGGCCCGGCGGCGCAGGGACTCCCAGATCCCCCGGGCGAAGCCCCCCGCCCCCGCATAGGAGGCGGAGCTCACGATCGGCCGGGCGTCGGCGCCGAGCCGCCCGGCCAGGGCGCGCGCCACCCGCTCCGTCGAGCCGGAGCGCGAGTACCAGGTCACCAGAACGTCGGCCATCGTCCATCTCCCGCGACGCGCCGATCCTGCGGCGGCCGGGGCGGCGACGCCTTGATCCCGATCAAGGCGGGGAACGCATGCCCAGCGTGGCGGTTAGTCGAGCGCATGGACGATCGTGGAGACAGCCGCCGGGGCCTCGCCGAGGACCGCACCGACCTGGCCGAGGACCGCACGGCCATGGCCAATGAGCGGACCTTCGCCGGCTGGGCGCGCACGGCCATGGCGGCCATCGGCATCGGCCTGGCCTTCAACGCCCTGTTCAACGCCATGGAGCCGGCCTGGGCCCCCAAGGCCATCGCCACCGTCTTCATCCTGCTGGCCATCTTCCTCGTGGTCATGGCCGAGCGGCGGGCCTGCGCCGTCTCGGCCCGGCTGGACACCCACGCCGGCAAGGAATTGTCGACGATGAACGTCCGCGCCATCGCCGTCGCCATCGGCTTCGGCGCGGCCTGTCTGATCGCCGGAATCTGGCTGCTGGTCTGAGGCTCAGGCGACGCGGGTCAGGGCGGCGAAGCCGTCCAGCACCACCGTCAGCTCGGAGAAGGTCCCGGCCACATGGCGGGCCCCGGCGGCGCGCTGCTCCTCGACCGTGTGGAAGCCCCAGGCCACGCCCAGCGGCAGGACGCCGGCGTTGACCGCCATCGCGTGATCGTGGGCGGTGTCGCCGATCATGACCGTGCGCGAAGGGGCGCTGTCGCAGGCCGCCATGGCGGCGTGCAGCATGGCCGGGTCCGGCTTGCCGGGGCCGTCCTCGGCGCAGTGCGATGACAGGAACAGGTCGGCCCAGCCCTGGCGGGCGAGGTTGCGGGCCACGCCGCGGCGGTTCTGGCCGGTGGCCAAGGCCAGCCGCCAGCCGTCGCGATGCAGCCGGCGCAGGTGCTCCATCACGCCGGGATAGAGCGGCTCCTCGTGCCCGGCCTCGTACATGCGCCGGAAGCTGGCCTGGAAGGCGGCGACGAACTCGGCCAGCTCGGCGTCGGTCAGCTGCGGCTCCAGCGTGTGCAGCGCCTGCGGCAGGCTGAGGCCGACGATCATGCGCACCCGGTCGTAGGCCGGCTCCGGCAGGCCGAGGACCTGCGCGGCCTCGCAGGCGGCGCGGTGGATCGAGGCGCGGCTGTCGACGAGGGTGCCGTCGATGTCGAACACGGCGAGGGGTCGGGTCACCGCCGCCCTCACCGCATCCGCCGGACGCCCGCGAAGGGGTCCGGATCGGCCTCGTCCTCGGAGAAGCCGAAGTGGGCGAAGCCGGCCTTCATCTCGGGGCTCAGCGGGGCCTCGACGATCAGCTTGCCGCCGCCGGGGTGGTCCAGCTCGATGCGGCGGGCGTGCAGCTGCAGCTTCAAGGGGCCGGACAGCTCGGCCGATTCCGGGGTGCCGTACTTGGGGTCGCCGAGGATCGGGTGGCCGATGGCGGCCATGTGGGCGCGCAGCTGGTGGGTGCGGCCGGTGAAGGGGCGCAGCGCCATCCAGGCGGCGCGGTGGGCGGCGCGGCTGAGGGTGGCGTAGGCGGTCTCGGCCGGCTCGGCCCCGTGCTCCTTGGGATCGGCCGGGCGCATGATCTCGAAGTCGTTGATGCCGGACTTCTTCAGCGCCAGGTCGATCTGGCCGGCGGGCGGCTTGGGGTTGCCGATGACCAGGGCCCAGTAGGTCTTCTTCGCCTGCCGCCGGGCGAAGGCGCCGGCCAGCCGCTTGGCCGCCTCGGGCCCCTTGCCGAGCAGCAGGACGCCGGAGGTGTCGCGGTCCAGCCGGTGCACCAGACGGGGCCGCTCCATCCCCTCCCCCCAGGCCGACAGCAGGCGGTCGATGTGCTTCGTGGTCTTGGTGCCGCCCTGCACCGCCAGCCCCGCCGGCTTGTTGAGGGCGATGACGAGGTCGTCCTCGTAGAGCACCAGCGACTTCGCATAGGCGGCGTCCCGGTCGCTGATCTTCGGCTTGTCGGCCGGATCGCGGACCACCGGATCGGGGATGGGCGGCACGCGCACCGCGGCGCCGGCGGTCAGCCGGTCCTGCGGCTTGGCCCGCGAGCCGTCGACGCGGATCTGGCCGGAGCGGGCCAGCTTCTCGATCTGGATGTGCGACAGGTGCGGCCAGCGGCGTTTGAACCAGCGATCCAGCCGGATGCCGTCCTCGGCCTCGGCGACGTAGAGGGTCTTCACCTCGCGGGCGGGAGCGGCGTCGGTCACAGGGCGGCTCCGAAGGCGCGGCGGGCGATCATCAGCCCGAGGAAGAGGGCCGCGACGGACAGGCCGACCGAGGCGGCGACATAGCCCGAGGCGAGGGCGAACTGGCGCTTCTCGATCATCAGCGCCGTCTCCAGCGAGAAGGCCGAGAAGGTGGTGAAGCCGCCGAGCAGGCCGACCGCGGCGAACAGGCGGATCGTCTCGCCCTGGGCCCCGCCGCGGAAGGCCAGCCAGCCCGCGAGCAGGCCCATCAGCAGGCCGCCGGCGACGTTCGCCGTCAGGGTCGGCCACGGCCAGCCCGTGGCGGGCAGCACGCGGCCGACGCCGTAGCGGGCGACCGCGCCGAGCGCCCCTCCGGCGGCGACGATGAGAAGACGTGTCATGATGCGCGGCTTATACCCGCGAATGCGGCAAAGCGAAGGGAGGGGCGGCCTCCGCGTCTCCTCCCCGCGCTTAGCGTGGGGAGGGGGACCATCCGGAGCCGGAGGCGGAGGATGGTGGAGGGGTGAAGTCGTGCTGTCCTCCGACCCCTCCACCACACTTCGTGTGGTCCCCCTCCCCATCCGCTGCGCGGACGGGGAGGAGACGACGACGCCCCGCCTGACCGAAACTTCACTTGCCGGGCGGCACGGTTAACGGCGATACCCGAACGGCGACGCTTCGCGCCGCTGGAGAACGTCGTCGGTCCGGCGACGGGCTCACGCCATAGTGACGGGTCAAGTTCGAGGGAACCGCCGAAGCGCCATGTCGCACGACGATCATCACCCCGCGCCCCCGCCGGTCAGCGACGGCGGCCACGGCGGCCACGGCCCCGACCAGCGCTCCGGCGGCGTGGACGCCCACGCCAATCCCCCGCCCGCCGGCGCCGCCGACCTGCACGAGCGGGCCGTCCCGACCGCCGTCCCCCCTCGCCGCAGCGGACCGCTGCGCAATCCCGAGGGCATCCTGAACCCGATCCAGGACAGCGAGTATTTCTCGGAGGATCCGGAGGCGATCGAGCGCGTCTCGGCGCACATCGACGAGTATTTCAACCAGCCGCTCGACATCTTCCCGTTCTGGGAGACCGAGGGGAAGCCGGACCGTTTCCACGTCCTGTTCGCGCGTCAGATCGAGGAGCGCTTTCCGGTCGACTCCGACCTGCGGGCCGACATCTACGCCTACGGCCGACGGGTGTTCGACGCCCTGCGCGTGCACGTGCTGGTCAAGCGCCTGAACCAGGCGCTGGCCATGGCGGCCTTCGGCGTGCTGACGGTGCTGGGGCCGACCTGGTTCAGCCGCTGGACCGGAACCGACGCGGCCGGGGCGGCGCTGGCCGGCGGCGCCATGCTGGCGGCGCTGGGCCTCTACTGGGGAATCCAGCAGATCCTGTTCATCCAGTACCGCTTCCGGCTGGAGAACGACTCCTACCAGCTGTCGCGCGAGATCGTGCAGCGCACCCGCGAGCTGCAGAACCTGTTCACCTCGGGCCGCGCCATGGCCGACCAGGCCGAGACCCGCTACCAGCAGGACGGCAAGGGCTGGGGCCAGCGGGCGCTGTACCTGACCCGGCTGACCATGTGGCTCGGCGCGCGCATGGAGTACCTTGAGAAGTACGTCCAGATGGAGCTGTGGCGGGTGCGCCGCGAGCGCTACTGGATGCGCTGGCTCGCGCGACTGCTGACGCCGCTGGTGTTCCTGGTCGGCGCCGCCGTCATCGCGCTGGAAACGGCCCCGCCCGGCCATGACGTCGCCTTCCGCGGGCTGCAGGCCTTGGCCCTGCTGCTGTCGGCGGTCGTCGCCCTGCTGTCCTACTTCCGCTGGCAGACGCCGACCTCGGCGGTGCAGGACAAGCTCGGCATCGAGAACTGGGTCCGCTACGCCTCGCTCGACGTCGACAACGCCGTCGCCGACCAGGTCCGGCGCGACAAGGAGCGGCTGGTCGAGTACCGGGCGCTGACCCGGGGCGGGCGCTGACCGCGCCGGCTTGAGCAGGATCAAGGCGGACGCAGGGGCGGCGCGGCAGCCTCCGGACCGGATGGTCGGAGACGCCTGATGTTCGATGGGCCCCGTACGCGCGCACGACCGCCGCGCCGCTGGCGGTGGCTCGGGACGACGGTCGCCGTCGCGGCGCTGGCCGGCGTCCTGACCGGCGCCGTGGCCTACCACCGGGACATGGCCGCAGCTCGGGCGTCCACGGTCGGTCGCAGCACTGTGGTCGACAGCCCGTGGGGGCCGATCGAGTACGCGGACATCGGCTCGGGGCCGCCGGTCCTGTTCATCCACGGCAGCGGCGGCGGCTTCGACCAGGGACTGGCGTTCAGCGCCCCGCTGGCCCGACGCGGCTTTCGCATCATCGCCCCGTCGCGGTTCGGCTATCTGCGCAGCGCCATGCCCGAGGGGGCGACTCCCGAGGTGCAGGCGGACGCTCTCGACTGGCTGCTACGGCGGCTGGACATCGAGCAGGCGGTCATCATCGGCGGATCGGCGGGGACGCTGTCGGCGACGCAGCTGGCGCTCCGGCGGCCCGGGCGGTGCCGTGCGCTGGTGCTGGCCGTGCCCACCCTGTACGCGCCGGACCGCCTGCCGGGGGCCAACGCCGCACCGGATCCGGCGACGCAGCGGGCGATCGACGCGGCGCTGGGATCCGACCTGCTGTTCTGGACCGGGATCAGGGCGGCGCCCGACTTCATGACCCGGATGGTGCTGGCGACCGATCCGGAGACGGTGAAGCGGGCGTCGGCGGCCGAGCGCCGGCGCGTCCGCGAGGCGATGTTCCACATCCTGCCGGTCAGCGCCCGGCGCCGGGGCATCCTGATGGACTCGGCCACCGCCGGCGCGCCGCCGCCCTGGCCGGTGGAGCGGATCGCCTGCCCCACCCTGGTCATCTCGGCCAGGGGCGATCTCTACGAGACCGACAAGGCGGCGGTGCGGACGGCCGCCCGGATCCCGGGGGCCAGGCTGGTGCTCTATCCCGACGGCGGCCACCTGTGGGTGGGCCACGACGCGGCGCTGTGGCGAACCGTGGCCGGGTTCATCGACGGGCTGGAGCCGGAACCTGCGCCGTCCTAGAGGCGGGGACGCAGGCTGTCCTGCACGCCGCGCGCGTCGTAGGCGTTGGGCCGGTCGGGCCGCGCGCCGTCACCCATGATCACCTCGAGCGTGGTCGAGGTCGGCGAGGGGCCGCTGAAGTTCAGGCCGACGCCGACCCCCAGTCCCGAGCTGGAATAGCTGCCGTAGCGGCCCGAAGAGCGGCCGGAGCCGTAGCCGACGCCGACGCTGGGCCGCAGGCCGCCGGCGCTGTCGGGCCGACCGTCGGTCCAGCGCTGGGTCACCTCGAACCAGTCGTGGCCCTGGGCGAGGGTCAGCTCCGCCGCCCGCAGCAGCGCGAGGTCGGCCACCGGGCCGGGGGCGCCGACCCCGTAGTAGGTGATGCGGAAGCGGTCCGACTCGATGCGTTGCTCGGTGTAGCCCTGCCCGCCGGGCGATGACTGCGGGCCATAGGGGGCGAGGCTGGCGCAGGCCGAGAGGGCGAGGCCGGCGGCGGCGATCAGGGGCAGGGTCAGGCGTTTCATGGCGCAGGCTCCGGGGCTTTGGGGGAAAGCGTGGCAGGCGGGGTTGGGTTCCTCTGCCCCCGCCGCCTGCGCCGCCCCCACCTGATCGTCGCCGCGCGACGATCGGTCCTCCCCATTCGCCTGCGCTCATGGGGAGGTGAATCCGTGCGCTCACCTCCCCACACAGTGGGGAGGGGGACCGCGCGAAGCGCGGTGCAGGGGGCGGCGCAGCCTTCTAGAGCCCCGCCGCCTCGACCAGCGCGGCGAAATCCGCCGGCAGGGGCGCCTCGACCGTGATCCGGCCGCCGCCCGGGTGCGGGAAGGTCAGCCTGGCGGCGTGCAGCATTAGCCGCGGCGCCGCGCGGCCGGCGAAGGTCAGGGCCCCGCCATAGCGGGCGTCGCCGACCAGGGGGCGGCCGATCGAGGCCATGTGCACGCGCAGCTGGTGCATCCGGCCCGTCTTTGGCTCCAGCTCGACCAGGGCCCCCTCCTCCGAGGCGGCGACGGTGCGGTAGCGGCTGAGCGAGGGCTGGGCGCCGGGCGCGTCGGGGGCGGCGACGCGCATATAGCTCTCGCGCCCGACCTCCTGACGGACCAGCGGCGCGTCGATGGTCCCCGACCGCGGCTCGGGAGCGGCGGAGACCAGGGCCAGATAGGTCTTGTCCAGCTTGCGCGCCTGCAGGGCCTTGCCGAGGAAGCCGGCGGCCGGCTTGGTCTTCGCCGCCAGGATGACGCCCGAGGTGTCGCGGTCCAGCCGGTGGACCAGTTCGGGCCGCTTGCCGTTCGAACGCATGAATGCCCACAGCAGGTCGTCCAGGGTGTGCGCCTTGATGCGGCCCCCCTGGCTGGACAGGCCGGACGGCTTGTTCAGCGCAAGGACATGGGCGTCCTCGTGGAGCACCCACGACCGCACGGCGGCGATCTCGTCGTCGGAAAGGGAAACGGGCGGCCGGGCTGTCACCGGGGGTGCATACCCGGCGCGGGGCCGCCCGTCAGCCCGTCAGCGCAGCACGCCCTTCTTCGCCATCGTCCAGGCGTACCAGGCGAGCAAGACGGCGATGGCGGTGATCACCCACGGCATCCAGCGCATCATCGCCATCTCCGGCGTCAGCGGCGGCGGGTCGATGAACTGGCCGTAGACAAGGCTGATGACGGCGCCGACCAGCGAGGCGGCGAAGGCCCACACCGCCAGCCGGTTGCGGATCAGCAGCAGGATCGAGCCCAGCGCCGCGCCGAAGACGCCGAGCATCCACGGCCCCCACATCCAGGCCGGCATGGCCTCGTAGTAGTCGATCATGGCCTGGTCGAAGCCCATCGAGCGCATGTAGGCCGCGCCCTGGGTCGTGGTCATGACGAAGTCGTACACCCCGAAGCCGTTCCACAGCAGGCTCAGCACCCCCACCGCCCACAGGTGCCAGGGCGTGGAGGTCGTCATTTTCATGGTCTCGGTCATCATCCCCTCCCAAGGATTCCGATGGCGGGAGAGTGCGCCGAAAACAGTGTTACGGCAACGCTCAGTCGCCGTCCGGGGGCTGCGCCTGCGCCTTCGCCCGAAGCGCCGCCCAGCGCTCCAGACGCTCGCGGATCTTCGCCTCGTGCCCCTCCCCTTTCGGCGCATAGAAGGTGCGCCGCTCCATGCCGTCGGGAAAGAAGTTGGCGCCGGAGAAGCCCTCGGGCGTGTCCGGATCGTACTGGTAGCCCCTCCCGTAGCCGAGCGACTTCATCAGCTTCGTCGGGGCGTTGCGGATGTGGGCGGGGGGCATGAGCGAGCCGGTCTCGGCGGCCGCCCGCTTCGCCGCCTTGAAGGCCTCGTAGACGCCGACGGACTTGGGCGCGGTGGCGAGATGGACCACCGCCTGGGCCAGGGCGAGCTCCCCTTCCGGGGAGCCGAGGAAGTCGTAGGCGTCCTTCGCCGCATTGGCGACGAGGATCGACAGCGGGTCGGCCTCGCCGATGTCCTCGACCGCCATGCGCACGATGCGGCGGGCGAGGTACAGCGGGTCCTCGCCGCCGTTCAGCATCCGCGCCAGCCAGTACAGGGCGGCGTCCGGGTCCGAGCCGCGCACGGACTTATGCAGCGCGGATATGAGGTTGTAGTGCTCTTCCCGCGACTTGTCGTAGGCGGGGGCGCGGCGCTGCAGCGTTCCCGCCAGCCCCTGCACGTCCAGCTCGACGCCCTCGGGGAGGGCGAACAGGGTCTCGGCCATGGTCAGCAGGTAGCGGCCGTCGCCGTCGGCCAGGGCGCTCAGCGCCTGCCGCGCCTCGGTCGTCAGCGGCAGGGCCCGACCCTCGTGCGCCTCGGCCCGGATCAACAGTTGATCGAGCGCCGCCTCGTCGAGCCGCTTCAGCACGAACACCTGCGACCGCGACAGCAGGGCCCCGTTCAGCTCGAACGACGGATTCTCGGTCGTGGCCCCGACGAGGGTGACGACCCCCTCCTCCACGAACGGCAGGAAGCCGTCCTGCTGGGCGCGGTTGAAGCGGTGGATCTCGTCGACGAACAGCAGGGTCGACTGGCCGGCCGCCCGGCGCATGCGGGCGGCCTCGAAGGCCTTCTTCAGGTCGGCCACCCCGGAGAAGACGGCGCTGATCTGCTGGAACTGGTAGCCGGCGGCCTGGGCCAGCAGGCGGGCGATGGTGGTCTTGCCCGTGCCCGGCGGGCCCCACAGGATCATCGACCCCAGCCGCCCGGCCTCGACCATGCGGCGGATCGGCCCGCCCTCGCCCAGCAGGTGGTCCTGGCCCACCACCTCGTCCAGCGCGCGCGGCCGCAGCCGGTCGGCGAGCGGGGCGTCGGGGGGATGGATGCCGGAGGCTTCGAACAGGTCGGTCATGCGGGGATCAGAGATAGGCGTTCGCGCCCCGCTTTTCACGCGTTAGTGTGGGGCGAGGGAGGAGCCCGCCATGGCCGAAGACCGCACCCAGCAGGGACCCGCCGGAGGCGTCGCCCCGCACCTGACCATCCCCTCGCGGGGCGGGCAGGCGGCGATCGAATTCTACCAGCGCGCCCTGGGCGCCGAGGTGTTGCGGATGATGCTCGCCGAAGACGGCGAGCGGGTCATGCACGCCCACCTGCGCATCAACGGCGGCAGCGTGATGATGCACGACGAATTCCCCGAGATGAACGGCGAGCAGGACATCCAGCCCAAGGGGGTCGTCCTGCACCTGCAGGTCGACGACGCCGACGAATGGTGGAACCGCGCCATCCTCGCCGGCGGCGTGCCGATCTATCCGCTGGCAGACCAGTTCTGGGGCGACCGCTACGGGCAGTTGCGCGACCCGTTCGGCCACAGCTGGTCGATCGGGGCGCCGCTCAGGACGTAAGCGCCTCTAGCCGATCACCCCTGTCATGGCCCGGCCGCGACGGCTGATGGTCATCTCCGTGCCGCGGCCGACGTTCCCCAGCTGGTCCGCGGAGGTCACGGCGCGGCCGTTCACGGCCACGATCACGTCGCCGCTCTGCATGCCGACGCGCTGGGCGTAGCTGCCGCGCTGCACCCGGGCGACGATCACGCCAGTGGCGAAGGGATCGCCGCCGAGGCTGTCGGCCAGCGCGGGGTTCAGCTCGAGCACCTGGGCGCCGGCCAGGGCGCCGGTGCGGATGAGGGCGGCCTTCTCCACGTCCGCGTCGCCCGGCAGCCGCTGGACCCGGGCCTCGAGCGCCACCGGCCGGCCGTCGCGGAGCACGGCGACCGCCACCGTCGCGTTCGGTTCGCGCGTGCCGACGCGGAAGTTCAGCCCGCCCTGGTCGTTGATCTCGGCCCCGTCGACGGCGGTGATGACGTCGCCCTCGCGGATGCCGGCGCGGGCGGCCGGTCCGTTCGGCCAGACCTCGGTGACCACCAGCCCCTGCGGCCGCTCGAGGCCGAGGCTGCGGGCGATGTCGGCGGTGACCGTCTCGCCCTTCACGCCCAGCCACGGCCGGACCACGGCGGTGGCGCCGCCGACGGCGGAGTCCACCACCCGCTTCACCATGGTCGCGGGCACCGCGAAGCCCACGCCCGACGACGATCCCGAGCGCGAGAAGATGGCCGTGTTGATGCCGATCAGGTCGCCATCCATGTCGACCAGCGCCCCGCCCGAGTTGCCGGGGTTGATGGCGGCGTCGGTCTGGATGAAGGAGCTGGAGTCCGAAATGCCGGTCTCGGTCCGGTTGAGGGCCGAGATGATCCCGTTGGTGACCGTCTGGCCCACGCCGAAGGGGTTGCCGATGGCCAGCACCAGATCGCCGATCTGCTGCTCCTCGCGGTCGTCGATGTTGAGGGTCGGCAGGCGTTCGTTGACGCCCTCCAGCTGCAGCACGGCGATGTCGGAGCGTTCGTCGGCCAGCACCACCCGGGCCGCGAACTCGCGCCGGTCGTTGAGGGTGACGCGGATCTGCTGCATGCCCTCGATGACGTGGTTGTTGGTCACCACCACCCCGTCGGGCCGGACGATCACGCCCGAACCGATCGAGCCCACCTGCTGGGCCTGCGGCCGCATGCCGAACATCGACCAGAACGGATCCTGCACCGTCCGCACGCCGCGGGCCGAGATGTTGACCACCGCCGGGGCCGCCTCGCGCACCACGGGGGCGAAACTCGCCTTCATCGAGGTGGCGTCGCCGGGGACCACGCGGTTGTCGGCGAACACCCCGTCCTGGGCCTTCGAGCTGTCGGGCTGGCCGCAGGCGGCGAGCGTCAGGGCGATGGCGATCGCGAGCGAGCTGGTCTTCATCGTGGTCCGGGGGATCTGGAAAGCCATGGGTCCCAATCCTGCCGGGTAATTCGACGGGATCAAGGCGTTCGCAGGCTCAGGCGATGACGCTTTCCTCACGTTCCGCCCGACGCGCCACCCGCCAGCCGATCAGCGCGGCCAGACCCAGGATGCCGGCCGCCACATAGAAGGCGAGTCCCGGATCGTACAGCGCGCCGACCAGCGGCGCCGCCCAGTCGCCGAGGCCCGCCGCCAGGCGCGCCAGCCCGCCGAAGTCGCCGCCGGTCGAGCTGGCGTAGATCCAGCCGAAGAACAGGGGCGAGGCCACCCCGGCGATGGAGGCGACGCTCATGTTGGCGCCCTGCAGCTGCCCCTGCTCGTCGTCGCCGACGCGGCGCGTCATCAGGGACTGGAGGGTCGGCATGGCCAGCCCCCACAGGGCGTTGGGCAGCATGGCGGCGATGAAGACCCACGCCGAAGGAGCCCAGCCCATCAGGGCGACGCCCACCGTCCCGCCCGCCAGGCCGAGGATCATGGTGGCGCGGTCGCCGAGGCGGCTGACCACCTGTCCGGTCAGGCTGCCCTGCACCGCCATGTCCAGCACGCCGACCATGGCCAGCAGCAGGCCGACCTCCTTCGGCCCCCAGCCGAAGCGCAGGGCGGCGTAGAGCACGAACACCGCCGAGAAGACGTGGTGGGCGAAGTAGAGCAGGAAGTTCACCACGGCCAGGCCGCTGAGCTCCGAATGCCGGCGCAGCAGGATCAGGGCTCCGACCGGATTGGCGCGGCGCCAGCTGAAGCGCATGCGCTTGTCGGCCGGCAGGCTCTCGGGCAGCACCAGCAGGCCATACAGGAAGGCCACGCCCGACAGGCCGGCGGCGAACCAGAACGGCACGCGCGGCCCGAACTCGCCGAGGAAG
The DNA here is from genome assembly GCF_013912005.1 of Brevundimonas sp. Taxonomy (GTDB): domain Bacteria; phylum Pseudomonadota; class Alphaproteobacteria; order Caulobacterales; family Caulobacteraceae; genus Brevundimonas. The sequence continues at coordinate 5,952 of NZ_JACESB010000023.1, read as the reverse complement.
CCGCCCAGCACCGGCCCCAGCACGAAGCCGCCGGAGAAGGCGGCGCCGATCAGGCCGTAGGCCCGCGCCCGGCGCTCCGGGGCGGTGATGTCGGCCATGTAGGCGTAGATGGTGGTGAAGCTGGACGAGGTGACGCCGGCGATGATCCGCCCCAGCGCCAGCCACCACAGGTTCGGCGCCATCGCCATCAGGACGTAGTCGATCGAAAGGCCGGCGCAGCTGATCAGGATCACCGGCCGGCGGCCGTACTGGTCGGACAGCGACCCGATGACCGGCGAGCACAGGAACTGCATCCCCGCCCACAGGGCCACGAAGACGCCGTTGATCCAGCCCGCCTCGGCGTTGGAGCCGACGAAGTCGACGATCAGCTGCGGCAGCACCGGGATGATGATCCCCATGGCCACGATGTCGAGCACCGCCGTCACGAAGATGAAGGCGAGCGCGGCGCGCTTGGTGCGGAGTCGGGTGAGGAGGGACATGGCGAGGCTCGGAAGGGAGCGCCTTCTACCCGAGCCGGAGCCGCGGGTCAGCCGTCCGCGGCGGCTTGTTGCCAAAGCTTAATGCGAAGCCGGATTGCGCCGCCCGCCGGTTCACGTTCAACCTCCGCTCATGACCGCCGTTATCGAAACCCGTGGGCTGACCAAGACCTACGGAACCGTCCGCGCCCTCGACGGGCTGGATCTGACCATCCCGCGCGGCGGGGTCTATGGCGTGCTGGGCCCCAACGGGGCCGGCAAGTCGACCCTGTTCCGCATCCTGCTGGGGCTGATCCGGCCGTCGGACGGCGAGGCGCGGGTGATGGGCGGGCCCGTCAACGAGGTCAGCCACATGCGCCGCATGGGCTCGATGATCGAGACGCCGCGCTTCCCGCCCTTTATGACGGCCCGGCAGGTGCTGCGCTGGCTGGCGCTCGAGCACGGCGTCGGGGGACAGACGGACATCCCCCACTGGCTGCAGCGCGTCGGGCTGACCGAGGCGGCCGACCGCCGGGTGCGCGGCTTCTCGGTCGGCATGATGCAGCGGCTCGGCGTCGCCGCCGCCCTGATGAGCCGACCCGAACTGGTCATCCTCGACGAACCGACCAGCGGCATGGATCCGCCCGGCATCCAGGAGATGCGCGCCCTGATCCGCTCGCTCGCGACCGACGACGGCGTCACCGTGGTGCTGGCCAGCCACCAGCTGCTGGAGGTGCAGCGGGTCTGCGACCGGGTCGCCATCCTCAACAAGGGGCGGCTGGTGCGCGAGGGCGCGGTCAGCGAACTGACCGCCGTCGGCGAGCGGCTGCGGCTGTCGGTGACGCAGAAGGATCAGGTCCTCGAAGTCCTCGGGGCCAAGGGTCTGGCGGAGGGCGACGCCGTGCTGGCCGACATCAGGCGGGACGAGGGGCCGGCCCTGATCCGCGCCCTGGCCGCCGCCGGGGTCGACATTCACGAAGCCCGCTGGGTCGGCACCGACCTCGAGGCCATCTTCTTCACCGAGACGGGCGCGATCCAGACGCCGGAGGCCGATCATGCTGGCTGACGCCATTCGCGCGGAGGGCTTCCGCCTCTCGAAGAACCGCACCGCCCTGTTCTGGAGCGTGCTGTTCGTGCCGCTCCTGACGGTGGCGATCGGGGCCGTCACCCAGTTCGTGCTCAAGGCCAACGTCTCGAAGCTGGCGGCCGACGCCGACACGCCGCCGGGGCTGCGCCAGATGATGACCTCGGGCGGCGAACTGGATCTCGCCCGGGCGCTGGCCGACGCCGCCGGCGATCTGGCCAACCCGATGGTGCTGCTGTTCGTCCTGATCGGCGCCGCCACCCTGTACGCCGGCGACTATCGCTGGGAGACGTGGCGTCTGATCAGCGCCCGCAACCGGCGGACCAACCTGTTGCTCGGCAAGCTGGCCGTGGTGGCCCTCCTGTCGGCGGCCGCCATGCTGTTCATGCTGGTCGCCGCCCTGGCCGAGAATCTGATGCGGGCCGTCGTCTTCGACCGCACGCTGACGTTTGGCCCGGGCGGAGACGTGCTGGCGGACTTCTTCGCCGGCTTCGGCCTGTCGTGGCTGCGCATCCTGCAGTTCACCATGATGGGCATGCTCGCCGCGGTGATGACCCGGTCGCTGCTGGCCGCCCTGTTCGTGCCCCTGGTGGTCGGCGTCGCCCAGTTCTTCTCGCCCAACATGCTCGCCCCCATGGGGATCATGCCGGACGCCTGGCTGGCGATGCTGCTCAACCCGGGCGCCGCGGCGGACGCGGTCGGCGCCATGGCGAAAGGCGGCGCGGCCGCCGCCGCCCTTCCTCACGGCATCGGGCCGAAAGCCTGGCTCAGCCTCGCCCTCTGGACCTTCGGGCCGCTCGCCGCCGCCCTCGCCTGGTTCGGTCGTCAGGACCTGTCGAAGGAGTAGCGGCGGCTACAGCCGCTTCTCCATCCACACGTCCGCCCGGACGTAGGGGCTGGGGCGCGGCGGCAGGTCGACGAAGCCGAAACGCCGGTACAGCGTCCCCGCCGCCTTCAGCGTGCTGCTGGTCTCGAGATAGAGCCGCGGGGCCCCGGCGTCCCGCGCCGCGGCCTCGCAGGCCTCCAGCAGCCGGCGCCCCAGACCGAGGCCCCGGGCGGCCGGCGAGACGGTCATCTTGGCGACCTCGAAGCCGCCGTCCGCCATCGGCATCAGCGAACAGCAGCCGATCGCCTCCCCCGCCCGCTCGGCGATGAAGATGCGGCCGCCCGGGGCGAGGATCGCCCCTTCCGGGTCGTCGATCACCTTGCGGTCCTTCGCCTCCACGACGAAGCCGCCCTCGGCCAGCCACGCCTCACTCAGGGCCTTCCAGGCGGCGGCGTGGGCCGGGCGGTAGTCGACGATGACGGCGGCCTGTTCGACGCTCATGGCGGGATCCCTGCCCGGTCTGCTGGTGCTGCAGGCAGCGAAAAGGGCGGCCGGTCCTTCGACCCGCCGCCCTTCGTTGCCCCGACGAGGAAGCCGATCAGGCCTCGTCGTCGCCCTCGTACGCCTGGACCGGACCCGAGTCCTTGCCCTTGGCGTCCACGTCGCGGTCGACGAACTCGATCACGGCCATCGGCGCGTTGTCGCCGTGGCGGTAGCCCGCCTTCATGATGCGGATGTAGCCGCCGTTGCGCTCGGCGTAACGGGGCGCGAGCGTGTCGAACAGCTTGCCGACCTGGGTCACGTCGCGCACCTGGCTGATGGCCTGGCGGCGGGCGTGCAGGTCGCCCTTCTTGCCGAGCGTGACCAGCTTCTCGACGAACGGCCGCAGCTCCTTGGCCTTGGGCAGGGTCGTCGTGATCTGCTCGTGCTTGATCAGCGAGGCGGCCATGTTGGCGAACATCGCGGTGCGGTGGCTGGCCGTGCGGCCGAGCTTGCGATAGGCGGCGCCGTGGCGCATCGGGGTCTCTCCTACTCAACCCTGGTTTCCGCGATACCACTGCGGACCTTGGGCTCTCTCATTCTAACCGCTCCGCGATCCGGGGATCATGGGCGGAGGGTTGAAACTAGATCTGGTCGTCGAACTTCTTGGCCAGGTCTTCGATGTTTTCCGGCGGCCAGTTCGGCACGTCCATGCCGAGGCTGAGGCCCATGGTCGCCAGCACTTCCTTGATCTCGTTCAGCGACTTGCGGCCGAAGTTCGGGGTGCGAAGCATCTCGCCCTCGGTCTTCTGGATCAGGTCGCCGATGTAGACGATGTTGTCGTTCTTCAGGCAGTTGGCCGAACGGACCGACAGCTCCAGCTCGTCCACCTTCTTCAGCAGGGCCGGGTTGAACGGCAGGTCGGGCTTGCCGTCGGCCGCCTCGACCGCCTTCTTCGGCTCGTCGAAGGTGATGAAGATCTGCAGCTGGTCCTGGAGGATGCGCGAGGCGTAGGCCACGGCGTCCACCGGCGAGACCGCGCCGTTGGTTTCGACTTCCAGCACCAGCTTGTCGTAGTCCAGCGACTGGCCCTGGCGGGTCGGCTCTACCCGGTAGGCGACGCGCTTGACCGGCGAGTACAGGGCGTCGACGGCGATCAGGCCGATCGGCGCGTCTTCCGGACGGTTGAACTCCGAGGCGACGTAGCCCTTGCCGTTCTGGACGGTCAGCTCCATGCGCACCGAGGCGCCGTCGTCGAGGGTGCAGATCACGTGATCCGGGTTCAGCACCTCGATGTCGGCCGGGACCTCGATCTGGCCGGCGGTCACCGGGCCGGGGCCGGTGGCGCGCAGGGTCATGCGCTTCGGCCCTTCGGCGTGCATGCGCAGGGCCAGCTGCTTGATGTTCAGCACGATGTCGACGACGTCTTCCCGCACGCCTTCCAGCGACGAGAATTCGTGGACGACGCCGTCGATCTGGATGGCGGTCACCGCCGCGCCTTGCAGCGACGACAGGAGAACGCGGCGCAGGGCGTTGCCGAGCGTCACGCCGAAACCGCGTTCGAGGGGCTCGGCGACCAGGCGCGCCTTGCGCTGCGGGTCGGAGCTCGCCTCGATCTGCGGCTTCTCGGGACGGATCAGCTCTTGCCAGTTACGTTCGATCATAGGTGTCCCTCGAAACGGGTTTCGCCGATCCCCCTCGCCTCGTCAGGAAAGGCGGGACCGGCGCAGAAAGGTACTCGACGTCGTCGCTTAGACGCGGCGGCGCTTGGGCGGACGGCAGCCGTTGTGCGGCATCGGCGTCACGTCGCGGATGGTCGTGATGGTCATGCCGACGGCCTGCAGGGCCCGCAGGGCCGACTCACGGCCCGAACCCGGACCCGAGACGTTGACTTCCAGCGTCTTCACGCCGTGCTCGGCGGCCTTCCGGCCGGCGTCCTCGGCAGCCATCTGGGCGGCGTACGGGGTCGACTTGCGCGAGCCCTTGAAGCCCATGTGACCGGCCGACGACCAGGAGATGGCGTTCCCCTGCGCGTCGGTGATGGTCACCATGGTGTTGTTGAAGCTGGCGTTCACATGCGCCACGCCCGAGGTGATGTTCTTGCGTTCGCGGCGCTTAACGCGACCCGGTTCCTTGGCCATCGGTCAGGTCTTTCTCTTACTTCTTCTTGCCGGCGATCGGCTTGGCCGGACCCTTGCGGGTGCGGGCGTTGGTGTGCGTGCGCTGGCCGCGCACCGGCAGGCCCTTGCGGTGGCGCAGGCCGCGGTAGCAGGCCAGGTCCATCAGGCGCTTGATGTTCATCGAGGTTTCGCGGCGCAGGTCGCCCTCGACCGTGTGGTCGCGGTCGATCGTCTCGCGGATCTGCAGGACCTCGGCGTCGGTCAGCTGGTTCACGCGGCGGGCGGGCTCGATGCCGACCTTCTCGGTGATTTCCTTCGCAGCGGCCGGGCCGATGCCGTGGATGTACTGAAGCGCGATTTCGACGCGCTTGTTGGTCGGGATGTTGACGCCAGCGATACGGGCCACGAAGCTCTCCAGATACGCGTGTGCGGACGCAACAAACGCTCCGGTCAACAGACCAGGAGCGTTACGCGCCCTTCGCGGAAGCGCGCCTTATACAGGGGATTCAGCTTCCGTCAACGGGAGACAGGCCCACGACGCGGACTCTAGCGCCGCGGCGGGCCGAACTCCACGCCGAAGACGCCGCGCTGACCGGCGACGGGCTCGCCGCCGCGGATCGGCGGGCGGACGCGGAAATAGCCGGACGCGCGCAGGGCGGCCTCGCCGAAGCCCATGCCCGGCGGCGTCTCGCGCAGCAGGCGACAGTCCTCCAGCCGCTGGTCGAGGCGGATCTCGCAGGACATCTCGGCCCGCCCGGACTGGCGCGCGGCGAGGGCGGCGCGCGGGTGCTCGCGCCGCACCTCGGCGAGGCTGGGCCCGCGCAGGATCATGAACGGCATGCCCGAACCGGGCCCGGAGCCCTCGCCCTGGCCGCCGCCGGTCCCGGTCCCCTCCCCGCCCAGGCCGGCGCCGGGCGTCGGCGACGGGGCCGGCGCAATCCCGACGGTCAGCTCGGGCGTCGGCGCCTGGACCGGCGGGGCGGGCAG
>NZ_JACESB010000022.1 GCF_013912005.1 Brevundimonas sp. | reverse complement strand
GGTAGGGACGCCCGCCGAGCCCACCGGCGAGCGTCCCTACCAGCCCACCGCCGAGGCCGCCCCCGCCCAGCCCCGCCAGTCGGTGCAGTAGGGCCGCGCGACGGCCGACCATCCGGGCGATAAAAAAGGGCCGCGTCCCGGAGGACGCGGCCCTGATCGTCTGAACCGGCGCGAAGCCTATTCGATGTCCTCGTTCAGCAGACCGACCTTGAAGAAGCCGTTCTCCTGGAGGTTGTTCATGACTTCCATGAATTGGTTGTACGACACCTCGGGCTGGGCCCGGACGAAGATGCGCTCTTCCTTGCAGGCCGGGAAACCGCCGCCCAGCGAGGTGCAGGCGTCGGCGGCCAGCGTCTCGAGCGAGGTCTGGCGGTCGGCGAGGAAGATCGAGCCCGACTCCTGGATGGTGATGTAGACCGGTTCCTTGGGGGTGTCGTTCGGATCCGGCGGGGTGGCCGGCGGCAGGTCGAGGCGGATCGACACGGTGGCCAGCGGCGCGGCGACCATGAAGATGATCAGCAGCACCAGCATGATGTCCACGAACGGCGTGACGTTGATGTCCGCGTTCTGCTCGATCGTGTGGGCCTTGCCGCCGCCCGGTCCCGAAAGTTTGGCGCCCATGCGCGTGATCTCCGTCAGGCCCGGCGCGTGGTGCGGCGAGCGTCGCTGAAAGCTTCGGTCCGTCTCTTGGCGTCCCGGAACCGCCTTGTAAAGCGGCTTCGGTCCTCCCGGGGTTCCGGAAGCGCATGTCGCTTCCGATTACGCCCGGCAGGCGAACCGGCCTCAGCCCCTCGCGAGCTTGAGGAAACGGTCCTTGAGCGCCCCGTCGGACTTGAAGACGCCAGTGAAACGGGTGGTGATGGTCGAAACGTGGCGATGATGGACGCCGCGCGTGGTCATGCACTGGTGCTCGGCGTCGATCAGGATGGCCACGCCCTGCGGCTGCAGGTTCGATTCGATGGCCTCGGCGATCTGGTTGGTCAGCACTTCCTGGGTCTGCAGGCGGCGGGCGTAGATCTCGACCACGCGGGCCAGCTTGGAGATGCCCACGACCTTCTCGTTCGGGATGTAGGCCACATAGGCCTTGCCCAGGAACGGGGCCATGTGGTGCTCGCAGTGGCTCTCGACCTCGATGTCGCGCAGCAGCACCATGTCGTCGTAGCCCTGCACGTCCTCGAAGGTGCGGCTCAGCTCCTTCGCCGCGTCGGCCTCGTAGCCGTCGAACCATTCGGCGTAGGCGTCGACCACCCGCTTGGGCGTGTCCCGCAGACCTTCCCGGTCGGGGTTGTCGCCGGCCCACGCCAGCAGGGTGCGGACCGCCTCCAGGGCCTGCTCGCGGCTGGGACGCTGGACCTCGTCAGGATCGCCGACCAGGACCGGCTTCACAGGGGTGACGCTCATTCTGTCTCCGAAGCGGCGAAGTAGCGCCGGGGCGAAGGCCGCCGGAAGGACGCGCGCCGCTCTCCTCAATCTCGGCCGAAACCCTGTCGAGTCTACGGCAAGGCGGCTATATGGGCGATCCCGTCCGTTCCGCAAGAAAACTCAAGGCGCCTGCAGCCCGATGCCGCTGACGATCTACGACACCCTGGAGCGCGAGAAGCGCGTGTTCGAGCCGCGCGATCCGGGGCGGGTGACGCTCTACGTCTGCGGCCCGACCGTCTACGACTACGCCCACATCGGCAACGCCCGCCCGCCGGTGGTGTTCGACGTCCTGGTGCGCCTGCTGCGCCGGACCTACGGCTCCGACCATGTGATCTACGCTCGCAACGTCACCGACGTGGACGACAAGATCAATGCGAAGGCGGCGAAGGAGGGCGTCCCGATCGGCGACGTCACCGCCCGCTACGAAGCCGCCTATCTGGAGGACATGGCGCGGCTCAACGTTTCGCCGCCGGACACCGCGCCTCACGTCACCGATCACATGGACGCCATCGTCGCCCAGATCGCCGCGATCATCGACAACGGATGCGCCTACGCCGCCGAGGGCCACGTCCTGTTCGACGTGTCGGCCTACGAGAGCTACGGCCGCCTGTCCGGCCGCAACCTCGACGACATGATCGCCGGCGCCCGGGTCGAGATCGCGCCCTACAAGAAGAATCCGCACGACTTCGTGCTGTGGAAGCCGTCGAAGCCGGGCGAGCCTTCGTGGCCCTCCCCGTGGGGCGAGGGGCGGCCGGGCTGGCACATCGAGTGCTCGGCGATGATCGAGGCGGAGCTCGGCCTGCCGATCGACATCCACGGCGGCGGCATCGACCTGGTGTTTCCGCACCACGAGAACGAGATCGCCCAGGGCGTCTGCGCCCACGGCCACGCCCACGGACCCGACGCCCACGCGGCCTACAGCCGCTACTGGATGCACAACGGCTTCCTGACCGTGGACGCCGAGAAGATGTCGAAGTCGATCGGCAACGTCCTGTTGTTGCATGATCTGGTCCGCAACATGCCCGGCGAGGTGGTGCGCTGGGCGCTGCTGTCGGCGCACTACCGCCAGCCGCTGGACTGGAACCAGGGACTGCTGGAGCAGAGCCGCAAGTCGCTGGACCGGCTGTACGGGGCGCTGCACCGGGCGGCAGGCGTCGAGGCGTCGACCGACGAACCGCCCGCGGACTTCCTCAAGGCGATCGAGGACGACCTCAACACCCCCGGCGCCATGGCGACCCTGTTCGGCCTCTCCAGCGAGATCGAGCGGGGGATGACGGCGGGGGACCGGATCGCGGTCGCCGAGGCCAAGGGCCGGCTGCTTGCGGCGGGACGTCTGCTGGGCGTTCTGCAGGCGGAGCCGGCGGCCTGGCTGGAGGGCGAGGTGTCGGACGAACTGCGACAGGAGGTCGAGGCCCTCCTGGAGCAGCGCGCCAGCGCCCGCGCCGCGAAGGACTGGCCGGCGGCGGATCGCATCCGGGACCGGCTCAATGCTCTCAATGTCGTGGTGATGGACGGGCCGGAGGGAGCGACCTGGCGGCTGAAAGGCTGAGCCGCTCCCCCGGACGCCTGGTCAGGTGATCCGCTTCGCCGCGACCGGGTCGCTGGCGGGGAAGGTCTCTTCGACGCCTTCGTCGACGAGCGCTTCCTGGCGGCTCTCCGCCTTGCGCTCATCCTCGCACAGCTGGTCGGTCTTGCCTTCTTTCGGCTCGGCCTTGCGGGCGTAGGCGATGTCGTCGGCCGGCGCCTGCTGATGCTCCGGGTTGTGGGGCTTGTTATCGGTCATGTCGGCTCCTCAGCTCGAGGGGTGATCTTCGTCGCCGTCCGGGCCGTAACCCAGATCGTCGATGTCATCGTCGGACAGGCGTTTGGCCTCCCAGTGAGCGGCGCTCGCCTGGGCGCCGCGCACGTCTTCCATGAGGCCGGCGTAGACCAGCTCGACCTCGTCGTGCGTCCGGATCTCGCCGCCGCCTTCGTCGATCTCGGAGATGCGGGGACTGTCGGTGCCGTAAAGGGGGTCGGCCTCGGGCTCGACTCCCGTCGCCGACAGCTCGTCGTCGATATCGGCGTCGGCGCCGTCAGCGTCATCCGCATCTTCCGAGTCAGCGTCGCCTTCGGCCCGGGTGACGTCGAGCACCTCGGGCAGTTCCTCGAAGGTCCTGAACTCGTTGCTCGGCGCGCCGGCGTCGGCCTCGTCGAAGTTGTCCTCGTCGAACACCTCGGAGAAGTCCTGGTCGTCGGGGCCGTTGTCGTCGATCTCGGGCATGGCGAAGCTCCTTCGCCCGATCAACGCCCTGGAGTCAGGCGGTGTTCCGCTGGTTCCGGGCGAACGCCGGTTGCGCGGCCAGCGCCTCAAGCGCCTCCCGCACCCGCGCCAGAGTCGGCTCCCAGGAGTCGAAAGCCTCGCGCCGGAAGAACCGGAGGTGCGGATAGAACGGATAGCGCTCCGTGCCGAGGAAGTGCCAGTCGTCGGGGGCGGCGATCATCCAGGTGTTCGCGCCGACGGCCGCGGCGAGGTTGGTCCCGGCGATGCCCGGGCCGATGACGAGATCAAGCGCCACCGACAGGGCCGCCACGTCCTCCAGGTCGTCCTTGAGGTCGATGGGCGGGGTCCAGATGCTCACGCCGGCGGCCTCCGCGGCCGCCAGATCCTCGCTCACGTCGCCGCACTGCAGGTTGACCATCACCGCTCCCGGGGTGGTCAGGACCGGGGCCCATCGCTCGAAGTTCGAGAAGTAGCGGGCCCGCGAGCCGTTGAGCACCAGACTCTTCCAGTGCAGCCCGACCTTGAGACCCGGGCCCAGCCGCTCCAGCTCCGCCCGCCAGCGCGCCACCCGCTCGGGATCGGCCGGAAGGTAGCCGCCGGCGGCGGGAAACCGCTCGACCGAGGGGCGGAAGGGAGCGAGCAGCGACGCCATCGGAACCCAGGCGTCGACAGGCTCCGGCAGCGCCTCGACGAACGGAACGTAGCGGGTGATGCGGCCGTCGAGCTTGATCGACCGGTGCCCGCCCACCTCCACGGAGGGGAAGGCGCGCTGGAAGAGGCCGACGAGGCGCGGCTCGACGGCGAGGAAGACCTTGCCCTGCGGCCCCACCGCCTCGAGGGCGTCGGCGACGCAGGTTCCGAACACCATCTCGTCCGCGATCCCCTGTTCGCCGACGATCAGCAGCCGCTTTCCGGCCAGGCTCTCCGGACGCTGGTCCCAGCGCGGCGCGTCCACCGCCACCCGCATCGCGTCCGGGAGGTGGGGGTCCAGCCGGATCTCGTAGGCCTCGAAGCCTTCCGGGATGCGGCCCAGGGTCATCAGCAGCATGGCGCGCGCCATGTTCATCATCGCCCGCTCGTAGGGGCTCTCGGCTCCCGGAAGGGCCGCCTCGAGGTCCTCCAGGGCGCCGGCCGCGTCGCCCATGGGCTGGCGGGCGTTGGCCCGGTTGTAGCGGGCCTTGGCCAGCTTCGGGTCGAGGCGCAGGGCTTCCTGGTAGAAGGTGAGGGCGGTCGCCATGTCGCCCTGGTCGCTGAGCACGGTGCCGAGGGTGTTCCACAGCACCGCCGATTCCGGCTCGAGCGCCAGCAGGGCGCGCAGGGTCTCGACCGCGTCGCCGTAACGCTTCTGGTCGCGCTGGACGCAGGCCAGGTTGTTGGTCGCCTCGATGTGACCCGGGTGGGCGGCGAGGTATTTGAGCAGCAGCTTCTCGGCGATCTCGAGGTAGCCCAGCTGCTGCGCCAGCCGGCCGAGGTCCTGGGCCACGTCGGTCTCGTTCGGCAGCAGCTTCAGCGCCGCCTCATAGGCGTGCAGCGCCTGGCCGAAGGCCCCCGACTTTTCGCGGCAGATCGCCAGCACGTGCCAGGCGAGGCCGCTGGTCTCGTCGAGCTGCAGGGCCTCGATGGCGCGCCGCGAGCCGGCGGCGTAGTCGCCGGTGCGCACGGCCGCCAAAGCGGCCTTCAGCCTGTCGATAACCTTCTGGCGGGTGCGCGCGCTCCTTGTTCCGGCCAGCTGCCGCGACAGGCGGCGCAGGGCCTCGGGCGAGGCGGCGTCCCCGGCTGCGCCCTGGGCCGTGGGCGCCGGGGCGTGGACCAGTTCGGGGGCGAGCTCGGGGGCGGACATGGCGCGACTCCTGCGGTGGCGCGACCAGCTTCGCCGGACGGGTCACAAGACATGGTTAACCACGTCTGTTTATTCTGCGTTGGTCCCCGGCTTCCTAACCTCCGGACCGGGCGCGAGGGGAATCCGCCGAGATGCCGTTGAAGCTGTCGCTCAAGCCGGGCGAGAAATTCGTGCTGAACGGGGCCGTCGTCCAGAACGGCGACCGGCGCGGCGTGCTCATCCTGCAGAACAAGGCGAGCGTGCTGCGGGAGAAGGACATCCTGCAGCCCGAGGACGTCAATACGCCGGCGAAGCGCATCTACTTCCCGGTGATGATGATGTACCTCGACGAGAGCGCGGCGCCGAAGCTCTACGACGAGTTCGCCATGCGCCTGACAGAGTTCATGGGGGCCACCCGCAACCCGGCCGTTCTGGCCGACTGCGTGGCGGCGTCCCGGTACGTGATGGGCCGCGAGTACTACAAGGCGTTGATGGCGGCCCGGAAACTGGTCGATTACGAGGAAGGTCTGGCGAATGTCGCTTCAGGCGTACAAGGCGGCGGCCACCCGGGCTGAGAACCCGCGTGAAATGGAGTACCGGCTGTTCGGGCAGGTGACCCGGGCGCTGATGCACGCCGCCACGGTGGATCCCAAGGACATCGCCACCCGCATCGACGCGCTGGACTGGAACCGGCGCCTGTGGTCGACGCTGGCCACCGACTGCGCCAATCCCGACAACGCCATGGACCAGGCGCTGCGGGCGCAGATCATCTCGATCAGCCTGTTCGTCGGCCGCCATTCGTCGGCGGTGATGCGCGGCGAGGAGGACTTCGAGCCCCTCATCGACATCAACCGGATGATCATGCAGGGCCTGGCCGGCCCCGGCGCGCCGGCCCAGGCCGCCTGACCCGGCAGGCCCGGCAATTCTGACCCGGCGACGGCGGCGATTGCCGCCGCCCGACGGCCGGGGGTCGAGCCCTGGCCCCTGTAAAGCCTCGACTTTTCCGCTTCCGTGGACGGGCATGGTTCTTGCGCCAGGGCGTGTGAACCAGAACCGGTTCGACGGCCAGAAGGCCGTTAGCCACCCGACCAGAATGGAAGGAACAGCCGATGGTCATGTCGGTCAACACCAACGTGGGCGCGCAGATCGCGCTCCAGAACCTGAACGCGACCAACGCCCAGTTGGCGACGACGCAGAGCCGGATCAACACCGGGAAATCTGTGGCGAACGCCAAGGACAACGGGGCCATCTGGGCGATCGCCCAGGGCCAACGAGCCGAGATCGGGGCGCTGACCGCGGTGAAACAGTCTCTCGATCGCGGCGTCGCCGCGGTCGATGTGGCGCTGGCGGCGGGCGAGACGGTCTCCGACCTCTTGCTCCAGATGAAGGAGAAGGCTCTCGCGGCGACCGACGCGTCGCTAAAGACCGCGGCCCGGGCCGCCCTGAACGAGGATTTCGTCGCCCTGCGCGACCAGATCGCCTCGGTCACCGCCAACGCCGAATTCAACGGGATCAACCTGCTGGAGACGGGCGCGACGGGGTTCCAGGCGCTGGCCAATGCGCAAGGCTCGTCGACGCTCACCGTCGGCGCCGAGGTCATGGCTCTGGGCAGCACGAACGTCTCGGTCGCGGCGACGCAGACGATCGACACCCTGACGGACGCGACGAACGCCCTGGCGGACGTCACGGCCTCCATCGACACGGTCTCGGGCGCGCTCGCGCGGCTGGGCACCAAGTCGAAGGCGCTCTCGACCCACATCACCTTCGTCGGCAAGCTGACGGATGCGCTGGAGGCGGGAGTGGGGAACCTCGTCGACGCCGATCTGGCGAAGGAAAGCGCCAAGCTCCAGGCCCTGCAGACAAAGCAGCAGCTGGGGGTTCAGGCGCTGGGAATCGCCAACCAGACTCCGCAGCTGGTCCTGTCGCTGTTCCGCGGCTGATTCACGTCAGGCTCTCGCAGGCGCCGGGGAGGGAGACCTCTCCGGCGTCTCGCGTCTCAGCCCAGGCCGAACATCTGGTACACGGCGACGAAGGCGCGGCTGACGATCTCCCAGGCCAGCCAGATGAACAGCGCCACTCCGGTCACGCCGACCCAGCCGATCAGCACCACCAGGCCGTCGCGCTGCATCAGGCCGAAGCCGAAGGTGGAGATGATCAGGGCCGGCACCAGATTGCCGCCCCAGATCGGCAGGATGAGAATGCAGGCGAGGGCGACGGTGGCCAGGCCGATCAGCACCTCGGAGACCTCGCTGGTCATCGCGTGCAGCCGCGGCCGGGACAGGCGCTCGACCATGCGCACGCGCGGCAGGACCTTCTCGACCCCCTCGCGGTAGGCCTTGCGCTCGATCCAGCGCTTCAGCGCCCAGCGCGGCAGCCACAGCTGGTCCTGGCGGGTGGCGAGCTGCAGCCCCATCAGCAGCAGCGGCGCCCCCAGGATGGTGGTGGTGCCGGGGATGATCCCGATGGCGATGTTGAGCAGGCCGAAGAACAGCATCAGGGCCCCGAAGCCCCGCTCGCCGAAGGCGTCGACCAGCTCGCCCAGGTAGAGCTTGCGATCGTCCTTGCGGCCGATGTCCTCGATCACCTGCGAGAACGGCCGTGTGTCGCTCTGGTAGTCGTAGTCGGGCATCGGGCGACGGCTCGGCTGGACGGTTGTATCGGCGATCTATGCACGTCGGGGCGCAAGCGCCACTTAACAAACATCCACATGCGGCGCCGCCGGCCGAGGGGGGCGGCGGTCAGGCGTCGGACTTGTGCTCCGGCTTGTCCTTGCGACTGGTGCTGGCCATCTTCTCCAGCTCCTTCTCGCTCATCGATTCGGCCATCGACTTCGACGGTCCCTGGAGCTTCGACTTCGGCGTGTCGCCACGCTTGGCCGACAGGGCGGCGCCGGCGGCCTTCTGCTGGGCGGCGGATTTGGCGGGCATGACGGTCTCCTTCCGCTTCCGGAACCGCGACGCCCGCCTGCCGGTTCCTAGCTCCCCAGCAACTCCCGCCCGATCAGGAAGCGCCGGATCTCGTTGGTGCCGGCGCCGATGTCGTAGAGCTTGGCGTCGCGGACCAGACGCTCGACCGGCCATTCCTTCGTATAGCCGGCGCCGCCGAGGGCCTGCACCGCCTCAAGGCTGACCTTCACCGCGTTCTCGGAGGCCAGCAGGATGGCGCCGGCGGCGTCATAGCGGGTGGTCAGGCCGGCGTCGCACGCGCGGGCGACGGCGTAGACGTAGGCGCGGGCCGAGTTCAGGGCCACGTACATGTCGGCGATCTTGCCCTGCATCAGCTGGAACGACCCGATCGCCTTGCCGAACTGCTTGCGCTCGCGGACGTAGGGCAGGACGACGTCCAGCGCCGCCTGCATGATGCCCAGCGGGCCGGCCGAGAGGACCGCGCGTTCGTAGTCGAGGCCGGACATGAGCACGGCCGCGCCGCGGCCCTCGCCGCCCATGATGTTCTCCTCCGGGACCTCGCAGTCCTCGAACACCAGCTCGGCGGTGTCCGAACCGCGCATGCCCATCTTGTCCAGCTTCTTCGAGACGCTGAAGCCCTTCATGCCCTTCTCGATCAGGAAGGCGGTGACGCCGCTGTTGCCGTCGCCGGTGCGGGCGTAGACCACGAGGGTGTCGGCGTGGGGCGCGTTGGTGATCCAGAACTTGGTCCCGTTCAGGACGTAGCGGTCGCCCTTCTTCTCGGCCCGGGTGCGCATGGACATGACGTCCGACCCCGACCCGGCCTCGGACATGGCCAGCGACCCGACGTGCTCGCCCGAGATCAGCTTCGGCAGATAGCGCTGCTTCTGCTCCTCCGTGCCCCAACGCCGGATCTGGTTGACGCACAGGTTGGAGTGCGCGCCGTAGCTGAGGCCGATCGAGGCCGAGGCGCGGGACACCTCCTCCATGGCCACCACGTGCTCGAGGTAGCCGAGGCCGAGGCCGCCCCATTCCTCCTCGACGGTGATTCCGTGCAGGCCGAGCTCGCCCATCTCGGGCCACAGCTCGCGCCGGAACTCGTTCTTCTCGTCGATCTCGGCCGCCAGCGGCGCGAGCCGGTCGGCGGCCCAGCGGGCGGTCGTTTCGCGGATCATGTCGGCGGTGTCGCCGAGGCCGAATTCCATCGACTGGGGGGCGTTGGGAATGCTCATGAGGCCGGGCGTAGCACCGCCGGCGCGCCGGGCAAAGTCAGTCGCGCCGCCCCCAGCGACGATAGAGGTTCCACGCGGACACGCCGACGCAGGTCAGGCCGATCAGCGCCAGCACCCAGCCGATGAGGGTGAAGTCGCCGATGAAGGAATCGTCGGTCATCGCCTTGCGGAAGGCGGCGGCCGAGAAGGCGCAGGCCGCCAGGCCGATGGCGCCCATGATCATGAAGGCGCCGGTCTCGCCCCAGTCGAAGCGACGCGTCGACGGGACCCCGGCTTCGTGCCGCAGGACGGGAGCGGAGGGCGGCTCGTCGAAGAGCTCCCCCGCTTCCGGATCGGCCGGAGCGGCGTCAGGCCACGGCTCGCGACCCGGGTGCACGGCTTCCGCCTCGGCGGGCGGCGTCAGGACCAGCGGCTCCCCGAACGTCGGGACGATCGGGGCGCTGTCCTCGGCAGCCGGGAACGGGGCAGGCGGCGGCGCAGCCTCTCCCGCGGCGGGGGGCCAGGCAGGGAAGGGCTCCGGCGTTTCCGCAGTCCCGGAGTCCGGAGGCGCGCTCTCCGGGGCGGGGCTCTCCGAAGCGGGGGCCTCCGCGACGGACGGTTCCGCGGCCGGCGGACCCGGATCGGCAGGCGGCCCCGGCGGCGGCGCTGCGGACGGAAAGCCCGGCAGCGGACCGGGGGCGACGCCGGCGTAGGGGGAGAACCACTGGTGCACCAGCGTCGGGCGCGGCGGCAGGAAGGCCCGTTCCTGAGGCGCCCAGGCGGGGGCGGTCGCCCCGGCCTGCGGCGCAGGCGCGGCGTCTGGCGCTTCGGCCGCCGGCGTTCCCTCGTCGGCGGCGTCTTCAGCCGGCCCGGAGCCGGCCGGCGCAGGGATCTCCGGCGGAGGCAGGGGCGCGGCCAGCAGGTCGGCGAGGTGTACCGGCGACTGCGGATCGGCGAAGAACAGGGCGCGCTCGGCCGCGCGGCGGCGCAGGGCGTTGTCCGCCGACGGCGGCTCCGGCCAGCCGATCAGGGCGTCCGCGGCCTCACCGGCGCGGCCCGAATTGAGACGCTGCAGCACGTCCGAGGCGAGAAAGCGCTCGACGCCGACAGAGATGGCGAAGCTGGCGAGGGCGTCGAACTGGTGCTGGTTCAGCGGCGTCTCGACCCGCTCGTTCAGCGCCTTGACCACCGGCAGGAGGTCGTACTGCAGGAGGAGCTCGGCGTCCTGTTCGCCCACGGTCAGCCCCTCGCGGGCCGAAGCGGTGTGGCCGTAGCCGATCACCCAGCGGCCGTCGTCGCCCCTCGCCGCGCGCGGCCGGAAGCCTTCGAAGCTCTTGATGAGGATCATCCCTTCGCGGGAGACCTTCAGACGTGGCCTGGCGGGTTCGGACACCGGATTGATCCAAATCGAGACGGGAGACGCTCGCTTGAGACGGGAGCAGCAAGCTCCGCGCCTACAGGAGCACGATCGTCGCCAGTCCGAGGAAGATCAGGAAACCGAAGAAATCGGTCGTCGCTGTGACAAAGACCGCCGAGGACACCGCCGGGTCGAACTTGAGGCGGGAGAGGGTGAGCGGCGTGAGCACGCCCACGGTGGCGGCCACCAGCAGGTTGAGCACCATGGCGGCGGCGATGACCAGGCCGATGCGCCAGTCCTCGTCCCGGAACCAGAAGGCGGTCGCCAGACCGATGAGCGGCGCCAGCACCAGCCCGTTGGCCATCCCCACCAGCAGTTCGCGCCAGAAGGTGCGGGGGGCGTTGGAGCTGTTCAGTTCGCGGGTGGCGAGGGCCCGCACGGTCACCGTCAGGGCCTGGGTGCCGGCGTTGCCGCCGATGGCCGAGACGATCGGCATCAGGATCGCCAGGGCCACGATCTGCTGGATGGTGTACTCGAACCAGCCGATCACGCTGGCCCCCAGCACCGCCGTGGCGAGATTGATCGCCAGCCACGGCACTCGACCCCGGACGATTTCCGGCACCGAGGAGCCGCGGTCCTCGTCCGAAACGCCGGCGAGACGGAGGATGTCCTCGCGGTTCTCCTCCTGGATGATGTTGACGATGTCGTCGACGGTGATCTGGCCCACCAGCCGGCCGGCCGAGTCGATGACCGGGGCCGAGATCAGGTGGTACTTCTCGAAGATGTAGGCGACTTCTTCCTGGTCCTGGTCGACGGCGATCTCGTTGACCGGCTCCATGATCTCGCTGAGCGGCGTGGCCCGCGGGGTCCGCAGCAGGCGGCTGATCGGCACCCCGCCCACCGGACGGTTCAGCGGATCGACGACATAGATGTCGAAGAACAGTTCGGGCAGATCCTCGCCCTGGGCGCGCACGTGATCGATGGTGTCGCCGACGTTCCAGAACTGCGGCGCGGCCATGACCTCGCGCTGCATCAGGCGGCCGGCCGAGTCCTCGGCATAGCCCAGCGAACTCTCGATGGCGGCCCGGTCGACCTCGGGCATGGCCGCCAGCACCTTCTCGCGCTGGTCCGCCTCAAGGTCCTCGACCACGGCGGCGGCGTCGTCGGAGTCGAGCTCCTGCAGCGCCTCCGCCAGCGTCAGGTGCGGGACGCGCTCCAGCACCTCCTCGCGGATGCCGTCGTCGAGCTCGGGCAGGGTCTCGGCCAGCAGGTCGGGCGGCAGCCACAGGGTGACCACCGCGCGGTGCTCCGCGGTCAGGAAGCCCATCAGGTCGGCCACGTCGGCGGGGTGCAGGTCCTCGAGCAGGGCGCGCAGCCTCAGGCCGTCGCCGTCGTCAGCGGCGTCGACGACCTTCTCCACGAAGCCCGCCGTCAGGACATAGTCCTCGTCCAGCGCCACGTGTTCGATGTCGGCCTCGTCGGGCGGCAGGGGGGCGGATGCGGTGGTGCTCACGCGTCGACCTCCCTGCATGTCAGATCAGCATTATGCCGATGAGTCGCCCTTCAAAGTATCGATGGTGCGGTCGAGAAGACTCGAACTTCCACGGGTTGCCCCACAGCGACCTCAACGCTGCGCGTCTACCAATTCCGCCACGACCGCTCGCATCGGAGGGGGGCTGATAGCGGAGGTCGCGACGGAAGGAAAGGGGGCTGTCGAGGGAGTAGGTAGTAGGTCTCAGGAATTAGGGGAGGACAGGTCGACCGGCCTTTTCTGAACCTTGACGATCAGCGCTCGCAGCATGCGGCCGAGCTCGTCCGTGCTGGCGAGAAGGGCGCCGGTGGATTGGGGCGGCGCCACGCCGACGCGCTCCGCCAGAAGGAGGTGGGTCTCGAGTTCCTTCAGCGAACCTTGGGCGATCCGCAGGAAGTGTGCGAACGTGGATCGATTGGTCCGACCGTGTCCTTCGGCAATATTGGCGGCGATGGAAGCGGCGGCGCGGCGACTTTGGGAGGTGAGTCCGAAGAGCTCGTCTTTCGGATAGAGCCGGCTGAGTTCGTAGGTGGCGGCGGCGATATCCATGGCCCGTTGCCAGACAAGGAGATCGCGGTAGCTCTGAACGCCCGACATTCTGCTCTCCGCGCAGTACGGTCCGGGTTTGTGACTACTTCCTACTTCCTACTTCCTACTTCCTGCCGCCTCCCCCTACGCCGCCCCCGCCATGAAGTCGTAGACGTCCGCCGGCCGCGTCACCGTGATGGCTATGCGGTCGTCGCGGATCTCGATGGCGCCGCGGGCGACGGGGTGGTTGTTGGCGAGGATCCAGACCTCGTCGTGCTCCGACGCGTCGAGCGGGATCACGGCGCCGCGGCCCATGCGGAGAAGCTGGGCCATAGGCAGCACGGAACGCCCCAGCACGACCGAGATCTCCACGTCGACGGCTTCGATCTGGCTCATGGGGGTACTCGACGCTGACTGGACTTGGGCGGGCTGGTCTTGCATGGCGCTCCCGGCCCCCACATTGGAGCGTCATGGTTTCTCCAACCTTAAGCGAAGCGCCGCTGCACAAACTGGTCCGCGCGGACGGTCGCGCCGCCGGCTGGGCCGTGTCGACCGACCGTGTCCCGTATCCCGCCGCCGTGCGGGCGATGGAGCGGCGGGCCGCCGACATCGTGTCCGGCAAGGCCGGCGAGCTCGTCTGGCTGCTGGAGCACCCGCCGCTCTACACGGCCGGAGTGTCGTCCCGGGACGAGGACCTTCTGGATCCCGGCCGCTTCCCGGTCCACCGCACCGGACGCGGCGGCCAGTTCACCTATCACGGCCCGGGCCAGAGGGTGGCCTATGTGATGCTGGACCTGAGCCACCGCGGGCGCGACGTGCGCGCCTTCGTGCGGGGGCTCGAGCAGTGGATCATCGGCGCCCTCGGCGAGTTCGGCGTGCCCGCCGGCGCGAGGGAGGGCCGCGTCGGGGTCTGGGTGGAGCGGAAGGGGGCCGGCTGGAGCCGCGAGGACAAGATCGCCGCCATCGGGGTCAAGGTTCGCCGCTGGGTCAGCTTCCACGGCGTCAGCCTCAACGTGGAGCCGGACCTGTCGCATTTCGCCGGCATCGTCCCGTGCGGCATCCAGGAGCACGGCGTCACCAGCCTGGTGGATCTGGGCGTGCCGGCGACCATGGACGAGGCCGACGCAGCCCTGAAGACCAGCTTCCGGCGCGTGTTCGGCGCGGTGCACGAGGCGGATCCGCCCGTCTGAGCTCAGGCTTCGGGCGACTCCCGGGCGTCGAGGCCGGCCGCATGGCGGCGACGCATGATGTCCGACCAGTGGTCGGCCAGCACGAGCAGGGCCTGCCGCCGCGCCGGATCCTCCTCCGGCACGGCGTCGCGGATCAGCCCGGACAGCTCACTCCGGATGTCGTCGACGGACTTGCTCATGAAGAGACAAGTCGCTGAGGAAAGGGCGGTTTCACCGGAGCCGCAGAATTCCTCCAGCGCGCCTCAGGTCCCGGGCCTGTGGGCGCGCCGTTGCTGTTCCAGACGTTCGAGCACGTCGGCGATCAGCTGCTCGGTGGTGAAGCCGGTGACGTCGCGGCCGCGGTCCCCCGGGCCGGCGCGGGCGACCAGCCGCCACTCGTGGGTGCGCCGCGGCTCCGGGGCCTCCAGAGCGGTGAAGGCGGGCAGCGGTCGGGCGACGGCCGCGATGCGGTAGGCGAAGGGCAGGCCGCCGGCCGGCGCGGACAGGCTGACGCCGTCCGCATCCCGTTCCACCGTCGCGTCGGGCACCCCTTCCGCTTCCAGTCCGCGCCGGACGGCCTCCAGCGCGGGCCCCGCGTGCTGCTCGATCTGGCGGTCGACGTCGCGCCGGCGCGCCGGCGCCAGAATTCGCTTGAGCCGCTCGCCCAGGGGCGGAACGGGCTTGCCCAGGGGCACGCCCTGCCGATCGGCGTTCATCTGCCGCACGAGGCCGAAGGCCAGCAGGATCATGATGGCGGTGAAGGGCAGGGCGGAGACGAGGGTGGCGGCCTGCAACGCGCCCAGGCCGCCGGCCAGCAGCAGGAGGGCCGCGGCGAGGCCCTCGATCGAGCACCAGTAGACCCGCTGCCAGCGCGGCGTCTCGTCCGCTCCGCCCGAGGCGATGGTGTCGATGACCAGGGAGCCCGAGTCGGCGGAGGTGACGAAGAACACCGCCACCAGCAGCACGGCGATCGTCGAGGTGATCGCCGTCCCGGGCAGGTACTCGAAGAAGCGGAAGATGGCCGTCGAAAGGTCGGCGCTGACCGCCGCCGAGATCGCGCCCTGCGCCCCGCCCATGTCGAGGGCGATGGCGGTGTTGCCGAACACGGTCATCCACAGGAAGGTGAAGCCGGCGGGGACCAGCAGGACGCCCAGGATGAACTCGCGCACCGTCCGCCCGCGTGAGATGCGGGCGATGAACATGCCGACGAAAGGCGACCACGCGATCCACCAGGCCCAGTAGAACAGGGTCCAGTTGGCCATCCAGCCGCGGGGTTCGTAGGCGTACTGGTTGAAAGTCCGGACGAAGAACTCGTCCAGGTACAGGCCGAGGTTCTGGAACACCGCCTTCAGCAGGAAGCCGGTCGGGCCGACCGCCAGCACGAAAACCATCAGCAGCACCGCCAGCACGAGGTTCAGTTCCGACAGTCGGCGGACCCCGCGGTCGAGCCCGGTGAGCACCGAAATCATCGCGGCGCCCATCACCAGGGCGATCAGGCCGACCTGCACCCCGGCGCCGACCGGCAGGCCGACGAGGTAGTTGAGGCCGCTGTTGATCTGCGCCACCCCGAAGCCGAGGGAGGTGGCGATGCCGAAGACCGTCCCCCAGATGGCGAAGATGTCGACCGCGTCGCCGAGGGGCCCGTGGATGCGCCGCCCGAGCAGCGGGAAAAGGCCCGAGCGCAGGGTCAGCGGGAGGCCCTTGCGCCAGGCGAAATAGGCGAGGCTCAGGCCGACCAGGGCGTAGATCGCCCAGGCGTGGACCCCGTAGTGGAAGAAGGTGATGACCATCGCCTCGCGGGCGGCGTCGAAGGTGCGCGGCTCGACGTCGGGCGGGGCGATGTAGTGCTGCACCGGTTCGGCGACGGCGAAATACATCAGGCCGATGCCCATCCCGGCGGCGAAGAGCATGGCGATCCATGACAGCCACGGGAAGTCGGGTTCGGCGTCGTCTGCGCCCAGCCGCAGACGTCCCGTGGGCGCAAGGGCGAGGCCGATGACCGTCAGCAGGAAGCCCGCGACGGCGGCGATGTAGAACCAGCCGAAGGCGCCGATCACCCAGGCCTGGGCCGCCTGGAATATCCGGTCAGACGAGGCGGGGGCGGCCACGGCGGCGGCGAGCAGCCCGCCTATGATCAGGCTGGCTCCCCAGAAGACGCGCGGGTTCATGCGGGACTTGAGCATGGAAGGGGAAGCGTAGCCGCGGCCGCAGGGTTCCGGCGGGCGGCCCGGGGGAGGCTGCGGTCAATCGAACGTGTTGCGCCAGCGCTTGTGCTCGGGCGGGGCGAGGCGGGCGCGGATCTCGAGCCCGTCGGGGCCAAAATCCCGCTCCAGCGACCCGCCGAGTTCATTGCGCACCAGCCGGTCCACGAGGCGGGTGCCGAAGCCCTTGCGCTCGGGCGGCCGGGCCGGCGGCCCGCCCTGTTCCCGCCACAGGAAGTCGATTTCGCCGGCTTCCGGGATCAGCGTCCAGCTGAGCAGGATCTTTCCGCCGGGGACCGAGAGGGCGCCGTACTTCAGGCTGTTGGTGACCAGCTCGTGCAGGCACATGCACAGGGCCAGCGCCGCATGGGGCGGCAACATCACCGACGGACCGGAGGCGGCGATGCCTCCCGCCGCCGGTTCGCCGCAGCGGTCCACCACCGACCGGATGTCCACCGGCTCCCAGGAGGTCTGGGTCAGGAGATCGTGCGCGCCTGCGAGGGCTCCCAGGCGGTGGTCGAACTTCGACGGGGCGTCGGCGTCGCCGTGGCGGAAGGTCTGCACCGCGATGCCCTGCACCGTCGCCAGGGTGTTCTTCACCCGGTGGTTCAGCTCGTTGATCATCAGCTGCTGCCGGGAGGCCCGGCTGCGCAGCTCGGCGGAGGCGGCGCTGAGCGCGGCCTGCACGCGGCCGATGTTGTCGATCCGGCTGGTGCGGATGGCCACGAATTCGCCGTGACCGAGGCGCTCCGCGTCATCCTCCAGCGCCCGCAGCTCGCGGATCAGACCGTTGCCGAAGCCGCGCGCGAGGCCGGCGCCGAGCAGAAGGAGGGCGGCGGCGACGAGCCCGAAGGCGATCCCGTTGCGCCACACCGGCTGCAGGAAGGCCTCTCGCGGGATGACCACCAGGGTGGTCCAGCCGGTCAGGTCCGACCGGGTGTAGGCGACCACGGTCGGCTCGCCGTCGAGGGACCGGCTGGCGGTGACGCCTTCCGCGCTCCGCGACATCGCCGCTCTCATGTTCGGGGTTGCGCTGGCGCCCTGCCAGCGGACGTGGTTCCGGCTTCGCGCAACGATGTGATAGCGGCGGTCGACCAGCGTGGTGAAGGCGGCGCTGGGTACAGGCAGTTCGGAAGGCGTCGGGAGCAGTCCCACCGGATCGATCACAAGCGAAACCACCCGATCCTCCGGACTGTCGGGCACGGCGTGCTCAACCGCGACGACTTTCCGGCCTGTGCTGGAGCCGGTGAACAGGTCGCTGATCACGGGGTCCGGCGACTGCAGCGCCGCCTGTATGCTGGCCGGGCGGGGCAGCCGGACGACGGGGTCCGCCGGCACCGCCGGGTTGGTGTTCAGCAGCCGCCGGCCCGCACGATCGGTGATCACCACCCAGGCCGTGTCGCCGAGTTCGAGTCGGTCCACGCGCTCCCGCGTGGCCGTCCAGTCTCCGGCGAGGACGGGGATCGAGGTGGCGATGGCGCTCGCGGCGGTGGCGTACTTCGCCATGCGCAGATCGACCGTCTTCGAGGCGGACCGGGCGATGGCGAGGAGTTCCGCCTCCTGCGAGCGCCGCATCTCCTGCACGTTCCACGCGACGAGGCCGCCGATCGCCAGGGTGGCCGGCAGCACGATGCAGAGCGCGAACAGCACGAGGATCGAACGCACCGATCTCGGGTTGCCGCCGTTCGCCATGCCCGCCCCTGACTCCGCGCCCCTAAGCGCGCCACTACGGCGCCGGTTCCCGTTCCGAGCGAGTCGCGTCCCGCTGCCATGACACCCAACGGGGTTACGGGTTCGGGCGCAAGGCCTTGAATCCACAACAGGCCCGGTTCATGCAGGTCGGCGGAGGGACCCATGCAGCACGAACAGACCGCCGATCTGCCCTACCTGCGCAAGGTGGTCGGCGCCTCGATGGCCGGGACGGTGGTCGAGTGGTACGAATTCTTCCTCTACGGCACCGCCGCGACCCTGGTGTTCGGGCAGCTGTTCTTCCCCCAGACCGGCAACGAGCTGGACGGCGTCATCGCCGCCTTCGCAACCTATGCGGTGGGCTTCATCGCCCGGCCGCTGGGCGGGGTGGTGTTCGGGCACATCGGCGACAGGGTGGGGCGCAAGTCGCTGCTGCAGTTCTCGCTGCTGCTGATCGGCGCCTCGACCTTCCTGATGGGCTGCCTGCCCAGCTTCGCCTCGATCGGCTACCTCGCGCCCATCCTGCTGGTGACGCTTCGCTTCATCCAGGGCTTCGCGCTGGGCGGGGAGTGGGGCGGGGCGGTGCTGCTGGTCACCGAGCACAGCCCGAACCGCAGCCGCGCCTTCTGGGGCAGCTTCCCGCAGGCGGCGGTGCCGGTGGGCAACCTGCTGGCCACGGTGGTCATGCTGGCCCTGTCGGCCCTGCTGAGCGAGGCCGATTTCCTCGCCTGGGGCTGGCGCATCGGCTTCTGGCTGTCGGTCGTGATCATCGCCATCGGCTACTACATCCGCACCCAGGTGACGGATTCGCCGATCTTCGTGAAGGCGCGGGAGGAGGCCGAGCAGCGGGCGGCGGCGGGCTACGGCCTTACCGAGGTGTTCCGGCGCGAGCCGCGCGGGGTGTTCACCGCCATGGGCCTGAGGTTCGGCGAGAACATCCTCTACTACATGGTGGTCACCTTCTCGATCACCTACCTGCACCACCGCGACGTCGACACCACCCGCATCCTGGCGCTGCTCTTCCTCGCCCACATCCTGCACGTGGTGGTGATCCCCGTTGTCGGACGGGCGGCGGACCGGATCGGCCGGCGGCCGGTGTACCTGGCCGGGGCGGCGCTGACGCTGGTCTGGCCCTTCGTGGCCTTCCCCATGTTCGACACCGGCGCCACGGCGATGATCCTCGGCGCCATCATGCTGGGGCTGGCGGTGCACGGCCTGATGTACGCCGCCCAGCCGGCCATCATGACCGAGATGTTCCCGACCCGGATGCGCTACTCCGGCGTGTCGCTGGGCTACCAGGTCACCGCCATCGTGGCCGGCTCCTGGGCCCCCCTGATCGGCACGGCGCTGCTGCGCGAGTACGACTCCTGGGTTCCGATCGCCTGGTACATCCTCGCGGCGGGGGCGGTGAGCCTGGTCGCGGCGCTGGTGATGCGCGAGAGCCGGGGCGCCTCGCTGGCCGCGATCGACGCCGCCGACCTGCAGCGCCTGGAGGCCGGCCGGGGCTGATCCTCCGGCCGGCCCGGCGGGCTCAGCCGGCCCGCGCCCCGCGCGCCGCGGACAGGCAATAGCCCATGGTCACGGCCATGCCGGCGATCACCGCGGCGCATCCGCCCCAAAGCGCGACGTCGAAGGGCGCGAACACCCACAGGCCAGCGTAGACGAGGCCGCTGATCGCCATCGACCAGCCCGCGACCCGGTTGACCCGCCGCGCCTGCGCCGCCGGGACAAACCGCTTCGGCATGCGGTTGCCGACCCAGGCCAGCATCAGGCCGATCCCGCCCATGACGATGCGATTGACCGCGTCGGCGTCGATCCAGCCGGCCTGCCGCGCCGCCGTCGCCGCGAGGGCTGCGCCGACCAGGGCTGCGGCCACGACCAGATTGGGGACCAGTTCCGATTTCAGCTCGCTCATGTCGTCGCCTCCTTGCCGGGCTCGCCCGGCGGTTCGCCCTCGGGGGCGGCCGCAGCCCCGCCGAAGGAGTGGACGAAGCCCAGCAGCGCCTCTTCGAGCACCGACAGCTTCAGATGGTAGATCACGCTCTTTCCGGCCTTCTCGGCGTGGATCAGGTCCGCCTCCCGGAGCACCGCGAAGTGGGCCGACATGGTCGGCTTCGACACCTCGAACCGCGCCGCGATCTCGCCCGCGCTCATCGGCCCCGCGCGCAGCAGCTGCAGCACACGGCGCCGGGTGGGATCGGAGAGGGCCTTGAAGACGGAGCTCATATGGAGACGTTTAGCTAAATATCGAAATAAGAGTCAAGGAAGGGGAGATTCTCCTGACGCCGCGACCCGATCGCGCCCCGGCCGGTGGACGGGGCGTGGCCGGCGAGCCGACTCCGGGCGGCGCGACCTCAGCCGCTCCGGTCGACTGCCCCCGCCAGCTTGCGAAGGCGCGGCGCGACCATCGGAATGGTCAGCATGGTGGAAGCCACCGCCATCAGCAGCAGGGCGGTGAAGGTCTCATTGGTGATGATCTTCTTGTCCAGCAGGATGTTGGCGAAGATGATCATGATCAGGGCCTTGGTCTGGAGCAGCCAGCCGATCAGGCCGGCCTCGCCCTTGCCCCACTTCAGGATGCGGCCGGCGATCCGGACGCCCAGCAGCTTCCCGCTGACAGAGGCGACGAGCAGCAGGCCCGCCGCGCCGAAGACCATCAGACCGCCGACGTCCCACTGGGTGCGCAGCCCGGTGGACAGGAAGAAGACCGGCATCACCGCGACCAGGATGTGGTGGCGGAACTGGTCCATCCGCTTCTGGTCGAACCAGTCGGCGTCCAGCACCGCGCCCGACAGGAAGGCGCCGACCATGAAGTGCAGCCCGGCCCAGTCCGCGGCGAGGCCGCATCCCGCCAGCCAGATCAGGGACACGTACCAGCGGTCGGGCTCGGGTATCCGTCGCATCAGCGCGCGCAAGGCGAAGGTCGCCGCCGCGAAGCCGACGAGGAAGCCGCCCTGGCGGCCGATCCGCTCCCAGTCCAGCAGGATGAGCGCCAGCACGCCCCAGATAGCGATGTCGTCGAGGGAGGCGTAGCGCAGCGTCCGCTGGCCGATCGGCAGCCGGAGAATCTCCAGCTTCTCCATCAGCAGGACCAGGATCGGCAGGGCGGTCACCGCGCAGGCCATGCCGATGCCCAGCACCACCTGCCAGGTCCGGCCTTCGGCGCCCGTCCAGCCGGGGCTGGTGGAGATCATCACCACGGCGGCGGCGGCGCCGAACAGCAGGGGGACGGCCATGGCCATGCCGGCGGCGACGCCGGTCTCGCCCCTGCGCGTCCAGGCCTGTCTCAGATCCAGTTCGATCCCCGCGATCCAGACGAAGATCATCACCGCCCACCAGGCGATGCCGTTCAGGGCGGCCACCACCTCGGGCGGGAAGACGAAGTCGTAGTATGCCGGAAAGGCCGCGCCCAGAACGCCGGGCCCGAGCAGGACCCCGCCGATGATCTGCACCACCACCAGCGGCGCCCAGTAGTCCGTCCTGAACAGACGCCAGACCAGGTAGGGCGCGCTGAAGATGATCAGCATCGCCAGCAGAAAGAGTTCCGTGGTCGTGATCGCGTCCGGCATCGGTTCCTTCCAGGCCCAGGCTGCGAATGTCCGTCGCCGTCGCTCGGCGATCATGTCGACGGTGATACGAGGCCCGACCCTCCAAATCATCAATTGTCGGCGGAGCAGGTTGCTGACGGCCGCCTGGCGCCGGGGGCGGCGACCGAAGGCGGACTCCCCGGTCCGGCGGGGGACGCGCCCGGCGCGTCAACCAGCCTCCGCGCGGGCAGCTGCGTCATCTTCAGGCGAACGAGAGCGGACGCCGGGGTCGTGCCGGACCTTCAGATTCGTCGCTGGCGCGGCTCGGCTTCCTGACCCGGGCGCGATGCGGGAATCGTCCGCCGCGGCTCCGCTGTTCTCGCGGAACCCCGGCCCCAGCGAGACTGAAGCTGCCGAGCGCTGCGCCGACCAATGATGCTTCGCCCGGTGACGCCATGGTTCTTCCCGACGGCCGGCGGCTCCAACTCAGGTGCGCCGGCGCAGGCGGCGGGCCGACGGTAGTCCTGGACAACAGGACCTGGTCTGGAGTCTTCAGTCTCGGCACAGGTTCAGCCGGAGCTCGCTGCGATCACCCGAACCTGCGCGTATGACGCGCCGGCTATGGCCTGAGCGACTCCGGACCGCGCCCTCACCTCGGAGGCATGGCGGGCGTCGCCTGGCGGCGCGTCATCGTCACGGCGCCGATATGCCCGCCGATGGGAAGGAAACGCACGCTCATGCGGATCGCGCCGCTGAACCCGTCGCGCGTCCGGTCCGTGAGGGTGAAGGTCATTCTGGCCGCGCCCGACCCTGTGGGCATGCCGATCACCAGTCTGCCGCGGTCTATCCGGCACGGCGCCGCGGCGCCGCGGAGGACACAGGCGATCCGGCCGCCCCCCTGACCTGTGATCGTCAGGGGCAGATCGCCGTCGTCGATCTCGATGTTGATCTCAAGTCCCTCTCGCTCGGCCGGAGTGATCATCAGGATCCAGGCGCCGACCACTTCCCGATCGTTGATCGGAGATGGGTCCCGGGCATGGGCCATGTCGCCGATCGCGACAGCCGCCGCCATCGCGCCCGCCACCGCCTGCAGCTTCGCCATGTGGACCTCCGGCCAGACACCTTGCGGTAGCATCAGGGCGCCGAAAGGGATTGGCACGTGAATTCTTGGAGATGTTCGGAGCTGCGCGCCGGGAGGGCGAAGCCACAGCGCTGCCTGGACTTCGGGAAGGCGAGCCGACCGTCGCAACGGGTCGGAAGCCGTCCCCTACCCGAACTCCACCAGCACGTCGTCCGCCGCCACCGGATCGCCCGCCTTCGCCGAGACCGCCTTCACCACGCCGTCGCGCTCGGCCTTGAGGATGTTCTGCATCTTCATCGCCTCGATGATGGCGACGGTCTCGCCGGCCTTGACCTCCTGGCCCGGCTCGACCGGGATGGCGACGACGAGGCCGGGCATGGGGGAGAGGACCAGCCTGGAGGTGTCGGCCGCCTGCTTCTCGGGGAGGCGGGCGTAGAGGGCGGCGATCGCCGGCGTAAGGACGCGGACGCGGGCCTTCGCCGCGCGGTGGCGGATGACGAAGCCGTCGGGGGCGCGGGCGACCTCGGCGGTGAAGGGATCGCCGTCGAGCACGGCGCGGAACTGGGCGAGGCCGGGACGCCAGTCGATGTCGGAGAGGCGGACGGGTTCCTCCTCCCCGGCGATCCCGAGCGTCAGCGCCTCGTCCTCGTCGTAGGACAGGCCGATCGGATAGGCCGCCCGGTCGACCAGCACGACCCAGTCGGTGCGGTCGGAGGGATCCCCGGCCTGCTCCGAGAGGATCTCGTGCATGGCCATGGCCGTGGCCGCCATCAGCCGGATCTGGCGGGCGTCCGGGGCGAGGCCGTGGAAGCCGTCGGGGAACTCGTCCTTGATGTAGGAGGTCGACAGGGCCCCCGAGCGGAAGCGCGGCTGGTCCATGACCGCGGCGAGGAAGGGGACGTTGTGGCCCAGCCCGGCGAGGTGGGTGTCCTCCAGCGCCCGGGCCATGCCCTCGACCGCCTCGGCGCGGGTCGGGGCCCAGGCGCACAGCTTGGCGATCATCGGGTCGTAGTACATCGAGATCTCATCGCCCTCGCGGACGCCGGAGTCGTTGCGCACGGTGTAGCCGTCGGGGTGGAGCCCTTCCTCGGGCTGTTCGTAGCGGACCAGCCGGCCGATGGAGGGGAGGAAGCCGCGGTACGGGTCCTCCGCGTAGATCCGGCTCTCGACGGCCCAGCCGTCGATCTTCAGGTCGTCCTGTTCGAAGGCCAGCTTCTCGCCCCAGGCGGAGCGGATCATCTGCTCGACCAGGTCGACGCCGGTGATCAGCTCGGTGACCGGATGCTCCACCTGAAGACGGGTGTTCATCTCGAGGAAGTAGAAGGACTTGTCCTGGCCGGCGACGAACTCGACCGTGCCGGCGGAGTCGTAGTTCACGGCGCGGGCGAGGGCGACGGCCTGGGCCCCCATGGCGGCGCGGGTCGCCTCGTCGAGCAGCGGGGAGGGGGCCTCCTCGATGACCTTCTGGTTGCGGCGCTGGATCGAGCATTCGCGCTCGAACAGGTGGACCACATTGCCGTGCTTGTCGCCCAGCACCTGGATCTCGATGTGGCGCGGGTCGATGATGAATTTCTCCAGGAAGACCCGGTCGTCGCCGAAGGCGTTGAGGGCCTCGGCCTTCACGGCGGCGAAGCCCTCGGCCATGTCGTCGTCGGAGTGGGCGACGCGGATGCCCTTGCCGCCGCCGCCGGCGGACGCCTTGATCATCACCGGATAGCCGATCTCGCGGGCGATGCGGACGGCCTCTTCGGTCGACTCGATCAGGCCCATGTGGCCCGGAACGGTGGAGACGCCGGCCTCGGCCGCGAAGCGCTTGGAGGTGATCTTGTCGCCCATGGCCTCGATGGCCTCGGGGTTCGGGCCGATGAAGGCGATGCCCTCGTCGCGCAGCCGGCGGGCGAAGCCGGCGTTCTCCGACAGGAAGCCGAAGCCGGGGTGAACCGCCTCGGCGCCGGTCCGGCGCACGGCTTCCACGATGCGGTCGGCGAGCAGGTAGGACTGGTTGGCCGGGGCCGGGCCGATGAGCACGGCCTCGTCGGCCATCTCCACGGCCAGCGAGCCGGCGTCGGCCTCGGAGTAGACCTGGACCGTGGCGATGCCCATCCGGCGGCAGGTCTTGATGATGCGGACGGCGATCTCGCCGCGGTTGGCGATCAGGATCTTCTTGAACATGCAGGCCCGGCTGTGAAGCGAACGTGATCGTCGCGTGAAGGCGAGCGCCCCGATTAGGCCGCGTTCGACGGCGAGTAAACCGGACGGGGGCGTTCGCCGGACCGGGTGCGGGGTTGGCAAGCCGTGCGCCAATGGGCTTTAAAGCCGCCACTCCCTGTTCGAGGCTTCCGGAGCTGACCGATGAATCGACTTCTCACCGCCGCGGCATCGGCCGCCCTTGTGCTGGCCGTCAGCGCTGGCGCCGCCTTCGCCCAGGACTTCCGCGCGTTCGCGCGTCAGGACCTGCAGACGATGCATGACGAACTGGCCGCCAACCACCCGGCCGCCGTGGTCGGCGGGGAGGCCAGCAACACCTTCCGCAGCTGGCTGGACGCCGGCCTGCAGGAGTCGATGGCGATGGCGCCGCGCGTCAACAGCGGCGACGCCCACTCCTACCTGCTGCGCTACTACGCCCGCGGTTTCCGCGACTCCAACATCGCGGCGACGCCGACCTTTGAAGGCATGGGCCCGTACTTCGGCACCAGCTGGCCGGGCTTCACCACCGGCTGGCGCGACGGCAAGTACGTGGTGACCTACGTCAAGCCGGGCGTGCGCGGCGCGCCGCGGGTCGGTTCGGAAGTGGTCGAGTGCAATCTGCGCCCGATCGAGGAGTTCGCCCGCGAGAAGCTGGACCGCTGGGAGGGCAATCTCGAAACCGAAGCGGGCCGGGTGACTTCCGCTCCCTACCTGCTGTGGAACCGCAACAACCCCTTCGCGGACGGCGTGCCTTCGCTGTGCAGCTTCCGGACGGGTCGCGGGCGGCCGCGCGAGATGGAGATCCGCCCCGTGCCGGTGGAGCCGGGCGACCTTGAGCGGGCCTACCGCGCCACCGTCTACATGCCGCCGGCCACGCCGCTGGCGCTGGAGATGGTCAACGGCCGGCCGTGGCTGCACGTGCACTCGTTCGCCGATGAGGCGGGCTGGCCGGCGTTCAACGCCCAGGTTGAGAGCCAGGTGGCGCAGATTCGCGGGCCGCAGGGCTTCGTGCTCGACCTTCGCGCCGCCGGCGGCTCCGGCCTGAACTCGTCCACGGCGCGCGGCTACGGCCTCGCCAACCGCATCTGGACCCCGGAGTTCACCGTCAGCCGCCAGCCGGCCGCCGGCGACATCACCTATCGCGCCAGCCAAGGCAACCGCGACTGGTACGCCGCCGCGCTCGCGCGAATGGAGGCCGACCCGCAGTTCGTGGCCGAGGCCACGCCTGTGATCGAGCAGACCCGCGAGATCGTGGCCGCCTTCGACGCCGCCATCGCCGCCGGTCAGCCGACCTTCACCCTCGCCGGCCGTCCGGCCGTGCCGGACACCGGCGCGCCGAACCCGGTGCAGGGGCCCGTGGTGGTGCTGGTCGACGCCGGCTGCTCGGGCGGCTGCCTCGACACCCTCGACCTGCTGTCCAAGCTGCCGAACGTGCGCATCGCGGGCACGACCACGGCGACGGACACCATCTTCGTCGAGCCGACCATCCTGCGGCTGCCGTCGAACTATGCGGACCTGAGCTACGGCCACAAGGCGTGGACCTCGCGCCCGCGTGGCAACAACCAGCCGTACGAGCCGACCGGCGCCCTGCGCTACGCCGGCGACCCGGCGGACGAGAACGCCGTGCGCACCTGGGTCAGCGGCCTGTTCGGCGGCTGAGCCGGAACACGGCCCCGGAGGCAAGGACGGGCGGGAGCGGCGACGCTCCCGCCCGTTCTGCATTCAGCGCCGGGGCGCGACCCGCCAGACGGTGTTCGACAGGTCATCCGCCACCAGCAGGATGCGGCGGTCGGGGTCGAACAGCACGCCCACCGGACGCCCCCGGGCGCGGCCGTCTCCGGTCAGGAAGCCGGTGACGAAGTCGACCGGCTCGCCGTTCGGCTGACCGCCCGCGAAGGGAATCCAGACGACCTTGTATCCGGCGAGGTCCTGACGGTTCCAGCTGCCGTGCTCGCCGACGAAGGCGCCCTCGGCGAAGCGGCCGCCGAAGCCGCCGTCGCGGGCGAAGCTGAGGCCCAGGGCGGCGACGTGCGAGCCCAGCGCGTAGTCGGGCTCCATCGCGCGCGCCACCAGCTCCGGTTTCTGCGGCCGGACGCGCGGATCGACGTTCTGGCCCCAGTAGCTGTACGGCCAGCCGTAGAAGGCGCCTTCCCGGACCGTGGTCAGGTAGTCGGGCGAGGCCTGCGGGCCGATCTCGTCGCGCTCGTTGACCACCGCCCACAGGGCGCCTGTCGAAGGTTCGATCGCAAGGGCGGTGGGGTTGCGGATGCCCCGGGCGACGGTGCGGCGGGCGCCGGTCGTGCGATCCACCGCCCAGACCACGGCCCGTTCCTCCTCCACAGCCATGCCGCGCTCGCCGACGTTCGAGTTCGAGCCGATGCCGACGTACAGGGTCTGCCCGTCCGCGCTGGCCGTGAGCGCCTTGGTCCAGTGGTGATTGATCTCGGACGGGAGACGGGTGACCCGCTGCGGCGGCGCCGTGATCCGGGTCTGCCCTTCCTGGTACGGGAAGCGGACCAGCTCGTCCTGGTTGGCCACGTAGACGTAGCCGTCGATGAAGGCGAGGCCGTAGGGCGCGTTCAGATTGTCGATGAAGACGGTGCGCACCTCGGGCCGTCCGTCATTGTTCGCATCCCGCAGCAGGGTGATGCGATCGCCGCTCTCGACCGGGGTCGTTCCCTTCTTCTTGATGATCCCCGCCAGCACGTCTTTCGGGCGCAGCGCAGGAGCGTTGCCGCCGCGGCCCTCGGCGACGAGGATGTCGCCGTTGGGCAGAACCAGCATCTGGCGGGGGATCTTCAGGTCCGTCGCAAGGGCGCTGACGGTGTAGCCGGCGGGAACGGTGGGAACCGCGTCGCCCCAGCCCACCGGCCTGGCGATGTGCATCGACGGGACGAGGGTCTCGCGGGCGTCCGGCAGTTCCGGCCGCGGGCCGGTCTGATCGAGATCGGAGCCGCTCCGGCCGCAGGCGGCCAGCGCGAGCAGGGCCGCGGCGCAGGTCATCAGGCGGGTCATTGGTCAACCTCCGGGTGAAGAAGGCCCGAGAAGGCCAGGGCGGCCGCGGCGATCGCCAGCAGGGCGCAGAGGATCGACAGGATGAGGCCGAAGGTCCCCACCGAGCTCCAGGCGTCCTGGCTGTGCTTGAAGGCGTCCACCAAGCCGAGCAGGCACATCGCCGCCAGCAGGCCCGCATAGATCGCGTGGATCGCGCGACCGGCCGTCCGGAAGGCCAGCGCCAGCTCCGCCAGGCTCCAGACCAGCACGAGCCCGCCGAACACCAGGCCGCCGGTGATCAGCCAGGCCGAGAAGTTGCTCCACTGGATCTGCGCCGTGCGGAGATAGGCGATGTCGGTGATCATCGCGGCGGGGAACAGGGCGGTGGGGAAGGCGAGAAGGATCCGGTGGAGCGCTGTTCCGGTCCTGCGTATGGCGGTCATGAGGGCGCCTCCTGAAGCTGTGCAGTCCTCGGGCAATCCATCACCATCCGTTTGGTTCACCCGCAGGGCGGCCGCCGGCGACTGGAACCCGCCGTCGGGGGCGCCTATCTGATCGGTATGACCGACACCCTTCGTTCCGCCTCCGGCTTCGACCTCACCCCCCCGGACGCCGGGGAGCGGGCGCGCCTCGAGGCCGACCTGTCGCCGGAAGAGAGGCGCGTGCTGCTGGCGCACGGCACCGAGGCGCCGTTCTGCGGCACCCTTCTCGGAGAGAAGCGGGCCGGCGTCTTCTGCTGTCGCGAATGCGGCCTGCCGCTGTTTCGCAGCCGGACCAAGTTCGAGAGCGGCACTGGCTGGCCCAGTTTCACCGAACCGGTGGACGAGGCGCACGTGAAGGCGGTGCGGGACGAGAGCTATGGGATGCTCCGCACCGAGACCCGCTGCGCGCGGTGCGACAGCCACCAGGGCCATGTGTTTCCGGACGGTCCGCCGCCCACAGGCCTTCGCTACTGCATCAATTCGGTCGCGCTCAGCTTCACGCCTGAGGGCGAGCCTCTGCCGGACCCGCTGGGACGCGGCGACGGAAGGGCCTGACCTTCGCCGCAATCGTGGCTAGGGTGGTGTCTGTACAGGAGTTCGGCGCATGCTCGTTTCCCTGCTGGCGTCGGCTGCGCTGATCGTCGGCGATCCCGACGCAGCGATCGCAACCGCTCCGGAGACGCCGGTCGCTCTCGACGTCGCCGCCGCGCCCGCCGCGCCTTCAGTCCAGGGCGCGGCCCAGGAGGGGGCGGTGCAGGGCCTCACCACCGACGAGCAGATCGACCGCTGGTTGGCGGCGCGCGAGCCGGCGTCGCCGCACTGGGTCGACGGCGCCCGCCCCGGAGACGACCGCGTTCCCCATGGAGAGATCAGCGTCGGCGTCGGAAGCGGCGGCTACCGTGACTATGGAGCCGCCGTCTCGTTGCCGATCGGCGAGACAGGCCGCCTGGAGCTGTCGTGGCGCCAGGTCGAGAACGGCTATCGCGGCTACGGCTACGAGTCCGGCTATGGCGATGGCTATGGCGCCGGCTGGGGCCACCCGCCCGAGCAGATCCCCGACTACCTGCGCCGGGGGCGTGGCCTGGGGCCTGCCGGGGAGCTCGAATGGCGCCTGGCACAGCCGGACGCGCCCGGGCAGTGGCCCCACGAAGCGGGGCCTCGCCCGCTGCCCTGAGTCCTCAGGCGCGGCCTGCCATCAGGTGGGCGTCGTTCGCCGGGCGCTCCAGCAGGCGGTTCACCGTCGCGGCGAAGGTGCTGAACGACAGGGGCTTGGCCAAGGTCTCGTCCGCCCCGAAGACCCGGGCCATGTTGAGCAGGTTGCCGACCCCGATGCTGCCGCCCGAGGAGATCGCGAGAATGCGCACCCCCGGGTGACGGCGGCGGATCTCGAGGATCGTCTCCAGCCCGTCCCGGTTCGGCATCAGCATGTCGAGGACGACCAGCTCCGCGTGGGTGGCGTCGAGCACCCGCAGCGCCTCGTCGCCGTCCCCTGCCTCGATGATGGCGTGCTGCTCCGCCCGCAGCAATTCAGCGGCGATGGTGCGGATCGTGGGGTCGTCGTCGACGACGAGAATGATGGCCATGGCGCCCTCTTCTGGCCATCCTGCATCGACGAGGTCGCCAAAGCGCAAACGGGATTGCTTAACGTCAGGCCGCAGCGGCGCCCGCCGGCGCGGGCAGGTCGGCGAAGGCGCCGGGGCGGGCGTAGACCCACCCCTGGATCAGGTGCACGCCGGCGGTGCGCAGGAAGCGCGCCTGTTCGGGCGTCTCGACGCCTTCACAGACCACCTGCATGCCGAGGGAGCGGCCGACGGCGATGACCGCATGGATGATCGCCGCGGACGCCGTGTCGTCGAGGCAGCGGCTGACGAAGCTGCGATCGATTTTCAGCGTCGAGAAGCGCAGTTCCCGCAGGGCGTGAAGGCTGGTGTAGCCCGATCCGAAGTCGTCGAGCGCCACCCCGACGCCCAGGGCGCCGAGCTTCTCGAGGGTCGGGCGGGCCTGATCGACGTGCAGGATGGCGGTCTCGGTGACCTCGATCTCCAGACGCCCGAGGGGGAAGTTCGCACGCCCCGCTGCGGCGCGCACCCGCTCTGCGAAGTCGGGGCGCTGGAACTCGCCGGCCGAGGCGTTCACCGAAACCACGAGGTCTTCCCGGCCGCCGGCGACCCGCATGGCGCGCTCCAGCACGAAGTCGGTCAGGGCCTCGATGCCGCCCGCCGCCTCGAGCTCCGGGATGAACTGGTCGGGCGGGCGCGCCTCGCCGGCGGCCGTCGTCCAGCGGACGAGCGCCTCCACCTTCCCTGAGAAGCCGCCGGTGCGGCCCATCATCGGCTGGAAGACGACGTCGAGCTCGCCGTCGGCGATGGCCCGGCGGAGAACGGCCGTCGGGTCGGCGGGCGCGGCGGCCGCCGAGGCGCCCATGGCGACCAGGGTGCGGTCGAGCAGGTCGCCGAGGCTCTGCACCGCGTCCGGCGGGCAGACGCCCTGACGGGCGGCCGTCTCCAGCGCCGAGGCGGCCTGCGACACGGCCCGGGCCCCCAGGCTCAGGCTCATGGACTTGAGGGCGTGGGCCCCGCGGGCCAGCGCCTCAAGGTCTCCATTGGCGGCGGCCGTCCGGCAGTCCGCCAGGCGCAGCGGCGCATTCTCGGCGTAGAGCCCCTCGACCCGGGCGACGAAGTCGGCGCGTCCGGCGGCGACCATCGCCTGGAGCTCGGACCGCGCGGCGGGATCGAACAGGTCGTCGAGGGCTTCGGGCGCCGGCGGCGGCGGCGTCGCCGGGAGGGGCGGGGGCCCCGCCACGGCCTTGTCGCCGCAGTGCTGCTGAAGCGTCCGCGACAGGTCCTGCAGGGTGAAGGGCTTGTGGATCACCCCGTCCATGCCGGCGCTCTTCCACGCCTCGGCGGCCGTTCCGACCACGTGGGCGGTCAGGGCGACGATGACGGCCCGCGCCCGTCCGTCGCGAACCTCTTCCTCGCGGATGCGCCGCGTCGCCTCGAAGCCGTCGAGCCGCGGCATCGATCCGTCCATGAGCACCAGGTCCCAGACCCCGCCCTGCAGCGCCTCCACCGCCTCGACGCCGTCCTCGGCGAAGTCGACGACGGCGCCGAGCCGCGCGAGGGCCTCGCCCGCCACCTCGCGATTGACCTCCGAATCGTCGACGACGAGGACGCGCACGCCGGGGAAGGAGAGGGCCTCGACGTCCGTGCGGGCGGCCGCCTCGTCGGGGCTCTGGCCGGCCTGGACGGCTGCGAGGGCGGCGATCAGCTCGGCCCGGCGGACCGGCGCCGCCAGGTCCCAGCCCCGCAGGCCCGCCCGGCTCCCGACGAAGGCGACGCGGAGACCGTCCGGTTCGACGCGAAGCGCCGCGCCGGACGCCGCTTCGGGGCGGGCGCGGGCGACGCCCAGCGCATCGAGATACAGGTCGAGGGCTTCCATGGCGCGCGATGGCGCGCCTTCGAGTGCGACGCTCCAGTCGGCGGCGAAGGCGGGGAGCGCGGGCGCCGCGCCGGCCGCGGGGAGGGGCACGACGAAGCCGAAGCTGGAGCCCACGCCTTCCTCGCTGTGCAGACGCCATTCCCCGCCCATGGCGCGGACCAGCCGGTCGCAGATGGCGAGGCCGAGACCGGTGCCGCCGTGCTTGCGGGTCGTGCTCTGGTCCTGCTGGGAGAAGGCCTCGAACAGGCCGGGCAGCTTGTCGGCGGGGATGCCGGGGCCGGTGTCGATCACCGAAACCTGCACGCCCTCCGCCGGCGCGGCCGCGGCCTCGATGCGGATCAGGACGCCGCCGGCCTCGGTGAATTTGATGGCGTTGTTGACCAGGTTGCTGATCACCTGCCGGAGACGGGTCGGGTCGCCGGCGACCGGCGGCAGGCGGGGGTCGACGTAGACGGCGAGGTCCAGACCCTTCTCGGCGGCCCGTTCCGCGAACAGGCTGGCCACGTCCTCGGCGACGTCGGCGAGGTCGAAGGCGATGCTCTCCAGCTCCATCTTGCCGGCCTCGACCTTGGAGAAGTCGAGGATGTCGTTGATGATGCCGATCAGGGACTTGCCGGACCTGGCGATCACGTCCGCGTGGCGGCGCTGCCGCTCCGGCAGGTCCGATTTCGCGAGGAGCTCGCTCAGCGCCAGAATGCCGTTCATCGGCGTCCGGATCTCGTGGCTCATCACCGCGAGGAAGTCGGACTTGGCGGCGTTGGCCGCCTCGGCCGCGGCCTTGGCCTCGGACAGCTCGGCCGTGCGTTCGGCGACCTGGCTCTCCAGCCCGGCGACGTGGTCGGCGATCCGCCGGTCGCGCTCCCGCAGCCCGCGAAGCATGTCGCGCAATCCGGAGACCAGATCCGCCACCTCGCCGTCGGCGGCGACCTCCGGATCGGCCGAATAGTCTCCGGAGTCCCGCACCGTATTGGTGAAGGCCGCCAGACGGACGATGGGGTCGCTGATCCGGCGCGCGAGGCGCAGGGCGATGAGCAGGCCGGCGAGGGTGGCGACGCCGGCGCCGAGAAGGGTGATCAGCACGGAGGCGAGGACGCGGCCGCGCAGGCCCGGGGTCTCGGCCAGCAGGGTGATGCGTCCGACCGCTTCCCCGTGGCTGATCACCGGCGCGGAGACCTCCATGGTGCCGGTGTTCAGCACCGACCAGACCGAGGCGGCGCCGCCGTCGGCGAGCCGGGTGTCCGATTGCAGCCGGACCCCGCCGCCGGTCTCGGCTACCAGCGCGCCGTCGGTCAGCTGGATGCGCCCGTAGGTCACGTCCGGCGTCTGGGCGATGGATCTCAGGGCGGCGAAGGCGCCGGCCCGGTCGCCCTCGCGCACGGCGTCGGAGGCGAGCGAGCCGATCACCTTGGCGGTCTGGGTCAGGCGCTGGGTTTCGAGGTCGGTCTGACGCCGGGCCTCGGTCCAGCCCATAAGCGTAGCCGTAACAACCGCAGTGGTGGTCAGGGCGGCAAGGACAAGCCCGACCAGTTTTCTTCTTATGGAACTGCGGTATTTGGCTGCTCTAACCTTGCCCAAGCGCTCGTCCCCGACTTCGGAATGCCAAAGCTATACCGTCCCTTAATGACTCGACGCTTAATGGTGGCGGCAAGTCGGGGGACTTGGGAGCATGGTGGAGCTCCGGGGAGGTCCCAATGAGTGGTTTTTTCTACGTCCTGGAGGACGAGGCGCGTCTGCTCTTCGTCGACGACGACCCGATCCTGCGCGAATTCGCGCAGGTGAACCTGTCGTCGCCGACCACGCGGGTGGACGTGGCCGCGGGCGGCGAGGAAGCGCTCCAGCGACTGGCCGAGCACGCGTACGATCTCGTCCTGCTCGACCTTGAGATGCCCGGCGTCGACGGCTTCGAGGTGCTGGCGCGCATGCGCGACCAGCCGGGGCTGCGTGACGCGCCGGTGATCGTGCAGACCGGTCGCGAGGACGTCGAGGCCATCGACCGCTGCTTCCATCTGGGCGCGACCTCCTTCGTGATGAAGCCGCTGAACTGGCGGCTGCTGAGCTACCAGATCCGTTACGTGCTCCGCACCGAACGGCGCTCGGCGGCGGATCTGTCAGCGCCGGAGTCCGTGAGAGCTGCATGATCGACGGTCTTCTCGGCGCCTCGCTTCGGTTCCTTGAACGCTTCCGGGCGGCGGAGCGCGGCACGATCGCGCTCAAATTCGCCTTCATCGGCCCCGCCGTCATTCTGCTGGGAGTCGGGGGGATCGACCTGATGGCGGTGCACGCCGCCAAGGGGCGGCTGCAGTCGATTGCGGACGCCGCGGCCCTGGCGGGCGCGCCGGCGCTGGCGCTGGCCACAGACGGCTCGGCGGCGCGCGAGCGGGCCGACGCCTTCGTCCGGGGGCAGATGGCCGAGTGGGGCGACGCGCCCGCCTACCAGGCGACCTACGAGGTTCTCGAGCGCGGCGGACAACGCGCGCTGCGGGTGCTGCTGCGCGGCAACCGCACCTCCTTCTTCGCCAACATGCTGCCCCCGGGCGGCTGGAACTTCGTCGGGGACGCCACCGCCTCCACCGCCGGCCTCGTGCCGCTGTGCGTGCTGGTCACCGGCGGAACCGGCAGCCAGAACCTCTATGTCAAGGACTCGAGCCGGATGAACGCCCCGGCCTGCCTCGTGCACTCGAACCGCGAGATCGAGGTGGAGGGCGCCGCCACGGTGACGGCCGCCTCGGTGCAGGCGGTCAGGACCGCGCGGGGTCCGATCAGCCCGGCCGCGAGCACAGGAGCGGCGCCGATCGACGACCCCTTCACCGATCTCGATCTCGACCGGCACGGGGGGCTGGGCGTCGCCTGCACCCCAAGCGAGCTGACGAAGAACGTGAAGGTCTCTTCGGGCACCCACTATGTCCCGCCCGGACGACACTGCGGCGGCATCGAGGTCTACGGCACGGGCCGCGTCATCCTCCAGCCGGGCGAGCACTTCTTCCTGAAGGGGGCGCTGGTCGTGAAGGAGGACGCCCGGCTGGAGGGGCAGGACGTGGTCCTGTTCTTCGACGAGGCCTCGAAGTTCGACTTCACCGACCGCGCGCTCGTCAACCTCGATGGCCGCAAGGAAGGCGCCTATGCGGGGATCGTGATGGGGGCGATGCGCAACAACCGGCAGGACTTCATCATCTCGGCGGACAATGTCGAGAGCCTGCTGGGCGTCATCTACGTGCCCTCGGCCCGTCTGATCGTCGAGGGCGACTCCGACGTCGCCCGGGACAGCGCCTGGACCGTCATCGTCGCCCACGAGGTGCAGCTGAAGGGTTCGCCCTCCCTGTTCATCAACGCCAACTACGACGCCAGCGACGTGCCGGTGCCGACCGGGGTGGGGCCGCGCGGCGGCGCCCGCCTGATCCAGTAAGGGGAGCGGCCGCCATGGCCATGGAAGCGGACAGCCTCGTCGGCCGCATCGAGGACAGCGAGCAGGCCCGGCCTCCGGAGCGTCGCGCCCGCGTCGAGCGCCGCGGGCGCGACCGGCGCAAGCCGGGCAACCGCGTCAACCGCGAGGCTCCCTGTCGGTCCCTGATGAAGACGCTGGGCGCCTACGGCGTCGGCCTGATGGCGGCGGTGCTCGCCCTCACCCTTCTCGCCAGCGAAATGACCGGCATCGGCGTGCCGGTCGTGGCCCTGGCCTTCGAGGCGGCGGCCATGGGCGCGGCGGTCCTGCTGCTGGCGCTCGGGTCGCTGGAGCAGCGGCTGATCGAGATCCGGCTGGAGCTGATGATGCTGAACGGCGGCCGCCGCCAGGGCGACCGGCGCGGGGGCGATCGTCGGGGCGGGAGCGCGGGAGAACCGCCCGCCGCCTGATCCGTTGGTCCGGTGCGGCGCCTGTCGCGCCGGCGGAGACGGACGATGAGCGACCACGACCGGGCCAACCAGGGCCATCAGGAACACGGCTCGGAAGGGCTGGGCCAGCGCCGCGTCGGCGAGCCGGGGCCGGGGCCGCGCCAGGAGCATCCCTTCCCGCCCTCCGCGGGCGGCCCGGGACCGGGCTCCGGCGACGACGCCGCCACCGATTCGGAGGATCAGTCGCCGGGACGGGGTCGTCCGGCCGGCGATCGTCCCGAAGCGCCCGAGGACGCTGCCTGAGAGGGCAGCGTCGCAGCGCTGACTTCCATTCGACTGGCCGCGCCGCTCCGCGGAGGACGACCCGGAAACGCGAACGGGGCCCGGCTTGTGACCGGGCCCCGTTGCTGTGGTGGTGCCGCCGGGC
The DNA here is from genome assembly GCF_013912005.1 of Brevundimonas sp. GTDB lineage: Bacteria > Pseudomonadota > Alphaproteobacteria > Caulobacterales > Caulobacteraceae > Brevundimonas. Next base: position 8,225 of record NZ_JACESB010000022.1, on the reverse strand, counting down.
AGGATTGAACTGCCGACCTCAGCCTTACCAAGGATGCGCTCTACCACTGAGCTACGGCGGCGAAACCTGAGGAGCGGGCCCTATAGCCAACCGGGGACAACTGGGGAAGCCCCCAATTCGGAAGCTTGCGGAAAAGTTTGGCTGCGGGTCTGATCGCGCCATGGACAAGGCTCCGATCCCCGCACCCGAAACCGCGCCGGCCGTCGAGGCCCCCGCTCCGGCGGCTCCGCCCGCGAAGGCGAAGTCGGAAAAGGCGCTGCGGCTCGCCGCCGCCCTGCGCGACAACCTCCGCCGCCGCAAGGCGGCGAGCCGGCCGGCAAGACCGAGCAACTGAAAGTCATCGGCGGCCGCGGCCGCGGCCTTTCGCAGCCGCAGCGGTCCGCGCTAGATAGCCGATCCCCCGGCGGCCTCCGTCGCCGGACGCAAGAGACGACATGGACAGCATCGCCATCACCGGCGGCGCCACGCTGAACGGGACCATCCCGATCAGCGGCGCCAAGAATTCCGCCCTGAAGCTGATGGCGGCCTCCATCCTGACCGACCGGCCGCTGCGGCTGACGAACATGCCGCGCCTGGCCGACACCAAATTCCTCGGCCGGCTGCTGCGCGAACTGGGCGTCGAGGTGACCGAGAGCGGGGAAGGGGCCGGGCAGGAGACCCTGTTCCACGCCGCCGAAATCCGCTCGACCTTCGCGCCCTACGACCTGGTCCGGCAGATGCGGGCCTCGTTCAACGTGCTGGGGCCGCTGCTGGCGCGGACCGGGGAGGCGCGGGTGTCGCTGCCGGGCGGCTGCACCATCGGCGCCCGGCCGGTCGATCTGCACCTGCAGGCCCTGACGGCCATGGGCGCCGAGATCGAGCTGGACGAAGGCTATGTGAACGCCCGGGCCCCGAAGGGCCTCAGGGGCGCCGAGATCGAATTCCCGTTCGTTTCCGTCGGCGCCACCGAACACGCCCTGCTCGCCGCGGTGCTCGCCGACGGCGTGACGGTGCTGAAGCGGGCCGCGCGCGAGCCGGAGATCGGCGATCTCGCGCGGTGCCTGATCGCCATGGGGGCGCGGGTCGAGGGTGTGGACACCGACGAACTGGTCATCACCGGCGTCACCTCCCTGGGCGGGGCCGACTGGCCGGTGATCGCCGATCGCATCGAGATGGGCTCCTACGCGGTCGCCGCGGCCATGGCCGGCGGCGAGGTGCGGCTGACGCGTTCCCGCCCGGAGCTGATGCAGGCGCTGACGGAGAAGATGGTCGCGGCCGGCGTCGAGGTGGAGCCGACCTCCGACGGGGTGATCGTGCGGCGCGACCCGGCGGTGCGGCTGAAGGCCGTGAACGTCGCGACCGAGGTCTATCCAGGATTCGCCACCGATCTGCAGGCGCAGTTCATGGCGCTGATGACCCTGGCCGACGGCGAGAGCGTCATCCACGAGAACATCTTCGAGAACCGCTTCATGCACGCGCCGGAGCTCGGCCGTCTCGGTGCGGATATCCATGTGCACGCCGGCGAGGCGGTGGTCCGCGGCGTCGAGGCGCTGCACGGCGCGCCGGTGATGGCCACCGATCTGCGCGCCTCGGTCAGTCTGGTGATCGCCGGACTCGCCGCCCGGGGTGAGACCACCGTGCGGCGCGTGTATCATCTGGATCGCGGCTTCGAGCGTCTCGAGGAGAAGCTCGGCGCCTGCGGCGCGGAGATCCGGCGGATCAAGGGCGACGAGCATGAGCACTGAGGCGCAGGACGCGGGGGAGGCGAAGGCGGCCGTCGAGCCGCTGCGCCTGCTCGCCGAGGACGCCGATGACCTGCAGATCATTTCGGCGGCCCTGCAGGACGCCGTCCTGCGCCCGGTCGACATCGTCTGGGAGCCCGCCGCCCGCCGCGTCACCCTGGCGCTGAGCCGCTTCTGCTGGGAGTGCGGGGGCACGCGGGTGATGTCGGCGATGCAGTTCGGCGACGTGCTGGCGGTGAAGAGCCGGCGGCTGCCGCGGGGGCCGGAGCAGGCGCTGGAGCTGCTGGCGATCGACTTCGCCCCGGGCGAGCCGCCGGGCGGGGCGGTGATGCTGATGTTCGCCGGCGGCGGCGACCTGCGCATCGACGTCGAGTGCCTCGACGCGGTGCTGACCGACCTGTCCGACCGCTGGCCCGCCGGCGCGGCCCCGGTGCACCCGGTGGAGGAACCGGAGACCGGAGCGACGCCCTCGTGAACGAGCACCGACTGACGTCGATCGATCTGGATCCGGCCACCCTGCCGCCGGCCAGCGCCGAGATCGAACACGAGCGGCGGGTGGCGATCTTCGATCTGCTGGAGAAGAACAGCTTCGAGCCCGCCGGCGCCCCGGGCGGGCCCTACAGCCTCACGCTGTCGCTGCTGGACGGCCGCCTGGTGCTGGACGTGAAGGGCCCCGGCTTCTCGAGGGCGCACGGCCTGTCGCTGACCCCGCTGAACAAGGCGGTGAAGGACTACATCGACATCTGCGACAGCTATTACGAGGTCCTGCGCGGCGCCGACGCCGGAAAGATCGAGGCGATCGACATGGGCCGGCGCGGTCTGCACAACGACGGGGCCGAACTGCTGCAGTCCAGGCTTGAGGGCAAGATCGCCATCGATCGCGAGACCGCGCGACGGCTGTTCACCCTGCTGACGGCGCTCTACCGGCGGGGATAGGCCGTCCGGGGCCTGCGGCGGCTCGACTATCGTCGCGTTTTGAGGCATATGCCCGCACCTCCGACGTGCGCGGCCGCCCGGCGCGCGGCGGGTCGACGTGTCAATCGGGCGTGGGAGGCCGCATGGCCAAGGAAGAACTGCTCGAGTTTCCCGGCGTCGTCAGCGAACTGCTGCCGAACGCGACGTTCCGCGTGACGCTCGAGAACGACCACGAGATCATCGCCCACACCGCGGGCAAGATGCGCAAGAACCGCATCCGCGTGCTGGCCGGCGACAAGGTCCTGGTCGAGATGACGCCCTACGACCTGACCAAGGGCCGCATCACCTACCGCTTCAAGTAAGGGCAGGGCGTGTCCGCCCGTCCCGAACTGGTGCTGGCCTCGGCCAGTCCGCGCCGCGTGGAGTTGCTGGCGCTGGTCGGAATCGCTCCCGACCGAATCGAACCCGCCGACATCGACGAGACGCCGCTGAAGGGCGAGACGCCGCCGCGGCTGGCGGCGAGACTGGCCGTCGGCAAGGCGCAGGCGGTGGCCGCCGCCTCGCCGGATTCCGTCGTGCTGGCCGCCGACACCGTCGTCGCCGTCGGCCGACGCTTTCTTGAGAAGGCCGCCGACGAGGCCGAGGCGGAACGCTTCCTGCGTCTGCTGTCGGGGCGGAACCACCGCGTGTTCACCGGCGTCGCCGTCGCCTCGGCGGGCGCGGTCCGCCACCGCGTGGTCGACACGCGCGTGACCTTCAAGGTTCTTTCGGAGCCGGAGATCGCCGCCTACGTCGCGTCCGGCGAGTGGCGCGGCAAGGCCGGGGGCTATGGCATCCAGGGCCGCGCGGGAGCCTTCGTCACCCGGCTGGTGGGCAGCTGGCCGGCCGTGATGGGCCTGCCGCTGTACGAGACCGTGAATCTGCTCGGCGGCGCCGGCTGGCGCCCGTGACCGGCGAACGGCGCGTCTGGCTGGACGATTCGCCCGGCGAAATGCGGGGCGTCATCGCCGACGGCGCCGGGTTCCAGCAGGTCCTGACGCACTGCGAGGGCGAGCCGGAGCAACGGCGGCTGGAGGCCCGGTCCGTCGGGCGGGTGCAGCGGGTGGAGCCGAATCTGAAGGGCGCCTTCGTCGAACTGGTCGCGGGCGACGGCGGGGCCGCCTTCCTGCCGCTGAAGGGCGGACAGCGGGTGCATGTCGGCGAGAAGGTCGAGGTGGAGGTGGTCTCCGAGGCCCGCGAGCGGAAAGGCGTAACGCTGAAGCTGCTGGGTCCCGGAGAGGGGGAGCCGCGCCTGCTCGCGCGGGGGCCGACCGTCCCGGAATGGCTGGAGCGGCTCGCCCCGGGGGTGGAGCCGATCCGCGGCGCGCCGGCCATCGAGGCCGGCTGGGCGGCCATCGACGAAGCCGAAGGCCAGCCCTTCGCCGGCGACGACCTTGACGTCGCCGTCGAGCGCACCCGCGCCATGGTCGCCGTCGACTTCGACTACCGGCCGTCGCCGGGCCGCCGCGTCTCGCCCCATGACCGGCTTGAGGCCAACCGGCGCGGTCTGCGGCTCACGGCCCGGACCCTGCGGCTGCGCAGCCTCGGCGGCCTGGTCGCCGTCGACCTGATCGGCGTCGGGCACGACGGCGAGGCCCTGATGAAGACGGCGCGGGCGGCGTTCGGGCCGGACCCGGAGATCGCCTTCGGCCCGGTCAACCGCTTCGGCGTGATGATGATCTCCCTGCCGTGGCGGTTCACACCGCTGGCCGAGCGTCTGCGTCCCCCGGCGGGCGGACCCGAAGGCAGCCTTCAGGTCGCGGCGAGGGAGGCGACGCGGCGCCTGCGTCACGCGCTGCTGTCCGACACGGCCGCGCCCCACATGGTCGTGCGCGTTCCGACGGCCGTGGCGGAACGCGCGGCGCCGCTGGTGGCGCGACTGGGACCGCGCGCCCATGTTCGCGCCGATGACAGCCTGCAAGCAGGCGACGAAGTGCTGGAGACCGGCTGACATGGCCACCTGCCCGATCTGCCGCCGCAACCCGGCCGACGCCAAATACCGGCCCTTCTGTTCGAAACGGTGCGCCGACGTGGATCTGCAGCGTTGGTTCACCGGGGGTTATGCGGTGCCCGAGAGCGTGGATGAACGGTCCTCCGACGAGCGGGAAGAAGACTGATCTGACCGCTTGCCTCCCGGAAACGGCTCGCCTATAGACGCCGCTCCCGCGAGGCGACGGCTCGCCTGGGTAGCTCAGTTGGTAGAGCAGCGGATTGAAAATCCGCGTGTCGGTGGTTCGAATCCGCCCCCAGGCACCATCCGCTTTCCATGTGTCGGAAAGCGGCGTACGCCCATCATGAAATTGTCGCTTTCGGCCCGGAACGTGGGCATCGGGCGCGCGTGCTCTCCCCTCGGGGGAAAAGCGCCGCTGCGCACTTGACGCTCTGGTAAGCGTTCGTCAAAGGAGCTTGACCGCTTTCCTTTGCGAGCGGCCGGGGGAGGGCGGGAAACGGTTCCCGAACTTCGTCGACACCGCCCCGGCGGCCGTCAGGCAACCGGAAGCGTCAGGAGGCGTTCCGCAGATCGAAGTTCCGAGAACTTCGGCGATGCGGGCGACATTTCATCGGGGGTCGGCCGCAGCCGCGGCTGGTCTCCAGGGTTCCACGAGTCAGACCAAAGCAGGAACTGGCGACCTATGTTCGAAATCAAGAAGACCAATCTCCTCCTGGCCATGGCCGGCGCCGCCGTGCTGATGGCCGGTACGCCGGTCCTCGCGCAGGACGCCGCTGCGCCGGCCGATCCGGCCGCCGCGGCCGCGACGACCACCACGGCCGCTCCGGCCGCCCCGGCCGACGTCGCCGACGCCGGCGGCGAAGCTGCCGCTGAACCCGCCCGCGTGGGCGGTGAGCACGCCGGCGAACTCACCGTCGCGACCATGTTCATGGACGCGGACATCGTCGTTAAGGTCGTGATGATCGGCCTGGTGCTGGCTTCGGTCTTCTCCTGGACCCTGCTGCTCATCAAGCTGTTCGAGTTCGGCGCCCTGAACCGCAAGACCGACCAGTTCCTCGAGAGCTTCCGTGGCGCCCGCACCATCGCGGACATGCGCCGCGTGGCCATCTCGGACGAGTTCGAAGGCAACCCGCTGGCCGACATGGCCGCCGCGGCGACCGACGAAATCGAGCTGTCGCGTCAGGCCGGCCTGTCCGTGACCGGCGACCACCGCGACTCGGCCCTGTACCGCGCCCAGACCGCCGTGTCGGCGGTGCAGTCGGGTCTCGCCAAGCGCCTGTCGGGCGGCCAGCAGTTCCTGGCGTCCGTCGGTTCGACCGGTCCGTTCATCGGTCTGTTCGGCACCGTGTACGGCATCATGCGCTCGTTCATCGGCATCGCGAACACCAACACGACCAACCTGGCGGTCGTGGCCCCCGGCATCGCCGAGGCCCTGCTCGCCACCGGCATCGGTCTGTTCGCCGCTATCCCGGCGGTTATCTTCTATAACTACTTCAACACGCGGATCGCGGCCTACGGCACCCGTTCGGACGGCTTCAACGCCGAGCTGATGAACGCGATCTCGCGTAACCTCGACAAGGGGGCGTAACCCGGATGGCCGCCAAACTTTCAGGCGGCGGCGGCGGCAAGTACGCCATCGAGCAGAACTCGGAAATCAACGTCACGCCTTTCGTTGATATCATGCTGGTTCTGCTCATCATCTTCATGGTGGCGGCCCCGCTCGCCAGTGTGAACGTTGAGGTGAAACTGCCGCGTGCGGTCGCTGAGCCCGCCGAAAATCCGCCGGTGCCGATCTACGTGTCCATCCAGGACAACGGTCGGGCCTACATCGGCGACTTCCCGGTGGACATCGACGCGGTCGGGTCCGAGCTTTCGACCCAGATCGGCCGACGCAACCCGGCGGATGAGCGTATCTTCATCCGGGCCGACCAGCAGACTCGCTACGGCGACTTCATGCAGGTCATGAACTCGCTCCAGGACAACGGCTTCTATTCCGTGGCCCTGGTCGGCGAGGACAACTCGACGCAGTAGGACCGGGTGAAAGCATGACAGATATCGAATACCACCGGTCCCGATACGATCCGCCGAAGACCAAGGTGCCCATGGGCGTCGTGGTCGCCAGCCTGGTGGTCGTCTCCATCATCTTCGCGATCCTCGCCTTCTACTTCATGAAGGCGCGGTTCGAGATCCAGATGAAGGAGTACTCGGACGAGGCGGTCGACGTGGAGATCATCGAACCGATTCCGCCGCCGCCTCCGCCGCCGCCTCCGGTGACGCTGCCGATCGAGCCGACCAAGAAGGAGGATCGGGTCGAGTACACGGGTCCGCCCGTCATCGTCCCCGGCCCGCCGCCGCCGCCGGCTCCGCCGGCTCCGCCGCGGCCGTCGGTGATCACCCAGCCCAGCTGGTCCCGTCCGGTCCAGCCGGAATTCCCCGAACGCGCCCAGTCGCGCGGCATCGAGGAAGGGTCGGTTGAGGTGTCGTGCACCGTGCGTCCGGACGGCAGCTTGGCGAACTGTCAGATTCTCAACGAGAATCCGTCAGGCGCAGGCTTCGGCCAGGCCGTTCTTTCGGCCACCCGTCGCGCCCGCGTTTCCCCGCGGACCGTGGACGGGGCCGCCCAGGGCGCCACCGTGCGCTGGACGGTTCGCTTCCGGCTCGGCTGACGCCTTCCAAGGCAAAAGGAAACGCCCCGCAGGTCCGCCTGCGGGGCGTTTTCGTATGGCGGGAGCCATCGACGCCCTCCTCGCGTTCCATGGCGACGCTTTGATGGAGAAGACTGATGCGCCGCACCGCCCTTGTCGCCCTGCTCGCCGCCGGCGCGGGCCTGACCGCCTGCGCCTACAACGAGACCCTCGGCCGCAACCAGTTCCTGATCGTCGACGACAGCGCCCTGGTCCAGCAGGCCGACGCCGCCTGGACCGAGGCCCTGCGCACCCAGCGGATCTCGTCCGACGCCGCCGCCAACGCCCGCGTGCGGCAGGTCGGCGGCCGCATCGTGCAGGCGGCGGGTCTGACCGGCCGCAGCTGGGACTATGCGGTTTTCGTGAGCGAGAGCCCCAACGCCTTCGTCCTGCCGTCGGGCAAGATCGGGGTCACCACCGGACTGCTGTCGCTGGTCCGCAATGACGATCAGCTGGCGGCGGTGATCGGCCACGAGGTCGGCCACGTCGTCGCCCAGCATGCGGCGGAGCGCTACTCGCAGAACGCCGCCGCCAGCCTCGGTCTGGGCGTGATCCAGGGCGCCGCGGGCGACTACGCCCGGGCCGCGGGCGCCATCGGCGGGCTGGGGGCGCAACTGGGGGTCCTTCTGCCGTTCTCGCGCACCCATGAGCTGGAGGCCGACCGCCTCGGCGTCGACTACCTGCAGCGGGCCGGCTACCGCCCCTCGGAGGCCATCGCCCTGTGGCGGCTGATGGCGCAGCAGCGCCAGGGCGGAACGCCGGAGTTCGCCTCGACCCACCCGTCCGACGCCAGCCGCATCGCGGCGCTGCAGCAGTACATCGAGAGCCGGGGGTGGGCGTAGGGGAGGGATCAGGGCGTAGGGGTTAGGGAATAGGATGAGGCGGCGAGCGGCTGTCGCTCACGGCGGCTTGGCC
>NZ_JACESB010000021.1 GCF_013912005.1 Brevundimonas sp. | reverse complement strand
GCTCCTCGGCATCAACATCGGACGCAGGAACGAAGTGGTCCAGCTTCCACACGTTGACCTTCTCCCCGCTGAAATCAGAGCCTCGGCGCCTCTTTCGTCGCCAGCCGCAGAGCCGCTCTGCTCCCATGGCCGACATCGACGATCAAGACGCTCCGTGCCTCGGCCGAGGGAGACCGTCAGGAGAGCGTCGCCACCGGACGACAGGATCGGTCGCAAGCGTCGAGAGATCGCCCTCCAGAGCGTTGACTGAATCGCTCTCCTGACGATGGCTGGGACGCTCCAGAACGATGGAGCGCGCTCTTGACCGACGACACCCAAATCCCGCAGAGCCAAGCCCACGCCCGGTCTCGTGTCGGGTGCGCCACTCCTCCTCCAATCGTTGAAAACGCTGCGGATTTACCGTCCGCACGACCGTCTTTGGACGATTGCTCCACAACGCTGCTCCACAACCCGGTCGCCGACATCGCGCTAACCTCGTGTGATCGTTCGGAAAAGCGCAAGCCCAGCGTCTACACAGGCCGTCTACACAGGCCGTCTACACAACAGTCGCTAGAAAACGATACTGGAGTGAAGGCGAGTGGGGGCAGCCATGACCGTTAACGACCCGAACATCTACCCACCCTTCCGCTGGGAGCCTGAACCATCACCGTCGATGGACGCGGCGATCGCGGCGTGGATGATAAGCCATCCAGAGACCATTTCACTGGGGTTCCAGCGGAGCGGGGGGCGAGATGGAATGCAGCGAGTCGCTCAAGATGTTTCGGCTTCGGCTCGCGCTCGCCTAAAAGCATCGAAAGTGTTCATCGGCTTCGGCGGCGAGATGGATAGACTTGCGGCCGCATTGAGCAGCTACACAGCCGAAGAGTCGATTCGAAAGTATTTTTTGATCCAACCCATCATAAGGCACCCCGAGACATTCTGGTCCACATACGGCAGAATTAGAAGCGAGGCACATGCGATAATTGGAAAGGAGATCGAGAAATCTATCGGCGTCGCTCCATACAGCCTCTGGAACACCGGAGATGAACTCATTGGTTTGGCAGCCGAGCCGAGCCTTGAGCATCACTTCGGAAGGCGTTTTCCGCACGGCGGCCCCTTGCCGGATGTTCTCGGGGATCAGATCGATCTGGGCGTCAGAAGTCTGTTGAGGCCGTGGCTGGTCATAGCCGAGATCGCCGACTTCTATCGGAGGAATAAGCTTCGGATCGGGTCCATAGTGTCGCGCTGCCAGAGTGACAGCTTCTGGGGCGAGCCAAACCACGACGGTCTAGCAAGAGAACTCTCGCGGTTTGCGCGGAGAGAGGCAGGTGCCGAATGGGGAGATGAACTCGCGCAGCTTGCGCTGTTGGAACGGGCACCAACGGCCTTGTCTGGGGGGACAGCGTTTGAGCAGAGTTGCCTAGAAACGATCCGCTCGTTCGGCTACCCTGCCGAGATAACTTCCGCTTCTGCGGATAACGGCGTGGACATCCTTTCCACAATCAATGGAAAGTTGATCGCCTTCCAATGTAAGAACCATAGACGGCCCATTGGTGTCACAGCCGTCCAAGAGGTGTTCGCAGGAGCACGATTCTACGGGGCTAGTTATGGTGCCGTGATTTCATCAAGCGGCTACACCAAAGCTGCCGAGAACTTGGCAGCGAAAACCGGTGTCCGCCTATTGCGAGACACCGATCTCGGCACCGCTTCGCGGCTTTTCGCGTGAGATGGGCGAAGGGTCTCCAAGAGGTCACCCCCTGATGGAGTCTGGATCGAACCCCGGATAACTAACCCGGTCGATCGCCTCTTTAAGGGTCGGCACCCGATAGCCACTGCCGTAGACGTCCGACACCGAAGCTGAACCACTCGGGCCAGTCCACCCGCCCAAGGCCAAGGCGATGTCCCGGTCGATCCGAGCTTCGCGCATGGCGTCTCGAAAGCCATGCCTGAAGCTGTGGAAGCAGGTTTTTCGTGAGTTGGCTCCAGCCTTCATCGCGAAGCGACGGAACCACGCGGAAAAGGTGGTTGAGCGATAGCCCGTCGCCCCCATTCCTACCTCGACGAAAAGCTTGATCTCTCCAGCGCGTCGCCGCTCTTCCACGAAGTCCAAGAAGCCGAGATCGATCAGCGTAGCGTGGATCGGGACGACCCTCTCGCTGGCACTTGTCTTGAGCCGCTTGTCGTTATCTTCCTCATCCGACCGCTCGGTGACGACGAAGCAGTCGATGTCCTCGATGCTGCGGATGTCGGCTACGTCCAGTTGGCAAGCTTCATTGAGGCGCAGCCCCCCGAACATCGACACCAGAGGAATCCAGAACCGCGCGTTCTTCGGGCGGTGTGGACCGGGCACGGCATAGCCGTGCCCGTCGTCGCGACAGCCGGTGTAGAGCGGCGCCGAAAAAATGGCGGTCAGTTGGGCTGGGGAGAATGGCAGTCGCTTGTCACGACGCGCCACGAGATCGGGCACCCGCAAGCCCGCGCAGGGATTGCGGTCGATCACCTCCTCCTTCACCGCCCAATTGAAGGCGGCGCCAAGCTTATTCAGGTAGGTGTTTATGTTAGCCGCATTGATCAGGTCTGTTCGCCCCTCGGCCTTGGCGCGATCCGCTATGTCCATCGGTGTGCTGTTCGGGAAGAGCTTCGAGGCGTTGCGCGGTTGCCACCGCAACACCTCGATCATCTCCCGGCACATGGCGCGCGTGACGGCCCGAGCCGGGGTGTCGCGACCAAGGATCGCCAGAACGATCCGCATCGTGGTCTGGTAGGCCATGCGCGTCGTTGGCGACCAGTTCCGGGTCGGGTCAGACATATAACCCTCATAGAGGTCGCCAAGACTGATGCCCGACTGCGGCCCGATCGGTGCTATTGGCTTGGCTGGAAATCCGTTGAGCACGATCTGATCGACCGGAAGACCGGCGTGTGATCGAGCGACCTCGAACTCTTGTTCGATCTCCGCAGCAATTCTCAAGGCGCGACGCTTGGCCACCGTGAGGCTGTCCGTGCCTAACGATCTCCAGACTTCGTTCTTCCCTACGATCTCCCGAAGCGCGTCGGGCACCCGACGCCGGTAGTGAAAGCGACCCCGCTTTTCGACCAGATGAGAGCGACTGTTGTGTAGACGGCCTGTGTAGACGCTGGGCTTGCGCTTTTCCGAACGATCACACGAGGTTAGCGCGATGTCGGCGACCGGGTTGTGGAGCAGCGTTGTGGAGCAATCGTCCAAAGACGGTCGTGCGGACGGTAAATCCGCAGCGTTTTCAACGATTGGAGGAGGAGTGGCGCACCCGACACGATTCGAACGTGTGACCTTTGCCTTCGGAGGGCAACGCTCTATCCAGCTGAGCTACGGGTGCGTGCGCCGGCCGGGGCCGGGAGGAATGGCCTCTACAGCAGGAGCGCGCCGCCCTCAATCCCGAATGCGTCCGGAGCGAACCCCGGGCGGGTCCGCGGGTTTGCAGGCTGGAAGCGGTGGGAGGACCTCTATGCGCGCGTTCCTGATCGGCCTTTGCGCCCTTGTCGGCGCCTGCGCCACGACCCCGACGGCGCCGGCCGCCCCGGGCGGCGACACGCTCGACGCCATCGCCCGCGACTACGTGGCCCTCACGCTCGAGATCGGAGAGCGCGAGCCCGGCTATGTCGACGCCTACTACGGCCCGGCGGAGTGGGCCGAGGCGGCGAAGGCGAACCCGCGCACCGTGCCGCAGCTGGTCGAGGGCGCCGCGACCCTGACGCAGCGGCTGGAGGCGATCTCCACGGCCGGCGCCGAACCGGCCGTCGTGCAGCGGAGGAAATACCTGCTGGCCCACGTCGCCGCGGCGGCGGCGCGCCTGCGCATGTTGTCGGGCGAGCGCATGGGCTTCGCCGACGAGGCCGAGGCCCTGTTCGGCGTGCGGCCCGAGCTGCCGCCGCTGTCCAGTTTCGATCCGGTGCTGGCCGAGATCGACGCCCTTCTGCCGGGCCCGGGCTCGCTGACCGAGCGGGTCACCGAGTTCAAGTCGCACTACGTCATCCCGAAGGACCGGCTGCAGGCGGTGATGGACGCCGCCATCGCCGAGTGCCGGGCGCGCACGGCGCGCCACATCACCCTGCCGGCGAACGAGAACTTCACCCTCGCCTTCGTCGGCGACAAGCCGTGGTCCGGGTACAACTACTACCAGGGCAATTCGCAGTCGAAGATCGAGATCAACGCCGACTTTCCGATCTACACCGAGCGGGCGATCGATCTGGGCTGCCACGAGGGCTACCCGGGGCACCATGTCTACAACGCCCTGCTGGAGCGGACCTTCGTGCGCGAGCGCGGCTGGGTGGAGATGAGCGTCTATCCGCTGTTCTCGCCGATGAGCTTCGTGGCCGAGGGCAGCGCCAACTACGGCATCGACCTGGCCTTCCCCGGCGACGAGGCGCTGGCCTTCGAGCGCCAGGTGCTGTTCCCGCTGGCCGGCCTCGATCCGGCGACGGCCGAGAGGAAGGCCGAGCTGCAGGGCCTGCTGCGCCGGCTGGCGCGGGCGGAGTACACCATCGCCGACGCCTGGCTGGCCGGCCGGATCGACCGGGACACGGCCATCGACCAGCTGATGACCTACAGCCTGTCACCGCGCGACAAGGCGGCCCAGCGGCTGCGCTTCATCGACACCTACCGCAGCTACATCATCAACTACGGCCTCGGCCGCGACGTGGTGCAGGCGTGGGTCGAGGAGCAGGGCGGCGACCGCTGGGACGCCATGGAGACGCTGCTGTCGAGCCAGATCCTGCCGGTCGACCTGCTCTGACGGCCGTCACTGCGCCAGCATGCCGCCGTCGATCTTGAACTCGGCGCCGGTGACGAATTTCGACTCGTCCGAAGCGAGGTAGAGGACGCAGTACGCGACATCGTCCGGTTCGCCGATGCGCTTCATCGGGATGCCCCGCGCCAGCTTCTCGTGGGCCACGCCCTCGTCGCCGCCGGCCATGGCCACGAAGGGGTCGAGGATCGGCGTCTTGATGAAGACCGGGTGCACCGAGTTGCAGCGCACGTTCCAGCCGGCCTTCGCCGCCTCGAGCGCCACCGTCTTGGTGTACATCCAGACGGCCGCCTTGGTGGCGTTGTAGGCCCCCATGCCGGGCGCCGCGGCCAGCCCGGCCACCGAGCTGATGTTGACGATCGAGCCGGCCCCCGAGGCGCGCAGGTGCGGCAGGGCGTGCTTGCAGCCCAGCATCACGCTCTCAAGATTGATCGCCTGCACCCGGCGCCAGTTGTCGAGGGTGTCCTGCTCGGCCCAGACCAGCGAGCCGCCGACGCCGGCGTTGTTGACGAGGATCGACAGCCCGCCCATCGCCGCGACCGCCTGGGCGACGACCGACGCCCACTGCGCCTCGTCGGTGACGTCGTGGGCGAAGGCGAAGGCGGCGCCGGGATGGTCGGCGTTGATCGCGTCGGCCAGCGCCTGCGCGCCCGTCAGGTCGATGTCGGTGAGGGCGACCCGCGCCCCCTCCCGCGCCAGCATCCACGCCATGGCCTGGCCCAGACCGCCCGCCGCGCCGGTGATCAGGGCGGCCTTGCCGGCGACGCGCCCGCCCATCACCGGGCCTCCCGGCCGGCGGCGGCCGCGTCGATGAACCGCGCCATGGCGAGGTCCCGCTCCGTCACCCCGCCGGCGTCGTGGGTGGTGAGCAGGATTTCGACCCGGTTGTAGACGTTCGACCACTCCGGATGATGATCGACCTTGTCGGCGTGCAGGGCGACCCGGGTCATGAAGCCGAAGGCCGCGTTGAAATCGTCGAAGACGAGGGAGCGGGCGATGGCCGGGCGTTCGTCCTCCGCCCGCGACCAGGCGGGCAGCTGCGCCAGCACGGCGTCGATCTCAAGCTTCTGCATCAGGCGTCCTCCACGCCTACCGCCTATCCCGCCGCCGGGACCGCCACAAGACGGTGATTTCCCACACAGGAACGCAGCGCGAAGCTTGGGCGTTAGCGAGCGTGACCGTTTTGGCAGGGAGTTGTTCGATGGAGAACTTGTGGCTCGGCGCCCTGTCGCCGGATGACCGCGCGGGGATAGAGCCGCACCTCGAGCAGCGGACCTTCTCGCAGGGGCAGACCCTGTACGACGCCGGCGAGGAGGTCGACGCCGTCTGGTTCCCGCTCAGCGGCGTGGTGTCTCTGATGACCCTGCTGGCGGACGACCGGATGGTGGAGACGGCGGTGATCGGGCGGGAGGGCCTGGTCGGGGTGACCTGCGGACCCCTCAACGCCCGCGCCTCCAGCCGGGCCATCGCCCAGATCGACGGCGCCGCCGCCTGCTGCCCCTCAGAGGCCTTCTCCGAGGTGCTGTCGGAAAGCGAGGACATGCGTTCGGCCCTGTCGCGCTTCACCGAGAGCCTGCTGGCCCAGGTCCAGCAGAACGCCGCATGCAACGCCCAGCACCGGCTGGACGAGAGGCTGGCGCGCTGGCTGCTGGCGGTCCACGACCGCGCCGGCGACGACCGCTTCTCCCTCACCCAGGCCGACATCGCCGGCATGCTGGGCGTGCGCCGCGCCACGGTGAGCGAGATCGGATCCGACCTGGAGGGCAAGGGGCTGATCCGCCGCGGCCGCGGCTGGGTCGAGGTGCTGGACCGCCCGGGGCTCGAGCGCGCCGCCTGCGGCTGCTACGCCATGACCCGCAGCGTGATGAAGGATCTCGGGGTGCCGAACCCCAAGAGCCGCCGCTGAGGCCGTGCGGCCATGCGGACGGATGACGCCGCTCCCGCGAGCGGCTAGACCGCCGGTATGAGCGACACCGCCCCGCCTTCCGGCAAGACCTCCTCCTTCGGCTTCCGCGACGTCGATGCGCGCGAGAAGGTGCAGCTGGTCCGCGGCGTGTTCGACAGCGTGGCGTCGAACTACGACCTGATGAACGACCTGATGAGCGCGGGCGTGCACCGGCTCTGGAAGGACGCGGCGGCGGCGAAGCTCAATCCGCGGCCGGGCGAGACCATCCTCGACGTGGCCGGCGGCACCGGCGACATGGCCCGGCGCTACGCCCGCATGGCCCGGCGGGCGCAGGAACGCCGCGGCGGTCCCGACGCTTCGGTCATCGTGCTGGATTACAATGCCGAGATGATCATGGCCGGCGTGAACAAGGGCGGCGAGCCGGAGATGAGCTGGACGGTCGGCGACGCCATGGCCCTGCCGCTGCCCGACGCCTCGGTGGACGCCTATTCGATCAGCTTCGGCATCCGCAACGTCGCGGACGTGCCGCAGGCGCTCGCCGAGGCGCGGCGGGTGCTGAAGCCCGGCGGCCGCTTCCTCTGCCTCGAGTTCTCGCGGCCCGTCGCCGGGCCGATCCGCAAGGCCTACGACGCCTGGTCCTTCCATGCCATTCCCCGCATCGGCGAGTGGGTGGCGAAGGATCGCGACAGCTACCAGTACCTGGTCGAGAGCATCCGCCGCTTTCCCGACCAGCAGACCTTCCGGGGCCTCATCGAGGCGGCCGGCTTCAGCCGGGTGACGGTGACCAACCTCTCCGGCGGCGTCGCCGCCATTCACCACGGGTGGGCGATCTGACCGCACGCATCGATCCCGCGACGCCGCCGCCGCCGCCGGCGACCCTGCCGGTGCGCCGCCCGGCCGAATCCCTGCTGCGCCTGCTCGGCTGGCTGGGCGTGCTGGTTCGCCACGACGCCCTGATCCCGCGCGAGATCACCCCGCTGCTGCCGGTCTGGGCGCGCTGGATCGCCCATCTGCTGCACCTGTTCGCCGGCCGCGAGGGCCGGGACGGCCGGCCGGGCCAGCGGCTGGGCAAGGCCTTCGAGCATCTCGGGCCCGTCGCCATCAAGCTGGGCCAGGTGCTGGCGACGCGCGCCGACATCTTCGGCGTGGAGTTCGCCCGCGACCTCGGCCGACTGAAGGACGCCCTGCCGCCCTTCCCCGTCGACCAGGCCCGCCGCGAGGTCGAACGGTCGCTCGGCCGGCCGGTGGAGAGCCTGTTCACCGACTTCGGTCCGCCGGTGGCCGCCGCCTCGCTGGCGCAGGCCCACCCGGCGGTGCTCGCCGACGGCCGGCGCGTGGCCGTCAAGATCCTGCGGCCGGGCGTGGAGCGTCGCGTCGCCCAGGGGCTGGACGCCATGCGTCTGGCGGCGCGGCTGGCGGTCCGCTTCGTGCCGCTGGCGCGGCGGCTCGAGCCGGCGGCCTTCGTCGAGACCATCGCCCGCGCCCTGACCCTCGAGCTGGACATGCGGCTCGAGGCCGCGGCCGCCTCCGAGCTCGGGGAAATCATGGCCCGCAGCGCCGCCGCCGGCGACATCGGCGGCCACATGACCGCGCCGGGGGTGATCTGGGACGGGGTCGGCAAGCGGGTGCTGACGCTGGAGTGGGCCCGCGGCCTGCCGTTGACCGATCCGGCCGCCGCCGAGCAGCCCGGCATCGACCGCGACGCCCTGGCCGACAACGTCGTCCGCGCCTTCCTGAGCCAGGCGCTGGACCACGGCGCCTTCCACGCCGACCTGCACGAGGGCAACCTGTTCTGCCACGCCCCGGCCGAGCTGACGGCGATCGACTTCGGCATCGTCGGACGGCTGGGGCCGGCCGAGCGTCGCTACCTGGCCGAGATCCTCTGGGGCTTCATCAGCCGCGACTACGACCGCATCGCCCGGGTCCACTTCGAGGCGGGCTATGTGCCCCCCGAGCACTCGGTCGAGGCCTTCGCCCAGGCGCTGCGCGCCGTGGGCGAGCCGGTGATCGGCAAGCAGGCGTCGCAGGTGTCCATGGGCCGCCTGCTGGGCCAGCTGTTCGAGATCACCGACCTGTTCGACATGCACCTGCGGCCGGAGCTGATCCTGCTGCAGAAGACCATGGTCTCGGTCGAGGGCGTGGCGCGGCGGCTGAACCCGGATCACGACCTGTGGGCCGCAGCCCAGCCGGTCGTGGAGCGCTGGATCCGCCGCGAACTGGGACCGCAGGCCCAGGTGCGGGACGCGGTCAACGAGCTGCGGACGACGCTGAAGGCGCTGTCGAAACTGGTGCAGGATCCGCCGCGGACCCACACGGTGGTGATCCGCGAGGAGCGCCTGCCGGGCTGGGCGGCCTTCGCCCTCGGCTTCGTCGCCGCTGCGGCCGGAGCCGCCCTTGTTCTGTCGCTTTGGCCCGCCATCGTCTGAAGTCGACAACGGAGACGACCCCATGAAGCCGCTTCTGCTCGCCGCCGTCCTGGCCGCCCTCCCCGCCGCCGCCCAGGCCCAGGTCGCGGCCGGCGCCGTGCCCGACCCCTTCGCCCGGCAGGGCCAGGCCGCCGCGCCCGAACCCGCGGCCCCCGCGGCGCGCGAACCGCTGAACGCCGCATCGGAGGAGACCCTGCGCGCCATCATCGCCGGCGCCCAGGCCGGCGCGATGGACTATTCGCTGATGTCGGAGGACCTCGCCGGCAAGGTGCGCGAGCAGGAGGCCCAGGTGACGCCGCTAATCCAGGGCTTCGGCGCGGTGCAGGCGATCGACTTCGTCGGCAGCCAGGACGGGGCGGACCTGTTCGCCGTCACCTTCGCCAACGCCGACACCCAGTGGATCATCGGCTTCGACGCCGCCGGCAAGGTCGCCGCCCTGCTGTTCCGTCCGGCGGAATAGGACTCAGTCCGTCAGACGGGGCTTGCCGCGGGCGCTCTTGATCGAGGCGCGCTTCGCCTTGCCTTCCAGCCGGCGCTCCTTCGAGGCGCGCGTGGGGCGGGTGGGCACCCGGAACACCGGCCTGATCGAAGCCTCGTCGACCAGGGCCTGAAGCCGGGCGATCGCGTCCGCCCGGTTCCGCTCCTGGGTGCGGAAGCGCACGGCCGTGATCAGCACCTCGCCCGCCTGGGTCGCCCGGCTGCCGGCGAGCTTCAGCAGCCGTTCCTTGACCGCCTCGGACAGGGACGGCGAGTTGACCACGTCGAAGCGCAGCTGGACGCTGGTCGAGACCTTGTTGACGTTCTGGCCGCCCGGGCCGCCGGCGCGGAAGAAGCGGAACTCCAGCTCGTCCTCGGGGATGACGGTCATCGCGCCGCCCGCCGCGCCGCGACCACGGCCCGGTCCAGCGCCTGCAGGAAGTTCGAACGGTCCTTCGGCCCGAACGGCGGCGGGCCGGAGGTGGCCACCCCCATGGAGCGCAGGTGCTCGCCGACCATCCGTCCGGCGAGGGCGGAGCCGATGGAGTCGGGCGTGAACGGCTGGCCGTTGGCCTTCAGCGCCTGCGCCCCCGCCTTCAGGCAGCGGTCGGCCAGCGGGATGTCGGCGGTGACTACGATGTCGCCCGGCCCCGCCCGTTCGGCGATCCAGTCGTCGGCGACGTCGGGGCCGGCGTCGACCACCACCTGCTCGATCCAGGGCTCGCGCCGCGTGTTGATCCAGCCGTTGGACACCACGAACACCTTCAGCCCGCAGCGCTCCGCCACCCGGTAGACCTCGTCCTTCACCGGGCAGGCGTCGGCGTCGATGAAGATGCGGGGGGACATGAAGGTTCTAGGGATCAGGTTCTAGGTGCTAGGGAAGAGGAAGCCCTCCCTAGCACCTAGAACCTAGAACCTAACACCTGGCCCTACCGGCCGTAGGCGGGCGGCATCGCCCCTTCGCCACCCTGCGCATAGCGGTCGCGCAGCAGGAACTGGCGGCTGGTCGGGGCCTGCTCCTCGCCGTTGACCCAGATGCGCTCGGCGATGCTGAGCGGCTCCAGCGGATCTCCGGACCAGACCACCACGTCGGCCGCCGCGCCGGGGCGCAGCTCGCCGAACTGGCCGGCCATGCCGAAGATGCGGGCCGGGTTGACGGTGATCGCCTCGATCGCCGCTTCGTAGGGCAGGCCGTGCGACACGGCGTTGCCGGCGTTGTAGCGGGTCTCGCGGGCGCGATGAATCGAGCCCTCGTTGCCCTTGATGGCGATGGTCACCCCGGCGGCGTCCAGCGCCGCGGCGTTCTGCATCCGCGCCGCCCGGGTCTCGAGGCTGCCCGGCAGGTTGGAGATCGGGTTCAGCAGCACCGGCACGTCGGCGGCGGCGATCTGCGACGCCACCAGCCAGCCCTCCTCGGCCCCGTCGAGGATGATTTTCACCCCTTCCTCGCGCGCCAGACGCAGCACCTGCAGGATGTCGGCGGCGCGGCGCACCGTGACGATCAGCGGCATCTGGCCGTTCGCCACCGGGATCAGGGCTTCCAGATCGGCGCGTGAGAGGCTGAGGTCGCGCAGGCCGGCGCGGTCGTAGGCGGCCTTGTTGCGGGCGTAGAGGCGGACCTCGGCCAGGGTTTCCTTGAACTGGACGAACTGGGCCCCGCGGGCGCCGCCGGCGACGCCCGCCCCGGCCTCGCCGAACGGGGCGACCATGGCCACGCGCGGCTTGACGAGGATGTCGGTCCCGGCGGCGAGGTGGATGACCGCCGCCTGGCCGGCGAACAGGCTGGGCGACTGCAGGCCGCCGTGCCCGACGCCGGCGAAGTCGGAATCGTCATGGGCGTGGCCGCCGCCCCCGCCGCCCGGGTGGTTGGGCACGACCACCGCGCGGGTGATGCCGCCCAGCCGGGCCACCGGCAGGGTGATCGACCACGGATCGAGGCCGTAGCTGACGTCGAACGAGGCGCTGATCGAATTGGCCCCGTTGCGCAGGTCGTCGGAATCGCCGACCGAGGAGATCTCCGAGCCGCCGAGGCCGGAGTCCACCGCCACGAAGCCGGGCGAGACCACCTTGCCGCGGGCGTCGATCACCGTGGCGCCGGAGGGGGCGGCGCCGGCGCCGACCGAGACCACGCGGCCGTCGCGGATGACCACCGTGCCGTTCTCGATCACCGAGGTTCCGGTCAGCACCCGGCCGCCGGTGATGGCGGTCAGTTGCTGCGCCGCGGCCGGGAGGGCGAAGGCGGCCGCGCCGGCCGCCGCGAGGATGAGGGTCCTGAGGCGCATCAGCGGGCTCCCTGCGGAACGTTGGCGGCGGCGAGGCCGTAGCCGGGCTGGCCCAGCTCGAAGTCGGACAGCGGCTGGTAGGCCGGGTTCATGCGGTCGAAGGCCAGGCCGCCGTCGATGAAGACCTGGTCGGCGCGGGCGTAGACGCTGAGCGGATTGGCGCTCCAGATCACCACGTCGGCGCGCTTGCCGGGCTCCAGAGAGCCGGTCTGGTCGGCGATGCCGAGTGACCGGGCCGGATTCAGGGTGATCCAGCTGATCGCCCGCTCCTCGGGAATGTCCATGCCCATGCGGCGGCCGGCGGCAAGGGCCGCGGCGGCCTCCTGGTTGAGGCGCTGGGTCAGTTCCGCGTCGTCCGAGTGGATCACGGCGCAGCTGTTCGGCGGGGCGTCGACGAGGGCGGCGTTGGCCTCGACGGCGTCCAGCGCCTCCATCTTGAAGCCCCACCAGCCGGTCCACATGTCGGCGCAGATGCCTTCCCGGGCGAGGGTCGGGGCCAGCTTGTAGGCCTCGATGGCGTGGTGGAAGGCGGTGATGCGGAAGCCGAACTCCTTCGCCAGATCGATCATCTGGGCCATTTCGTCGGCCCGGTAGCAGTGGTTCTGCACCAGGATCGAGCCGTCCAGCACGCCGGCGAGGGTCTCGTTCTGCAGGTTGCGGGTAGGCGGCGAGCCCTCGCCGTCCTCGCGCCACTTGTCCCACTTGGCCTTGTACTCGCGCGCGGCGATGAAGGCGGCGCGGTAGCCGGCCATGTTGCCCATGCCGGTGGCCGGCGACTGGTTGCGCGAGCCGTAGACCCGCGACGGGTTCTCGCCGCAGGCCATCTTCAGCCCGTAGGGGGCGCCGGGCATCTTCATGCCCTGCATCGTGACCGAGGGGACGTTGCGGACGGTGACGCCGCGGCCGCCGAACAGGTTGGCCGAGCCGGGCAGGATCTGGAGGGTGGTCACGCCGCCGGCGCGGGCGGCGTTGAAGCCGGGATCCTGCGGCCACAGCGAGTGCTCGGCCCAGACCTGGGCGGTGTTCGGGCTGGTCGCCTCGTTGCCGTCGCTCATCCCCTGCACGCCCGGCGAGGGATAGACGCCGAGGTGGGAGTGGACATCGATGATGCCCGGGGTGACGAAGCGGCCGCGGGCGTCGACCACCTGGTGGCCGGCCGGAACCGGCGTCGAGGCGTCGCCGACCGCGGCGACGCGGCCGTCGGTGACAATGACCACGCCGTTCTCGATGCGCTGCCCGGCGCCGGTGAACACCACGCCGCCGACGATCGCCATGTTCTGGCGCGGCAGGCCTCGGTAGGTGGACGGGAAGGGATCCGGGTTGGCGGCGGCGTCCAGGCCCGGCGCCAGGGCGGCGCGCCCGGAGTCGCCGGACGAGGCGGCCTCGTCGCCGTTCGAACCGTTGCTTCCTGTCGTGGCGCAGGCGGCCAGCGCCGCGCAGGCGAGGGCGGCGAGGCTGGCGCCCCGCAGGCGGTGAAGTCTCATCGAAGCATCCCCTGGTGCGCCCGAGGCGCCGGTCGGCGCGGATTACAAATGGCTCCGCGCCGCCGCGACAAGGCCGGAAACATTACAAGTCGGTAAGGCGGCTTCGCAGATCATCGATCGTCAGCCCCCGGACGAGGATCATCTTCATCCGCGACTGTCCGCCCCGATCCAGCGCGACGGCGGATTTCGGCGCGCCCAGCGCCTTCGCCAGCAGCTTGAGGAGGGCGGCGTTGGCCTCGCCCTCGACCGGCCGGGCGCGCACCCGGACCCTCAGGACGGGACGCCCGTCGGCGTCCACGTCCCAGCCGTCGACGCGATCGACGGCGGCGCCCGGCGTCAGCCTGACGGCCAGCCGGGCCGCGCGATCCCCGGCCAGGATCCTACCCCAGCGCCGCCATCAGCTCGGGCACGGCGGTCTTGTAGTCGGCGACCAGGCCGTAGTCGGCGACCTGGAAGATCGGCGCGTCCGGGTCCTTGTTGATCGCCACGATGACCTTCGAGTCCTTCATCCCGGCGAGGTGCTGGATGGCCCCCGAGATGCCGATGGCGATGTAGAGCTGCGGGGCGACGACCTTGCCGGTCTGGCCGACCTGGTAGTCGTTCGGCGCATAGCCGGCGTCGACGGCCGCGCGCGAGGCGCCGACGGCGGCGCCCAGCTTGTCGGCCAGCGGGTCCATCACCGCGTGGAACTCCTCGGCGGAGCCGAGCGCCCGGCCGCCGGAGACGACGATCTTCGCCGCGCCCAGCTCCGGCCGGTCCGACTTGACCATCTCCTCGCCGACGAAGGTCGTCTTCGGCGCCTCGCCGCCGGCGACGGTCTCGACCGACGCCGAGCCGCCCTCGCCGGCCGCCGCGAAGGCGGTCGAGCGGACGGTGATGACCTTCTTCGCGTCCGAGCTCTGGATCGTCTCCAGCGCGTTGCCGGCGTAGATCGGTCGCACGAAGGTGTCGGGCGCGACCACCTCGACGATGTCCGAGATCGGGGCGACGTCCAGCCGCGCGGCGATGCGCGGGGCGTAGTTCTTGCCGTCCGTGGTGGCCGGGGCGAGGATGGCGTCGTAGCCCTCCGCCAGCGACAGGACGGTGGCCTCGACGGCCTCGGCCAGCGCCTTGCCGAGGCCGGCGCCTTCCGCGAGCAGCACCTTGCGGACGCCGTCGATCTTCGCCGCGGCGTCGGCCACGGCGCGCGCGTCCTGGCCGACGACCAGCAGGTCGACGTCGCCGCCGAGGGCGCGGGCGGCGGTCACGGTCTTGTGGGTGGTGTCGCGGACGGTCGAACCGTCGTGATCGGCGATGACGAGAACGGCCATTACAGGACTCCCGCGGACTTGAGGGTTTCGACCAGCTGGGCGGCGCTCTCCACCTTGACCCCGGCGGCGCGCTTCGGCGGCTCGGTGACCTTCTGGACCTTCAGGCGCGGCGCGACGTCGACGCCGTAGTCGGCGACCGCCTTCATGGCGATCTCCTTCTTCTTGGCCTTCATGATGTTGGGCAGGGAGGCGTAGCGCGGGGTGTTGAGGCGCAGGTCGACGGTGACCACGGCCGGCAGTTCGGCGGCGATCGTCTGCAGGCCGCCGTCGATCTCGCGCGTCACCGTGGCCTTGCCGCCGCCGATCTCGATCTTCGAGGCGAAGGTGGCCTGGGGCCAGCCCAACAGGGCGGCGAGCATCTGGCCGACGGCGTTGTTGTCGCCGTCGATCGACTGCTTGCCCATCAGCACCAGATCGGGCTTCTCCTCCTCGACCACCGCCTTGAGCAGCTTGGCGACGGCCAGCGGCTCGAGGTCGGAGTCGGACTGGATCAGCAGACCGCGATCGGCGCCCATGGCCAGGGCGGTGCGGATCGTCTCCTGGGCCTGGGTCACGCCGATGGACACGACCACGATCTCGGTCGCGGTGCCGGCGGCGTGATGCTCCTTGCCTTCCTTCAGGCGCACGGCCTCCTCGACGGCGATCTCGTCGAAGGGATTCATGCTCATCTTGACGTTGGCGAGGTCGACCCCGGTCTGGTCCGCCTTCACGCGAGCCTTGACGTTGTAGTCGATCACCCGTTTGACGGGGACGAGAACCTTCATTGCGCTATCCACAAAGTCGCCGGAATGTTGGGTCAGGCAATAGGTACCCCTCGCCCGGCCTGTCAACGTAACGCGGCGTCAACGCGCCAGC
The DNA here is from genome assembly GCF_013912005.1 of Brevundimonas sp. Classification (GTDB taxonomy): domain Bacteria; phylum Pseudomonadota; class Alphaproteobacteria; order Caulobacterales; family Caulobacteraceae; genus Brevundimonas. Next base: position 29,725 of record NZ_JACESB010000021.1, on the reverse strand, counting down.
CTCCGGATCGTCCCATGCACCGACTCCTGACCATGAAACGGCTCAGCGTCCTGTTCCTGTGCACCTTCGCGGTGGCGGTCGGACTGACCTTCGCCTGGCAGGGACTGGTCAAGGCGCCGGAGGAGCGCTGCGAGGCCGGCGGCAAGTGGTGGGATCCCCAGGGCCGGGTCTGCGCCCAGCCGATCTCGATCGCCGAGATCACCGGGCGGCCCCTCGGCGTCAGCCGGGCCGAGGCCTCGGACGCCAAGAACCGCGAGCTGATCGCCATCGAGGACCAGCTGCAGGCCCGCAAGGCCGCCCGCGACGCCGACGCCGCGCGCCAGCGCGCCGCCCTCGCTGAACAGCGCTGATCAGCGGGTCGCGCCGGGGACCCACTTCACATCGTCGGCGCCGTGGGCGTTGGCCCGGCGCGCCGCGACGAACAGGTGGTCCGACAGCCGGTTGAGGTAGCGCACCGCCGCCGGCGTCACCGCCTCCCCCGCTTCCATCAGCCGCACCGCCTCGCGCTCGGCGCGGCGGCAGACGGTGCGGGCCAGATGAAGATGGGCCGACAGCGGCGACCCGCCCGGGAGGATGAAGCTGTCGAGCGCCTTCTGGCTCTCGTTCATCCAGTCGATCTCCTGCTCCAGCCGCTCCACCTGGCTGTCCAGCACGCGCAGCGCCTCCCACTTCGGCGCCGGGTCGAGCGGGGTCGCCAGATCGGCGCCGAGGTCGAACAGCTCGTTCTGGATGCGGCCCAGCATGGCGTCGATGCGGTCGTTCTGGCCCGAATGCAGCCGCGCCACCCCGATCACCGCGTTGAGCTCGTCGACCGCGCCGTAGGCCTCGACCCGGGCGTCGCTCTTGGACACCGGGGCCCCGGAGGCCAGCCGGGTCCGCCCGTCGTCGCCGGTCTTCGTGTAGATCCGGTTCAGCACGACCACCGGCTCAGGCCCCGTGCGTGGATTTCCACCACATCCCGATGACGAGGAGCGCCACCGCCAGCGCCTGCAGCGCGACCCGCAGCCGCATCAGCTTGTTGGACCGCGAGCGCGCCTCGGGGCCCTCCTGGTAGAGCGAGCGTATGCCGAAGCCGAGGGTGATCGCGACGGCGGCGATGGCCAGCAGGATGAGGATGTCGAAGACGGTCATGACTTCACTCTAGGCCGCGCCGGGCGGGGAAACCAGCGGGCGCGGCGCTAAGGCAAAGGTTACGCTTCCGTGCTTTGGTGGGCGGGACGAGGGGGCCCGATGACCGACCGCGCTATCCGCAATCTGGCCCACCTGCGCCGATCGGCGTCGACGGCGCGCGTGCTCAACCTGCTGCGGGTGGCCGAGACGCACGAACGCGATCCGGAATGGCGGGCGCGTCCCGTGTTCCGCACGCCGGCGCTCAATCGCGGCCTGGTCATCAAGCACCGGCTGCGCCGCGACGAACTGGACCTGTTCCACCTGCGCCGGCACGTCGCCACCAAGGTGGTCGTGCCCATCGACACCACCGACCTGTCCAGCGGCGGACGCTCGATCCTCGTCGACCAGCGCGGATTCGAGCGCAGCATGCGGGAGGCCTTCGGGCTCGACTCCGATCACCCGGACCTCGCCACGCTGAGGCTGATGGACGCCCTTCCCTCCCTCGACCCCTTCCTGCTGCGCGAGCAGCTGCGCCGCAACGGCGTGGAGCCGGCGTCCTTCTACTTCGCGGTCAGCGACGCGGACCTCACCCGCATGGTGCAGTTCGTCGAGGCCGAGATCCGGCCCTTGGTCACGCTCAGCATCGGATCCGATCTCGAGGCTGTCGGCTCGACGCGGCGCTTCGCCGGCAAGATCCTGTCGAACGAGGCGGGCGGGCAGCTGGACGCCCTTCGCGACACGCTCCAGCTGCGCCCCGAGGACTACGAGGAGGGCGTCTTCTGCTGGAAGGGCTTCCTCTACTACAAATGGGTGCTGACCAGCCTCAGGCCCCAGGCCGCCGAGGTCGCCGCCGCGGTCGGCGTCGCCCGGCCGGCGGGGCGGTGCGACCGGGAGACCCGCGCCGAGCTGGATCGCTGCCGGCGCATCCTCACGGACCGGATCGCCCGCACCTGCGCCGAGGCCGAGCGCACCCTCGAGGTCTATGACGAGGCCTACGCGGGTCTGACGCGGCGGGCGGACCCCGGCGCCTTCCGCGACTTCCTGCTGCGCGCGCCGCGCATGTTCATCCGGCTGGGCGAGCAGCTCGGGGCCGTCCAGCACATCATCAGCTTCTGGCGGTTCCGCTTCGCCCCGGGCGCCGTGCCCGTGGGGCCCGAGGAGCTGATGGACATCTTCATGGATTTCGAGACCGGCCTGGCGGATCGCGACGCCGATCACGGACAGTCGCAGCTCGCCGCCTGATCTCCGGGCCGGACATGCGAAAGGCCGGCGGTTCAGCCGCCGGCCTTCGCCTCCTCGATCCGCGCCCTAGTACCGGTAGTGGTCCGGCTTGAAGGGGCCTTCGACCGGCACGTTGATGTACTTCGCCTGCTCGTCCTTCAGCACGGTGAGCTTCGCGCCGAGCTTGCCGAGGTGCAGGGCCGCGACCTTCTCGTCGAGGTGCTTGGGCAGGGTGTAGACGCGGTTCTCGTAGGCGGCGCGGTTGGTCCACAGCTCGATCTGGGCCAGCGTCTGGTTGGTGAAGCTGGCCGACATCACGAACGACGGGTGGCCGGTGGCGTTGCCCAGGTTCACCAGCCGGCCCTCGGACAGCAGGATGATCTTCTTGCCGTCCGGGAACTCCACATGGTGGACCTGCGGCTTGATCTCGTCCCACTTGAAGTTCTTCAGGCCCGCGACCTGGATCTCGCTGTCGAAGTGGCCGATGTTGCAGACGATGGCGTTGTTCTTCATCGCCCGCATGTGATCGACGGTGATCACGTCCTTGTTGCCGGTGGCGGTGACGAAGATGTCGGCGTCGGCGGCGGCGTCCTCGAGGGTCACGACCTCATAGCCTTCCATCGCCGCCTGCAGGGCGCAGATCGGGTCGATCTCGGTGACCTTCACCCGGGCGCCCCCTTGGCGCAGCGAGGCGGCCGAGCCCTTGCCCACGTCGCCATAGCCGCAGACCACGGCGACCTTGCCCGAGAGCATGACGTCGGTGCCGCGGCGGATGGCGTCGACGAGGCTCTCGCGGCAGCCGTACAGGTTGTCGAACTTGGACTTGGTGACGCTGTCGTTGACGTTGATGGCGGGGAACGGCAGCTCGCCGCGCTCGGCCATCTGATACAGGCGGTGCACGCCGGTGGTGGTCTCTTCCGAGACGCCGCCGATGGCGTCGCGGATGGCCGAGTAGAAGCCGGGCTTCTCCTTCAGATACCGCTTCATCACCGAGAAGAGCGCCTCCTCCTCCTCGTTCTGCGGATTGTCGAGCACCGAGGCGTCCTTCTCCGCCTTGGGGCCCAGCACGCACAGCAGGGTGGCGTCGCCGCCGTCGTCGAGGATCAGGTTCGGATAGCCGCCGTCGGCCCATTCGAAGATCTTGTGGGCGTAGTCCCAGTACTCGACGAGGGTCTCGCCCTTGATGGCGAACACCGGCGTGCCGTTGGCGGCGATCGCCGCGGCGGCGTGGTCCTGGGTGGAGAAGATGTTGCACGAGGCCCAGCGCACCTCGGCGCCGAGGGCCTCCAGCGTCTGGATCAGCACCGCCGTCTGGATGGTCATGTGCAGGGAGCCGGCGATCCGGGCGCCCTTCAGCGGCTGGTCCTTCCCGAACTCCGCCCGCAGCGCCATCAGGCCCGGCATTTCGGTTTCGGCGATGGCGATCTCCTTGTTGCCGTAGTCGGCCAGGGAGATGTCGCGGACGATGTAGTCGGTCATGGTTCGGTTCCGGTCGGCTGTTCAGGCGGCCTTTAGACCGCCTGCCGCTGCGGAGCAAGAAAACATATAAGGATGTCTTTATGTCTTATACGCGAGATACGGGAAACTACGCACGTCACGGTTAACCCCGCGCCAGCGCCTGCGCTTCAGTGTGGCCTTCAAAGAAGAGGCAGACCCCGGAGCGCCAATGTCAGGTCACGAACTCGAACGCCGGGCGGCTTTCATGGGGCTGTCGGAGCCCTCGCCGTCGTACCGCGCCGTCAGCGACGTTCTGCGCGAGGCCGTCCCGGTGGGGCTGGACGCCTTCTACGCCCGGGTCCGGGAGTACCCCGAGACCCGCCGCTTCTTCCGCGACGACCAGCACATGTCCGCCGCCAGCGCCGCGCAGCGCAAGCACTGGGACGCGATCATCGACGGCCGGCTGGACCATGGCTACGCCACATCCGTCCGCACGATCGGCGAGATTCACGCCCGCATCGGCCTGGAGCCTCGCTGGTACATCGGCGGTTACAGCGTTCTGCTCGCCCATCTGGTGGAGCGGGTCGCGAACCGTCGACGGTCCCGGTTTGCCGGCGCCGAGCACGACCGGATCACGGCCGAAGCCATCGCCGAACTGACCCAGCGGGTCATGCTCGACATGGATCTCGCCATCTCGATCTATCTCGAGGTTCTCGCCGCAGAGAGGGACCGCAGCGAGGCCGCGCGCGCCGAGGCGGAAGCGCGCCAGACGCGGGTCGTGTCCATCGTCGGCAAGAGCCTGGCCGGTCTCGCCCAAGGCGACCTCGTCTCCTGCATCGACGATGATTTCCCCGAGGAGTACCGGGGCCTCAGGAACGATTTCAACGCCGCGGTCGGCGCGCTTCGCCAGGCCATGAGCCGTGTTGCGGAGAACGCGGGCGTGATCCGCTCCGGCTCCGACGAGATCAGCCAGGCTTCGGACGACCTGTCCCGCCGCACCGAGCAGCAGGCCGCCAGTCTTGAGGAGACGGCGGCGGCGCTCGACGAGATCACCGCCACGGTCAAGAGGACAGCCGCAGGCGCGCGCCTCGCGGCGGACGTCGTGCTCGGCGCCCGCGGCGACGCGGAGACCTCGGGGGTGGTCGTCCGCGACGCCGTCGCCGCCATGAGCGCGATCGAGCAGTCGGCGCAGCAGATCAGCCAGATCATCGGCGTGATCGACGAGATCGCCTTCCAGACCAACCTGCTGGCCCTGAACGCCGGGGTCGAGGCGGCCCGGGCGGGCGACGCCGGCCGCGGCTTCGCGGTGGTGGCCTCGGAGGTGCGGGCCCTGGCCCAGCGCTCGGCCGAGGCGGCGCGCGAGATCAAGACCCTGATCTCCGCCTCGACCGCCCAGGTCGGCTCGGGCGTCAGCCTGGTCGGCCAGACCGGCGAGGCGCTGCAGCGGATCGTTGACCGGGTGGCCGAGATCGACAGCCTGGTCTCCGAGATCGCCGCCTCGGCCCAGGAACAGGCCACCGGGCTCCAGCAGGTCAACACCGCCGTCAACCAGATGGACCAGGTGACCCAGCAGAACGCCGCCATGGTCGAGGAGGCGACCGCCGCCAGCCATTCGCTGCGCCAGGAGGCGGAGAGCCTTTCGGCCTCGGTGGCCCGCTTCCGGCTGGAAGACGCGGGTCCGGCCGTTCGCCTGTCCCGGGCCGCCTGACGCCTTGCACCGCGGGTCCGGGGCGGGCAGGAACGCCCCATGGCCCAGGATCCCTCCACCCCCCGCCACGACTGGACCCTCGAAGAGGTCGAGGCCCTGTTCGCCCGGCCGTTCATGGAGCTGGTCTACGCGGCCGCCACGGTGCACCGGCGCTGGTTCGACCCGTCGGAGGTGCAGCGGAGCCAGCTGCTGTCGATCAAGACCGGGGGCTGCGCCGAAAACTGCGGCTACTGCTCCCAGTCCGCCAGCTTTGACACCGGCCTCAAGGCCGGGAAGCTGATGGACGCCCAGGCGGTGCTGGCCGAGGCCATGGCGGCCAGGGCCGGCGGCGCCGACCGCTTCTGCATGGGCGCGGCCTGGCGTGAGCTGAAGGACCGCGACACGCCGAAGCTGGCGGCGATGATCGCCGGGGTGAAGGCGCTGGGCCTGGAGACCTGCGCGACCCTGGGGATGCTGACGGCGGACCAGGCCCGCCAGCTGAAGGCGGCGGGGCTGGACTACTACAACCACAACCTCGACACCGGACCGGAATACTACGCCGAGGTGGTGACCACCCGGACCTGGGGGGACCGGCTGGAGACGCTGCGCCACGTGCGCGAGGCGGGGATGAGCACCTGCTGCGGCGGCATCGTCGGCATGGGCGAGAGTCGCCGCGACCGGGCCGGCCTGCTGCACGCCCTGGCCACCCTGCCGGAACACCCCGACAGCCTGCCGGTCAACGCGCTGGTTCCGGTGACCGGCACGCCGCTGGGCGACCGGGTGAAGCGGGACGGGGAGATCGACCCGATCGAGTTCGTGCGCACCGTGGCCGTGGCCCGGCTCGTCTGCCCGAAGGCGAGGGTGCGCCTGTCGGCCGGACGCGAGACCATGAGCCCGGAGATGCAGGCCCTGTGCTTCCTCGCCGGGGCCAATTCTATCTTCATCGGCGGCAAGCTGCTGACCACGCCCAATCCGGAGCAGGACGAGGACGCCCGTCTGTTCGCCCTGCTGGACCTGAAGCCGACGGAGACGGCGGCCCAGACGGCCGCCTGAGCCCGAAACGGCCCGGCGGCGCGGCCCACGGAATCCGCGCCGGGGCCTTGCGGGCGGGGGGGTGTTTCCCATATCGGCGACAACCGCCGGAAAACCCCGCGTTTCGTGGGGCTATCGGGCGAGACGACATCAACAGATCGGACCCTTGATCGGGGGCGGTCACGCGCGGCGCTCCCTGTGAGGCCGCCGCATCGCCCGCTGAACGGAGAGAAGAACAAGCCCATGGCCAAGATCATCGGCATCGACCTCGGCACCACCAACTCGTGCGTGGCCGTCATGGACGGCAAGAACCCGAAGGTCATCGAGAACGCGGAAGGCAACCGCACCACCCCCTCGGTGGTCGCCATCCAGGACGGCGGCGAGGTTCTCGTCGGCCAGCCGGCCAAGCGCCAGGCGGTGACCAACCCGGCCAACACCTTCTTCGCCATCAAGCGCCTGATCGGCCGCAACTTTGACGATCCGGTGGTGGCCAAGGACAAGGGCATGGTGCCCTACGAGATCGTCAAGGGCCCGAACGGCGACGCCTGGGTGCGCGCCCACGGCAAGGACTATTCGCCCCAGCAGATCTCGGCCTACACCCTCGGCAAGATGAAGGAGGCCGCGGAGGCCTACCTCGGCGAGAAGGTGACCCAGGCCGTCATCACCGTCCCGGCCTACTTCAACGACGCCCAGCGTCAGGCCACCAAGGACGCCGGCAAGATCGCCGGCCTCGAGGTTCTGCGCATCATCAACGAGCCGACCGCGGCCGCCCTCGCCTATGGCCTCGACAAGAACGACGGCCAGAAGATCGCCGTCTACGACCTCGGCGGCGGCACCTTCGACGTCTCCATCCTCGAGATCGGCGACGGCGTGTTCGAGGTGAAGTCGACCAACGGCGACACCTTCCTCGGCGGCGAGGACTTCGACCTGCGCCTGGTCGACTATCTGGCCGACGAGTTCAAGAAGGAGCAGGGCGTCGACCTGCGCCAGGACAAGCTGGCCCTGCAGCGCCTGAAGGAAGAGGCCGAAAAGGCCAAGAAGGAGCTGTCCTCGACCACCCAGTACGAGGTCAATCTGCCGTTCATCACCATGAACGCCTCGGGCCCGCTGCACCTGAACATCAAGCTGTCGCGCGCCAAGCTGGAGGCCCTCGTCGAGGACCTGGTCCAGCGCACCATCGAGCCGTGCCAGAAGGCCCTCAAGGACGCCGGCCTCAAGGCCTCGGACATCGACGAGGTGGTTCTCGTCGGCGGCATGACCCGCATGCCCAAGGTGCAGGAGGCGGTGAAGGCCTTCTTCGGCAAGGAGCCGCACAAGGGCGTCAACCCGGACGAGGTCGTGGCGCTGGGCGCCGCGGTCCAGGCCGGCGTGCTTCAGGGCGACGTCAAGGACGTGCTGCTGCTGGACGTGACCCCTCTGACCCTGGGCATCGAGACCCTGGGCGGCGTGTTCACCCCGCTGATCGAGCGCAACACCACCATCCCGACCAAGAAGAGCCAGGTGTTCTCCACCGCCGACGACAACCAGTCGGCCGTGACCATCCGGGTCTTCCAGGGCGAACGCCCGATGGCGGCCGACAACAAGATGCTGGGCCAGTTCGACCTGATGGGCATTCCGCCGGCGCCGCGGGGGATGCCGCAGATCGAGGTCGCCTTCGACATCGACGCCAACGGCATCGTCCACGTCACCGCCAAGGACAAGGCCACCAACAAGGAGCAGTCGATCCGCATCCAGGCCAACGGCGGCCTGTCGGACGCCGACATCGAGAAGATGGTCAAGGAAGCCGAGGCCAACGCCGCGGCCGACAAGGCCCGCAAGGAGCTGGTCGAGGCCCAGAACTCGGCCGACGCCCTGATCCACTCGACCGAGAAGGCGCTGGCCGAGCACGGCGACAAGGTCGGCGAGACCGAGAAGGCCGCCATCCAGACGGCCCTCGACGACCTCAAGTCGGCGAAGGACGGCGCGGACCCGGAGGCCATCCGCCAGAAGACCAACACCCTGGCCCAGGCCTCGATGAAGCTCGGCGAGGCGATGTACGCCGCGCAGCAGGGCTCGGGCGAGGCCGGCGCGGCGGACCAGCCGGCCGATGACGGCGTGGTCGACGCCGAGTTCGAGGAAGTCTCGGACACGGACGAAAAGAAGAGCGCCTGACGACGGCGCCGAGCCTTGAGGCCCCGCTTGCCTTTCCGGCAGGCGGGGCCTTTTCATGAAACTTGCATCACGGGATCGGGCGCCCATGTCAGCCCGGTCAACGCCCCAGCTTCAGACGCCCGGCACAAGGGCGCGCGGCGGGGCGGGAGAGTAAGAGGACGAACGCCGGATGGCGCGGGACTATTACGAAATTCTGGGAGTCGAGCGGACGGTCGACGCGGCCGGCCTGAAGTCGGCCTACCGCAAGCTGGCCATGCAGCACCACCCCGACCGCAACGGCGGCTGCGAGGAGTCCATGGCGCGCTTCAAGGAGATCTCCGAAGCCTATTCGGTGCTCTCCGACGAGCAGAAGCGCGCCGCCTATGACCGCTTCGGCCATGCGGGGGTGAACGGCGGCGGCGGCGGCAATCCCTTCGGGGCCGGCGGGGCCGGCTTCGCCGACGTCAACGACATCTTCTCCCAGGTCTTCGGCGAGGCGTTCGGGGACGTGTTCGGCGGCCGCACCGGCCGCGCCCAGGCGGGCCCCCGCCGCGGCTCCGATCTCCGCTACGACCTCGAGATCACCCTGGAGCAGGCCTACAAGGGCGCCGACGTCGAGATCGGCGTGCCCACCACCGCCGCGTGCGAGACCTGCGAAGGCTCGGGCGCGAAGCCGGGCACGAAGCCGGTCACCTGCACCACCTGCCAGGGCGCCGGGCGCATTCGCACCGCCAACGGCTTCTTCCAGGTCGAGCGCACCTGCCCCCGCTGCGGCGGCCAGGGCCAGATGATCGCCGAGCCGTGCGGGACCTGCCACGGCCACGGCCAGGTTCGGAAGACCCGCAAGCTGCAGCTCAAGGTCCCGGCCGGGGTCGACGACGGCTCGCGCATCCGCCTGTCGGGCGAGGGCGACGCCGGCCAGCGCGGCGGTCCGCGGGGCGACCTCTACGTCTTCGTCTCGGTGACGCCGCACGAGCTGTTCGAGCGCGACAACCTCGACCTGCTGGTGACCGTGCCCGTGCCGATGACCGTGGCCGCCCTCGGCGGCGAGATCGAGGCGCCCTGTCTGGTCTCCGACGCCTGCGACGGCCGGTGCAAGCAGCCGGTGGCGGTGCCCGCCGGGGCCCAGACCGGCAAGACCGTCCGCATCAAGGGCAAGGGCATGCCCCACCTGAACGGCCGCCAGCGCGGCGACCTGGTGGTGGAGCTGTTCGTCGAGACGCCGACGGACCTGACGCCGCACCAGAAGGCGCTGCTCGAGGAGCTGGCCGCCTCCCTAGGCGAGAGCCAGACGCCGCGAAACACCAGCTTCGCCGGCAAGGCCAAGCGCTTCTGGGCCGACATCCTCGGGGAAACAGCCCAGTGATCACGCCGGGGGGCAGGACTTGAGCGCCATCTTTCACGCCGGAATCTCCGGCGCCCGCGGCCGGATGGGCCGGGCCGTCTCCGCCGTGCTGGACGCGCGGGAGGACGTGGTCGTCGCGGCCCGCTTCGACCGCGGCGAAACCCCCGACCTGTCGCTGTGCGACGTGATCATCGACTTCTCCACCGCCGACGCCTCGGTCGAGCTGGCCCGCGCCTGCGCCGACAACGGCGGACCCGCCCTGGTGATCGGCTCGACCGGCCTGTCGCCGGAGCAGGAGGCCGAAATCCTCCGGGCCTCCGAGCGGATCGCCATCGTTCGCAGCGGCAATTTCTCGCTCGGCGTCAACATCCTGATCGGCCTGGTCGAGCACGCCGCCCAGCGGCTGGACGGCCGGGAGTGGGACATCGAGATCGCCGAGGCGCACCACCGGCGCAAGGTGGACGCCCCGTCCGGGACCGCGCTGATGCTGGGCGAAGCCGCCGCCAACGGTCGGGGCGAGGACCTGTCGGCCCTGCGCGCCGCGCCGTGGGACGGGATCACCGGACCGCGCCCGGAAGGCCGGATCGGCTTCTCCTCGATCCGCGCCGGCGGGATCATCGGCGAGCACACGGTCCTGTTCGCCTCGGCGGACGAGGTGCTGACCCTCAGCCACTCCGCCATCGACCGCTCGCTCTTCGCCAAGGGCGCGGTCGCGGCCGCGGCCTGGGTGCGCAGCCGCAAGCCCGGCCTCTACGACATGCAGGACGTGCTGGGCTTTCGCCAGGCGTGATCAGTGCGCGTGACGCCGACGGACATGCAGTCCGCCGGTGAACAGGGTGCGGATCAGGAAGAAGACGGCGATGACGATCGCGTAGCCCAGGAACAGGGCCAGCACAGTCATCCAGAAGCCGAGGCTCAGCAGGGGCGGCAGGGCCAGCGCCCCGCCGTCCAGCACCGGGCGGAGCACGCCGATCAGAATGTGGGCGAAGGCCGCGCCGAGCGCCGTGGCCCAGAGGCGGCTCCACCCTGGCATCAGCAACGCGCCGATGACCGCGATCAGCAAGCCCGTGACCTGGTTGACGCCGTCGAACCCGCCTTGGGCGAGCTCGAACAGACCCGCAAGGATTGCTCCCGCAGAATCGAACATGGACTCCATACGCGACCTCCCTCTGCAGCTGCGGCCAGCTTGGCCGTGAGGCAGGGTTAACGCGCCTGCGCCCCGTTCCGCTCCCTAGCGGCCGGTCGAGCCGAAACCGCCGGCGCCGCGGGCGGTGGCGTCCAGGGCCTCCACCTCCACCAGCGTCGCCTGCTCGTGGCGGGCGACGACCATCTGGGCGATCCGCTCCCCCCGGCGGATCACGAACGGCTCGCGCCCGTGGTTGACGAGGATCACCCCTACCTCGCCCCGGTAGTCGCTGTCGATGGTGCCCGGCGCGTTCAGGCAGGTGATCCCGTGCTTCAGGGCCAGGCCCGAACGCGGCCGCACCTGGGCTTCGAAGCCGGGCTCCAGCGCGATCTTCAGCCCGGTGGGGACCAGCGCCCGCCCGCCCGGCTCCAGCGTCAGCGGCGCGTCCTCCGGCAGGGCCGCGCGCAGGTCCATCCCGGCCGATCCGGAGGTTTCGTAGGCGGGCGGCGGCAGTCCTTCGGCGGACGGCAGACGTTCGACGCGGACGGTCGTCATGGGGCGGAAATCCTCAGGCGCTGAAATGACCGGCGATGCGGGCCGCCAGCCGGCGCGCCACCTCGGCCTTGGACAGGGGCGGCCACGGTTCGGCGGCGCCGCCGCGGGTGAACAGGGTGACGGCGTTGTCCTCGGCGCCGAAGACGCCGGCGGAGACGTCGTTGCCGACGATCCAGTCGCAGCCCTTGCGCGACAGCTTGGCCCGGGCGTTGGCCTCGAGGTCCGCGGTCTCGGCGGCGAAGCCGACCACCAGCCCCGGCCGCTTCTTTCCGGGGGCGGAGACGCCGGCGAGGATGTCGGGATTCTCGATCAGGGCCAGGGACGGCGGCCCGCCGGGGGCCTTCTTGATCTTGCCCGAGGCGACGCCGTCCACGCGCCAGTCGGCCACGGCGGCGCTCATCACCGCGATGTCCGCGGGCAGGGCGGCGTCGACCGCCGCCTGCATCTCCCGGGCGGTCTCGATCCACACCCGCTCGACCCCCGGCGGCGCCTGCAGCGCCACGGGGCCCGACACCAGCGTGACCCGCGCCCCGAGATCGGCCAGGGCTCCGGCGATGGCGTAGCCCTGCTTGCCGCTGGAGCGGTTGGTCAGGCCGCGCACCGGGTCGATCGGCTCGAAGGTGGGCCCGGCCGTGACCACGGCGGTCCGTCCGGCGAGCGGCCGCCCCGCCGGGCCGGCGACCAGCGCCTCGACCGCGGACAGGATCGCCGCCGGCTCGGCCATCCGGCCGGGACCGAACTCGCCGCAGGCCATCTCGCCCTCGTCCGGTCCGACGAAGGCGCCCGCGTGCAACCCGTCAAAGGCGCGCAGACGCTCGACGTTCGCCTGCACGGCCGGGTGCAGCCACATGCGCACGTTCATCGCCGGGGCCCACAGCACGCGCTTGTCGGTGGCCAGCAGGGTGGTCGAGGCGAGATCGTCGGCGAGGCCGTTGGCGGCCTTGGCCAACAGGCCCGCCGTGGCCGGGGCCACCACCACGAGATCCGCCCATCGCGACAGCTCGATGTGGCCCATGGCCGTCTCGTCGTCGGGCAGGAACAGCGACTGCCGGACGGGATGGCCGGTCAGGGCCGCGAGCGACATCGGGGTGACGAACTCCGCCCCCGCCGCCGTCAGCACGCTCATCGTCTCCGCCCCGGCCTTGCGGAGCAGGCGCACGAGCTCCAGCGCCTTGTAGGCGGCGATGCCGCCCCCGACGATGAGCAGGATCCGGCGTCCGGAGAGCGTGCCTGGGGTCATGTCGCTGGTCTAGCGACGCCGTGCTTTGCCGTCGAGGGCCGACACTACGAGAACATTGCGCGAACATCCCACCTGTGATTAACCTTTGCCGGGGTCGTTCCCGATGGAGGGAGGGAGTGATGTCGAACCTGCGTGCGATCACGGCCGCCGCCGTGCTTCTGGGATTGTCCGCCTGCGGCGACGGCGGCTCGGCGGTGGAGACCCGCGAGCGGCCGACCGGCGAGGCCGCGGCTCCGCCGCTGGCCGCCGATGCGGGACCGCCGACGGCGACGCCCGCGACCGGCGCGGCGCCGCGGCTGACGGCCAGCCGGCGGGAGACGGTGGACGAGAAGGTGATCCGCCTGTTCGAGCGCAACGGCGCCGATTTCGGCGCCCGGACGCCGGCCGAGTATCTGGACAAGGTCGAGGCCTTCACCCGCCGTCCGCCGGCGGGGACGGAAAGGGCCGAGCGGCCCAACGGCGACGTCCTGCTCTACGAGGCGTCGACCAACACCTTCGCCGTGGTCTCCCGCGACGGCGCGCCGCGGACCATGTTCAAGCCGCGGGAGGGCGCCGCCTACTGGGCCGAACAGAAGGCCGCCGCCCCGACCTTCGGGCGGGCGCGAAACGACGCCGGGGGCTGACGCTCAGGCCTCGTCCGCGTCGTCGCGGCCGGCCATCTCGCGGATCAGCTCCAGCGCCAGCTTCTGCTGTCGGGTGGGCAGCTGCGGCGCCAGGCGGCCGATCTCGATCGTGTAGCGGGTCGAGGGAAAGTCGTGCTCGTACGTCCCGCCGCCCTCGGCCACGCCCGCCTGGGCGCCGGCCAGGCCTTCGAAGAAGTAGCCGATGTCGACCTTGAAGAAGCGGGCGATGTCCCAAAGCTTGGAGGCCGAGATCCGGTTCGCGCCCTTCTCGTACTTCTGGATCTGCTGGAAGGTCAGGCCCAGCGCGCGCCCGAGATCGCTCTGGTTGTAGCCCAGCGCCAGCCGCTTCTCGCACACGCGGCGTCCCACGTGCCGGTCGACCGGGTGGGGGCCGTCCTCGCCCTTGCCTCTAGCCATGGTGTTCGTCCTCACGACACGGAACCCGCAGCGCCTGAATGCGCCGAGCTTGAGCTTATGTCATCCAATTTTTGCACTGCGGCGGCGCAGCGGGGATGACGGCCCCCGCCCTCAGGCGGCCCGCCGGCGGCCGCGGAGTCGCCGCCAGGGAATCCCGGCGGCCAGGGCGGCGATGACGCCCAGCCAGAACAGCAGGTCCCCGACCCGACCGTAGAGGGTGATCGCCGCCGGTTGCGGCAGGCGCGCGTCGATCACGCCGCTTTCGCCCGGGTCCAGGCGCTGGCCGTCGACCACCCGCCCCCAGGGATCGATGACCGCCGAGACGCCCGTCGGCGTGGAGCGCACCACCGGCAGGCCGGTCTCGATCGCCCGGTAGCTGGCGAGGTTCAGGTGCTGGACCGGACCCGAGGTGCGGCCGAACCAGGCGTCGTTCGAGATGTTGACGATCCAGCCCGGCCGACCCGCCGCGCCGGGCGTGAACCCGGGATAGAGGCTCTCGTAGCAGATCAGCGGCTGGGCGGAGGGCGCGCCGGGGATGGAGACCGGCGCGGGCCGGGGGCCGGGGCTGAAGTCCAGCGGCATGTGCGTGAGGCTGCGCACCCCGAGCGCCCCCAGCACGCCCCCGGCCGGCAGGTACTCGCCGAAGGGCACCAGCCGGTGCTTGTCGTAGACGGCGGCGATGCGCACGCCGGCGGCGCCGGCGTCGGTGAGCACGAAGGCGCTGTTGTAGTAGCGCGCGCCCTCGGGGCTCGACGGGTCGGGCTCGCCGCGGCCGAGGCCGGCGATCAGCGTCTGGCCCGGCTGCAGGGCGCGGGTGATGGCCGCCGCCTCCCAGGCGCCGGGCGCGAAGACCTGGTTGGCCGAGGCCGGCAGGGCGCCCTCCGGCCAGACCACGATGTCCGGCCGGGCGGCGCCGGGCCGGGCGGTGAGGTTCACATAGCGCTGGACGATGCCCCGGTAGGCCTCCGGCGACCACTTTGACTCCTGCGGCACGTCGGCCTGGACGACGCGCACCAGCGGCCCGGTCGCCTCGAGCCGGGCCCCGGCCAGCCGGACCTGGCCGCCGACGACGAGGGCCGCCAGCGCGAGGCCCCCGGCCACGGCCGCGCCGATCCGCCGCCGCCGGTCGCCAGGGGCGAGCAGCGGCGCCAGGGCGGAGACCGAGGCGACGGTGACGAGGCTGAGGCCGTAGACGCCGGCGACGGCGGCGAACTGGGACGCCCCCGAGCCCGCCTTCCAGCTGGCCCCGGCGGGGTTCCAGGGGAAGCCGGTCAGCACATGGCCGCGCAGCCACTCCATCAGGCAGAACAGGGCGGCGAAGACGAGCACGCGCCGGACGCCGCCGGGGCGGAAGCGGCGGTACAGGGCGGCGGCGGCCCCCCAGAACAGGCCCAGTCCGATCGGCAGCAGGGAGGCGGCGAAAGGCGCCATCCAGGCCTGGGCCGGGTTGACGAGGAAGGCCTCGGCGACCCACCAGCAGCTGATGAAGAAGTAGGCGAAGCCGGCCAGCCAGCCCATCCAGAACCCCCCGCGGGGGCCGGCGGCGCGCTCGGCGAGGAGCATCAGCAGGGGATAGCCGAGCAGGCCCGGCAGCAGGCCGAACGGGGGGTGCGCCAGCGCTGCGCCGGCGCCGGCGAGCAGCGCCAGGGCGATGCGCCCGAAGCGGGCGGCCATGCGTCGGCGACGGGCGGGATCAGGCGTCAACGCCGTCCCCCCGGTACGGATCGGCGACGCCGAGGCCGGCGAGGATGCGACGCTCCTCCGCCTCCATGGCCTCGGCCTCGGCCTCGTCCTCATGGTCGCGACCCAGCAGGTGCAGCACGCCGTGCACGGTCAGGTGGGCGAGGTGATCGGCCAGCGACTTGCCCTGCGCCTCCGCCTCGGCGGCGCACACGCCATGCGCCAGCACGAGGTCGCCCAGGTGCGGCGCGGCGCTGGCCGCGGCCGGGAAGGACAGGACATTGGTCGGCCGGTCGCGGTCGCGGAAGCGGGCGTTCAGCGCGCGGACGGCCGCGTCGTCGGTCAGCAGCACGACGAGGTCGCCCTCGGTCCCGCCCAGGGCCGCCGCCGCGGCGCGCTCGACCGTCTGCGCGGCCCCGGGCAGGTCCGCCGTCCAGGCCGGCGCCTCGATCTCGACCTCGATCACCGGTCGGGGTCCTCCAGGTCGGCCCGCGGCCGCTGCTGCGAGGCGTCGGCGTCATAGGCGCGCACGATGCGCTCGACCATGGCGTGGCGGACCACGTCCGAGGCCTCGAAGCGGAGCATGCCCACGCCCTCCACCCCGTCGAGGATGCGCAGGGCGTGGCCGAGGCCGGAGTCGCGGGGATTGAGCAGGTCGACCTGCGACGGATCGCCGGTGACCACCATCCGCGCCCCCTCGCCCAGGCGGGTCAGGACCATCTTCATCTGCAGCCGCGAGGTGTTCTGGGCCTCGTCGACGATGATGAAGGCGTGGCTGAGAGTGCGGCCGCGCATGAAGGCGATCGGGGCGGCCTCGATCTCGCCCTTGTCGCGGCGACGGCGCACGTCGTCGACGCCGAGGATGTCGTTCAGCGCCTCCCAGATGGGGGCGAGGTAAGGGTCGACCTTCTCGTTCAGGTCGCCGGGCAGGAAGCCGAGCTTCTCGCCGGCCTCGACGGCCGGCCGCGTGATGACCAGCCGGTCCACCTGGCCCCGCCGCAGCAGGGAGGCGCCGTAGGCGGCGGCGAGGAAGGTCTTGCCGGTGCCGGCCGGGCCGACGCCGAAGCTGAGCTCGCAGCGCGACAGCATCTCCAGATAGCGGGCCTGGGCCGCCGTCTTCGGCGCGATGGCGCCGCGTCGGCCGACCGGCAGGGCGACCGCGTCCGGCACCGTGCGGCCCTGACCGGGACGCGGCGTGGCGACCGCCGCGCCCAGCGCGGTGCGGACGTCCGCCTCGGTGATCTCGGCACCCGTGTCGGCCCGGTCCGACAGGGTCTGCACCACCCGTCGGGCCTGGGCGCGGTCCTTGGGCGAACCGTTGATGGTGACGCCGCCGCCGGGGGCCTCGATCAGAACCTTGAAGGCGTCCTCGATCAGGGCGACGTGGCGGCTGTTGGGACCGATCACCGCGCGCAGCGCCGCGTCGTCGAGGGCCAGGAACTCGGTCTCACGCGCCATCAGGCCGCCTTCTGCTGCATCAGGCGTCCCGTCAGGCTGTTCTGCTGGCCGCGCTCGATCGCCACGGGAACGATCTGGCCGATCAGATGATCCGCGTCCTCGACGTGGACCGACTGCAGCCAGGGCGAACGCCCGATGGCCTGGGCGCCGTGGCGGCCCTTGCGCTCGAACAGCACGGGCACGGTGAGGCCGGCGCGGGAGGCGTTGAAGGCGGTCTGCTGCTCGGTGAGCAGGGCCTGCAGGGCGTGCAGGCGGGCGCGGGCGACCTCGTCGGGGACCTGGGCGGCCATGGTCGCCGCGGGCGTGCCGGGGCGCGGCGAGTACATGAAGGAGAAGGCCGAGGCGTAGTTCACCCGCCGCACCAGATCGAGGGTGTCCTCGAAGTCGCGGTCGGTCTCGCCGGGGAAGCCGACGATGAAGTCTCCCGACAGGGCCAGGTCGGGTCGGACCGCCCGGATGCGGTCGACCAGTTCGAAATAGGCCTGCCGCCCGTGCTTGCGGTTCATCAGCCGCAGGATGCGGTCCGAGCCCGACTGCACCGGCAGGTGCAGGTAGGGCATCAGGGCGTCGAGCTCGCCATGGGCGGCGATCAGCTCGTCCGACATGTCGTTCGGGTGGCTGGTGGTGTAGCGGATCCGGTCGAGACCCGGGATCTCCGCCAGGGCCCAGGCCAGCCGCGCCAGGGACGACGGCTTTCCGTCCGGCCCTTCGCCGTCGTAGGCGTTGACGTTCTGGCCCAGCAGGGTGACCTCGCGCACGCCCCGGGCGGCGAGCTCGCGCGCCTCGGCCAGCACGGCGGCGACCGGTCGCGACCACTCGGCGCCCCGTGTGTAGGGCACCACGCAGAAGGTGCAGAACTTGTCGCAACCCTCCTGCACGGTGAGGAAGGCGGTGACGCCGTTCACGCCGCGGGCGGCCGGCAGGGCGTCGAACTTGTCGACCGGAGCGAAGTCGGCGCCGATGCGCTCGCCGCGCGCCCGGGCCGTGCGGGTCAGCAGCTCGGGCAGCTGGTGATAGGCCTGCGGGCCGACCACCAGGTCGACCGCCGGCTGGCGGCGCATGATCTCCTCGCCTTCGGCCTGGGCGACGCATCCGGCGACGGCGATGGTCATCGCCCCCTGCCGCTCCTCCTTCATCAGGCGCAGCTTGCCCAGCTCGGAATAGACCTTCTCGGCCGCCTTTTCGCGGATGTGGCAGGTGTTGAGGATGACGAAGTCGGCGTCCTCGGCCGTGTCGGTCGGGGCGTAGCCGAGCGGCCGCAGCACATCGGCCATGCGCTCCGAGTCGTAGACGTTCATCTGGCAGCCGTAGGTCTTGATGAACAGGCGCTTCGGCGCCGGTTCGACCGCGGGCTTCGCGAGGGTGTCGGTCATCCTGCGGCTTATGATCGCCGAAACCGGCGACGGCAAGGCGATCAGGTCGCCGCGTCGTCCCCGCGCTGGGCGTGGCGCTTGAAGATCAGCCCTTCCCGCTTCGAGGGCTCCGCCCCCTCGATCGGCTTGCCGTAGAGTTCGAGCTTGTGGCCGACCAGTTCGAAACCGAGGCGCTCGGCGATCTCGGTCTTGAGACGCTCGATCTCGGCGTCGAAGAACTCGATCACCTCCCCCGACCGGGTGTCGATCAGGTGGTCGTGGTGGTCGTCGCCCGCCTCCTCGTAGCGGCTGCGGCCGTCGCCGAAGTCATGCTTCTCGACGACCCCGGCCTCCTCGAACAGGCGCACCGTCCGGTAGACGGTGGCGATCGAGATGTGCGGATCGATCGCCGAGGCGCGCCGGTAGAGCTCCTCGACGTCCGGATGGTCCTCCGCCGAGGAGAGCACGCGGGCGATCACCCGGCGCTGCTCGGTCATCCGCATGCCGCGCTCGGCGCAGAGTTTCTCGATCCGGTCCATGACGTCAGAATAGGGGGCGTCGTCGCCCTAGGGAAGCGCGGCCGGGAAGTTGAGTGTCAAAAGCAGGGCGTCGCGGCGTCCGCCGTCCGCCGCCGGATAGTAGCCGCGCCGGCGGCCGGCCTCGACGAAGCCGAAGCCGGCGTAGAGGGCGCGGGCGGCGGCGTTGTCCTCCGCCACCTCGAGGAAGACCCGCTCCGCGCCCGACGCCCGCGCCCGCGCCAGGCCTTCGGCGACGAGGCGGGCGCCCAGGCCGCGGCGCCGGGCCCCGGGCCGCACGGCCACGGTCAGGAGTTCGGCCTCGTCGACGACCCGCCGGAGCAGCGCGAATCCGTCCTCCGCCGCGACCACGAACACGCCCGGTTGCGACAGCAGGCTGGCGAGCGCCGCGGCGTCCCACGGCTCCGCAAAGGCGCTGGCGTGGATTTCCGCCAGCCGTTCCGGGTCCATCGGCGGCAGGTCGCTCACGTCCGGGGCGGCCGGGCCTGGCCGGGCAGCCGGCTGGGCGGGGTGGCGTCGGGGGCGCGCAGGTAGAGCGGCGCAGGCCGCTCCGCCGCCGGGTCGCCTTGGGCGGTCAGGCGGGCGAGCGCCGCCGGGTCGGGGCCCGCCAGCTCCAGCCGCCGACGCCCGTCGTCGGGGAACAGGGCCGCGCCCGACCCGACCAGCACCGTGCCCGGCGGGCAGGCGTCGAGGCGGCGCCCGGCCTCCTCCAGCGACAGGGCCTGGGGTCCGCCGTCCGGCGAGCCGTCCCGCCAGAAGCGCGCGTAGACCTGCCCGCGCCGGGCGTCGATCAGGGCGGCGACGTCGGGGGCGCCGGCGGACGCGGCGAGGGCGTCGAGCGTCGAGATCCCGACGACCGGCCGCCCCAGCGCCGCGCCGAGGCCCTGGGCGAAGGCGAGCCCGACCCGGAGGCCGGTGAACGACCCCGGACCGACCGTCACGCCGATCCGCTCGATGCGGTCGAACCCGCCGGCCTCGGCCGCGGCGTCCCGGGCCAGCCCGCCCAGCCGCTCCTGGTGCCCCTTGGCCATCGCCTCGGACCGCACGCCGAGGGGCGCCGCCCCGGCGCCGACCTCGAACACGCCCGCCGTGCACAGGCCGAGGGCCGTGTCGATCACCATCACCCGCACGGCGCGCTCCTGGCCCGATCGGGCGTTTTCAGTCCCGCGCCAGGGCGGCGACGATCCGCGCCACCGCCTGCCGCAGGGCCGGGTCGGGAATGCGGGGAAAGGCGGAGGCCAGCACGCGCCCGTCCCGGGTCGCCGTGATCGCGCGCAGGGTCTGCACGCCCCCCGCCTCCATCTCGCGCCCCTCGGCGGTCGGGAAGAAGGTCTCGACGGAGGTTCCAAGAACCCGGGCGACCCGATGCAGCCGCGAGGCGGAGATGCGGTTCTGCCCGCTCTCGTACTTCTGGACCTGCTGGAAGCTCACGCCGATCCGCTGCGCCAGCGCCGCCTGCGACAGGCCCAGCGCGGCGCGGCGCAGGCTGATCCGCGCGCCGACATAGGCGTCGACCTCTTCCGCCGGGCTGCTCCTCCCCATGGCGCCTGCTCCCCGATGTCCAACGCCAATGTTTCATCTTTTTGGAGCCATGGCAACAATATCGTTTCATCAGGTTTCGATCCGCGCCACCACCGCCGCCACCCGCCGCGCCTCCGCCCGGGGCAGCCGCTCCTCCGCCTGCAGGCCGCCGGGCCCGCCGCGCAGGACCAGCAGATCGGCCTCGGCGCGCTCGAAGAGTCGCACCAGCCGCCGTCCGTCCGCGGTTTCGATCACGCAGCCCTGGTCGCGGCGCGGCCACTGCCCGGGGGCGTACTCCAGAATCACGCCGGACGCCGCCCACGGCGCCAGTTCGTCGGTGGAGAGCTGAAGCCTCTGCCGCGCCGCCGGCGGCGGACCTTCCCAGACCGCCGCGTCGCTGCGCACGCCGGGAAGGCCGGCCTCGCCTTCGGGCGCGTCGGCGCCCGCGGCGAGCGCCTGGAGCGCCTCGGGCGTCGAGGCGAGGGCGGCCGTCATCCGGCGCTGCACGTCCGGACGGAACAGGCCCGGGCGCTTGCCGGCCTCGTAGAGGCCCCAGCCCTGGCTGGTCATCCCCAGGCGCGCGCCCGCCTCGGCCTGGCTCAGGCCGCGCGCGCGCCGCAGGGCGGCGAGCGCGTCGCCCAGCCGGCGGGCCTCGTCGTCGGTCTCAAATCGCGCCATCGGCCGCATCATGGCCGACGGCGGCGAGGCTGGCGAGGACGAATCCGTTTCAGCCCGCCCGGCTCAGAGCACCTGCTCGACCCGCGTCACCTCGGGCACGTAGTGCTTCATCATCTGCTCGACCCCGGCCTTCAGGGTGGCGGAGGAGGAGGGGCAGCCGGCGCAGGCGCCCCGCATGCGCAGGCTCAGCACGCCGCTGGCCTCGTCGAAGGAGTCGAACAGGATGTCCCCGCCGTCCTGGGCCACGGCCGGTCGGATGCGACTGTCGAGCAGGGCCTTGATCTCGGCGACGACCTCGCTGTCCTCGCCGCCGGCCTCCGCGCCGGCCGCAGCGCCGGCGCGGAGCAGGGGCGCGCCCGACATGAAATGGTCCATCAGCACGGTGAGCACAGGCGCCTTGAGCGCCGGCCAGCCGGGTCCGTGGGCCTCCCGGGAGACGGAGACGTAGTCGGCCCCGAAGAAGACGCCGCTGACCCCCTCGAGCTCGAACAGGGCCTCGGCCAGGGGCGAGGCCGCCGCCTCGTCGATCGTCCGGAACTCGCACGGCTCCGCCGCCACGGCGCGGCCGGGCAGGAACTTCAGGACGTTCGGGTTCGGCGTGGGCTCGGTCTGGATGAACATGGCGCACAAGTGCGCCCGGCGCCGGCCCGGTTCAAGGGGCCCGCCCGCCGCGGCTCAGGCGAGGTCCTCGATGTCCTTCTCGGTCAGTTCGCCCGGCACGATGGTGACCGGCAGCTTGCGCCCGGTGAAGGCGGCGCCCTGCTTGACGAGGGCGGTGACCAGCGGGCCCGGGCCGCGGCCGCCCTCCCCCGACGCGAGCACGAGGATCTTGATGTCGGCATCCTCGCCGACGACCTTGCGGATGCAGTCCTGCGGCTCGCCGCGCTCGATGAGCAGCATCGGCGTCGAGCCGGCGCGCTCTCCCGCCTCGGCGGCCCAGCGGTTGAGGATGGCCTCCGCCTCGGCCCGGGTCTGCCGCTCGATCTCCTCCCGCACCCCGGACCAGTGGGCGTCCGGGGCGGCGGGCGGGATCACCCGCAGCATGACCAGCCGCCCGCCGGTCGAGCGGGCGCGGCGCGCGGCGTAGCGCAGCGCACCCTCGAACTCGGGGCTGTCGTCGACCACGACCAGAAACTTGCGCGGCATAGGCCCTCTCCTGTTCCCGTCCGTGACCGGCCGCCCCCCTCAGGCGGCGACGGCCGCGATCTCCCGGATCGCCGCATTGGCGATGGTCAGCTTGGCGAAGGTCCAGCCGGCGCCGGAGGTCTCGATCTCGTCGACCGAGCTCCGCACCCCCTCGACGATCTCCAGCCGGTGGCCGATCCAGGCGTCGACCGCCGCCTCGGCCGCGGCCTCGGTGGCGCCGACGGCGGCGTCGGACGCCCGCGCCACCGCCCGGGTCAGCACCGTCTGTTCGGACATCAGGTCCTCGATCAGCCGGCGCACCGCGAGGCGGTCGAAATGGTCGGCGGCGGGCACCGCGCCGGCGGCGGCCCGGAGCCTGTCGAGATCGAAGGCCGCGCCGACCTGGTGGTAGAGCATGGCCATGGCCGGCTCCGGCCAGCCGGCCTCGCGCGCCAGATCGGCGATGTCGGCGGTCGCCACCAGCGGACGCAGCATCGCCAGGTCGCGGGCCATCGCCTCGTCGGCCCCGAGGGCGACGAACTGCTGGACCCGGCCCTCCAGCTTGCCCTGCTCGAAGCGCGACAACACGGCGCCGCCGGCCGCCCGCAGGGTGTCCGCGGCCGAGCGATAGGCGGCGATCAGCCCGTCGACCGTCGCGCCGCCGCGGGTCGCCCGCCGCGCCAGCCAGAAGGTCTGCCGGCGGAGCACGGTGGCGATCTCCTGGTAGAGCGCCGTCTGCGCCTCGGCGCTGATCTTCAGGTCGAGGGCCGAGACCGCGTCCCACGCCTCGTCGAGGCGGAAGATCTGCCGCGCCGCCTCGAAGGCGATGACCATGGCCCCGGTGTCGCAGCGGGCCGACTGCCGCAGGCGCTCGGGGAAGGTCGCGCCGCACATGTTGACGATCTCGTTCGACAGGATGGTCGAGATGATCTCGCGGCGGAGACGGTGGCCCTGCATCTCGGTCTCGAACCGCGCCAGCGGCCCCGGGAAGTACCGCACCAGGGTCTGGCGGAAGAAGGGATCGTCCGGCGCGGTCGAGGCCACGATGTCGTCGAACAGCTCGATCTTCGAATAGGCGGTGAGCACCGCCAGCTCGGGCCGCGTCAGCGGCATGGCCGAGGCCTTCATCTCCGCCAGCCTCAGGTCGTCGGGCAGGCCCTCGACCTTGCGGTCCAGCCGGCCCTTGGCCCCCAGCCACTGCATGAAGCGCTGCTGGGCGTCGAGCGCCTCCGCCCCCTGGGCCTGCTGCAGGGTCAGGGCGAGGGTCTGGTCGTAGTTGTGGGCCAGCACCTTCAGCCCGACCTCCTCGGTCATCGAGGCCAGCAGGGCGTTGCGGTCTTCGACCTTCAGCGCGCCCGAGGCGATGGCCGATCCGGTCAGGATCTTGATGTTGACCTCGTGGTCCGAGCTGTCCACGCCGGCGGAGTTGTCGATCGCGTCGGTGTTCACGCGGCCGCCGTTGCGGGCGAAGCCGATGCGGCCGGCCTGGGTGAGGCCGAGATTGGCCCCCTCGCCGATCACCCTGGCGCGCAGCTCGATCCCGTCGACGCGGATGGCGTCGTTGGCCTTGTCGCCGACCTGGGCGTCGGTCTCGTGCGCCGCCTTCACATAGGTGCCGATGCCGCCGAAGTAGAGCAGCTCGGCCGGCGCCTTGAGGATCGCCTTCATCAGCCCGGCCGGGTCCAGGGCCTCGTCGGCGATGTCCAGCGCGGTCCGGATCTCCGGGCTCAGCTCGATCGACTTGGCCGAACGGGAGAAGACCCCGCCGCCCTTCGAGATGAGGGACCTGTCATAGTCCTGCCAGCTCGAGCGGGGGAGCTCGAACAGGCGTTTGCGCTCGGCCCAGGAGGTGGCCGGATCCGGATCCGGATCGATGAAGATGTCGCGGTGGTCGAACGCCGCCACCAGCCGGATGGCCTTGGACAGCAGCATGCCGTTGCCGAACACGTCGCCCGACATGTCGCCGACCCCGACGACGGTGAAGGGCTCGGTCTGGATGTCCTTGCCCATCTCGCGGAAGTGGCGCTTCACCGCCTCCCAGGCGCCGCGGGCGGTGATCCCCATCTGCTTGTGGTCGTAGCCGGCCGAGCCGCCGCTGGCGAAGGCGTCGTCCAGCCAGAAGCCGTAGTCGCGCGACACGCCGTTGGCGATGTCGGAGAAGGTCGCCGTGCCCTTGTCCGCCGCCACCACCAGATAGGGGTCGTCCCCCTCCCAGCGGACCACCGCGGCCGGCGGCACGACGCTCCCGTCGCGCACGATGTTGTCGGTCAGGTCGAGGAGGCCGGACAGGAAGGTCCTGTAGGCCCGGATCGCCTCCTGCTGCTGGGCGTCGCGGTCGCCGCCCGCGCGGACGATGGCCGGCAGGTGCTTGGGATAGAAGCCGCCCTTCGAGCCGACCGGCACGATGACCGCGTTCTTGACCTGCTGCGCCTTGACCAGGCCGAGCACCTCGGTGCGGAAGTCGTCGCGGCGGTCGGACCAGCGCAGGCCGCCCCGCGCCACCGGCCCGAAGCGCAGGTGCACGCCCTCGACGTGCGGCGCCCAGACGAAGATCTCGCGGAACGGCTTCGGCAGCGGCAGGTCGTCCAGTTCGCGCGAGGCGATCTTGATCGAGATGTACGGCTTCGCCGTCCCGTCGGCGGCCGGCTGGTAGTAGTTGGTCCGCTTCACCGCGCCGACCAGCAGGGCGAGGCGGCGCAGCGCCTTGTCGTGGTCGAGGCTCTTCACCGCCTTCAGCAGCTCGACGATGCGCCGGTCCAGCTCCGCCACCGCGGCTTCGCGGGCGGCGGCGTCCAGGCCGGAGGCCGGGTCGAACTTGGCCGCGAACAGGGCGAGGATGGCCCGCGCCACGTCCGGATAGTCGCGCAGCGCCTCTTCCTGCACCGCCTGGCTCGGATCGAGCCCGGTCTGCTGCCGGTAGCGGGCGAGGGTGCGGATCAGGGCCGCCTCGCGCCAGCTGACGCCGAGCTCCAGCACGAGACGGTTGAAGCCGTCGCTCTCGGTGCGGCCGTTCCACACGGCCACGAAGGCGTCCTCGAACGGACCCCGCACGTCGGCGAAGTCGAGGTCGCCGCCGCGCGGGTCCTCGAGCAGGAACTCGTGCACATGGATCTCGGGATCGCCGGCCGGCTTCAGCGCGTGGCCCCATTCCTCCAGCGTCTTCAGGCCCATGTCGGCGAGGACCGGCAGCACGTCCGACAGCGGCACCGCCGAGCCCCGGCGGTAGAGCTTGAAGCGGAAGTTCAGCGGGCCGTCGCGGTCGGTGCGGAAGGCGCGCACGGCCACCGGTTCGCCGTCCCCGACCTGGCCGGAGGCGTTCAGTGCGTCGATGGCGCGGTAGTCGCGCACCGCCTCGGCCGCGTCGTAGCGGTCGCGGTAGGCGGCCCCGAAGGCCTCGGCCCAGCGGGCGCTGACGGGCCCGACCGAGACCTCGTCGATGTCCACGGCGCGCAGCGCGCTTTCGAAACGGTCGACCCAGCTGCGCCCCGCCTCGGCGATCTCGGCGGCGAGCGCCGCCTCGTCCGGGCAGGGGTGGTCCCCCGGGGTCACGCCGATGATGTAGTGGATGCGCACCAGCGGCTGGTCGGTCAACTGGGGGTACCAGGCCGACACCCGGCCGCCCCAGGCGCGGGCGAGGATGGCGCCGATCCGCTCGCGCACCGAGGCGTGGAAGCGCTCGCGCGGGATGAAGGCCAGTACCGAGACGAAACGGTCGAACGGGTCGCGGCGGGTGAAGGTCTTGATCCGCGGCCGGTCGTGCAGGTGCAGGATGCCGAGGGCGATCTCGAGCAGCTCCTCGCCGGACACCTGGAAGAGCTCGTCGCGCGGATAGTTCTCGAGGATGTTCTTCAGCCGCTTGTAGCTGTGGGTGCCCTCGGTCTTGCCGGCCGCGGCCAGGGCCTGGCGGACCTTGCGCCGGATCAGCGGCACCTCGCCGGCGACCTTGTCGTAGGCCTCGGCGGTGAACAGGCCGACGAAGCGGATCTCGCCCGAGGCCTTGCCGTCCGGCCCGAAGCGCTTGACCCCGACGTAGTCCATGTAGGCGCGGCGGTGGACGCGGGAGCGGACGTTGGCCTTGGCCACGGTCACCGGCTCGGACAGGTTCAGCTGCGCCTTCATCGAGCGGGTCAGCACCGCCGGCTCGTTGGTCCGGCGCAGCACGGTGCGGTCCGGATCGGCCAGCACGCCGAGACCGACCCCGGACAGCGACAGCGGCGCCTCGGCCTCGTAGCCGCCGTCGGCGGTGCGCGGGAACTCGTAGGCGCGGGCGCCCAGGAAGACGAAGTGGTCCGACGCCAGCCAGCGCAGGAAGGCGAGATTCTCGGCCAGCACTTCCGGGTCGACGGCCGGCGCCGAGGCCTCGAGCTCGGCGATGGAGCGCTCGATCAGGGCGTGCATGGCGCCGTGGTCCGCGACGGCGGCGCGGACGTCCGCCATGGTCGCCGCCAGGGTCTCGCCCAGGGCGTCCCGCCGCTCCTGCGGCAGGGAGTCCATCACCACGATGATCAGGGAGATGCGGCCATCGGGGCGGTCGACGACCGGGTGGTACATGGCGCGGACGCTGACCCCGGCCTCGGCCAGTTCGCCCATCACGCTGTCGACGAGGAAGGGCTTGTCGTCCTGGACGATCCACAGGACGTCATAGCCGGTCGGATGCCCCTGCGCGCCGGTATGGGGACCCACGCTGATCAGCGCCGCGCCGCCCGGCTCCCGGTCGCGGGACGAGCGCCACACCGCCGCCAGCAGGGCGCACAGGTCGGTCAGATCGAGCTCCGGGGTCTCGTCCGCCGCATAGTCGTCCAGCACCTGGGCGAGGAAGGAAGTCTCCGCCGGGCCGGGGGGCTGGCCCATCACCCTCGCGAAAGCGGTCTCCAGCGCCTCCAGCGTGATCGCCTGAGGGAGCTTGGGGGCCGTTTCGCCGGACATGAGGGCTCTCTTGGATGTGGTTGCGGACCGCTGCGGGTCCGTCAGTGGGCGCCAGACTAGGCTGCTTCTCCGCCCGGACAAGCCGCCTCCGGCGGTCCTAGGCCAGCCCGTCGCCCACGGGAAGCCCCGGCGGGGTTCCGGGTCGATCGGCGGCGCGCTGCGGCGGGGGGCCTGCCGGAAACGACAAGGCCGCCGGGCTTTCGCCCGGCGGCCTCTTCGGACCGGCGCCCAGGAGGGGAGGGGTGGCGCCGATCAATTCCGCCACGGCCTTGGGGGAGGGGGAGGGGGCCGCGGCGACAGGATGCAGATAGGCGCCGCGTGTGGCCGATCAATGGCCGGATTCCTCCGGCGCGGCCGGAAGGCTGCGGCGGGTTGACGCGGCGTCGGAGGGCTTCGCGCCGTCGCCATAGGGCTCCCCGTCCCCCGACAACAGCACGGCCATCCACCGGGAGCCCTTGAACTCGGCGAGGATGGCCATGGCCATGACGGCCAGGGGCGTCGACAGGAACATGCCGACCACGCCCCAGACCTTGCCCCAGAAGGCGAGCGCCAGCAGCACCACCACCGGATCGATGTTCTGGTTCTCGCCCTGCATGCGGGGCTGGATGAAGTTGCCGCTGACGAACAGGATCGCCTGCAGGCCCACCAGCAGCACCGTGGCCTGCCAGTAGGTCTCGAACTGGACCAGGGCGAACAGCGGCGGCACCAGACCGGCCACGGCCCCGCCCAGCACGGGGATGAAGCCGACCACGAAGATGACGAAGGTCCAGAACTCCGCGTTCTGCAGCCCGACCGCCCGCATCAGCACCCAGGCGAAGGCGCAGATCAGCGCGCCCGTGACTGCCTGCACCCAGAGGTAGCCCTCCACGCCGCTGCGCACCCGCTGGAACACCTCCAGGGCTTCGCCGCGCGCCTCCCGCTCCGGGAACATGCTGACCAGCTTGCGCTTGAACCCGGCCCGCGAGGCGAGCAGGAAACCGAGGTAGATCAGCACGAAGATGGCGCCCGACACCGCGCCCTGCGCCTGCAGGGCGAAGGCGGTCAGGTAGTTCCGGATGTCGAGCTGGGCGATCAGCTCCGAGGCGGTCGGCGCGGTCCTGACCCCGATCAGCCCGGACACGTCGCGGATGATCTGGTCCAGCCGCGGGCCGATCCGGGTGGTCACGCCCGAGGCTGCGTCGAAGAAGTTCAGCGCCCCGTTGGCGATGATGGCGATCGAGGCGAAGAAGCCGAGGGTGACCACGATCAGCGCCGCCGCCCCGGCCAGATGCGACGGCACCGGCGTGCGGTCCTCGATGAACCGCTGCAGGCCGTCGATCATGATCAGCAGGAAGATGGCCATCGCCAGCGGCGTCAGGATGTCCGCCAGCCAGTAGAGCGCGCCGCCGCAGGCGACGATGGCGATGGCCACCAGCGCGTTGCGCGCCACGGTCGAGGTGGGGACGGTGATCGGCGGCTTCATCGATCCATGGTCAAGCCGCCGCGCCCCGCCGTCAATCGTCCGCGGAAGACGCTGCGCGCCTTCGCGCTCAGTCCCGCGGCGTCAGCCGCCACATGCGCAGCGGATGCCGGACCGCGCCGGCCTCGGCCCCGGCGTCCGGGCCGCGCCCCATGTAGAGGTCGGCGCGCACCGGGCCGCGGATGGCCGAACCCGTGTCCAGGGCGACCACCAGGCCGCTGTAGCTGCCGCGCGCGCCGCGGAGGTCGCCGCCGTCGGCGGCGATCCACACCAGATCGCCGTAGCGCCAGTGGGCGGGATCGACGGCGATGGCGCGGCGGGGCGGAAGCGGCGTGTTGGCGGCGCCGGCGGGATGGCCGCCGTCGTCGGCGTCCAGCCTGAAGAAGATGTAGCGGGGATTGAGCGCCATCACCGCCCGCGCCTCTCCGCCGCGGCGGGCGGCGAGCCAGGCCCGGATCGCCTCTCCCGAGGTCCCGTCGGGCGGCAGCAGCCCCTGTTCCGCCATGGGCCTGGCGATGCCCACGAACGGTTGGCCGTTGTCGGCGGCGTAGGCCGCCCGGGCGCGGCCGCCATCCTCGAAGGTGAGGTAGCCGGAGCCCTGGATCTGCAGGAAGAACAGGTCCTCGGCCCGCATCCAGGCCAGGACCGGCCCCGGAGGCGCGGCCTCGATCTGCGCGCGGGGCGGCAGCACGTCCCCGGGCCGCCAGTCCGGCGGCGGGGCCAGCACCGGGGCGTCGAACTCCGCGTCGGGCGCCCGACGGGCCGCATACTCTGGCGCGAAATAGGCGGTCAACCGACCGGGCCCGCCGTCGGCGGTCTCCGCCGGCGCCACCACGAAGCCGGTCTCGAAATAGGCCCGGGCGAGGGTCGGCGTCACGGGTCGTGAGGTGCGCTGCAGGTCCCGGGCGCGGCGGCACTGGCGCTCGGCCGCGGCGCCGCGGGCGACCCCGCAGGTCTGCGCCCACGCCTCGAAGGCGGCGAGGTGGTCCTCGTCGGCCCAGCCGGGGAGGGTGGCGGGGCCGACGAGGACCACCTCGCCGCCTTCGAGGCGTGGGCGCAGACCTGCG
>NZ_JACESB010000020.1 GCF_013912005.1 Brevundimonas sp. | reverse complement strand
AGCTACGAGCGCTCGGAAAGCTACTACGAGGAGGAAGCCGAAGTCTGGGAGGAGCATGAGCGGCGGCGGGGGCGCGCGATAGACCGGCGGGGGCGGCGGCCCCTCGCGCCGCTCATGCTCCACCCAGACTTCGGCTTCCTCCTCGTAGTAGCTTTCCGAGCGCTCGTAGCTCTCGGCCTCGTACCGGGACTCCGCCTCGTAGCGGGCCTGTTCCTCGTACCAGGCGCGTTCGCGGGCGTAGTCGTGGTCACGGCGGCCGCCGCGGCAGTCGCAGTCGCGGCGGTAGGCCGGCGCGCCGCGCCAGCCGAGGTATTCGCGGCCGAAGCCGTAGACGGCGTAGCCGAACGGGGCGCTGACGGGCGCCGGTCCCAGATGTTCGATCGGGGCGTACCAGCCGCCGCCGTAGCCGATGGCGCCGCCCTCGGCATAGCCGCCGCCGCCGACGTAGACGGCGCCCCCGCCGCCGCCGCGGCCGAAGCCGGAGCCGCCGGTCCAGGTGCGGGCGTTCAGATAGCTGCGCGCGCTGGCCGAGGCCGAGGCGGAGGCGCGCGCCGAGGCGTTGACGTTGATGTTGACGTTCCCGCCGTAGTGGGGCGGCGGCTGGGGCGGGCGGTGCGGTCCGTGACCGCAGCCGCCGCCGCAGGACGGCGGTCCCCCATGGCCGCCGCGGTCGCCGGCGGCGGCCGGACCGGCGGCGAGGACGAGCGCGAAACCGGCGGCGGCGAGCAGGGCGTGTTTCGACATGGGACAGACTCCTTCAACTGGAAGGAGATCGGGCAAGCGGCGGGCCGCCGATGCGGCCCGGTCCGGCACGGTCCGCGGCGGGACATGACGCGGGGGCGCCGAGCCGCTATCTCCGGTCCATGTCGCGCTACGACCTCTCCACCCCCGCCGGGCGCTTCCGGGCGCGATGGGACTACGTCTGGAAGGACCACGCCTTCCTGAGGCGGTGGTTCATGAACGCCCACTGGCTGGGGCCGGACCTGGTGCGGACCAACCAGCCGTCGCCGCGGCAGCTGGCGTACTGGAAAGGGCAGGGAATCCGCACGGTGATCAACCTGCGCGGGGCGCGGGACGAGGCCTACTATGCGCTGGAGAAGGACGCCTGCGCGCGGCTGGGGCTGACCCTGATCGACGCGCCGCTGGACAGCCGCGATCCGCCGCAGCGGGACCGCGTCCACCGGGCGCGGGAGCTGTTCCGGACCATCGAGTATCCGGTGCTGATCCACTGCAAGTCGGGGGCCGACCGGGCCGGGATGATGGCGGTGCTGTACCGCCACTTCCACCTCGGCGAGCCCATCTCGGAGGCCATCCGGCAGCTGGACAAGAAGTACCTGCACCACCGGGAGGGGCTGACCGGAGTGCTGGACTACACCCTCGAGAAGTATCTGAAGGAGGTGGAGCCGACGGGGGTCAGCTTCATCGACTGGATCGACAGCGAGGCCTACGACCCGAAGGCGATCCGCGCGGAGTTCAAGGCGCAGTGGTGGGGCACGCTGCTGACCGAGAAGTTCCTCCGGCGGGAGTGATCAGCCCCACGGGCCGCGGGCGGAGCCGGACGGCGGATCGTCGGAGCGGGGGCGCTGGGCGGTCTCCGCCTCGCGGCGGGCCTTGCGGTCAGCCTCCCAGCCCCGGAACCAGCGCCGCCAGTCGCGTTCGCCGCGCAGCACGAACAGCCACAGGACGAGCGTGGCCAGCATGAAGGCGAGGCCGGCGATCTCCTCGCCGCCGAGCGTCCGCCCGAACAGGGTCACGGACGGCGGTCCGGATCGGCGGGCGGCGGCGGGGCGTCGGCGGGCGTCAGCGGATCGCTCCAGCCGGTGTCGGGCTCGTCAGGCAGCACGTTCGGCCGGTCGGACGGCTTGCGGCGGGCCGCCCACAGCACGATGGCCAGGCCGACGCCCAGCAGCACGACGACGATGAGGGCGGTGGTCATGGGCGGCTCTCCCTGTGCGGCGGTCGGAAGGGAAGCGCGTCAGCCGCGGCCAAGGTTCCGCCTAGTGGGCGTCGCCGCGCGGATCGATCAGCCGGTGGGCGTGCAGGATGAAGTAGCGCATGTGGGCGTTGTCCACCGTCGCCTGGGCGCGGGCCTTCCACGCCTTGCGGGCCTCCTCGTAGTTCGGGAAGGCGCCGACGAACTCGACCTTCGACAGGTCGCGGAACACCGGGGCGTCGAGGTGACGCAGCTCTCCGCCGATGACGAGGTGGAGCAACTGGGGCGTTTCGGTTTCGGCGGTCATGATCGGTCCGGACAGGGGAGGGGCGGCGCCAGCGGAATAGGCGCTGCAGGCCGCCGGTTCAAGGATTTGGCCGATTCCGGCGCGTCTGGCATCCTGCAGGCGTGGCGGAAGAGGCCGAAAACCGGGTTCTGGTCTGTCTGCGCCGCATCGACGCCAAGGTCGACGCTCTGGCGCGGGACATTCACGAGCTCAAGGAGCGCGTCTCCTCTCTCGAAACCGCCGTGGCCTCGGTACGCCGGGACCTGGGGCGTCTGGTCGAAGCCGACGCCCGCCTCCAGTCCGCCTTCGACCGGCTGAGGCAGGCCGTCGGCCGGATCGAGCGCCGGCTGGGGCTCGCCGGGGAGCCTGCGCCTAGCCCGCGGTAGCGGGGAGCGGGATGGGCAGGGTGCGGCGCACGATCTGGGGATGAAGGCCCGGGGCGGCGCAGACGAGGCTGTTCTGGCGCGGGTCGGGCCGGTTGAAGCGCCAGGCGCCGCCGTGGTGGTCGCTGACCCGCCCGCCGGCCTCCTCGACGATCAGGGCCCCCGCGCACACGTCCCAGTCCCACTTCGGCGTCAGGGCGATCGCGGCGTCGAAGGCGCCCGCCGCCACCAGCGCCATGCGGTAGGCGATGGCGTTGCGCTTTTCGAAGCGCATGGCCGGCCACGGTTCGGGCCAGTGCGGCCCCTCGAGCAGGCGGGCGTCGGCCAGCACGGCGGCGTCGTCGAGATCGACGGTGTCGGCGGCGGAGATCGGGGCGTCGTTCAGCCGGGCGCCGCCGCCGAGGGTGGCGACGAAGGTCTCGGCGAGGGCGGGCGCGTGGATCACGGCGGCGACGGGGCGGCCGTCCTCGACCACCGCGACCGGGATGCACCACCACGGCCTGTTCTTCATATAGGCCACGGTGCCGTCGATCGGATCGACCACGAAGACGCGCCGGCGGGCCAGCCGGTCCGGGCCGTCGGCGGTTTCCTCCGACAGCCAGCCGTAGTCGGGGCGGGCCCCGAGCAGGGCGTCCCGCAACAGGCGGTCGACGGCCATGTCGGCGGAGGTCACCGGGGAGCCGCCGGACTTGGACCAGATCTTCAGCCCGCGGTCCCGCTCCGCCAGGGCCAGCCGGCCGGCCTCGGCCGCCGCGTCGCGGATCAGCGCGAGGTCGTCGGCGAAGGGGTTCATTTGCCGGCGATGGCGACCGCGTCGAACAGCAGGGACGGGCTGTTGAAGCTGCCGCGGAACTCGAGGTCCGCGCCGGCGACGAGGCGGGCCCAGAGGTCCTTCAGATTGCCGGCGACGGTGATCTCGCTGACCGGATGGGCGATCTCGCCGCCCTCAAACCAGAAGCCGGAGACGCCGGCGGACCAGTCGCCCGTGTTGGCGTTCAGCGAGGGACCGAACATGGAGGCGACCAGCAGGCCGGTTCCGGCGTCGGCCATCAGCCCGGCCAGATCGCGTCCGCCCGGCGCGAGGTGGAGATTGTGGGCCGAGACGCCCGGCGGGCCGGCGAGGCCGCGCGAGGCGTGGCCGGTGGAGGCGAGCCCGAGCTGGGCCGCCGAGGCGGTGTTCAGCAGCCAGGTGGTCAGCACCCCGTCCTCGACGATGGCGCGGCGCGCGACCTCGATGCCCTCGTCGTCGAACGGCGTCGAGCCGAGCCCGCGGGGGCGGAAGGGATCGTCGAGGAGGTCGACCCCCGCCGGCAGCACGGCCTGGCCGAGCCGGTCCTTGAGGAAGGAGGAGCCGCGGGCGACGGAGGGGCCGGAGATCGCCCCCAGCAGGGGCGACAGCACCTGGGCGGCGATGCGGTTCTCGAAGATCACCGGGGCGGTGGTCGAGGCGATCTTGCGCGGGCCGACCCGGGCCACGGCCCGGCGGCCGGCCTCGGCGCCGATGGCTTCGGCGGCGGGCAGGTCGGCGAGGTGACGCGTGGCGCGGTGTTCGCCGCCGCGCTCCATGGCGCCGTCCTTCTCGGCGATGACGCCCACCCCCAGGGAGAAGGCGGTGCCGCGGTACGCGCCGTCGAAGCCGTGGGAGGTGACCAGCCGCCAGCGGCTGGAGGAGGCGGCGGCGTGGCCGCCCTCGGACTTCGCCACCCCGTCGACGGCGAGGGCGGCGGCCTCGGCGGCGGCGGCGGCGGCCTCCAGATCGGCGGCGCTGCGCCCCGTCGGGTCGTGAAGGTCGAGATCGGCGAACGGGCCGCGCGCCAGGCGCTCTTCCGGGGCGAGGCCGGCGTAGGGATCCTCGGGCGCGAGGCGGGCCATGGCGACGGCGCGGTCGACCAGCCGGGCGCGGGTGGCGTCGGACAGGTCGGAGGCCGAGACCGTGGCCTGGCGGCGGCCGACGAAGACGCGCAGGCCGAGATCGCGGCTCTCCTCGCGCTCGACGTCCTCCAGCCGGCCGTTGCGGACGCCGACGGACAGGGAGGCGCGCTCGGAGGCGACCGCCTCGGCGGCGTCGGCGCCCGCCTTCAGGGCGGCGGCGACGAGATCGGACAGGATGTCGGGGGAGGCGGCGTCACGCGGGGAGGGCATGCCCCGATATGGCCGGGCGTCCGCGGCGGCGCAACCGGCCGGGCCGTCTCAGCTCGCGAACGCGGCGACGAGCAGCAGGACGGCGGCGGCGATCAGCGCCGTCAGGGTCAGCACCATGCCGATCATGCGTCCGGGGCCGGGACCACGGCCATGGCTGAGGCCCACCCCGTGGATCAGCCGGCCGAGGAGGAGCACGCCGCCGACGGCGTGCACCATCCCCGGGGCGGAGCCGGTCAGGGCCAGAAGCACGAGGGCGCCGATCCCCACCGGGATGTATTCGGCGGCGTTGCCGAAGGCGCGGGCGGCCACGGTCATCTGCGGCACGTCGCCGTCGCCGAACAGCACCCGGTGCCGCCGGCGGTTGGCGATCACCCGGAAGGCGAGGCCGACCAGCAGCAGGATCAGCAGACCGCTCCACAAAGCCGCAGCCTGGAGGGCGGTCATGACGATCATGATCAGGGCTCCCGGGCCACCGGATAGAGGCGATGCCGGTCATCATAGAACGGGGTTCGCTGGTAGAACCACTGCAATCGCGCGTCGCCGTCGGCGGCGAAGGCAGGGTCGGCGGCGAGCTCCGCCTCGAACTCGGCCTTGAGGGCGGGGTTGGCGGCCATCATCCGCTCGGCCAGCGGGGCGATGGCGTAGCCCTCGATGTATTCGACGCGGCTGAGCACCTCGGGGAACAGGCCCCAGGCGAACAGGCTCTCGGAGGATTGCGGCTCCAGCAGCAGGACGACGACGTCGCCGAGGGGCTGGTCGGTCGGGACGCGCACCGAGCCGGGCTGGAAGGTCCAGTCGCGGCGCTCCGGCGTCACCGAGGTCACGGTGACGGGCACGTGGCCCTCGTTGGCCCGGGTTCCGAGGCGGGGGTCGTCCAGCCGCAGCATCTCCACGGAGACGGTGCGCGGCGCCTCGAGGGTCTCCATGGCCACGCCGTGGAGGCGCAGCCGCTCGATGACGTCGGCGCGGTGGGCCGGCACCCAGTAGGCTTCGGGCCGCTTCAGGGTCAGGGTCGGGTGCGAGCCGTAGAAGGGCATCCGCCACAGCTCGGGATCGGGCTCGCCCAGCCAGCGCACCTCCTGACGACCGGAGGCCGGGCTTTCGTAGGTCTCGAAGCGGATGCCCTTGAACTCGCGCGTGCGGGTCGGCTGGTCGTCGGCGACGAAGTTGGCGGGGATCTCCTGCGGGCGCAGGGCGCGGTCCTCGGCGATGGCGGCGCGCAGGCTGTCGCCGTCGGCGGCGAGCCGGCGCAGCGCCTCCTCGAGAAAGACGTAGGTCCCGAGCACGCGCTGCTCGTGCGGCTTCAGGCTGTGGTTCTCGATCAGGATGGTCGGGACGTGGGCGGCCGAGCCCCAGCCGTTCGAGAAGCGCTCGCCGAGGCCGCCGTCGGACAGGCCGGCGCGGGGGTTGCTGTCGTCGACGCCGAAGACCAGCTCGCCCGGGATGTGGCCCTGCGCCTCCAGCGCCGCGTTCATCGCCGGCTTGAAGGCCGTGTCGAGCCAGCGGGCGATGGCCGGCGAGCGCGACCAGCCGCCGTCCTCGCCGTTGTACCCGTAGGTCACGTCGTACTGGTAATCCATGCCGTCGGTGACGTGGATGTCGACGTAGAGGTCCGGCCGGTACTTCAGGATCAGGCCGCGGACGGCGCGCATCTCGGCCTGGTCGAGCTTCAGGTAGTCGCGGTTGAGGTTCTGGTTGGTCGCCGTGTTGCGCCAGCCCTGGATGCGGGGGCCGCGCTGGTTGGGGCGGCTGTAAGCCGAGGCGCGCTCGTGGCCGTCGACCGACAGGATGGGGATCAGGATCAGGTTGACCCGGTCGAGCAGCTCGTCCTTGCCGTGGAAGGCGATGTCGCGGAGCAGCATCATGCCCGCGTCCTTGCCGTCGATCTCGCCCGGGTGGATGCCGGCCTGGGCCAGCAGCACCGGCTTGGCCGGATCGAGGGCGGCGCCGTCCTTCGAGGCGATCACGGCGTAGATCGGCCGGCCCTCGGGCGAGACGCCGAACTGTTCGATGCGGATCAGCTCCGAGGCGGCGTCGAGGCGGTCGAACCAGGCGCGGGTGTCGGCGTAGCTCGGGCTGAAGTCATGCTCCGGGTCCGCTTCGAAGGGCGTGACCCACGGGTCCGTAGCGTCGCGCAGCAGGGCCCGGCTGGCCCCGTCCCATGCCGGCGCCGGCGGCAGGAAGGGCTGGTCCCAGGGCGCGGCGTTGGGGACGGACGGGGACGCGGACTGGGACATGGCGGGACTCGACGCGAGGGCCGCGAGGGCGGCGAGGATCAGGGTGGAGCGCATGGCCCCTCATCCGCCGTCTGTCGGCGGGAGGCAAGCCCGGGCGTCCAGGCGGGCTGCGGCTATTTCCAGATCGGGGCGCCGTCGCCGGGCAGGCCCAGCCGCTCCCACATGTCCGACACGCGGTCGACGACGGCGGGATCCATGCGGATCTCCTCGCCCCATTCCCGCTTCGTCTCGGGCGGCCATTTGTCGGTGGCGTCGAGGCCGATCTTGGAGCCGAGGCCGCTCTCAGGGCTGGCGAAGTCGAGATAGTCGATCGGGGTGTTCTCGATGACGGTGATGTCGCGGGCCGGGTCCATCTTGGTGGAGATGGCCCACATCACCTGCTTCCAGTCGCGGGCGTCGATGTCGTCGTCCACGACGATGACCCACTTGGTGTACATGAACTGGCGCAGATAGCTCCAGACGCCCAGCATCACCCGCTTGGCGTGGCCGGGATAAGCCTTCTTCATCGACACCACGGCGATGCGGTAGGAGCAGCCCTCGGGCGGCAGCCAGAAGTCGGTGATCTCGGGAAATTGCTGGCGCAGCAGGGGGATGAAGACCTCGTTCAGGGCCTCGCCCAGCACCGAGGGCTCGTCCGGCGGGCGGCCGGTGAAGGTGGTCAGATAGATCGGATCGCGGCGCATGGTGATGGCGCTGACCTGGAAGACCGGGAAGGTCTCGACCGAGTTGTAGTAGCCGGTGTGATCGCCGTACGGGCCCTCGGGTGCGTGCTCGTCGAGCAGGACGTGGCCCTCCAGCACGATCTCGGCGTTGGCGGGGACCATCAGCGGCACGGTCTTGCAGGGGACCAGCTCGGCCTTGGCGCCGCGCAGCAGGCCGGCGAACTGGTACTCGCTGAGGGTGTCGGGCACCGGGGTGACGGCGGCGAGGATGGTCCCGGGGTCGGCGCCGAGGACGACGGCGCAGGGCAGGGGCTCGGTCGGGCGCGCCTTGCGGTGGCGGGCGTAGTGCTGGGCCCCGCCGCGGTGGGCCAGCCAGCGCATGATGGCGCGGTCCTTGCCCAGCACCTGCATGCGGTAGATGCCGAGGTTGAAGTCGTCCTCGCGGGCGTCGGACGGACCCCTGGTGACGACGAGGCCCCAGGTGATCAGCGGCGCGGGCTCGCCGGGCCAGCAGCCCTGGACCGGCAGGGCGGTCAGGTCGATCCGGTCGCCGGTCAGCACCACCTGCTGCACCGGGGCCGACTTCACCACCTTGGGGCGCATCGACATCACCGTCTGGGCCAGCGGCAGCATCTCCATGGCGTCGCCGAGGCCGCGCGGCGGGGTCGGGTTGCGCAGGAAGGCCAGCAGCTCGCCGACCTCGCGCAGTTCGGCGGCGGTGGTGCGGGTCTTCTTCTCCATGGTCACGCCCATGGCGACGCGCTTCACCGTGCCGAACAGATTGGCGAGGCAGGGGATGGGGCTGATCGAGCCGTCGGGCATGACCGGCTTTTCGAACAGCACCGCCGGGCCGCCGTTGCGCAGCAGCCGGGTCTGGATCTCGGTCATCTCCAGATGGGTGGAGACGGGCTCGGAAACCCGGACCAGCTCGCCCTCGGCTTCGAGCAGGGCGATGAAATCGCGCAGGGACTTGTAGGCCATGCGGCGAGGCTTAGGCGGGGCCGCGCCGGCTGTCACCTGCGATCAGTAGGCGCGGGTGTCGGAGACCAGCGCCCACAGGGGCAGCCGCAGGGCGGCCGTGGCGGCGGCGATCGAGGCGCTGTCGAGGTGGGCGCGCCCGGCCTCGGCGCGGCGCTCCTCCTCCGGCGTGATCTCCATCAGGCGGGCGAGGTCGTCGACCGTCATGCCGCGCTGCTCGCGCCATCGCCTCAGCCGGGCGCCGACCGCCGCGTCGGACGGATCGACGCCGGGGAAACCCGTCACCGAACCCATAAGCGTCGCCTCCGCGCGCCCGGTTCAGCCGCCGGGCGTCACGCCCATTCTTCATCCCATTTGAAGGCGGGATCAATCCAGTCGCCGAGGCGGCCGTCGGGACGGGCGAGGGCGTGGATGCGGTCCATCTCCTCGGCGGAGAGTTCGAAGTCGAAGATGTCGAGGTTCTCGGCGGCGCGGGATTCCTTCGCCGTGCGCGGGATGGCGATCACCTCCTGCTGGATGAGCCAGCGCAGGGTGACCTGGCCGGGGGTCTTGCCGTGGGCGCGGCCGATCTCGACCAGGGTGGCGTCGTCGGCGATCTTGCCCTGGGCCAGCGGCGACCAGGCGGTGATGGAGGAGCCGAGCTCGCGCGCCGTGGCCTTGAGCTTCGAGAGCTTGAGGTAGGGGTGGTACTCGACCTGGTTGGTGACCAGCCGGGCCGGGGACAGCGACTGGGCCTGACGGAACTCGGCCGAGGGGAAGTTGGACAGGCCGATGCTGCGGGTGAGGCCGCGGTCTTTCGCCTCGTTGAGGGCGCCGAGGGTCTCCTCGAACGACGGCTGCGGTTTCGGCCAGTGCAGCAGCAGCAGGTCGGGGGTGAGGCCGAGGCTGGAGGCGGACTCCTCCGCCTGCTTCAGCAGGGCGTCGCGCTCGAAGTGGTCGACCCAGATCTTGGTGGTCAGCCAGATGTCCTCGCGGGCGACCTGGCCGGCCTCGATCGCATCGCGGATGCCGTCGCCGACCGCCTTCTCGTTCCTGTAGATCCAGGCCGTGTCGATGTGGCGATAGCCGATGCGCAGGGCCTCGGCGACCATCCGGCGGGCGTCCTCGGGCTCCAGCATCCACGTCCCGAAGCCGAGCAGGGGAATGCGGTTTCCATCGACGGTGATCGCGGGCTGGTCGGTCATGGGAGGCTCCGGTGGTGGGGGGCGGCTTATCTGGGCCGCGCCGACGCCGGTTCAAGCAGCCAGTCGGCGATCTCGTTCCAGAGCGGCTCCATCCCGCGGCGGAAGGCCCCCTCGTGACCGATGCGGCGGACGCCGTAGTCGGCGGGGGCGCGGACGAGGGTCTCCTTCGGCGCATTGGGATAGATCCGAAGCAGGCTTTCGGAGGCGGCCGGGGTGGCGATCGGGTCGTCGGTGAAGATCCACGAGCGGATCGGGGCGGCGACAGAGTCGAAATCGTGGGGCCGGAGCCGGTCCTGCAGCTCGTCGAGGAAGTAGGCCGGCTTCAGGCACCAGCGCTTCCACGTCTCGAACACCCCGCGCGGCAGGTCGGTCCCGGCCCAGAGGCCGCCGCCGCGGACGTAGCCGCGCCGGGCCAGGCTGTACGGCCCGTAGGCGTGCCAGAAGAACAGCTCCAGCGGGTTGTAGGTCCGGTGGTGTCCGCCCCACCAGCCGCTGCCGACGGAGACGAAGGCGTGGCGGTCGATGCGGTGGTGGTTGGGCATGAAGCCGGCGAAATGGCCGCCGACGCTGTGTCCGACATGGCGCAGGGGCAGGCCGGGCGCGGCGCCGGCCAAAGCGTCGAGCGCCGCCGGCATGTCGAGGCGGCCCCAGTCGGTGTAGTCCATGGCCATGGCCGCGAGGTCTTCCGGCCGCGAGGCGGCGACGCCGCGGAAGTCATAGGTCAGGACCGCCGCGCCCTGGCCGGCGAGATGGCGGGCGAAGCGGTCGTAGAATCCCTTGGGGAAGCCGGTGCCGGAGCTGACCAGCACCGCCGCGCGCGGGTCGGGCGGCGAGACGAGGCGCATCGACAGGGGAAAGCCGTCGCCGGCCGGGGCGATGAAGTCGCGGGATTCGAGGTCGCTCACGGCGCAGGTTCCGAGGTCCGTCCTGTTTCGCAACGAACCTAGGCCGATGACGCGGCGTCAGGTCAAGCCTTGGAGCGCGCGGCCGCCTCGGCTAAAGGCGGCGGCTGATTTCGCCTGCGAGACCCGCCATGACCGACGTCCTTCCCGACCGCCTCTGCGTCGACCCCGACAGCCCGTTCCACGACGCCGACCTGCTGGCGAAGGGGATCGGCGTGCGCTTCAAGGGCGAGGAAAAGACCAACGTCGAGGAATACTGCGTCTCGGAAGGCTGGGTGCGGCTGGCGGTGGGCAACCGCGTCGACCGTCGCGGCAAGGCGCTGACCGTCAAGCTGCAGGGGCCGGTGGAGCCCTACGTCAAGGGCGAGTGATCCCCGCTCGGGGCGCGGCCGGGGACACTCCGGCCGCTGACGCTTTCCGGCCCCGGAACTCCGGTCTAGGTTCGCCGCCTTCCCTCCCGAGTCCCCGGAGCCGCCGATGTCCCTGACCGCCCGCCTTCTCGCCGCCAGCGCGCTGGGCGCGACCCTGGCGCTGGGTCTCGCCGCCGCCCCGGCGCTGGCCCAGGACGCCCGCACCGTCCGCGAGGCCGAACAGCTGCGCGACCGGGCGCTGCGGGACAATGCGGCGTACGAGCTGGTCGAGGAGCTGACCACGCGCTTCGGGCCGCGTCTGGCCGGCTCGGCCTCGGAGCAGGCCTCGGCCGCCTGGGGGGCGGCGAAGTTCCGCGAGATGGGTTTCGACAACGTCTCGGTCGAGGAGTTCCCGCTGGCGCTGTGGACCCGCGGCGAGGCGCGGGTGGAGATCCTGTCGCCCTTCCCGCAGCCGCTGGAGGTGGTGGCGCTGGGCGGCTCCATGGCCACGCCGGCGGAGGGGATCGAGGGCGAGGCCGCCATCTTCGAGACCTACCAGCAGCTGCTGGACCAGCCGGAGGGGTCGCTGACCGGCAAGATCGCCGTGGTGCTGCAGGACACGGTGCAGGCCCAGGACGGGCGCGGTTACGGCGCCACCTCGCCGATCCGCGGCAACGGGCCGTTCGAGGCGGCGAAGCGGGGCGCGGTCGGCTATGTGCTGCGTTCGCTCGGCACCCACGACCACCGCTTCGCCCACACCGGCGCGACCCGGGTGGGCGAGGGGACCGTGCCGGCCTTCGCCATGAGCCCGCCGGACGCCGACCAGCTGCGCCGCATGACGGCGATGACCGACCAGCCGGTGCGGATGCGGCTGTTCTCGAGCGCCGGCTTCACCGCCGACAGCCACAGCCAGAACGTCGTCGGCGAGGTGCGGGGTTCGGGGGCGGCCGACGAGGTCATCGTCATCGGCGGCCACCTCGACAGCTGGGACCTCGGCACGGGGGCCATCGACGACGGGGCCGGGGTGGCGATCACCGCCGCCGCGCTGAAGCTGATCGAGGACATGCCGCGCCGGCCGCGCCGGACCATCCGGGTGGTCTGGTGGGGCTCGGAAGAGGTCAGCCAGCCGCCGCCGGCGCAGGGTCTGGCCGGGGCGCGCTTCTACGCCGCCAGCCGAAGCGGCGAGATGGCGAACCATGTGGCGATCAGCGAGAGCGACTTCGGGGCGGGGCCGATCTACAGCCTCAACCTGCCGGCCGGCGCGGCCGACACCGACTTCCGGCGCGCGGCGCAGGCGGTGCTGACCCCGCTGGGCGTGCTGTTCGACCCGGCCCCGGCGACCGGCGGCGGGCCGGATACCGGCCCGACCGTGGCGGCGGGCGTGCCGGCCTTCCGGCTGAACCAGGACGGCACCGACTATTTCGACACCCACCACACGGCCGACGACGTGCTGGACCGGATCGACCCGGAGGCGATGGATCAGAACGTCGCCGCCTGGGCCGCCTTCCTGTGGCTGCTGGCCAATTCCGAGGTGGATTTCCGCGCGTCGGGGGCGACGGTCGCCGCCCCGTAGGCGGCGCGGCGAGATCAGTTGACCGGGGCGGATTTCACGTCAGAGTGGAAGTCGTCCATGCAGGGGGATGGGGCAGATGACTGATCCGAACGTCACGACGGGGCCCCACGCCGGGGCGACCAGCGTCCACATCCATGTGGCGCCGCAGGATACCGGGCTGGCGGTCGCTTCGCTGGTGCTGGGCGTCTTCTCCATCTGCACGGTGTGGATCCCGTTCGTGGGCCTGATCGCCTGGATCCTGGCCCCTCTCGGCCTGATCCTCGGCCTCGTGGCGCTGAAGCGGCCCACCGGTCCGGGGCGGGGCGTGGCGATCGCCGGCGTCGTCTGTTCGGCCATCGGCCTGCTCGGATGCATCGGCTGGGTCGTGCTGATCGGCGCGGTGACCGCGATCGGCGCCGCCTGACCGTCGCCGCATGGCGGAAGCCGCCTGCCGCTGCTAGACCGCGCCGCAGCCCGCGAGCGTGGCGAAACTGGTAGACGCAAGGGACTTAAAATCCCTCGACTTCGGTCATGCGGGTTCGATCCCCGCCGCTCGCACCA
Source organism: Brevundimonas sp. (assembly GCF_013912005.1). GTDB lineage: Bacteria > Pseudomonadota > Alphaproteobacteria > Caulobacterales > Caulobacteraceae > Brevundimonas. The sequence continues at coordinate 33,655 of NZ_JACESB010000020.1, read as the reverse complement.
TCCGGTTTGAGGGAGATCAAGGGCGCCGGCGGCGGGCGAGGGCAGTGTCGGACCGGGCGCCGACGGCGCCCGCAGACCGGAGAGACCCATGCCCGCCCGTAGAACCGCCCTGTTCGTCATCGCCGACGGCGGCCGCGCCCGCCTCGTGGCGCGCGACCCGGAGAGCCGCGATTTCCGCACCTTGCGGGAGATCGACGGGCTGGAGGCGCTGGAGGCGGTGCGGGAGGCGGCGCGTCGCAACCCCTCCGTGCGCTCGGTGCAGTCGGCCACCGGCGTCGGCCACACGACCGGGCAGGAGGATCCCTACCGCCCGGCCAAGGCCGCCTTCGCCGCCGAGGTCGCGGCCGCCGCGGTCGAGGCCTCTCGCGCCCGGGGCGATCACGGGCTGATCCTCGTCGCCCCCGCCCGCACCCTCGCCAGCCTGCGCGAGGCGATCGGCAAGGTGGCGCCGATCGTCGCCGACCTCGACCGCGACCTGGTCAAGGCGCCGGACGCGGAGCTGGAGCGCTGGCTGGCGCCGCTGGAGCGGGCGCTGACGGCGGTCACCCCGCGCGACTGAGGCCGCCGCACCTTCCGGCGCGGCGCGCGTTTCCGGCGGATGTCGCCGCGCCAGCCCGACCTGTTCGCCGTTCCGTCCGGGCTCCCGGAGGGCCTGCACTACGCGGAGGACGCGATCGCGCCCGAGGCGGCGGCGCGGCTGGTCGAGGGCTTCGCCGCCCTGCCGTTCGCCCCCTTCGACTTCCACGGCTTCCGGGGGCTGCGGCGGGTGGTCTCGTTCGGCGGCCGTTACGACTTCGCCGCCGGGCGGCTGGAGGCGGCCGAGCCGATCCCGGACCTGCTGCTCGGGGCCCGCGCGGCGGCCGCCGCCTTCGCCGGCCTGGCGCCGGAGGCCCTGGTCCAGGCGCTGGTCACCGAATACGCCCCGGGCGCCGGCATCGGCTGGCACCGCGACCGGCCCGAGTTCGACCGGGTGGCGGGGCTGTCCTTCGTCTCGGCGACGACGTTGCGGTTCCGCCGCCGACGGGGGGACGGCTGGGAGCGGGCCGCCCTGCGGCTGGCGCCGGGCTCCGCCTATCTTCTGGACGGGCCGGCGCGGCGCGAATGGGAGCACAGCATCGCGCCGGGGGACCGGCTGCGCTATTCGGTGACCTTCCGCAGCCTGCGGTGAGGCTCAGCGCTTCTTGCCCAGTTCGGCGGCGATGTCCTTGACCATGCGGCCGGCCTTGCGGTGGGCGGTGACGATCTGGTCCCGGGTGACGCCCCAGCGCTTCATCCAGTATTCGACCGCCTGCCGCTCGGAGAGGTCGAGCCGGTCCTTGTCGATGAAGCCGCGCTTGTCCTTGAGTCCGGCCATGGTCCTGCTCCTGCGGCGGCGTGGCGCCGCGGCGGCAGCCTAGCGCATAACTTCGTGTTTCGCGGAATGAACCGGCCTTAACCGCAGGCGCTTTGAGAGGCACAAGGGGGCATCGTCCCCACCGGCCGCATGGATATTCGATGAAGAGAGCCCGGCGCGCGCGCATCGTCGCGACCCTGGGGCCCGCCTCGCGGGCACCCGGCATGGTCAAGACCCTGGCCCAGGCCGGGGTGGACGTGTTCCGCCTCAACTTCAGCCACGGCTCGCACGAGGACCACGCCGCCGCCCTGAAGGCGGTGCGGGGCGCCGAGATGGCGCTGAAGCGCCCGTTGGGAGTGCTGGCGGACCTGCAGGGGCCGAAGCTGCGGCTGGGCCGCTTCAAGGACGTCGAGATCGAGGTGAAGCCGGGGCATGTGATGCGCTTCGACCTCGACCCGACGCCCGGGGACGAGACGCGGGTGCAGATGCCGCATCCGGAGATCTTCAAGGCGCTGCGGCCGGGCATGCTGCTGCTGCTCGACGACGGGCGGGTGCGGCTGCGGGTCGGCGAACGCTCGGACGAATGGGCCGAGGTCACCGTCGAGAGCGGCACGAAACTGTCGGACCGCAAGGGCGTGGCGGTGCCGGAGGCGGTGATCCCGGTCTCGGCCCTGACCCCGAAGGACCGCGAGGACCTCGCCTTCGCCCTGCGCATCGGCGTCGACTGGGTGGCGCTGAGCTTCGTGCAGAAGGCCGAGGACATGGCCGAGCTGAGGCGGCTGGTCGACGGCCGGGCGGCGTGTCTGGCCAAGATCGAGAAGCCGCAGGCCCTGCACCAGCTCGATTCGATCCTCGACTACTGCGACGGCGTCATGGTGGCCCGCGGCGATCTGGGGGTGGAGCTGGAGCCGGAGGAGGTGCCGGTGGCCCAGAAGCAGATCCTGCGGGCGGCGCGCCAGCGCGGCGTGCCGGCCATCGTCGCCACCCAGATGCTGGAATCGATGACCAGCGCCCCGGCGCCCACCCGGGCCGAGGCCTCGGACGTGGCCAATGCGGTCTACGAGGGCGCCGACGCCCTGATGCTGTCGGCCGAGACGGCGTCCGGCGACTATCCGCTCGAGGCGGTGGGGATCATGAACCGGATCATCGAGCGGGTGGAGCGCGACCCGCTGTGGCCGGGGCTGATGGACGCCGAGCACGCCGGCATGGACGAGCACGACGTCGACGCCCTGGTGGCGGCGGCGCGCAAGGCCGGCGAGGCGCAGTCGACGGCCTGCATCGTGGTGTTCACCACCCTGGGCGGCACGGCCCGCCGGATGGCGCGCGAGCGGCCGCTGCAGCCGGTGCTGGCGCTGACGCCCAACCCCTCCACCGCCCGGCGGCTGGCGCTGGTCTGGGGGCTGGAGTCGCGGCTGGGGCGGGAGCCCTCGTCGCTGGAGGAGGTCACCGAGGACGCGGTGCAGGCGGCCATGGACAACGACCTCGCCCAGCCGGGGCAGCGGGTGCTGATCCTCGCCGGCACCCCGTTCGGGGCCCCGGGGGCTGCGAATCTGCTGCGGCTGGCGCATGCTCCGTCGCGGGCGAGGGGCGGCAAGGGCCGGGCCTGACCCCGAAAAGGGTCGGGATGATCAAGTACATCGGCTCCAAGCGCGCGCTTCTGGGCCATGTCACCGCGGCGGCGGCGGCGCTCCTGCCCGCGGGCGGAACGGCGTGCGACCTGTTCTCCGGCACGGCGCGGGTCGGGCATGCGCTGAAGAAGCAGGGCCGCCGGGTCTGGTCGAACGACCACAACGCCTACGCCCACGCGCTGGCGACCTGCTATGTGCAGGCCGACCGCGACCGGTGGCTGGACCGGGCGGAGCGGGTGCTGGCCGAGCTGCGGACGGTGAAGCCGGAGGCCGGCTGGTTCACCCGCGCCTACTGCGAGCGGGCCCGCTTCTTCCATCCCGACAACGGCGCGGTGGTCGATGCGGTGCGCGAGCGGATCGCGGCGATGGCGCTGGAGCCGGAGCTGGAGGCGATCGCCCTGGTGAGCCTGATGGAGGCCGCCGACCGGGTGGATTCCACCGCCGGGCTGCAGATGGCCTACATGAAGCGCTGGGCGCCGCGGGCCCTCAGGCCGCTGGAGCTGCGGACGCCCGAGCTGCTGCCGGGCGAGGGCCGGGCGACGCGGGCGGACGCGGTGGAGATCGCGCCGGAGATCGAGGCCGATCTGGTCTATCTGGACCCGCCCTACAACCAGCACTCCTATCTCGGGAACTACCACTGCTGGGAGAGCCTGGTGCTGTGGGACAAGCCCGAGACCTACGGCGTCGCCAACAAGCGGATCGACGTCCGCACCCGCAAGAGCCCGTTCAACACCAAGCGCGGCATCGGCCCGGCGCTGGAGGCGGTGATCGCCGGCCTGAGGGCGCCGAACCTGGTCGTCTCGTTCAACGACGAGGGCTATCTGTCGCGCGACGAGCTGGTGCGCATGCTGTCGCCCCGGGGCGAGGTGCAGGTGATCGAGATCGCGCGGCCGCGCTACGTCGGCGCCCGCATCGGGATCCACAATCCGAGGGGCGAGAAGGTCGGGGCGGTCGGCCGGCTGCGGAACGTCGAATACCTGTTCGTGGTCGGCGAGCGCCGCATCGCGCTGGCGGACGCCGCGTGAACGGCAACGTACGGAACGGGACGACTCGTCGACCGTTTCGGCAGCCATGGAAGACGCCATGAGCCCCTCGAACCGCCTGCACGGCTACCGCGCCTATCACCGTCCCGTCGACGCCTTCGACGCCGTCGCCTGGCGGCCGCCGGCGACGCCCCGCTTCGATCACCGGCCGGCCAACGACGCCGGCTGGACCCGGCCGGCGCCGCCGGTTCCGGCCGCGCGTCCGGCGGCGCCGGGCTGGGGCGTCGTGGTGTTCGGCGGGCTGTTCGCCGCCCTGGCGGGCGCCCTCGCGGGCGGGCTGCTGCAGCTCTGACCGGTTTTCCGGGGGCAGGGCCCCGACACAACCGTTCGTGACTGGACATGCCGGCCGGACGTGCTCTCGTACAGGCCCGTTCCATCTCATGAAATCGAGCTGACCATGTTCCTCGCCTCCGTCGCGCTGGCCGCCGGCCTGTCTGTCGCCCAGCCTTCCGCCGAGGAGATCCTCCGGGGCCTGGACATGATGTCGTTCGCCAACTCGCTTCGTCCGAGCCGCGCGCCCGGGCTGAAGCGGCCGGCGGACTGGCGCTTCACCGAGGCGAGCGCGTCCGGCGAGGTCTTCCGTCTGACGCGGCGGCTCGACGGCCGCGATGACTGGGTGATCGGTCTGCGCATCATCCGCAGCGATGCGGACGGCGTCGTCGCCTGCTTCTCCGATCGGGCCCTGAACGGCGGAAGCTATCTCGCCAACAGCGCGGTCCGCATCGTGCCGGACGGCGAGGGCGGGTATCGGGCCGCGGAGGAGGATCTGGACGAGCCCAGCTGCCCGCCGGCGCCCGGCCAGGGCTGAGGGCCCGGCCCGCGGACGGTCAGCCTTCCAGCAGCGCCCGGATCGGCGCCCAGCCGCGGCGGTGTTCGGGGCAGGGGCCGAGCTCGCGCAGGGCCTGCTGGTGGACCGGCGCGTTGTAGCCCTTGTGGCTGGCGAAGCCGTAGCCGGGGTAGAGCGCGTCCATCTCGATCATCAGCCGGTCGCGGGCCGTCTTCGCCAGGATGGAGGCGGCGGCGATCGACAGCGAGAGGCCGTCCCCGCCCACGACCGTCTGCACGTCGCAAGGCAGCTTGAAGCGGTAGTTGCCGTCGACCAGGGCGGCGACCGGCGGGACCGACAGCGCCTCGATCGCGCGGCACATGGCCAGGCCGGTGGCGTGCAGGATGTTGAGCTCGGCGATCTCGTCCACCGAGGCGAAACCGACGCCCCAGGCGAGCGCCCGGGCCTTGATCTCGACTTCCAGCGCCGCGCGCCGGTCGGCGGTGAGCGCCTTGGAGTCGTCGATGCCCTCGGGCAGGTCGTGCGGGTGAAGGATCACCGCCGCGGCCGACACCGGCCCCGCCCACGGACCACGCCCGGCCTCGTCGACGCCGCACACCGGCCCGCCGCGGCTGCCGACCAGCAGGGTCTCGAGAGCCAGGGTGGGGAGGGTCCGGGCGGCCTTCGGCGCGGCCCTGCCCTTCGGCTTCGGTTTCGGGGACGGGGACTTCACGCGCCGGCCATCGCACGAACCTGCCGGTGACGGAAGCACTCGACGCCGTGATCGTTGACCATGCCCACAGCCTGCATGAAGGCGTAGACGATGACCGGGCCGCAGAAGGTGAAGCCGCGCCGCTTCAGCGCCTTCGCCATGGCTTCGGATTCGGGCGTCGAGACGGGACGGGCGGCGCTGTCCGGCCAGGCGTTCTGGATCGGCCGGCCGTCGACGAAGGACCAGAGCCATTCGGAGAAGTCGTCGCCGCTGTCGCGCATGTCGAGCCAGATCCGCGCGCCCTTGATCGCCGAGGCGATCTTGGCGCGGGAGCGGATGATGCGCGGATCGGCGAGCAGGCGTTCGATATCGGCCTCGCCGTAGCGGGCGACGACCTCGGGATCGAAGCCGTGGAAGGCGTCGCGGATGCCCTCGCGCTTGCGGAGAATGGTGATCCAGGCGAGGCCGGCCTGCATGCCGTCCAGCACCAGCTTCTCCCACAGGGCGCGGGGGTCGCGCTCGGGCACGCCCCATTCCTCGTCGTGGTAGGCGACGTAGAGCGGATCGGTCCCGCACCAGGCGCAGCGGTGAAGCGAGTCGGGCATGGCCGCAGGGTGCGGCGGGGGGAGGGAAGAGGGAAGAGGGAAGAGGGAAGAGGGAAGAGGCGTGCGCTCACCTCTCCGTCGCAGACGGGGAGGGGGACCATGCGGAGCCGCTGGCGGAGCATGGTGGAGGGGGCGGCGCAGACGGAGGACGGAGGGCCGCGGGAGAGGCCGGCGCAGCCCTCTCCTGATCGCCGCTGCGCGCCGATCTGTCCTCTCCACTCGCCTACGCTCGTGGAGAGGTGATCAGGCTTCCTCGCCCTGCGCCCGGGGCATCAGCTCGCCGACCGTGGGGCGGTTCTCGGCGAGGTTCAGCTGGATGTCGCGCGGCTTGACCAGTTCGCCGCAGCAGCCACAGGCGATGCGCGGCGTAAGCTCGTGGCCGCAGGTCTTGTGGGTCATCGAGACGCCGGCGTCGGCGCCGCAATAGACATGCTTGGCGCCCCAGCCGTGCAGGGTGACCAGCACGCCGTACAGGTCCTTGCCCTTGGCGGTCAGCACGTATTCGTTGCGCGGCGGACGTTCGGAGTAGAGGCGGGGCTCCAGCACCCCGTGCTGCACGAGGCTCTTCAGCCGGGCCGCCAGCACGTTGCGCGCGACGCCGAGGCGCTCCTGCCACTGCTCGAAGCGGCTGACGCCGTTGAAGGCGTCCCGCACCACGAGCAGGGTCCAAGGGTCGCCGATCACCTCAAGGGTGGCGGCGATCGAACAGCTTTGGCGCGAATAGTCGGCGGTGCGTCCCATGAGTGGAAAGTGACCCTGCGTCAGCTGTTTGGCAAGAGGGTTGCCATTCGGAACGCACTGAGTCAGTCTTGTTTCGATACGGACACCTCGCGGGCCGCCCGCGGCGTATCCTCGTCCCTTGAACTCCGGGCGGAGGGCGCTGGCCTTCCGCCCGCCTTTCGTTCGCGGTAGCCGCTGCCCATGACCCCGAGCCTCGCCGAAGCCCTGACCCTGACCGAGGACGGAAGCGGCGGCCTGCTCGCGCGGCTGGACCCCGGCTTCTCCAACGCGCCGCAGGCGACGGACCCGGCCAGGGGGGCGCCGTTCGGCGGGCTGATGGCGGCGCTGGCGGCCGGGGCGGCGCGGCAGGGGCTGGCGCCCGGGACCCCGCTGCAGACCCTGTCCATCCAGTATCTGGCGGCGGCCCGGTTCGACGAGGCGGTGCGGTTCGTCCCGACCCTGACCCGCGGCGGCCGCAACGTCGCCTACGCCCATGTGACCGGAGCCCAGGGCGAGCGGGCGGCGGTGCAGGCGCTGGCCACCTTCGGCCGCGATGTCGACGGGCCGACGCTGACCCCTCTGGTCGCGCAGGCGCCGGCGGTGGAGACCCTGCCGGCCACGCCCATGGACCCGGCCTTCGGACCCTGGTTCACCCGGTATATCGAGCACCGCTTCGCCGACGGGCCGAAGCTGTTCGGCCAGAACGCCGGCCGCCCGCCGGTGCTGGGCTGCTGGATGCGCTGCGTGGACGGCGCGCCGCTGGACGAGCTGCGGCTGCTGTTCCTGCTGGACGGCCTGTATCCGACCTACTTCACCGCCTTCCCGGCCCCGCCGGCGATCTCGACCAGCGTCGACCTGCGCGCCGACCTGCTGGCGGAGACCACGCCGGAGACCTCGCCCGAGGGCTGGGCCTGGTTCGTCTTCGAGAGCCGCGACGTCGGCGGCGGCTGGGCGGTCGAGGACGGCGCCGCCTGGGCGCCGGACGGCCGGCCGCTGGCGGTGGTGCGGCAACGGCGGAAGATCCTGCCGGCGCGGGCCTAGGCGCCCGGCAGCCCCCGCAGCTGGATCAGGGGGATGACGATGTCCTCCTCGTCGTCGAGGTGGCGGGCCAGCGGCGGGCCCGCGGCGGCGAGGGCGTCGGCGAGGCGGGCGGCGTGGTCGCGGGCGTCGGGCGCGTTCGCCGAGACGGCCCGGTGGAAGGCGAGCCCCGACCGGAACAGGGCCTCCAGATGGGCGTGGACGGCGTCGTGGTCGCGGTCGAGCAGGTCCAGGCCGGCGGCGATCTTCGGCTCCACGGTCCGCATGATCGGGAAGTAGTGGCCGCTCTCGATGCGGTGGTGGCCGTCGAGGTGCTGCAGGAAGGCCTGCAGCGCCGGGGTCAGCTGGCGGTGCAGGGCCGCGAGGTCGCCGTCGACGCGCCAGCGGGCGACGAGGGCGTCCATGTGCGCCTGGTGATGGCGGAAGCCGGCGTGCATCTGCAGCCAGTGGCCGGCGACCTCGTGCAGGCCGGTCCAGCGCTCGCGGGGCAGTTCGTCGCGCAGCCAGCAGAACTCGGCCGGGAGGCCGGCGCGGGCGGCGAGCGCCGACGGGTCGGCGCGGTCAGCCAACGGCGGTGGTCGTGCGGATGAAGCCGCCGCCCAGCAGCCGGTCGGGGTCGGCGGGGTCGTAGAGGGCGCAGGCCTGGCCGGGGGCCACGCCTTCCTCGCCGCGGTCGAAGACGACCGACACCGCGCCGTCGGCGAGCGCCAGCCGGGCCGGGGAAGGGGCGCGGGTCGAGCGCACGCGGGCCAGCACCGGCGCGCCTTCGGCGGCGGCGGCCTGGAGCGAGGGCTGGTCGCCCAGCCAGTTGGTTTCCTCCAGCGCCAGCGAGGCGGTGAGCAGGGCCTCGCGCGGGCCGACGATGACGTGGCGCTTCACCGGGTCGAGCTTCGTCACGAACAGGGGCTCGCCCACGGCGACGTTCAGGCCGCGGCGCTGGCCGATGGTGTAGTCGGTGACGCCCTCGTGCTGACCGAGCACGCGGCCGTCCATGTGCACGATCTCGCCGGCCTGCCGGCCTTCAGGGCGGAGCCGGTCGATCAGGGTGCGATAGTCGCCGTTGGGGACGAAGCAGATGTCCTGGCTGTCCGGCTTGGCGGCGATGCGCAGGCCGAGGTCCAGCGCGACGCCGCGCACCTGCGGCTTTTCCAGATCCGCGAGCGGGAAGCGCAGGTAGTCCAGCTGTTCGGCCGTGGTGGCGAAGAGGAAGTAGGACTGGTCGCGCGACGGGTCGATCGCCTTGCGCAGCTGCACGCGGCCGTCCGGCGTGACGGCGCGGCGCACATAGTGCCCGGTGGCCATGGCTCCGGCGCCGAGGTCGCGGGCGACGTCGAGCAGGTCGCGGAACTTGACCGTCTGGTTGCAGCGGATGCACGGCACCGGCGTCTCGCCGCGCAGGTAGCTGTCGGCGAACTGGTCGATGACGGCGTCGCGGAAGCGGCTTTCGTAGTCCAGCACATAGTGCGGGATGCCGATCGTCTCGGCCGCGAGGCGGGCGTCGTGGATGTCCTGCCCGGCGCAGCAGGCGCCCTTCTTCTTCAGCGCCTGGCCGTGGTCGTAGAGCTGCAGGGTCACGCCGACGACGTCGTAGCCAGCCCGGTGCAGCAGGGCCGCGACCACGGTGGAGTCCACGCCGCCCGACATGGCCGCAACGATCCGGGTCCCCGCCGGCAGACCGACCGCGGCGCGCGCGGCGGCGATCGCCGCGTCGGTGTCGGCGGGCGCGATGGTCGGAACCGGGCAGATGTCCTCGGCGAGGGTCATGGCGCGCTATCTAGGGGCAAAGCCGCGCGATTTCGAGGCGTGCCGGAAACGACGACGGCCGCCCCCCGTCGGGAGGCGGCCGTCAGGCGTCGGTCGGGGAGGGACCTTAACCGCGGTAGTGCTGGATCCGCGTGGTGCGCAGGCCCTGCATGCCCCATTTGTCGATCGCCTTCTGCCAGGCGATGAATTCCTCGGCGGTGAGGCGGTAGCGTTCGAGCGCGTCCTCGAGGCTGATCAGGCCGCCGCGCACGGCCGCCACGACCTCCGCCTTGCGGCGGATCACCCACCGGTCGGTGTTCGCCGGCGGCAGATCGCGCAGGGTCAGGGGCGTGCCGGTCGGACCGACCACATACTGTTCGCCTCGACTGTTGAGACGTCGCTCTTGCAACATGGGCTTATGCCTCATTCACCACCACCGTAGAGCGGAACGGTAGCGAGACCCCGCTAAAGGCCGTTTAAGCGTCGTGGTGAAGGAAAGCCTAACCGCCCGCCTGTGCACCGGCCCATTGCTCAACGAAGGATTCATCGGATCGCGTCGTGATCTGTCGGCGATCAGCGTTTGATGCTGATCAGTTCGGCCAGCATCTCGTCAGCCGTGGTGATGATCTTGGAAGAGGCCGAATAGGCCCGCTGGGTGGTGATCAGGCCGGTGAACTCGGCCGACAGGTCGACGGTCGAGGCCTCCAGCTGGGACGAGCCGATGGTGCCGGCGCCGCCGGAGCCGGCGGTCTTAAGGTTGTAGGTGCCGGAGCCCTGGCTGACGCGGAAGGCGTTGCCGCTGGCCTCGAGCAGATTGTCCGGGCTCGGGAAGGTGGCGATGGCGATCTGGGCGATGCGCCGGGTCACGCCGTTGTCGAAGATGGCGGTGACGAAGCCGGTCTCGTCGATCTTCACCTCGGACAGGTTGCCGAAGGCGGTGCCGTTGGTGAGCACGGCCTGGACGACGGAGGCGCTGTCGTACTGGGTCAGGCCGCCGGCGCCCGCGGTCAGGTCGAAGGTCAGCACCTGGTCGTCGATGCCGAGGCCCGGCGCCCAGTTGACCTGGCCTGCGCCGGGCGCGGCGGAGTCCGAGGAGGCGAAGGTCAGGCTGGCTGCGGCCGGATCGGCGAAGAGGGCGTTGGCGCCGAGGGCCGCCATGGCGTCGACGTCGAGGCGGCCGTCCTGGGTGAAGGCGACGATGCCGGTCTTGATCTGGCCGTTGGTCAGCCCGGCCCCGGTGACCACGTCGGAGGCCGGAATGGCGCGGACTTCCGCGTACCACTGGTTCGGCGTGGCGCTCTTCAGGAAGGAGACGGCGATGGTGCGCTGGCCGCCCTTGGAGTCGGAGACAGGGATGGTCAGCTCGAAGTCGGGCTTCACGCCGGCGCCGCTGTCCGGATCCCACATGGCCATGGAGTTGGTGGCCGGGTCGTAGGCGTTGGCGCCCGGCGGGACGGCGGCGGCGTCGGTCGCCTCGGCCGAGACCGCCTGGCTGGAGCGCAGGTTGGCGTTCAGCTGCACGCGGGTGGTGGGCTCGGCGGTGCCGCCGACGGAGCCGACGTTGATGGTGCGCAGCCGGTTCAGGTCCGAGGGGTCGGTGGTGATGTTGCCCTCGGAGTCGACGGGCCAGCCCTGCAGGTAGAGACCCGAGGTGTTCTTCAGGTAGCCGAGGCTGTCGACGCGGAAGGCCCCGGCGCGGGTGAAGAGGCGGGCGTCGGTGACCTGCAGGTTCTCGGCCTTCTCGGTGACGACGAAGAAGCCCTGGCCGGCGATGCCGAGGTCGGTGTTCTGGGTGGTGCGCTGCAGCTGGCCGGCCTGGCTGGTGTAGTGGCGGGCGTTGGCCAGGACGCCGCCGGCGGAGTAGCCGGCGCCCTGGACCTGGCTGTTGATCACGGTCGAGAACTCGGCCGCCGACCGCTTGTAGCCGACGGTGTTCACGTTCGCGATGTTCTGCGAGATGGCCGCGAGGGCGGCGGAGTTGGCGGTCAGGCCGGACACGCCGGCCAGAAGGGCGCTGTTGATGCTCATGGCGCGGGCTCCTTACGAGATCAGGATGAGGCGCCGGAGGGGGCCTTGGCCTCCTCGAGCGCAATGACGGAGGACAGCGGGAGGACCGAGGGGCCGACGGTCAGGTAGACCTCGCCGTCGTACATCTCGACGCCGGTGACGCGGCCGCGGGTCAGGACCTGGGCGTCGAGGTCGCCGCCGGCGGCGTCCTTCGCCACCACCTTCAGCGTGTAGACCTCGCCGTCCTGGGCGTTCCCGCCGGTCAGGGTCTCGCCGTCCCAGGTGAAGTCGTGCACGCCGGTGGTCTTGTCCGGGGCGTCGCCCTGCCAGACCACCTTGCCGGAGCCGTCGAGCACCTGGAGGGTGGCGGAGGCGGCCTTGCCGGCCAGCTCGTAGCTCCAGCTGGCGGCGCCGTCCTCGAAGCGGGTGGCGGGCCAGGCGGCGGTGGCCTCTTTGCCGATGAAGTCGGCGGCGTCGCTGAGGCCGCCGCCCTGGGCGGCGAGCATGCCCTTCAGCAGCTCATTGGTCAGCAGCTGCTGCTCAACGCCGGCCATCTGGGTCAGCTGGGCGGTGAACTGGTTGGAGTCGACCGGCGACAGCGGGTCCTGGTTCTTCAGCTGGGCGGTGAGCAGGCTGAGGAAGGTCTCGAAGTTCGAGGCCAGCATCGTCTGACCGGAGTTGATGCGGCCGGTCGCGTTGTTGGCGGTGGTGACGGCGTCGACCATGCGATCAGACCTTCAGATCCACGCCCGCAGGCGCGAGGGAGAGGGATGTCCAGCGGGCGACCGGCGCGTCGGCCTCGGCGTTCAGGCGGGCGGCGGCGGTGAAGGCGCGCCCGGAGCCGCGGCGCGGATCCTCGCCGCGGTCGAAGGCGCTGGAGCCGCTGTCGCGGTCGGCGAATTCGAACGCGTCGTCGGCGAGGTGGAAGCCGGCCTGTTCGAGCTGGCGCCGCAGCTCGTCCGTGCGGCCGCGCAGGTCGGCGGCCGCGGCGGGGTTGTCGAAGGCGAGGCGGGCCGCGAGACGGCCCTCGGAATCGATGTCGAGCTTCACGTCGACGCGCCCCAGCTCCTCGGGCAGCAGGGCCATCTCGAACCGGGTGGTACGGCTGTCGAGGCGGCGCAGGATCTGGGCGGCGATCTGGGCGGTCGCCTCGACCGCGGCCCGGGACATGCTCGCGGGGGCGGCCTCGCGCGCCGCCGCCGTGGCGGGGTCGCTTCCGGCCGAGCCGCTCTCGGCGGGCGGCGGCCCCTCGGCGGGCGCGGTCGCGGCCTTGGCCGCCGGCGCCGGCGCCGGCGCGGGTAGGGCGGCCTCGGGGCCTGCATCGCCCTCGGCGGGCGGCGGCGCGACGCCCGCCGGAGCGGGGGCGGCGGCGGTCGCGGGCGGGTTCGACGCCGGGGTCGTCGGCGCGGCGGCGGATCCGGACTCGGCCGCGTCGGCGAGGACGGCGGGATCGGCGGTATCGTCGGCGGCTCCGGCCGGGAGGCCCGCGGAGGCGTCGGCCGGCGTGACCAGCAGGGGCGCGACCGGGGGCGGCGTCAGATAGCCGGCTGTTCCGTCCGTCGGGACACCCTTGTCCGCGGCGACCTCGACCTCGGGTTCAGGGACGGCCCCGGACCCGTCGCCGGCCCCGGCCCGGGCGAGGCCGGCGAGCAGGCCCTCGAACTCGCCGGCGGCCGACGTCGTCGACCCTTGCGGGGTCGCCGTCGACGCAGGCGCGAGCATGGAGAGGAGGATCTGTGCGGACATGGGACCAGGGCGGGGTCGCCGGAGCGACGGGGCGGTGGCGCCTGCTGCGCCGGACATTCGGACCCTCTGGCGCAAGAGCCGGGCCAATCGGGTCGCGTCCGACAAGTTGCTGATTTTCCACGGTATCGTGTCGAGGCTTGGGCGGCCTCGCCCGGCGCGGCACGGTCGATTCTTGCCGCGTGCCGACGAATCTTGCCCGGCGCCGCAGGGCCTTTCGCGGCTGGCCCGCCGTTTGCGCGCCTTGCCGGTCATGATCCGAGTGCGGAAAACGAAATCCCGTGATTTCAGAGGGTTGGCGGACGTCAGCCCCCGCGCGGCCGGGCAAAAAGCGCGCGGCGGCTGGCAGGGATTGCCGGGCGTCGAGGCTGTGGAGGTGCGCGAATGTCGCTGAACGCGATCATGAACACGGCGACGTCGGGACTGACGACGGCCCAGACCCAGCTGCGCGTGGTCTCGGACAACGTCTCCAACGTCAACACCCCCGGCTACGTCCGCAAGATCGCGGAGCAGCAGACCCTGGTCAGCCAGGGCATCGGCTCCGGCGTCGAGGTGGCGCGCATCCGCCTCGCCACCGACCGCTTCCTGCAGGCCGCCAGCCTGAACGCCGGCGCGGAGTCGGCGCGGCAGGGCGTGCGGCACGAGCTCTACGACCGGATCCAGTCGCTGTTCGGGGATCCCGGCGGCGACAGCGGCTTCTTCGGCCAGGTCGACGCGGTGTTCGCGGCCTTCGCCGCCAGCGCCGAGGACCCGACCTCGTCGCCGCGGCGGCAGGACGCCCTGTTCCGCACCCAGTCCCTGTTCGACGAGGCGAGCCGCATCGGCAAGCAGATCCAGGCGGTGCGCGAGGACGCCGACGGGCGCATCCAGAGCGCCGTCGAGAAGGCCAACAGCCTGCTCCAGCAGATCGAGGGGCTGAACGTCGAGATCGCCCGCGCCACGGTGGTCAACGGCGACGCCTCCGGCGCCGAAACCGCCCAGTCGGCCCTGATCGGCCAGCTGGCCGAGTTGATGGACGTGCGGGTGACGCCCCGGTCGGTGGGCGGGGTGTCGATCCGCACGGGGGCGGGCGCGCTCCTCGCGGGACAGGGGGCGGCGACGCTGGAGTACCACCGGGCCGGCACGGTGACGGGCGAGACCGCCTTCAACCAGATCTGGATCACCGAGCCGGGCGGCCAGAAGCGCGCCCTGCTCGACAACATCAGCTCGGGCGAGATCAAGGGTCTGGTGGAGCTGCGGGACGTGGAGGCGCCGGCGGCCGCCGAGCGCCTGGCGGAACTGGTCAGCCACATGGCCGACGAGCTCAACCGCGCCCACAACGCCAACTCCGCGGTCCCGGCGCCGACCAGCCTGACCGGACGCAACGTCGGCCAGACGTTCGAAAGCGCCATCGCCGGCTTCAGCGGCCAGACCACGGTGGCGGTGACCAACCCCGCAGGCGTGATCCAGGCGCGCGCCGACATCGTGTTCAGCGGCGCGACCATGACCGTCAACGGGGTGGCCGCCACGCCGGCGACCTTCCTCACGGTGCTGAACGCCCAGCTGGGCGGGGCGGCGACGGCCAGCTTCACGGACGGCCGGCTGACGCTGTCGGCCACCGGGACCAACGGCGTGGTGATCGCCGACGATGCGGCCTCGCCCTCGTCCAAGGTCGGGCGCGGCTTCTCGCACTACTTCGGGCTCAACGACCTGATCACCACCGACCGCCCGGCGATCTACGACACCGGCCTGACCGCCGCCTCGCCGCATGGCTTCACCGCCGGCGAGACCCTGACCCTCCGCTTCACCGGCGAGAGCGGCTCCACCCTGCGCGACCTGCAGGTGGCGGTTCCCGCGGGCGGAACCGTCGGGGACCTGGTGGCGGCCCTGAACGACCCGGCCACCGGCGTCGGCCGCTTCGGGACCTTCGCCCTCGCCGCCGACGGAACGCTGTCGTTCACCGGCTTCGGCAGTCCGCCGCCGGTGATGACCGTGCTGGAGGATCGCACCACCCAGGTTCCGTCGGGCGTCTCGGTGACCGAGCTGTTCGGGATCGGCGGCGGGGTCCGCGCCTCGCGCGCCGACGGCTTCGCCCTGCGCACCGACATCCGGCAGAGCCCGTCGCGGCTGGCGCTGGCGCAGCTGAACCTGTCGGCGGCTCCGGGAGCCTCGGCGCTGAGCACCGGCGACGGACGCGGGGCCCTGCTGCTGGCCGACGCGGGGGAGCGGGCGGCGTCGTTCCAGCCGGCGGGCGGGGCGGCCGGCGGCGCGATCTCGGTGTCGCGCTACGCCGCGGAGCTGTCGGGGGAGATCGGCGGACGGGCGGCGGCGGCGGAGAACCGCAAGGAAACGGCGGAGGCTCTCTACGCCGAGGCCAGCGCGCGCCAGACGGCGCACGAGGGGGTGAACCTCGACGAGGAGCTGGTGCTGATGACCACCTACCAGCAGGCTTTCAACGCCTCCGCCCGGCTCATCCAGGCGGTGAAGGACATGTACGACACGCTTCTGGGGATGACCTGATGACCCGCGTCGCCACCTTCGGAAACTACCAGTCGGCCCTGCTGGACCTGATGAAGGCCCAGACCCGCGCGGTCGAGGCGCAGGAGCGCGTCTCGACCCACAAGAACGCGACCGATCTGACGGGCTTCGGGCGCCAGTCGGAGACCCTGACCGCGCTGAAGGGCGCCCAGAGCCGCATCCAGGGGTTCATCGACACCGGCGAGGCGGTGTCGTCCCGGCTGACGACCCAGGACCTGGCGCTGAACCGGATCGGGGACGGCATCGCCGGCCTGCGCGAGGCGGTGGGCAGCGTGCTGGCGACGGACTCCGGCGGGGCGCTGATGCAGGAGCTGGAAGGACATTTCCAGACCATCCGCGGCGGCCTGAACATGCGCCACCAGGGCGGCTACCTGTTCTCGGGCGCCAAGGTGAACACCACGCCGATGACGGCCGAAAGCCTCGCCGACCTGGCGGCGGCGCCCTCGGTCGCGTCGGTCTTCGCCAACGACACCCTGAAGACGGTCAGCCGGGTGGCGGAGGGGACGACGCTGGAGACGGGCTTCCTCGCCGACGAGGTGGGGACCGAGGTGATGTCGATCCTGCGCGACATCCAGACCTATCACGCCAGCGCCGCCGGCCCGCTGACCGGCAAGATGACCGAAGCGCAGAAGGCCTTCCTGCAGACCCAGCTGGGTCGGCTCGAACAGGCCGCCAACGGCGTGATCGACAAGACGGCCCGCACCGGCTCGATGGCCAACCAGGTCGAGGACGTCACCAAGGCCCACGAGGCGCAACTGACCTCGCTCGACGCCCTCGTCGCGGACCGCACCGATGCGGACATGGCGCAGGCGGTGACGGACCTGCAGTTGTCCCAGGTGGCGATCCAGGCCTCGGCCCAGGTGATCAGCCAGCTGCGGCAGGTGTCGCTGCTCAACTACCTGCGCTGACGCGACAAATCGCCCGCAACGGCCACGCTGGACGCGCATTCCCGATGGGGAACATAATGCGAACAGATGGCGCAGCTGGACCTCCGACGCAAACTCTCGATCCTCGCCGACGCGGCCAAGTACGACGCCTCGTGCGCCTCCTCGGGCACGGGCAAGCGGGACTCGACCGGGGGGCGCGGAGTCGGCTCGACCGAGGGCATGGGCATCTGCCACGCCTACACGCCGGACGGGCGATGCGTGTCGCTGCTGAAGGTGCTGCTGACCAACTTCTGCATCTACGACTGCGCCTACTGCATCAATCGCGCGTCCTCGAACGTGGAGCGGGCGCGGTTCTCGGTCGACGAGGTGGTCCGGCTGACGCTGGAGTTCTACCGCCGCAACTACATTGAGGGCCTGTTCCTGTCGTCGGGGATCATCCGCTCCGGCGACTACACCATGGAGCAGCTGGTGCGGGTGGCGAGGACCCTGCGCGAGGTCCATGACTTCCGCGGCTACATCCATCTGAAGCTGATCCCGGAAGCCGATCCGAAGCTGGTCGAGGCGGCGGGCCTCTACGCCGACCGGCTGTCGGCCAACATCGAGCTGCCGCGCGACGAGGCCCTGCGGCGGCTGGCCCCGCAGAAGGACGTCGGCGTCATCAAGAAGGCCATGGGCCAGGTGCGGCTGAAGGTGGAGGCGGCGAAGCCGCAGAAGCGGGACCGGGCGCGGCCGCCGCGCTTCGCGCCGGCGGGGCAGAGCACCCAGCTGATCGTCGGCGCCGACGGGGCGCCGGACACGGAGATCCTGCAGCGCAGCGCCGCGCTGTACGGCGGCTACGGCCTGCGCCGGGTCTATTACTCGGCCTTCAGCCCGATCCCCGACTCCTCGGCCGCCCTGCCGCTGCAGAAGCCGCCGCTGATGCGGGAGCACCGGCTGTACCAGGCCGACTGGCTGATGCGCTTCTACGGCTTCTCGGCGCCGGAGATCGGCGAGGCGGCGACCGGCGGCATGCTCGACCTGGCGGTCGACCCGAAGCTGGCCTGGGCGCTGAACCGGCGCGAGTTGTTCCCGGTCGACGTCAACACGGCTGCGCGGGAGATGCTGCTGCGCGTGCCGGGGCTGGGGGTGAAGTCGGTGGACCGGATCCTGTCGGTGCGCCGCTACCGCACCCTGCGGCTGGAGGACGTGGCGCGCCTGTGCCGGGGGGTCGACAAGGTGCGGCCGTTCATCACCGCGCTCGACTGGACGCCGGGCGGCCTGACCGACGCGGCGGACCTGCGGGCGCGGCTGGCGCCGCCGGCGGCGCCGGTGCAGCTGAGCCTGTTCTGATGGCGGTCGCATCGCTGGCGGGCGAGACCGATTTCGAGGGCTGGCGGAAGGCGGCCCGGGCCTTCCGCGAGGCGGGCGTGGCCCCGGCCGAGGCGCGCTTCGTGGTCGGCGCGGGGCAGGGCGGGCTGTTCGACGACGCCGCGCCTCCGCCGGAGCCCGGCGGCGCCGCCTTCTCCGTGCCGCGGGCCTTCGTGGAGACGGCGCAGGCGGTGGTGCTGCACCGGTCGGCCGATCGTTTCGACCTGCTGTACCGGCTGCTGTGGCGGCTCCGCGACGCGCCGGAGCTGATGCGGGTGGCGTCGGACCGGGACGTCGCCGACGCGCTGGAGCGGGCGAAGAACGTCTCGCGCGCCTCGCACAAGATGAAGGCCTTCGTGCGCTTCCGTCAGGTGGACGACGGGCAGGGCGAGGCCTGGGTCGCCTGGTTCGAACCGGCGCACCGGGTGCTGGAGATCACCGCGCCCTTCTTCGTCCGCCGCTTCACGCCGATGCGGTGGTCGATCCTGACGCCGGACGGGACCGCGCGCTGGGACACGGAGCGTCTGGGCTTCGGTCCCCCGGCGACGCGCGACATGGCCCCGGACGCCGACGAGATGGAGGAATTCTGGCGCACCTACTACGCCTCGACCTTCAATCCGGCGCGGCTGAAGACCCGGGCCATGCGTTCCGAGATGCCGAAGCGCTACTGGAAGAACCTGCCGGAGGCGGCGCTGATCCCGGAACTGGTGGCGCAGTCGGCGGTTCGGACCGAGGCCATGGTCGCCGCCCCCGCTCCCGAACCCAACCGCCGCCTCGACCGCACCCTGTCGCGACTGGCCCGCGACGCCAGCTTCGAGGAGGGCTTCGTCCCCTCGACGCTCGGCGAGCTGGACGCCGCCGTCCAGGCCTGCCGCCGCTGTCCGCTGTGGCGCGACGCGACCCAGGGGGTGTGCGGCGAGGGACCGAGACGGGCGCGGCTGATGATCGTCGGCGAGCAGCCGGGGGACCAGGAGGATCTGGCCGGCCATCCCTTCGTCGGGCCGGCCGGCAAGGTGCTGGACGCGGCGCTGGAGGCGGCGGAGATCGACCGCGGGGACGTGTTCGTGACCAATGCGGTCAAGCACTTCAAGCACGAGCCGCGCGGCAAGCGTCGGCTGCACAAGACCCCCAATGCGGGGGAGGTGAGCGCCTGCCGCTGGTGGCTGGAGGCCGAGCGGCGGCTGGTCAAGCCGAAGGTGGTGCTGGCGCTGGGCGCGACGGCCGGGCTCGGGGTGCTGGGGCGCAAGCCGGCGGTGACGAAGGAGCGGGGACGGCCCGTGCCGCTGGCCGACGGCGCCACGGCGCTGCTGACGGTGCACCCGTCCTATCTGCTGCGTATCCCCGACGCGGCGGCGAAGGCGGCTGAGCGGGAGCGGTTCGTCGCCGACCTGGTGCAGGCGCGGTCGCTGCTCTGAGCGGCAAGCCTCTGAAAGCGTGGCTGAACGAATACGGTGCGGCGGCGTTCTGCTGCACGCCGCAGCTTCGCCGTTTCTCCCGGATAGGCAATGCGGACGGCGCAATCTAGGTAGGGGCATGGCCGCAGCGGGATTCGAGATCGAGGACGGCGGACCGGATCTGACCCTGCGTCTGACCGGCGACTGGACCGCAACCGAGCTCGGCCGCATTTCGCAGCGGCTGGACCGCGAGCTGGAGCAGCGCTGCGTGGCGGCGGTGGACCTGACCGCGCTGGGGCGTTTCGACACCGCCGGCGCGCTGGCGCTGGTGCAGGCCAGCAACTGCGTGCTGCCGGAGACCGCCTGGACGCAGCGGCCGGAGGCGGGCCGCATCTACGCCATGGTCGAACGGCTGGAGCGCGAGAGCGCCGAGCCGCCGCGCCGCTCGCCGGGCTGGGTGCGCGGCTTCGCCAAGATCGGCCGGGGCGTGCAGGACATCGCGGCGGAGATGACCCTGTCGCTGGCCTTCCTCGGCCGGCTGATCGTCGCCGCGGGCGCCGCTCTCAGACACCCGGGGCGCATTCGCTGGCCGGCGTGGGTGAGCCAGACCGAGCGGTCCGGCCTCGACGCCATTCCGATCGTGGTGGTGACCAGCTTCTTCATCGGCGCGGTGGTGGCCTTCATCGGGGCCGACCTGCTCAGCCAGTTCGGCTTCGACGTGTTCGCGGTCGAGCTGATCGCCATCTCGGTGCTGCGCGAGTTCGCGGTGGTGATCGCCGCCGTCCTGCTGGCCGGCCGTTCGGCCTCGTCCTTCGCCGCCGAGGTGGGGTCGATGAAGATGAACCAGGAGATCGACGCCATGCAGGTGATGGGCGTCAATCCGTTCCAGGCGCTGGTCATCCCGCGGCTGGCGGCGCTGGTGCTGATGCTGCCGCTGCTGACCTTCCTCGGCATGCTGGCCGGCCTGCTGGGCGGGCTGCTGGTGGCCTGGAGCCAGCTGTCGCTGGGGCCGGCCTTCTTCATCCAGCGCATGGTCGACATTCCCGACATCGGCAACCACCTGTTCGTCGGCCTGTCGAAGGCCCCGGTCTTCGCCATCATCGTCGCCGGCATCGGCTGCCGGCAGGGGATGGCGGTGGCGGGCGACGTCGAGAGCCTCGGCCGCCGGGTGACCGCCGCCGTGGTGCAGGCGATCTTCGCCATCATCTTCCTCGACGCCCTGTTCGCCCTGACCTATCTGGAGCTCGGCATATGAGCGAGGCGGTGGTCGAGGTGCGCGGCCTGCGCAGCCAGTTCGGGGAGCGGGTCATCCATGACGACCTGAACCTGACGGTCGAGCGCGGCGAGGTGCTGGGCGTGGTCGGCGGCTCGGGATCGGGCAAGACCGTGCTGCTGAACTCCATCATCGGGCTGAAGGAGCCGGACGGGGGCAGCGTGCGGCTGTTCGGCCACGACCGGGCGGAGCTGACCAAGGAGCAGGCGGCCGACATCGAACGCCGCACCGGCATCCTGTTCCAGCAGGGCGCGTTGTTCTCGTCGCTGAGCGTGATCGACAACGTCGCCTCGCCGCTGGTCGAGCACACCCGCCTGCCCAAGGACGTGATCCGCGAGCTGGCGGAGATGAAGATCGCCATGGTGGGCCTGAAGCCGGAGGCGCACCACCTGAAGCCGGCCGAACTGTCGGGCGGCATGCGCAAGCGGGTCGGGCTGGCCCGGGCGCTGGCGCTGGATCCGGAGCTGCTGTTCCTCGACGAGCCCACCGCCGGGCTCGACCCGATCGGGGCCGGGGCGTTCGACGACCTGATCCGGCAGTTGTCGGACGACCTGGGGCTGACGGTGTTCATGATCACCCACGACCTCGACACCCTGTATGCGATCACCGACAAGGTCGCGGTCGTGGCCGACAAGCATATCGTGGCCAAGGCGACGGTGCAGGAGCTGGAGCGCTCCGACCATCCCTGGATCCGCGAGTACTTCCTCGGACCGCGCGGACGCGCCGTCCACAAGGCCGCCTGAGGAGAGCGGGACGAGATGGAAAGAGACGCCCATTACGCCGCCGTCGGCATCGCCACCGTCGCCCTGCTGGCGGCGCTGGCGGTGTTCGCCATGTGGCTGGCCCGGCTGTCGTTCAATGAGGAGTTCGACCAGTACGACATCGTCTTCTACGGTCCGGTGCGCGGCCTGTCGGAAGGCGGCGAGGTCCACTTCAACGGCATCCGCGTTGGCGAGGTCACCGACCTGAACCTCGACCCGAACAAGGGCGACCAGGTCATCGCCCGGGTGCGGGTCGACGCGACCACCCCGGTGCGGGTGACCTCGCGCGCCCAGCTGGAGCCGCAGGGCATCACCGGCCTGAACTACATCCAGATCACCGCCGGCAATCCCAACAGCGCCATCCTCAAGGCCCAGTACCCCGACAATGTGGTGCCGGTGATCCAGAGCCAGCCGTCGCCGATCTCGGAACTGCTGTCGGGCTCGGGCACGGTGCTGGCCCAGACGGTCGACGCGCTGAACCGGATCAACCGGGTGCTGTCGGACGACAACGTCCGCTCGTTCTCGACCAGCCTGAAGAACATCGAGAGCCTGACCACCGAGCTGGAGGCGCGCAAGGGCATGCTGGAGCAGCTCGAGCAGGCGCTGACGCGGGCGAACTCGGCCGTCGCCGAGTACGAGCAGCTGGCGGTCAGCACGCGCCGCATCGTCGAGACCGACGGGCAGGAGGCGATCGCCGAGATCAACTCCGCCGCCCGCGACGCCCGCTCGGCCATCGCCTCGATCAACCGCTCGGCGACCAGCCTCGAGGAGCCGATCGGCGACTTCGCGACCACCGGCCTGCCGCAGCTGCAGCAGACGATCCAGCAGCTGGAGGAGGCGACCCGCTCGCTGCAGTCGCTGATCGACGACGTGCGGGAGAGCCCGCGCGAATTCATCCAGCGTCCGCCGTCCGTCGAAATGGAGGTCGAGCCTTGATCCGCGCCCTGACGAGAACCGCCGTCGCCGCCGCCGCGCTGGCGGCCCTGGGCGGCTGCTCCCTGCTGTCCAGCCCCGAGCCGGTCCGACTATACCGCTTCGGCGCGGCCCCGACCGCCGAGGTCGGCGCCTCGGGCGCGCCCGCCGGGCAGGTGGCGGTGGCCATGGGGCGGCCGGAGTTCGCCCAGGCCGCCCGCGACGACCGGATCCTGGGCGTGACCGGCACCGACGCCGCCTATATCGCGGGCGCGCGCTGGGTGGCCTCGGCCGACGTGCTGTTCAGCGACGCGCTGGAGGACGCCTTCGCGGCCGGAGCGCAGCGGGTGCGCCTGATCGGGCCGCGCGAGCTGACCCGGTCCAGCCAGACCCTGGACGTCGACGTGCGCACCTTCGAGGCCCGCTATCCGGCCCCGGAGACGGCGCCGACCGTGACGATCGTCGCCCGCGTGCGGCTGCTCGACTCGCGCGAGCGGACGGTGGCGGCGGAGCGCATCTTCGCGGTGGAGGAGCCCGCCGCGGCCAACCGGGTCGGCGCCATCGTCGAGGCCTTCGACGCGGCGACCCGGAACCTGAACGGGCAGATCGTCGCCTGGACGGACCAGAACGCGCGATAGAGGGCGGCAGGGGGCGTGGCGGTGACCGAGGGGCGAGGGACCGGTGAAACGGCGGCGGAGCCCCCGGGCGATCACCTGCGCGAACTGGAAGCCGAGCTCAGGCTGGCGAGGACCATCGTCCACGCGGCGGCCGACGCCATCTTCCATCTCGATCCCGAGGGTCGCACCACCTTCGCCAACCCCGAGGCCGAGCGGATGTTCGGCTGGAGCCAGGCCGAGCTGCTGGGCCGCAAGCTGCACGATCTGATCCACTACAAGCGACCGGATGGGTCGGCCTACCCGATGTGCGAGTGCCCGCTCGGCGAGGTGTTCTCCAGCGGAACCACGCTGCGACAGCATGAGGACGTGTTCTGGCGCCGCGACGGTCAGGCGACGCCGGTCGCCTGCTCGAACGCCGCCATCGTCCATGGGGGCCGGGTCATGGGCGGGGTGCTCATCGTCCGCGACATCAGCGAGCGCCGGCAGGCGGAGGAGGAGCGGAAGCTGCTGGTGAACGAGCTGAACCACCGGGTGAAGAACTCGCTCAGCGTGGTGCAGAGCATCGCCCGCCAGACCTTCGGGAGCCCGCGGGCGGACCAGCGGGTGGAGGCGTTCGAGGCGCGGCTCCTGGCCCTGGGCGCCGCCCACGATCTGCTCACCGGGGAGGGGCGGCTGGCCCCGACCCTCGACAAGGTGCTGGAGGCGGCGCTGGGCCCGTTCGGCGAGCTGGGCGCGCGCATATCGCTGGCGGGCCCGGAGGCGCGGCTGGAGACGAGGAGCGCCGTCGCCCTGACCCTGGCGGCGCACGAGCTGGCGACCAACGCCGCCAAGTATGGGGCGCTGTCGCGGGACGGCGGCTCCGTCAGCTGCACGTGGAGGGTCAGCCCGGAGGAGCGAGGCCAGCGGCTCGAGATTCTCTGGACCGAGACGGGCGGGCCGCCCGTGCAGGCGCCGCAGCGGCGGGGCTTCGGGAGTCGGATGATCGAACGGGCGCTGGCGATGGAGATCGCCGGGGAGGCGCGGCTGGAGTTCGCGCCGGAGGGCCTGCGCTGCGTGATCGTCGGGACCCTCCCCGCAGACCGGGCCGACCGGGGCGGATCGCAGGACCGCCGGGTTGCGCCGGACGGCCCCGGGGATCGCTGACGGGACAGATCGCCGACGGAGCCGCGGCCGTCCTCACGTGGGCGACGTCTCCCCGGCGGCGGCCAGGTCCTTCAGGAGCTGCAGGTCCTCAGGCAACAGCGAGGCCCGGGCCGCGAGCCGAAGGGCGCGGGCCGCGTGGCGCCGTGCGGCCTCGCTGAACCCGGCGGCGCCGGAGCGGCCGAGGTCGGCGAGGGTCTTCTGGAGGGCGACGCCGACCTCGACAAAGCCGGCCCCGTCGCGGGCGATGGGCGAGAAGACGTCGTCGAAGCAGTCGGCGGCGGACAGGCCCGGGGCGGTGACGCGCCGGTATTCCGGCTGCGGCGCCTCTTCCTCCTCCCAGTGCCTTTCACCCCAGACGCTCAGCACGCGGGCCGCCGTGCCGATGACGTCGATCGCCGTGCCGGGGTCGTTCAGGGCCGGCGACAGGGCCCGCGACGCGATCTCGGCCAGCATCACCAGGCCGAACCGGGGATCCTGCTGGTAGGTGCGCCGGCCGCCGACCAGGACGGCCGCGCGCAGCGCCGAGGCGACGTCCTCCCCGATCGCCTCCACGCCCTCGACCAGAAGAACGGGGGTGGACAGGCGCACGAAGGCGCCGGGCAGGACCCGGATGTGGATCTGCAGCCCGCGCCGCCGGGCGACCGCGTCGAGGCGGCCGACGTCGATATGCTGCACATAGCCGACCTTCTCCGGCAGCAGCGGCGCGCCGGAGGCCGCATCGTCGGCGGGGCGGGCCCCGAGGAAGGGCTTGCGCCGCCGGAGGGAGTCGGTGAGGGCCCGTTCGACCTGGTCGACCGCGGCGCCGACCCGGCCCATCCGGGAGACCCGGTCCATCCAGCCGAGCAGGCGGATCACCACCAGGGCGAGGACCGCCAGGGTGGCGCAGAACAGGACGAAGCGCGCCGGGGCGTCGTAGAGGCCGGTGCCGAGGGCGATCAGGCCGACGATGCTGAAGATGAAGGCGGCCACGAAGGTGGACAGGGCGCTCTGGGCGGCCTTGTCCTCGAGAAGCAGGGCGGCGGCGCGCGGGCTCGCATTGCTGGTGATGGAGCCGGCCGCCGCCACCACGGCGGTCAGGGAGAAGGTCGCGACCGCCAGCATGCTGGAGGCCATGACCTTGAGCAGCTCCTCGGCCGGCTTCTCGCCGACGAAGTCGACGAGGCTGCGGGGAACCAGCGGCCCCAGCACCTGCGCCAGCAACGCCGCGCCCACGGCCCCTGCGGTGAACAGGGAGGCGCGCAGCCAGAGAACGTGGCCCATGCGCGCGAGAATGAACGCCTTCCGACCGCCGGGTCGCTTCCTCAAGACGGCCTCCAACCGCAGCAGCGGGGACCCGGGCGACGCAGGCGGACCGGCGGGCTGCGGGCGTGGAGCGCGCCACGGGGCGGAATCGTTCCGCGGCGCGACGGTTCAGGAGGTCGCCGACAGCTCCGACAGCCGGCGCTCGGCGGCGCCGCGGCGCGCCCCGGCCGCCGCCAGTTCGGCGAGCGCGCCGTCGATCCGCCCCCGCAGGTCGTCGCGCAGGCGCAGCAGGCGCTCCGGGTCCGGCCGCACCCGCTTCGGGCGGCGGCCGGCGAGGCCGAGGGCGTCCTTCCAGTCGTCCCGCCAGGCGGCCACGCCGTCGGCGCAGCCCTGCAGACGGGCGGCGGCGCGGGCCTCGGCGTTCTGGACGCTGCGCAGCAGGGGCAGGGCGGCGAGGACGGACGCGCGGCAGGCGTCGAGCACCGCCAGGTCGGCGTCCAGCGGGTGAGGCTCCCCCTCGGGGGGCGGCCGGTCGGCGAGGCGTCGGGCGGCGACCAGCCGGTGGGCGTCGAGGTCGACGACGGCGTCGCGCAGCCCGGACCACAGGCCGTCGAGGACGGCGGAGCGACGGGCGACGCCCTCCAGCCGCTCCGCGAGGTCGGCGGCCGCCTCCGACAGGGCGGCGGCGGCACGGCCGTAAGAGTCGCGGAACCGCCTGAGCCGCCGGCGGCGGCTGTCGAACAGGCCGGCGAGGCCGCGGCGGGGCTCCAGCTCCGCGGGACGGAGGGCGTCCAGGGTCTGGCGCGCCTCCGCGAGCCGGGCGGCCGCCCCGCCCAACGCCGCGGTGCGGACCTCGGCCAGGGCCCGCTCCAGCCGTTCGCGCGCGGCGGCCCGGACGGGTTCGCTGAAGGCGTGCGGCTGCGTCCCGTCGAAGGCGGCGTCGAGGGCCTCGACCCGCGCGGGGTCAGGTTCGGGCGCGCAGCCCTGCCACCGGTAGGCCCCGTCAGCCATGTCGCGAACTCCCACCCGCCCGGCTCTGCGGCCGGTGCGGGCGGGAGTATGACTACGCCTTCAGCCCTTCGGCAACGGTGTAGCTGGCCTCGGTCTTCGCAGCGACCTCGTCCAGGGTCACGCCGTCGGCCAGCTCGACCAGCTCGAGGCCGGCGCCGTCCGGCTTGACGTCGAAGACGCACAGGTCGGTGATGATGCGGCTGACCACGCCGGCGCCGGTGAGCGGCAGGGTGCAGCGCTTCAGCACCTTGGACTGGCCGTGCTTGTTGGCGTGCTCCATGACCACGACGACGCGCTTGACGCCGGCGACGAGGTCCATGGCCCCGCCCATGCCCTTCACCAGCTTGCCCGGGATCATCCAGTTGGCGATGTCGCCGTTCTCGGCCACTTCCATGGCCCCGAGGATGGACAGGTTGATGTGGCCGCCGCGGATCATGGCGAAGGAGTCCGCCGAGCTGAAGTAGCTGCTCTCGGGGATCTCGGTGATGGTCTGCTTGCCGGCGTTGATCAGGTCGGGATCGACCTGGTCCTCGTAGGGGAAGGGCCCCATGCCGAGCATGCCGTTCTCGGACTGGAGGGTCACCGTCATCCCTTCCGGGATGTAGTTGGCCACCAGGGTCGGAATGCCGATGCCGAGGTTGACGTAGAAGCCGTCCTGCAGCTCCTTCGCGGCGCGTTCGGCGAGCTGTTCGCGGGTGCGGGGCATCAGGCGGACTCCCTCTGGCGGACGGTGCGCTGTTCGATGCGCTTCTCGGGCACGGTCTTCACGATCCGGTCGACGTAGACGCCCGGCGTGTGGATGCAGTCGGGGTCGAGCGAGCCGGTCGGCACGATCTCCTCGACCTCGACGACGGTGACCTTGCCGGCCGTGGCCATCATCGGGTTGAAGTTGCGGGCGGTCTTGCGGAACACGAGGTTGCCGCGCTCGTCCGCCTTCCACGCCTTGACGATCGACAGGTCGGCGACGAGGCCGGTCTCCATCACGTACTGGCGGCCGTCGAACTCGCGCACCTCCTTGCCCTCGGCGACGAGGGTGCCGACGCCGGTGGCGGTGAAGAAGGCCGGGATGCCGGCGCCGCCGGCGCGGATGCGCTCGGCCAGGGTGCCCTGCGGGTTGAACTCCAGCTGCAGCTCGCCGGCCAGGTACTGGCGCTCGAACTCCTTGTTCTCGCCGACGTAGGACGAGATCATCCTCGCGATCTGCTTCGTCTCCAGCAGCTGGCCGAGACCGAAGCCGTCGACGCCGGCGTTGTTGGAGATGACCGTCAGGCCCTTGACCCCGCTGTCGCGCAGGGCGGCGATCAGGTGCTCGGGGATGCCGCACAGGCCGAAGCCGCCGGACATGACGGTCATGCCGTCGAAGGTCAGGCCCTCCAGCGCCGACTTCGCGTCGGGGAAGATCTTCCGCATCGCTTCCTCGTGTTTTTCACCGCCTGATGAATATCGACGGCCTTGATGGTCCCTAACGCGGGCCGGAAGACGGGGCAAGGGGAGCGGCGTCGGGTCGGGCGTTAACCTTTTTCTTCGCCCAAGGGGGGCGCACGGTGGCGGGGCGTCGCCGATAGGGTAAAAAGGCCGGGTGAGCGCTGTTCGGGGGACGGGTTGCGAGCCGGAATCAACGCACTGACGGCGGCCTTCGTGGTCGGGGTCGTCGCCGGACTGGCGCTGACGCCGGACGGCCGCGCCTGGATGCGCGAGCCGACCCTTCTGCTGGGCGAGCGGGCCGCCGCCTCGGCCCCGCCCGCGGACGCGGCGGCGCCCGCCGCGACCGCGCCCGCCGCCGTCGCGCCGGCGGCTCGCCCCATGGCGCCGGCGGTGACGCCGCTGGCGGCGCGCCTGGCGCAGGGACCGCTCCGGATCGGGGTGTTCGGCGACTCCATGGCGGACGGCCTCTACGCCGGCCTGTACCGGGACCTGCGCGGCGAGCCGGACGTGACGGTGGCGAAGTTCTCTGAGGTCTCCACCGGCCTGAGCCGCTACGACTATGTGAACATCCAGGAGAAGACGCGGCGGCAGCTGGACGAGCAGCCGATCGACGCCGCGGTGATCCTGTTCGGCACCAACGACGCCCAGGGCATCGAGATGGACGGGCAGGTGCACCCGTTCGGCGGCGAGGGCTGGAAGGCGGCCTACGCGCGGCGCATCGACGATCTGGTCGCCCTGCTGCGCAGCCGCGACGTCGCCGTCTACTGGGTCGGCCTGCCGCGGATGAAGGGGGACCGGTTCGACGGGCGGATGGCGCTGATCAACGGGGTGGTCGAGGCGCGCATGAGGGCTCTCGGCGTGCCGTATATCGAGACCGTGTCGCTGACCTCCGGCGAGGACGGCGGCTATGAGGCCTATCTGCCGAACGACGCCGGCCGCCGGGTGCTGATGCGGGCCAACGACGGCATCCACATGTCGATGGCCGGCTATCTGCGCATCAGCGCGCCGGTGGCGGCGCGGCTGAAGCGGGACGCCGGCCTGGATCGGGCGGCCCCGGCCGCCGCCGCCTCGCCCGCCGCCTGAGCATGAAAGGCGTCGCGGCGGGCCTGGCCGTCGGTCTGTGGGCGGTGGCGGCCGCCGCCGCCGGCCAGGAGGTTCCCTACGCCCCCTCGCCCCTGCCCGAACCCGGCTCCCCGATCTGCCCGGGCGGCATCTGCCAGCCGGCGGCGCTGGAGACGCTCTTCGAGGCCCTGGCGGAGACCGAGGCCGGGCGGCGCGCGACGGCGGTGCATATTCTCCAGCTGGGCGACAGCCATACCGCCGGCGATCGCATCACCGGCAAGGTGCGGGCCGTGCTGCAGAGGCGCTTCGGCGACGCCGGACGGGGCGTGCTCCCGCCGGGGATCCCCTACGAGGGCTATGCGCCCTACGGGGTCGAGGTGACGGCGACCGGCTGGCGGACGGTGCTGGCGCCGCTGGCGGGGCCGGAGGGCTTCGGTCTCGCGGGGGTCGGCCTGGCCGGCGTGCAGGCGCTGGCGCTGGAGCCCGGCGGCGAACTGAGGCTGCGGCCGGAAGGGGGGGAGGCCGCGGCCCGGCTGATCGCGGCGTGCGGGGAGGGAACCGGCCGCCTCCGGGTCGAGGCCGGCGGCGAGGTCCGGTTCGAGCAGGGCTTCGACGGGGGCGGCGCCGTCCGGTCCTGCGTCCACCGCCGGGCCGACGGTCCGGCGGAGGAGATCGTGCTGCGGCCGGTGGACGGATCGTTGAAGCTGCACGACGTGCGGCTGGACTCCGGGGGGGCGGGGGTCGTGCTGTCCAGCCTCGGCGTCGTCGGGGCGACGCTGCGCGACCTCGCCGCCCGCGACGAGGCGGTGGTCGCCCTGCAACTGGCGAACTGGCGGCCGTCGCTGATCGTGCTGGCCTACGGGACCAATGAAGGGTTCGAGGACGGACTCGATCCGGCCGCCTACGAGGCGCTGCTGCGCGGCCAGATCGGGCGGCTGCGGCGGCTGGCGCCGGCGGCGTCGCTGATGATCCTCGGCGCGCCGGACGCGCTGCGCAGCGGCGTCGAGGGCGGCTGCAGCGCCGACGGCCGGCGGGCCCCGCCGCCGTCGCTGGCGGTGGTCCGGGACGTGCAGCGACGGGTCGCCGCCGACACGGGTGTGGCGTTCTGGGACTGGCGCGGGCGCATGGGGGGAGACTGTTCGTCGGATCGTCTGGCGCTGCTGCCTGAGCCGCTGATGCGCGGCGACCGGGTGCATTTCACCAGCGCCGGCGCGGACTGGATCGGCGGCGTGCTCGCCGACGACCTGCTGGGCGCCTACGCGGCGTGGAAGGCGGGGCGCTGAATGCTGTTTCCCACGCTCGCCTTCGGCGTCTTCTTCCTGTTCGTCTACTTCACCGCCTGGTCGCTGGACCGGGAGAACGGGCGGCGCAAGGTGTTCCTGCTGCTGGCCAGCTGGTTCTTCTACGCCCAGTGGGACTGGCGCTTCGTCGGCCTGCTGATCCTGTCGGCGGTGCTGAACTGGGGGGTGGCGGCGCTGATCGCCGGCCGGCCCGGGCGCAAGAACGGCTGGCTGGTCGGGCTGGGCGTCGCGGCCAACCTGCTGATCCTCGGCTTCTTCAAATACTACGGCTTTTTCGTCGAACAGGCGGGCGAGCTGCTGGCCCGCTTCGGCTGGGAGCGGGACCTGCCGCTGCTGCAAGTGATCCTGCCGGTGGGGATCAGCTTTTTCACCTTCCAGGGCATCAGCTACCTGGTCGACGTGCATCGCGGGAAGACGCCGCCGGCGAAGAGCCTGCTCGACGTCATGCTGCTGATGAGCTTCTTCCCGCACCTCGTGGCGGGGCCGATCGTGCGGGCGTCGGACCTGCTGCCGCAGTTCGAGCGGGCGCCGCGGCTGACGCGGGTGATGGCCACCCACGGCCTGCTGCTGATCGTCTGGGGGCTGTTCAAGAAGACGGTTATCGCCTCCGAGCTGTCGGTGAACCTGGTCGATCCGGTGTTCTTCGACCCGACCGCGCATTCGGCCTTCGACATCGCCGCGGCCGTCTACGGCTATGCGGTGCAGATCTATTGCGACTTCTCGGCCTATTCGGACATGGCGATCGGGCTGGCGGCGCTGCTGGGCTATTCCTTCCCGCGCAATTTCGACCAGCCGTACCGCGCCGCCTCGATGCAGCAGTTCTGGCGGCGGTGGCACATCAGCCTGTCCAGCTGGCTGCGCGACTACCTGTATGTGCCGCTGGGCGGCGGACGGAAGGGGCTGTTCGCCAGCTGCGTCAACGTCTTCATCACCATGGTGCTGGGCGGCCTCTGGCACGGGGCGGCGTGGACCTTCCTCGCCTGGGGCGCGCTGCACGGCGGGGTGCAGGTGGTGGAGCGGCTGGGCAGGGCCGCCTTCGGCGACCGGCGGGTGCTGCCGACTGCGGTCGGCGTGCTGGTCACCTTCCACATCGTCTGCCTGGGGTGGATCCTGTTCCGGGCCGAAAGCTTCGAACTGGCGCTGGCCATGCTGGAGGGGCTGGGCCGGATCGGGCCGGTGGAGGTGCTGACGCCGCTGCTGCTGACCCTGATCGTCGGCGGACTGGCCATGCACTGGCTGCCGCCGCGGGCGGTGGAAGGGATGGCCGAGCGGCTGCAGGCGGCGCCGTCGATCACCCTCGGCCTTCTGATCGGCGCGGCCATCCTGCTGGTCGAGGCGGTGCGGCCCGAAGGCGTCGCGCCTTTCATCTACTTCCAGTTCTGAGGCGTTGAGGCTGCGATGAGCGACGATCGGAACAGCACGGGGAGCGGCCCCGGAGAGGGAGAGATCCCGCTCGAGCCGTTCCCGACGCACCGGCCGGAGTCGCCCTTCCCGCCGCTGTACGAGAGCCTGCCGCCGCCGCAGGAGCCGCCGCCGGA
This sequence comes from Brevundimonas sp., assembly GCF_013912005.1. Lineage (GTDB taxonomy): Bacteria > Pseudomonadota > Alphaproteobacteria > Caulobacterales > Caulobacteraceae > Brevundimonas. The sequence goes on along the minus strand of NZ_JACESB010000020.1, from coordinate 1,887 downwards.
CCCGCCGAGCGACTGGATCGAGACCGCCGACGCCCACGACCTGCCGACGCGCGAGAACGCCCTCGTGGCCCTGGGCCGGTTCGCCTTTCCGCCCGCGCCGCCGCTGGACGACGAGGGGGTGGCGGCCCGCGACCGGCGCTGGACCAGCCGGGCGATCGTGACGGCGGCCGTCTTCCTGCTGGTGTTCAACGCCGTCTCGCCGCTGAACTGGGCCCGGCAGCAGCCGCCGGGCTGGGTTCCGCAGACGGTCGAGCGGCTGTCGGAGGTGTGGACGCAGCAGCTGGCGGTGTTCGGGGTCGACATGCCGCGGCGCGGCCTGCGCGAGACCTGGGATGCGGCGCGGGACGCGCGCTTCATCGGCCAGGCGCCGGCGCCCGGTGCGGGGTCGACTCCGCGCGGCGAGTGAGCCAACGTCCGGGCCGTCGGGGACCGGGGGGTACGGATGAGGCTGAACCGCAGGGCGGCGCTGCTGGGCGCGGGAGCGACAGTCGCGGCCGGACTGGTGGCGGGGACGGCGGGGGCGCAGACGCCGCTGCGCATCCGCAGGAGCGCCGGGGATCTGACCGCGACCAGCGACGATGTGGTCGCCTTCGGCGAGGCCGTGCGGTTGATGAAGCGCCGCCGGGACGGCCTGTCGTGGGACCGGCAGGTCCGCATCCACCACGTCGACGCCCGGCACGGCAACGGCCTGTTCCTGCCGTGGCACCGGCTGCAGCTGGCGCATCTGGAGCGCATCGTGGCGCGGCTGACGGGGCACGAGAGCTTCGCCATGCCCTACTGGGACTGGCAGGAGCACCGCTTCCTGCCGGCTTGGGTGACGGACCGGGACTCGCCGCTGTACGAGCGCGAGCGGGCCCGCGGCGTGGACGAGCTGGACTTCGCCGCGGCCCGGTGGGCGGAGTCGCCCTATACGGCGCGGCTGGCGTCGGACGACTTCGAGACCTTCTGCGGCAAGCTGCCGGAAGGGCAGGGGATGGTCGAGGGCTACGGCCACAACCACATCCACGCCCTGATCGGCGGCGCCATGCGGCATCCGCGCACCTCGGCGCGCGATCCGATGTTCTGGCTGCACCACAGCAACGTCGACCGGGTCTGGGCGACGTGGCACGGACTGCGCGGCAAGAACCTGTATCCGGCGGACTGGACCGCCCTGACGGTCACCGGCTTCGTCGACGCCGCGGGCGAGCCGGTGGGCGATCTGCCGGTGTCGGGGGCGCTGGAGACCCGGGCGCTCGGGTACGAGTACGACCGTCTCTATCCCTTTCCGGTGTTCAACGTGCCCGAGGCGGGGCCGCCCGGCGCGACCCGGCGCGTTCCCCTCGGCGGCCGGAGCTGGACCCTGCGCGCGGCGGCGGAGCCGGGGTCGGACCGCATGACCCTGGCTCTGCCTGACGAGGCGGTGGCGCGGATGCGGGAGGCGGACGACACCCTGATGATCGAGGCCGTCGGCGCCGTCGCCTATGCGCGCGAGGCGGCGCTGGAGGACCGGTCGCTGGAAATCCGCCTGGCCAGCGGAGGCCGCGAGCGGTCGCTGGGGTCGTCGCCGACCTTCGTGCACATCCCTGAGGCCGGCGGCCATCACGCCCACCGGGGACCGTACGTGCTGCCGTTCCGCTTCGGGGAGGAGGTGCTGAACCTGCTCGCCGCGGCCGACGGGCCGGCCGTGGTGTCGGTCGCGGCCGAGGACCTGCTGCCGGAGGCGGGGCGGCCGGCGCCGCAGGGCGCGTGGATCGAGCTGAAGCTGACGCTGACGGAGACCCGCTGGGCATGAAGCGGCTGAGGATCGTCCTGTTTCTGTTGCTGGCGGGCCTGGCTGTGGCGCCCGCGGGCGGGTGCAGCTGGCTGCAGGAGCCGCCGCCGGTCTATGCGCCGGCCCCGCCGCCGCCC
>NZ_JACESB010000002.1 GCF_013912005.1 Brevundimonas sp. | reverse complement strand
CGTGGAGCCTGCGCCCGTTCATCGGCCTGGGCGCCGACGCTGATCGTGCGGGCCGAGGCGAAGGTGCCGAGGAACTCGGTGTTGACCCGGTTCACGCCGGCGCCCAGACCGATGAACGGGCGCAGGCTCCACGAGGCGTCGCCGAAGTCGTAGATCACGTTGGCCATCACCGTCGTCGCGGTGATGTCGCCTTCCGGCGCCTCGCACGGACCCGTCGACGGGGTCAGGTTACAGGCGTAGGCGGCGCCCGAACCCAGCGTCACCGACTCGATGTCGCCGCCGGCGCGGTGACCGCCCTCGAGCTCGACCCGCCAGTTGTCGTTGAAGCGGTAGCCCAGCCGCGCGAACGCCGCCCAGCCGTCCTGGGTCTCGAAATCGACGCCGCGCGCCGTCTCGACGTCAGACGTGTGCCAGCCGGCGTCGATCGCGCCGTACCAGCCGTTCGGCTCGGCCGACGCGGCGCCGGCCGACAGGGCCAGGGCCCCGGCGGCGCTCGACGCCAGAATGAGAGACTTAACGCGCATTGGTGGATGCCCTCCGCAGCCCAGATAGAGTGTGTTTCGTGGCGGCGCAGGTGCCGCCGCTGAGGTCTCATAACAGCCCAGCTGGGCGAGGTCGAGCCGGGGGCCGCACAACGCCGTTCAGCGTGTCGCGCGGGTGACAGGACCGTGGATCAGCCGCCTCCCGCGCGGCCGGTCGCCCGACCGGTTCCGTCGCAGACGGGGCAGGTCTGGCCGTCCGGCGAAACGCCGACTCCCCGGCACTCGGGGCAGGCGGCGGAATCGACGCCCGGCGGCCCGGCCTGGCGGTCAGGCTCGGCCGGGCCCAGGCCGCGATCATCGATCTCGTGCTCGTTCATTCGCACGGAACGGCCTTCGGCGGCGGCCGGTTTCATGATGACAGGCCCGGGGCTTGGCATTAGGGACCGGCCGATGGACGAGACGGAACGGCAATCCGGGGATCGCGGCTGGGCCACGGCGAAGACGCTGGCCGAGGCCCTGCCCTACATCCAGATCTACGACCGCGAGACGGTGGTCATAAAGTACGGCGGCCACGCCATGGGCGAGAGCGCCGTGGCGAAGCAGTTCGCCGCCGACGTGGTGCTGCTGAAGCTGATGGGGGTGAACCCGGTCGTGGTGCACGGCGGGGGTCCGCAGATCAGCGCCATGCTGGACAAGGCCGGCGTGCGTTCGGCCTTCGTCGACGGCCTGCGGGTCACCGACGCCGACACCATGCAGGTGGCCGAGATGGTCCTGTCCGGCGCGGTCAACAAGGAGATCGCCCACTGGATCACCATGGCCGGCAAGGAGGCGGACGTGCGCGGCGTCGGCCTGTCCGGCAAGGACGCCGGCCTGCTGACGGTGGAGAAGACCCGCCGCACCCGCCGCGATCCGGACAGCATGATCGAGCACGAGGTCGACCTCGGCTTCGTCGGCGAGCCGACCAGGGTGGATCCGAAGCTGATCGCCGGGCTGATCGCCTCGGAGACCGAGGACTGGGTGCCGGTGATCGCCCCCATCGGGGTGGCGGAGGACGGCCAGACCTTCAACGTCAACGCCGACACCGTGGCCGGGGCCGTGGCCGGGGCGCTGGACGCCAAGCGCATGCTGCTGCTCACCGACGTCGCCGGGGTCAAGGGCGCCGACGGCGAGATCATCCGTCAGATGAGCATCGCCGAGGCGCGCGGGCTGATCGCCGACGGGGTCGCCACCGGCGGCATGATCCCGAAGCTGGAGACGGCCATCGCCGCGATCGAGGCGGGGGTCGAGGCGGTGGTCATCCTCGACGGCCGCCGGCCGCACGCCATGCTGGTCGAGCTGTTCACCGAGCACGGCGCCGGCACCCTGGTGCAGGCCTCTTGATCGACCTGTCGCATGTCCGCGCCTGGGTGTTCGACATGGACGACACCCTGTACCCGCGCGAGCAGGGGCTGATGCGGCTCGTGCAGGCGCGGATCAACGCCTATGTGGTCGAGGCGGTGGGGCTGGACCCGGAATCCGCCAGCGTGCTGCAGCGCCAGTTCCTCGACGAGCACGGCACCACCCTCGCCGGGCTGATGGCCAACTACACCATCGATCCGGAGCACTTCCTGCACGACGTCCACGACGTGCCGATGGACGATCTGGAGCCGGCGCCGCGGCTGCGGGACCAGCTGCTGCGCCTGCCGGGGCGGCGGTTCGTGTTCACCAACGGGGCGCGGGAGTACGCCGGGCGGGTGCTGGACCGGCTGGGCGTGGCCGACTGCTTCGACGGGGTCTTCGCCATCGAGGACGCCGATCTGACGCCGAAGCCCGCCCCGTCGACCTTCCGCCGGATGCTCGAGCGCTTCCGCATCGAGCCGCGGACCTCGGCCTTCTTCGAGGACACGCCGAAGAACCTCGAGCCGGCGCGGGCGCTGGGCATGGCCACGATCCTGATCGGCGACGGCCACGGCAAGCCGCTGGGCGATCACATCGACCACGTGGCCCCCGACCTTCACGACTTCCTTTCCGCCCTGACCTTCAAGGAGGCCGCCGCATGAGCGATCGCGCCCGTCTGGAATCCGTCATCGAGGCCGCCTGGGAAGACCGGGCGAACGTCTCGGCCGCCACCCACGGCGAGGTGCGGCACGCCGTCGGGGAGGCGCTGGACCTGCTCGACTCCGGCGCGGCCCGCGTCGCCTCGCGCGCGGCGGACGGCACGTGGACCACGCACCAGTGGCTGAAGAAGGCGGTGCTGCTGTCGTTCCGGCTGAACGACAACGAGCTGCTGCGCGCCGGCGACCGGGGCCCGGCCTCGGGCGCGCCCGGGGTCGGCCCGTGGTGGGACAAGGTTCCGAACAAGTTCGGCGACTGGACCGCCAACCACTACCGGGAGGCGGGCTTCCGCTCGGTCCCCGGCGCCATCGTGCGGCAGGGCGCCTACATCGCCCGCAACGTGGTGCTGATGCCCAGCTTCGTGAACATCGGCGCCTTCGTGGACGAGGGTTCGATGGTCGACGCCTGGGCGACCGTCGGCAGCTGCGCCCAGATCGGGAAGAACGTCCACCTGTCCGGCGGGGCGGGCATCGGCGGGGTGCTGGAGCCGCTGCAGGCCAATCCGACCATCATCGAGGACGGCTGCTTCATCGGCGCCCGGGCGGAGGTGGCCGAGGGCGTCATCGTCCGCGAGGGCGCGGTGCTGGCCATGGGCGTCTACCTGTCGGCCTCGACCAAGATCGTCGACCGGGCCACCGGCGAGGTGTTCCGGGGCGAGGTGCCGGCGTATTCGGTGGTCGTTCCGGGCAGCCTGCCCGACCCGAACGGCGGCCCGTCGCTCTACTGCGCGGTGATCGTCAAGCGCGTCGACGCCCAGACGCGGGCCAAGACCGGCGTCAACGAGCTGCTGCGGGACTGACCCAGCCGCAGAAGCGCCGGGACGCCCCGCCGCTCCTATTGCGCCGCCAGCCGGACCAGCTTGCCGTTCTGCTCGTCGGTGATCGCCCAGACCGCGCCGTCGGGACCGACCGCCACGTCGCGGACCCGCTCGCCGAGGTCGGTGAGCAGCCGCTCCTCGCCCACGACCCGGCCGTTCTCCAGCACCAGGCGGGCGATGTGCTTCTCCTTCAGGGCCGCGACCAGCAGGTTCCCGCGCCAGCCGGGGAACATGGCCCCGTCGTAGAAGGTCATGCCGCCGGGGGCGATCACCGGATCCCAGTAGTAGACCGGCTGCTCCATGCCCTCGCGGGCGGTGATCCCCTCGTTGATCGGGCCGCCGCGGTATTCGACGCCGTAGGCGATGACCGGCCAGCCGTAGTTCAGTCCGGCGCGGTCGAGGTTCAGCTCGTCGCCGCCGCGGGTCCCGTGCTCAAGGGTCCAGACCGCCCCGTCCGGGGCGATGGCGATCCCCTGGACGTTGCGGTGGCCGAGCGACCAGATCTCCGGCAGCGCCCCCTCGCGCCCGACGAACGGGTTGTCCTGCGGGACGGAGCCGTCGGCGTTGATGCGGATGGTCTTGCCCATGTGCGAGCCGAGATCCTGGGCCTGCGGCCGCATCGGCGCGTCCGAACGCTCGCCGAGGGTCACGAACAGCGTGCCGTCCGGGGCGAAGGCCAGCGAGGAGCCGTAGTGCTTGTCGCCGTCGTAGGCCGGCAGGGCCCGGAAGACGACCTGCACGTTCTCGACCCGGGTCCCGTCCTCCGACAGTCGACCCCGCGCCACCGAGGTGGCGTTGCCGCCCCCGTTTCCTGCATTCGGGCGCGGCTCGGCGTAGCTCCACCAGATCATCCGGTCCTCGGCGAAGTCCGGACCGGGGATCACGTCCAGCAGGCCGCCCTGGCCGCGGGCGTCCACCGCCGGCAGGCCGGCCACCGGTTCGCTCACCGCGCCCTCGGGGGTGACGATGCGCAGCCGGCCCGGCCGCTCGGTCACCAGCCAGCGGCCGTCCGGCAACAGGGCCAGCCCCCACGGCTCGACGAGGCCCGAGGCGACCACGGTGTGGGCGAGCGCCCGCTCCGTGCGGACGGCCGGGGCCCGGGTCTGGCCCGGGAAGGCCGGCTGCTGGTCGGGGGCGTTGGCGGGCCGGGTCTCCAGCGGGGCGCCCGCCTGCGACGCGGCGGCGGTCGGCTGCCCGTCCTGGGCGCCGCAGGCGGAGGCCAGCGACAGGGCGGAAGCGGCGGCGGCGAGGGCGATCAGGCGCATGGGTCGGGTCCCCTGGAAGGTCGGCGGCGAAACGGCCCCGCCGGTGTTACCGTTCCTTCCGGACGGCGTCACCCGCCGCCGCCGTCGCAGGCGCGCGCAGCGACTTGAAACCGCCCTCCGGCCCCTCTATAGGCACGCCTCTTCCGGCGGTCAGACCAGTTCCCGCCGGACCCCGTGTCAGGGGCTGGGTAGCTCAGCTGGTTAGAGCGGTGGATTCATAACCCACAGGTCGGCGGTTCGAGCCCGCCCCCAGCCACCACCGGGAAACTCCCGTACTCCAATGGCTTGATGGAACCGGCCCGGCATCAAGCGCAGCCCCACATCCGTTCGACGTGCTGGCTTGAGACCGGTCATCCAAGGTGTCCGCTAGGGGTGGACAGCCGATGCTCTAAGGCTGGTTCTTGGACGCGACTCCACTGGCGCGGGGGTGTTCTGGTGCAGAGCTTGCCCTGCCACTTTACACAGCGGAACTAGAACCTCATCAATGACGGTGAGAATTCCGGCGCGGCGGCGGGGGAGCACTTCACATGGCTGTCGGATTAGCTCTTACCATCCTTCTTTGGACCTCGTTGGCGGACAGCCCAGAGGCGAACTCGGCACACGCGGACGCAGCCCGTGCGGCAAATGCAGCAGAAAATCTATCGCTAATCTCTCAGGTCGTCCCATGGTCTGGATCATGGGGGCCATTTGAGACTTTAAAAAACGGAGCTTGGTGGGGTGGTCCGTCGGAGGTGTGGTCATTTGGCGGGCAGTCAGTGCGAGAGAATGGTCTGTTGAACCGCGGCGTCCGGGAATGGATGACTTGGGACCAGTACGATCCCCACGGAAACCTTGCAGTCAGAAGCGATCTGCGGAAAGATAGAAGCGCAGGGTTTCGGATAAGCACGACTTGGCCTCGAAGATACTCTCCAGTTCGCGCGCTTCAAGACGGCACGATATACTTTGCCAATCAGAACCACGCTCTTGTCCTCATCGACGAAAATACGTTCGAGTGGGTGCCCGGTGTAGTCGAACAGGACCAGTTTCGTGCCGATCCACGCTTTGCTACCGCAGCCAGCGGTCGGTATCGGCGGCTGGCTCCGGAGGAAGTGAGACCTTTCGTAGATCGCGTGAACACCGTCGCCCTTGAGGCACAGCGGCGACGAGACCAGGAGAGACGCGAACAATGGGATGGTCTGGGTCAGATTGCCGTCACGGGCTTGGCCATGACTGGCGTCGCGGCGGCTGGCGGTGACGTTAGCACGGTGCCGCTCACGGGCAATCCGCTGGAAACGCTCAATGCCGCCAACAGCGAGATCAGTCGCCAGAATGCCCTTGGTCGGGCAAGCCTCGATGCTACAATCGCGACAGCCAGTCAGCAGGGCTCCGACACCACTGCGACCGGTTCTACTTTCAGTTCGACCGCTACGAGCAGCGGCCCGACTTCGGGCCTCGCAGGTCTACCGGCTTCCCCCCCGGTAGTGACCACCGAACGTCGCGCAGTTCGGTTCTACTTCGTGGCAGGCATGACGCCTCGGCCAACTGACACGCGCAATCCGCGCTGCTACAGCAACGTTGTGACCGTCATGGCTGACTTGCCCGTCAATGGCTCCTCTGAGCGAGGTGAGGCCGTCATCGCCATCAAAGAAGGCTATCGCGCTGCCTTTGAGAGGGCTTGTCTAGCGGCTGGTAGCGGCCCGCTGAACGACACCTTCGCGACTGCTGAGGGCTTCGACAGCGGGTGGCCTTACCCATCTTGGCATCCGACAGACGTAGGCGTCCGGCTGCAGTAGCGAGCACCAACCCGTTGCGCGCAGACGTCGGCAATGGTTCGGAAGGGGTCATTCTTTCTGGAACTAAACAGCGAACTTCAAGCGCGCCCAAGCCAATGTGGGGCTACGCGTGTAGCTCCCCCCCAGCCACCACCGCCCCCTCACCTGGAATCCATCGGCGGGTCGCAGAATCGTGCCGGGCTCCGCCGGGACCCGTCAGGGCCTGCGCGGGCTTTCCAGCCCGCGCCGAACGGCGGGGCGGGCGAGGCCACGCTCCAGCCACGGCGGCACGTTGGCGAGGCTGTCGAACTCAACCAGGTCTCTGGCCTCGTAGAAGCCGATCAGGTTGCGCACCCAGCCGAGCATGGCGACGTCGGCGATGGTGAACCGGTCGCCCATGATCCAGTCGCGGCGTTCGAGCCGATCGTCCAGCACGCCGAGGAGCCGCCTCGATTCGGCGACGTCGCCTGACCGCACGGCCGGGCCGCGGGCGCGCCGGGATGCGCGCCGGAATCCGCGAGGCCCCGCGGATGACGACCGGAAGTTGACTCGGGGCCCCCGGGCTCTATGCCTTGCGGGTCGGAGGCGGGCGGATGAAGGATGCAGGACAGGGCTTCCCCTACAGATGAGGTCCTGGTTCGGGCCCATGCGCGGTTGCTCGAGGACGGCTCGCTCCAGTTCGACCGCGCCCGGTTCGATCCGCCGGCTCCGCCCGGCTGGCTGCACTGGATCGGCGACCTGATCCAGGCGCTGGAGCCGCTTCTGAAGGGGGTCTTCTGGGTCGGCCTGGCGCTCATCGTCGCGCTGATCCTTTACGCCATCGTCCGCGAGATCCTGCGTCTGCGCGCGCCGGTCCCGGGGCCGCGGAAGCCCCGCCCGGCCGCGGCGGCCGAGTGGCGGCCGGACCCGGCCGCCGCCCGCGACCTGCTCGCCGACGCGGACAGGCTGGCGGCGGCGGGGCGGTACGCCGAGGCCGCCCACCTGCTGCTGCTGCGCAGCGTGGCCGAGATCGAGAAGCGGCAGCCGCGCGGATTGCGCGTGTCGCTGACGACGCGGGAGATCGCCGCGCTGGACGTCCTGCCGGAGGCCGGCCGGTCGGCCTTCGCCCTGATCGGCCGGGTGGTGGAGGGCAGCCTTTTCGGCGGCGCGCCGGTGAGCGCCGGAAGCTTCGCCGACTGCCGCCGCGCCTATGAGGCCTTCGCCCTGCCCGAGGCCTGGGCGGCATGAGCCTCCGCGGCCGGTTCACCGACGGCGGCTTTTCGCCGGTCGCCATGCTCGGGGCGGTCCTGGTCGGGGTGGTCGCCCTCGCCGGCATCGGCCTGCTTTCGGCCTACGGGCCCGAACTGCGCTCGGGCGACGACGGCGGCGGGCACGCCCTGTCGCGCGCCTCCATCGGCTACGGCGCCCTGCCCGCCCTGCTTCGGGGCGTCGGCAAGCCGGTGGTGATGAACCGCGGCGCCCTGACGGAGGCCGCCTACGACAGCCTGCTGGTGCTCACCCCCACGCCCGCCAGCCGCCCGGACACGGTCGAGGACCTGCTGCACGACGGGCCGACGCTGATCGTCCTCCCCAAGTGGGCTTCGGCGCCCGACGCGGATCATCCCGGGTGGGTGCGGACCCTGGGCGTGCTGGCTCCCGAAGCGGCGCTTGCCCCGCTGCCCGAGGCCCTGCGCGAGGACCTGAGCCTCGCCACCCGGGCGGAGGCGGCCGGCGTCGCGCTCCGCCGGCCCGACGGGACGGCCTTCGGCGCGCCGGTCCGGATCGACAACCTCCGGACGCTGACCGGTCCGGGATGGATCCCCGTGCTGGTCGACGAGCGGGGCCAGCCGGTGCTGCTCCGGCACGGGCGGATGAGCGTCTATGTGCTCGCCGAGCCCGACCTCATCAACACCCAGGGCCTCAGGACCCTGAACGGCGCCCGCACCGCGGTCAGCCTCCTCGAGCTCATCGGCCCCGGTTCGCCGGTGATGTTCGACCTTACGCTGCACGGGCTGCAGCGGACCCGCAATCTGCTGCGCCTGCTGGTCGAGCCGCCCTTGCTGGGCCTGACGCTGGCGCTGCTCGGCCTGGCCGCCCTCGCGGGCCTGCAGGCGGCGGTCCGCTTCGGTCCGGCCCGGACGACGGGCCGGGTGATCGCGCTCGGCAAGCGGGGCCTCGCCGACAACACCGCCGGGCTGGTCCGGCTGGCGCGGCGCGAACACCATATGGCCGCGCCCTACGCCCTGCTGATGCGCGCCGCCGTGGCGCGCGCCATCGGGGCCCCGCGGAACCTGGACGACGCCGGTCTCAACGCCTTCCTCGACCGCGTCGGCCGCACCGCGGGCGCGACGGACGCCTACTCCGCCCTGGCCGTGCGGGCCTCGGCGGCCAGAAACCGCGACGATCTGATGCGGATCGCCGCCGATCTCCACCGCTGGAAGCAGGAGCTGACCCGTGCACGTCAATGAGGTGAGAACGCTCGCCGGGCGCATCCGCGCCGAGGTCGCCCGCGCCGTCGTGGGCCAGGACGACGCGGTCGACCTGTTGCTGACCGCCCTGTTCGCCGGCGGCCACGTCCTGCTGGAGGGTCCGCCCGGGACGGCCAAGACCCTGCTGGCCCAGAGCTTCGCCCGCGCCGTCGGGCTGGACTACGGCCGCATCCAGTTCACCCCGGACCTGATGCCGGGCGACATCATCGGCTCCAACCTGTTCAACTTCCAGACCTCCAGCTTCACCCTGACGCGCGGCCCGGTCTTCTGCGAACTGCTGCTGGCCGACGAGATCAATCGCACGCCGCCCAAGACCCAGGCGGCGCTTCTGGAGGCCATGCAGGAGCGCCGCATCACCATCGACGGCGAGGCCCACGCGCTCAGCCCGCGGTTCACCGTGGTGGCCACCCAGAACCCGATCGAGCAGCAGGGCACCTATCCCCTGCCGGAAGCGCAGCTGGACCGCTTCCTGTTCAAGCATGTGCTGGCGTATCCAGGGCTCGACCAGGAGCGCGCCATCATCGCCGCCCATGGGGCGCGCACCGGACAGATGGACCCGGCGGCCCTCGGCGTCGAAACCGTCGCCGAGGCGGCGATCATCGGCGCGGCGGTGGACACGGTGGCGGACGTCCGGCTGACGGACGAGGTCATCGCCTATGTCGCCGACCTGGTGCGGGCGACGCGCGAGTCCGCCGACGTGGAGACCGGGGCCTCGCCCCGCGCCGGCGCCATGCTGGCGGTCGCCGCCCGCGCGCGCGCGGCCCTGGACGGCCGCGACTACGTCATTCCCGACGACGTCAAGATCCTCGCCCTCCCGGCCCTCCGCCACCGCCTGGTGCTGTCTCCGGCCGCGGAGATCGAGGGCCGGCGCGTCGAGCAGGTGCTTGCAGGACTGGTGGAACAGGTGGCGGCGCCCCGGTGATCTACCCCACCCGACGCGCGGTGATCCTGATGGCGGCGGGGGCCCCCGTCGCCCTGGCGGCCGGCGTGCTGACACCCGGCGGCTGGCTGGCGGGACCGGTCTGGGCCGCGGGCCTGGCGCTGCTGCTGGCGCTGGACGCGACCGCCGGCGGCTCCCGGTCGGGACTGACCCTGGAGGCCCCCGAGCCGCCGGGGGCGGCCGTGGGTCGGCCCGGGATCGCCGCGGTCCGGGCCCGCTTCGGGACGAGGGGGCGGACCCCGGCCGCCGTGGAGGCGGCCCTGTCCGGCAGCGCCCGGCTGGGCCTGGCGGACGGCGCCCGTCGGGCCCGGGTCGTGGACCGAGGCGCCGACCTCGCCTTTCCGTTCACGCCCGACCGGCGGGGCGACGCGAGGCTGGACGATCTGTGGATCCGCTGGACCGGCCCCCTCGGCCTCGCCTGGAAGCAGAAGAGGTTCCACCTCGGACTTCCGGCGCCGGTCGCCACGGACCTGCAGTGGGTGCGCGACCAGGCGGTGCGCCTGTTCGCCCGCGACGCCCAGTTCGGGGCCAAGACCCAGCTGGAGATCGGAGAGGGGTCGGAGTTCCAGGCGCTGCGCGACTACCAGGCGGGAATGGACCGGCGGACCATCGACTGGAAGCAGTCGGCGCGGCATTCCGGCCTGCTGGCCAAGGAGTTCCGCACCGAGCGCAACCACAGCGTCGTCATGGCCCTCGACTGCGGGCGGGCGGCCTGTGAGCCGGTCGGCGGCATGCCCCGGGTGGACCGCTTCATCCACGCGGCCCTCCTGCTGTCGTGGGCCTGCCTCCGCTCCGGCGACCGCGCCGGCCTGTTCGCCTTCGATTCGCATCCGCGCCTGTCCACCGGCGCCGTGGGCGGGTTGAACGCCTTCCGCGTCCTCCAGCGGATCGCCGGCCGCATCGACTATTCGACCCACGAGACCAACTACACCCTGGCGCTGGCGACCCTGTCGGGCGAACTGCAGCGGCGGTCGATGATCGTGGTGTTCACCGACTTCACGGATCCGACCGCGGCCGAATTGATGCTCGAGTCCCTCGGGCGATTGCTGAAATGGCACGTGGTCCTCTTCGTCCTCCTGCGCGACGAGGAGCTGGAAGGTCTGGCCGCCTCGGAGCCCGGGAGTCCCGAGGACGTGTCGCGCGCCGTGGTCGCCGGAACCCTGCTGCGCGAGCGCGACACCGTGATCGCCCGCCTGCGCCGCATGGGCGCCCACATCGTCGAGGCTCCGGCCGCTCGCCTCGGCCCGGAAATCGTCAACGCCTATCTCGACCTCAAGCGGAGGGATCTGCTGTGACCGACTCGCGCGCCGCGGGCCCGCTCAAGAGCCAGCGCTTCCGACAGGCGCGCGAGGACGACTGGCGCCGGCTGGAGCGTCTGATGGACAAGGCCGAGAAGGGGTCGGCCGCGAAGCTGTCCGACACCGAGATTCTGGCCGTGCCGGTGCTCTACCGGTCGACCCTGTCCGCCCTGTCGGTGGCGCGCGAGACCTCGCTGGACCAGGGGCTGATCGACTACCTCGAGACCCTGTCGGCCCGCGCCTACTTCTTCGTCTACGGCTCGCGGGCGACGCTGCCGGACCGGCTGGCCTCCTTCTTCCGCCGGGACTGGCCCGCCTCGGTGCGCGGCCTGTGGCGCGAGACCCTGGTGTCGGCCGGACTGATGCTGCTGGGGGCCCTCCTCGGCGGCTGGCTGGTGATGCACGATCCGGAGTGGTTCTACGCCTTCGTTCCCGCCGAGCTCAGCGGCGGGCGCGATCCCGCGGCCTCCACGGAGACGCTGCGCGCAACGCTGGACGGGACGGAGGACGCCGGGGGCCTCTCGGTCTTCGCGGCCTTCCTCTTCACCCACAACGCCCAGGTGGCGCTGCTCGCCTTCGCCCTGGGGTTCGCCCTGTGCGTCCCCACCGCCCTGCTCGTCCTCTACAACGGGGCCACCCTCGGCGCCTTCTTCGCCCTGTTCGCCGGTCGCGGACTGGGCGGCGAGCTGGGCGGCTGGCTGCTGATCCACGGGGTGACGGAGCTGTTCGCCGTCGTGCTGGCCGGCGCGGCCGGCCTGCGCATCGGCTGGTCCGTCGCCTTTCCGGGGCGAAGCCGGCGACTGGACGCGGCCGTCGACGCGGGTCGGATCGCCGGCGTCGCCATGGCCGGCGTGGTGGTCATGCTGATGCTGGCGGGGCTGCTCGAGGGCTTCGGACGACAGCTGATCGTGGACACCGGACTGCGCTACGGCGTCGCCGCGACCACGGCCCTGATCTGGGCTCTCTACTTCTACGGTCCCCGACCGCAGGCGCGCCATGGCCGCTGACCCTCCGCCGTCGGTCCGCACCGAGCGCCCGTTCGTCACGCCCGAGGGCGTCGACCTCCGCCTGCACATCGGCGACGCCGGGCAGCGCGCGGCCGCCTTCCTGCTGGACGCGGCCATCATCGTCGGCGTGCTGTTCGCCTTCACCCTTCTGCTGGCCCTCACCGGCATCGGCGCGGTCGGCGTGGCGGGAGCGGCCGGCGCGGAGATGATCGGGGTGATCTGGCTGCTCGTCTTCTTCCTGCTGCGGAACTTCTACTTCACCGCCTTCGAGCTCTCGGCCGCCGCCGCCACGCCGGGCAAGCGGCTCATGGGCCTGCGCGTCGCGTCGCGGGATGGCGGCCGCCTCAGGGCGGAGTCGGTGTTCACCCGCAACGCCCTGCGCGAACTGGAGGTGTTCCTGCCATTGTCCCTGGTCGGCGCGCGCGCCACGGAGGGCGGGGTCGACAGCTGGCTGTATCTGCTGGGTCTCCTGTGGGCGTGCGTGTTCGTCTTCTTCCCGCTGTTCAACCGCGACCGCCTGCGTCTCGGCGATCTGGCGGGGGGCACCTGGGTGGTGCGCACGCCGCGGCGCGCCCTGTCCCGCGACATGGCCGACGACGGCGCCGCGCGGCTGGCCGCGTTCGCCTTCACGACGGCGCAGGTCGACGCGTACGGCGCGAAGGAGCTCCACGTGCTGGAGACCGTGCTCCGACAGGGCGACCGCAAGACCCTGCGCGCCGTGGCCGATCGCATCCGGACGAAGATCGGCTGGACGCCCGATCCTCACCAGACCGACCGCGACTTCCTCAGCGCCTACTACGCCGCCCTGCGAGGCCGGCTGGAGCAGAAGCTGCTGATGGGCGTGCGTCGTCGCGACAAGCACGACGTCTGAGACTCAGTCGAAGACGGACGCCAGCAGTTCCGGTCCCACGCCTTCCTTCGCCGAGCGCAGCTCGTAATAGAGCGCCGCCACGCCGGCCGAAGCGACGACGGCGCTGAGGACGTTCACCACCGGCCCCGTGAGCAGGCTGACCCAGAGGTTCGGCGATCCCCCGGTCAGCGTCCCGCCGGTGGCGACGCTCAGGCCGCCGATCAGGATTCCGATCAGCCACGACAGCACGACGTAGATGACCATGAGGCCGAACACCGACCAGCGATGGCCGCGGGTCAGGTCGCGGCTGCGCTGGAGGCTCCCGAACACGCCGCGCTTCTCGACCACCACCGCGGGGGCCGCCACCGACCACAGGACCGTCAGGATCACGCCCGGCACGATCAGGAGGACATATCCCAGCACGATGCCCACGCCGGCGATGATCCCCAGGCCGAGCAGCGGCAGGAACATCCTCACCCCCGCCTCGAAGGCGTCCCCGAAGCTGGTCGGGACCCCGTTGAAGCCGTTGACCGCCGCCTTCACCACCATGCCCTGCAGCAGGTACATGCCGACGAGGTTGAGCATCTGGCCGGCCCCCATCAGCAGGACCCCCGCCCCCGAATCTGCCGTTCCGGAGATCAGCTGGCTCTGCCCGATCGCGAGCATCCCGGCGGGCACGCCGACGAGAACGACGGCCGCGCCGAAGAAGACGGCGGCGTTGCCGGCGATGGCCGTGAAGGTCCGCTGGATGACGCGTCCGAGGTCGAAATAGCCGCCTTGGTGCTGCCGCGCGGGCCTCTCGTCCGGGACGGCGGGCACGATGTTCCGGGCCTGCCGGTCTTCGCTCGCCGCGAACTCCACGCGCTGGCGGGGACGCAGCCGCGTTCCGCCCCGCACATCGGGCGCAGCGAACAGATAGCGCGCGCCATCGTCGCCGACGATCGCGCCCAGCCCGGTCGCCTCGTCGAATGTCAGCACCTCGCCCCGCATGGCCCCTCCCGCACCACCTGTGCGAGAAGCGTAACGGCGGAACGCCGGCTACGCCAGAGGGACGAGGCGCGGCGCGGCGGATCGCCTTGCCGCGACCGCGGCCTTCGCCCTGCCGGGACGACCTCGCCCCGGGCCGGAGGGTCTGCGCCCCGACGCCGCCGGCCAGGGGGGGGCTTTCCGGTCGGGCGGAGGCCCGGTAGCCTCGCGTGAGAGTTGTCGTTTCGACCGGGGAGAAGGCGGCATGATCGTCAGATGGAGCGCGATCGCCGTCGCCGTCGCGCTTGCGTGGGCCTGTGGCGCAGCTCCGGTCGCGGCCCGAACGCCCGATCCCCTCGCCATCCCCGGCGACCCGGCGGTGCGTCACGGCGAACTGCCGAACGGCCTGCGATACGCCCTGATGAGCAACGACCGGCCCGCCGGAGGGCTGTCTATCCGGCTGCGGTTCGACGTCGGCAGCTACGAGGAGCCCGAGGCCCACCGGGGGGTGGCGCACTTCCTCGAACACATGGCCTTCAACGGCACGCGCAATCTGCCCGAAGGCGAACTGTCGCGCCGGTTTGCGGAGGCCGGCGTGGCCTTCGGGCGGGATCAGAACGCCTCCACCAGCCTGTTCGCGACGACCTACAAGCTCGACCTGCCCCGGGCGGACCCTGCGGCCCTCGACCTCGGCTTCGCCTGGCTGAGGGACATCGGCGACGGGCTGGCGCTGACCGAAGAAGCCGTCGGGCGAGAGCGGGGCGTGGTGCTGGCGGAGCACAATGCGCGGCTGGGGCCGGGCATGACCTGGTGGGAGGCCTACCAGGCGTTCGCCGCGCCGGGCGCCCGCAGCCGCGCGCGGCCGCCGATCGGCGCGCCCGAGACCATCCGGACCATCGACCGGGCGGCGCTCGCGGCCTTCCACCGGGCCTGGTACCGGCCCGACAATGCGGTGCTGGTCGCGGTCGGCGACCTGCCGCTCGATGTCCTTGAAGACCGGGTGCGCCGGACGTTCGGCGACTGGTCGGCGCCGGATGAAGCGATGACGCGGGCCCCGGCGACGCCCTTCGATCTGGAGCGACCGCTGGACGTTCTGGTCTATCCGGACCCGGTTCTCGCCGCCAACATCGGCCTATGCCGCCTCTCGCCGTGGACCCGTCTGGGACCCGACAGTCACGAACGCCGCCGGACGCTGATCACCCGCGGCCTCTGGATCGCCGTTCTCAACCGCCGGCTCGAACGGCTCGCCCAGGGGGCGGACGCCCCCTTTGCAGGAGCCTCGCTGGCGTGGTCGCCCTGGTCCAGGGAAGCGAACGCCCTGTGCCTGAACGTGGCGCCCGCCGTCGGAGGAGACTGGCGGGAAGGTCTCGTCACGGCGCTGGAGGAAATCCGCCGACTGGAAACCTACGGGGTCGAGGATCACGAGATCGCCCGCATCGTGGCCGCCCAGAAAAGCGCCAACGCCAGCGGCGTCGAGCAGGCGGGCGACCGGTACTCGCAGGCGCTCGTCGACGCCCTGACGTCCAGCATCGCGCTTCACGACCTCGACCCGGCCGGCTTCGTCAGCCCGCAGGAGACGGTCTCGATCTATGACGCCGTGGTGGCCGGAATCGACGCCGAGGACGTTCGCGCCGACTTCACCGCGGCGTGGAACGCCTCCGCTCCCCTGATATCGGTGCGGATGCCCGAACCGCCCCCGGCCGGGAGCCTCCGCGACGCGTGGCGGGAGGTGATGGAAGGTCCGCCGCCGGCCGCCCGTCCGTCCGCGGCCGCCGCCGAGGGGTGGGCCTATACGGACTTCGGCCCCCCGGGCGAGATCGTGTCGCGCGAGATCGTCCCCGCCCCCGGGTTTACGCGGGTGCGGTTCGCGAACGGCGTCGTGCTGAACGTGAAGACGGTCAGCCACACCCGGGATCTGGTGCAGGTGGCCGTGCAACTGGGCCATGGCCGCGCCGGCGTGCCCGACGCGGAGTACCAGGTCGCGTCGCTCGGCGCGCATTTCATCTACCGTGGCGGACTGGGCCGACACAGCTTCCGTGAGATCCAGGAGCTCTTTCCCGAGCGGAGGCTCACCCTCGGCGTGCAGGTGGAGCCCGACGTCTTCCAGCTGCAGGCCTCCACGCGGCCGGCCGACCTGGAGACCCAGCTGCAGCTGACGGCGGCGATGCTCACCGATCCCGGCTTCCGCGACGATTTCGCCGGGCTCCGCCGCCAGGCCATCGACCAGCTCTACCGCGCCTATCGCACCCAGCCCGCCACCGTCGCGTCCCTGGCCCTGCTTGAGACCGTCGCCCCCGGCAGCCCCCGGGGCTTGCCGCCCCGGGAGGTCATGGAGGCGCTGACGACCGCCGACTTCGAACGCATCTACCGACCGGTCCTGACCGGGGCGCCCCTCGAGGTCACCGTCGTCGGCGACATGGCTGAGGACGACATCATCCGCCTCGCCGCGGCGACCGTCGGGGCCCTCCCGCCGCGCGCGCCGGGAGGTGACGCGGACGGCGAGCCCTTCCTGTTGCGCTTCGGCGAGGCCCGCCCCGTCGTCGAAGCGGTTCATGAAGGCGCGCCGGACCAGGCGGTCTTCATGGCCACCTGGCCGCTTTTCGTCGCCGAGCCTGCGCGTCGACGTGAACAGCGGGCGCTCGAGCTCCTGCGCGCCATTCTGCAGGACAGGATCCGCGACGAGGTGCGCGAGGCTCTCGGCGCGGCCTACAGTCCCGGCGTCCGCCTGAGCTTCGAGGACTCCGGAGACCAGGGCGCCCTGACCGTCCAGGTCGTCACCTCTCCCGGGGATGTGGAGCGGGTGCGGGAGGCGGTGCGCCGCGTCGTGGCCCAGGGCGCGGCGGGCGGTCTCAGCCAGGCGGATCTCGACAACGCCCGCGGACCGGTCCTCGCGCGGATCGCGGACGACCGGGCGACGAACAGCTGGTGGTACGGCGTGATCAACGGTTCGGCGCGCAAGCCCCGGAAGCTGGACGACGCTCTCGGCTGGGAGGCCGACTATCGCGGGATGACGCTCGACGAGGTGCGATCGGCCGCCGCGACCTGGCTGGCCGGGCCGCCCTTCGAAGTCGTGGCCTCTCCCTCGCGCGGCGGCTGACCTCCGGCGCGAACGCCGGGGGCGTCGCAGTCTTCGGCGCGCGCTGGCCGGCGCCAGCCAGACCTGCCGGGAGGATTCTGGCAGCCGCCACGTGGCCCGCCGGCGGGGGCGGGGCGACGGAGCCGCGTTCATTGACGCTCCTGGGACGTCATGTTAGCGTCACGCAATGACAGCGCTGTCAGGCTGTCCAATAATCACATAGTCGCCTGGGGAGGACGGCATGAATGCCACCAAGATGAATCGCGGCGTGGCGCCGCGGCGCGCCAGCCTGTGCCTGACGGGCTCGTCCTTGCTCGTTCTGGGCGTGGCCCTGCTCCCGTCCGCCGCCCTGGCCCAGTCCGTTCCGGCCGCCCCGCAGGATCCGGAGGTCACCGAGATCGACGAGGTCGTCGTCACCGGCATCCGCGGCAGCCTGCGCTCCGCGCAATCGATCAAGGAGAACGCCGACCAGATCGTCGACTCCATCACCGCCTCGGACATCGGAGCGCTGCCCGACCGCAGCGTGACGGAGGCGGTGCAGCGGATCCCGGGCGTGACCATCGACCGGCTTCAGGCCCGCGAAGACCCCGACCGGTTCTCGGCGGAAGGCAGCGGGGTCCAGGTCCGCGGCCTGACCCAGGTGCGTCAGGAGCTGAACGGCCGCGACACCCTCGGCGCGCTCGACGGGCGCGCCCTGGGCTTCGAGGACGTGCCCGCCGAGCTGATGGCCGGCGTCGACGTGTACAAGAACCCCTCGGCGGAGCTGATCGAGGGCGGCCTCGGCGGCACGGTCAACCTGCGCACCCGGATGCCGTTCGAGGCGACCGGCCGTCTGGTCGCCGGTTCGCTCAGCGCCAACTACTCGGACCATGCGGAGGAGTGGAAGCCGCAGGGATCGATCCTGTTCAGCGACCGGTTCGACACCGGCGCAGGCGAGGTCGGCGTGCTCGCGAACCTCGCCTATTCGGAACTGGCCAGCCGCTCGGACGGCATCCAGGTCTCGCCCTATCGCGCCCGCCGGCTGGGGGACGACACCCTGTGCGCGGGACTGCAGAATCCGAACGGCGACCCCTACTCCTGCGGCCAGGACTGGATCGACCAGTCCTATCTCGGCCTCACCGCCGACCAGACCCTGTACGTCCCCGAGGGCGTCTCGTGGCGGAGGCTGGATTCTGAGCGGGAACGGCTGGGCGGGGCGCTCGCGCTTCAATGGCGGCCGAACGACCAGACCGAGGTGTTCCTCCAGTACCTGCGTTCGGACTTCGACACCCGCTGGGACAACTACGAAGCCATCCCGCAGGTCGACGCCAACAACAACTTCGTCATTCCGGCTGCGGGCGGCCAGTTCACTTTCGACGACGACGGCTACTTCCAGTCGGGGTCGCTGCGCCAGATCAGCTACTGGCGCGGCAGCCAGCCGGTGGCGGGCGAGCTCGGCACCCAGTACCGGATGGCGACGCGACACCAGGAGCGCGAGGAGTCCAGCAACGACCTGTCGGTGGGCGTCCGCTACTATCCCTCCGAACGCCTCGCGGTGAGCGCGGACCTGCAGTACATCAAGTCGACCAGCGCCGGGTGGGACTTCACCGTCTTCAGCTCGGCCTACATCCCCGACGTGACGATCGACCTCGCCGGCGGGCGGCCGGTGGCCAGCCTCGGCCCCGGGTCCTTCACCAGCGATCCGGCCAACTACTTCTGGCACGCGGCGATGGATCACGTCGACGACAACGAGGCGGAGCAACTCGCCGGGCGCATCGACGTGGCCTGGGAATTCGACCACCCCGTGCTGAACTCGATCCGCTTCGGGGGCCGGTTCACCGACCGTGAGGTCACCAACAACTACACCCAGTACAACTGGCAGGCGCTCAGCGCCCCGTGGAACGAGCCGTTCCTGTGGATGGACACGGTGCTGCCGGAGTACGCGATGCTCTACAGCTTCGACGGCTTCTTCCGCGGCGACGTCCAGGCGCCCACGGTGGTGATGCCGGACATCGAGCTGGCGCGCGGCTATCTGCGGAACTCGGACCTCATCGAGAACATCGGCGGCAACGCGCGGTGGAGTCCCCGGGGCTTCGACGCGGAAAGCCTCTCCTCGCAAACCGAGAAGACCTTCGCCGGCTACGCCGTGGCGCGGTTCGGCTGGGAGAACGCCCGGTTCCCGGTCGAGGGCAACATCGGCGTGCGGGTGGTGCGGACGGAGAACACGGCCCGCGGTTCCGGCTTCCTCCCGGATCTGACCAGCTATCCGAACCTTCCCGCGGACGACCGCGCGTTCGGCACCGGGGCCGCGTTCGACGTCTCGGGCGAGCAGTCCTACACCGACGTGCTGCCCAGCCTGAACCTCAAGTTCCAGCTGACCGACTCCCTGATCGCCCGCTTCGCGGCCTCCCGGGCGATCGCCCGGCCGAGCTTCAACCAGATGTTCCCGTTCGTGGATCTCACCGCCTCGGTGAACCCGCAGGGCACGGTGGTCGAGGGCTGGGGCGGCGCGGCGCGGGGCAATCCGCAGCTGAAGCCGATGCGCGCCGACCAGTTCGACGTGGCGCTCGAATGGTATCCGTCGTCGACGCACTCCCTCTACGTCACGGCCTTCCGCAAGAACGTCGAGGACTTCTTCACCACCGGGGTGCACACGCGGACCTTCGAGGGCCGGGACTTCCTCGTCAGCGGGCCGACCAATGGCGACGAGGGCACGATCCAGGGCTTCGAAATCGGCTACCAGCAGTTCTATGACTTCCTGCCGGGCTGGCTGGGCGGTCTGGGGCTGCAGGCGAACTTCACCTACATCGACAGCGAAGGGTCGACGTCCCAGAACTCCATCAGCGAGTGGGACGCGGCCGAGGTGATCGACGGCCTGCCGCTCGAAGGCCTGTCGGAGAAGTCCTGGAACATCATCGGCCTCTATCAGCGCGGCCCGGTGCAGGCCCGTCTCGCCTACAACTGGCGCGGCAAGTATCTGCTCACTAACCGCGACGTGTCGGACGTGCGGCTGCCCATGTGGCAGGACGACTATGGCCAGCTGGACGGCTCGGTCATCGTGCAGCTGCGCGAGGGCGTCAGCGTGGCCCTCGAGGGCAACAACCTGGCCAACAGCGAGAACCGGCAGCTGATGGGCGCGGATGTCCTGAAGACGCGCTCCTGGTGGATCTATGACCGGCGCTTCGCGGTGACCGTCCGCGCCTCCTTCTGAGGGGGCGCGGACCGACCCGCCCGGGGAATACGGAGACGGCCTTGAAACGACTGCTCGCTCTCGCAGCCTTCCTGTTGCTGCCGGGCGCGGCGCTGGCGGAAACGCCGGTGGAGCGCCACGGCCAGCTGCGGCTGGAGGGGACGCGGCTCGTCGACCAGCACGGCCAGCCGGTGATCCTGCGCGGAATGTCGCTGTTCTGGAGCCAGTGGGCCCCGCAGTACTACAACGCCGACGCGGTGCGCTGGCTGGCCGACGACTGGTCGGCCACGGTGGTCCGGGCCGCGATCGCCGTCCACCACGACGGCTACCTCGACAATCCCGAACGGGAGACGGCCCGGGCGGAGGCCGTGATCGAGGCGGCCATCGCTGAGGGCCTGTACGTGATCGTCGACTGGCACGCCCACGAGCCCGAGCCGGAGGCCGCCGCCGCCTTCTTCGCCCATATCGCCGCGAAGTACGGCGACCGGCCCAACGTCATCTACGAGCCGTACAACGAGCCGCTGAACACCCATTCCTGGGGCGAGGTGGTCCGCCCCTATCACATGGCG
Organism: Brevundimonas sp.; assembly: GCF_013912005.1. Classification (GTDB taxonomy): domain Bacteria; phylum Pseudomonadota; class Alphaproteobacteria; order Caulobacterales; family Caulobacteraceae; genus Brevundimonas. The sequence goes on along the minus strand of NZ_JACESB010000002.1, from coordinate 233,584 downwards.
GTCATCCCCTCGATCCGCGCCCACGATCCGGACAACCTGATCGTCGCCGGAACGCCGAGCTGGTCGCAGGATGTGGACATCGCCGCCGCCGACCCCCTGCCCTTCGCCAACGTGGCCTACACCCTGCACTTCTACGCCGGGACCCACCGGCAGGAGCTGCGCGACAAGGCGGCCAGGGCCCTGGCGTCGGGCGCGGCGCTGTTCGTCACCGAATGGGGAACCAGCGAGGCCAGCGGGAACGGCGTGCTGGATCGCGCCGAGACGGCCCTGTGGTGGGACTTCATGGAGGCGAACGGCCTCAGCAGCCTCAACTGGTCGATCACCGACAAGGACGAGACCTCCGCCGCCCTGCGTCCGGGGGCGGCCGGCGAGGGGGGCTGGGACGACTCGATGATCAGCCCTTCGGGACTGTTCGTACGGGCGTGGCTGCGCCGGATGAACCCGCCGCCGGCGGACTGACGGGCCGGTTCAGCGCACGCGGCGGATGCCGGCCACCGCCAGGGCGCCGAAGAGGGCGAACAGGGCCGACGCGGCGTAGATCCATCTGAAGTCTCCGCCGGAGAGCGACAGGAGCCCCAGCCCCAGCAAGGGGGCGAGAACCTGGGGCGCGGTGATCGCAAGGTTCATGAGGCCCAGATCGCGGCCGGCCGATCGCGGGTCCGGCAGCACCTCGGCGACGAGGGCGGTGTCGACGGTGGAGTAGAGGCCCAGCCCGAGCCCGAAGAGCAGTTGCGCCAGAAGCGGACCCGGCCAGCCGGGGGCGGCCGCAAGAAGGCCTGCGCCGACCGCCATCGCCAGCCCGCCGGCCGTGACGAAGAGCCGCCGTCGCCCGAGCCGGTCGGACAGCACGCCGCCGAGGAAGCCGGCGACGAGCGAGACGATCGTGCTCGCCCCCAGGAGGCCGCCGAGCACCGCCTCCGGCCGCACGCCCGCGAGCGGCCCCAGCCGCGCGGTCTCCTGCAGATAGAACAGCAGGTAGAGGACGTTGAAGGTGATGGTCGCCTGGACGAGCAGGCGGGAGACGAAGGCCATCAGGAAGTCCCGGTCCGCGAGGGCGGCGAGCGGGCGCGGGGCGGAACGGGCGACCGGCCGCGGCCGCGGCGGCTCCCGCAGCCGGATCGCGAAGGGAAGCACCAGGGCGGGAATGACCGCGGCCACGACGAGGAAGCGCAGGTCCAGCCGGGGCAGCGCCAGGGCGATGACGCCGGCGGTGAACAGGCCGGCGCCTGGCAGGGCCAGTCCGGCCAGGGCCGCCGCCAGACCTTTCTGGCGACCGGGGATCAGGTCCGGCAGCACGGCGTTGAGCGGCGCGAACATGACATTCACCGCCACCTGGAAGGCGAGGACGGCGAGGAGCAGCTGCTGCGGCGTGCCGGCGGCGAAGACCAGGCCGTGGGCCCCGGCCACGGCCACGGCGCCGACGACGATCCACGGACGGCGGCGCCCGAAGGCGCCGCGGGTGGCGTCGCTGAGCGCGCCGGCCGCCAGGTTGGTCGCCGCCGCCGCCACCGCCCCCCAGAGCATGACCTGGCTGAGCAGGACGGCCTTGTCCGCCGGGTCGATCGCCTCCGCCTTCAGGGGCAGGAGCAGGTTGAGCATCGGCACGAAGGCGATGAAGGCGCCGAGCTGCGCCAGGGCGAACAGGCCGAGAAAGCGCCCGCTCACCGGCGTCACGGCTTCTCCGCCTGGCTGATTCTCGCCCGCCTTGTGCATCGCCGGAGCTTTCTCGCCCGCCGGCGCCGGCGCAAGCCGCAAGCGCCTACGGCAGAGTCGCGCCCGCGGGGCACACCGCGTCGCCTTCGTTCGAGGCCAGCCGGATCTCCGAGACGGACACCGCCGCCGCCGCTTCGGAGGCCAGCTGGAAGGACCGCTCCACGGCCGTCAGGTCGGCCCCGGCGTCGCGAAAGCAGGAGAGCCGGACCTTGATCGTTCGCCACTCGCCCCGCGGGGCGGCGCCGACCGCCTCCGTCAGATCGACGGCTCCCTGCCCCAGCCCGAGGACGATGCGGCCTTGCGGCGCCTCGTCGACGCGGTACCGGAAGGACAGCGCCATCTCGCCGTTGGCCTGGCGCGAGAGATCGACCGCGCCGCCCCAGATCAGGGCCTGTCCGCCCCCTTCGCCGAAGACGAGGCGACGCCCGCTCTCCTGGGCCAGATCGTCGACGACGGTCATCTGTACGCCGCCGCGCGGACTGGCGACCGACTTTTCGCTCCCCACCCGGGTCTGCCCGCCCGAATCCTCCAGCGCCAGGGACCACGGCGGCGTCACCCGTCCGTCGACCAGGTACATGTCGACGCTCGACGTCGGCGCCGCGACGCCGGCTTCCTCGGAAAGCCGTCCCACCGGCGCCGGCCGCGCATAGCTGAGGCCGTAGCCGTAGGCGAACTGGGGATCGTATCCGGGCTCGCCGCGGTTCAGGGGCCGGCCGGTGGCGTCGCGCGGCCAGGAAAAGCCCAGCACGCCGGAGAAGTCATGGCGCGGACGACCCGCGGCGTCGCCGATGAGAACGTCCGCGATCCCCGCGCCCTCGGCGCCCGGCAACCAGGCCGCGACGAAGGCGTCGGAGGCGTTGATCTCGGGATTGACCCACATCGGCCGGCCGGAGAGGAAGACGGAGACCGTCGGAACGCCCTCCGCCTGCAGGCGCCTCAGGATCGCGAGCGGCTCCTCCGGAAGGAAGTCGAGGGTGTCGATGTCGCCCTGGAACTCGGCGTAGGGCGTCTCCCCGAAGACGACCACGGCGACGTCGGGCCGGACGTCATAGGCGCCGTCCGGGCTCAGGGCGGCTTCGCCTCCCGCCTCGGTCACCGCCTCGGCGATGCCGGCCCAGATGGAGTCCGCGTTCGGAAAGTGGGCGTTCGTGTTGCCGACGCCCTGCCAGGTCAGGGTCCAGCCCCCGGCGGCCTGTCCGATGTCGTCGGCCGCGGCGCCGGCCACCAGGACGCGGGCGTTCCCGCGGATCGGCAGGACGCCGTTCTCGTTCTTCAGGAGGACCAGCGACTTGCGCACCGCTTCCCGGGCCAGCGCCCGGTGCTCCGGAGCGCCGAGGTGTTCGAGCCGGCCCTCGAGCGGGCGATTGTCCTCGAACAGCCCGGCCTTGACCTTGGCCCGCAGGATCCGGCGGACGGCCTCCTCCACCCGGGCCATGGGGATCTCGCCCGAACGGACCTGGGCGAGGGTGTTCTCGTAGAGCGGCTTCCAGCTGTCGGGAGCCATCAGCATGTCGATGCCCGCATTGACGGCGGCCGGGCAGCTCTCGTTGGAGCAGCCCGGCAGCTGGCCGTGGGCGTTCCAGTCCGAGACCACGAAACCTTCGAAGCCGAGCGGGCCGCGCAGCACGTCGGTCAGGATGCTGCGGTTGCCCGAGTGCTTGACCCCGTTCCAGCTGGAGAAGCTGGCCATCACCGACAGCACCCCGGCGTCGATCGCCTGGGGATAGCCGCTCAGGTGGATGTCGATCAGCTCGCGCTCGGAGCCGACGAAGTCGCCCTGGTCGCGTCCTTCGGCGGTGCCGCCGTCGGCGAGGAAGTGCTTGGCCGAACCGGCGATGCGGCCGGACTGAAGCGGACGGCCGCTCTCGATCGGTCCCTGCAGGCCCAGCGTCAGGGGGCCGGCGTAGCTGCGGGCGATCTCGGGATCCTCGCCGAACCCCTCGTAGGTTCGGCCCCACCGGTCGTCGCGCGGCACCGCGAGGGTCGGTCCGAAGGTCCAGTCCGCGCCGGTGACCGCCACCTCCAGCGCCGTCGCCTCGCCGATGCGCCGCATCAGGTCGGGATCGCGCGCGGCCCCCAGGCCGATGTTGTGCGGGAAGATGGTGGCGCCGACGACGTTGTTGTGCCCGTGCACCGCGTCGATGCCGTAGATCAGCGGGATCGGGGTTCCCGGACGCGCGGCGTTGGCTTCGCGGAAGGCGCGGGCGAGCTCGACCCAGGCCTGCGCCGGGGCGCGCTCGTCGCCGCCGGGCGAGGAGTTGCCGCCGGCCAGGATCGAGCCGATCGGCCAGGTCAGCAGGTCTTCAGGACGGATCGCCGCGATATCGGCCTGGATCAGCTGTCCAACCTTCTCCTCCACCGTCATCCGGGCCATCAGGTCCGAGATGAAGGCTTCCGTGGCCGCATCGCTGAAGCCTTCGGGCGACGCGGCCCGCGGCCAGTTCGCCGGCTCGGCGCGGGCCGCCTCCGTCGCCGCGGCGACGGGCGCGGGCTGGGGCGTCTGCGCGTAAGCTCCCCCGGCGGCCAGTGCGAGAACCAGGACGGAAACGGCGCTGCGCATGGGGGACTCCAGCTGAGGACGGCGCGGTCGCAGCGGCCGGCGAAGGCGGCGCATGCGACGGGGCCGGCTATTAGCTCGGCGTATGACAGCGCTGTCAAGCCACCGGCGGGACGTAGCGCGCCGTCGAGCCGCGGACCACGAGAGAATGGGGGACGGTCGTATCCTCGAGGTCGCCTTCCGACTCCAGCCGGGCTCGCAGCAGCGGGATGAGGCGCTGCGCGGCGGCGGCGGCCATCTCGGCCACGGGGTGGCGGATGGTGGTCAGGGCCGGGGTGCTGAACAGCGCGCTCGGCGTATCGTCGAATCCCGCCACCGAGAGGTCGCGCGGCACGCCCAGTCCGGCGGCGGCGGCGGCCTGCAGCACGCCGAGGGCCATGTCGTCGTTGGCCGCGAAGATGGCGGTGGGGCGGTGCGGTCCGGCCAGCAGGCGCTCGGCGGCCTCGAGCCCCGAGCGGAAGGTGAACTGGCCCTCGACCATCCACTCCGGCCGCGGCGTGAGCCCCCGCTTGCGGAGCGCCGTCCTGAAGCCGGCGCCCCGCAGCCGGCTGGCGGCGTAGGCCGGCGGGCCCGAGATATAGGCGAGGTCGACGTGCCCGAGATCGAGGAGGTGACGGGTGATCTCCTCGGCCGCCCCGGCGTCGTCCATGCGAATGCGGACGCCCCGGTGCAGGGCCGTCTCGGGGCCGATGCGCGCGTAGGGGGTTCCCGTCTCGTCGAGCACGTCGAGCACCAGCGCATTGTCCGAGTTCGGCGGCGTCAGCACCACCCCCTGGGGCCGGACGGCGGCCAGGAGGTTGGACAGATCCTGCCGGAGGGTCGGAGCGTCGTAGTCGACCAGCTCCACCATCAGATGATGGTCGGCCTGGCGGCATTCCATCAGCAGGCCCAGTTCCAGCCGGCTGAGGTAGTCGTTGCCTCGCCCGCTCCGCCAGTGCTCGATCGTCAGCTTGGCGTCCACCAGGGCCGCGATGATCGACGAGGCGGACCCGGCCAGGGAGCGCGCGGAGAGGCTGCGGCGATAGCCCAGCTCCGCGACCGCGCCCTCCACCTTCTTGCGCAGCGCCTCGCTGACGTTTGCCTCGCCGTTCAGGACCCGGGAGACGGACTTGATCGAAACACCCGCCCGGGCGGCCACGTCGTAGATTGTAGCGCCCGCCATCCCCGAACCCGCTGCGGTCAAGATCTCCCGGTCTCGCATCTGCGAGGGTGCGTGGCAACGGCAGCGAGCGGGCCCTGCGCAGACCGGACCGGCCAGCGGGCGCCGGTCCCCGGCGGCAAGGGGCGGCGGGGCCGCCCGCTTGACCTGCGCGGGGCGGGCGGATCACGCTCGCGCCGGTGCGGCGGCGGGCGCCGCGGGAGGGGGCGGCATGCAGGGTCCGGTCGATCCGGTCAGTTTCGAGGTGCTCAAGGAGAGCTGGGACCGTCTCACCGAACGGGAGCGGCAGGTGATCGAGCGCGCCAGCCGGCGGCTGTCGGTCCCGCGCGACGCCGAGCAGGCCTATGCCGAGACCACGACCTTCGGGGACCGGCTGGCGGACCGCGTCGCCTCGGTCGGCGGGTCGTGGAGCTTCGTCGTCGCCTTCGGCCTGTTCCTGCTGGTCTGGGCGGGCCTGAACCGCTGGCTGCCGGCGGGGCAGCGGTTCGACCCCTACCCCTTCATCTTCCTCAACCTGCTGCTGTCGATGCTGGCGGCGGTCCAGGCGCCGATCATCATGATGAGCCAGAATCGGCAGGCGGCGAAGGACCGGGTGGCGGCGCGGCTGGACTACGAGGTCAACCTGAAGGCGGAGCTGGAGATCGCCGCCCTGCACGCGAAGATCGACCGGCTGGCGGCGCGGACGGACGGCGCCGGCGAGGGCTGAGAGGCCGGACGTCCGCCGGCGCAACCGCCCGGACGGACAGGCGTTAACCGCCAAGGTTCAACGTCACTCCGGGGGACATCCCATGCGCTCCATCGCTCTCGCCGCCGTCGCCGCCCTGGCGCTCGGCGCCGCCGCCTGCACCGAGGCTGAACAGGACGAGACCCAGGCCGACGCCAACGCGGCCGCCGCCGACGCCGGCGACGCCACGGAGGAAGCCGCCGCCTCGCTGCAGGAAGAGGCCGCCCAGGTCGGGTCGGCGATCGCCGCCGGCGCCAGCGAGGTCGCCCAGGAGATCGACGAGGGCACCGACCGCCTCGCCCGGGAGGCCGACGAGCAGAAGGCCGAGACCGCGACCGACGAGCGCGGCAACGAAGCCCGCTAGGGCTCGGCCAGCAGGCCGTCGACGAGGGCCCGGGCCTCCGGGCTGGCCCAGTCGGCCTCGCCCGAGAAGTGGGCGCGGATGCGGCCCTGCCGGTCCAGCAGCACCGTCTGGGGCATCTTGCCCTTGCCCGGCAGCTCGAACGGCAGCTGGAACTTCGGATCGCTGTAGAGCGGCAGGGGCTCGTGCACGTCGATGAAGCTGCGGGCGTCGGCGATGGCGTCCGGCGTGGCGTCAACGTTGACCGGCAGGACCACGAGGTCCGTTCCGGCGTAGGCCTCGGCGAGGCGGGCGAGGGTCGGCATCTCGGTGCGGCACGGCGCGCACCACATGGCCCACAGGTTGACCACCACGACCTTGCCGCGGAAGTCGGCGAGGCGAACGGGGCCGCCCTCCCGGTCCTGGAACACATAGTCCGGCGCGGTCTCGAGCGCGGCCGGCGTCTCCAGCCGCGCGATCGGGCCGACGGCGAAGCGGGCCAGCTCGCTCTTCGCGGCGGGGGCCGGCGCGGCGGCTTTGTCGATCAGGCCGGGATTGGCGTATAGCAGCGCGGCAGCGCCGATCGCTCCGATCAGCAGCACCCCCGCAACCGCGCCGATCACCGTCCCCGAGACCTTCATGCCCGACCCGACGCCTCCCGAAACCGCGACCAAAGCCCCCGGGGCGGCCAAAGGTCAAGACATGTGGGGCGGCCGCTTCTCGGCGCAGCCGGCCGAAATCATGCAGGCGATCAACGTCTCGATCGGCGTCGACCGGCGGCTGTGGGCGCAGGATCTGGCCGGGTCGCGGGCCCACTGCCGCATGCTGGCGGCGCAGGGCGTCGTCTCGGCCGCCGACGCCGAGGCCATTCTCGGCGGGCTGGACGCCATCGAGGCCGAGATGCGCGACGGGAGTTTCCCGTTCCGCGACCGCTTCGAGGACATCCACATGAACGTGGAGGCGCGGCTGGCCGAACTGATCGGCGAGCCCTCGGGCCGGCTGCACACCGCGCGCAGCCGCAACGACCAGGTGGCCACCGATTTCCGCCTGTGGGTGCGCGACGCCTGCGACCGGACGATCGTCCAGCTGGAGGGTCTGCAGCGGGCGCTGCTGGGACGGGCGGAGCAGCACGCGGCGGACCTGATGCCGGGCTTCACCCACCTGCAGACCGCCCAGCCGGTGACGCTGGGCCATCACCTGATGGCCTATGTGGAGATGTTCGGGCGCGACGCCGGCCGGTTCGTCGACGCGCGTCGGCGGATGAACGAATGCCCGCTGGGGGCGGCGGCCCTGGCCGGCTCGCCCTTCCCCATCGACCGCGGGATGACCGCCGCCGCGCTGGGCTTCGACCGGCCCATGGCCAATTCGCTGGACGCGGTGTCCGACCGGGACTTCGCCCTCGAAAGCCTCGCCGCGGCCTCGATCTGCGCCGGCCACCTGTCGCGGCTGGCCGAGGAGATCGTGGTCTGGATGACGCCCATGTTCGGCTTCGCCAGCCTGCCCGACGACCTGACCACCGGCTCGTCGATCATGCCGCAGAAGCGCAATCCCGACGCGGCCGAGCTGGTGCGGGCCAAGACCGGCCGGATCATCGGCTCGCTGGTGGCCCTGTCAACGGTCATGAAAGGCCTGCCGCTGGCCTATTCGAAGGACATGCAGGAGGACAAGCCGCCGGTGTTCGAGGCCTTCGACGCCTTGGATCTTGCGGTCGGCGCGATGACCGCCATGGTCGCGGCGCTGCGGCCCGACACGGCGCGCATGGCGGCGGCGGCGGGCGCGGGCTTCTCGACCGCGACCGATCTGGCCGACTGGCTGGTGCGCGAGCTGGACCTGCCGTTCCGCCAGGCCCACCACGTCACCGGCGCCGCGGTGAAGCGGGCCGAGGCGCTGGGCGTGGGCCTGTCGCAACTGCCGCTGGAAGAATTGCAGGCCCTGCATCCCGGGGTGACCGAAGCGGTTTACAAGGTGCTGTCGCCCGAGGCTTCCTGCGCCAGCCGCCGGAGCTTCGGCGGCACGGCGCCGGAGCAGGTCCGCGCGCGCATCGCAGACTGGAAGGCGCGCCTCGGCGCGGGGGAGATCCGATGAACAAGCTGACCGTCGCGGGCCTGTCGGCCCTGATCGCCCTCTCCGCCGCCGGCTGCGGCCGCATGGCCGATCTGGACGCGCCGCCGGCCAAACGCGCGGAACGCGGCATGCGCGACGCCAACGCCGAAAGCCTGCCCGAGCCCGCCACCGAGAATCGCCCGAACCGGCAGATGCCCATCGACGGCGGTCCCGGCTCCACCCCCTTCGACGGCCCCGGCAACCGCCCGGGCTGAACCTGACGGATTCCAGTTGCATCACTTCCACCGGATCGACGGCGTCCTGCATGCGGAGGGCGTGTCGCTGGAAACGGTCGCGGCCGAGGTCGGCACGCCGGCCTACGTTTATTCCACCGCCACCCTGGAACGGCACCACGGCCTGTTGCGGCAGGCGCTGGACGCCCGGCGGAGCGCGCTGGGCGACGCCCTGATCGCCTTCGCCGTCAAGGCCAACAGCAACCTGTCGGTGCTGGCCACCCTGGCGCGCGCGGGCTGCGGCGCCGACACGGTGTCGGAGGGCGAGATCCGGCGGGCGCTGGCGGCGGGCGCGCCGGCGGACCGGATCATCTTCTCAGGCGTGGGCAAGACCGACGCCGAGCTGGCCTTCGCCATCGAGGTCGGCGTGCGCCAGATCAACGTCGAGAGCGGGGCCGAGCTGGACCGGCTGATCGCGGTCGCCGCGGCGCGGGGAGCGGTCGCCACGATCGCCGTCCGGGTCAATCCGCGGATCGGCGCCGGCGGCCACGCCCGCATCACCACCGGCGGGGCCGCCGACAAGTTCGGGGTGCCGATCGAGGAGGCGTTCGACCTCTACGCCCGCGCCGCCGCCTCGCCGCACGTGCGGCCGGCGGGGCTCGCCTGCCACATCGGCAGCCAGATCCTCGACCTCGCGCCGATGGAGACGGCGTTCGGCACCCTGCGGGAGATGACGCTCGAGCTGCGGGCCCGCGGCTTCGAGGTCGCCCGGCTCGACCTCGGCGGCGGGCTGGGCGTGCCCTACCACGGCCAGGCGGAGACGCCGTCGATCGACGCCTACGCCGCCATGTGCGCCCGGGTGCTGGACGGCCTCGGCGTCGAGGCGGCGTTCGAGCCGGGCCGGCTGCTCGCCGCCAACGCCGGGGTGCTGGTCAGCCGGGTGATCCAGGTCAACCGGCGGGCCGACGGCCGCCGCTTCCTGGTGCTGGACGCCGGCATGAACGACCTGATGCGTCCGGCCCTGTACGACGCCTTCCACGACCTCGTGCCAGTGCGCGAGCGGCCGGGCGAGGCGGTTCCGTACGATCCGGTGGGGCCGATCTGCGAGTCCACCGACGTTTTCGCCCGCGACCGCCTGCTGCCGCCGCTGGAGGCCGGCGACCTGGTCGCCTTCATGAGCGCGGGCGCCTACGGGGCGGTGCTGTCGAGCGAGTACAATTCCCGGCCGCTCGTCCCCGAGGTGCTGGTCAACGGCGACCGTTGGGCGGTGGTGCGGAGACGGCCCTCGTACGAGGAGATGTGGGCGCGGGAGCCGCGGGCGGAGTGGTTGTGAGGGAGGGGCCGGGGATCAGGGACGAGGGATTGGGGATGAGGGATGAGGGATGAGGGATGAAGGCGTGCTCGCCGTCTGACCATCAGGAAGCTCGATCAGGCACCCTCTTCTCCCCAATCCCTCATCCCTAGTCCCTCATCCCTAGTCCCTCATCCCTCATCCAGCGCACACACGTCCGGCAGCCCCCGCAGCGCCCCCGCGTGATCCAGGCCGTAGCCGACGAGGAAGCGGTCCGGGGCCTCCCAGCCGACGAAGTCGGGTTCGGGCGCGCGGGGCTTCGGCCACGGCTTGCGGGCGAAGACGACGGTGAGGACCTCGCGCGCGCCCTTGTCCTTCGCGATGCGCACCGCCTCCGCCAGCGACAGGCCGGTGTCGAAGACGTCGTCGATGAGCAGCACACGGCGGCCCTCGATGGGGCGCTGGAAGTCGGCGTAGACGTCGATGCGGCCGCGGCTGGTCCGCTCGTCGCCGTAGGACGCCAGCCACAGGGCGTCGAAGCGGACGTGGCGACCGTGGCGCGACAGGGCGCGGGTCAGGTCGGCGGCGAACCACAGGCCGCCGGTGAGCAGGACCGCGGCGACGGTCTCGTCGTCGATGACCGGGGCGATGCGGGCGGCGAGATCGTCGACGATGCGCCGGACCTCGGCTTCAGGGAGCAGGACGGTCGGGGCGGGAGTCGCGTCAGCCATGCCCCGGCGATACCGCCTCCGGCGCGTGCGAGTCGAGGGTCGCCGCCACCGGAACGGCGTCGACCGGGCGCAAGCCGGCGGCTCCGGGCGCGTCCGTGGCCAGGGCCGGACGCAGTCCCGCCTCGCCGCCGGAAGCGACAGGGAGGGGGCGGACCGCCGGCGGCGCGTGATGCGCCGGCGCATGGGAGGCCGGCGGACGGGCGGCCGGCGCATGGGCGACCGGCGCAGCTCCGGCGGCGGAGAGGACGAAGTCGACGCCGATGCCCGCCGCGCGGGCGCCCGGATCGGGGATGATGGTCGCGAAGCCCTGGACCTTGCCGGGCAGCACCGGGGCGGCGTCGATCCGGACGAGGGCGTGGCCGATCTCGGCCCCATGGCTGTCGAGCAGGGCCACGCGGACCGGCGGAGCCACCCGCTCGTCGTCGCGAACGTTGCGCAGGGCTCCCGAGACCAGGATGCGCCCGGGATCGCTGGGCAAGGGCCGGGCGCTGAGCGCCTCGAAGTCGAGACCGGTCGGGTTCACCTCCAGGCCGACGGCGGCGTAGGCGGCGGCGGTGCGCGGCGCGAGCTCCACGACCTCCACCCGGAACAGCCAGGCGGCGGCGAGCAGCAGGGCGAAGCCGGAGGCGATGCCGGCCCAGACCGCCCCGTGCGCGGCGGCGCGGCGCAGGCGGCGCTGCTGTTCGGCGCGGGCGCGGAAGGCGCGGGGCAGTTCCGGGGCCGGCGTCTCGGCCAGGCTCTCGGGCGCGGGCTCCTCCCGGGCCGGCGGCTCGCCCGGCCCCCCGGCGGCGGTGGCCGACAGCTCCAGCGGCTCGTCGAGGCTGGCGCGCCAGGTGTGCTTGCAGGACTTGCAGCGCACGGTGCGGCCGTGCGGGCCGATGGCGTCATCGGGCGCGAAATAGCTGGTGGCGCAGGACGGGCAGGTCAGTATCATGTGCGCTGACTGCGAGGCTCTTCGCCCCCTCCCGTCGCGGCGCCCGCCGCGTACAACCCGTAAATCGATGCCCGTCCACCCCCGCCGCGCCGCCGACGCCGCCGCCTCGCCCGAAACCGTCCGCATGGACGGGGTCGGCTTCGGCTATGGCGACGCGCCCGAGGTGCTGCGGGACGTTAACCTCACTTTGCCGCGCGGCTCTTTCCACTTCCTTACCGGGCCGTCGGGGGCCGGCAAGTCGACCCTGCTGAAGCTGCTGACCCTGTCGGCGCGGCCGACGCGGGGCGAACTGCGCTTGTTCGGGGAGAGCGTGGCCGGGCTGCCGAGATCGGGGCTGCCGGGCCTGCGGCGGCGCATGGGGGTGGTGTTCCAGGATTTCCGGCTGCTCGACCACCTCAGCGCCTTCGACAATGTGGCCCTGCCCCTGCGCCTCGCCGGCCGGCGGCGCGACGACTATGCGGCCGACGTGACCGAGATGCTGGACTGGGTGGGCCTCGGCGACCGCGCCGAAAGCCGCCCGCCGGCCCTGTCGGGCGGGGAGAAGCAGCGGCTGGCGATCGCCCGGGCGGTCATCGCGGGTCCGGAGCTGATCGTCGCGGACGAGCCGACGGGCAACGTCGACGCGGCCATGGCGGCGCGGCTGCTGAAGCTGTTCCAGGCGCTGAACCGGCTGGGCGCGACGGTGCTGATCGCCACCCACGACGAGGCCCTGGCGGACGCCTCCGGCGCGGCCGTGCTGCGGCTGGAGCGGGGCCGGGTGAGCGGGGCGGCCGCATGATCGGGCGGCTGGCCGGACGGCGGGCGGGCATCCTGCCGCGCGAGGCGGGGGGCGAACCGTGGCTGGCGGCGGTGATCGCCGTGTTGTGCTGCCTCGCCTGTCTGGCGGCCGCCGGGGCGCTGGCGGCCGACCGCGCCGCCCACGGCTGGGCCCGCAGCCTCCGGGCCGAGGCCACCGTGCAGGTGCGCCCGAGGGTGGGCGAGAGCGGGGCGACGGCGGCGGCCCGGGCGGCGGAGACCCTGGCCGGCGTGGCCGGCGTCGAGGAGGCCGAGGCCCTGGATCGCGAGGCGGCCGAGGCTCTGCTGCGCCCCTGGCTGGGCGACGCCGTGCTGCCCGACCTGCCCCTGCCCCACCTGGTCACCGTCCGCCTGGATCCCGAACAGCCCGCCAGCGCCGTCAGCCTGAGCCGGGCCTTGGCCGAGGCGGGACTGGACGCCACGGTCGACGACCACAGCCTGTGGCGGGCGGAGGTCGAGCGCTCGGCGGGACTGATCACCGTGCTGGCGGGCGCAGCCTTCCTGCTGACCGCCGGGGCGGCGGCCGCGGCGGTGGTCTACGCCACCCGCGCCGGCATGGCGGCGCAGGCGCAGGTGATCGCCATCCTCAGCCTGAACGGCGCGTCCGACGCGCGCATCGCCGGCCTCTACCAGCGCCGCTACGGCCTGCTGGCCGCCGGCGCCGGAGCCGCCGGCGCGCTGGTCGCCATGGCCGCCCTGTCCCTGCTCCGCTTCCTCGGCGGCAGCGACGGGATCACGCCCGCCCTGCCGGTCGTCTGGAGCGACATCGTGGTCCTCTCGTCATGTCCGGTGCTGGCCGCTACGGTGGCGGTGGTCGCCGCGCGCTTGACGGCGCTGGCGCGGCTGCGGGGGCACGACTAGGTTAAAGGCATGAAGTTCCTGACCTTCATCGCCATTCTGGCGCTGATCTGGCTGATCGGCCTGTTCGCCTTCGCGGACCGGGTGCGCGGCTACACGCCCGCCGCCGAGCCGGACCGGGCGGACGCCATCGTGGCCCTGACCGGCCCGTCGGCCGAGCGGGTCAACGCCGCCATCCGCCTGCTGGAGCAGGACAAGGGGGACCGGGTGCTGATCTCCGGCGTCAACCGCGAGGTCCGTCGCCAGGAGCTGCGCGCCCTGACCCCCGGCTCCAGCAAGCTGTTCAACTGCTGCGTCGACCTCGGCTTCGAGGCCGAGGACACCATCGGCAACGCTCAGGAGATCGCCGCCTGGGCCGAGTCCAAGGACTACGACAGCCTGATCGTCGTGACCTCCGACTACCACATGCCGCGGGCGCTGACCGAGATCCGGGCGGCCGCGCCCGGCGTGACGCTGACGGCCTACGCCGTGGAGACGCCGTCGCTGGACACGCCGCGCTGGTGGCGGGCGGCGGTCACGGCCCGCCGGATGACGCTGGAGTACATGAAGTACCTCGCCGCCCTCGGCCGCGCCGGCCTGGGCCGGCTGACCGGAGACGATCCGGCGGCGGCCGACGCTCCGGCCGCCAGTTCTCCGGAAGAGAAGGCGGCCTGAGTTGATCACCCTGCGTTCGCTGGTCTTCACGGCCTGGCTCTACCTGTCGATGGCCATCTTCGCCGTCGGCCTGTCGCCGGCCCTGCTGATGCCGCACCGGGCGGCGATGGCGGTGATCCGCTGGTGGGCCAAGTTCGTCCTCTTCGGCCTGCGCTGGATCTGCGACGTGAAGGTCGAGTTCCGGGGGCTCGAGCATCGTCCGTCCGGGCCGGCGCTGGTGGCCGCCAAGCACCAGGGCATGCTGGACGTGATCGCGCCCTTCGTCGTGCTCGACGATCCCTGCATGGTGATGAAGAAGGAACTGATGGTCCTGCCCTTCTTCGGCTGGTTCGCGTGGAAGACGAGGATGATCCCGGTCGACCGCTCGGCCGGCGCGAAGGCGCTGAAGGACATGGTGCGCACGGCGCGCGAGCGGGTGCAGCAGGGCCGGCAGGTGGTGATCTTCCCGGAAGGCACCCGCACCGAGCCGGGCGCCGCCCCCGACTACAAGCCCGGCGTCGCCGCCATCTACCGCGAGATCGAGGCCGCCTGCGCGCCGGTGGCCACCAACTCCGGCGTTCACTGGCCGGCGCACGGGTTCCGGCGCTATCCGGGAACGGTCGTGTTCGAATTCCTCGAGCCGATCCCGGCGGGGCTGAAGCGTCCGGCGTTCATGGCGCAGCTGGAGGGGAAGATCGAAGGGGCGAGCGGGGCGCTGCTCCCCGCCCCCGACCTCACCCGTCTGACCTGACTACCGCAGCGCCTCCCACGCCAGCGCGTGCACCCGGTCGCGGCCGAGGGCGGCGGCCATCGGCGGAGTTTCGAACAGGCCGGCGACGGCGGGGTCGCGCACGTCGAGGCCGCCGGTGAAGGCGCCGAAGGCGGGCATCAGCAGGCGGCGGCCGTCGGTGACGAAACAGGGGCGGCGCACCCCCCGGCCGTGGGCCCACACCCGCGCCGCCGGGTGGAGGTGGCCGGCGACCTCGCCGGGCCGGTCGCCCGGCTGCGGTTCGTGGATCAGGCCCAGGCGGCCGACCTGCAGCGTCGTCACGACCCGCCCGGTCAGCACGTCCAGCGCCCCGGCCAGGGCCTCCAGATCGTGGTTGCCCTCGAGCCAGACCCAGTCCCGGCCGGCGGCGAGGCGCTCCAGCCGAACGCGGTCGTCCGTGTACAGACGATCTACGGCTTTCGAGTCGTGGAAGCTGTCGCCGAGCAGGACCACCCGGGCCGGATCGAGGACCTCGATCTCCGCCTCCAGCTTCGCGAGCGTCGCCGGGCTGTCGTAGGGCGGCAGCATCTGGCCGCGCACGGCGAAGGCCGAGCCCTTCTCGAGGTGGAGGTCCGAGGCGACGAGGGTGCGCTCGCCGGCCACCCACAGGGCGCCCGAGCAGCGCAGCACGCAGACCTCGCCGTTGATCCGCACCTTGAGGCCGCCGCAGCCGTGCCGGGCCGGGGCCAGGGCCTCGCGCAGGGCCGGGCTCATCGCGCGCCCTCCAGCTCGGGCGGGGCGTCGGCCATGACGTCGGCGACCAGGGTCTCCAGCGCGAAGTCCTCGGCGTGGGCGGCGAGGATCATCTCGGCCGCCTCGCCGCCGACCCGTTCGCGGCCGATCTGGACCAGCACCGGGACGCTGAACGGCGACGGCTTGTCCAGCCGGACGTGCCGCACATGGCCCTGGATGCGGGTCAGCAACTGGCCCAGCCGGGCCACGTCGAGCAGGCCGGCGGCGGCGTCGGCGCGGGCGGTGCGCAGCAGCAGGTGGTCGGGCTGGTGGCGGCGGAGCACGTCGTAGATCAGGTCGGTCGAGAAGGTCACCTGCCGGCCGGTCTTCTCGGCCCCGGGCTGGCGACGCTCGATCAGCCCGGAGATGAGGGCGCAATTGCGGAACGAGCGCTTCATCATGAAGCTCTCCTCCAGCCACGCCTCCAGATCGTCGCCGAGCAGGTCGGGCTCGAACAGGGCGTCGAAATCCAGCCCGTCCATCGGCCGGATCGACCAGATGGCCAGCGAATAGTCGGTGCAGACGAAGCCCAGCGGGCCGACGCCCAGGCGGTCCAGCCGCCGGGTGAGCAGCATGGCCAGGGTGGTGTGGGCGATCGAGCCCTCGAACGGACAGGCGACGAGGAAATGGCGGTCGCCGCGCGGGAAGGTCTCGACCAGCAAGTCCCCGGCCTCGGGGATGGCCGAGCGGGCCTCCTGCAGCTCCAGCCACTCCCGCACGTCGGGCGGAAGCACACGCCAGTGGTCGCGGTCCTCGATCATCCGCCGCACCCGGCCGGCCAGCGACACCGAGATCGGGAATTTCGAGCCGCCCCACGAGGGGATCTTCGGGTCGCTGTCGTGGGCGGGCGTGACCAGGGCGTCCATGCCGGCGATCGCCTGGAAGGCCCAGACCTGGCCGGCGTAGACGAAGGTGTCGCCGGGCGTCAGCGGTTCGAAATAGCTCTCCTCGACCTCGCCGATCTTGCGCCCGCCCGTCAGGCGCTGGCCGCGGCGCGAGGCGACGCGGACGTTGAGGGTCGCCGCCGAGACGATGGCCCCGACGTTCATGCGGTGGCGCTGGGCGATCTGGGCGTTGCGCACCTTCCAGCGGCCCTCGCGGTCGCGGACGATGCGGGCGAAACGGTCGTAGGTGCGGAGCGCGTAGCCGCCGGTGGCGACGAGGTCGACGACCTCCTCGAAGCTCTCCCACGACAGGCCGCGATAGGGGCCGCAGCCGCAAACCTCCGTGTACAGATCTTCAAGGCGGAACGGCCCGGCGCAGGCCACGCCCATGACGTGCTGGGCGAGGGTGTCCAGGGTGCCGGTGTGGACCGGCTCCCAGTCGAAGGCGTTCTCGGCCACCGCCTCGCGCGCCGCCTGGCATTCCAGCATCTCGAAGCGGCTGGCGGGCACCATCAGGGCGCGGCTGGGTTCGTCCAGCCGGTGGTTGGCCCGGCCGATGCGCTGCACCAACCGGCTGGCGCCGCGCGGGGCGGCGAGCTGGATGACCAGGTCGACGTCGCCCCAGTCGATGCCGAGGTCGAGGGTCGAGGTGCAGACCACGGCCCGCAGGTCGCCGCGCGCCATGGCCGCCTCGACCTTGCGCCTCTGCTCGGCCGCCAGCGAGCCGTGGTGCAGGCCGATCGGCAGGTCGTCCTCGTTCATCGCCCACAGCGACTGGAAGACGAATTCGGCCTGCCAGCGGGTGTTGACGAAGATCAGCGCCATGCCGGCGCGGCGGATGATGTCGTAGACCTCGGGCAGGGCGTGCAGCCCGGTGTGGCCCGCCCACGGCACCCTGCCTTCGGAGACGAGGACGTCGACCACCGGCGGGGCGCCGGGGTCGCCGCGGACGATACGGACCCCTTCTCCCCCCGGCGGAGAAGCAAGCCCCGGTCGCAGCCAGTCGGCGATCATCTGCGGATCGTCCACGGTCGCGCTCAGCGCCACCCGTCGCATCCCGGGCGAAAACGCCTGCAGCCGGCCCAGGCCGAGGCTCAGCAGGTCGCCGCGCTTGCCGCTCCAGATGGCGTGGACCTCGTCCAGCACCACGCACCGGAGGTCGGCGAAATAGGCCGCCGCCCCCTCCCAGGCGCAGAACAGGGCCAGCTGCTCCGGCGTGGTCAGCAGGATGTCGGGCGGGAAGTCGCGCTGGCGCTGGCGCTTCGACTGTTTGGTGTCGCCGGTGCGGCTCTCGACATGGATGTTCAGTCCGATCTCGCGGATCGGGGTCATCAGGTTGCGCTCGACGTCGGTGGTCAGAGCCTTGAGCGGCGACAGGTAGAGGGTGTGCACCCCCGATCCCGGCCCGCTCTCCGGCTTCGGTCCGCGCTCCGCCAGCTCGATCAGCGACGGCAGGAAGCCCGCCAGGGTCTTGCCGCCCCCGGTCGGCGCGACCAGCAGGGCGTGCGATCCCGCCTCGGCGGCCGCGATCATCTCCAGCTGGTGCCGCCGCGGCGCCCAGCCGCGCCGCGCGAACCAGTCGGCGAACAGGGGCGGCAGTTCCGGGGGCGGAAGCGTTGCGGGAGCGGCGGCGGGCGTCACGCATCGCCTATAGCATGTTCCCGTTCCGTTTCACCCGCGAAGCGGCTATCTGTCGAGGGTGTCCGTCTCGACCCTTCCCTCCCCCGCCGGCCTGACCGGGGCAGAGCCCTGGCTGGCCCTGCCGCCGGCGCTGGCCGTGCCGCCGGGGGCGGGGGCGGTCGCGGACGCCGAGGGCGCGCGCAGGATCGGGCGGGGCGCGGCGGAAGGACTTTTCACCGGCGGCGAGGTGATGGTCGCCCACGCCAGCCTGACCGCCCGGCGGCTGGGGATCGCACCGCCGCCGCGATCGCCGCAGCTGCTGGACGTGCTGGAGCTGTTCGCCTTCGTGCGGCCGGCGCGGTTCTGCGCGCCGTCGGCGGCGGGTCTGGCGCTGGCGCTGGGCATGGCCGAGCCGAAGGGGGCCGAAGCCCAGGCGGGGGCGCTGCGCGAGGCGGCGGCGGGACTGCTGCGGGAGCTGGCGGCGCCGGACTATCCGCACCGCGAGGATGCGGTGACCCTCGCGGAAACCCTGGGCCGGGCCGGATGGAGCTGGGGCTGGCGGGTGCTGGGCGCCCTGCAGCATCAGCCGGTGCGCGAGCGGCGCCATCGGGGCAGCGGGCTCGACGCCTGGGCCCGGCTGCCGGAGTGGGAGGACGAGGCACCGCGCGGCGAGGCCGGCTCGGCGCCGGTCGACTCCGAAAGCGCTCGCATCCGGCTGGAGAAGCTGCTGCAGGCCTCCGGCCTCGACGAGACCCGGCCGACCCAGAGCGACTACGCCGCCGAGGCCGCCTACGCCTTCGCCCCCCGCAACGACGAGGGCCGGCCGCGCATGCTGCTGGCCGAGGCGGGGACCGGCACCGGCAAGACCCTGGGCTATCTGGCGCCCGCCAGCCTGTGGGCCGAACGCAACCAGGGCGCGGCCTGGGTCTCGACCTATACCCGCGCCCTGCAGCGCCAGATCGACCGCGAGATCGCCAGCCTGTGGCCCGATCCGAAGGAGCGCAGGCGCAAGGCCGTGGTCCGCAAGGGCCGCGAAAACTACCTGTGCCTGCTGAACCTGCAGGAGATGGTGCAGGCGGCCCAGCTGGGGAACGGCGACCTCGTCGGCATGGCGCTGGCCAGCCGCTGGGCCCTGCACAGCCGCGACGGCGACATGACCGGCGGCGACTATCCCGGCTGGCTGCCCGGCCTGTTCGCGACCCCGCCGTCGCATCAGGCCAGTCCGGCCAATCTCGTCGACCGGCGCGGCGAGTGCGTTCACGCCGCCTGCCCCCACTATCGCACCTGTTTCGTCGAGAAGACCGTCCGCGCCAGCCGCCGCGCCGACCTGGTGGTGGCCAACCATGCGCTGGTGATGACCCAGGCCGCCTTCGACGGCGCCCGCTCGGCGCGCGGCCTGAAGCAGGACGGCGAGACGGCGGCGCTGAAGCGCATCGTCTTCGACGAGGGCCACCACCTGTTCGACGCCGCGGACAGCGCCTTCTCCGCCTGCCTGTCCGGACAGGAGGCGGCCGAGCTGCGCCGCTGGATCCGCGGGCCCGAGGGCCGCGCCCGCCGCGGGCGCGGGCTGGAGCAGCGCCTCGGCGACCTGTGCGCCGACAACGAGGCCGCCTCGAAGGCCCTGCAGGACGCCGTCCGCGCCGCCGCCCAGCTGCCGGGCGAGGGCGTGTCCGGCCGCATCGCCCCGGCCTCGGGCGAGGTCAATCCGGTGGGTCCGGTCGAACGCTTCCTGCTGGCCGCGCTGGAACAGCTCCGTGCCCGGACGAGCGAGAACGCCTCCGGGAGCGGAGTGGAGTTCGGCATGGAGTGCGCCCTGCGTCCGGCGACCGAGCCGGTGCGGGAGGCGGCGCGCGAGGCGGCCCGGGCGCTGGCGGCGATCGAGGCGCCGCTGCTGGCCCTGTCGCGGCATCTGGAGGACATCCTCGACGACGAGGCCGCCGAGCTGGACGGGTCGGCCCGGGCGCGGATCGAGGGGGCCCTGCGCGGCCTCGACCGGCGGGCGCGCATGACCCTGCCGGGCTGGCGCTCCATGCTGGCGGCGCTCGACGCCGGCGGCGACGAGCCGGACCCGGACTTCGTCGACTGGCTGTCCGCCGAGGCCGCCTTCGGCCGCATCCACGACGTCGCCCTGCGCCGGCACTGGATCGACCCGACCGTGCCGCTGGAGGCGGCGGTGGTGATGCCGGCGCACGGGGTGCTGGTCACCTCGGCCACCCTGTCCGATCCGCTGTCGGACGATCCGTTCGACCTCGCCCGGCTGCGCACCGGAGCCGCGCGTCTGGTCGAGCCGGCCCGGACCCTGAAGGTCGAGAGCCCGTTCGACTACGCCGCCCACAGCCGGGTCATCGTGGTCAACGACCTGATCAAGGACGATCCGCGCCAGACCGCGGCGGCGATGCGCGAGCTGTTCCTCGCCGCCGGCGGCGGAGGGCTGGGCCTGTTCACCGCCATCCGCCGGCTGAAGGCGGTCTACGAACGGCTGGGACCGGATCTGGCGAAGGCGGGCATCCCCCTCTACGCCCAGCACCTCGATCCGCTGGAGGTCGGGGCGCTGGTCGACGTGTTCCGCGCCGAGCAGGACAGCTGCCTGCTGGGCACCGACGCGGTGCGGGACGGGGTCGACGTGCCCGGCCGGTCGTTGCGCATTCTCGCCTTCGACCGGGTGCCGTGGCCGCGGCCGGACCTGCTGCACAAGGCGCGGCGCGAGCGCTTTGGCGGCGGCCCGCAGGCGCGGGCCTATGACGACGCCCTGGCCCGCGCCCGCATGGCCCAGGCCTTCGGCCGGCTGATCCGCCGGGCCGACGACAGGGGCGTGTTCGTCATGCTGGACGCCGCCTGCCCCACCCGGCTGTTCGCCAGCCTGCCCCCGGGAACCGAGGTGCAGCGCATGGGGCTGGCCGAGGCGGTGGAGCTGACGGCGGCGTTTCTGGGAGGGATGAGGGAAGAGGGATGAGGATGGGAAACGGCGGACGGAGTTCGCCCGCGACACTGACCAGCTCATCCCTCGTCCCTCTTCCCTCTTCCCTCATCCCTCATCCCTCGAAGGTGATCTCCACGCTGTCCGCCGAGCGCTCGGCCGGGCCGTGGAACACCGCCTCGATGTTGTTGCCGTCGGGATCGAGCAGGAAGGCGGCGTAGTAGCCGGGGTGGTAGGGCCGCTCGCCCGGGGCGCCGTTGTCGCGGCCGCCGGCGGCCAGTCCGGCGCGGTGGAAGGCCTCGACCATGGCCCTGTCCTTCGCCTGGAAGGCGAGGTGGCAGCGGCCGGTGAGCTGGCCCAGGGCGGCCGCGCTGTCGGCGGTGGAGACGAACAGCTCGTCGGCCCAGAACCAGCTCTCGCCCGCGCCGCCGAGCGGCACGTCCAGCGCCTCCAGCACGGCGTCGTAGAAGCGGCGGCTGGCGGCGAGGTCGCGCACCACGAGATGCAGGTGGTCGATCAGCCGGCCGCGATGCAGCGAGGGGGTTTCCATGGAGGCTCTCTCCCGGGGTCGTTCCGAACGGACCGCGCCAGCCGGCGTTCCCGCTTGCCTCGGGTCCGGAACTGACCCTATCCCGAAAGCGACTGCGCCGGAGCCCCCATGACGCACGCCGAGACCCCCTATCGCCACCCCCGCCGCGGACTGCTGTGGCCGTTCCTGCTGGTCGGCCTGCTGCTCGCAGCCTGGACCGGCTGGTGGTTCTGGCTGGCGACGCAGGTCGAGACGCGGCTCGCCGCCCAGGCGGCGGCGCTGGCGGAGGACGGCTGGACCATCGAGCACGCGCCGGTGACGACCACCGGCTGGCCGTTCCGGGCGCGGGTGTCGATCCCGCACGTCCGGATCGTCGCGCCCTCCGGCCACGGCGTGGCCGCGCCGGAGCTGGTCGCCGAGGCCAACGCCTGGAACCCGGACCGCTGGGTGGTGATCGCCCCCGACGGCCTGACCCTCAGCCGGGCGGACAAGGGCAAGGTCGGCGTGCGCGCCGAGGCCCTGCGCCTCAGCGTCAGCCATCTGCGGGCGCCCTTCCCCGACCTGCGGGTGCAGGCGGTCGAGCCGGTGTTCACCGCCCACCTCGACGCCGAGCCCTTCCCGATCGCCTCCGCTCAGCTGATCGAACTGTACACCCGGCCCCACGCGGCCGGGGGAGCCGTCGCCGGCGGCGACGAGATGGACGTGCTGTTCCGGCTCGTCGACGCCCGCGGCCGGCGCGACGGACCGGTGGAGGCGGCGACGCAGCAGGGCCGGCTGACCGCCGAGGTCGAGGCGACCGTGGCGCGGGCGAGCCGTCTGGCCGGGGTCGACGCGGCGGGGGTCTTCGCCGGCTGGACCGCGGCCGGCGGCCGCCTGACGAACGTGCGCGGCGAGCTCTCCGCCGGCGACAGCCGCGCGCGGGTGGAGAGCGCCGCCCTGTCGGCCGGCCCGGACGGCCGCCTGCAGGGGCAGGTGGCGCTGCGCGCGGAGCGCCCGATGGCGGCGGTGGCCGGCCTCGCCGGCGCCCGCTCGGGGGCGGTGAACCGGGCCGGCGCCGCCGGCGCCGCCGCCGCGGCCGCGGCGGCGGGCGACCGGCCGGTGGATCTGGTCGTCCGCTTCGAGGACGGCCGCACCTGGCTGGGCCCGTTCGCCCTGGCGCCGGCGCCGAAGCTGTTCTGATGCTGCGCGAGCCGACGGCGGATGCGCGCCTGGACGCGCTCGATGCGGCGGTGGCGGAGGCGGTGCGGGCGCGGCTCGCCGGCGGCGTCCGCGCGTCGCCGGACGCCGAGGCCATCGCCCTGCGCGCCCTGCTGGCCCGCCTGACGCCGGCGGAGGCGGCGGCGGTGCGCGCGGTGCTGGGGCGGCTGGACGCCGCCGCCGGGCCGCCGCTGGCGGTCTGGGGGCCGGCCAGCCAGGTGCTCGCCGCCGACCGTTACGGGCTGACCGCCCGGCTGGCGGCGCGGCCGGAGGCGGCGCTGCAGGCCGTGCGCGACGGGGGACGGGCGCTGATGGACCTCGCCCCGAGCTCCGCCTGGTGGGGCCGGCTGCTGGCCGAGCCGGAGCTGCGGGTGACCGGGGCGTTGCCGGACGGCGGCGGCGGCCTGCCGCGGGCCCTTCTGGTGCAGCGGACGGAGCCGGGGCCGACCGGCGACGACCGCACCTTCTGGGCCACCGACAGCGGACTGGCCGACGGCCGGATCGTCGCCGTTCTGGGGGACCTCGGCCTGGCCGCGACGCCGTTGCTGGCCTCGGGCGGGTTGAAGCTGTTCGCCCTGGCGGGCTATGTGCAGGCCGAGGACGGGCGGCTCGCCTCCGCGCCCGGCGACCTGAACGGCGTCATCGGCGCCGCGCCGGTCTTCTGATCACGCACACCGGGAACCCGCATGACCGATCTTCCGACGCCGAAGCCCGGCATCCTCGACATCGCGCCCTACGTCGGCGGCAAGGCCCGGATCGAAGGCGTGGCCGAGCCGATGAAGCTGTCCTCGAACGAGAACATGCTGGGGGCCGGCGAGAAGGCGCGGCAGGCCTACGAGGCGGCGGTCCGCAACATCCACATCTATCCCGACGGGCGCGCCATGAAGCTGCGCCAGGCCGTCGCCGACCATCACGGGCTGGAGCCCGAGCGGCTGATCTTCGGCAACGGGTCGGACGAGGTCTTCGCCCTGCTCAACCAGGCCTATCTGACGCCGGGCGACAACATCGTCACGGGCCAGTACGGCTTCCTCGCCTACCGGATCAGCGCCCTCGCCAACCAGGCCTCGGTGAAGCTGGCCCCGGAGCCGCAGTTCAAGGCGACGCCCGAGGCGCTGCTGGAACAGGTCGATGAGCGGACGCGCATCGTCTACGTCTCGAGCCCGTCCAATCCGACCGGCAGCTACAACACCGGCGAGGAGATCCGCCGCCTGCATGCGGGGCTGCGTCCCGACATCCTGCTGGTGGTGGACGAGGCCTACGCGGAGTACGTGACCGAGCCGGACTGGGAGACCAGCTTCCCGCTGGCCCGCGACAGCGAGAACGTCATCGTCACCCGCACCTTCTCCAAGATCCACGGCCTCGGCGGGCTGCGCATCGGCTTCGGCTATGCGCCGCTGAAGGTGGCCGAGGCGGTCGACCGCATCCGCCTGCCCTTCAACGTCTCCGTGCCGGGCATCGAGGCCGCGGTCGCGGCGCTCGGCGACGAGGCGCACCAGAAGGCCTCGCGCGACCTCATCCACACCTGGCGGCCGCGCCTGACCCAGGCCATCCGCGGCTTCGGCTTCGAGGTGCTGCCCAGCGCCGGCAACTTCGTGCTGGTCCGGTTCCGGGACGCCGATCACGCGAACCGCGCCAACGACTATCTGAACTCGAAGGGGATCATCGTCCGTCCCGTGGGCGGCTACGGCCTGCCGGAGTGCCTGCGCATCACGGTGGGGACCGAGGACCAGAACCGCGCCGTCATCGACGCGCTGAGCGAGTTCGCGGCGAGCTGAGGCCGGCGGCCGGCGTCAGGTCCGACGGAACACCCGGCTGGCGCCCCAGCCGGTGAAGGCGGCGAGCAGCACGCAGACGAGGCCGTAGCTCCACGGCCGGCGGTGCGCGAACTCGAAGATGTCGCGCTCGATGCCGACCTTCTCGACGGTCAGGGTCAGATTGCTGACGGACACAGGCGCGCCGTCCTGGAACAGCCAGACCTCGGCCGAGTAGCGGCCGGTGGGGGCCACCGCCGGGAGCTCGACCTCGGCGCGGAACAGCCCCTCGTCGACGAACTCCACGCCTTCGGGGTCGCTGTTGTAGAGGGCGGCGGCCTCGCGCAGGCGGATCACGGCGCGCCGCCAGTCGAGGTAGTCCGCGCCGAGCCGGCTGACCACCACGTCGCGCACGCCGTAGCGGGTGACGGTGCGACTCTCCTCGGGCGCGTTGATGCGCAGGTGGTCGAGGCCCACGCCGAGGCGGCGCAGCTGGCCGAACTCGGCGATGTCCGGCAGCGGCCGGGTCGAGGCGGTCATGTAGAAGCCGGGCGCGCCCTCGAACAGCACCGGTCGGCTGTTCAGCCAGACGCCCATGTTGCGCGTCTTCTTGACCAGACGGACGGGCGCATCCGGCCCGCGCACCACCACCACCACGTCGGCGGGATCGTCGGACGGGTTGAAGACGGCGCCGTAGAGCACGATCGAGGCGCCGCGGAAGCTGGAATCGACCAGCACCCGGGCGTCGGTGAGGGCGGCGGCGACGCGCACCTCGTCGAGGGTGGCGGCCGACCGCTCCGGCGGCGGCGCCTCCACGGCGGGCGGCGGGGGCGGGAAGACCGGCAGCATCAGTCGACCGCTCCCGGCGCGAAGGAGAACAGCTCCGAGGGGCGGACGAACAGCTCCAGACCCATCTGGATGCCGACCAGCAGGACGATCAGGCCGAGGACGGCGCGCAGCTCCTCGGCGCGGAAGCGTCCCGACAGGCGCGCCCCGTACTGGGCGCCGACCACCCCCCCGAGCAGGAGGATGGTCGACAGCACGATGTCGACGGTCTGGTTGCGTCCGGCCTGCAGGATGGTGGTCATCGCCGTGGTGACGATGATCTGGAACAGGCTGGTGCCCACCACCACCCCGGCCTTCATGCGCAGCACGTAGAGCATGGCGGGGACGAGGATGAAGCCGCCGCCGACCCCCATGATCGCCGACAGCACCCCGGCGAAGACGCCGAGGGCGAACGGGGGAATGGCGCTGATGTAGAGGCCCGAGCGGGGGAAGCGCATGCGCAGCGGCAGGCCGTACAGCCACAGCGGCCGGCGCCGCTCGCGGTGCGGCGCCACCTCGCCGCGGACGCGGCGCAGGATCTGGCCGAGGCTTTCGTACAGCATCAGGGCGCCGATGGCGCCGAGGAACATCAGATAGGACAGGGCGACGGCGAGATCGGCCTGGCCCAGCAGCCGCAGGTAACGGAACAGCTCGACCCCGAGCAGGGCGCCCAGCACCCCGCCCCCGGCCATCACGCCGCCGATGCGGAAGTCGATGGCCTTCTTGCCGGCGTAGCTGATGACGCCCGAGGTGGAAGAGGCCACCACGTGGCTGGCCTGGCTGGCCACGGCCACGGCGGGGGGGATGCCGAGGAAGATCAGGATCGGCGCCATGAGGAAGCCGCCCCCGATGCCGAACAGGCCCGAGACGAAACCGACCGTCGCGCCCAGCAGCACCAGGAGCGGCCAGTTCACCGAAACCTCGGCGATCGGCAGATAGATATCCAAAGGACGCGCCTTCGGCTGGAACGGAGATCAGGCGCCGGGAAGGCGACGGTGGAAACGTCCTGAACGCCCCGGGCCGCCTGCGCAACCCGATGCGCCTGCGACGGGCGCCGGAAGCGGGATCAGGCCAGCGGCTCGACCGCGAACCGTTCGGCGGCCGCCCGGGCGCGCTCACGATCCGCCGCCGGCAGCGCCGCCTGCAGACGCCCGGCCGCGGCCTGGGCGTCGCCGTCGCCCGCGCGACCCGCAATCAGATACCATTTGAGCGCCTGCGCCGGGTCGGCGGCGATGGCTTCGTCGCCGGTCTCGTACAGGCGGGCGACATTGTACTGGCTGTCGACCAGCCCGCGCTCGGCGGCGCGGAGCAGCCAGATGAGCGCCTCCGCCCGGTCGCGCGGCCCGCCCACGCCGTCGAAAAGATACATGCCGTAGGCGTGCATGCCCCGCGCGTCGCCGCTGTCAGCGGCGCGCCGCGTCAGATCGCGGGCCTCCGCCGGATCGGCGGCCAGGCCGCGCTCGCCTTCCTGGTACAGACCGGCGAGATGCAGCTGGGCCGGGGCGTAGCCGAGCTCGGCGGCGCGCCGCAGGGTGTCCACGCCGGACAGGTCGTCGGCGTCCAGCAGGGCCGTGGCCTGTTCGTACAGCTCGGCGCCCCGGGCGGCGTCGGCGGGGGTCGCGGCGAGGGCGGCGACCGGCTGGACCTCGTCCGCCGGCGCGGCCGGAACGCCGGGGATGGCGATGGCCGACCCGGTCAGTTCGGTGAAGGCCACCGCGCCGCCGGCGGTCAGGAAGACAGCGACCGCCGAGGCGCCCAGCGCCTTGCGGACCGTGCCGCCGTCCTTGCCGGCCTGCTTGTCGAGGCGTTCCTGCAGGCGCGACTTGCCGCCCCGCTTGAGGCCGAAGCCGGTGCGGGCGGGGAGCTCGGGCTCGGCCTGGGTCATGGCCGCGCGGGCGGCGTCGATCGTCTGGCGGGTGGCGTTCGCCCGCCCCTGGGCCGCAGCCGCGCGCAGGGCGCGTGGGTCGACGAAGTCGGTCTCGGCGGAGAACTCGTCAGGACCGGCGTCGAAAGCGTCGGGCGCGGTGGCGGCGAGGGCGTCCGAGACGTCGGCCCCGCCGAAGCCGGCATGGCCGAAGGGCGCGGCGGCGGGCGTCGCCGGCGCGGCGAAGGCCGGGATCTCCGGCGCGGGCGCCGTCGGTTCGCCTGCCGCCTCGCGGCTGCCGAAAGGTTTGGACGGCGGGGTCTCGGCGGCGGCGCGCGGCCCGCGCATCACCGCATCGAACACCGTGTCGGCCGTCAGCGTGGCCGGCGCGGCCTCCGCCGGCTCCGGCGACGCGGGCGGGGCCAGGTCGGCCGACCAGGCCTGCTGCTCGACGAAGGTCGGGTCCTCGAAGCCCGCGTCCGGGAAGCCGGCGTCCGGGAACGCCGCGTCCGGGAAGGCGGCGGCGCGCCAGTCAGGCTCGGCCACCGGCGCCGGCGTCGGCTTCGGCGGCTCAGCGCGACGTTCGATGTTTTCGCGGGCCTCGGCGATGAGGGCGGCGGTGCGCTCCTCCGACAGGCGCATGCGCTCCGCCAGCTCTCCGGAGGCGCGATCGTAGCGCTGCTCGATGCGGGTCGAGCTGTCGACCAGCCGCCGCCCGATGTCCTCGAGCGCCTGCTGCGAGCGCCGTTCGGACTGGGCGATCCGTTCGCTGAGCCGGTCCGAAATGCGGGTGATCTCCCCGCCCAGCTTCTCCAGGGCGAGGGCGTGCCGGTCGTCGGCGGCCACCAGCCGCTGCTCGAGACCCTGCGCCACCCGGCCGATGTCCTCCTCGACCTTGCGGGTCAGGGTCCGCCCGAGCTGCTCCAGCCCCCGGGAGCCCTCGCTCTCGATCCGGCCTACCCGGCCGTTGAGGTTCTCGGCGATGCGCAGGACCTCGCGACCCATGCTCTCGACCGCCTTGGCCGAACGGCTCTCCGAGGCCTTCACCTGCTCGCCGATGGCCAGCACGGCGCGCTCGATGCGGTCGATGCGGTTCTCGGTCTCAGCGGTGTCGAGCCGGCGCATCATCTCGGCGCGGTTCGCCTCGACCTGCCGGCTGAGGGTTTCGGCGAGTTTTTCGAAGCGGGCGGCCTCGCGCACGCCTTCGGGTTCGATCCGCCCCTCGGCCGCGCGCAGGCGCTGGTCGAGCCCGGCGAACGACCGCTCCAGACCCCGCAGCGCCTCGGTGGTGCGGGCCTGGGCCTGATCCAGCCGGGCGCCGACCTGGGCCAGCAGGTCGCTGCCGACGCCCGGACCGGCCGTCTTCTCGACGGCGTCCATGCGCTGGCGCAGCTCGTTGACCCCGGTCCGCTGCCGCTCCTCGATGTCGTAGAGCCGGCCGGCCAGGGCGCCGAGGGAGGCTTCGACCTTGCCGAAGGTCTCGAGCGTCTTCGGCCCGGTCTCCTGCTCGAACTTGCGCAGCCGCCGGTGGCCCTCGCGAAGCTCCTCCGCGATGTCGTCGAGGCGACGGCCGTACTGGCGGCCGTTCTGGTCTTGGGCCTCCAGCCGCCGCAGCAGGCCGTTGACCGCCTGGTCCACCCCCTGGATGGCGACGGTCGAGCGGCGCTCGGCCGCCTCCAGCCGGGCCGCGATGGCGTCGACCGAGGCGCTCAGCCGCTGCCACGACTCGTCGCCCGCGCCATAGGCGTCGTCGAGGCGGCGATGCCGGCCGCGGCGCTCGAAGGACTCGGCGGCGTGCGGACGGCGCGGCAGGGGCGTGTAGCCCTCGTCCTCGTCGCCGTCCTCCATGATCATCGAGTTCAGCCACTCGCCCAGCGTCATGCCGGAGCGGCGCGCAAGGTCCTTGGCGATCTCGCGAGCCTTGGGGTCAATCCCCTTTACGCTCCACGGCGCGGCTGCGCTCACTGATTCGCCTCCCGACCTTTGGCTGGACGCTAATCGCCCAGATCAGGGGTGTAAACTCGCGGTTAACCCCAAGATGTAGCGTTGCGGCATCATCCTGTGGAAAGCCCGCGTACTGCCCTCCAGTCCTCGCCCGATCGTGGTTAACGGCGCGTAAAGAACTCCGGCCGCAGGGGTCCGCTCTTGCGTCCCGCGAACCGCCGCGCCACCTCGCCGCGATGGACATGACCACCACCCTCGCCCTGGCGCTCGCGGCCCTGGGTCTCACCGCCTTCGCAGGCTGGCGCGGCGCGCGGCCGTGGGATCCGCGCCGGGGCGTGCGGATGATCCCCTGGCGGCTGGTGATGGTGCTGTCCGCCGCGGGCCTGCTGGTCCTGCTGGTGCATGTCGGAAGCCTGCTCGGCGTGCCGCAGCGACCCTGGTGAGCGGAACCGCCCCGGCTGGCGTCCATTCCCGATGGACACCCCCGATCCATCAGGAGACAGCCGCATGGGCGACAAGACCCTCACCGCCGCCGAAGCCGAGGACGCCTTCTGGGACCACCTGAAGAAGTCCAACACCGGCATGCTCGGCCTCGACCAGCCGGGCTACCACGCGCAGCCGATGACCGCCTTCCGCGAGGCGGAGACCGGCACGATCTGGTTCTTCACCCGCGACGACACCGATCTGGCCAGGGACACGGCCCTCCCCGGCGGGCAGAGCGCCATGTTCCACTATGGCTCGAAGGACCAGAACGTCTGGGCCTGCATCCACGGCCAGCTGTCGGTGCACGGCCACGACCGGGAGATCATCGACCGTCACTGGAACCCGGTGCTGGCCGCCTGGTACCCGGACGGCAAGGACGATCCGCACCTGACCATCCTCAAGTTCGACGGGGACCACGGCCGCATCTGGGTCAACCAGGGCGGACTGTTCAAGTTCGCCTGGGAGATCGCCAAGGCCAATGCGACCAACACCCTGCCGGAGACGGGCGGAGCGCGGGACGTCAATCTGCAGTAGGCGGTCTGCGGCGAGCGGCCGGGCGGCGGGCGGCCGGCGCCGGCCCTCCGCCGCCGCGGGGCTTCAGCCTTCCGCGAAGCACCAGGCGAGCACCGCCTTCTGGGCGTGGATGCGGTTCTCCGCCTCGTCCCAGACCAGCGAGCGGGGCCCGTCGATGACGGCGTCGGTCACCTCCTCGCCGCGATGCGCCGGCAGGCAGTGCAGGAAGACCGCGTCGTCGGCGGCGGCGGCCAGAAGGTCATCGTCGACGGTGTAGCCCTCGAACGCCTCGAGCCGCGCCTCGTAGTCCTTGTCGCCCATCGACACCCAGGTGTCGGTGACGACCACGTCCGCGCCCTCGACGGCCTCGCGCGGATCGCCGGTCAGGTGGACGTGGCCGCCGCCGATCGCCAGGTCGCGCAGGTCCGGGTGGTACTCGGCGGGACAGGCGACCTGCAGCCGGAAGCCGAACTTCGGCGCGGCGTGCATGAAGCTGTGGCAGACGTTGTTGCCGTCGCCGACCCAGGCGATCGTCTTGCCCGCCACCGGCCCGCGATGCTCCTCGATCGTCAGCAGGTCGGCGAGGATCTGGCACGGGTGCGAGCGGTCGGTCAGGCCGTTGATCACCGGCACGGTGGCGACCCGGGCGAAGCGCTCGACCTCCTCATGGCTGTTGGCGCGGATCATCACCGCGTCGACCATGCGCGACAGCACCCGCGCGGTGTCCTCGACCGGCTCGCCGCGCCCCAGCTGCATGTCGCCGGCGTTGGCGATGATCGACGATCCGCCCAGCTGCCGGATGGCCGCGTCGAAGCTGAAGCGGGTGCGGGTGGAGTTCTTCTCGAACACCATGGCCAGCACGCGGTCCCGGGCGGGCGCGTCCGCGTCGACGCGGCCCTGCGGCCAGCCCCGGCGCGCCTGCTTGCGGGCGTGGGCGTCGTCGAGGATGGCGCGCAGATCCTCCGCGGAGAGGCGGTGGATGTCGAGGAAATGGCGGACCATCGGCCCCTCCGGATGTCAGGCCGCAGCCATCTGGGTCCGCGCGAACTCGCACGTCTTCTCGAACCGCTCGATCGCCTCGCGAGCCTCTTCCAGGGTCAGGATCAGCGGCGGCAGCATGCGCACGCAGTTGTCGCCGCCGCCGGCGACCAGCAGGCGCTGCCCGTCGCGGGCCCAGGCCATGAATTCCCGGTTGTTCGGGACCAGCTTGACGCCGATCAGCAGGCCCTTGCCGCGGACGTCGACGATCACGTCCGGGAAGCGCTCCTTCAGGCCGTGCAGCTGCTGCTTCAGGTAGCCGGCGATCTCGTTGACATGGGCCAGGGTCTCCGGCTTCGCGATCTCCGAAAGCGCCGCCTGCCCCACCGCCATGGCCAGCGGATTGCCGCCGAAGGTCGAGCCGTGCACGCCGACGGTCATGCCCTTGGCCGCCTCGGCGGTGGCCAGGCAGGCCCCGATCGGGAAGCCGCCGCCGAGGGCCTTGGCCACGGCCATGATGTCCGGGGTCATCCCGGCCCATTCGTGGGCCCACAGCTTGCCGGTCCGGCCCATGCCGCACTGGACCTCGTCGAAGATGATCAGCACGCCGGTCTCGTCGGCCATTTGCCGCATCCAGCGCAGGTCCTCGTCCGGGGTGGCGCGGCAGCCGCCCTCGCCCTGCACCGGCTCAAGGATGATCGCCGCCGTGGTCGGATTGCGGAACGCCGTCTCCAGCGCCTCCCGGTCGCCCCAGATCAGCTGGTGGAAGCCTTCCATCGGCGGGCCGAAGCCGTTGGTGTAGTTCGGGTTGGCGGCGGCGTTGATGGCCCCGTAGGTGCGGCCGTGGAACGAGCCGTCGAAGCCGTAGATGTCGATCCGCTCCGGCTGGCCATTGGCCACGTGGTACTTGCGCGCCGTCTTCAGGGCGCATTCGACCGCCTCGGTCCCGGAGTTGGTGAAGAAGACCACGTCCGCGAAGCTGGTCTCGCACAGCATGTCGGCCAGCTTCTCCTGGCCGGGGATGCGGAAGATGTTGGAGACGTGCCAGAGCTTCTGCGCCTGCTCGGTCACGGCCTGCACCAGCTTGGGGTGGGCGTGGCCGAGGCCGTTGGTGGAGATGCCGGCGACGCAGTCGAGGTATTCGGTCCCGTCGGTCGACCACAGCCGGGCGCCCTGCCCGCGCTCCACCTCCAGCGGCGCGCGGTTGTAGACACCCATCAGATGTTCGGTGGACACGGGCGGCACCTCCTGAAGAGAGAACGGCCCCGCCGCGATGTGCGACGGAGCCGGTGAAAGGGTGACGCCTTGTCGGACGGGGCCGGGGCTTAGTCAACACCGGCGCCGGGGCGGCGTTCAGTCGGTGAGCTCGTCGTCCAGTTTCGCCACCACGGCGGCGTAGGTTTCCGCCGCCAGCCGCACCGTCGCCGGATCGACCTGTTCCATCGTGTCCTCGGGCGAGTGGATCAGGCGGAACACCTGCGGCACGAAGCCTTCGGCCAGGCCGGTCTCCTCGCCGCCGTTGAAGGCCAGCCACATCTGGTGGGCCCCGACGTGGTCCTGGAAGCCGAGCGACACGGTCGGCACGCGGTCGGCCCCGCCGGCCTGCCCCGCCTCGCCCAGCCCGGCCCCGGAGAAGGCGCGGTCGTCCGAGGGCGGATAGACCGGGAAGCCGACGCAGTGCATGGCCCGCCCGGCGCAGACCTCGCGCACCGCCCGCACCACGCCCGCCGACTGGGCGCCGTTGTTGAGGCCGTACATCATGGTGTCGCCGTAGGCGGCGACGTCGGAGTTCACCACGGCCGCGACATTGGCCAGGCCGTGCGCCTCGATCCACCTGCGCGCGCCGATCAGGCCCAGCTCCTCCTGGTCGAACAGGATCACCCGCACGCGGTGATCGAGGTCCGCCTCGCGCAGCCGCTTCGCCGCCTCGATCACCCCGACCACCGAGGCGGCGTTGTCGACCACGCCCTGGGACATCGAGCCGTCGCGCAGCACGACCGCGTCGTAGTGGGCGGTGAGCAGGATCTCCCGCGCGCCCTCGCCGATGGTGAAGACCACGTTGCGGCCTTCCATCTCGCCGGTCTGGCGGTTGCCGCCGGCGAAGGTCTCGACCACCGGTTCGAAGCCGGCGGCGCGCACCTGGTCGACCACGACCCGGGTGCGGGCTTCATTGGTCGGCTGGACGTAGGCGGCGACCTGGGCGCGCAGGTCGACCTCCTGCGCCAGGGCGGCGGGCGCGGCGACGGCGAGAAGCGCCGCGGCGGCGGCGAGCGAACGGAACAGCATGAGACCCCCTCGGATGAACGGGAGCATGGCTAGCGCGGCGGCCGGCCGGACGCACCTTAAAAGCCTGTCAGACGCGCCGTCCCCGGAACCGCGGCCCGGCCGGTCCGGTTGAGTCCGGCGAAAGGAGCCTTCCATGTCCCAGCACCCCGCCCCGTCGCAGCAACCGGTCAAGGGCCCCGACGACCTGCAGCGCAACCCGGGCATCGGCCAGTCGAGCGGCCTGGACCGCGCCAGGGGTCTCGACGAGATCGCCGGCGACAGCACGGTCGAGGGAGACGTCGGGAACAACGCCGGTCCCGGCGGCGCGGTGGATCCGGACGACCGCGGCCGCGAGAACCCCTAGCTCTTCAGCCGCCAGCCCGAGCGGAACACCAGCCAGCACGCCAGGGCCATGACGACGACGAGCACCAGGCTCATCACCGAGCCGGCGACGAGATTGCTCTCGGCCTGGCCGATGAAGCCGTAGCGGAAGCCGTCGATCAGGTAGAAGAACGGGTTGAAGTGGCTGATGGTGGCGAACGGCTCCGGCAGGTTCTCCACCAGGTAGAAGGTCCCGGACAGGAAGGTCATCGGCATGACCACGAAGTTCTGGACGGCGGCGAGCTGATCGAACTTCTGCGCCCACAGCCCGGCCAGCACGCCCAGCATGCCCATGATCAGGCAGGCGGCGGCGCCGAAGCCGAGGACGGCGAGGACGTTGGACACGCCCAGCCGCGCGAACGGCAGGATGCAGACCGCGGTGACCAGGCCCACGACCACGCCCCGCGTCGCCGCGCCCAGGGCGAAGCCGGCGGTCAGCTCCAGCGGGCTCAGCGGCGGGGTGAGGAAGTCCGTCGCGGTGTTCATCACCTTGGCCTGGATCAGGCTGGAGGAGGCGTTGGCGAAGGCGTTGTTCAGCATCGCCATCATGATCAGGCCCGGGCCGACGAACTCGGCGAAGGGCGTGCCGTGCAGCGGCGGACGGGCGCCCTGCAGGGCCACGACGAAGACCAGCATGTAGAGCAGGGTGGTGACCACCGGGCCCGCCACGGTCTGCGCCCCCACCTTCCAGAACCGCCGCACCTCCTTGAGGTACAGGGTCTTGAGACCCTCCCAGTTGACGCCGGGATAGCGGCGCGGCTGCGGGGGACGGGCGGGGACGGCGGCGAGATCGGTCATGGGGACGCAGATGCGGCGCTGTGGGCGCCAGCGCAAGTGGCGAACCGCTTCACCCGGATCAGGCGAGCCTTAACCATACCACATCTAGTTCCTGTGGACGGAGCGATTCGCACATATTGCGGCTTTTAAGGGGTAGTTTACGATTAGTGGTAGGTCGCGGCCCCGGGAGGAGGGGCTGGACCCCATATGTTGAATCTCATCCCGGAGGGCGGCCCCATGACCCCAGGCTGGACGGAAGATCGCGTCGGCGCGCTGAAGAAGCTCTGGCTCGAAGGCCAGTCGGCGAGCCAGATCGCCAAGGCGCTCGGCGGCGGCGTGACCCGCAACGCCGTCATCGGCAAGGTGCACCGGCTGGGCCTGTCCGGCCGCGCCGCGCCGTCGCAGCCGGCCCGCGCCACCTTCCGGCCGTCGCGCCCGCGCCCGACGCCGCAGCCGACCCAGGCGCCCTCGGCCCCGCGCCGCATCGAGGCGGCCCAGCCGCGCCCGGCCGCGCCGGCCGTCCCCGCTCCCATGCCGGAGCTGCCGGGCACGGCCACGGTGATGACCCTGGGGGCGCACATGTGCAAGTGGCCGATCGGCGACCCGTCGTCGTCGGAGTTCAGCTTCTGCGGCCGCCGGGCCTCGGAAGGCGTCTACTGCGGCGAGCACGCCCGCGTCGCCTACCAGCCGCAGGTCCGCAAGGGCGGCAAGGACGGCGCGGCCGAACTGGCCCGCTCGCTGCGCCGCTACATCTGACCCCTTCATGACGGGCCCGCGGAGCTTTCGCGGGTCCGTCGCCGTTCGGTCGCCAGACCGTCACAGACGCCCCCTAAAGGGGCCGCCGTCCGCCCCGGGCCGCTTGCGCGGCGCGGGACTGGGGCGGGGCCGCGGTTCTCCGGGTTGACGCGGCCCCGGTCTCCCTCAGTTCAGCACCCGCCGCTCCCCTGGCACGTCCAGGCTGAAGGCCGGGATGGCCACCTCGAACATGCGGCCGCGATCATCCACCATGCGGTAGGATCCGACCATGGCGCCGGAGGGAGTCCGCAGGGGACAGCCCGAGGCGTAGGAATAGCTGTCGCCCGGCTGGATGGTGGGCTGCTCGCCGACCACGCCGGGGCCCCTCACCTCCTCGACCTGGCCGCGCGCATCGGTGATCGTCCAGTGGCGCGCCACCAGCTGCACCGGCCCGACGCCGAGGTTGACGATCTCGACCTGGTAGGCCCAGACCCAGCGGCCGGCGTCCGGATCCGACTGCCCCGCAAGGTAGCTGGGCCGCACCCGCACGAGGATCCCCTCTGTCTCCGCTTCATAGGCGCGACTGTCGTACATGCGCCGAATGGGCCCCGGCGGCGCCGCCGGGTCAAGCGGAACGGCGCCGGACGGCAGGCGAGACGCGCCGGAAAATCGTGTAAGCGGAGCCCATGACGTCGTTCGAATCCCTCCGTCCCGGCATCCTGCCCTGCCAGTCGATCGAGACCCTGATCGCCACGGGGGCGATCGTCTCCGAGACTCCGTTCGACCCCGACCAGGTCCAGCCCGCCAGCCTCGACCTCCGGCTGTCCGACCGGGCCTGGCGCGTGCGCGCCTCCTTCCTGCCCGGGATGCGGCAGGTGGAGGAGCGGATCGCCGACGTGGCGATGCACGCGATCGACCTGTCGGGCGGCTATGTGATGGAGAAGGGCTGCGTCTACATCGCCCGGCTGCAGGAGCGGCTGAGCCTGCCGAAGGGGCTGATCGCCCGCGCCAATCCGAAGAGCTCGACCGGGCGGGTCGACGTCTTCGTGCGCCTGCTCACCGATCGGGGCGGCAGCTTCGACGACGTCGACGAGGGGTATGACGGGCCGCTGTATATGGAGATCGCGCCGCAGACCTTCTCCATCCTGGTCCGTCCCGGCACGCGGCTGAACCAGCTGCGCCTGAAGGCCGGCGAGCCGCCGAAGCTGGAGACCCGCTCGGTCGGCGTCGACCTGACCGGCGGGGACGGCGGCGTGGTCGGCTTCCGCGGCCGGCGTCATGCCGGCGTGGTCGACCTCGACCGCATCGACGGCCACGACCCGCGCGACTTCTGGGAGCCGCAGGTGCTGCGCCGCGGCGAACTCCTCCTCGACCCGGGCGAGTTCTACATCCTCGCCTCGTCGGACGACGTGGAGATCCCGGTCGACCAGGCCGCGGAGATGACGCCGATCGATCCGTCGGTGGGCGAGTTCCGGGTCCACTACGCCGGCTTCTTCGATCCCGGCTTCGGCACCGACGAGGCCCACGGGGCCGGATCCAAGGGCGTGCTGGAGGTGCGCACCCACGACACGCCCTTCCTGCTCGAGCACGGGCAGATCGTCGCCCGCCTGGTCTACGAGCCCCTGACCGAGCGCCCGACCCGTCTCTATGGCGAGGGCGGCAGCCACTACCAGCGGCAGGGGCTGAAGCTGTCGAAGCACTTCCGGCCGTGGGGGTGAGAGAGGGGCCAGGTTCCAGGGACCAGGTTCCAAGGAGTAGCCGCCGGTCGACCCTAGCCCCTAGCCCCTAGAACCTCGGACCTACGAGAGCCGGTCCGCCTTGCGCAGCCCCGGGAACATCGCCGCCCAGGCGCCGGTGGCGGCGAGCGCTCCGGCGCCGCCGAACACCGCCGCGCCGACGGCCCCGAGGAGCCGCACCGCCACCCCGGAATAGGCTTCGCCCAGTTCGTTCGAGGCGCCGATGAACAGCATCGACACCGAGCTGACGCGCCCGCGCATGTGATCCGGGGTGGCCAGCTGGACGAGGGTCTGGCGGATGTTGACGCTGATCATGTCGGCGGCCCCGCCGATGAGCAGGGCGAGGCCGGAGATCCACACCACCTTCGACAGGCCGAAGGTCAGGGTGCACAGGCCGAACACCGCCACCGCGGCGAACATCCACCGTCCGCCGTGGCGCACGATCGGAAAGCGGCTCAGATAGATGGCCATCGACAGCGCCCCGACGCCGAAGGCGGCGCGCAGCAGGCCGAAGCCTTCCGGCCCGACGTGCAGGATGTCGCGGGCGAAGATGGGGGTGAGCAGCGCCACCCCCGCCAGCAGCACCACCACCAGGTCGAGCGAGATCGCGCCCAGCACGATCTTCGTCCGCCAGACGTAGGCCAGCCCCTCCTTCACCGCCTCCATCGGCGGCTGCTTGCCCTCGGGATTGCGCGGCTTGCCGCTGGTGCGGATCGCCAGGAAGGCGGCCACGCCCGTGAGGAACAGGCCCATGGCGCAGGCGTAGGCGAGCGGGACGTTGACGCCGACGATCACCCCGCCCAGCGCCGGCCCGGCGATCGCGCCGGTCTGGAAGGCGATCGACTGGGCGGCGATCGCCGGCGGCAGGGCGCGGCGGCCGACCACCATGGGCAGGAAGGACTGGCTGGCCGGGGCGAGGAAGGCCCGCGCCGCGCCGAACACGGCCGCCACCGCCAGCAGCCCCCACAGCGGCGGCGAGCCGTGCAGGGCCATCAGCAGGAAGCCGCCGGCGCACATCGCCTCGACCACGATCGAGAGCGCCACGGTCCGCTTGCGGTCGCGCCGGTCGGCCATCGCCCCGGCCGGCAGGGTGAAGGCCAGCAACGGCAGGAACTGGCACAGGCCGACGAGGCCGAGGTACAGGCTCGCCTGCTCGACCGGATGGTCGCGCCGGGCGATCTCGTAGACCTGCCACAGCAGGGCCGAGGACTGGATCTGGATGCCGAGCACAGCGACCACCCGACCGAACCAGAGCAGGCGGAAGTCGCGCAGACCCCACGGGCTGGCCGGCCCCTCCGGCTCCGGCGGCGGCGGCGTCGCCGGGGCGGTGTCGAGGGTGTCGGTGGTCACGTGCGACGCGGAACCTTCGGCCAGGGCGTCCCGTCACGATGGAAGTAGCCGCCGGGGCGGAAGACCATGTCGATGTCGGGGTAGTCTCCGGAATCCCCGCCGGGCGTCCGGGTTCCCACCTCCAGCAGCACCGCCTCCGCCCCGGAGCGGTTCTCCAGCTTGTGGCCGTTGGCGACGCCGGCCTTGAAGCCGGCGCAGTCCCCGGCCTTCAGCACCGTCTCGCCGTCCTCCTCGACCAGCACCACCTCGCCGGACAGCACCCAGACGAACTCGTCCTCGCCCTGGTGCCAGTGGCGCTGGCTCGACCAGGCCCCCGCCGGCAGGCGCAGGAGGTTGACCCCGAACTGGTCCAGACCGGCGGCGTCGCCGAGGCGCCAGCGGCGGCGCGGCTTGCACGGCCCGGCGAACTCTTCCGGATAGGTCGTGCCGTGTCCGACCGGGGCGGCGTCGATGTCGATCTTCGGCATGCAGCGAGCCTATTCCCGAACCGCCGAAGTCCGTAAAGCAAGGATGCATGAGCCCTGCATCAACTCCGGTTATCGATCCTGTCGACCTGACCCGCGACCTGATCCGCCGCCCCTCGGTCACGCCCGCGGACGAGGGCGCGATGGACGTGCTGGAGCGGGCCCTGACGGGGCTGGGCTTCCACTGTCGCCGGATGCGCTTCGAGAACATCGAGAACCTCTACGCCCGGCGCGGGACCGCGGCGCCGAACCTGTGCTTCGCCGGCCATACGGACGTGGTGCCGACCGGGGCGGCCGAGGCCTGGTCGGCGGCGCCGTTCGAGGCGGAGGTGCGGGACGGCGTGCTCTACGGCCGCGGCGCGGTGGACATGAAGGGCGGCATCGCCGCCTGGGTCGCGGCGGTGTCCCGGGTGCTGGCGGAGGGCGACGTTCGCGGCTCGCTGAGCTTTCTGATCACCGGAGACGAGGAGGGGCCGGCGCTCCACGGCACGAAGAAGGTGGTGGAGGCGCTGATGGCCGAGGGCGAGGTGATCGACGCCTGCGTGGTCGGCGAACCCTCCTCGCAGCAGGCGCTGGGCGACATGATCAAGATCGGCCGGCGCGGTTCGCTGAACACCTGGATCACCGTCCACGGCAAGCAGGGCCACGTCGCCTATCCCGACCGCGCCGCCAATCCGGCGCCGGTGCTGGCCCGGCTGCTCGCCCGGCTGGCCGACCATCGGCTGGACGAGGGGTACGAGGGCTTCCAGCCGTCCAACCTCGAGATCACCACCATCGACATCGGCAATCCGGCCAGCAATGTGATCCCCGCCGAGGCGCGGGCGCGGCTGAACATCCGCTTCAATCCGGCCCACACCGGCGATTCCCTCATGGCCTGGCTGAACGCCATGGCCGGCGAGGCCCAGGCGGCCAGCGGACTGCGCATCGAACTGGAGCACCTGTGCTCGGGCGACGCCTTCCTCACCCGGGCCGGCGACTTCGTCGCGGGCGTGCAGGAGGCGGTGGAGGCGGTGACCGGCCGTCGGCCGGAGGCGTCGACCACCGGCGGGACCTCGGACGCCCGCTTCATCCGGGCCATGTGCCCGGTGCTGGAACTGGGCCTCGTCGGCCAGACCATGCACCAGATCGACGAGCGCGCGCCCGTGGCCGAGATCGAGCAGCTGGCCGAGGTCTACCGGCGGGTGATCGCGGGCTACTTCGACCGCGTCTGAAGCCGGACTAGAGCAGCACGTCCAGGGCCAGCAGGGCGCCCCCGAACATGGCGGCGAAGGCGATCAGAAAGAACAGCAGCTCGCGCAGCGGACCGCCGCGGCGCTCGAGCCGCGGGGGCGGCAGCCTGACCGGCAACTCCCTCATGGCGCTCCTCCGTCAAACCGATGAGGTTGCGCCGTCTTCCTTGACCAGCGGTTGAGGAAGATGGTTGCCGGCGCGAGCTTCAGGGCCGCTCGAGGAACCGGACGGCGCTGAGCACGTGCAGCTCCACGCCGAGGGGCAGGACCGACTCGTCGACGTCGAAGGCCGGCGAATGGTTCGGCGGCGCGGTGGCGGGGTCGACGCCCGCCGGCGTGCCCCCGAGGTGATAGAAGACGCCGGGGACCTCCTGCGACAGATAGGAGAAGTCCTCGGCCACGGTGGTCGGCGGGGTGGCCGGATTGACGTTGTCCGCCCCGGCGGCCTCGGCCAGCACCGGCGCCAGCCAGGCCGACAGGTCCTCGTCGTTGAACACCAGGGCCGCGTTCTGGCGCACCGAGAACTCGGCCGTGGCGCCGTAGGTCGCGGCCACGTGGTCGACCGCGGCTTCCGCCCGCCGCACCAGATCATCGCGCTGGGCGATGTCGAAGGTGCGCAGGGTGCCGGACAGGGTCGCCCGGTCGGGAATGATGTTGTAGCGGACCCCGGCGTCGAGGGTGGCGATGGTGAACACCGTCGGCGTGGTCGTCGGGTCGACGGTGCGGGCGGTGAGCGTGTTGATGGTCTGCACCACCTGGGCCGAGGCGGCGATGACGTCGACCCCCTTCCACGGCCAGGCGCCGTGGGTCTGGCGGCCGTTGAGAACGATGTCGACGCGGTCGGAGGCGGCCATGAAGCCGCGCGGCCGGTAGAAGACCGTGCCGGGCCGGCCCGGCACCACGTGCAGGCCGAAGATCGCCTCCGGCCGCGGGTCGGCGAGGGCGCCCTCCTCGATCATCAGCGCGGCGCCGCCCTTGGGCTCGCCCGGGGGCGCGCCCTCCTCGGCCGGCTGGAAGATGAACACCACCGTACCGGCCAGCTGGTCCTTCAGGCCGGCCAGCACCTCGGCCGCGCCCATCAGCATGGCGACGTGGGCGTCGTGGCCGCAGGCGTGGGCGACCGGCACGGTCTGGCCCATGTAGGTTCCGGTGGCGGTCGAGGCGAAGGGCAGGCCGGTCGCCTCCAGCACCGGCAGGGCGTCCATGTCGGCCCGCAGGGCGACGGTGCGGCCCGGCCGCGCGCCGCGGAGAACGCCCACCACGCCGGTGCGGCCGACGCCGGTGCGCACCTCCAGCCCGAGCGCCCGCAGGTGGTCGGCCACGACGCCGGCCGTCCGCGTCTCGGCGAAGCCCAGCTCCGGGTTGGCGTGCAGGTCGCGTCGCCAGGCCACGACCCGCGGCGTGGCCGCCTGCACGGCCGCCTCCACCCGGGTCAGCGGGATCTGGGCGTGGGCCGCGCCGGCCGGAAGGGCGAGTGCGAGGGCGGCGGCGAACAGGCGGAGCTTCATGGCGGGGTCCTCCGGACAGGAGGCGCAACCGTTGCGGACCGCGGGCGCTTCCGCAAGGGCCCGCCGCCGCCTAGGGTCCCGCCGTGAACCTCCGCTCCCCCGCCTTCGGCATCCTGTTCTCGGTCAGCCTGATCGCCGCGGCCGGCAACATGGCCCTGCAGTCGGTGCTGCCGGCGATCGGGCGGGAGTTCGGCCTGCGCGACACGCTCGTCTCCGCGGCCTTCGCGATCTCGGCCCTGATGTGGACCCTCGCCTCGCCCTGGTGGGCGCGGCTGTCGGACAGCCTCGGGCGCAAGCGGGTGATCCTCGTCGGGCTGGGCGGCTTCGTGCTGTCGATGGGCGGCTTCGGCCTCGCCGCCACCTCGGGCATCGAGGGCTGGCTCGGCGCCGGGATCGCCTTCGCCCTGATGGCGGTGGCGCGGACGATCTACGGCGTGTTCGGCTCGGCCGCGCCGATCGCATCCCAGGCCTATGTCGCCGACCGGACCACCGCCGGGCAACGCACCCAGGCGATGTCCCTGCTGGCCTCCGCCCAGGGCCTGGGCACCGTGATCGGCCCGGCCCTGGCGCCGTTCTTCGTCCTGCCGCTGATCGGACTGGCGGGGCCGATGTACGCCTTCGCCCTGTTCGGCGCGATCGTGCTGTGGGTGGTGTGGGCGCGCCTGCCCAGCGGCGAGGTCACGCGCCGGCCCAGCCCCAGCGGCCGCCGGGCCGGCAAGGGCCTGTGGAAGGACCCGCGGGTGCGGGACTACCTGCTCTACGGCCTGCTGGTCACCGGCGCCCAGGCGGTGAACATCTCCGTGCTCGGCTTCCACATCATCGACGAGATGGCCGTCACCGGCGTCACCGCCCGGGAGGCCCAGCCCTTCATCGGCATCGCCATGCTCGCCGGCGCCGCCGCCACCCTGATGGCGCAGTGGGGGCTGATCCCGCTGCTGCGGCTGCAGGCCGCCGACCTGATGCGCTGGGGCGCCGCCCTGGCGCTGGTCGGGAACGTGATGAGCATCATCGCCCCCGGCTACTATGGCGTGGTGGTCGGCTATGCGGTCATCTCCATGGGGGTGGGCTTCGCCCGACCGGGCTTCACCGCCGGCTCGTCGCTGGAGGTCGGACCGGAGGAGCAGGGGGCGGTGGCCGGCCTGATGATGTCGCTGGCCGGCCTGAGCTTCCTCGGCCCGCCGGTGATCGGCGTGGCCCTCTACGAGCTCGCGGAGCCGGCGCCCTTCATCGCCAACGCCGTGCTGCTGGGGGTGGCGGTGGTCCTCTGCTTCGCCAGCACGCGGTTGCGGCGGGGGCCGCCGGACCTGCCCAAGCGTGACGAGACGCCGTCCCCCGAGACGCCGCCGGCGTCCCAGCCGGGCCCGGAGGGCGGGCGCTGACGCCGGCCTTTTCAGCGCCGGAAAGCCGTGCCAGACGGTGAGGTCATGGATATCGCTCGCATCGAACGGCGCATCGGCGTGCGCGCCCCTACGGACCGCATCTGGGAGATCGTCGCCGACCTCTCCGGCTGGGACGGCTGGAACCCGGTGGAGAAGGGCGCGGAGGGGACCATCTCCTACGGCGGCCAGATCGTGCTGACCGAGGCCATCGACGGGCTGCCGGAACGGCAGGTGGTCGGCAAGGTGGGCGAGTGGCAGCCCTACGCCCAGCTGGTCTGGGGCGAGAGCCGCGGCCTGTGGTTCCGGTCGATGCGCTACTTCGAGATCGAGGAGCTGGAGCCGGGCAGCTGCATCGTGTCCAACGGCTTCATCTTCTCCGGCCTGCGCGGCGAGATGTTCTTCGACCGGCACCGCAAGCGCCTGCGCGCCGGGGTCGACGCCGTGGCGGAAGCCTGGAAGGCGGCGGCCGAGCGCTGACCCCGCGCCGTCAGCCGCCGCTCGCCATCGTGTCCTGGATGCTGATGATCGCCGGCGTCAGGATGACGATGAACAGCACCGGCAGGAAGAACAGGATCATCGGCACGGTCAGCTTGGCCGGCAGGGCGGCGGCCTTCTTCTCGGCCGCCGAGAGGCGCAGGTCGCGGTTCTCCTTGGCCATGGTGCGCAGGGCCGCGCCCAGCGGGGTGCCGTAGGTCTCGGCCTGGGTCATCGCCGTGGCGACCGACTTCACCCCGGGATGGTTGGTCCGCTTCGCCAGGCCCTCGTAGGCCATGCGGCGGTCGGGCAGATAGCTGAGCTCGGCCGACAGCAGGGTCAGCTCCTCGGCCAGATCGATGGACGAGCCGCCGATCTCCTGGCCCACCTTCTGGATCGCCGCCTCGATCGACATGCCGGCCTCGACGCAGATCAGCAGCAGGTCCAGCGCGTCCGGGAAGGCCTGCATGATCGAGGTGCGGCGCTTGGCGATGCGGTTGGCGAGGAAGATGTTGGGCGCATAGAAGCCGGCCACGGCCGACGCCATCACCGCCGTCACCCGGGTCATCAGCGGCAGGCCGAAGTCGTTGAAGATGAACAGATAGAAGGCCGTCACCGCGAAGAAGACGAACGGCATCGAGAAGCGGAAGAAGTAGAAGGTCGTCAGCGGCCGGGGGCCGCGATAACCCGCCTGGGCCATCTTCTCGGCGACCTTCGGGTC
Organism: Brevundimonas sp.; assembly: GCF_013912005.1. Taxonomy (GTDB): domain Bacteria; phylum Pseudomonadota; class Alphaproteobacteria; order Caulobacterales; family Caulobacteraceae; genus Brevundimonas. Next base: position 189,548 of record NZ_JACESB010000002.1, on the reverse strand, counting down.
CTCCAGCAGCTTGGTCAGGTTGAGCCGTTCGACGACCCGCTTCTTGAAGCCGTCGTCGCTGTGGCGCAGCCCGCCCGCGCCCTGGGCCGCGATGGCCTGTCGGGAACGGCGCTTCAGCTCCTCGCGGCGGTCGGAGACCGCCTTCATCCGCCCTTCCAGCTTCGCCCCGCCGCCGATCGAGCCGAGCAGGGTCACGAGAGTGGCGAACACCAGGAACCCCACCAGCATGCTGAGGAGGTTCACGGGGTCGGTGAAGAAGGGGATGAGGGCCGGCATGTCTGGGCCTCAGAACTTGAACGAGATCATCTTCTTCATCACGAAGACGCCGAAGCTCATCATGACGACGGCGATCAGAAGCATGAACTGGCCGCGGGGATCGGTGAACAGCTTGGCCATGTAGGCCGGGGTGGTGAGGCTGACGAGGATCATCACCGCCGGCGGCAGCGAGCCGATGATGCCGGCCGAGGCGGTGGCCTCCGAGGAGAGGGCCTTGATCTTCTCGCCCATCATCTTGCGGGCGCGCAGCACCGCCGACAGGTTCGACAACGCCTCGGCGAGGTTGCCGCCGGTCTTCTGCTGGATGGCGATGACGATGGAGAAGAACTTCAGTTCCGGCGTCGGCATCCGCTCGTACATCTTGTCCAGCGCCTGCGGCAGGGTCAGGCCGACGCCCATGCCCTCCACCAGTCGCTGGAACTCCGGACCGAGGGGCGCGGGGCTCTCACGGGCGATGATCCTGAAACAGTCGTGCACCGGCAGACCGGACTTGATGCCGCGGACGATGACGTCGACCGCGTCGGCGAACAGGCTGGAGAACTTCTTGCGGCGGCGCTTGCCGAGGAAGCCGATCACCCAGCGCGGCAGCCCGAGGCCGAACACCACGCCGAGGCCCAGCGCCATCAGCGGGTGAAGGCCGAACAGCATCGGCAGCAGGACCGCCACCACGCCGAGCACGGCGCTGATGATCCAGAAGGTCTGCACCTTGATGGACAGGCCGGCCTGCTTCAGCCGGGCGGGCAGGGTGAGGCGGGCCTTGCGCTCCAGCCGGTCCGCCTCCTGCAGCTGCTGCATGATCTGCTTGCGGCGCGCCTCGGGCGTGTTCACCGCCGCCTTGCGGGCCGCGGCCGCATTCTGCCGCGGCGCGCCGAAGGACTGGGCGCGCTTGAGGGCCGCCTCGCTTGAATCGCCGCCGCCGACGAAGGCCCAGCCGAGGCCGCCGATTGTGATGAAGGCCAGAACGGCGGCGAGGATGGGAAGCATCGCCTACTCCGCCGCGTCGAGGGCTTCGGCGAGCTCGCGCTCCAGACCGTAGTAGCGGGCGCGATCCCAGAAGCGGGGACGGGCGATGCCGGTCGAGCGGTGACGACCGACGATGCGGCCGTGCTCGTCCTCGCCGGTGATCTCGTAGACGAACAGGTCCTGGGTGACGATCACATCGCCTTCCAGCCCGACCACCTCGGTGATGTGGGTGATGCGGCGCGAGCCGTCGCGCAGGCGCGCCGCCTGGACGATCACGTCGACCGAGCCGACGATCATCTCGCGGATGGTCTTGGAGGGCAGGCCGTAGCCGCCCATGGTGATCATCGACTCCATCCGGCTGATGGCCTCGCGCGGGCTGTTGGCGTGCAGCGTGCCCATGGAGCCGTCGTGGCCGGTGTTCATGGCCTGCAGCAGGTCAAAGGCCTCCGGGCCGCGCACCTCGCCGACGATGATCCGCTCGGGACGCATGCGCAGGCAGTTCTTGACCAGGTCCCGCATGGTGATCTGGCCCTGGCCCTCGAGGTTGGGCGGCCGGGTCTCGAGACGCACCACGTGCGGCTGCTGCAGCTGCAGTTCGGCCGCGTCCTCGCAGGTGATCACCCGCTCGGTCGGATCGATGAAGGCGGTCAGGGTGTTGAGCAGCGTCGTCTTGCCCGAGCCGGTGCCGCCCGAGATGATCAGGTTGCAGCGCGAGGCGCCGATGACGCCGAGGACGCGCGCGCCCTCGGGACTGATGGAGGCGAACTCCACCAGGTTCTTCATCGTCAGCTTGTCTTTCTTGAACTTCCGGATCGTCAGCGTCGGGCCGTCGATGGCCAGCGGCGGGGCGATGACGTTGACGCGCGAGCCGTCCGGCAGGCGGGCGTCGCAGATCGGCGAGCTCTCGTCCACGCGCCGGCCCACCTGGGACACGATGCGCTGGCAGATGTTCATCAGCTGGCCGTTGTCGCGGAAGCGGACGTTGGTCAGCTGGACCTTGCCCCCGACCTCGATGAACACCCGGCCGGCGCCGTTGACCATGATGTCGGCGATGTCGTCGCGGGCCAGCAGCGGCTCAAGCGGCCCGTAGCCGAGGACGTCGTTGACGATGTCCTGGACCAGGTGCTCCTGCTCGGCCACGGACATGGAGACGTTCTTGATCGCCACCAGCTCGGCGACGATGTCCCGGATCTCCTCGGCCGCCGCCTTCTGCTCCAGCTGGGCCAGCTGGGCGAGGTCGATGGTGTTCATCAACGCGTTGAAGATCGTGGTCTTCGTGGCGTGGTAGTAGTCCGACTGCTCGCGGACGATCTCGGCGACCGCCTGGGCCTTCTTCAGCTGTTCGAAGCCGGGCGTGGCCTTGGGGCCGGGGCCCTGGGTGCGCGGCGCCGCTTCCGGGCGGGGACGGCTGGCGAGGGCGTCGAGGCGGTCGGCCGCCTCGGAGGGCGGCCGGCGGTCGACGGCCGGCTCCGGCCGCTCGAGCTCGGCCAGGTCGCCGCCCATGGCGAAGGCCTGGGTCTGCACCCCCTGCCCCGGCTGCGCCGGGGCCGGAGCCGGGGCCGGAGCCGGACGCGGGGCCGCGGCAGGCGCGCCGGGCTGACCTGTGCGCTTGCCGAACACCGGCTCAGGTCTTCTTCTTGAACAGGCCGCCGAGCAACGACTTGCCGGCCGCCTTGCCCTTCGGCCCGGCCAGCTGCGGCAGCTCGCGGCAGGAGACGATCTGGGCGAGGGTCTGGAAGGCCTCGGCCGCCTTGGACTTCGCGCCGGCGTCGAGGATCATCTGGCCGTTGTTGGCCGCGGCGCCGAACACCTTGGCGTCGAACGGGATGATCAGGCTGGGGTGGACGCCGAGGGCGGCGCCGAACTCCTTGGCCGGAATCTCCGGCCGGCCCGGCACGCCCACCTGGTTGAGCACCAGCCGCGGCGGCGCGTCGTTGGGACGCCCCTGCCGGATCAGGTCGATCATGTTCTTGGCGTTGCGCAGCGAGGCGAGGTCGGGGGTGGCGACGACCACCACCTCGTCCGCCGAGATCAGCGTCCGCCGCATCCAGCCCGACCACAGGTGCGGCAGGTCCAGCACCACGAAGGGGGCGGTCGAGCGAATCCGGGTGGTCACCTCCTCGAAGGCCTCGGGCGAGACGTCCCAGTCGGTGTCCAGCGTCGCCGGGGCGGCGAACAGGCTGAGCTTGTCGGTGCAGCGGACCATCATCCGGTCCAGCAGGACCGGATCGAGGCGGTCGGGCTGGCTCAACGCGTCGGCCACGCCGTTCAGCGGGTCCTGGTTGAAGTCCAGACCGGCGGTGCCGAACGGCAGGTCGTAGTCGACGATGACGGTGTTGGCCCCGATGCGCTCGGACATGGCGTAGGCGGTGTTGTGCGCCACCGCGCTGGCCCCGGCGCCGCCGCGGGCGCCGACGAAGGCGATCGACCGGCCGACGAAGGGCTGGGCCGGGTCGGCGAACAGCCCGCCGATGGCCGAGATCAGCTGCAGCGGCTGGATCGGGGCGACGAGGTATTCGCTGACGCCGCGCCGCATCAGCTCGCGGAACAGCAGGATGTCGTTGGTGGCCCCGATGATGACCACCTTGGTGCCGGCGTCGCAGACCTCGGCCAGCTGGTCGACTTCCCAGAGCAGGGTCTGGGGATCCTTCAGGCACTCGACGACGATCAGGGGCGGGGTCGGCTCGTGCTGGTAGGTCTCGATGGCCGCGGCGACGCCGCCGACCCGGATCTGGGTCGTGGCCCGGGACAGGCGGCGGTCCTGCCCGGCCCGCTCGGCGGCGGCGAGGGTGTCCTGGCGCTCGGCGAAGACGTGGATGGCGATGCGCGGCACCGACACCTCGGCGGCGTGTCCGCCGACCACCGGCGCCGAGAAGGCGGCCGCGGCGCCGGCGACGAGCTCGCCCACCGGATTGAAGTCCGAGGTCGCGGGAACCTGCGCCGGCTCCGCCGCGACCGGGGCAGCGGCGGCCGGCGCGGTGAAGCGCAGCGGCGGGCGCTCCTCGGCGCCCGACCCCTCGAGGCTCTCCGCCGCCGGGGCGGCGTAGTCCATCTCGAGGTCGAACTCGTCCTCGTAGTCCTCGAAGGGGCGCGGTGCGAAGGCGTTACTCATGGCGACCCTATTCCACAGCCCGGGAGATCTGACCCCGGACCAGCTCTTCCTGCGGCGTGGAAGCGGCCTCGCCGGCGCGATAGTTCTGGAACACGACCGCGGCCCGCCCGGAGTCGGCCGGGCTCATCGGCCGGGCCCCCAGGATGTCGCGCGGATCGGCGATCTGGGCGGCCATGTTCGCGGTCACCGCGCAGCCGAGCCCCGGAGACGACTGGTTGGACCAGCGCGGCCCCATGCTGCGCGGCTCGGCGGCGCAGTTCGGGATCACGGCGTTGACGGTTTCGAACCCGGCCAGCACCGGCGCCCGCGCATCAGGCGCGTCGTAGGCCATCACCCGGATCCGGTCGCCGGGCACGCCGGCGGCTTCGAGGGCGGCGCGAACCGCCCAGGCCTGCCGCGCCGCCGCGGGATCCTCGCCGGCGGGCCCCTGCACCTGGATCGGGCCCGCGCCGGTGGCGCGGTAGCGGCCGGCGAGATCGAGCAGGGCCGCTTGCTGGTTGGCCGACAGGCCGTCCTCGTGCACCGCGAGGGCGATGCGGTCCAGTCCCGGCTCGACCTGCAGGACGTACCGCGACAGCGGGGTCAGCGGCGGCGGAGCGTCCGCGGCGCCGGCGGCGCAGCCGCCGACAAGCGCGGCGAGAGCGAAGGCGGGCAGGAGGGAGCGCATCGGGAGCGGCCTCATTCGATCACATAGCCGACAGGGCCGTTCCAGCCGCTGCCCGGCGCCGTCGGAGCGGGGCCGCGCGGGGCGTAGTGCTGGTTCAGCTGGCCGAACAGCAGGGTCTGGGCGTCATTGGCGATCTGCAGCCCGTCGGCCGGGGTCTGGAGGCGGCCCGGCGACGTCGGGGAGACGATGTAGGCCTCGACGATGATCACCAGCTCGGTCTCGCCCGACAGATAGTCGCGCGAGCGGAACAGGGCGCCGAGCACCGGCAGGTCTCCGATCCCCGGCAGCTGGTCGATGTTCTGGCGGGTGTCCTCGCGCAGCAGGCCGGCGATCATCAGCGAGCCGCCCGACGGGAGCTCGACGGTGTTCGAGGCGCGACGGACGTTTAGGGCCGGAATGACCAGGGCGTCCTCGGCGGTGCCGCCGAGGGTGAAGGCGCCGGCGGTGGTCAGCTCGGACACCTCGGTGGCCAGCTGCAGCGAGATGCGGCCCTGCGACAGCACGATCGGCCGGAAGGCCAGCCGGACGCCGAACGGCTTGAACTCGACGCCGATGGTGGTCTGCCCCGTCGAGGCGTCGACGCTGCGTCCGACCGGCACCGGAAACTCGCCGCCCGCCAGGAACTCGGCGTTCTCGCCGTTGACGGAGGTCAGATTGGGCTCGGCGAGGATGCGCACCAGCCCGGCGCGCTCGAAGGCCCGCAGGTTGGTGTCGAGGACGTTACCGTCCCCCGACCGGTCGATGAAGTTCAGGATACCGCCGCCGAGCTGGCTGCCGGAGACGCCGAAGGTCGCCCCCTGCGCGAAGCTCAGGCCGTCGCCAACGCTGCTGAGCACGGCGTCGACGTCGAGGCCCAGCTGCTTGATGGCGGTCCGCTGCACCTCGACGATGCGGGCCTTCACCATCACCTGGTCGGAGCCCTCGACGGTCATCATGTTGATGACCTTCTCCGGCGCCGTGACGAAGGCGCGGGCCACCTGGCTGGCGCGATCCGCCTCGCCCGGGCTGGAGACCACCCCGGTGAGGATGACGCTGTCGTTGACCGCCTCGGCGCGGACGCGGGAGTCCGGGATCACCCGGTCCAGCGTGTCCTGCAGCGCCGACACGCCGGCGTCGACGCGGATGCGCAGCGACAGGATGGCGCGCCCTGCGTTGTCGAGCACGACCGCGTCGGTCTCGCCGGGGGCGAGGCCGATGACCGTGATGCGGCGGGGCGAGTGCAGCATGGCCTCGGCCACGGCCGGGTTGGGAACGATCACGTCCCGCGCGTCCGCCGGCAGGTCGATCGCCATCGACGAGCCGCGCGGCAGGTTGATCAGCTGCGACTGCGATCCCATCGAGACCGCGGCCCGCGTCTGGGCCCGGACTTCGGAGGCCGGGCCTGCCGCGACGACGGCGAGGCCGGCGAGGGCCGCGACGATCAGGCGCTTCATTGGACCACCACCACTTCAGGGGCGCCGCCGCGGTAGACGCGCACGGCGGAGACTTCGCGCCGACCGGAGGTCACCGCGCCGGAGGGGCCGCCGGTGTCGGCGTACGAGCGGAGCACGAGGCTGAGCTCGCCCTCGGACTTGGCGAGCGCCAGGGCCTCGGCGTCGGACGGGCTGACCTCCAGGGTGGCCGTCGCGCCGACCACCGCCTGGGCGTCGTCGCCGGCGCGGGTCGACTGGTCGATGGCCAGCACCTTGATGTTCCGCATCACGGTGGCGGAGGTGAACTTGGAGCGGTCGCCTTCCTGGGCGCCCATGTTGGACAGGGTCGTCTCGCGGGTCAGCACGACGTCGACCCGGTCGCCCGGCAGGATGAAGCCGCCCGCGGCCGTCTCGACGGTGACCCGGATGGCCATGGCGCGCATGCCCGGCTCGAGATAGGCGGCCATGTAGCCGCTGTCGCCGGCGCGGACGATCTTGCGCGCCACGATGGGCTCGCCGGCGAGGATGGGGTCGCGCACCACCGAGCCGACGTAGTCCGCCTTGGCGCCGCCGCTGGCGAGGTCGGAGGCGGCGCGGGTGACGGCGGCCACGGCGCCTGCGGGCTTGTCCTCGGCCGGTTGGGCGTCCGCCGCCTCGATGGGGGTCGAGCCGTCGGTGATGAAGGCCGGATTGACCTCGTCGACGGGCCAGTCCTTCCAGGCCATGTCGCCCTCGGTCAGGCGCTGGCCCGGCTGCAGGTCGCGGGCGGCCACCAGCACCTTGGCCATCGGCCGCGTCTCGGCCGGCGCGGCGGTGGCGACGGCGACGGGTTGCCCCGAGGACGAGCCCATGGCGCGCACGACCAGCGCCAGCCCGATGGCGGCGACGGCGGCGATGCAGATGACGATTATCCGGGCGGGCTTCATCGGCGGTCTCCGGCAGGGCCGGGGCGGACCGATGGTCCCGCGGCCCCCTACCGTTAACGACCATGCCCGTCCGGGAGTTAACGCCGGCCTAAACCGCGCCCCGCCGGGGTCAGCCGCCGACGAAGCGCAGCATCAGCGGCGACTCCGGCCACGCCAGCAGGGCGCCGGCGGCGATGGCCACGCCATAGGGGATGTCGCCCTTGGGCTCCATCAGCTGACCGACCCAGGCGGGCGCCTGCAGGGCGTAGGGGCGGAGGTGGGCCCGGGAGAAGATGAGGATCAGGCAGAACAGCCCGCCGGCCAGCCCGGTCCAGAGCAGGAACATGCCCGACCCGGAGACGCCGAGCCACAGGCAGGCGGCGGCCATCAGCTTGGCGTCGCCGCCGCCGATCCAGCGCAGGGCGAACATGCCGGCGCCGATCAGCAGGGCCAGAACCCCGACGCCGAGGTGGAGCCCGATCTGCTCCAGCGGCAGACCCGCCGCCAGGGCCGCGGGGAAGAACAGCAGGACGAGCAGGCCGGAGATCCAGTTGGGGATCTTCATGGTCGTCAGGTCATGCAACCCCCCGACGATCGCGAGGGCGGGCATGACGCCGAGAAGGGCGAGGGTCAGGAGATCCATGCCCCCCCCTCGCATGCGGCCGTTAAATTCCGGTTGCGCAAGCAAAAGGGGCCGGAGCGTCGCCGCTCCGGCCCCCTTCCACGCTTGCGGAGAACTTAGGACGCGGCGGCCGGAGCGGTGCCCGACATGCCGTTCTTCACCGCGTCGAACTTGTCGCGGATCGTGGTGCCGAGGGCGGTCACGGCCGAGATGATCACGACGGCGATCAGCGCGGCGATGAGGCCATACTCGATGGCGGTGGCGCCGGACTCGTCGGCGATGAACTGCGAGATGAACTTGGTCATTGCGATATCCTCGTTGTTACGTGAAGCGAGCACCCAACTCGTGTGGGAGCGCCGGTCGCCCGCTTCACCCCCGAACACGAGCTCACAATGACCCGAAGCAGTTAAGACCGGGTCGTCAGTCGTGGTTACCTTCGGATTTACTCTGTCGGGGCCCAGTTCCGGAGTCTGAAGGGCCGGGAGACGCAGGTCACGGCCGCTGATTTCAGACTTTCTTGAGATTTGCGGCGCAGGGTCCGGCTCAACGTACGCGCCCGCAATTCGCGCGCCCGGATCGGCATGGAAGACCCGCCATGAACTCGCCTCTTCGCTTCATCCTCGCCGCCGCCACGGCGTCCCTCCTCCTCGCGGGCGCCGCCTCGGCGCAATCGCGGCTGAGCGTCGGGATCGACCAGGCGCAGCGTGTCCAGCTGCGCGGTCCGGCCGGGTCGGTGATCGTCGGGAACCCCCAGATCGCCGACGTCACCGTCGTCGACGCCAATACGCTGTACATCACCGGCAAGGGATACGGCGTGACGGAGGTCGTCGCCGTCGACCCGATCGGCCGGACCGTGTTCCAGAGCGAGATCGTCGTCACCGCCGGCGACGGCGCCGGCCGCGTGCGGCTGTGGCGGGGCGCCCAGGCCACGGAAATGGCCTGCGCCGCCTCGTGCTCGCCCTCGGTCCGGGGCGCGAGCGGCCCCGACACCCCGACGCCCTAGGATCGGCAGATGCGGGGGCAGGCGCGGACGAACCGGCTGATCGACAGGCTGCGGCGGCTGCCGCGGGCGGACGACGGCGCGACCGCCGTGGAATTCGGCATGGTGGCCCTGCCCTTCGTCTTCATGATCTTCGCCATCATGGAGCTGGCGCTGGTGTTCGTCACCGACTCCATTCTCGAGAACGCCACGATCGAAACCGGCCGTCTGATCCGCACCGGACAGGCCAGCGCCCAGAACATGACCCCGGAACAGTTCAAGACGGCGCTCTGCAGCCGGATGAGCATCTTCTCCGGCGACTGCGCCAGTCGCGCCAGCGTCGACGTGCGCGTCATCCCGCAGTTCGACGTCGATCCGCCGGATCCGATGGCCGGCGGCGTGTTCGACGAGTCGAAGCTGACCTACGCCAACGGGAACCCGGGGGACCTGATCCTGGTGCGGATCTGGTACCGGCAGCCGCTGCTGACGCCCTTCCTGTCGCAGAGCCTGTCCCGGCTGAACGACGGCACCACCCGGCTGATGTCGACCACGGCGTTCAGGAACGAACCGGCATGACGGGGCGGCTGTTCAGTCGGCTTGCGCGAGACACCCGCGGCGTTTCCGCCGTGGAGTTCGCGATGATCGCGCCGATCCTGATCTTCTTCTACATGGGCCTCGCCGAGTTCTGCCAGGGCTACATGGCCCAGAAGCGGATGGGCCACGCCTCGGCCATGGTCGCCGATCTGGTGGCGCAGGAGGAGGCGGTCACCGCCGACACGGTCGACGACATCTTCAAGATCGGAACGCTGACGCTGCAGCCCTTCCCGACCGCCGCCCTCAAGCAGCGGGTCAGCAGCATCACGCGGAACAACGGCGTGGCCGAGGTCGACTGGAGCCGGGGCGAGGGAATGGATCCGCGAGAGGTCGGATCTACGGTCACCCTGCCCGCGGACCTGATCACCGACGGCGAGAGCGTCATCATGTCCGAGGCGACCTACGACTACGACTCCCCGGCGGACTACCTGATGCCCGGGGTGACGCAGTTCTCGCACAGCTACTACCTGCGGCCGCGGACGTCGGACAGGACGACCTGCGCCGACTGCTAGCCGGCGAGGGCCTCGCGCAGGGCGCGGATCTTGGCGTCGGTCTCGGCCAGTTCGGCCTTCGGGTCACTGTCGGCGACGATCCCGGCTCCCGCCAGGGTGCGCCAGCGCCAGCTCTCGCCCTGTCGTTCGAAGGCGGCGGTGCGGATCAGCACCGAGGCGGTCAGCCGGCCCTCGTCGAGGTGGAACAACGCCCCGCACCACGGCCCGCGCGGCGGCTCGTGGCCGGCGATGACCTTCATCGCCTGATGCTTCGGCGCGCCGGTGATTGAGCCGGGCGGGAAGGTGGCGCGCAGCAGGTCCGCCGCGCCGACCTCCGGTCGCGCCGTCGCTGCGACGGTGGAGACGAGGTGGTGCACGGTGGGCAGGGTCTCGACCTCGAACAGGCGGTCGACCCGGACGCTGCCGGGCGCCGCCGCCCGGGCGAGATCGTTGCGCATCAGGTCGACGATCATCAGGTTCTCGGCCCGGTCCTTGGCGCTGGCGGCGAGTTCGGCGGCGAGGGCGGCGTCGCGCGCCGGATCGGGGTCGCGCGGGCGGGTGCCCTTGATCGGCCGGGTGGCGATCCGGCGGTCGGCGGGGTCGAAGGTCAGGAACAGTTCCGGCGAGTTCGAGACGAGGGCGCGATCGCCCACCCGCCACCAGGCGCCATAGGCGGCGGCGCGACCGGCGAGGCGCGCCAGCACGTCAAAGGGGTCGGCCCCGCGGCGCAGCTCGCCGGACCAGGCCCGGGCGATATTGGCCTGGAACAGCTCGCCGGCGGCGATGCGGGCCACCACGTCGGCGACCGCGGCCTCATAGGCGGCGGGCGCGGCCTCCGGCGGAAAGGCGTCGGCCGGCGGGGGCGTCTGCGGCGGCGCGATCGCGCCCGCCAGCCAGGCTTCCGCCCGGTCGGCGGCGGCGGCGGCGGCGGCCCGGCTCGCGCCCCGTCCGACGGCGGTCAGGGCTTCGCCGGCGTGGTCGAACACCAGGACGGCCGGATAGCGGGCCAGCATCAGGTCGGGCCAGACCGGCTCCCGCGGACCGGTGGCGGGGCGGGCGCCGGCGTCGTAGGCGAACAGGCCGATCGTCTGGCGGGACCAGTCGGGATCGGCCAGCAGGTCCAGCCCGGCCGCCGCCTCGCCGACGTGCACCCGGTCGGGCTCGGCGGCGACGAAGGAGCGGCGGCCGAGGGGGCCGCCGTCGGACAGCAGGGCCGCCGCGCCATCCCGCTCCCTGAGCCCGCAGGCGACGGCGAGCGGATCCCGCCACGGCAGCGGGCGACGCTCGACGACCGCCAGGCTCACGCCGAGAGCCGCCCGGCGATGCGGTCGCGCAGGGCCGCGTCGACGCCCAGGGCCTGCGTCAGATAGGCGTCGACGGAGCCGTGGCGTTCGGCGATCGCGTCCAGCGCCGCCTCCAGCCAGGCCGCCTCGACCCCGAGGAAGGCCACCACCGCCTCGTGGCTGGCGGGGCGGCCGGTGTAGGCCTCGAGCTGGCGGGCGATCGCCGGCGCCCGGGCGGCGAGGTCGACGGCGGCGTTGGTCAGCAGGTAGTCGGCGACCATGTCGTCGCGGTGCACCCCGAGCAGGTGGTGGGTCAGGGCCGCGAGCAGGCCGGTGCGGTCCTTGCCCGCGGCGCAGTGGATGAGCACGGCCCCGTCCGCATCGGCGAGGGCGCGGAAATAGCGGGCGAACAGGTCGAGGTGCGGCGGCTCGAACGGGAGCTGACGATAGACACCGGCCATGAAGGCGCGGGCGGAGTCGACGGTCAGGTCCGAGGTCTTCAGGAAGGTGATGTGCGGCGCCTCGCCGCCGTCGTCGTGAGCGCTCTCGATGACCGCGCCGGCCCAGCCCGGCGGCCGCCGGGAGGGTTGTTCGCGGCGCTCGCCCGGGCGGCGCAGGTCGACGATCGCCGAGATGCCGAGGCCGCCGAGCCGCTCGAGATCCGCGTCGCTGACCCGCGCCTGGTGGGCGGAACGGAACAGCCGGCCGCGCGCGATGCGGCGGCCGGCTGCGGTCCCGTAGTCGCCGTAGTCGCGAAAGTTGTCGAGCGCTTCGAAGCGGTGGATGCGGTCGGTCATGACGGCGGTCTAGACCGTCGCCGCCCGCCCGTCATCCGCCCGCTTCACGGCCGGCCCACCAGACCCTGAAGGGCGTCGAGATAGGCGAGAAAGGCTTTGCGTCCGGCCGGGGTCATGCTGGCCTCGGTGAGCGGCTTGCGGCCCTCGAACCGCTTGTTCACCGCCACGAAGCCGGCGTCCTCGAGCTTGCGCAGATGGACCGAGAGGTTGCCGTCGGTGGTCTGCAGTCGGGCCTTGAGAGTGTTGAAGTCAGCGCTCTCCACCCCCGAGAGGAAGGCCATGATGCCCAGCCGGACCCGGCCATGGATGACCTCGTCGAGGCGGCTGATGTCGAAATCATCGGCCATGGTCAGCCCCGCTTCGCGGCCTGCATCAGCCGGAAGCCGGGCAGGGCCATGAGCAGGAACAGGGCGGCTGCATAGGCGAGATACTGTTCGGCCATCCCGGTCAGGGCCGCGAGGGCAGGCGCGGCGGCGAAGGACGCGATGGCGAGCCACCACATGCCGCGGCTGCGCAGCATGGTCGCGCTGACCGCCCAGCCGCTGCCGTAGGCGACCATGATCATGGAGGGGATGAGGGCGAAGCCGACGGTGACCGCAACCTCGCCCAGTCGCCAGCCGAGCGCCGCCATGGACACGCCGAGCGCGAAGACGCCCCAGCCGACCGCCGACCAGGCCGTGCCGACGGCGCGGTTGGCGGCGGTCTGCACCCCGCCTTCCCGCTTGAGCCGGGTGAGGACGGCGATCAGCAGGACCGCGAAGACGGCGGCGCCGCCCAGCCAGACGTAGTTGATGGCCTCGGACCCGATCGGGAGGGTGCGGCTTGTGATCGCCCAGTGGCCGAGGCTGGCGAGTCCCCAGATGAGGCCCGCGCCGAACAGGATCGAGGCGCCCTGCATCGGAGCCTGCGCGCCCTCCTCGGCGAGGCGGCGCATCCAGGCGATGTCGGCGGCGGGGTCTTCGGTGTTGGCGTTCATGGCGCAGGTCCTTTCAGGGGACGGCGGAGGCCGTCGCGATAGCCAATACTTTCACAAGCTCTTTGTGTTGTAAAGTGCTTCGCCGCATGCGCTCCAGGTCTTCTCCTGCCGGAGCAGGGCGAGCATGGAAGGGGGGGAGGCGCGCATGCTCAGCTACAACCAGATCGCCTATCGCGGGCTCCCGGTCTGCAACCCGGTCGAGCCCGGCCGCATCGAGGCGGCGGTGGCGGCGACCGGCCTCGCGGCCGGAGCCCGGGTGGCGGACGTCGGCGCCGGCACCGCGGCGCTGGCGGTGCGGCTGGCGCAGCGCTTCGGCTTCGCCGTCACGGCCATCGAATACAATCCCGCCATGGCCGCCCTGGCCCGCGCCAGCGTGACGGCGGCGGGCGCGCAGGGGACCGTCGAGGTCGTCGAGGGGGCGGCCGCGGACGTGCTGTCGGCCATGGAGCCGCCGCAGCTGATCGTCGCCCTCGGCGCCACCAACATCACCGGCGAGGGCGTGCCGACGCCGGAGAGCGCCTTCGGCTTCCTGCGCCGGCGTCTGCCGCCGGGCGGCTGGCTGCTGTGGGGCGATCTCACCTGGACGGCCGAGCCGCCCGCGCCGCTGCGCCAGATCACCGACCTGACCAACATCTTCACCGACGACGCCGGCTGGAAGGCCGCGGCCGCGGCGGCCGGGCTGGAGCTGGCCTGGAGCGAACTGTCGGCGCAGGAGACCATCGACGCCTTCACCGCCGCCACCGACGGCGCGGTGCGGACCTGGCTGGAGGCGAACCCGCAGGCGCCCGAGGCGGACGGAATCCGCATGAGCGCCGACCGGGTCAGGGCGGTGTTCGGCTTCGGCCGCCCGTACATCGGCTTCGGCCTCTACCTGTTCCGGGCGCCGGCCTGAGTTCAGGCGGTGCGGATCAGGCCGCCGGCGGCCTCCACCGGCCAGGGCGTCAGCCGGCCGCCGGCGCAGGGCCCGCCGACGCACGCCCCGGTCAGCGGCTCGAACACCGCCCCGTGCCAGCCGCACAGGATCAACGATCCGTCGGGGGTCAGGTAGCGGTCCAGCTCCATCGCCAGCGGAAAGCCCTGGTGCGGGCAGCGGTCCACCCAGCCGGCGACCTGCCCGTCCTTGCGCACCACGAACCCGTGAAAGTAGGCGTCGCCGATCTGCAGGACGAAGGCGCGGGCTCCGGGGTCGGCGAGGTCGGTCTCGGCGCAGAGCGTCACGCCGGGCGGGGTCTTCCAGACGCGTCGACGCTCGCCGGGGGGCGCGGCCTCGGTCAATGCCGCTCGACCTTCAGCGGGCGCGACAGCAGGCTCTCGATGGCCGCGTCCACCGTGGTCTCGCCGGCGAGCAGGGCGGCGACCGCCATCGAGATCGGCATGTCGACCCCGGTCTTCTCCGCCAGCTCGCGCACGGCCGGCGCGCTCTCGTAACCTTCCGCGACCGAGCGCTTGCCGGCCAGCGCCTGTTCGATGGTCTGGCCCTGCCCGAGCGCGAGACCGAGGCTCATGTTGCGCGACTGGGGACTGGAGCAGGTCAGCACCAGATCGCCGAGGCCGCACAGGCCGGCCACGGTCTCGGCGCGGCCGCCCAGCGCCACGCCCAGCCGGGTCATCTCGGCGAAGCCGCGGGTGATCAGGGCGGCATGGGCGCTGCGGCCCAGCCCCTTGCCCTCGCTCATGCCGCAGGCGATCGCCAGCACGTTCTTGATCGCCCCGCCGACCTCGGCGCCGATCAGGTCGTCGGCGAGGTAGGGGCGGAAGGTCGGGGCGGACAGGGTGTTCATCAGGGCCTGGCCGAGCGCGCTGTCGGCGCAGGCCAGGGTGACGGCGCTGGGCAGGCCGCGGGCCACTTCGGCGGCGAAGCTGGGTCCGGACAGCACCGCCGCCGGCGCGTCGGGCAGGGTCTCGGCCAGCACCTCGGTCATCAGCTTGAGCGAGCCGCGCTCGACCCCCTTGGAGCACAGGATGACCGGAACCCCGGCGCGGTGATGCGGGGCGAAGGCGGCGAGGGTGGCGCGCATGTGCTGGGCCGGCGGCGCCGCCAGCACGAGGTCGCAGGCCCCGAGGTCGGCGAGATCGCCGGTGACCTCCAGCCGTTCGTCCAGCGGGACGCCCGGCAGGAAGGCCTCGTTGACCCGGCGGGCGCGGATGCTCTCGATCACCTCGGGCTCGCGCGCCTGCAGCCGCACCTCCAGCCCCGCCCAGCCGGCCACCTGCGCCAGGGCCGTGCCCCAGGCGCCGGCGCCGATCACCCCTGCCCGCCTGAACTCCATGCCTGCTCCTAAGCCTTGGCGCCCTTGCGGCCCGCCTTGTGAACCGGTTCGTCGATCGCGCGCCGTTCGTCCAGAGGCCAGCGCGGCCGGGCGGCGACGTCGATGTCGGATATCCAACCCTTCTGCAGCCGCTCGGCTCCGGCCAGGGCGATCATGGCCGCATTGTCGGTGCAGTAGGCCAACGGCGGGGCCATGAACTCGAAGCCGTTCCGCGCCGCCGTCGCCTCCAGGGTCGAACGCACCGTGCGGTTGGCGGCGACCCCGCCGGCGACCACGAACAGCCGGTGCGGATGGGTCGCGGCATAGGCCTTCATCGCCCGGTCCGAGCGCTCGGCCAGCTGTCGGGCGATGGCCGTCTGGACCGCGTCCGCGAGGTCGGCGCGGTCCTGCTCCGTGGCGCAGGCGGCGGCGAGGCGCGAGGCGGCGGTCTTGAGGCCGGAGAAGGAGAAGTCGCAGTCCTTGCGGCCCAGCAGGGCGCGGGGGAGGTCGAAGCGCGCGCCGTCGCCGCCCGCCGCCAGCCGCTCCAGCGCCGGCCCCCCGGGGTAGCCGAGGCCCAGCGCCTTGGCGATCTTGTCGAAGGCCTCGCCGGCGGCGTCGTCGATGGTGGTGCCGAGCCGGCTCATGTCGCCGACGCCGCGCACCTCGAGCAGCTGGCAGTGGCCGCCGGAGACCAGCAGCAGCAGGAAGGGATAGGCCGCCGGCCCGCCCAGCCGCGCCGACACGGCGTGCCCCTCGAGGTGGTTGACGGCGACCAGCGGCAGGCCCCGCGCCAGGGCCACCGCCTTGCCGAAGCCCAGGCCGACCATCACCCCGCCGACGAGGCCGGGCCCGGCCGTGGCGGCGACGCCGTCCAGACCGTCCCAGCCGAGGCCCGCCTCCTCCATCGCGCGGCCAGCGACCCCGGCGATCATCTCCACGTGGCTGCGCGCGGCGATCTCCGGCACCACCCCGCCGTAGGCCGCATGGTCGTCGATCTGGCTGTGCACCACCGAGGAGAGCACCTCGGCGCGGCCGTCGGGGGACAGGCGCACGACCGCGGCCGCGGTCTCGTCGCAGCTGGTCTCGAGACCCAGCACCGCCAGGGGTCCGGTTGCCCGGCCCGGCCCGCTGCTATAGTCCGCCGCCATGGTCATCGGGTCGAGGTAGCGACCCGGCCCGGCACAGGCAACGTCTCATGGCTCCTCTCGTCCGCATCGGCACCCGGCGCTCGAAGCTGGCGCTGACCCAGTCGGGCATGATGCAGCGCGCCATCGGCCGCGCGCTGGGGGTGGCCGGGGGCGACCTCGCCGAGGCCGTGCCGCTGGTCGAGATCGTCACCACCGGGGACCGGGTGCAGGACCGGCGGCTGCTGGAGATCGGCGGCAAGGCCCTGTTCACCAAGGAAATCGAGGAGGCGCTGCTGGACGGCCGCGTCGATGTGGCGGTGCACTCGATGAAGGACGTGCCGGCCGAGCAGCCGCCCGGACTCGCCATCGCCGCCGTGCCGGAGCGCGAGGACCCCCGCGACGCCTTCATCAGCGAGGCGGCGGCGAGTTTCGACGACCTGCCGCCGGAGGCGCGGCTGGGCACCGCCTCGCTGCGCCGCCAGGCCCAGGCGCTGGCGCTGCGGCCCGACCTGAAGATCGAGATGCTGCGCGGCAATGTCGACACCCGGCTGCGGCGCCTCGCGGAGGGCGAGTTCGACGCCATCCTGCTCGCCGTGTCGGGGCTGAACCGGCTGGGCTTCGACGGCGTGATCCGGGAGCGGCTGGCGCTGGACCGCTTCCTGCCGGCCCCGGGCCAGGGGGCGCTGGCCCTGCAGACGCGGGCGGACGACGTCGACGCGGCCTGGGCCGGGGCGCTGAACCACGTCGACACCGCCCTGACGGTGGCGGCGGAGCGCGGCGCGATGACGGCGCTGGAGGGCTCGTGCCGGACGGCGATCGGGGCCCATGCGGAGATCGCCGCCGGCCGGCTGCGGCTGACGGTGGAGATGCTGGCCCCGGACGGTTCGGCGCGCTGGCGGCGGGCCGGGGAGGTCGACCAGCCCACCGCAGAGTCCGCGCGGGCGCTGGGCCTGCGGCTGGGGGCCGAGGTGCACGCCGCCGCCGGAGACCAGAGGGTCGATCCCTGAGGCCCGTCCGGCGGGTCTGGGTGACGCGGGCGGAGCCGGGCGCCGCCCGCACCGCCGGCCGCCTCGCAGCGCTGGGCTTCGCCCCGGTGGTCGCGCCGGTGCTGGAGATACGGCCGGTCGCCGCGCCGGAGCCGGACCTGCGCGGAATCGGCGCGCTCGCCTTCACCAGCCCGAACGGGGTCGAGGCCTTCGCCCGCCTGACGCCGCGCCGGGACCAGCCGGTCTTCGCGGTGGGCGACGTCACCGCCGCGGCGGCCCGGGCGGCCGGCTGGAACGACGTCGTCTCGGCGTCGGGCGCGATCGGGGACCTTGAGCGGCTGCTCGCCGACCGGGCGGCGGGACCGGTTCTCGCCCCCGGGGCGCGGGAGCCCGCCGGCGACCTGGCCGGCCGTCTGGCGGGGCGGATCGAGGTGCGGCGGCTGCCGGTCTACGAGGCGGTCGAGACCGCGGCGCCGGCGCCGACGGACTGGGATGTCGTGCTGGTGCATTCGCCGCGCGCCGCCCGGGCGATCGTCGCCGCGCTCGGCGCGGCGGGCGCGGGCGGGCGGGCGGCGGTGGCGATCTCGGCCAGAGCCGCCGCGCCGCTGGCCCCGTGCGGGTTCGACCGCCTCGACGTCGCCGCCGCGCCGGCCGAGGCGGCGATGCTGGAGGCGCTTGGCAACCCGGGCGGCGACGTATAAAGAACCCGCCTCGCGCGGGCCCCGGTCCCGACGCCCAAGGCCGCTTTAGCTCAGCCGGTAGAGCACCTCATTCGTAATGAGGGGGTCGCGTGTTCGAGTCACGCAAGCGGCACCACCACCTTTCCATTCATGATCGTTCCCGTCGGACCCGCTCGCGCGTCTGGACGCATGGCGCGGCGCAGCCTAGGCAGACTCCCGAACGGGAGGTCGTCGATGCCGTCGCGGCTCAGCGCGCGCCAGGAAGAGTGCCTCAGGCTTACCGCCTTCCTGACGGACAAGGAGATCGCCGCTCGCCTCGGTCTGTCCGAAGCGACCGTCAAGAAGCACGTGCACGAGGCCTGCCGCCGATTGGGGGTCAACCGCCGCAAGGCGGCGCTGGCCCTGCTCGAGGCGGGGAGTCTCGACGGCCGGGCCGCGCGGCCCGGCGCCCGCTTCGACGCGGAACCCGGCATGCCGCAGCCGGACCACCAGACCGCCGGTCGCGGGGGGACGGATCCGAAGCGTCCGGTCATGGGCTACCGGCCGCCGCCGTCGCACCCGGCCTTCCGCATCGGAATGCTGCTGCTCTCGCTGGTGCTCTCGATCGTCCTGTTGAAGGCCGTGGCCGATCTCGTCGCCGGTTACGCCGGGCAGGCCGGAGAAATCGGCCGCGCCGCTGCACCGGAGCGGTGACCCGATGCCCGAAAGTGGGGGGGCGGGTCGGTGACCGTCTATCAGGAAATACTCCTCGCCGAGTTTTTCGCGGTGATCGCCTTGTGCGGCGCGAAGGGCGGACCGCCCGAGCGTTCTGCTGCGGCCTGGGTGCTGTTGTCGGCGATCGTGGAGGGAGCCGTCCTGCCGCCACTGGCCATTGACGGCTTCATGCCCCTCGAGGCCGCAGTCGACGCCGTCGTGACCGTGATGTTCATCCGCCTGTCCCTGACGGGCCCGCGCTGGTGGCCTTTCGCGGCCGCCGGTTCCATGCTGCTCGCCATGATGCTCCACGCCTATGTCCTGCTCGTCGGCGGCATAAGCATGAGTACGCAGATCTCGGCGCAGATCGGTCTGAGCGCGCTGCTGTACCTGACCCTGGCGGCCGGCGTTCTTGAACGGTCCCTGGCGGGCGAGGCGGCCGTCAGCCCCCACGCCCGATGGAAGGTGCGGCATGAGCCGGCTGACAATCAGATCCTCCGGAGTCGCCGATGTCGCCAGGTCTGAGCGCGCGCCAGGAAGAGTGTCTCAGGCTCACCGCCTTCCTGACGGACAAGGAGATCGCCGCGCGGCTGGGCCTGTCCGAGGCGACCGTCAAGAAGCACGTGCACGAGGCCTGTCGCCGGCTTGGCGTCAACCGCCGCAAGGCGGCGCTGGCCCTTCTGGAACGAAACGTACCAGGGGATACGAAAGACCCCATTGGCGAGGCGGCCGCCGCCGCGTCACCTCCCGCCGAAGTCAGGGAGGCCACGCATGAGTATGGGCGACAACCATCTTCCGCACTGGACGTGGGAGGATCTGGAGGCGGCGCTGGACGGGTTTGGCCCTTCGGGAGCGAACGATCCGGTGAAGGCGCATCTCATGCGCGGGCTGGCGGAGGACGCCGCACAAATTCCGCCTCGCGAGTTGCTGCGGCAGGTGCTGAGCGCCGGCTGGGTGATGGCCCAGATGGGCGCACGGGTCGACGCCTCGGCTATCGGCCGCCGCCAGGAGGGCGCGGCGTCCGGCTCCTGATCCTGCTCGCCCTCGTCTTCATGACCGCGGCGCTGCTCAAGGCTGCGGCGGACCTGGTGGTGGCGTACGCGGAACAGGCAGGTGAGATCGGGCGCATCACCCGGCCAGCGCCTTCCGCGCGAGACGCGCGCGCGGAAGGCTGAAGAGGATCGCGCCTGCCCCGCGGGCAAATTCGGGAGAGACCGCGATCGCCCCTTTTCTGGCTATCTACTACCTGCTCATGCTGATCGCGGTGGCGCTGGCCTGGGTGAAGGGCGGGCATCCGGAGCGGCGGGGCGCAGTGATCCTGCTGACCGTCTTCGGCCTGTCCCTGATTGTTCATCCCTGGCGATTGTGGAACGTCCACCTCGGGGACGCCGCCCTCGACGGAGCGATAACCCTGATCTTCGGATGGATGGCCGTGACGGGAAATCGTTGGTGGCCGCTCGCCATGACCGCGGTGATGGCGCTCACCCTGCTGATCCACTTCGCCGCCTTTGCGGCTCCGTCCATGAGTCACTCCGCGGACATTTCGGCGCGGATAGGCCTCGGCATCCTGACCGCCCTCGCCCTGCTGGCCGGCGTGGGGGAGCGTTGGCTGGCGGGCGAACCCGCCGTCAGCTCAGGCGCGCGCTGGCGACGCAGCAAAGCGACTTGAACATATAAACATATCTTTATATCTCTTGCCGCCACCGCGCGCCCAGGAGCCTCCCTTGTCCCGTACGTCCTTCCTCTTCACTTCCGAAAGCGTCTCCGAAGGCCACCCGGACAAGGTCGCCGACCAGATCTCCGACGCCGTCGTCGACCTGTTCCTGTCGAAGGACCCCGAGGCCCGGGTGGCGTGCGAGACCCTGACCACCACCAACCGGGTCGTGCTGGCGGGCGAGATCCGCGGCCAGGGCATCATGGACGTCGCAGGCAACTGGGCTCCGGGCGTGGAGGCGGAGATCGAGGCGACGGTGCGCGGCGTGGTGCGCGACATCGGCTACGAGCAGGACGGCTTCCACTGGCAGACGCTGCACTTCGAGAACCACCTGCACCCCCAGTCGGCCCATATCGCGCAAGGCGTCGACGCGGGTGAGGACAAGGACGAGGGGGCCGGCGACCAGGGCATCATGTTCGGCTACGCCTCGAACGAGACGCCGGAACTGATGCCGGCCACCCTGCAGTACAGCCACAACATCCTGCGCAAGCTGGCCGAGGCGCGCCACGCCGGGCGGGAGCCGGGCCTGGAGCCGGACGCCAAGAGCCAGGTGACGCTGCACTACGAGAACGGCCGGCCGGTGCGCGCCACCTCGATCGTCGTCTCGACCCAGCACAAGGCAGGCCTGACCCAGGACCAGGTGGCGGCGATCGTGAAGCCCTATGTGCGCGAGGTGCTGCCGGAAGGCTTCATCACCAACGAGACCGAGTGGCACATCAATCCGACGGGCTCGTTCGAGATCGGCGGCCCGGACGGCGACGCCGGCCTGACCGGGCGCAAGATCATCGTCGACACCTACGGCGGGGCGGCGCCGCACGGCGGCGGCGCCTTCTCGGGCAAGGATCCGACCAAGGTCGACCGCTCGGCCGCCTACGCCTGCCGCTACCTGGCCAAGAACGTGGTCGCCGCCGGACTGGCCGACCGCTGCACCATCCAGATCAGCTACGCCATCGGGGTGTCGAAGCCGCTGTCGGTGCACGTCGACCTGCATCGCACCGGCAAGGTCGACGAGGCGGTGCTGGAACGGGAATTGCCGAAGCTGATCGGCGGGGCCAGCCCGCGCGCGATCCGCGAGCACCTCGGCCTGAACCGGCCGATCTACCGCCGCACCGCCGCCTACGGCCACTTCGGCCGGGCCCCGGAAGCCGACGGCGGCTTCAGCTGGGAGCGGACGGATCTGGTGGAGAAGCTGAAGGCGCTGGTCTGAGGGGGCGAGGGATGAGGGATGAGGGATGAGGGATTAGCCGCCAGGCGCGGGCGGCAGGGACAGGAGAATGGCCGACGCGCTTGTCGGGCCTTCCCGCCCGCAAGCTTCATCCCTCATCCCTCATCCCTAATCCCTCCGCTTCGGCTATAGCCGCCGCCATGTCCTCCTCCTCCCCCCCCACCTGGGGTCCGCTCCGTTCCTTCGGCCGCATCAAGTCGCGCACCCTGAAGCCGCGGCAGGCGGCGCTGTTCGACAGCCTGTTGCCGACGATCGCCGTGCCCGATCCCGCGGCGGGGCCGATCGACCCGTCGGCGCTGGCGCCCGGCGCCGAGGAGGTCTGGCTGGAGATCGGCTTCGGCGGCGGCGAGCATCTGGCCGAGCAGGCGCGGCGTCATCCCGGGGCGCTGATGATCGGCTGCGAGCCGTTCCTGAACGGGGTCGGCTCCGCCCTGCGCCACATCGACGAGGGCGGGCTGAAGAACGTGCGGCTGCACGCCGGCGACGCCCGGGACGTGATGAAGGCCCTGCCGGACGGGAGCCTCGACCGGGTGATGATCCTGTTCCCCGATCCCTGGCCCAAGGCGCGGCACAACAAGCGCCGGCTGGTCCAGGACGAGACGGCGGCCGAGATCGCGCGCCTGCTGAAGCCGGGCGGGCGGCTGCGCTTCGTCACCGACTGGAAGGACTACGCCGACTGGGCCCTGGAGCGCTTCGAGCGCACGCCCGGGCTTGTCTGGCAGGCGGAAGAGGCCGACGACTGGCGGACCGCGCCGGCCGACCATGTGGTCACCCGCTACGAGGAGAAGAAGCTGGGGGACACCCCGCCGATCTTCCTCGAATTCGTCCGCGCCGCCGACCCGGCGCCGGACGCCTGACCCCCCGGGAGCTCCCCATCATGACCTTCGCCCTCCCCGACGCCGCCTCCCCCGTCTTCCTGCGCGGCCTGAACGTGCTCCTGCACCTGCTCGACAGGGCGGAGGCCTCGGGCCTCGACGCGGCGGCGCTGATGCAGGCCCGCCTCGCGCCGGACATGAGGCCCTTCCCCGACCAGATCCGCATGGCCGCCTTCTCGGCGCGCAGCTGCGTGGCGCGGCTGACCGGGCAGGCGTGGCCGCGCACCGAGGACGCCGAGGCGTCGCTGGCCGAACTGCGGGCGACGGTGGAGCTGTCGATCGCCTTCATCGAAGGCGTCGATCCGGCCGCCTTCGAGGGCGCCGAGGCGCGGCGGGTCGAGTTGCGCTTCCCCGGCGTGGAGCTGGATTTCGAGGGCGCCGGCTATCTGACCAGCTTCGCCATTCCCAACTTCTACTTCCACGTCAGCATGGCCTACGCGATCCTGCGCCACCTCGGGGTGGAGCTGGGCAAGCGGGACTATCTGGGGCGCCTGGCGCTGATCCAGCCCTGAGCAGACCAGGCGCCGGGTACGGGATTCTACGCATCTCCGGCTTCGGCCTTTGTTCACGCCCGCCCGGCAGGCTCATGGTCGCTTGGGCAAATCAGGTGAACACGATGCGGGCGTTGACGGTCGCGTGGCGGATCAACCTGCTGACCCTGGGGGCGATGGCCGGTCTGCTGATCGTGCTGGGCCTGTCGCTGTTGCGGCTGGACGCTGTGATGCGCGACGAGATCGCCGACCGCACCCGCAAGACCGTCGAGGTCGCGCACGGGATCATCGCCCACTATCACGCCGAGGAGCGGGCCGGACATCTGACCCGGCCGCAGGCCCAGGCGCAGGCCATGGCGACCCTGCGCGGCCTCCGCTACGGCCAGGACGACTATTTCTGGGTCAACGACATGCACCCCCGCATGATCATGCACCCGTTCAACACCCGCCTCGAGGGCCAGGACATCAGCGGCAACACCGACGCCGACGGCGTCAGGATGTTCGTCGAGATGGCCGAGGTGGTGAAGCGCGACGGCGAGGGCTTCGTCGCCTACCGCTGGGCCAGGCCCGGACAGGAGGAGCCGGCGCCGAAGATCTCCTACGTCAAGGGTTTCACGCCCTGGGGCTGGATCGTGGGGTCGGGCGTCTACACCGACCAGATCGCGGCGGCGGTGGGCAAGGCCGCCCTCGGCCTCGGCGGTCTGGCCCTGCTGGTCGCCGCCGCCATGGGGGCCGCGGGCTGGGCGCTGGGGCGTTCGGTGTCGCGGCCGGTCAAGGCGCTGGCGGACCGGATGCGCGGTCTCGCCGCCGGCGACCGCGACTCGCCCATCCCCGGCGCCGAGCGGCGCGACGAGATCGGCGGCATGGCGGCGGCGCTGGAGGTGTTCCGCGAGGCGGCCATCGCGAAGGAGCGGCTCGAGCGGGAGACCGGGGCGCAGCGCGCGGCGGCCGAGCGCGAGCGCGCCGCCGCGGAGGCCGAGAAGGCCCGGGCGGCCGAGGAAGACCGGGTGGCCATCACCGCGCTGGCCGAGGGTCTGGCGGCCATGGCCGGGGGCGACCTGACCTACCGGATGACGGTGGCGGTGGCGCCGAAGGCGGAGCAGCTGAAGGCCGACTTCAACTCCGCCATCGGCCAGCTGCAGCAGGCGGTGTCGGTGGTGGTGACCAACGTCGCCGCCATCCGCTCGGGTTCGGGCGAGATCAGCCACGCGGCCGACGACCTGTCGCGCCGCACCGAGCAGCAGGCCGCCAGCCTCGAGGAGACGGCGGCGGCGCTGGACCAGATCACCGCCACGGTGAACCGCACCGCCGCCGGGGCCCGCCAGGCCTCGGACGTGGTGCAGGCCGCCCGCGGCGACGCGGAGACCTCGGGGGTGGTCGTCCGCGACGCCGTCGCCGCCATGAGCGCCATCGAGCAGTCGGCGCAGCAGATCAGCCAGATCATCGGCGTGATCGACGAGATCGCCTTCCAGACCAACCTGCTGGCCCTGAACGCCGGGGTCGAGGCGGCCCGGGCGGGCGACGCCGGCCGCGGCTTCGCGGTGGTGGCCTCGGAGGTGCGGGCCCTGGCCCAGCGCTCGGCCGAGGCGGCGCGCGAGATCAAGACCCTGATCTCCGCCTCGACCGCCCAGGTCGGCTCGGGCGTCAGCCTGGTCGGCCAGACCGGCGAGGCGCTGCAGCGGATCGTCGACCGGGTCGCCGAGATCGACGGCCTGGTGTCGGAGATCGCCGCCTCGGCCCAGGAACAGGCCACCGGCCTCCAGCAGGTCAACACCGCCGTCAACCAGATGGACCAGGTGACCCAGCAGAACGCCGCCATGGTCGAGGAATCGACCGCCGCCAGCCACTCGCTGGCGGAGGAGGCCGAGAGCCTCGCGGCCTCGGTGTCGCGCTTCCGCATCGGCGAGGAGGCCGCGGCGGTTCGCGCGGCCCCCGCGGCCCCGGCCCGCAGCGAGCGCACCGCGCGGACCGTGGTCCAGCTGAAGTCCCTCGGCCACGGCGGCGCCGCGCCGAAGCCGGCGGCCGCCGAGGATGGCTGGGAGGCGTTCTGAACAAGGCGACGGCGCGGGGGGCTGACAAGCTCCCCGCCTTGGCCTATATGCCGCCCCACATCGTTAGACCGGCGTCCTAACGGCGCCGTTTGAAGCGGCGGCCCGGACGGCCCGCCGCTTTTTGTTTGGATCGCCCGCGTGAAGGCCAAGACCGCCGAAGACCGCGCCCTGCTGGAGCTCATCGAGCCCGTGGCCGAAAGCCTCGGGCTGGAGATCGTGCGCGTGCGGCTGATGGGCGGCACCCAGCGCCGGCGGCTGCAGATCATGGCCGAGCGCGCCGCGGACCACGACATCGCCGTCGAGGAATGCGCCCGCCTCAGCCGCGCGGTGTCGGAGGTGCTGGACGCCGCCGACCCGATCTCCGGCGAATACCTGCTGGAGGTCTCCTCCCCCGGCATCGACCGGCCGCTGACCCGGCTGTCGGACTTCGACCTGTTCGAAGGCTACGAGGCCCGGCTGGAGACCGACCGGATGATCGAGGGCCGCAAGCGCTTCAAGGGCGTGCTGGCCGGGATCGACGGCGACAATGTCGCCATCGATCTGGAAGGCGAGGAGGACACGGCCCTGATCCCCTTCGCCTGGCTGGTCGACGCCAAGCTGGTGCTGACCGACGAACTCCTGAAGGCCGGCGCCGAGAAGCGCGCCGCCCGCAACGACAACAACCCGACTGAAACTGAGGACTGAGGCATGGCCGTCACCGGTGTCGCCGCGAACCGTCTCGAACTGCTGCAGATCGCCGATGCGGTCGCGCGCGAGAAGAACATCGACAAGGAGATCGTCGTCGAGGCGATCGAGGAGGCGATCCAGAAGGGCGCCAAGGCCCGCTACGGCGCCCACCACGACATCCGCGCCAAGATCGACCCGAAGACCGGCGAGCTGGCCCTGACCCGGCACGTGACCATCGTCGACGACGACTGGCAGCCCGAGGACGAGCTGGAGGAGTTCAACGACTCCGCCATGGTGCGCCTGCGCGACGCGCTGAAGCGCGATCCGGAGGCCGTGGTCGGCAAGGAGTACGTCGAGGAGCTGCCGCCATTCGAGTTCGGCCGGGTGCAGACCCAGATGGCCCGCCAGGTCGTGACCGGAAAGGTCCGCGAGGCCGAGCGCGCCAACCAGTACGAGGAGTTCAAGGACCGCGTCGGCGAGATCGTCAACGGCACGGTCAAGCGCGTCGAATACGGCAACACCATCGTCGACCTGGGCCGCGGCGAAGGCATCATGCGCCGCAACGACTCGATCCCGCGCGAGGTGTTCAACATCGGCGACCGGATCCGCACCTACATCTACGACGTGCGCCCCGAGGCGAAGGGTCCGCAGGTCATGCTGAGCCGGGCCCACCCGGGCTTCATGGCCAAGCTGTTCGCCCAGGAGGTGCCCGAGGTCTACGACGGCGTCATCGAGATCCGCGCCGCCGCCCGCGATCCGGGCTCGCGCGCCAAGATGGCGGTGCTGTCGAACGACAGCTCGATCGATCCGGTCGGCGCCTGCGTCGGCATGCGCGGCTCGCGCGTGCAGGCGGTGGTCGCCGAGCTGCAGGGCGAGAAGATCGACATCATCCAGTGGAACCCCGACGAGCCGACCTTCATCGTCAACGCCCTGGCTCCGGCCGAGGTGTCCAAGGTGGTGCTCGACGAGGAGGCCGACCGCGTCGAGGTGGTGGTGCCGGACGAGCAGCTGTCGCTGGCCATCGGCCGCCGCGGCCAGAACGTCCGCCTCGCCTCGCAGCTGACCGGCTGGCAGATCGACATCATCACCGAGTCCCAGGATTCCGAGCGCCGCCAGAAGGAATTCGCCGAGCGCACCGCCCTGTTCCAGGAGGCGCTGGACGTCGACGAGGTGATCGCCCAGCTGCTCGTCACCGAGGGCTTCGCCACCGTCGAGGACCTGGCCTGGGTCGAACCGTACGAGATCTCGGACATCGAGGGCTTCGACGAGGAGACCGCCGAGGAGCTGCAGGCGCGGGCCCGCGACTTCCTCGAGAGGCAGGCCGCCGAGCAGGACGCGAAGCGCAAGGAGCTGGGCGTCGAGGACGCCGTGCTCGAGGTGCCGGGCGTGACCCTGCCGATGGCCGTGGCGCTGGGCCAGGGCGGCGTGAAGACCGTCGAGGACCTCGCCGACCTGGCCACCGACGAGATCCGCGGCGGCTATGAGGTGAAGGGCGGCGAACGGGTCAAGGTCCCGGGCGTGCTGGAAGCCTTCAACCTGGCCCAGGAAGAGGCCGAGATGCTGATCCTGCAGGCGCGCGTGGCCGCCGGCTGGATCGACGCCTCGGAGCTGCCGCAGCCGGAGCCCGAGCCGGAATACGAGGAAGAGGAATTCGCCGAGGGCGAGTACGACGCCGACACCGTGTTCGGCGCCGCGCCCGCCGGCGAAGCGGACGACGCCTCGCCGGCCGAAGACGCCGACGAAGACGCCGGGGCCGCCGACGCGGACCTCGAACCGTCCCGCGACGCGTGATGGGAGACCGGGCCGTCCATGGGAGTTCGCGACGCGACGACTGAGCGGGAGCGCCGGGACCTGGTGACGCACCAGGTCATGGATGAATCCCGCCTGATCCGCTTCGTGGCCGCTCCGGACGGCTCGGTCGCCCCCGACCTGGCGCGCAAGCTGCCGGGCCGCGGCCTGTGGGTCGCCGCCGACCGCGCCTCGGTCGAGGCGGCGGTGAAGAAGAACCTGTTCGCGCGGGCCGCGAAGGCGCCGCTGAAGCCGGCCGGCGACCTCGCCGCGCGGGTCGAGGCCCTGCTGGTCCGGCGTTGTCTGGAGCAGCTGGGTCTTGCCCGGCGCGAAGGCGTGCTTATCTCCGGTTTCGAAAAGGCGGCGGCCGCGATCCGCTCCGGACGCGCGGCCTGGCTGGTCGAGGCGGCGGACGGGTCCGCCGACGGCCGGGGCAAGCTCATGGCCCTGGCGAAACATCAGCCGACGCCCCCGAAAGTCTGCGGCGCCTTCGGCGCGGACGAATTGGGTTTGGCCCTGGGGCTGGAAAATGCGATACACGCCGTCCTGCTTGAGGGCGGGCGGGCCGATCGCTGGACCTTCGAGGTCGAACGACTGGCGGGATTTCGACCGTTGACGCCGCCCGGATGGAGCGCGGATGCGGCTGGAGCCCCGGATGGATTTCGAGACGGGCGGGGTTCTGCTCCCTGAGCGGGGGCGGAGCGCCGCACGGCTTTTTGTGTTTGAAGACCCATGTGACGAGACGGCGGACCGCCTGCCGTCAAAGTAAAGCGACCGGATGACTGACGAGAACGACAAGACCAACGACGGCAAGCCGACCCCGCCCGCGACGGGGCCGCGCGCGCCGCTGAGCCTGAAGCCGCGCGCGGCGGGATCGGTGTCCACCGGCACCGTGCGCCAGAGCTTCAGCCACGGCCGCTCGAAGACCGTGGTGGTCGAGACCAAGCGGCGCGTGGGCGCCGGCCCGGCCCACCAGCGGCCCCAGGGCTTCGACGTGGCGCGTCCGCGCAACGAGGGCCCCGCCGCGCCGCAGGCTCCGCGTCCGGCCGCCCCCGGCGAAGGCCGGCTTTCGGCCTCGGAACAGGAGGCGCGCCGCCGCGCCATCGAACTGGCCACCCGTCAGCAGGCCGAGCGCGAACGCGCCGCCGCCGAGGAGCGCGCCCGTCAGGACGCCGCCGCCCGCGAGCAGGCGGCCGCCGCCGAGCGCGCCGCCAGCGCCGCCCGGGCCGAGGCCGCCGCCGCCAAGGCCGCAGCCGAGGCCGCGCGCAGCGAGGCGGCCAAGCTCGCCGCCTCGGCGCCAGCGCCGGCTCCGGCCAGGCCCGCCGCGAAGCCGACGGCCGCCGCGCCCACGCCGACGCCGGCTCCCGCGCCGACCCCCGCGCCGGCTCCGGCTCCGGCTCCGGCTCCGGCTCCGGCTCCGCGCCCGGCCGCCCCGGCCCGCCCGGTCGTCAACTTCGGCCAGCGCGCGCCCAAGCCCGGCGCGCCCAAGCGTCCGCAGCCGCCGGCCTTCGGCGGCCGCTCGGCGCGCGAGCAGGCCATGGGCGGCGGCGAACGCAGCTTCACCGACCGCGCCGCCGGCGGCGCCGGCGCCGGCCGCCCGCAGGGCGCCCGTCCGGCCCAGCCGGTCCGCTACTCGGCCCTCGACCCGCGTCCGGCCCCCGGCGCCCGCACCGGCGCCCCGCGCCCCGGCGCCGGGGCCCGTCCGGGCCCGAACCAGCCGCCGGCCGAGCCCAGCGTCGCCCGTCCGGCCCGCGCCGGCTTCGGCCGCCCGGCCGGCTCCGGCCGCGAGGAGGACCGCGACAAGCGCTTCGGCGACGGCGGCAAGGCCGTGTCGCGCACCCGCGGCGAGCCCAAGCGCCGCGAAGGCCGCCTGACCATCCAGGCCCTGGCCGGAGGCGACGAGGACGCCGCCGAGCGCATGCGTTCGCTGGCCTCGGTCCGCCGGGCCCGGGAGCGCGAGAAGGAGAAGCGCAAGGGCGGCTCGACCGACGCGCCGAACCGTCCGCGCGAGGTCGTCATCCCCGACGTCATCACCGTCCAGGAGCTGGCCGGCCGGATGGCCGTGCGCGGCGTCGACATCATCAAGTTCCTGATGCGTCAGGGCATGATGATGAAGATCAACGACGTCATCGACTCCGACACCGCCGAGCTGGTGGCCGACGAGTACGGCATGACCGTCCGTCGCGTCTCGGAAAGCGACATCGAGGAAGGCTTCCTGGCCGAGGACGACGACGCCGACGCCACCACGGCGCGCGCGCCGGTCGTGGCCATCATGGGCCACGTCGACCACGGCAAGACCAGCCTGCTCGACGCCCTGCGCACCACGGACGTGGCCGCGGGCGAGGCCGGCGGCATCACCCAGCACATCGGCGCCTACCAGGTGCGGCTGGAGGACGGCCAGAAGGTCACCTTCCTCGACACCCCGGGCCACGCCGCCTTCTCGGCGATGCGGGCGCGCGGCGCCAACGTCACCGACATCGTGGTGCTGGTGGTGGCCGCCGACGACGGGGTCATGCCCCAGACCATCGAGGCCATCCAGCACGCCAAGGCGGCCAACGCCCCGATGATCGTGGCGGTCAACAAGATCGACAAGCCGGACGCCAATCCGCAGAAGGTCGTCAACGAGCTGCTGCAGTACGAGGTCATCGCCGAAAGCCTCGGCGGCGACACCCAGATCATCGAGGTGTCGGCCAAGGAGCGGCTGAACCTCAACGGCCTGCTCGACGCCATCCTGGTGCAGGCCGAGGTCATGGACCTGCGGGCCAATCCGGAGCGCTCCGCCGAGGGCGTGGTCATCGAGGCCAAGCTCGACAAGGGCCGCGGTCCGGTGGCGACGGTGCTGGTCAAGCGCGGCACCCTGAAGCGCGGCGACATCGTCGTGGCCGGCTCCGCCTGGGGCAAGGTCCGGGCGCTGCTCAACGAGCGCAACGAACAGCTGACGGACGCCGGTCCCTCGGTGCCGGTCGAGATCCTCGGCCTGGACGAGGCGCCCAGCCCCGGCGACGTGTTCGCCGTGGTCGAGAGCGAGGCCCGCGCCCGCGAGCTGACCGAGTACCGCGCCCGCATCCGTCGCGAGAAGGCCACGGGCGGCGGCGCCACCTCGGTGTCGCTGGCCGACATGATGGCCAAGCTGGGCTCGAAGAAGATCAGCGAGATGCCCGTGGTCATCAAGGCCGACGTGCAGGGCTCGGGCGAGGCCATCGCCGCCTCGCTGGAGAAGATGGGCAACGAGGAGGTCCGCGCCCGCGTGGTCATGCATGCGGCGGGCGGCATCACCGAGAGCGACGTGCAGCTGGCCAAGTCGGCCGGCGCGCCGATCCTCGGCTTCAACGTCCGCGCCTCGAAACAGGCCCGCGATCTCGCCGAGCGCGAGGGCGTGGAGATTCGCTACTACGCGATCATCTACGACCTGCTCGACGACATGAAGGGCGTGCTCTCGGGCATGCTGGCGCCGCTGCAGCGCGAAACCTTCCTGGGCAACGCCCAGGTGCTCCAGGTCTTCGACATCTCGAAGGTCGGCAAGATCGCCGGCTGCCGGGTCACCGAGGGCGTGGTGCGCAAGGGCGCCAAGGTCCGCATCATCCGCGACGACGTGGTGGTGCTGGAGCTGGGCACGCTCAACACGCTCAAGCGCTTCAAGGACGAGGTCAACGAGGTCCCGTCGGGCCAGGAGTGCGGCATGCACTTCCAGGGCTTCCAGGACATCAAGGCCGGCGACTACATCGAGTGCTTCACGGTCGAGGAAATCAAGCGAACGCTGGACTAGGCGTTCGCCGACCTGCCGGGACGGCGGCGCGACAGCGCCGCCGTTTCGCCATCCGCATCGGGGATCAAGACGCATGCGCCGCATCCTGACCGCCGCCTTGGCCCTCTCCCTCGTCGCCGGACCGGCGGCGGCGGAGATCCGGTACCTCGCCTACGACGCCTCGAACCGGGTCACCCAGGCCCTGACCCGCGGCGTGACGCTGGAGGCGAACCGCGGCCTGTTCGGCGCGATCAGCGTGCGGCGGATCATC
This sequence comes from Brevundimonas sp., assembly GCF_013912005.1. Taxonomy (GTDB): domain Bacteria; phylum Pseudomonadota; class Alphaproteobacteria; order Caulobacterales; family Caulobacteraceae; genus Brevundimonas. Next base: position 157,910 of record NZ_JACESB010000002.1, on the reverse strand, counting down.
TCGACCTCCCAGCGCGGCTCGGCCGAGGTGCGGCGGGGCGGGCCCGACGCCGTGCGGCGGGCGCTGCCCGAGGGCGCGGCCGAGGCGACCGTCTACACCATCTCCCCGGAAGGCGACGGCCGCGGCCTGTCGCGGGCCCTCTGCCCGGGTGCTGACGCGGCCTGGCTGGTCTCCGGCCGGGTCCGGCTGGCGCGCCCGCTGACCCTGCACGCCGTCGGCCGCTGGCCCGACGGAACCTACCGCCATTGCGTGACCCTGTCGTACGACTGGCGCGGCGAGTGGGCCACGCCCCCGGCCGCTGCTCCGGGCGACGACGCCCCTGTGGGGGGATAGGGCTTCGCGCCCCCGAAACGCCCGGCTAGGTTGTCGTCCATGACCACCGCCGTCTCCCGCCGGACCCCACCGTCGCGCGACCGGGGCCTCAAGGGCCTCGCCGGCGCCCTGGGCTTTGTCTGCCTGGTGCTGTTCCTGCTGGCCATCGAGCAGAGGCATGCGGTGGCCGCCTGGGAGGCCTTGCGCGACCGGGCGGGGCCGGCGGTCGGCCGGGCCTTCGACCGCCTCCCGATCGCGCGCGCGGACGGCGCGGACGGCCAGCGCCGGCCGGCGTCGTCCGGGGTGGAGCCGCTGGCCCCGGCGGCCGCAGACCTGCCGCTGGCGGGCGAGTTCCGCCCGGTCGACGAGGCGACGCGCACGACCGCCGGCGGGGCGGCCTTCCTCGCCGCCCGCATCCGCTTCGAGTCCGGCGAGACGCTGCACACCCGGCCGTTGCGGATCGCCGCCGCAGGCGAGGCCTTCGCGCCCGGCCGCACCTTCGCCGGCCAGTGGAACGCCCCGACCGACGCCCAGATCGAGCTCCGCACCATCACGCCCCCGCCCGGGGCCGCCGCGGTTCCCGCCTCGCCCCTGTGCGCCGGCGCCCGGCCCGCCGCGGTCGCCCTGCTGCACCGTCGTGACCGGCTGGATCTGATGCTGTTCGCCGCCGGGGCGGACGGCCCGCCGGGACAGCCCTGCGGCGTGTGGAGCTTCGAACGTCGATGAGCGGAAGACGGGGAACCGGGGCGCGCGCCGTGCTCGTCGCGGGGGCGCTGGGCGCGCTGGCCGCCCTGTGGACCTGGGTGGCGCCGGGCGATGCGGCGCTCTGGCGCGCGGCGCCGGGCGCCCCCGCCGTGGAGGCGCATCTGCTGGACAACGGCTTCCACACCGACCTGGCCCTGCCGCGCGCGGCCTTGGAGGCGCGGGGCGGGCCGCTGGCCGAGGCGGTGCGGTCCCTGCCGCCCGGGGACTGGATCCTGATCGGCTGGGGCGACGCGAAATTCTACGTGGACCAGAGCCCGATCCATCACCGCCTGCCGGACGGGGCGCGGGCCTTCTTCCGGCCGGGCAACGCCTCGGTGGTGATGCTCGACCCGGCCCAGCGCGACCCTCGCCGACTGTTCGCCGGGGACGGCCGCCGCTCCTTCCGTCTCACGCCCGCCGGGTTCCGGCGGCTCGCCCAGGCCGTCGAGGACTCGCTCGACCTTTCGGGCGGCGCGCCGCGGATCGCGGCCGCCCGCCCTGGCGACGACGCCCGCTTCTTCGCCAGCCGCGAGACCTTCTCCGTGGCCCACCTGTGCAACCACTGGACCGCGGGCGTGCTGAACGCCGCCGGCCTGCCGGTGCGCCCGTTCCGCTCGATCGTATCGTCCGAGCTGATGGCCGCCGTGGGCCGGGCGGAACTGGACACTCCCGCCCCGCGGGACTAGACCGCGCCCTCTTCATCCCAGGCCGCGGCCGGAGGGCCCGTCCCTCCCCGCCCCGCGGCCTTCGCCTCGAGCCGGGTCCGATCCCCGGCGGGCGTCGCCAGAGGAGGCCGTCATGGGCCGCAAGCAACACACCCGCAACGCATCCGGACCGCAGGGACCGTCGCAGCGCCAGTTGCGCGCCGGCGAACTGATCCGCCACGCCCTGGTGGAGGTGTTGCGCGAGGAGGAGATCCACGATCCCGCGCTGGAGGGCGTGTCGGTGACCGTCACCGAGGTGCGGATGAGCCCCGACCTGAAACACGCCACCTGCTTCGTCGAGCCGCTGGGGGCCGGCGTCGAGGCGGCGCCGACCGCCGGCCACGTGGACGAGATCGTCAAGGCGCTGAACGCCCACGCCCGCTTCCTGCGCGGCGCGCTGGGCCGGCACATCGACATGAAGTTCACCCCGGACCTGAAGTTCCGGCACGACGAGAGCTTCGACGCCGCCGGCCGCATGGACCGGCTGTTCAGCGACCCGCGGGTGCGGGCCGACATCGAGAACGGCGACGACGAGGCCGGGGACTGATGGGCCGGCGCAAGCGCGGCGCGATCGTCAACGGCTGGGTCTGCCTCGACAAGCCGCTGGAGATGGGCTCGACCGAGGCGGTGACGCGGGTGCGGCGGCTGTTCGACGCCCGGAAGGCGGGGCACGCCGGCACCCTGGACCCCCTGGCCTCCGGCATCCTGCCGATCGCGCTGGGCGAGGCGACCAAGACCGTGCCCTTCATGATGGACGCGGAGAAGGTCTACCGCTTCACCATCCACTGGGGGATCTCGACCGACAGCGTGGATCGGGAGGGCGAGATCGTCGCCCGCTCCGACGTGCGGCCGACGGTCGAGCAGTTGAAGGCCGCCCTGCCCGCCTTCGTCGGCGAGATCGACCAGGTTCCGCCGGCCTTCTCGGCGATCAAGGTCGACGGCCAGCGGGCCTACGACCTCGCCCGGGACGGGGTCGAGGTGGAGCTGAAGGCGCGGCGGGTGACCGTTCACGAGGCGGCGGTGACCGCGGCGCCGGACCCCGACCACGTCGAGATCACCCTGCGCACCGGCAAGGGCGTCTATGTGCGTTCGCTGGCCCGCGACCTCGCCGCGGCGCTGGGCGCCGAGGGGCATGTCTCGGCCCTGCGGCGCGAGCGGGTGGGGCCGTTCTCGACCGATAACGCGGTCACGCTGGATTTACTGGCGGAAATGGTGCATAGGGGCGCCGCCCCGGAAGGCTTGCTTCCCGTCGCGACCGCCCTGGACGACATCCCGGAGCTGGCCGTGACGGACCAGGACGCCTTCCAGCTTCGGCAGGGACGGCCGATCGTTCTGCTTCCCCGACAGGTCGAAACGCTCAGGGCCCGCCTTCGGGAGGGATCCAGAACCGTTTCAGCCGTCCAGGACGGAACCCTCGTCGCCCTCTGCTCGATGCGGGCCGGCCGGCTCGAACCCGACCGCGTTTTCAATCTCCAGTAACGGAGCAACACGATGTCGATCACCGCCGCTCGCAAGAGCGAAATCATCGCCGACAACGCCCGTGGCGAAGGCGACACCGGCTCGGCCGAGGTCCAGGTCGCGATCCTCTCGGAACGCATCGCCAACCTCACCGAGCACTTCAAGACCCACAAGAAGGACAACCACTCGCGTCGCGGCCTGCTCAAGCTGGTCTCGCAGCGTCGGCGCCTTCTGGACCACCTGAACAAGACCGACGTCGCCCGTTACCAGGCGATCGTCGCCAAGCTGGGCCTGCGCCGCTAAAGCCAGGTTCTGGAAGGGCCCGCTTGCGGGCCCTTCTGCTATCCGCCCGGCGCCGCGGGCTCATCCCGGCGCATACGCAGAGGGCCGCACCGGTCCTCATCCACCCGCCCGGTCCGGCATCCGGCCGCCCGGGTCCACAGGGACCGAAGGACTGACCCCCTGAACGCCCGCCCCCGACGGCAATCCGGCCTCGGGACGAGAAAGAAGAAAAATGTTCGACATCAAACGCAAGACGATCGACTGGGCCGGCCGGCCGCTGACCCTCGAGACGGGCCGCATCGCCCGCCAGGCCGACGGCGCCGTGCTCGCCACCTACGGCGAGACCGTGGTGCTGGCCACCGTCGTCTACGCCCGCCAGCCGAAGCCCGGCCAGGACTTCTTCCCGCTGACGGTCAACTACCAGGAAAAGACCTTCGCCGCCGGCAAGATCCCGGGCGGCTACTTCAAGCGTGAAGGCCGGCCGAGCGAGAAGGAGACCCTGGTCTCCCGCCTGATCGACCGTCCGATCCGCCCGCTCTTCGTCAAGGGCTTCAAGAACGAGGTGCAGGTGGTCTGCACCGTGCTCCAGCACGACATGGAGAACGACCCCGACATCGTCGCCATGGTCGCCGCCTCGGCCGCCCTGACCATCTCGGGCGTGCCCTTCATGGGCCCGATCGGCGGCGCCCGCGTCGGCATGATCGACGGCGAGTACGTGCTGAACCCCGCCATCGACCAGATGGACTCCTCGGAGCTCGACCTGGTGGTCGCCGGCACCGCCGACGCCCTGATGATGGTCGAATCCGAAGCCAGGGAGCTGTCGGAAGAGAAGATGCTCGGCGCGCTGATGTTCGCGCACAAGGGCATGCAGCCGGTGATCGACGCGATCATCGACCTCGCCGAGCACGCCGCCAAGGAGCCGTTCGACTTCGCCGCCGAGGACGTCTCGGACGCCGTCGAGGCGATCAAGAAGCTGGTCGGCGAGGACATCAAGGCCGCCTACGCCAAGCCGGGCAAGTACGACCGCCGCTCGGGCGTCGACGCCGCCAAGAAGGCCGCCGCGGCCCAGCTGGTCGCCTCGGAGAGCAACCCCGAGGGCTTCGAGCCGAACAAGTTCGCCACCGCCTTCAAGGAGTGCGAGGCGGAGGTCCTGCGTCGCGACATCATCGAGAACGGCCACCGCGTCGACGGCCGCGCCCTGGACAAGGTCCGTCCGATCGTCTCGGAAGTCGGCATCCTGCCGCGCACCCACGGCTCGGCCCTGTTCACCCGCGGCGAGACCCAGGCGCTGGTCGTCGCCACCCTGGGCACCGGCGAGGACGAGCAGTACATCGACGCCCTCCAGGGGACCTACAAGGAGAAGTTCCTCCTGCACTACAACTTCCCCCCCTATTCGGTGGGTGAAGCGGGCCGCATGGGCTCGCCGGGCCGTCGCGAGATCGGCCACGGCAAGCTGGCGTGGCGCGCCCTGCGGCCGATGCTGCCGAGCGCGGAGGAGTTCCCCTACACCATCCGCCTGGTCTCGGAGATCACCGAGTCCAACGGCTCGTCGTCGATGGCCACGGTCTGCGGCTCGTCGCTGGCCCTGATGGACGCCGGCGTGCCGCTGGCCCGTCCGGTCTCGGGCATCGCCATGGGCCTGATCCTCGAGCCGACCGGCGAGTTCGCCATCCTGTCGGACATCCTCGGCGACGAGGATCACCTCGGCGACATGGACTTCAAGGTCGCCGGCACCCGCGAAGGCATCACCTCGCTGCAGATGGACATCAAGGTCCCCGGCATCACCGAGGAGATCATGACCAAGGCCCTCAACCAGGCCTCGGCCGGCCGCCTGCACATCCTCGACGAGATGGACAAGGCGATCTCGGGCGCCCGTGAGGAGCTGGGCGAGTTCGCGCCGAAGATCGAGACGATGAAGATCCCCGTGGACAAGATCCGCGACGTGATCGGCACCGGCGGCAAGATCATCCGCGAGATCGTCGAGAAGACCGGCGCCAAGATCAACATCGAGGACGACGGCACCATCAAGATCGCCGCCTCGGAGCAGGAGAAGATCGACGCCGCCAAGGACTGGATCAAGTCGATCACGTCCGAGCCGGAAATCGGCATGATCTACACCGGCAAGGTGGTGAAGGTCGTCGACTTCGGCGCCTTCGTGAACTTCTTCGGCGCCAAGGACGGCCTCGTGCACGTCTCGCAGATGGCGCTGGAGCGGGTCGCCAACCCGGCCGACGTGGTCAAGGAAGGCGACGAGGTGAAGGTCAAGTTCCTCGGCCTCGACGACCGCGGCAAGACCAAGCTGTCCATGAAGGTGGTCGACCAGACCACCGGCGAGGACATCACCGACCGCATCAACGCCGAGCGGGCCGAACGGGGCGAGCCGCCCCTGTCGGACGACACCGGCGGCCGTCCGAAGCGCGACGGCGACCGCGGCGGCGACCGCGGCCGGCGCCGTCGGGACTGATCGTCCGCTGACTGACTGAAGAGGCCCCGGCGGCGACGCCGGGGCCTTTTTCGTGAACGGCGACGGTCGCCGGCCGTTGATCCGGCAGCGCGCGCCGGCCCTCCGGTGCGGCAGCCCGGAGACGCGCCGTGAACCTGACCAACATGTTGTTCCAGAACTGGTCCGACATCGCCCGCACGGGGATGATCGGCGTGCTGGCCTATGCCGGCCTGGTCATCTTCCTGCGCCTGTCGGGCAAGCGCACCCTGTCCAAGCTGAACGCCTTCGACCTGGTGGTGACGGTGGCGCTGGGCTCGACCCTCTCGACCATCCTGCTGGATGAGAAGGTGGCGCTGGCCGAGGGGCTGGCCGCCCTGGGCCTGCTGATCCTGCTGCAGTTCGTGGTCACCTGGACCTCGGTGCGCTGGCGCGGCTGGCGGCGGGCGGTGCGCTCGGAGCCGACGGTGCTGGCCCGCTCCGGGGCCTTCGTCGAGGGCGCCATGCGCCGCGAGCGGGTCACGGAGGACGAGGTGATGAGCGCGGTGCGCAACTCGGGCGGCCGCGAGATCGGCGAGGTCGAGGTGGTGATCCTCGAGAGCGACGGCACCCTGACGGCGGTGATGAAGCGCTAGCCGCCGCGCGGCGCCGGCTCGGCGACCAGGGTCCCGGCCGGCGGCGGGGCCAGCAGCTCCCCGGCCGGCCGCCGGTCGAACAGCCAGTCGGCCCAGGCCGCCGGCGGCAGGGGGATGACGCCGCGGTCGTGGTAGGGGGCCACGTCCGGCCCCGGCCCGGCGGTCAGCAGGGAGAAGGCGTCCGGCGCCCCGTCCGCCCCCGCCCGCCAGATCGCCGCCAGGGCCACAAACGGCTGGTCGACGCCGCGCAGCACCCAGCGGGTCTTCGGATACTTCGTCCCGGTGAACTCGTAAAAGCCCGAGACCGGCACGAGGCAGCGGCCGCCGGCCGGCCCGTTGGAGAAGCGCCGCCCCTCCGAACGGAAGTTGATCACCGGCGGCCGCTTGGGCGCCGGCGGCGGAAAGCCGAAGCGCAGGGGCCAGCTCGGCCGCATCCGGCCCGGCGGCGCGCACCGCCCGCGACAGGTCGGTCGGCCGCACCTCGTCCACCGGCTCGAGGTTGGGCAGGCCGTGCGGAAAGCGCAGCGGCGCCCCGTGCCGGTCGAAGGCCTCGACCAACTTGGTGACGGAGTATTTCGCTTCGTAGGAGGCGCACATGCCGGGGAGCGTGGGCCGGAGGGGCGGCGGGGGCAAGGCCGTCCGCCCCGGACGGGACGCTGCGGCCGCGTGCAGGGAGGCGCGGCCGGGCGCGCTCCTCGCCCTTCGGCAGCCTCGCCGGCAAGGGATAGCGGGAGGGGGCGATGGGGCGGCGGATCTCGGGAAGCCGCCCCCGCCCGATCCCGGGTCCGCTTTCGCGGCCCGGGATGACAAGCAAGGCGTCAGTGCACCCGCGCCTTCCCGATCTCCAGCCCGCCTTCCCCGGCTGACACGGCGATCACCGACCCGTCCTCGATCTCCCCGGCCAGCAGTTTCCGGGCGATCGGGTCGACCAGCTCCTTCTGGATCACCCGTTTCAGCGGGCGGGCGCCGTAGACGGGGTCGTAGCCCTTGTCGGCGAGCCAGGCGGCGGCGGTGTCGTCCAGGTCGAGGGTCAGTCTCCGGTCGGCCAGCAGCTTCTCGAAGCGGGCCAGCTGGATGCGGACGATGCCGGCCATCTGGTCGCGGCCGAGGCGGCGGAACAGGATGATCTCGTCGATGCGGTTGAGGAACTCGGGCCGGAAGTGGGCGCGGACCGCGTCCATGACGAGCGGGCGCACCGACTCGACGTCGTCGCCCTCGCCCTGGCTGGCGAGGAACTCCGAGCCGAGGTTGGAGGTCATGATGATCAGGGTGTTGCGGAAGTCGATGGTGCGGCCCTGGCCGTCGGTGAGGCGGCCGTCGTCGAGCACCTGCAGCAGGGTGTTGAAGACGTCGGGGTGGGCCTTCTCGACCTCGTCGAACAGCACGACCTGGTAGGGCCGGCGGCGCACGGCCTCGGTGAGGGCGCCGCCCTCGTCGTAGCCGACGTAGCCGGGGGGCGCGCCGATCAGGCGGCTGACCGAGTGCTTCTCCATGTACTCCGACATGTCGAGGCGGGTGATGGCGGCCTCGTCGTCGAACAGGAACTCGGCCAGGGCCTTGGTCAGCTCGGTCTTGCCGACGCCCGTGGGGCCGAGGAACAGGAAGGAGCCGAGCGGACGGTTGGGGTCGTTGAGCCCGGCGCGGGCGCGGCGCACGGCGTCGGAGACGGCGACCAGGGCCTCGTCCTGGCCGACCACCCGGGCGGCGAGGGCGTCCTCCATCTTGAGCAGCTTCTCGCGCTCGCCCTCCAGCATCTTGTCGACCGGCACGCCGGTCCAGCGGGAGACGACGGCGGCGATCTGCTCGGCGTCGACGACCTCGGGGGTCAGGGGGCCGGACTTGTCGGCCTCGTTGTGCTCGGCCTCGGCGAGCTGCTTCTCGATCTGCGGGATCTGGCCGTAGGCGATCTCGGAGGCGCGGCCGAGGTCGCCGGCGCGCTGGGCGGCGGCCAGTTCGGCGCGCAGGCGGTCGAGGGTCTCGCGCAGCTGGGCGCCCTGGCCGACCTTCTCCTTCTCGGCCTTCCAGCGGGCGGTGAGGTCCTCGCTCTCGCCCTCCAGCTCGGCGATCTCGTCCTCGAGCTTCTCCAGCCGCTGCTTCGAGGCGCTGTCGGTCTCCTTCTTCAGGGCCTCGCGCTCGATCTTCAGCTGCACCAGGCGGCGGTCGATCTCGTCCAGCGCCTCGGGCTTGGAGTCGACGGCCATGCGCACCCGGCTGGCGGCCTCGTCGATCAGGTCGATGGCCTTGTCGGGCAGGAAGCGGTCGGTGATGTAGCGGTTCGACAGGGTGGCGGCGGCGACGATGGCGCCGTCGGCGATGCGCACCCCGTGGTGGACCTCGTACTTCTCCTTCAGTCCACGGAGGATGGAGACGGTGTCCTCGACCGACGGCTCCTCGACCATCACCGGCTGGAAGCGGCGGGCGAGGGCGGCGTCCTTCTCGACGTGCTTGCGGTACTCGTCCAGCGTGGTGGCGCCGACGCAGTGCAGCTCGCCGCGGGCAAGGGCCGGCTTGAGCAGGTTGGAGGCGTCCATGGCGCCGTCGGTCTTGCCGGCCCCGACGAGGGTGTGCATCTCGTCGATGAACAGGACGATGCCGCCCTCGGCCGCGGCCACCTCGTTGAGCACGGCCTTGAGCCGCTCCTCGAACTCGCCGCGGTATTTCGCCCCGGCGATCAGGGCGCCCATGTCCAGCGCCATGACCTTCTTGTCCTTCAGGCTCTCCGGCACGTCGCCGTTGACGATGCGCAGGGCCAGGCCCTCGACGATGGCGGTCTTGCCGACGCCGGGCTCGCCGATCAGGACGGGGTTGTTCTTGGTGCGGCGGGCCAGCACCTGGATGGTGCGGCGGATCTCCTCGTCGCGGCCGATGACCGGATCGATCTTCTGGTCCCGGGCGGCCTGGGTCAGATCACGCGCGTAGCGCTTGAGAGCGTCGTAGGCGTCCTCGGCGGCGGCGGAGTCGGCGGTCTTGCCCTTGCGCACCTCGGCGATGGCGGCCTCGAGCTTGTCCGGCGTGGCGCCGACGGAGGCCAGCACGGTGGCGGCGACCCCGCCCTCCTTCGCGATCGCCCAGAGCAGGCGTTCGGTGGTGACGAAGGCGTCGCCGGCCTTCTTCGCCTGCGCCTCGGCGGCCGAGAAGACGCGGGCGGTGTCGCCGTCGAGGTAGAGCTGGCCCGAGCCGCCGGTGACCTGGGCCCGCTTCTGCAGGGCCGTCTCGACCGCGGACTCCGCCTTGCCGGCGTCGCCGCCGGCGGCGGTGATCAGGTTGCGGGCGAGGCCGTCGCGCTCCTCGAGCAGCACCTTGAGCAGGTGCTCGGGGGCGAACTGCTGGTGCCGGCGGGCGAGGGCCAGCGACTGGGCGGACTGGACGGCCTGTTTGGCGCGGTCGGAGTAGAGGTCGAGGTTCACGGACATCCCCTGTCAGGCGGATTGGCGTCATGGCGCCCCGCGAGCGGCGACGCCTTGAGATGACGCAAATCTGGGTGTGGCCGTGAGGACACGCAAGGGCGGGCGAGCGGCGTCGTGCGCCTTCCCCGCCCCCGGCGCCGGATCAGCCGCCGGTGGTCGGGGCCGAGAAGTCGAACTGCTCCGGCCGCCGCTGGCCGGACCCGAAGCTCCACGTCAGGCCGATGTAGGCAGCCCGCCCGCCGAAGGTCTGGCTGGTGCGGTCGGTGAAACCCGGGGTGTCGAGGAAGATGGTCGCGCCGAACTCGTCGAAGACGTCGCGGACGGTGACCTGGAGGGACAGGTCCTTGTTGAGCTTCCGCCGGTAGCCGAGGTTGACCAGCTGCGCCGTCTCGCGAACCCCCTGGGCCAGCAGCTGGTCGCCGCTCCAGATGCCGGAGATCTGCAGGAAGTCGGCCTGGCTGGGCTGCCAGTTCAGGGTCAGACGGCCGGAGACGCTCTCGCCCTCGCGGTCGACGGCGCCGGGCAGGCCGGCGGCGTCGATCTCCTGCCGGAACAGGTTGACGCTGGCGTTGTAGCGCAGGGTCGGGTGCAGGGCGCCGTTGGCGACCAGTTCGACGCCGGTGGAGCGGCTGGAGCCGAGGTTCTCCGGCCGGCTCAGGAAGACCCCGTTGCCCAGATCGGTCGTGACCGGAGTGAAGGCGTCCTGCGTGTCGCGGTAGTAGAGCGTGGCCTGGTAGAAGGTCTGCTGCACCCGCTTCTGCCACATGGCCTCGAAGGAGTCGGTCTCCTGCGGCAGCAGGTCGGGATTGCCCGAGCGGTAGTTCAGGTTGTCCTGGTAGGTCAGGAAGGGGTTCAGGTCCTGCGGACCCGGACGCTGGATGCGGCGGCTGTAGCTGGCCCGCAGGCTCTCGCCCTCGGCGATCGTGTACGACAGGTGCAGGGTCGGATAGGCGCGGAAGTAGTCGTTCGAGGCCCGGACGCCGGTGGTCACCTGGTCGAGGTCGATGTTCGCCTGCTCGAGGCGCAGGCCGAACTGGGCCGACAGGGCCTCGCTGAAGGGCTTCTCCCAGGTGGCGTAGAGGGCGTGCACCGCCTGGTCGACGTGGAATTCGTTGGAGACGATCGGGTCGGGCGTCAGGGCGCCCGGCGCGGGTCCCCGGGCGACGGAGTTGTCGAGCTCCAGATCCAGCGCCTGCAGCTCGTAGCCGAGGCGCAGCCGGCCGCCGTCGGAGAGGGGGCGGACATAGGCGCTGGTGAGCCCCAGCTGGTTCTGGCGGTTGCGGTTCTCGACCTCCTCGTACGACAGGGGCGACGGCGGGATCCGCTGGTCGACCACGGTGTCGAAGCCGAAGCTGAAGCGGTTGCGGTCGTAACGCACCTCGTTGGACCACTCGTGGCCGGCGTCGTCGAAGCGGCGCAGCACCCGGGCGGAGCCGCCGGAGAACTGGCCGGAGAAGCCGCCGGCGGAGGTGCGGGTGTAGGCCGAGGCGAGACCGCCTCCGGCGGCGTCGGCCTCGTACAGGTCCTGGGCGTCGGCGAGGTTCTCGACCTCGACGTGGCGGACCTCGCCGGTGAGCTGGGTCCGGTCGTCGAGGTTGTGCTCGGCGGCGAGGCGGACGAAGACGTTGTCGGAATCGCCCTCGATGTCCTGCGACTGCCGCGCCTCAAGGAAGCGGCCCGAGGCGGAGTCGAGGCGGGTGCGAAGGCGCTCCACCTCCTGCAGGAAGGCGTCGTGGCGCATGCCGATGTCGGCCGACAGGGTGGTCTTGCCGCCGATCACATGGACGACGCCGCCGCCGAGGTTGTAGCGGCCGTTGTCGCCGATGTTGACGCGCAGCGAGCCGGTGGTCGTGTCGCCCGGCCGCACCGTGGTGGGTTTGGTGATCAGGTTGATGACGCCGCCCGAGCCTTCCGGGCTGTAGGCCGCCGAGGGGTTGGTCATCACCTCGATGCGCGCGTACTGGCTGGCCGGAATCTGCTGGACCATCTGGCCCCGGCTGGGGCCGTTGAACTGGGTGGACGGGCGGCCGTCGACGAGGATGGTGACGTTGGCGTCGCCGCGCAGGCTGACGTTGCCGTCCGGGTCGACCTCCACCGACGGCACATTGCGCAGGGCTTCGGCGAGGCTGCCGGTCTGGGCCTGCAGGTCGTCCGCAAGGCTGTAGCTGACCGAGTCGATCGAGGTGCGCACATCGCTGGCGCGGCCGGTGACCTGGACCTCGTCGAGACGGGCGGGCTCCTCGGCCGGCGCGGTTTCGGCGGCGACGGGGGCCTCGTCCTGCGCATCAGCGGACGCCGGCTGCGGCGCCGCCCGATCCTGCGCCGGGGCCGGCGCCGGCGACGGGGGCGCAGCGGTCTGGGCCAGGGCGGGCTGCGCCAGCCCCACGAGCGCGGCGCCGGCGAGGAGGAGGGTCCGGTAGGAAAACACGGGCGTCAAACCTTCAACGATACGCCGCCCGACAGAGCGCGGCCCCCATAAGGGCGGTAACAGCGGCCCGCAGGCGCCGACAGTTACTTCTCTGTCATGGACGATTACTTCTTCTTCATGTGCCGGCGAGCGGCCTCCGTCCCCGCAGCATGGATCCGCGACAGGATGTCCGGGCGATGTGGCGCGCATTCGATGTCCTCCGGTCCGGCCGTCCGTGCGGCCGTGCGGAGGAGGAAGGCGGAGGCCGGCGCGAGACGCATGAGCGGCGGATGAGCAATCGCTGAAACCGGCTCCCGCGGGCGGGGCGGCGGCCGTGCGGAGCCGGCTCTTTCGGCTTGGCGCGGCCCGCGGCGGCGGGCTAGCGTCGCGGCGAAGTCTGTCGGGAGCCTCTCCATGTCCATCCGCCTCACGCGCCGCGCGGCGCTGGCCTCCACCGCCGCCGTGGCCGGCGTCGCCCTGCCCGCGGTCGCGCATGCGCGCCGACCGGCCGACGACGCCGCCCTCGCGGCCGAGGTCGACGCCTTCGTGCGCCGGGCGATGGCGGCCTGGCCGGACCAGCCGGCGGTGTCGGTGGCGCTGGTGAAGGACGGACAGCCGCTGCTGACCCGCGGCTACGGGGTGCGCAAGCTGGGCGACCCCCGCCCGGTGGACGAGCACACCCGCTTCGCCATCGCCTCGAACACCAAGGCGGTGACCTGCGCGGCCCTCGCCATGCTGATCGACGAGGGCAAGGTGAAGTGGGACGCGCCGGTGCGGACCTGGCTGCCCGGCTTCCGCCTGTCGAAGCCCGAGCTGAACGACATGGTCACGGTGCGCGACCTGGTCAGCCACCGCATCGGCTTCGGCCTGGGGGCCGGCGACCTGCTGTTCTGGCCGAACAGCGACCGGACGCGGGCGGAGATCATGGCGGCGGTCGAGCACGTGCCGATCGAGGACCAGTTCCGCACCTCGTACCACTACTGCAACCTGATGTTCGTGGTGGCCGGCGAGGTGGTGGCCGCGGCCTCGGGGATGCCGTGGGAGGACTTCGTCCAGACCCGGATCCTGACCCCTCTCGGCATGACCGAAACCCTGCCGCTGATGACGGCGGCGGATCCGGCCAGCTCGGCCCTGCCGCACGGGCGGCTGGGGCCGCCGCTGCGCTACCAAGGCGAGATGCAGGTGCTGGCGGAGTCGATCCAGGAGGTCTGGGACTGGAGCGCGGCCGGGGCCGCCGGCGGCTTCGTCACCAATCCGGTGGACTGGGCGAAGTGGATCGCGGTGCAGCTGAACAAGGGAGTGCTCCCCGATGGAACGCGGCTGTGGTCCGAGGCCCGGGCCAACGAGATGTGGCGGCCGAACATCATCGTCTCCAGCTCGGGCGGGCCGACGCCGGACATGCCGGGCCGGTCGATCGCGGCCACCTACGCCACCGGCTGGCAGGTGATGGACTATCGCGGCGAGCGCTTCATCACCCACGGCGGCGGGGCGCCGGGATTCATCTCGGGCACGGTGCTGCTGCCGGGCCGCAACGCCGGCTTCAGCTTCTTCACCAACGGCGAGGAGGGCATGCTGACGCGCGCCCTGCGCAGCGGCATCGCCGACATCGTGATGGGCAAGGCGGACTTCGACTGGATCGCCGACGGCCAGCGGCTGGAGGCGGAGAACAATGCGAAGTCAATCGCGGCGGCGGCGGAGATCGACGCGAAGCAGGCGGCCGGGGCGGCGCCGTCGCTGCCGCTGGATGCCTATGCCGGAACGTGGCGCGACCCGTGGTACGGCGACATCCTCATCGAGCGCCGGAGCGAGGGCCTGTGGCTGGCCTTCAGCCGCACGCCCAGCCTGCAGGGCCCGCTGGAAACCTACGACGGCGAGACGATGCGCACGCGCTTCCCGGACCGGCGGGAGGAGGACGTGCTCGTCACCTTCGCGCTGGAGAACGGCCGGCCGGCGACCGCGACCATGAAGGCTGTCAGTCCGGACGCGGACTTTTCGTACGACTTCCACGACCTGCGGCTGCGGAAGGCGTGAGCAGCCGGTGCTACGCGCTCCCGCCTGCCCCCGCTGTCGTCGCCTCGTTCCCGTGGTCCGGACCCAGTGGCGGCTGGGTAGCCCGTTCGCCTGCAAGGGATGCGGCGAGCGGCTCGTCGTGCCGAAATCCAACGCCTTCGGTCTCGGTTTCGGGCTGGTCGCGATCTTCTGGCTGCTTCGACACCGGTTCCCCGATGCCTGGGGCGGGCAGGTCGGCCTGTTCGTCCTGATGCTGACGCTTGGCCTGCCGCTTACGTGGTGGGTGAGCCGTGTAGAGCTCGCCGACTGATCACTGCCCGCCGCGCCGCCCGGCCTCGAGGATCGGCATGCCGGCCTCGGTGGGGATGTAGATGACCTCGCGACCCTGCTTGCCGGCGGTCTCCTCGAGCATGTGGATGTAGGACCAGCGCAGGTAGTTCTCGGGGCCGCCGAGGCTCTGGGCCATGATGCGGTTGGCCTCGTTGGTGCCGCGCGCCCGCTCGATCTCGGCCTGGGCGGTGAGGCGGGCCGAATCCAGCGCGGCCTGGGCCTCCAGCACCCGGATGCGGCGGTCCTGCACCGCCTGCTCATAGGCGGCCTTGCCGGCCATCTGCTTCGAATAGACGTTGTAGGTCGGCAGGCCGATGAGGATCAGCGCCCCCACCACCGCCAGAACGATGATCGAACCGATGGTGACCCCTGCGCCGCGCATGTGCCCTGTCCCTTGCCTGCGGACCGTCTCCGCGCATCCAGCCTCTTCAAGCCGCGCCCCCGGGTCAAGGCCGGCGGTTCAGCGGACCAGCTCCAGCAGTTCGAGCTTCGACTCCACCCGCGGCCACGGGATGGCCAGACGCCAGCGCCCGGGTCCGACCCGCTCGAAGACCCCGACCTGGTCGCGGTCCGGCGTCTCGCCGTAGGCGGGCCGCCCGCCCTCGTCGTGACCCCCGGCCTCCGCCCCGACGAAGACGAGGCGACGCTCCGTGTCCGGATAGAGGAGGCCGCGCGTGCGCTGCGAACCGCTGGTCCTGGCCAGGACCAGATCGCCGCCCGGCGTCAGTTCGACGGTGCAGCGGAACCACGGAGAGCGGACGAAACCGGGGCCCTCGGGCCGGTTCGAGCCGAGCTTGAGGGTGCGGCAACGGTAGTCGCCCGGCGCCGGCTGCAGCCGGCCGGCCAGGCCGGCGTTCGGATCCACCAGCGGTCCGAGCGCCTCGACCTCGCCGGCGAACCCCTTGTCCTCGGCCTCGGCCCGGGCCAGCCGCCAGGCCTGGTCCAGGCGGCCGAGCCGCGAGGCGTCGGCGGCCGAAACCACTTCGCGCCAGTTCGCCGGGCCGGCCTTCGGTTCCGCTGCGGCGTCGGAGGCGGGCGGGGCGGCGCCGCCCCCCGCCGGCGGGTCCGCGGGCGACGGCGCTGTCCGGGGCGAAGTCGCGGAGCCGGAAGCCGGCGGAGGAGCGGGTTCGTCACACGCGACGAGGAGAAGGAAGGCGGCGAGCGACGTCGCGGTCCGCATGGGCAGGCTCCGGCTGGCTGAGCAGCAGGAACGGCCGGCGAAGGAGCCGGTTCAGGCGGGGACCAGCTCGATGAGATCGAGGTTCGACTCGTTCTGCGGCCACGGGATGACCAGCCGCCAGCGGCGTTCGCCGATGCGCTCCAGTACGGCGACCAGGTCGCGGTCGGGCCGGGCCCCGTAGGAGTTGGCCGCCGGTTCCGAAGCGAGCGACATCGACCCGAGCAGGATCATGCGCCGGTCGTCCTCGGGGAACAGCAGCCCCGCGGGGCGTTGGCTGCCGGTCAGCTTGACGAACTTCAGCCCGTTCGGGGTCTGCTCGATGCGGCAGCCGAACCAGCCGTAGACGACATAGCCGAGCCCCCCCTCGCCGCCCTGGGAGCCCAGCTTCACCGTGCGGCAGCGATAGTCGCCGACGGGCGGCGTAACGCCGGGACGGGCGGCGTCGGGATCAATCAGCTCTCCGAGGCTTCCCAGATCGCCGGAGCCGCGCTGCCGACGGGCCTGCTCGAGGGCCAGGCTCCAGGCGGCGTCGATCCGCTCGTGGCGATCCCGGTCGAAGGCGGTGACGATCCCGCGCCAGTCGCGCAGGACGGGGCCGGCGCCGGGTCCTCCGGGCGGAGGCGGCGGCGGGGGGGTGGAGGCGCAGGCGGTCACCGCCAGGGCGAGGGCGGCGGCGAGGACGGTCGGCCGGAGCAGACGAGGCATGGGCGCTCCCGGTCAGAGGCTGAGGCGTGCTCGCCCGTTGGACCGGTCGGCGCTGCCCGCGTCAACCCGGTTCGCGCACGAGGACCCCTCGCGCGGCCGATCCCGCGGCGGGCGATCAGCCCTCTTCGACGGGAGCCTCGGCCTTGCGGCGCGGCGCGCGGCGGCGCGGGGCCGGGGCGGCCTCGGCCTCGCCGGCGTCGCCTTCGGCGGGCGCGGCGGTCAGGGTCGGACGGGTCAGGAAGCCCGGCAGGGCGGCCGGAGCCTCCTCGGCGGACTCCTCCCGGCGAGGACGGCGGGCGCCGCGCTCGCGGGACGGACGCGCCTCGGCCTCGACCTCGACCTCGACGGGAGCCGGGGCCGTCTCCTCGCGGGACTCGCCCGACGCCGCGTCGGACTCGCCGCCTTCGCCGCGTTCGGCCTCGAACCGGCGATTGCGCTCCTCGCGGCGGCGCTCCCAGCGCTCGCGGCGGCTCTCGCGGCGGCCGCCCTCGCGGGTCTCGCCCTCGGCCTCGGCCCGCGGCTCGCGGTCGTCGCGATCCCGGCTGTCGCGATCGCGGCCGTCCCGGCGTTCGCTGTCCTGACGCGGGTCGTTGCGGCGCTCGTCCTGCTCGCGCTGGCGACGCTCCTGTTCGGCGGCGCGGTCGGCCTCGGCCTGCTGCGCGGCGAGGATGGCCGCGGCCTGGGCCCCGGACTCGTCCTCGAAATCGATGTCGAAGCCCTGGCCGGCCAGCTCGCGCTGGGCGATCTCGCTCACCGGGCGCTGCGGCTGCAGGGCCCGCAGGACGCGGAAATAGTGCTCGGCGTGCTGGGTGTAGTTCTCCGCCAGCACCCGGTCGCCCGAGGCGGCGGCGTCGCGCGCCAGCTGCATGTAGCGCTCATAGACCGTCTGGGCGTTGCCGCGGACCTTGATGTTCTCGGGGCCCTGCGAGTCCCACGAACGGTTCGGATTGGTGGCGTTGGCGTTGCCGCCGCCCGGCTTCCTGTTGCGTCCGCGCTGACGCTTCATGCCCTTGAAATCTCTCATCGGACGCTACCGTGCCTCGGTGGGTAAGGGCGGACCGGAGCGCGGGGCGCCCGGGACCGTCCGTCTTCGTCTTCCGCTTCGGTCGGGGCCCATCCCCGCTGACGATGTGATCGGAATTCGGGTCGTCGCCCTGTGGTCCGCCGGGCGACCGGCCCGACCGTCACTGCCCTGGACGCGCGCGCGGCAGAACCTTCAGCGGTTC
This sequence comes from Brevundimonas sp., assembly GCF_013912005.1. GTDB lineage: Bacteria > Pseudomonadota > Alphaproteobacteria > Caulobacterales > Caulobacteraceae > Brevundimonas. The sequence goes on along the minus strand of NZ_JACESB010000002.1, from coordinate 140,070 downwards.
GGGCGTGCGGTTTGGGTGGGAGACCATGCAGACTTAGCGCGGGATTGCGGCGTTTCCAAGAGGCTTTCGCGCGGTCGCCGCCCTCGCCGCGACGACGGCCGCGCGGCGGCCGAGCCCGCCGCGGCGGCGCCTGCTACATCTTGGGTATGGGGTTCGTCCGCGGGTCGGGGCCGTTGGTGACCACCCGGTCCCGGTCCGAGAGGTCCTTGACCACGATCACGTCGGCGAACCCGGCCTGTTCGAACAGCGCCTTCACCTGCGGACCCTGGTCCCAGCCGATCTCGACCGCGAAGACGCCGCCGGGCCGGAGGATGCGGCGGATTTCCGGGGCCAGCTCGCGATAGGCCTGCAGGCCGTCGGGACCGCCGTCGAGGGCGAGGTGCGGGTCGTGGTCGCGCACCTCCGGGTCGAGACCGGCGATGTCGGCGGTGGGGATGTAGGGCGGATTGGACACCACCAGGTCGAAGCTGTGGTCGCCGAAGCCGGTCGCCCACTCGGTGCGGATGAAGTCGCACCGGCCGTCGAGATCGAGGTTGGCGGCGTTCTCCCGCGCCACCGCCAGCGCCTCGCTCGACACGTCCGTGCCCACGCCGCGGGCGCCGGCCCGCTCGGCCAGGGTGGCCAGCAGGATGGCCCCGGAGCCGGTGCCGAGATCGATCATGGTGAAGGCCTCGTGCGGGGCGAAGGCCAGCATGACGACGTCGAGGATGGCCTCCGTGTCGGGGCGGGGGCTGAGCACGTCCGGGGTGACGTTCAGCATGATCTTCCAGAAGCCCTTGCGGCCGAGGATGCGCGACACCGGCTCGCGGCGCAGGCGGCGCTCCACATAGCCGTCGAGGGTGGCCTGCTGCTCCGGGGTCACCGCGCGGTAGGGGTCGGTGAGGATATCGGTGCGGGTGCAGCCGGCGGCGACCTCGAGCAGCAGGCGGGCGTCGATCGAGGGGCTGTCGATGCGGCCGGCCTTGAGCCGCGACTGGGCGGCCTTCCAGGCGGACAGCAGGGTCGGGGCGGGAGCGGCGTCGGTCATCCCCGACGCTTGGCGCGCGCGGGCGCGGATTTCAAGCCGGGCGGCAGGACGGAACGGGCCGCGAGCGCAGCCGTTGTCGCGGCGATGAAGCGACAGTCGGGACGAAGGGCCGGCCCGGGCCTGTGGGGCGTGGTCGGCGCGGTGGCCGGGGGTCTGGCGGCCGGCGCCGGAGCGGCGCACCTGCTGTACACCCGCGGCCACAAGTACGGGCTGGAGCTGCGGCCGGCGCGGCCGGAGCCGACCCGGCCCGCCGCGCCTGTGCCCGAGGACTTCGAGGCGAAGGAGCCGGGCCGCGGCCGTCTGGCGGACCGGCCGGAGCGCATTCCGCACCGCGGCTGGGTCGACATCGCCTGGCGGGTGGCGGGCTCCTACTTCGGCGACCGGGTCGGCTTCGTCGCCGGCGGCGTGACCTTCTTCGTGGTCCTGTCGCTGTTCCCGACCCTCGCGGCCTTCGTCACCATCTACGGCCTGTTCGCCGATCCGTACGACGCATGGAGCCGGCTGCAATTCCTGTACTCCGTGCTCCCCGGGCCGGTGGCCGAATTCATCGGCGGCGAGATGCAGCGGCTGGCGGAGAACTCCGCCAGCGAGCTGACCTTCACCCTCGTCTGGACCCTGGCCCTGTCGCTGTGGACCGCGAACGGGGCGATCAAGGTGCTCTTCTACGGGCTCAACGTCGCCTATCACGAGGTCGAGCGGCGCAACATCGTGCGCTACAACCTGGTCTGCATGGCCTTCACGGTGTCCGGACTCGGCGCCGTGCTGCTGGCCGCGGCCCTGGTGGTCGGGGTGCCGGTGGTGCTGGGCGTGTTCGGCCTCGCCGAGGAGTGGGCCTATCTGGCGCCGTTCCGCTGGCCGGTGCTGCTGCTGGTCTATGTGGCGGCCCTGACCGTGGTTTACGCCTTCGGGCCCTGCCGGGCGCGGGCGCGCTGGCGCTGGCTGACCCCCGGCGCGATCTTCGCCGCCCTGCTCAGCCTGGCCCTGTCGCTGGGCTTCAGCTGGTACCTGCAGACCTTCGTCCGCACCGCCTCCTACGGCCCCCTGGCGGCGATGATGGGCTTCCTGCTGTGGACCTGGCTGAGCGTGCAGATCATCCTGATGGGCGCCGAGCTGAACGCCGAGACCGAACACCAGACGGCGCTCGACACCACCACCGGCGCGCCCAGGCCGATCGGGGAGCGGGGCGCGGTGATGGCCGACAGCATCGGGCCGCGGCGCGGCAATCCGGCGGCCCTGGCCTTCACCCTGAAACACGCCGAGGCGCTCTCCGACCGGCTGCTGAAGCGCCGGATCCGGCCGCCGGGCTGACCGTCAGGCGAATTCCGCCTCGAGGTCGGCGAGGCGCGCGGCCTGGTCCTCGGCGATCAGGGCGTCCAGCACCGGGTCGAGGTCGCCCTCGAGGATCTGCGGCAGGCTGTGCAGGGTCAGGCCGATGCGGTGATCGGTGACCCGCCCTTGCGGGAAGTTGTAGGTGCGGATGCGCTCGGAGCGGTCGCCGGAGCCGACCTGCGACTTGCGGGCGTCGGAGCGGGCCTTGTCCTTCTCCTGCCGCTGCATGTCGTAGAGCCGGACGCGCAGGTTCTTCATCGCCTTGTCGCGGTTCACGTGCTGCGACTTCTCCGACGAGGTCACCACGATCCCGGTCGGCAGGTGGGTGATGCGGACCGCGGAATCCGTCTTGTTGACGTGCTGGCCGCCGGCGCCGGAGCTCCGGTAGGTGTCGATGCGGATGTCCTGGTCGCGGATCTCGATCTCGACATCCTCCACCTCGGGCAGGACCGCCACGGTGGCGGCCGAGGTGTGGATGCGGCCGCCGGCCTCGGTGACCGGCACGCGCTGCACCCGGTGCACGCCGCTCTCGAACTTCAGGCGGCCGAAGACGCCCTCGCCGGTGATGGTGGCGACGATCTCCTTGTAGCCGCCGGCCTCGCCCTCGGAGACGCTGTCGATCTCGACCCGCCAGCCGCGCGACTGGGCGTAGCGCGAGTACATGCGGAACAGGTCGCCGGCGAACAGGGCCGCCTCGTCGCCGCCGGTGCCGGCGCGCACCTCGAGCACGGCCGAGGCGTTCTCGTCGGCGTCGCGCGGGGCCAGCAGCAGGGCGACCTGACGCTCCAGCTCCGGCAGCCGGTCCTTCAGCGCCTGCAGCTCGTCGGCGGCCATCTCGGCCATTTCCGGATCGTCGGCCATCGCCTCGAGATCGGCCATCTCGGCGCGGGCGCGGGCGAGGCCCTGCACCGCGTCGGCCACGGGCTTCAGCTCGGCGTGCTCCTTCGACAGGCGCACGATCTCGGCGCCGTCGGTCGCCGCGCCCATGCGCGCCTCCACCTCGTGGAAGCGGTCGAGCACCTGATCGAGCCGGGCCTGGGGAAGTCGCAACGCGTGAGCCTCTCTGACGGGAGGGCGTCCTTACCCCGTCGGGCGCATTCCTGTCGATGCGGCGGCGGGCGGGAGGCTCTTGCGGTCCGCCCCTCGCCGCGTCATCGATGGCGGGCGGCGCCGGACCGCGCACGCGGCTGGGCGCCATGGACACCTTTCTGCTCTTCCTGCTGGTCGGGGTGGTGGCGCAGGCCGTCGACGGCGCCCTGGGCATGGCCTACGGCGTGATCTCCTCCTCGGTGCTGCTGGCCTTCGGGGTGCCGCCGGCCATGGCCTCGGCGAGCGTCCACGGAGCCGAGGTCTTCACCACCGCGGCGTCGGCGGGCAGCCATGTCGCGCACCGCAATGTCGACTGGCGGCTGTGCCTGCCGCTGGCGGCGGCGGGCGTGGTCGGCGGCGGCCTCGGCGCCTTCGTGCTCACCGGCGTTCCCGGCGAGACGATCAAGCCCTGGGTGATCGCCTATCTGGCGCTGATGGGGGTCTACATCCTGTGGCGGAGCCGGCGGGAGCTGCCGCTGCGCCGCCTGCGGCGGCGATGGGTCGCCCCGCTGGGTCTGGTCGGCGGCTTCCTCGACGCCGTCGGCGGCGGCGGCTGGGGGCCGAGCGTCTCGTCCACCCTGGTCGGCGCAGGTCAGGAGCCCCGGCGGGCCATCGGCACCGCCAACACCGCGGAGTTCTTCGTCACCGTGGCCATCAGCTCCGCCTTCGTCTGGGCGCTGGCCACCGGCCACTGGCGCGAGGCCGGGGCGCTGCAGAACCACGCCGCGGCGATCGCGGGACTGGTGGTCGGCGGCCTGGTCGCGGCGCCGTTCGCCGGCTGGATCGTCAAGCGCGTGCCCCGGCGCGTTCTGGCCCTGGCGGTGGGCGTCCTGCTGGTCGGCCTCGCCCTCTTCCAGGCGCTGCAACTGGCCGGGGTGATCTGAGGCTCAGGCGTCCGGGCGGGTGGCCGCGAAGCCGGGCCGCGCCTCAAGCGCCGCCTGCAGGGCGGTCAGCCGGGGCCGGCCGGTCCGCCAGTCGTATTCCGGGTGGCGGAAGTCGGTCCAGGTCAGGACGCAGCCCGTGGCGATCACGCCCAGATCGAGCCGGTCGGCCGACAGGTCGGCGGCCTCCAGCGCGTCGAACGAGCGGCCCAGCCGGTCGCGCCAGCGTTCGATCCACGCCGGCGACCGCTCGTGCTCGGGGCGGCGCTTCTCGAGCACCCATTTGACGCCCATCTCCATGGCCCCGTCGGCCAGGGTCTCGAGACGCCGCACCGCCAGCCGCTCCGGCCCGGACGCCGGCAGCAGGCGCGGCCCTGTCCCCTGCTCGTCGAGGTACTCGCAGATCAGCGGACTGTCGGTGATCGGCAGGCCGTCGGCGGCGATCAGGGCCGGCACCTGGTCCAGCGGATTGCAGGCGGCCAGCTCGGGCGCCGTGCCGTAGAGATCGACCACGACCTCCTCCACCCGCGCCGCCAGCCCCTTCTCGCGGGCGACGATCCGGCATTTCCGGGCGTAGGGAGACGGGATGGTGATGTAGAGCTTCATGTCTTCTCCGGGAGCCTATTCCGCGGCCGCCGGGGCCAGCGACGCCGCGCGGGCCGCTTCCAGCTCGGCCGCCTTCTCCTCCACCCGGGCGACGATCTCGTCGATCATGCCGGCGTTGGCCTGTTTGCCGGCGATCTTGCCGTTCAGGTACATCATGCCGGAACCCGCCCCGCCTCCGGTGAAGCCGACGTCGGTGTAGAGGGCCTCGCCGGGGCCGTTGACCACGCAGCCGATGATCGACAGCGACATCGGGGTGGTAACGTGGGCCAGCCGCTCCTCGAGAATGCCGACCGTCCCGATGACGTCGAAGCCCTGCCGGGCGCAGGACGGGCAGGCGATGATGTTGACGCCGCGGTGGCGCAGGCCCAGCGACTTGAGGATGTCGAAGCCGACCTTGATCTCCTCGACCGGATCGGCGGCGAGGCTGACGCGGATGGTGTCGCCGATGCCGCTCCAGAGCAGCATGCCCAGGCCGATCGACGACTTGATGGTGCCGGTGCGCAGCGGTCCCGCCTCGGTCACCCCCAGGTGCAGCGGGCAGTCGATGACCTCGGCCAGCTGCTGGTAGGCGGCGACGGTGAGGAAGGGGTCGGAGGCCTTCACCGAGATCTTGAACTCGTGGAAGTCGTGGTCCTGCAGGATGCGGGCGTGGTTGAGCGCGCTCTCGACCATGGCCTCGGGGCAGGGCTCGCCGTACTTCTCCAGCAGCTCGCGCTCCAGGGACCCGGCGTTGACGCCGATGCGCATCGAGCAGCCGTGGTCCTTGGCCGCCTGCACGACCTCGCGGACCCGGTCGGGCGAGCCGATGTTGCCGGGGTTGATGCGCAGGCAGGCGGCCCCAGCCTGCGCCGCCTCGACGCCGCGGCGGTAGTGGAAGTGGATGTCGGCCACCAGCGGGACGCGGGCCTCGCGGGCGATGGTCCGGAAGGCGGCGGTGGAGTCCTCGTCGGGGCAGGAGACGCGGACGATGTCGGCCCCCGCCTCCTCGAGCCGGCGGATCTGCTCGAGGGTCGCCGCAGCGTCGGCCGTCGGCGTGTTGGTCATCGACTGCACGGTGATCGGCGCGTCGCCGCCCACGGGGACGCTTCCGACCATGATCTGGCGCGACGTGCGGCGCCCGATGTGGCGCCAGGGACGGACGTGGGTGTGATCGAGGCTCATGCGGGGGCGAACATAGGCGCACGATTGCGGCATGGCCACGACCCGGCGGTCGCAGACTCAGCCGCCGGCGGTGGCGCCCCCCAAAGACGGAACCGGGGCGGTCTGCAGTTGCGCCTGGTCGCGGACCTGTTCGCTCGCCCGCGTCGCCGCGGCGCGCGCCGCCTCGGCCCGGGCGGCCACCTCGGCGGCGGCCTGGCGAGCCAGGTGGTGGGCGCGGGTGTTCAGCTGGGCCAGGGGCGTCAGACTGGCCTCCAGCGGGCCGCCGTGCTCGCCGTTCAGATAGACGTCGAAGGCCGAGGGGTCGGACACGTCGACCGTGGCGGAAACCCCGACCGGGGCCCGCCAGGCGTCGCCGGCCGCCAGCTGCCGGGCGAACAGGACGCGGCCGTCGGCCATGCGCACCACGAGACTGGCGGCCTTGCGGGCCTGGATGACCACCTGGGAGGCGCTGGCCGAGGCGCCGTAGATGGCGCCGCGCGGATTGAACGCCTTCTGCACCGGCGGCGCGGCGTCCGCCGCCGCGGCCAGGGCCTCGGGCGAGGCAGGATCGATCCCGGTCAGCTGGGCCTCCAGCCCGGGCGTGACGTAGAGGGCCGGGACGGTCTGGTCCGGCGGCGCCGGGTGCGGGGCGCTCAGCCGCATCAGCTCGCCCTGGCCGGGCACCTCGCCCACGCGCCAGCTCTCCGGCACCTCGGCGATGTCGGACGGCTGCGGCGCCCGCATCAGGCTGACGCGCTGGAACACGTTCCAGCCGACGACGGCGATGACCAGGGCCAGGCCGGCGGCGATGACGCGCGGCGAATAGCGGCGGACTTCCTCGAAGGCCACGCCGACCGGCGGCTGCAGCGGCACGGAGGGATCGGGGGTCTCGCCCTTGAACCGCTCGACCGCCAGCTGTTCGTCGAGGCCGAGCGCGGCGGCGTAGGCGCGGACGTAGCCGATCGAGAAGACGCGGTTGGGCAGGACCGAATAGTCGTTCTGCTCGAGCGCCGTGAGATAGCGGGCCGGCACCCGGGTGACGCTGGACAGTTCGGCGAGGGTGCGTCCGGAGCGTTCCCGGGCGTCCCGGAGACCGTCGCCCAGGGTCGGGGCGTCGGTGATGGGCGGCATGACGTCCCGCCAGTCCGTCTGCGCCTCGTGCCCGTCCGGGCTCCTGCCCGTTTCCAGCGCCATGAAAGCCCACCCAACGCTCGACGGCGCGGAACGCCCGCCCGCCGTACTCGAACCCGGGCCCTGTACCATATCGGGATGACAGTCCGGCGCCGCCCCCGCGGCTGGTCCGGGTTCGCCTTGTGGATAACTCATTCCCGTCGACCGATCAACGATTTATTAAACATCCCCCCGACGCCCGGGGAGATGCGGTTCAGATCGCGACGTTCAATTTCCGGGCCAGACTTTCGAGCTCGCCGCGGATCGAGCCGGCCGAGGAGCCGAGCAGGTTGGCCATGCCGCGGCGGGCGGCGGCGAGGTCGGCGGAGAGGATCATCCGCTTCACCGGACCGACCCCGCCCGCCGGCGCGGACAGGCGGGTGAAGCCGAGGGTGAGCAGGGCGAAGGCCTCCAGCGGCCGGCCGGCCAGCTCGCCGCAGACCGACACCGGCGTGCCGGTGTCGGCGCAGCGCCGCTGGATCTCGGCCAGGGCCCGCAGCGCCGGCGGCGACAGGGGGTCATAGCGATCGGCGACCAGCGGATTGGTCCGGTCGGCGGCGAACATGTACTGGAAGAGGTCGTTGGTGCCGACCGAGACGAAATCGGTCAGCGGCAGCAGGGCGTCGAGGTGCCACAGCAGCGACGGGCACTCGATCATCGCCCCCACGCGCAACAGGTCCGGCAGGGCGCGGCCGCGGCGGCGCGCCCAGGCGCATTCGATGTCGACCAGCTCGCGCGCGTGGCGGAATTCGTCGACGGTGGCGATCATCGGGAACATCACCCGCAGCTCGCGGCCGGCGGCGGCGGTCAGCAGGGCGCGCAGCTGCAGGCGCAGCAGGCCGGGCCGGTCGAGGCCGAGGCGGATGGCGCGCCGGCCGAGGGCGGGATTCTCCTCCCGTTCCGTCTCCAAGTAGGGCAGGACCTTGTCGCCGCCGATGTCGAGGGTGCGGAAGGTCACCGGCCGCGCGCCGGCGGTGTCCAGCACCCGGCGGTAGAGCGCGGTCTGGCTGTCGAGGCGGGGCAGCTCGTCCGAGACCATGAACTGGAATTCGGTGCGGAACAGGCCGATGCCTTCGGCCCCGACGGCGTCGAGGTTCTCGAGATCGACGGCGAGGCCGGCGTTGGTCAGCAGGGTGATGCGCTGGCCGTCGAGGGTGACCGCCGGGGTGTCGCGCAGGGCGGCGAACTCGGCCTGCCGCTGGCTGCGCACCTGGATGCGCGACTGCGCGGCCGCCAGCATGTCCGGACGCGGGCGCAGATAGGCCTCGCCGGTCTCGCCGTCGGCGATGACCAGGTCGCCCTCGGACAGCCGGTCGCGCAGGCCCATCAGGCGGCCGACGCAGGGGATCTGCAGCGCCCGGGCGACGATGGCGGCGTGGCTGGCGGCGGAGCCTTCCTCCAGCAGCAGGCCGCGGAGCTTGTCGCGCGGGTATTCGAGCAGGTCGGCCGGACCGAGGTTGCGCGCCACCAGGATGGCGTCGTCAGGCAGCGCCCGCTCGCCGGGCCGGTCGCCGGCCAGCACCCGCAGGAGCCGGTTGGCCAGGTCCTCGAAGTCGTGCAGGCGCTCCTTGATGTAGGGATCCCGGGCCTTGGCGAAGCGGGCGCGGTGCTCGTTGCGGACCCGGTCGACCGCCGCCTCGGCGGTCAGGCCGGTGCGCACCGCCTCCACCAGGGAGCGGTTCCAGCCGCGGTCGTCCGCGAACATCCGGTAGGTTTCGAGCACCTCGAAGGAGGGACCGGCCAGGCCGCCCTGCCCGCCCTCGAGCATCTGGTCGATGTTGGCCTTGAGCGCGACCAGCGCCTCCCTGAGCCGGACCTCCTCGGCCTGGGGATCCTCGGCCAGGAGATTCTCCGGCGGGACCGGCGCCTCGTGCAGGACGACGTGCCCGAAGGCGAGGCCCTCGGCGAACCGCTGCCCCTTGAGACGCTCCGGCCGGTGCGGCGCGACCTCGATGTCGCGCAGCTCCTCGAGCCCGACCAGCTCGCCCGACGCCACGGTCTCGGCCAGCACCATGGCGATGGTCTGGATGTCCTCGACCTCGTCCTCGTCGTAGCGCCGCTCCGAACGGTTCTGGACGACCAGCACCCCGATCGCCCGGCCGCCGCGCAGCAGCGGGGCGCCGAGGAAGGCGTGGTACGGGTCCTCGCCCGTCTCCGGGCGGTAGGCGAAGCTGGGGTGCGACGGGGCGTCGGACAGGCTGATCGGCTCGGCGGTGCGGGCCACCTCCCCGACCAGGCCCTCGCCCGGCCGCAGACGCGTCTTGTGCACCGCCTCCGGCTTCAGGCCCTGGGTGGCGAACAGCTCCAGCTCGCCCGACGCCCGCCGCAGGTAGATGGAGCAGACCTCGGCCACCATCGACTGGGCGACGATGCGGACGACGGTGTCCAGCCGCTCCTGGGCCGGCGCCGCCCCCGCCATAGCCTCACGGATCTGGCGAAGGAGGTTTCTCGGACCTCTCGTCGTCAATCCGCCCGCCGGCATGGCCTCTCCTCGACTGCGCGCTCCAGATGGGCGCGGCAAAGCTTGTACGCTAGACCGTTTCCAGTCCGTAGGCGGCATGCAGGGCGCGCACGGCCAGTTCGGCGTAGGCGGCGTCGATCAGCACGCTGATCTTGATCTCCGAGGTGGAGATCGCCTGGAACTTGATGCCCTTGTCGGCGAGCGCCCGGAACATGGTCTGGGCCACCCCGGCGTGGCTGCGCATGCCGACGCCGATGACCGAGACCTTGGCGACGTCCTCGTCGACGCGGATCTCGCCGAAGCCGATCTCGGCCTGGGCGGCCCGCATCAGCTCCGCGGCGCGGGCGGCGTCGCGCCGGCCGGTGGTGAAGGTCAGGTTGACCGCCCCCTCGGTGCGGGACTGCGACTGCACGATCATGTCAACGTTGACGTTGGCCTCCGCCAGCCGCGTGAACACGTCGGCGGGAGCGTCGGTGCGGTCGGCCAGGCCGAGCAGGGTGATGCGGGCCTCGTCGCGGCTCATGGTCACGCCGGACACGATGCGCTTTTCCACGATCTCCTCCTCGTCGCAGATCAGGGTGCCGGACTTCTCCGGCAGGACGCCGTCGGCGTCCGGTTCGATGAAGCTGGACAGCACCCGCACGGGCACCCGCTTCGCCATGGCCAGCTCGACGGAGCGCGTCTGCAGCACCTTGGCGCCCAGCGAGGCCATTTCCAGCATCTCCTCGTAGGAGACCTTTTCAAGGCGACGGGCGCGCTGCTCGATCCTCGGATCGGTGGTGTAGACGCCGTCCACGTCGGTGTAGATATCGCATTCGCAGCCCAGCGCCGCCGCCACCGCCACGGCCGAGGTGTCGGATCCACCGCGCCCCAGGGTGGTGATGCGCCCGCCGCGGGTGACGCCCTGGAAGCCGGGCACCACCGCCACCTCGCCGCCGTCGATGGCGGCGCCGATGACCTCGCCCGGCACGTCCTCGATGCGCGCCCGGCCATGGGCGTCGTCGGTCAGGATCGGGATCTGCCAGCCCATCCAGCTGCGGGCGTTGAGGCCGAGGTTGCGCAGGGTCAGGGCCAGCAGGCCCGAGGTCACCTGTTCGCCGGAGGCGACGACCACGTCATATTCGTCGTCCGACAGCTCCACGCCCTGCGCCGGGCGGCCCGCCCCGTCGGTCCAGGCCACCAGTTCGTTGGTCTTTCCGGCCATGGCGGAGACGACGACGGCGACCTTGCGCCCGGCCTGCACCTCGGCGGCGACGATGCGCGCCGCCCGGCGGATCCGTTCGAGATCCCCCATCGAGGTGCCGCCGAACTTCATCACCAGCCGCGTGGTGTCTGGCCGCGTCATCGTGGCGAACCGCTCCGTCTTGCGTGGAGGGCCGCAGGGGTTCATCCCTCGGCCCATGGTCGCTTCTAACGACCCGGCGGACGGCCGGGAACCCCAAAGCGCGGGCGAATTCAACGGCGAGGCGGCGGGCCCCTCGATCGACCCGGCGGACGTCGCGCGCTTCTCGGCGCAGGCCGCCGAATGGTGGGACGCCCGGGGGCCGTTCGCGCCGCTGCACCGGTTCAACCCCGCCCGCCTGGCCTTCGTGCGCGACCGGGCGGCCGAGCGCTTCGACCGGGACGTGCGGGCGCGGACGCCGTTCGCCGGCCTCACCCTGCTCGACGTCGGCTGCGGCGGCGGCCTGATGGCCGAGCCGATGCGCCGGATGGGGTTCGGGGTCACGGCCATCGACGCCTCGCGCGAGAACATCGGCACGGCCCGCGCCCATGCGGCGCAGACGGGGCTGGACATCGCCTATCGCGCGGCCACGGTCGAGCAGCTGGAGGCGGAGGGCGCCGGCCCGTTCGACGTGGTCCTCACCCTCGAGGTGATCGAGCATGTCGCCGATCCGGCGGCCTTCGTGCGCACCTGCGCCCGGCTGGTGAAGCCCGGCGGCATGCTGGTGGTCGCCACCCTGAACCGGACCCTGAAGTCGCTGGCCCTGGGCAAGGTGGCGGCCGAGTACGTGCTGCGCTGGGTGCCCGCGGGCACCCACGACTGGCGCCAGTTCCTCAAGCCCGACGAAGTCCGCGCCATGCTGGCGCCGGAGCCGCTGACGGTCATGGGCCCCTATGGCCTAGCCTACGACCCGCTGGGCGACCGTTGGAGCGAGAGCGCCGACGCGGACATCAACTATATGATGGTCGGCCTGCGCGACTGAGCCGGCTTACGGCGAATTCACCCAGCTTGCCGTCTTGTAACGGGACCGGCGGCGGACCGTATGCGAACGGAAAGCTCCACCTTTCACGGAGCTGTTCCCATGAAGCGCCTCATGATCCTCGCCGCCGTCTCGGCCGCCGCCCTCGCCTCGGCCGCCTGCGTCACCGTCATCGACGCCGACGGCGATTACGGCTGGAGCGGCCAGGGCGCCCAGCCCTTCGACGGCGCCCGCGACGACTGCCGCGCCCGCGCGGGTCACGACGAGGGCACGACCGCCTTCGTCACCTGCATGGCCGAAAAGGGCTGGACCCGCAGCCGCGACTAGAGCGGCCGCACCATGTAGCGGGCTCCGGGGCCGTAGCCGGCCAGCTTGCGGGCCAGGGCCGGCGACTCCTCGACCGCGAAGCCGTGCCGCGCCCAGAACGGCGCCGCGTCGTTGACCGCCACCAGGGCCAGGGCCGGCCAACCGGCGGCGCGGGCGTCGGCGGCCAGCCGTTCGACGGCCGGGCGCGACCAGCCCTGTCCGCGCACCCGCGGGTGCAGGGCGAGATCGTGCAGGTAGACCAGATCGGCGTCGGCCGGCAGCGCCTCGATCACGGTGTTCAGCGCCGGCGCCTCGCCCGCCCGCCACGGATAGGCGACGAGATAGCCGCGCACCGCGCCGGCTTCGTCCGCGAGCACGAAGCAGCCGGACGGGTGGAGCCGCAGCCGGTTGTCGAAGCAGGCCCGCCCCTCGAAGTGGTCCGGGAAGGCCACCAGCGCCAGGGCGGCGACGGCGTCGAGATCGGCGGCCGTCATCGGCCGCCAGTTCAGGCGGGGCAGCGGGTGTTCAGCGGCTGCGCCTGAAAGCTCCACGTGATGCTCCGCGCCTGCCCGCCGACCTCGCCCTCGATGCGGGCGGAAAGGACATTCCCCTCGCGTTCATAGATCACCCGGGTGGGAAAGTCGTTCTCCGGGTTGGCGAAAACCGCCCGGGCGGGGCCGCTCTCGATCAGCACGAAGGTGGTCGGCGGCGCGCCGCCGGGCTGGGCGACATAGGCGAGACCTTCCGGCGTCGGCCGGATGTGGGAAACCTCGAACCAGGTCCCCTCCGCCGAGGACGTCACCGCATGGCCGACGCTGAGGCCCGCTCGGGGATCGCTCCAGGTCTCGGAGGCTTCGCGGCCGCCGGAGCAGTCCAGCCAGTAGCCAGCCATCCAGGACAAATCGGGCCCGGCCGCGGGGGCGGCCTGGATCAGCAGGGCGGCGAGCGCGGCGACGGACATGGCGGTTCCCTCGTGTGAGACGGGGACAGCCTAGGGGGGCGAAAGCGGGCCGGTCTTGTAGGATTGCGACGCGATCCGGCGCCCCAGCCCGACCTGCTCGCGGGCCCATCCGGTGGCGGTGCAGCCGAGAAAGCGACGGAAGTCGCGCGCCAGCTGGGGCTGGTCGAAGTAGCCCGCCTCCAGGCCGGCCTCAAGCCAGCCGGCGGCGTCCGGCCCGGCGGCGTGATCGAACACCCGACGGAAGCGCAGCACGGAGCGCAGCATGCGCGGCGGCACGCCCACCCGGTCACGGAAGCGGCGCTGCAGGGCGCGGTGCTCTCGAGGGCTGCGTGCTGGCGACGGTTCGTCCCGCCCCGCCGACTCGATCTCGGCCCGGACCTCGGGATCGAGGCTCCAACCCGACGCGGCTCGTTCGGCCTCGAGCCGGCGCGCCATGATCTCGACCTGGGCGAGGGGATCCCCGGCCGGCAGGCTGAGGTCGGCCAGCCGCGGGACCATGTCCAGACGACGATCGGTCGCCTCGACCAGCGGCCGACCCAACCAGTTTCGCGCCCCGTCGGGCTCGAACCGGACGGCGACCAGCTCCACCGGGCCCGTCGCGCGGAGTCCGAGGGGGCGGGTCATCTGCCCGGCGAACAGGGCCCGCGGCTGCAGTCGGAAGCGGCCGTCCTCGCCCTGTTCCTCGTAGGGCGCGCCGATGTCGACGACGAGTTCGGGACAGCCGTCGGGGGCGATCCGCTGCACCGTCGGCGCAGGCGCCGGCGCGGCGTAGGTCCAGATCCTCCGCACGAAGGGCCGCAGGCCCGGCGGCGGATCGAATTCCTGGTAGCGCTCCCCCTCGCCCACAGCTCAGTTCAGCTTGTCCGGGGCCGGCGGAACGGGCGGGAGAGGCGCGCAGGGCACCCCGTCGTCGCGCAGCTTCTTCACCTCGGCCGGCGTCGCCTCGCCGTAGATCTCGCGTCGCTCGGAACGGCCCTCGTGGATGTCGCGGGCCTCGCGCGCGAAGGCGTCGCCGACGTATTCGAAATTCTGCTCGACGTGGCTGCGCACCTCGCGCGCCGCCTGCATCATCATGGTCTGCATCTTCGCCGCCAGTTCGGGCGCTGCAGACGTCTTCGTGCCGGTCACCGCCGGCGCCATGATCTGCTTGCTCACCCCCGACGAGCCGCAGATCGGGCACTGGACGAGCCCGCGCGCGGCCTGCTCGTCATAGTCGGACGAGGAGCCGAACCAGGCCTCGAAGGCGTGTTCCTGGTCGCAATGAAGGGCGTAGCGGATCATCGGGGCGGGGCGAAGTCGCGGTCGTGGGTCAGCTGCGGCACGGCCTGGCGGGCGCGGGCCACGGCATCGAGGTCGAGCGTGGCGAACAGCACGCCGGGCGCGTCGTGGTCAAGCTTGGCCACCACCTCGCCCCACGGCCCGACCACCGTCGACCGGCCCCAGGTCCGCCGGCCGTCCTCGTGCGCCCCGCCCTGGGCGGGGGCGAGGATCCAGCAGCCGGTCTCGATGGCCCGGGCGCGCAGCAGGGTCTCCCAGTGCGCCTCCCCGGTCGGGACGGTGAAGGCGGAGGGGACGGCGATCATCGATGCGCCGGCTTTCGCCAGGGCGCGGAAGAGCCGGGGGAAGCGCAGGTCATAGCAGACGGTCAGCCCCAGCCCGCCCCACGGGGTTTCGGCCAGCGCCGCCGCCTCGCCCGGCCGGATCGCGGCGCTCTCGCGCCAGCTTTCGCCCGTCGGGAGGTCGACGTCGTAGACGTGCAGCTTGTCGTAGGTCGCAGCGATCCCGCCCCGGTCGTCGATCAGGATCGAGCGGTTGGCCGCGCGATCGTCGCCCTCCACGCCGGAGCGGACGATGGCCGATCCGATGAGCAGCCAGACGCCGAGCTCCGCGGCCAACGCCCGGAGGCCGCGGACCACCTCGTCGTCCTCGACCGTGGTCAGGACGGCCTCGCGGGCCGCGCGGTCGCGGATCACGAAGTTGGTCGCCTCCGGGGTCAGGACCAGTTTCGCCCCGCCCGCCGCCGCCTCGCGGACGAGGGGGGCGACGTGGGCCAGGGCCGCCGCCGGCGAGGCCGGCGTGCGCGTCTGCACGAGGGCGACCGGAACCGCCGTCATCAGGCGGCGAGCAGCGGATCCAGTCCGCCCTTCCGGTCGAGCGCCTGCAGGTCGTCGCAGCCGCCGATGTGACGGTCGTCGATGAAGATCTGCGGGAAGGTCATGCGGCCGTTCGAGCGCTGGATCATCTCCTGCTTCTTCTCCGGATCGTTGGAGGCCACGATCTCGGTGAAGTCCGCGCCCTTGCGTTCGAGCAGCGCCTTGGCGGCGGTGCAGTAGGGGCAGCCGGGCTTGGTGTAGATGACGACGTCGGCCAAGGGAGATCTCCTGATTGCTGTAGCCGCTATGTAGGCGGTTCCCGCGTCGTCCGCACCCGGGCGATGACGGCCAGGTGGACGCAGCGGGCGCCGGCGTCGAGCAGCGCGCGGGCGCAGCCCTCGGCGGTGGCGCCGGTGGTCAACACGTCGTCGACGAGAAGGATGCGGCGCCCGCGCACCCGCCGGGCCCCGGCTTCGGTCACGGCGAAGGCCTTCCTCACGTTCAGCCGGCGCCCGCGCGCCGACTTGCCGCCCTGGCTGGCGGTGTGGCTGAGGCGCACGAGGGCGTCGGGCAGGTAGTCGCGGCGCGCCAGCCGGGCCAGCGGGCGGGCGATCTCGGCCGACTGGTTGAAGCGCCGGGACAGCAGCCGCAAGGGGTGGAGCGGAACCGGGACGATCGCGTCGGTCTCGGCCAGGAGCGGGGCGGCCGCCCGGCTGATCCAGCGGGCGAAGAGCGGCGCGTAGGGCTGATGATCCCCATGCTTGAACCGCAGGATCAGCCCCCGGGACGCCTCGTCATAGACGCAGGCGGCGCGCGCCCGGGCGAAGGCGTAGGGCCGGGCGAGACAGGCGGCGCAGCGCTCGGAGGCGAAATCGCCGCCGTCCATCTCAAAGGCCGCGCCGCAGCCGTCACAGACCGGATCCTCGAGAAAGCTCACCCGGCTCCACGCCCGCGCCGACAGCCCCGCGCCCGCCGTGGCCTCCGGAGCGTCGTGGGCCAGCGGCGGCAGCAGAAGATCGGCCAGATTGCGGCCCACCAGACGTCCCGCGCCCGCCGCCGCTTCCCAAGCCGCCCGCCAGGTCCCATCCTGTGGCTGCATGAGTTCGTCCTCCGCTCCGCCGCGCATTTTCGACACCCGCCGCCGGACGGCAAGGCTGGAACGCAGCCGCCGGGCTTTCGCCGGCGCCGACTTCCTGCACGTCCGGGCGGCGGAGAACGCCGTGGACAGCCTCGACGCCCTGGTCCGGGAATGGCCTGAAGCCGCCGATCTCTCGGCCCAGCCCGGGGTGTTCGAGCGGGTTCTCGCCGGCAGCCCCGCCGCGGCCCGGGTCGGACAGGTCCAGGTCGTCGGATCGCTGGCCGAGCGGGCCGGTCCGGGGGAGGCGCCGCTGGCGCTGGAGGCGCAGTCGCAGGATCTGATCGTCTCGCTGATGAGCCTGCACTGGGCCAACGACCTGCCGGGGGCCCTGGCGCAGATCCGCCGCGCGCTGAAACCGGACGGGCTGTTCATCGGATCCCTGCTCGGGGCCGGCGCCCTGAAGGAGCTGCGGGGGGTGCTGACCGAGGCGGAGCTGGAGGTCCGGGGCGGCGCCCAGGCGCGGGTGTCGCCCTTCGCCGACGGCTTCGACGGGGCGGCCCTGCTGCAGCGGGCGGGGTTCGCCCTGCCGGTGGCCGACGTCGACCGGTTGACGGTGCGCTATCCGGACCTGCTCGCCCTCGTCCGCGACCTCCGGGCCATGGGCGAGACCAATGTCCTGGCCGGGCCGGTGCGTCCGTTGAGCCGGGCCGTCGTGGCCCGGGCGGCGGAGCTGTACGCCGACCGTTTCGCCGATCCGGACGGCCGCATCCCGGCCACCTTCGAGATCATCCACCTTGCGGGGTGGGCTCCGCACGAGAGCCAGCAGAAGCCCCTGCCCCGCGGCTCGGCGAAAATGCGGCTGGCGGACGCCCTGGGGGTGACCGAGCGGACCGGGGACGAAGCGGACTAGCCGCCCATCGCGGCGCGCAGGGCGTTCATCGCGCTGTTGAACATGCCGCTGGTGGCGTTCCCGAAGGCTGTCAGGGCGCTGACGATGGCGAGAAAGATGAGGGCGATGATCAGGCCGTATTCGATGGCCGTGGCTCCATCCTCGTCGCGGCGGAAGCGGGAAAGGAAACGTCTCATCGGCGCCTCCTCCGGCGGCTAGAGCAGGTCGCGCAACCAGGCGACCAGGGGTTCATCCGCCGGCGGCATGGGGTAGTCGGACAGCCGGCCCGGCCGCACCCACTTCAGCGCGGCATGTTCGCGCGCCTGCACCGTCCCCGACCACCGTCGGCACAGGTACAGTGGCATCAAGAGGTGAAACGTTTCGTAAGCGTGACTGGTGAACACGAAGGGCGCGAGGCAGGCCTCGTTGACGTCGATGCCCAATTCTTCCTTCAGTTCCCGGATCAGCGCCGCCTCCGGCCGCTCGCCCGGCTCGACCTTGCCGCCGGGAAACTCCCACAGGCCGGCCAGCTGCTTGCCCTCGGGCCGCTGGGCGATCAGCACCCGCCCGTCCGGGTCCACCAGGGCGACGGCGACGACGAGGACGGTCTTCAGCGGCTCGCTCACGAGCGGTAGTCGCCGTTGATCTCGACGTAGCGTTTCGTCAGGTCGCAGGTCCAGACGGTGGCCGAGGCGCGGCCGGAGCCGACGTCGACGGTGATGTCGATTTCCGGGCTCTTCATGTAGGCGCTCATCTTCGCCTCGTCGTAGGTCGGCGAGGGCGCGCCGTCGATCGCCGCCACGTGCGGGCCGAAGCGGATCATCAGATGGTCCCGGTCGACCGGCTCCTCGGTCTTGCCGACGGCCATCACCACCCGGCCCCAGTTGGCGTCCTCGCCGGCCAGCGCCGTCTTCACCAGCGGACTGTCGGCGATCGACTTGGCCAGCTTGCGCGCCGAGGCCGGGCTGGCGGCGCCGTCGACGGTCACCTTGACGAACTTGGTGGCGCCCTCCCCGTCGCGAACCAGCTGGTGGGCGAGGTCGAGCATCACCTGGTCGAGGGCGCGGGAGAAGTCCTTCAGCCGCCGGTCCCCGACCCGGCCGATGCGGGGCGCGCCGGAGGCGCCGGTGGCGAACAGCAGGCAGGTGTCGTTGGTCGAGGTGTCGCCGTCGACGGTGACCGAGTTGAAGGTGGTGCGCACGTGCAGGCCGAGCATGGCGCGCAGGACGTTCGGGTGGATGTCCGCGTCGGTGACGATGAAGGCCAGCATGGTCGCCATGTCGGGCGCGATCATGCCCGAGCCCTTGGCGATCCCGGCGACCTTCACCCGGACCCCCTCGATCTCGCACTCGGCGTACGAGCCCTTGGGGAAGGTGTCGGTGGTCATGATGGCGCGGCCCGCGGCGGCCCAGTTGTCGGCGCCGAGGCCGGTCTCGATCTCCGGCAGCCGGGCGGCGATCTTCCGGTCGTCCAGCACCACGCCGATCACGCCGGTGGAGGCCAGCAGGACGTCGCGCTGGCGGCAACCGAAGCGCTTGGCGACCTCGGAGGCGGTGCGGCGGGCGGCGTCGGCGCCGGCCTTGCCGGTGAAGGCGTTGGCGCAGCCGGCGTTCACGACCAGCGCCCGGACGTCCATGCCGCCGGCCTCGGCCTCAAGCCGACGCCGGCACCAGTCGACGGGCGCCGAACCCACCTTGTGGCGGGTGAAGACCCCTGCGCAGGTGGTGCCGGGGGCGAAGCGGAAGACCACCAGGTCCTCGCGCTCGTGCTTGTAGAAGCCGGCCCGGGCGGTGGCGATCTCGACCCCTCCGATCGGCGGGATCGCGGGGAAGGGCACGGCGAGGGGCGAGATCTGCAGGCCGGGCTTGCCCGGCGCGGGGCGCGGGGGGGCCGCGCGCTTCAGCGCCGAGGCGAACGGATCGAAGGCCTTCTCGAGGGCCTGTTCGATCTTCTGGCCGGTCAGGCCGCGGCCGGAGACGGGCGGACGGCTCACGAGGCGTCCGCCTTCGCCGGGGCGGCCGGGGGCGCCGAGGCGGGCTCCTGCGAGCGCGCGGCTTCGCCGTTGAGCAGCACGTCGACGTCGGCGCGGCCGCGCAGCTCCTCCAGCAGCTGGCGGACGCCCTCGTAGGTCAGGTAGCGCACGATCTGCGGCCGCGCCTGCTCGAGCGTCGGCGGCGTCTCGCGGCGGCGGTCCTCGACCCGCAGCACGGCCCAGCCGCCCTCCGTCTGGAAGGGTCCGACGGTCGAGCCGGCCGGCTGGCCGCGCAGGGCGTTGGCGTAGGCCTGGGGCATCACATCCAGGGTGGAGTAGCCGAGGTCGCCGCCGGAGAAGCGGGTCGCCTCGTCGATCGAGCGCTCCATGGCGACGGCCTCGAAGGCGGCGCCCTGGGCGAGGATGCCGATGACCGCGTCGGCCTCCGCCCGGGTGCGCGACAGGATCAGCCGCGTGCGGATCTCCTCCGAGGTCCGGGCCAGCCGCAGCTGCTCCTGGTAGAGCTCCTCGACCTTGCGCTCGGAGATGGTGTTGTTGACCACCGTCTCGACCAGCATGTCGCCGAGGATGCGTTCGCGGGTGGCCTCCAGCCGGCGCTGGGCCAGGGCCGAGTTGTCGAGGCCGCGACGCTCGGCCTCGCTCGCCAGCAGCTTCTGGTCGATCACCTCGTCGAGCACGCGGCGGAACAGGTCCGAGGTGACGTCGAGCGGCTCGCCCTCGCCGACCAGGCCCTGGGCCACGGCCTCGCGCTTCACGTCCGAGGCCCAGATCGTCTCGTTCTGGACCCGCGCGACGGCGCGGTCGCCGGGCTCGGGCGGCCGGTCGTCGCCGCCGCCCCGGCCGCAGGCGGCCACGGTCAGCGACAGGGCCAGCAGGGCGGAAAACAGGAGGCGGGAAGACCGCATGCGGGCGCGCTCCGTCTGCGGGCGGCGAAAGGCCCTCGCGTTGACAGGGATAAGGCCGGTGCTTAAGTCCCGCCTGCGCCCAAGTCGAGGGGTTTTCGAATGTTCGCGCGGCCCCGTGCGACCGCCCGTCAGGGCGCGCGGGCCGGCGTCGCCGAGGCCTCTCCGCGGCGTCTGACCGCCGCCCTTCCGGGACCTCGTACCAGAGCCATCCGCCGCTCGACCGCCTTCGGAACACCCATGCTCGGCATCGCCAAGAAGATTTTCGGCTCATCCAACGACCGCAAGGTCCGCGACTTCATGAGCCGGGTCCAGAAGATCAATGCGCTGGAGGCGAAGTACGCCGCCCTGTCGGACGGGGAGCTGCGGATGATGACGGACGCCTTCCGCGACCGCATCGCGGCGGGCGAAAACCTCGACAAGATCCTCAACGACGCCTTTGCGGTGGCGCGGGAGGCCTCGAAGCGGGTGCTGGGCCAGCGTCAGTACGACGTTCAGCTGACCGGCGGCATGATCCTGCACGACGGCGGCATCGCCGAGATGCGGACCGGCGAGGGCAAGACCCTGGTGGCCGTGGCCCCGGTGTACCTGAACGCCCTGCTGGGCAAGGGCGTCCACGTCATCACCGTCAACGACTACCTGGCCCGCCGCGACGCCGAATGGATGGGCCGCGTCTATCGCTTCCTCGGCCTCGAGGTCGGCGTGATCGTCAACGGCCTCAGCCAGGGCCAGCGCCAGGCCGCCTATGCGGCGGACATCACCTACGGCACCAACAACGAATTCGGCTTCGACTATCTGCGCGACAACCTGGTCTACGACCGGCGCGAGATGGTGCAACGGCCGCACCACTTCGCCATCGTCGACGAGGTGGACTCGATCCTGATCGACGAGGCCCGGACGCCGCTGATCATCTCGGGCCCGACCGAGGACCGGTCCGAGCTCTATGTGACGGTCGACACGATCATCAAGGACCTGATCCAGGACAAGGCGACCTACGATCTGGACGAGAAGCAGCGCCAGGCGCTGCTGACCGAGGAGGGCTCGGAGCGGATCGAGCAGATCATGGAGGAGCGCGGCCTGTTCGCGCCCGACACGACCGGCCTCTACGACGCGGCCAACATCACCCTGGTGCACCACATCAACCAGGCGCTGCGGGCCAACACCCTCTACGTCAAGGACAAGGACTACATCATCCGCGCCGGCGAGATCATGCTGATCGACGAGTTCACCGGGCGCATGATGCAGGGCCGGCGGCTGTCGGAGGGTCTCCACCAGGCGATCGAGGCCAAGGAAGGCGTCAAGATCCAGCCCGAGAACCAGACCTTGGCCTCGGTCACCATCCAGAACTACTTCCGCCTCTACGAGAAGCTGTCCGGCATGACCGGCACGGCGGCGACCGAGGCGCAGGAGTTCCTCGACATCTACAAGATGGACGTGCTGGAGGTGCCGACGCACCGTCCGGTGCAGCGCATCGACCACGACGACGAGATCTACCGCACCGAGGCCGAGAAGAACCTGGCCATCGCCGGCCAGATCGCCGAATGCCACGTGCGCGGCCAGCCGATCCTCGTCGGCACCGTGTCGATCGAGAAGTCCGAGACGCTGTCGAAGCTGCTCGAGACCTACGAGTACAAGGTCACGATCCGGACGCTGAAGCCGCAGCACGCGCATCTGGAGACCGAGGTCCGCAGCGAGGACCCGAAGGTCCGGGCCGCGGCGCGCAAGGCGTACCAGGCGCTGAAGGACGAGGACTTCGACATCGAGGTGAAGACGGGTCGCGGCATTCCGCACAGCGTCCTCAACGCCCGCCAGCACGAGCAGGAAGCCTACATCGTCGCCGACGCCGGCCTGCCGGGCGCCGTGACCATCGCCACCAACATGGCCGGCCGCGGCACCGACATCCAGCTCGGGGGCAACCTCGAGATGCGGATGCAGAAGTGGCGTCTCGACCAGCGCAACATGGCGATCGAGGTGACGCCGGAGATGGAGGCGGCCAAGGAGGCCGAGTTCAAGGCCGACATCGCCGTTCAGAAGGACAAGGCGCTGGCCGCCGGCGGCCTGTTCGTGCTCGGCACCGAACGTCACGAGAGCCGCCGCATCGACAACCAGCTGCGCGGCCGCACCGGCCGCCAGGGCGACCCGGGCGTCTCCAAATTCTTCCTGTCCTGCGAGGACGACCTGCTGCGCATCTTCGCCGGCGACCGGCTGGACGCCATCATGCGCAGCTTCGGCGTCGCCGAGGGCGAGGCCATCTCCCACCCCTGGCTGAACCGGGCGGTCGAGACCGCCCAGAAGCGGGTCGAGCAGCGCAACTACGACATCCGCAAGAACCTGCTGAAGTACGACGACGTCGTGAACGACCAGCGCAAGGCCGTGTTCGAGCAGCGCCAGGAGTTCATGGACGCCGAGGACCTGTCGGAGCTGGTCGCGGAATTCCGCACCGACGTGATCTCCGACCTCGTCGAAAAGCACATGCCGCCGAAGGCCTACGCCGAGCAGTGGGACATCGAGGGGCTGGACGAGAAGGTGCGCCACACCCTCGGTCTGGAGCTGCCGCTGCGCGAGTGGGCGGCCGAGGAAGGCGTGTCGAACGAGGAGATCGAGGAGCGCATCGCCGCCGCCGCCGACGCGCGCGCCGCCGAGCGGCTGGAGCTGGTCGGCCAGCAGCAGACCCGCAACCTCGAGAAGCAGTTCCTGCTGCAGATGATCGACATGCAGTGGCGCGAGCACCTCGTGCACCTCGACCATCTGCGCGGCGTCATCGGCCTGCGCGGCTACGGCCAGCGCGATCCGCTGAACGAGTACAAGACCGAGGCCTTCAACCTGTTCGAGACGCTGCTCTATGAGCTGCGCCACAACGTCACCCGCTGGCTGATGACGGTGGAGTTCCGCTTCGAGACCCCGCCGCCGATGGAGCTGCCGGAGTTCCAGGAGATCCACCTGAACCCCGGCACCGGCGAGAACGAGATGGCCAATCCGTCGGCGCAGCTGCCGGAAGGCGCGCTGCAGGGCGAGGACCGCGCCCGCCTGCCCGTCGACGCCCTGCCGGTCGGCTGGGAGCGGACCCCCCGCAACGCCGACTGCCCCTGCGGCTCGGGCCGCAAGTTCAAGCACTGCCACGGGGCGCTGGTCTGAGCATGACCGGGGCGCGCAAGGACCTGTTCTCCCGCGCCCTGTCGCTCGATCCGGAGCGGCTGCACTTCGCCGCCCATAGCCACCACCTGTGGCCGGACGCCAGCTTCGACGGCCAGATCCGGGCCTGGGTGGAGGCCAACCACTTCGCCGACCGCAAGTGGGACCTGATCTTCGGCAAGGTCGTGCCGGAGGCGCAGAGCCATGTGGCGAGGGAGCTCGGCCTGCCGTCGCCGGACACCGTGGTGTTCGCCTCCAACACCCACGACTTCCTGGTGCGCCTGTTCTCGGGCGTCGAGCGCAAGCCGGTGCGCATCCTGTCGACGGACGGCGAATTCCACTCGTTCCGCCGCCAGGGCGAGCGCTGGGAAGAGGCTGGCGAGGCCGTCGTCACCCGCATTCCGCTGCACCCGTTCGACAGCTTCGCCGAGCGCTTCCTCGAGGCGGCGCAGGGCGGCGGCTTCGACCTGATCGTGGTCAGCCAGGTCTTCTTCCGGACCGGACAGGTGTTCGGGGCGCTCGCGGAGCTGGCGACGCTGGCCGACCCCGCCGGCCCGTGGGTGGTGGTCGACGGCTACCATGGCTTCATGGCCCTGCCGACCGACCTGTCCGCCGTGGCGGATCGGGTCTTCTACCTCGGCGGCGGCTACAAATACGCCATGTCGGGCGAGGGCGCAGGCTTCATGCACGCGCCCGACGGCTTCTGCCCGCGCCCCGTCGTCACCGGCTGGTTCGCGGAGTTCGGCAACCTGACCGGCCCGCCCGAGGGCGTGCAGTACCGCGCCGACGCCGGACGCTTCTGGGGCGCGACCTCGGACTTCACCTCGCTGTACCGCTTCAACGGCGTCCGCAGGATGCTGGACGAGGCCGGCCTCGACACCGCCGCCGTGACGGACCACGCGCTCGCGCTGATGCGACGCTTCGAGGCGGCGGTGCGCGAGGGGCGGGCCGGGCAGCTGTCCGGGGCCGTCATCCTCAATCCGCTCGCCGGGGCGGAGCCCCACGCCCGCTTCCTCGCCCTGCGCCACTCCCACGCGGCGGACTGGAAGGCGCGGCTGCTCGACGCGGGGATCGTCACGGACGTGCGTGACGACGTGCTGCGCTTCGGCTTCGGCCTCTACCAGGACGAGGCGGACGTCGACCGGCTGATCGACGCCTGCGACCGCGTCCTCTGACGCCGGCGCTCAGAAAAAGGTCGTGTCGTCGGAGCGTTTCGCCTCCGGAGCCGCCGGCGGCCCGGCGGGCGGGGCCGGCCGGGGACGCGCAGCCGGAGCCGACGCGGCGGCCGGCGCATCCGCTCCCGGCGTCGCCCCCGCGGCGGGCGGGGCGGACGGCAGGGCGGGATAGGGCAGCGGCTGACCCGGCGCGGCGGCCTCTTCCGCCAGCGCCTCCCCGACGCCGGCCACCGGCGCGGGATCGATGCGGTCCGGCGCGTCGAGGTCGTCGCGGATGAAGGCCCAGGACCGGCTGTCGGAGCAGGCGCAGGCCTTCATGTAGCCCTCGCGGTCGCGCCAGACGATCAGCGGATAGCGGGTCTGCAGCCCGGCCTCGCCGAGGTGGCGCGACAGGGCCGCGACGAAGTCGCGGCCGGCGTCGACCACGGCGCTGCGGGCGAGGTTGCCGTCGGCCGCCGGGATGCCGGCGGCGGTCCAGTTGCGCGGCGGCGTCGCTGTCCAGCGCTGGTACAGGACCCAGTCCCGCGTCAGCCAGAGCTCCGCCACGGTGGCCCGTTCGGCGGGGGTGGACTGCGCCAGTCCCTCCCGGTCCGGCCGGGCGAAGACGATGATCCGCGCCTCGACCCCGGCGGCCCGGAGCTTGGGGACCTCCTCGCGCTCGTAGCGCTGCATGGCGGCGGAGTCGCGGTAGCCGACGATGTAGAGGGGCGCGCCGCCCCCGCCCGCCGAGATCCACGAGCTCTCATCCAGCAGGCGCTGGATTTCGGCCTGGTTACGGCTGACCACGACCGGCTGAAAGCGGGCGTAGAAGTTCCAGTAGGCCCAGTAGCCGCCGCCGGCGAGGGCGAGGCCGATGACCGCGGCCAGCGCGGACCAGACGAAAAAGCGTCGCATGCGGGGGGGCGCTCCAGCGTGGCGGTTCGTCAAGCTTAACGCCTATCACCGATTTGCGCCGCCGCGAACGCCGGAGAAGCGAACCCCTCCGGCGCAGCGCGTCGTCAACGCATCGTCGGGATCACGAAGCTCGAATCCGCGTGCTCCAGCTCGCTGTCGGGCCAGCGGGCGGTGACGGTCTTGGTCCTGGTCCAGAAGCGGACCCCTTCCATGCCGTGCTGGTTGATGTCGCCGAAGGCCGAGCGCTTCCAGCCGCCGAAGGTGTGGTAGGCGACCGGCACCGGGATCGGCACGTTGATGCCGACCATGCCGACGTTGACCCGGGCGGCGAAGTCGCGGGCGGCGCGGCCGTTCTGGGTGAAGATGGCGACGCCGTTGCCGTACTGGTGCTTCGACGGCAGGGCGAGCGCCTCCTCGAAGCTGGCGGCGCGCATGATCTGCAGCACCGGGCCGAAGATCTCCTCCTTGTAGGATTCCATCTCCGGCTTGACGTGGTCGAACAGCGACGGGCCGATGAACCAGCCGTTCTCGTGGCCCTGCAGGGTGAAGTTGCGGCCGTCGACGACCAGCTCGGCGCCTTCCTGCACGCCCTTCTCGATCCAGCCCTCGACCCGCGCCTTGTGGGCGGCGTTGACCACCGGGCCGTAGTGGGCCTCGGCGTCGGTCGAGACCCCGACCTTCAGCTTCGGAATCTCGGCGACCAGGCGCTCGCGCAGCTCGTCGGCGGTCTTCTGGCCGACCGGCACGACCACCGGCAGGGCCATGCAGCGCTCGCCGGCCGAGCCGTAGGCGGCGCCGGTCAGATCCTTGATCACCTGGTCCATGTCGGCGTCGGGCAGGACGATGCCGTGGTTCTTGGCCCCGCCCATGGCCTGGACCCGCTTCCCGTGCTCGGCGCCCATCCGGTAGACGTAGTGGGCGATGTCGGACGAGCCGACGAAGCTGACGGCGTGCACCTGCGGATGGGTCAGGATGGCGTCGACCGCCGCCTTGTCGCCGTGGACGACGTTGAGCACCCCGGCGGGCGCGCCGGCCTCCAGCATCAGCTCGGCCAGACGCACCGGCACCGACGGGTCGCGCTCCGACGGCTTGAGGATGAAGGTGTTGCCCACGGCGATGGCGACGCCGAACATCCACATCGGGATCATGGCCGGGAAGTTGAACGGGGTGATGCCCGCCACCACGCCCAGCGGCTGGCGCATCGAATAGACGTCGATGCCCGGGCCCGCGCCCTGGGTGTATTCGCCCTTCAGCGCATGCGGGATGCCGCAGGCGAACTCGATCACCTCCAGCCCGCGCTGGATGTCGCCCTTCGAGTCCGCGATGACCTTCCCGTGCTCCGAGCTGAGCAGCTCGGCCAGCTCGTTCATGTTGGCCTCGACCAGGCGCTTGAACTCGAACATCACCCGCGCCCGGCGCTGCGGATTGGTCGAGGACCAGCCGTCGAAGGCGGCCTGGGCCGCCTGCACCGCCCGGTCGACCTCGCCGGTCGTGGCCAGTTGCACCCGGGCCTGGACGTCGCCGGTGTTGGGGTTGAACACGTCGCCGAAGCGGCCCGAGGCGCCGGTGAAGGCCGCGCCGTCGATGAAGTGGTTGATGTCGCGCATGTGCGGGGCGTTTCCCTGACTGGAGGCTTGTTCTTGTGGGGCGCGGTTTAGACCCTGGGGCGCGGCGGCGCCAGCGTCAGACGGCCGCCTCGAACAGGGCGTCGCGGGCGACGTCCGCCTGCAGCATCGGGAAGAAGTGCGTGCCGCCGGCGACGATCTCGACCGAGACGTGCGGCAGGCCGCGCGGCGCCACGGGGACGTGGCAGGTCGAGCCCTCGACGGCCTTCAGGATACGCACGGGGCCCCGGAATTCGCGCAGCGCCCGCCACGGGTCGTGGGCCTGGGCGGCGTAGTTGGAGGCCTCCCACTCCGGCGGGCAGGACAGGGCGAAGCCGGCCGCCGTCTCGGTCAGCCCGTCCGTCAGGTAATCGATCAGAAGGGTCTCCGGCCAGCCGCGGAACGCGCCCCGGTCGCGGTAGGCGGCGAGGGCCTGTTCACGGCTGTCGAAGACCGCCCGCCGCCGCAGCGCCGACTTCACCAGCGGAATGCGGCGCGCCATCCGGTCGAACAGCGGCAGGCGGAGCAGGCCCTGGCTCCAGCGGGTCCAGATGACCGGATCCAGCAGCACCAGGCGCGAAACCTTCTCCGGCCGCGCGGCGGCGGCGAGCAGGGCCGCCGTGCCGCCCATGGAATGGCCGGCCAGCACCACCGGCGGGCCGTCGATCGCGTCGAGCAGGGCGACGAGGTCGTCGCGGTGGTCGGCCCAGCCGCGCCGGCCCTGCGGCTCCGCCGGCAAGGCGCTGGCGCCGTGGCCGCGCAGGTCCGGCGCCCAGACCCTGAGGGCGCCGGACAGGGGCGCGAGCAGGGTGCGATAGGTCATGGCGTTGAAGCCGTTGGCGTGGACGAAGACCAGGTCGACGGGCCGGGCGGGGTCGCCGAAGTCGAGCACGGCCATCTCGCCCGCGCCCCAGCGGTTGGCGACGGGGAGTCTCAGGCGGCGGGGCGGGGTCAGCCGGACAGCGTCCATGGCGGCGACATAGGCGGCCGGCGCTCCGTTCGCCAGTGCGCGCCTCAGCCCTCGGCCCGACAGGCGGGGCAGCGGCCATGCGCCTCGACGGTGGTGCGCGCGATGCTGTAGCCGGCGTCCCGCGCCGCCCGGTCCAGGCCTTCGGCGAGGGGAGCGGCCACCTCGGCCGTGGCGCCGCAGCAGTCGCAGATCAGGAAGGCCGCCGCATGGGCCGCCTCCCCCTCGGTGCAGGCGACATAGGCGCTGATCGAGGCGATGCGGTGGGCCAGCCCCTTCCGCTCGAGGAACTCGAGCGCCCGGTAAACCGTCGGAGGCTTGGCCGGCTGCCCGTCCGGACCGAAGCGGGCGATGAGGTCATAGGCCTTCACGGGCTCGCCGGCGGCGAGCAGGAGCTCGAGAACCCGCAGCCGCGCCGGGGTCATGCGTTCGCCCTCGGAGCTCAGCCGGGCCCCCGCGGCGTCGAGGGCGACGGTGATCTCGTCCCAGCTCGGGGGGACTCCGTCATGGCGATGGGTGCAGCTTTCGGCCATGCGCCAGAGCTAGGCCCTCGTCGCGCCCGCCGCAACACGGAGACCCCCGGTCGCGGCGTTCGGCCGCCGCGCCGGCGGGCCGCCCCGGTTGCGGCGACGAGCGGTTTGCCGCCCCGAACCATCCGGGCTAGAAGGCGCGCCTCTCTTTCACACCCGAGCTGCGATCGCGTCCATGACCGACACCACCGCCAACGCCCAGAGCGGCGCCCTTTCCGGCAATGTCCTGTTCTACGGCCGGCCCGAGCCGCTGTCGGCCGAGGCCCACGGCAAGCTGGGCGCCAACCCGGTCGAGAAGCCCTACGCCTTCGCCAGCCAGACCCACCTCGTGCCGCTCACCGTCACGGAATTCGCGCCGGCCGCCCTGTCGTACCCCGTGATCTTCGTCGGCGACGCCCGCCAGCCGGTGGCGGTGATGGGCCTGCGCAGCGGCGAGAACCTGTATGTGAGCGCCGACGGCGAGTTCCGCGGCGACGCCTACATCCCGGCCTATGTGCGCCGCTACCCCTTCGTGTTCGCCAACGACGACGTCCAGAAGCGCCTCATCCTGTGCATCGACCGGGCGGCGCCTTTCATCGTCGAGGGCGGGACCACGCCGCTGTTCGAGGACGGCCAGCCGTCGGCCTACACGCGCCAGGCGATGGAGTTCTGCAACAACTTCGAACAGGAGCGGCAGCGCACCGACGCCTTCGTGCAGCTGCTGAAGGATCTCGACCTGCTGGACGTGCGCGAGGCCAACTTCACCCCGCGGAACCCGGACGGCACGCCCGGCCAGGCGCAGAAGCTGGCCGAGTACTATGCGGTTTCCGAGGACCGGCTGAAGGCCCTGCCGGCGGAGAAGCTGGCGGAGCTGCGCGACAACGGCGCGCTCGGCCAGATCTACGCCCATCTGGTCTCGCTGCTGGGCTGGGATCGCCTGATCGCCCTGGCCTTCCAGCGGGCCGCGACCCAGCCGGCCGCCGCCAACGCCTGACGGCCGCCCGCCGGCGGACAGCGGATGCAAGGGCGGCCCGCTCCGGCGGGTCGCCCTTTCTGTGCTGCGCCCGATCCGGTCCCTACCGCCGGGCCAGCAGCGACCGGGTGAGGCAGGAGAAGACCAGCCGCCCGGCCTCGTCGAGCAGGTCGTGCTGGGCGATGAGGATGCCCTTGCCGTCGCCGACGGGGTCCTTGCCCATCACCGTCATGCGCCCGCGCATCAACTCGCCGGCGGGCGGGTTGCGCTGGTAGCGCAGCCCGTCGACGGCCAGCACCTTGGACTGGGCCCACCCCGAGGCCTTGTCGGAGAACATCCGGCTCCACAGCGCATAGACCATGGCGTCGGGCGCGCCGTAGGCCACGTCCCAGCCCGGCAGGAAGCGCTCGACGAAGGCCTCGAGGGCCGCGCCGTCCACGGCGCAGGCCCCCAGCGGCACCACCTCCCCCACGCCCAGGTCCTCGAAGTGGACGTGCAGCGGTTCGCTCATGCCGGCGGCTCCGTATTCAGGCGGCCGGCTCTTCCGACACCCGCACCAGCAGCTTGCCGTCGTGGTCGCCGGTGAACAAGCGGTTGAGCGAATCCAGCGCGCCCTCCAGCCCGTCGTCGACGTGCACCTTCCACTTGATGCGGCCGTCCAGCACCATCGGCGCCATCCCCGTCACCATCTCCTTCGCCCGCGGCGCATAGTCGAGCACGAGGAAGCCGCGCAGGTTCAGCCGGTGGGTGATGATCCGGCCGAAGTTCGGGGCCGGCGGCATGCGCGTGGCGTTGTAGGAAGAGATCAGGCCGCACACGGCCATGCGGCCGTGCACCTTCAGCCGGTTGAACACGGCGATCATGATGTCGCCGCCGACGTTCTCGAAATTCATCTCGACGCCATCCGGGGCGAGGCGGTCGAGGGCGTCGCCGACGTCCTCGTTCTTGTAGTCGACCGCCGCGTCGAAGCCGAGCTCCTCGGTCAGCCAGCGACACTTGTCCGGTCCGCCGGCGATGCCGATCACCCGGGCGCCATGGGCCTTGGCCACCTGGCCGGCGATCGAGCCCACCGCCCCGGCGGCGGCGGAGATCACCAGCGTCTCGCCCGGCTGCGGCTTCAGCACGTCGGTGACGCCGAACCAGGCGGTCATGCCGGTCATGCCGAGCACCGACATGTTGGCGGTCAGCGGCAGGCCCGGGGCGCGGTGCACCCGGGAGGCCTCGCGCGCCGACACCACCGCATAGTCCGACCAGCCGCCGGCGGCGGTGGTCACCACGTCGCCGGCGGCGAAGCGGTCCGATCGGCTCTCCTCGACCACGCCGAGGGTGAGGCCCCGCATCACGCCGCCGAGCGGCACCGGCGGCAGATAGCCCTCGACGTCGTTCATCCAGGTGCGGTTGGTCGGATCCAGCGACAGGTAGACGGTGCGGACCAGCACCTCGCCCTCGCCCGGCTCCGGCAGCGCGCTTTCGACCAGTTCGAGGTCGCCGGGCTTGATCAGCCCCATCGGCCGCTGACGCAGCACCCACTGACGATTGGTTCGGGCCATCGGATCCTCCGGGTTTTCTTTGTGGACGCGCATAGTGCCGCGCCCCGGCAGCCTGTCCAGCGGCAAAGAAAAAGGCGGACCCGAAGGTCCGCCTGAAGTGGCATCATCGAGAATGAGGTGCGGAGGCGACAGACCGGCTTTCGCCAGTCTCAAGTCGGGGGGGCGTCGCCGCCTCCGCAGTCCGATAACGGAGGTCCCGCCCCGGGGTTCCGGCGGGTCGGGGATTTTTTTCGCGCGCCCGGCGAGTCCGGAACGGCGACGCTCGCGGCCCGTTGATCAGGCCTGACCCAACGAACCGGGAGGCGATCCATGAGCCACGAATCTCCGCACGACAAATCCGCCGACGCCGTCCACGAGGGGCGGCCCGTCGAGGCGCAGTACGCCCGCCAGGGCCGGGGCGGAAAGCGCATCATGATGGTGCTGTTCGGGGCCATCGGCATGGTCGTGATCGCGTTCGCGGTGATCTATTTCGCCTCGGCCGGCCGGCTGGCCGAGACCAACGCCAACGACGGCGACCAGGCGGTCGACGCCGCCGCCTTCCAGGGCGAGGCGGCGCGCGAGATCCCGACCGCCGACGCGCCGACCACCGCCACCGGCGAGCCGACCTCGCCGCCCACCGGGGACGCCCCCAACGTCAACGCGCCGACGGTGATGTCCGAGCCGGTGGAAGACCGCTAACCCTCGCCCCGAACGGAAACGGCCCCGGTCGCAAGACCGGGGCCGTGACGTCCTGGATGGATCGCCGCCCTCGATCAGGCGGCGGCCTTCTGGCGGGACGGATGGAAGAACAGCGCCTGGCTGATCGCCGCCTTCACCGTCTCAGGCTGGAAGGGCTTGGTGATCAGGAAGGTCGGCTCCGGCCGCTCGCCGGTGAGCAGGCGCTCGGGGAAGGCGGTGATGAAGATCACCGGCACGTCGATCCGCTTCAGGATGTCCTTGACCGCGTCGATGCCCGAGGAGCCGTCGGCCAGCTGGATATCCGCCAGCACCAGGCCCGGCCGGTGGCGGGCCACGGCGTCGACCGCTTCGTCGTGGGTGGTGGCCGTGCCGGTCACCCGGTGACCGAGCTCCTTCACCAGGCTCTCGATGTCGGCCGAGATGATCGCCTCGTCCTCGATGATCAGCACGTCGGTGGCCAGTTCGGCGTCGATGTCGGCCTGGGCCTCTCCGATCAGCCGCTCGACGTCCTGGGCGTCGGCGTCGAGGATCTGGGCGGCTTCCGAAGGCGTGAACCCTTCCAGCGCGGTGAGCAGGAACGCCTGCCGCGAGCGCGGAGCGATCCGCATCAGCCGGTTCGACGGATCGTCGCGGTTGTCGATGCCGCTCTTGTCCTCAAGCCGGGCGCCCGTCGAGGCCCAGATGGCGTGGAACACGTGGTAGAGGGCGACCCGCGGCGTCATGTCGGCGGGCAGCTGCCGTTCGCCCGCGGCGAGCGCCTCCAGCGCCACCCGGACGTAGTTGTCGCCGGTGGTCTGGTCGCCGGTCAGCGCCCGCGCGTAGCGACGGACGTAGGGAAGGTGTGGCGCAAGGCGGGCCAGCAGGCTCATTCGGTAGATCCCCGACAGAATCCGGCCTCCGGAAGCGAGACCGCAGCAGTCCCGGTCAACGTATCAAATCCGCCACGGTTCCGCCGGACCCGCGAAGCTTGAGCATATTTTCACTGCGGCACAGGAACCGTCCAGGCAGGCTGGCGTTTGGGGCTCAACAACAGCGTCAGGGTGGCGACCGTTTTATCGATGACAGACCAAACCAACCCGCCGGGCAAGCCGCCCAAGGGGGCCGGCCTGGAGGAAGCGCGCCTTCGTCAGCAGGCTATCGGCGTCAAGCTGCGGCATATGTTCGATGAAGTCGTGAACGAACCGGTGCCGGACGAGTTCCTCGAAATCCTCCGGCGGGCCGACAAGCGGTCCTCCGGCGAGGGCGGCGCATGAGCGGTGCGACGAACCCGCCGCCCAAGCCTCCTTCCGCAGACGACGACGCCTTCAAGAAGGAGCTCGTCGGGCTGATCCCGCACCTGCGGGCGTTTGCGCGCACCCTGACCGGCGACCCCACCGCCGCGGACGACCTGGCCCAGGACGCCATGATGAAGGCGTGGGACGCCCGCGCCAGCTATCAGATGGGCACCAACATGAAGGCGTGGACCTTCATGATCCTGCGCAACCAGTTCTATTCGGAGAAGCGCCGCTCCTGGCGCCAGTCGCAGCTCGACCAGGAAGCCGCAGAGCGCACCCTCGTCGCGGTGGACGATCCCGAATCCCCCGTGGCCCTGGACGAGCTGCGGCTCGCCCTGGCCACCCTGCCGGAGGAGCAGCGGGAGGCGCTGATCCTCGTCGGCGCCGGCGGCTTCGCCTACGAGGAGGCGGCGGAGATCTGCCAGTGCGCCGTGGGCACCGTGAAGAGCCGGGTTTCACGGGCGCGAAAGGCGCTCCAGGCCACGCTTGAAAAGGGCGGCTACGCTCGCGACGGCCGCGCCGCCGGCGACGCCATGCGCTCCATTCTCGCCGATGCAGACCGCCTGAGCAGCGTTCGGGACTGATCGCGGTGGTCCGGCTCGGACGCGCGCTCGGCCGGGGACTGGCCCGCCCGAGCATCCACGGCATCCGCTTCCGCCTCGGCGTCGCCATGGCGGGCGCGTTGCTGCCCATCCTGGTCCTGGGGGCCGTTCAGGCGCAGTCGCAGTTCCGCGAGCAGGACACCGAACGGCGCAGGGACCTGCAGCTGGCCGCCGAGCGCACAGCGGCCCGCGCCAAGGCCCGTCTCGACACCGCCAGCGTTCTGCTCCAGGCGCTGCGCCCGGAAGCGCTCGAGGTGTTCTGCCAGCCGCGCCTGACGGCCCTGGTCAACCGGCTCGAGGGGCTGGACGGACTGGCGCGGGTGACCGCCACCGGCGCCGCCACCTGCGCGTCGGAAGGCCTGTCCCGCAGCGCCCCGGCCTGGCTGACGCGCAGCCGGGAAACGCCCTGGTTCCGGCGCCTGCGGGCCGGGGAGTCCACCGTGCTCGCCCGGGCCCCGGCCGCACCCGGCGAACCGCCGGCCCTGATCGTCGCCCTGCGCCTCGAGCGGCCCCTCGGCGCCTTCGACGGGGCCATGCTCGCCCTGATTCCGCTCTCGGCGCTGGAGCCGGACGTCGCCGATCCGGCCCTGCCCCCGGACTCCGCCACGGCGCTGACCGACGCCTCCGGCGCCATCCTGACCGCCTCGAACCGGGCGGCGTTCGATCTCGCCGACGACAAGAGACTCACCGGCTGGGTCGACCGGGCGCGGGAGAGCGGGTCGGCGGTGTTCGAGGCCGATACGGCGGACGGGCGTCGGGTGTTCGCCGGCGCGGCGCTGGCGGGACGGGACGTCTACGCCCTGCTGTCGGCCCCGGCGCCGGGCCTGTTGTCGTGGGCGCGACTCAATCCGGTCGGGTTGCTGCTGCTTCCGCTCGCCGCCTGGCTCGCCGCCTTCGCCATGGTGATGCTGGTCAGTGAGCGCATCATCGTCCGCTGGCTGGACTATCTGGAGCGGGTCGCCTCCATCTACGCCCGCGGGCGCTTCACCGTCCGCCCGGTCCAGGCCGTCAACGCGCCGGCGGAGATTCGCGTGCTCGCCCGCACCCTCGACGACCTGGCCGAGACCATCACCACCCGCGACGCCGCCCTGCTCGCCTCGCTGGCGGAGAAGGACGCGCTGATGCGCGAGATCCACCACCGGGTGAAGAACAACCTGCAGATCATTTCCTCGCTGCTGTCGATGCAGCAGCGGGCGCTGAAGGACGAGCCCGCCAGGGCGGCCGTCGGGGACACGCGCCAGCGCATCTCGGCCCTCGCCCTGATCTACCGCACCCTCTACCAGAGCGACGACCTGCGCTATGCCGACGCCCGCATCTTCCTGACCGAGCTGGTCGGGCAGCTGATCGCCGGGGAAAGCGGCCGCGGCCATCTGGTGACCTCCTCGGTGGAAGCGGATTCGCTGGTCGTCGATCCGGACAAGCTGGCGCCGCTGGCCCTGTGGCTGGTGGAGGCGGTCACCAATGCGCAGAAGCACGCCTTCGCCGGCCGCGGCGGCGCGCTGAAGGTGCGCTTCCGGGTCAAGGGCGAAACCAGCGTGCTGGAGGTCGAGGACGACGGCCCCGGCGTCACCGAGACCCTGCGCGCCGGCGTCGGCCGCACCCTGATGGGCGCCTTCGCCAAGCAGTTGCGCGGCGAGGTGGAGATCCTCGCGGCGCCGGGCGGCGGGACCCTGGCGCGGATGACCTTCGCCACGCCCGAGGCCGTCGTCCCGGTCGATCCCGCCGACGTCGGAACCCCGCCGCAGCCGCGACGTTGATACGCCAGACGCCCTCCCCGGCCCTCTGGAGACGCCAAGATGCGCAAGGTTTTCATCCTCATCGCCGCCGCCGCCGCCCTGACGACGGCCGCCTGCAACACCATTTCGGGCGTCGGCCGCGACGCCTCGGCCGCCGGCGAGGCGGTCACCGACGCGGCCGAGGACGCCAGCAACTGACCTGATTCCCCTTCCCGGGCCGCTGCCTCCCCCGACATGCGGCCCGGTTGAGAAGAAGGCCCGCCGGACCCCCCGCCGGCGGGCCTTCGCCTGTCCGGAACGCCGTTCGGCCTCTTGCGCGGCCGGCGGGGCCCACTAGCATCCCGGCCGAGGCGCCCGCAGACGGCGCCCTGCGGGGGAGGCGGCCGGTGACGGCGACAAGGGATGACGCCGGGAAGGAACCCGGTCTGCGCACGGTGGTGACCGCCTCCGCGGCCGGCACGGCGTTCGAATGGTACGACTTCTTCGTCTTCGGCTCGCTGGCGACGGTCATCGCGCGGCACTTCTTCGCCGACGCCGGGGAGACGGTGGCCTACATCATGGCCCTGCTGACCTTCGGGCTCGGCTTCGTGGTGCGGCCGCTCGGGGCCCTGGTGTTCGGCTGGTTCGGCGACCGCACCGGACGCAAGACGACCTTCCTCGTCACCATCACCCTGATGGGACTGGCGACCGTGGCGATCGGCCTGCTGCCGGACTACGGCCAGATCGGCGTCGCAGCGCCGATCCTGCTGCTGGTCATGCGCATGCTGCAGGGGTTCGCCCTCGGCGGCGAGTACGGGGGCGCCGCCATCTATGTCGCCGAGCATGCCCCGCCGGGCCGTCGCGGCTACCTGACCGGCTGGATCCAGACCACCGCCGCCTTCGGCCTGATCGGGGCGCTGACGGTGATCCTCGTCACCCGCGCCGCAGTCGGGGCGGAGGCGTTCGACGCCTGGGGCTGGCGCATTCCCTTCCTGCTCTCGGCCCTGCTGCTGGCCATCTCGCTGTGGATCCGGCTGCGCCTCAACGAGAGCCCCGCCTACCGCCGCATGGAGGCCGAGGCCTCGGACGCGGATCATCGCGCCCCCTACCGGGAGGCCTTCCTAACGTGGAGGAACGGCCGCTTCGTGCTGCTGGCCCTGTTCGGCATCATGATCGCCCAGGGAGCGGTCTGGTACTGCGGGTACTTCTACACCCGCTTCTTCATGGAGCGGGTGCTGAAGGTCGACACCAACACCGTCGACCAGCTGGTGCTGGCGCTGACCGTCGCCTCGGCGGGGCTCTACGTCTTCTTCGGCTGGCTGTCCGACCGCATCGGGCGCAAGCCGGTGATGCTGTTCGGCATGATCCTGGCGCTGGTCGCCTTCTTCCCCGGCTTCCACGCCCTCACCCGCGCGGCCAATCCGGCGCTGGCGGAGGCGCAGGCGGCGGCGCCGGTGACGGTGGCGGCCGATCCCGCCGCCTGCGCCCTGCAGTTCGACCCAGTGGGCAAGGCCAGCTTCTCGAGCAGCTGCGACATCGCCAAGAGCGTGCTGTCCAACGCCGGGGTGTCCTACGCCAACGTCGCCGCCCCGCCCGGATCGGTCGCCGTGGTCCGGGTCGGCGCGACGGAGGTGGCCTCGGTCGACGGCCGGGGGCTGGACCCGGAGTCGCTGGCGGCGGCGCGGGCGGACGTCGACGGCCGGATCAAGGCCGCCCTGGCCGCCGCGGGCTACCCGCAGCGGGCCGATCCGGCGCGCATCAACCTTCCCCTGGTCTTCGCCATCCTGATGATCTTCATGGTGGCCGCCACCGCCCTCTACGGGCCGCAGGCCGCGGCCCTGGTCGAGCTGTTCCCCACGCGGGTGCGCTATACGGCGATGAGCCTGCCCTACAACGTGGGCACCGGCTGGGTCGGCGGCCTGCTGCCGGCGGCCAGCTTCGCCCTGGTGGCCTGGTCGGGGAACATCTACTTCGGCCTGTGGTATTCGGTCTTCTTCACGGCGGTGGCGGTGGTGGTCAGCCTGCTGTGGCTGCCCGAAACCCGGCGCCGCGACCTGAACGCCATCCCCACCTGAGACGTTTCCGTTCCTCCCCGAACCGGACGAAGCCATGACCCACGCCCGAGACGCCGGCCTGAAGCTGCTGCGCGAGCACGCCCTGATCGCCGGCGAACCCGTCACCGCCGAGAAGCGCATCGCCGTGGACGACCCGGCCACGGACGAGATCATCGGCCATGTCCCCGATCTCGGCGCGGCGGAGACGGAGCGGGCGATCCAGGCCGCCCACGACGCCTTCCCGGCCTGGTCCCGCTCCGATCCGCACAAGCGCGCCGCCTTCCTGCGCGACTGGGCCCGGCTGATCGACGAGAACGCCGAGGGCCTCGGGGCCCTGATGGCGCTGGAGAACGGCAAGCCGTTCGAGGAGGCGAAGGGCGAGGTCGCCTACGCCAACAGCTTCATCAAATGGTTCGCCGGCGAGGCCGAGCGGCTGATCGGCGAGACCCAGGACAGCCCGCTGGGCCACGTCATCCTGACCTTCCGCGAGGCGGTCGGGCCGTGCGCCTTCATCACCCCGTGGAATTTCCCGGCGGCCATGCTGACGCGCAAGCTGGGGCCGGCCCTCGCCGCCGGCTGCACCGCCGTGGTCAAGCCGGCCAGCCAGACCCCCTTCACCGCCCTCGCCCTGGCCGAACTGGCCTGTGAGGCCGGCCTGCCCAAGGGCGTGCTCAGCATCGTCACCGGCGACGCCGCGACCATCGGCGGCGTCCTGACCGCCTCGCCCCTGATCCGCAAGCTCAGCTTCACCGGCTCGACCCCGATCGGCCGGCTGCTGGCCGAGCAGTGCGCCCCGACCCTGAAGCGTGTGTCGATGGAGCTGGGCGGCGCCGCCCCCCTGATCGTCTTCGCCGACGCCGACCTCGACCTCGCCGTGGCCGAGACCATCAAGGGCAAGTTCCGCAACTCGGGCCAGACCTGCGTCTGCCCCAACCGCGTCTATGTCGAGCGTTCGGTGGCCGGGGACTTCGCCCGCCGGCTGGCCGACGCCGTGTCGCAGATCCCCGTCGGCGGCGCCTTCGAGACCGGGGTGAAGGTCGGGCCGCTGATCGAGGACAAGGCGGTGCGCAAGGTCCAGGACCACCTCGCCCTGACCAAGGCCTCGGGCGGCGAGATCCTCACCGGCGGCGAACCGCATGCGCTCGGCGGCCGCTTCTTCCAGCCGACCGTGACCTTCGGCGGCGACGACGCCCTGTTCCGGCGCGAGGAGACCTTCGGTCCGCTGATCCCGGTCTTCCCCTTTGACACGGAGGAAGAGGTTCTGGCCCTGGCCAACGACAGCGAGTTCGGCCTCGCCTCCTACGTCTTCACCCGCGACCTCGACCGGGCGATGCGCATGGGGCGGGGCATCCAGGCCGGCATGTGCGGCGTCAACACCGGCCTCATCTCCACCGCCGTCGCCCCCTTCGGCGGGGTCAAGCAGTCCGGCTACGGCCGGGAGGGCTCGATTCACGGGATCGACGAGTACGTCGACATCAAACAGGTGACGCTGGCGCTGCGGTAGGGCTCAGACCTTCTTCAGCCGGCTGCCGAATTCGGCGATGTCCGGAATGTCCATGTCGTCGCCTTCGAACCAGAACCGGGTCAACGCCTCGTGGTTCAGGGCCACCCACTCCAGCGCCTTGGGGGAGATGCGCTTCAGGTCGCGATCATCCAGGCTGCTGGCGAGAATTCTCGGCTGCGGCCCGATCGAAATCGAGGCGCTCGGCTGATGCCGGCCCTTGCGAACGTACAGCTTGATGCGGGGGCCATGCTGGCCGAGGGCCGTCGAGATGAACACGTGCGCGAACACGCCCGTCCACTCGGGAGGCAGGTACCCCATCTCGACGACATCCTCCTCGCCCAAGGCCCGCAGTTCTTCGTCGAGCGTCGGCTCGCGATCGGTCCAGGCGGCGATGTTCTCGTTCATACCCACGAGGTCGATTGAGCGCCTTGCGGCCGCCTGGTGTCAAACACCTTCAATCCAGACGGGCGGGCGCCCTTCGGGCTCGCCTCACACCGGCAGCGCGCCCCGCTTGACCACCGTCCGCATCGCCACGCTGGACGACACCCGGCTGACCCCCGGAATCCGCGTCAGCTCCCGCGAGTGGACCCGCTCGAGATCGTCGACGTCGCGCACCACCAGACGCAGCAGATAGTCCGAGCCGCCCGTCATCAGGTAGCACTCGACCACCTCCGGCACCGCGGCGATGGCGGTCTCGAAGGCGGTCAGGGCCGCCTCGGCCTGGGACGAGAGGGTGACGGTGACGAAGACGCTGATCGGCAGGCCGACCGCCCGTTCGTTGATGATGGCGGTGTAGCGGCTGATCACCTCCGCCGCCTCCAGCGCCCTGAGCCGACGCAGACAGGCGCTCTCCGACAGGTTCACCACCCTGGCCAGGTCGGCGTTGGTCATGCGGCCGTCGGCCTGCAGGGCGCGGATCATCTTGCGGTCGGTGTCGTCGAGGGCGACGGCGGAAATCGTCTTCACGAGCGGCCTCATTGGCAGAAGCTGCGAATGTACGGCCTTCAGGCGCTGAAAAGAACAGGAACCTGCGCATCGACCACCGCTAGATTGCGCCGCGAAGCGAGCCGGCCGCAGAGCCGGCCGCGCCCCCATCAGACGAGGAAACTCCCATGCGCGTCGGCGTCCCCAAGGAGATCAAGAAGAACGAGCACCGCATCGGCCTGACGCCGACGGCGGTGCGCGAATACGTGGCCCACGGCCACGCGGTGTCGGTCGAGGGCGGGGCCGGCCTGGGCGCGGGCTTCACCGACGAGGACTATGCGAAGGCGGGGGCCAGGATCGTCGCCACCGCGGCCGAGATCTTCGCCAACAACGACATGATCGTGAAGGTCAAGGAGCCCCAGAAGGTCGAGTGGGAGATGCTCCGCGAGGACCAGAT
Organism: Brevundimonas sp.; assembly: GCF_013912005.1. GTDB lineage: Bacteria > Pseudomonadota > Alphaproteobacteria > Caulobacterales > Caulobacteraceae > Brevundimonas. The sequence goes on along the minus strand of NZ_JACESB010000002.1, from coordinate 99,932 downwards.
CCTGTTCACCTACCTGCACCTCGCCCCCGATCCCGAGCAGACGAAGGGGCTGATCGCCTCGAAGTGCGCGGCCATCGCCTACGAGACCGTCACCGACGCCCGCGGCGGCCTGCCGCTGCTGGCGCCGATGTCCGAGGTCGCCGGCCGCATCGCCGTCTTCTCGGCCGCCGAGACCCTGCTGAAGCACAACGGCGGCATGGGCCTGCTGTTCTGCGGCGTCCCGGGCGTGGCCCCGGCCCGCGTGCTGGTGCTGGGCGGGGGCGTCGTCGGCCTGAACGCCGCGCGCATGGCCATGGGCCTGGGCGCCGAGGTGGTGGTGCTGGAGCGCTCCATCCCGCGCATGGCCTATATCGACGAGGTCACCCAGGGCCGCGTCATCACCCGCTACTCCTCGATCAACGCCATCGACGAGGAGATGGTGAAGGCCGACGTGATCATCGGCGCCGTGCTGGTGCCGGGCGCCGCCGCGCCCAAGTTGATCAAGCGCGAGGACCTGAAGGCGATGAAGAACGGCTCGGTGCTGGTCGACGTCGCCATCGACCAGGGCGGCTGCTTCGAGACCAGCCGCGCCACCACCCACGAGGACCCGACCTACGAGATCGACGGCGTGGTCCACTACTGCGTCGCCAACATGCCCGGCGCCGCCCCGCGCACCTCCTCGGAGGCCCTCAACAACGCCACCCTGCCGTTCGGGCTGGCGCTGGCGGACAAGGGGCTCGAGGCCCTGCGCGAGAACCCGCACCTCGCCCGCGGCCTGAACGTCCTTAAGGGCGAGATCACCTATCCGGCCGTGGCGGAAGCCATGGGGCTGGGCTGGTCGGACCCGTTCGGGGTGTGGGCGAAGGGCTGAGCCAGGCGATGAGGGAAGAGGGATGAGGGAAGAGGGACGCGCGCTCCTCTTCATCCCTCATCCCTGATCCCTCATCCCTCCCGGCCTGTAATTCGCCGCTCTCCTGCGGCATAAGCCGCCGATGAAGTTCCTCGACCAGGCCAAGATCTACATCCGCTCCGGCAACGGCGGGGCGGGCTCGGTGTCGTTCCGGCGCGAGAAGTTCATCCCGCACGGCGGCCCGGACGGGGGCGACGGCGGCAAGGGCGGGGACGTCTGGATCACCGCGGTCGAGGGGCTGAACACCCTGATCGACTACCGCTACCAGCAGCACTTCAAGGCCCAGACCGGCCACCACGGCCAAGGCCGGCAGATGCACGGCGCCAAGGGCGAGGACGTGATCCTCAAGGTCCCGGTCGGCACCCAGGTGCTGGACGAGGACAAGGAGACGGTGCTGCTCGACATGGACCGCGCCGGCATGACCGAGCTGCTGCTGCGCGGCGGCAACGGCGGCTGGGGCAACGTCCGCTTCAAGGGCCCGCAGAACCAGGCCCCGACCCACGCCAACCCCGGCCAGGAGGGGCAGGAGCGCTGGATCTGGCTGCGCCTGAAGCTGATCGCCGACGTCGGCCTGGCGGGCCTGCCCAACGCCGGCAAGTCCACCTTCCTCGCCGCCGCCTCGGCGGCGCGGCCGAAGATCGGCGACTATCCGTTCACCACCCTGACCCCCAACCTCGGCATGGTCGACCTGTCGTCCACCGAGCGGTTCGTCATCGCCGACATCCCCGGCCTGATCGAGGGCGCCCACGAGGGCGCCGGCATCGGCACCCGCTTCCTCGGCCACGTCGAGCGCTCGGGCTGCCTGATCCACCTCGTCGACGGCACCCAGGAGGACGTGGCCGAGGCCTACCGCATCATCCGCCACGAGCTGGAGGCCTACGGCGCCGGGCTGGCGGAAAAGCCCGAGGTGCTGGCGCTGAACAAGATCGACGCCCTGACCCCCGAGCTGCGCGAGGAGAAGGCCGCCGAGCTGGAGGCCGTCGCCGGCCGCCGTCCCTTCCTCGTCTCGGGCGTCTCCGGCGAGGGCGTGCCCGAACTGCTGCGCGCCGCCTGGGCCGAGGTCCGCCGCCAGCGCGGCGAGGCCGCCCCGGTCGAGGGCGAGGAGGAGGTGGTCGAGACTCCGGGCGGCTGGACGCCCTAGGGAACCCACGCCGCGCCCCGCTCCTTACGTCCGCGAAGGAGCTTTCCATGGCCGACGACATGCCGATCCAGACCGACGGACGCGACGGGAACGGCGCCATTCCGCTGGGCAAGCCGGACGCCTCGACCTCCGACGCGGCGGTGAAGCGCACCGGCGAGCGGGAGAGGCGGAGCGCCGGTCCCGACGGGCCGGACGCCACCGAGGTGGGCGACACCTTCAAGCGACAGCCCGGCTGATCGGCGGCGACAGCGCCGTTCGCCCGTGTTAGGGCGCTGGTGAGCATAAGTCCTCGCGAGCGCGTCTTGCCCTTCTTCCACGCCGGTCCCGCGCCCCGCGCCTTCGGCCCCCGCCGGGGAGCGCTGCGCGACGGGCTGGATCTGCGGCCGGGCATGCGGGTCGGGCTGTTCGGCGGCTCCTTCAACCCCGCCCACGACGGCCACGCCCATGTCGCCGAGACGGCGATGCGGCGTCTCGACCTGGACCGGGTGGTCTGGCTGGTCTCGCCGCAGAATCCGCTCAAGGACGCCCGCGACAGCGCGCCGCTGGCCGAACGCATGGCCTCGGCCGCACGGGCGGCGCGGCTGGCGGCGCACGGGCCGTCGATGATCGTCTCGGACGTGGAGACCCGGATCGGCACCAGCTGGACCGTCGAGACCCTGCGCGCGCTCGTGGATCGCCACCCCGGCGTGCGCTTCGTCTGGCTGATGGGCTCGGACAACCTGGCCAGCTTCCACCGCTGGCGGGGCTGGACCGACATCATGCGGCTGATGCCGGTGGCGGTGATCGCCCGGCCGGGCTCGCTGCTGGAGAGCCGCACCGCCCCGGCCGCCGAGCGCTTCGCCCGGGCGCGCGTCCCCGAACATCGCGCGCGATCCCTGCCGGAGACGCCGGCCCCGGCCTGGGCGTGGCTGTCGGCGCCCCTCAACCCGCGGTCGTCAACCGCCCTGCGCGCCGCCGCCGCGGCGGGAACCGGTGACGCGCGGGCCGGTTCGTGATAGGCTGACGTCTTTCGTAACCCTTCCGGAGCTCTCCGCTGACCCCCTCGCCCGCGTATGACGCGCAAGACGACGCCGTTTCCAACACGGCGCACGAGATGGACCCGATCGCGCCCATCCGCACCGAAGACGGTCCGCAGGCTCCCCTCCCGGTCGGCTCGACCGACCTCGAACAGGCCATCCTCTCGAAGCTCGACGACGACAAGGCGCAGGACATCGTCCTGATCGACCTGCGCGGCAAGAGCCCGATGTCCGACGCCATGATCGTGGCGTCCGGCCGCTCGCACCGCCACGTCGGCGCCCTGGCCGACCACCTGCAGCGCCTGTTCAAGGACCACGGTCTGGGCAAGGTGAAGGTCGAGGGCCTGCCGCACTGCGACTGGGTCCTGCTCGACGCCGGCGACGTGATCGTCCACCTGTTCCGACCGGAAGTGCGCGCCTTCTACAACATCGAGAAGATCTGGTCGGTCGACAGCGGCCACCGCGGCGCCGCGCGCGCCTGACGCCGGACCGATGAAGCTTGGCGTCGTCGCCATCGGCAAGCCGGGGCGGGGACCGGAGGCGCAGCTCGCCGCCGACTGGGCCGGGCGCGCCACCCTCGCCGGGCGGGCGCTGGGCCTGGGCCCGGTGGAGCTGATCGACCTCGAGCCGCGCAAGCCCGGCAAGGCCCCCGAAGCGGAGCTGATCCTGAAGGCCGCCGAGGGCGCCCACCTGATCGCCTGCGACGAACGCGGCAAGACATATTCCAGCCGCGCCTTCGCCAGCCATATCGCCGGCCTTCGCGACGGCGGCGAGCGCCGGCTGGTGTTCGCCGTCGGGGGGGCGGACGGCCTCGACGACAGCGTCCGCGCCGCCGCCGCCTCCACCCTCGCCTTCGGCCCCCAGACCTGGCCGCACGCCCTCGCCCGGGCCATGCTGGTCGAGCAGATCTATCGCGCCGTGACCATCCTCGCCGGCTCGCCCTATCATCGCGACTGATGCGCCCGCTGGTCCTCGCCCTCATCGCCGTCTCCACGGCCCTGCCGGTCGCCGCCGCGCCGCAGGCGGCCGGAGATCCGGCGCGGCTGCAGGCGGAGTTCCGGGACGAGCGGGCCCGCGCCCGCAGTCTGCGGGCCGGGGCGGCGGAAGCCGCCGCCGAGATCGCCGCGCTGGAGCGGGAGCTGGCGTCCCTGCGCAGCGCCGTCGACGCCGACGACGCCCTGATCGCGGCCCAGCGGGCGCGGCTGCGGGAGCTGGGCGTGCGGGAGGCGGCGCTGGTCGCGCGGCTGTCGGAGGCGCGCGGCCGCCAGGCCCGCCTGCTGTCCGCCCTGCAGACGCTGAGCCGGCGGCCGCCGCCGCCGCTGCTGATCCCCGCCGACCGCGCCGTCGACACCGTGCGCGCCAGCATCCTGATGCGCGCCGTCGCCCCCGAGCTGCAGACGCGGGCCCAGGCGCTGGTCGACCGCCAGACGGAACTGGCCCGCATCCGCCGGCGCGCGGCGCTGAACAGCGAGCAGCTGTTCACCACCGAGAGCGCCCGCGGCGATCGCCGGGCCGAGATCGAGCGGCTGGCGGCGCGCAAGACGGCGCTGCAGGCGGTGCTGCGGGCCGAGGCGCAGGAGGCCGAGCGCGCCGCCGCGGCCCTGGAGCGCCAGCTCCGGGCGCTGGGCGCCGACGTCCCGGCGCCGGAGCCGGACGCGCCTTCCGCGGCGACCCGCCTCCCGGGCGGACGGAGCCGCCTGACCGCGCCGGTCAGCGGGGCGCCCTCGGCGCGGTTCGGTCGCGGATCGACCGGCTGGCGCTGGCGCGGCGACGACCTGGAGGCGCGCGCCCCGGCGGCCGGCCGGGTGGCCTGGACCGGCCCCCTGTCCGGCTGGGGACAGGTGGTGATCCTCGATCTCGGCCCGGGCTGGCGCGCCGTCGTCGCCGGTCTGGACGAGGTGGCGGTCGAGACCGGCGCCCGGGTGACCGACGGCCAGAAGGTCGGGCGCACCGCAGGCGACGGCGAGGTCGTCTTCGAGCTGCGGCGCGAGGAGCGCCCGATCGATCCGGCGCCGTGGCTGCGCTAGGGGAATTCCCTTCCCAACCCCCGATGACGCTGATTTTATCCCCTTTCGGCGCGGCGGCCACGAAATCGGACCGCCGGACGCCTAGATGGATGCGGCCGGGTTCCGGCCGGAGAGAAGAATACGAATGCGCAAGCTGCTGATGATCGGCGCCGCCGCGGCCACCGTGGTCGGACTGGGGGCCGCCACCGCCGCCGGGCAGAGCCCGCGGAACGAGGCGTTCCGCATGATCGGCCTGTTCGGCGACGTGCTGGGCATCGTCGAGCAGGCCTACGTCGTGCCGGTGGACGACAAGAAGCTGATCGAGGCGGCGCTGCAGGGGATGATGGGGGCGCTGGACCCCCACTCCAACTATCTGCCGCCGACGGACTACAGCGAACTGCGCGAACGCACCGAGGGCCAGTACTCCGGGGTCGGACTGACCATCACCGCCGAGGGCGGGCTGGTGAAGATCATTTCGCCGATGGACGGCGGTCCCGCCGCCCGCGCCGGGGTGCAGGCGGGCGACGTCATTTCCGCCATCGACGGCCAGAGCGCCTCGGGCCTGACGGTCAGCCAGGTGTCGGAGAAGCTGCGCGGCGCCGTCGGCACCTCGGTCAACGTCACCTTCCTGCGCGACGGCGAGGAGCCGCGCGAGGTCGTCCTGACCCGCGAGGTGATCAAGATCGAGTCCGTCTCCGGCCGGGTCGAAGGCGAGTTCGGCTACCTGCGCGTCTCCACCTTCAACGAGAACACCGGGCGCGAGCTGGAGGAGACCATCGCCCGACTGAAGGGCGAGAACCCCGCCATCAAGGGCTGGGTGCTGGACCTGCGCAACAACGGCGGCGGTCTGCTGGACGCCGCCATCGCCGTCTCGGACGCCTTCCTCGAACGCGGCGAGATCGTCAGCCAGCGGGGCCGCAAGCCCGAGCAGATCCAGCACTACTTCGCCCGCCCGGGCGACCTGACCGGCGGCGCGCCGGTGGTGGTGCTGATCAACTACGGCTCGGCCTCGGCGTCCGAGATCGTGGCCGGCGCCCTCAAGGACCACGAGCGGGCGACGATCGTCGGCCTGACCAGCTTCGGCAAGGGCTCGGTGCAGACGGTCATTCCGCTCCGCGGCGGCGCCGACGGCGCCCTGTCGATCACCACGGCGCGCTACTACACGCCCTCGGGCAGCTCGATCCAGAAGATCGGCATCGAGCCCGACCTCGAGGTGGCGCGTTCGGCCGCCGAGGCGCGGATCGTCTCGCGCTCCAGCTTCATCTACTCCGAGGCCGCCTACGCCACCGCCCTCGACTCCTCGATCGGGGCCGAGCGCAAGGGCGCGCACACCCCGCGCGAGGCGCCCGGAGAGGCTTATGACGCCGACAAGGACTACCAGCTGGAGCGGGCCTTCGACGTGCTGCGCGCCGGCGGGGAGCTGACCCGGCTGGCGGCCGCGCCGGAGGGGATCGTGGTGACGCCGCCCGGGTCCGAGATGGCCGCCACGGAGACCGAGGCCCCGCCGCCGAACTGACCGGCGCATGGCTAACGCCGCGTTAGGCTTTCTTAACCGGGCGCGGGCAAGGTGAGCGTTGAAGGGGTCCGCCTGCGCGGGCCCGCCTGAAGCGTCCGCACGGTCCATGTTCGCAAAGCGCCAGTCCGTTCTCGCCGCCACCGCCGGAACGCCGCCCGCCCGGGTCGCCCTGCGCGACCGGCTGGCCCCGGCCCTTCGCCTGCTCCGCAAACCGCCGGTCGCCGTGGCCGGGGCGGGCCTGCTGCTGCTCGGCGCCGCCGCCCTGTTCGTCACCGTCCTCGGCGACCCCCGCGCCGGCGCCCCGTCGGCGCGCATCGCCCTCAAGCGCGAGGCGGCCGCCGCCGCGCCGCCGCCCACGGGGCTGGAGGCCTTCTCCATGGCCGGCGGCCTGTACGCCGACCTGACCGGAGAGACCGACCCGGCGCTGATGGGCGAGGCGGTCATCACCCTGCCCGACGGGGCCACCGTGTCCGGAGACGGCGCGCCGGTGACCGCCCCGCGCGTCGCGGCCCGGCCCCTGCCGCCGGCGCCCATCGCCGGCCTGCACCAGCCGGGACCGGACGGCCCCCTGCCCCGCATCGCCCCGGACGGCCGGGTGCCGGCCCAGGCCTACGCCCGCCCCTTCCGTCCGGACGGCCGGCCGCGCGTAGCCGTGGTCGTCGGCGGCCTCGGTCTGAACGCCACCACCACCCGGGCGGCGATCGAGCGCCTGCCGGCGGAGGTCACCCTGTCCTTCGTGCCCTACGCCGAGGGCCTGCAGGGCTGGATCGACCTGGCCCGCGCCCAGGGCCATGAGGTGATGATCGAGATCCCGATGGAGCCGACCGGCTATCCGGCCAACGACCCCGGCCCCTACACCCTGCTGGCCTCGGCCGAGCCCGCCGAGATCGAGGCGAAGCTGGGCTGGCTGCTGGGCCGCGCCACCGGCTACTTCGGCGTCACCAACTATCTCGGCGACCGCTTCGCGACGTCCGAAGCCGGTATGACGGCCTTCACCGCCCTGCTGCGCCGCCACGGCATCGCCTTCCTCGACGACGGCTCGATGAGCAACAGCCGCGGGGCCTGGGCCCGGGCCAGCGCCAGCCGGATCATCGACGAGCAGCAGACCCCCACGGCGATCGTCGGCCAGCTGGCCGCGCTGGAGGCCCTGGCGAAGGCCCGCGGCCAGGCCATGGGCTCGGGCTTCAGCTATCCGGTGACGGTCGAGGCGGTGGCCCGCTGGACCGCCGGCCTCGACGCCCGCGGCCTGCAGCTGGCGCCGGCGTCGGCGATGACCCAGCGGCCGGGGCGGTAGGTTCCAGGTGCTGGGGGCCAGGCGCCAGGGGAAGGCGCGTTGCGCCCGGCGTCGGCGCCATTCCTCCAGAACCTGGCCCCCAGCACCTGGAACCTGCCCATGACCGACTTCCCCCACCACCGCCCCAACGTCGGCGTCGTGCTGTTCCACCCGGACGGCCGGGTCTGGTACGGCCGGCGCGCCAGCACCCCCGGCCCGCACAACTGGCAGTTCCCGCAGGGCGGCGTCGACGAGGGCGAGGACTACGAGGCGGCGGCCCGGCGCGAGCTGGCGGAGGAGACCGGGGTGACCTCGGTCGAGCCGCTGGCGGAGATCCAGCAGTGGATCGCCTACGACTTCCCACCCGACTACGGCGGCTCGAAGCAGGCGCGCGGCTGGAAGGGCCAGAAGCAGAAGTGGTTCGCCTTCCGCTTCACCGGCGAGGAGTCCGAGATCGATCTGGAGCAGCACGCCGAGATCGAGTTCGACGCCTGGCGCTGGGGCCGTCTGGACGAGGCGCCCGGGCTGATCGTCCCGTTCAAGCGCGCGGCCTACGAGCAGGTGGTCGCGGCCTTCGCGCCGCTGGTGGTCTAGCGCGATCAGCGCGGCGTCCCGTCAGGCGCGAGGCGGAACAGCACCAGGCCGGCGAGGACCAGCAGGGCGGCCAGCACCCGCAGCGGGCTGAGGTGCTCGCCGAGGAAGATCACGCCGACGATGAAGGCGCCGACCGCCCCGATCCCGGTCCACACCACATAGGCGGTGCCCATCGGCAGGCTCTTCATGGCCAGCGACAGCAGGGCGAAGCTGACGCCCATGAAGGCGAGGGTGGCGACGCTGGGCCACAGGCGGGTGAATCCCGCCGACTGCTTCATGAAGTACGCCCAGACGATTTCCAGCAGTCCGGCGATGATCAGATACGTCCAGGCCATGCGCGGCCCTCCTCTCAAAGGGCCGGGCCGTCCCGGGCTTGGTCCCGCGTCCGCGGGAGCGAGGACGTGGCCTCGTCTTGCAGGGGCTATCTAGGGCCTGGCCGTGAACGGTCAAGCGCAACACTTGTCATCCCGGCCGAAGCGAAGCGGAGCGCCGGGACGGACGGGCTTCCACCAACCAAAAACTCCCGGGCAGCTCGCAGAGCTGAACCGGGAGACGGGAGGCTTCAACCCGGCTCCCGGACAGGCGCGCTGCGCCTTCCGGGAGAGGGAGGATATTGCAGTGTGACGTCCCCGGTGGCCGCTGCGCGGCTTCGGGGACGACAAGACGGCCCTACGCCGCCGCCACTTCCGAGGCCTTCTCGGCCAGGATGGTCAGGCCGGCCGGGGTGACGTCGGCGAAGCCGCCGTGCACCTCGAACTGGCGGCGCGAGCCGCCGTCGATGACCGTCACCACGCCTTCGCGCAGGGCGGTCATGAACGGGGCGTGGTCGGCCAGCACGCCGAAGTCACCCTCGACGCCCGGGGCGTCGACCTGGTCGACGAGGCCCGCGAAGACCTCGCGTTCCGGGGCGACCAGGGAGAACTGCAGCTTTCCGGCCATCTTACGCGGCTTCCGCGGCCAGCTTCTGGGCCTTCTCGACGGCTTCCTCGATGGCGCCGACCATGTAGAAGGCCGCTTCCGGCAGGTGGTCGTATTCGCCGGCGACGATGCCCTTGAACGAGCGGATCGTGTCTTCCAGCGAGACGAACTTGCCCGGCGAGTTGGTGAACTGCTCGGCCACGAAGAACGGCTGCGACAGGAAGCGCTGGATCTTGCGGGCGCGGGCCACGATCAGCTTGTCCTCTTCCGACAGCTCGTCCATGCCCAGGATGGCGATGATGTCCTTCAGCGCCTTGTACTGCTGCAGCACTTCCTGGACCGAGCGGGCGACGTTGTAGTGCTCCTCGCCGATGACCAGCGGGTCCATGATCCGCGAGGTCGAGTCCAGCGGGTCCACGGCCGGGAAGATGGCCTGGGCGGCGATGTCGCGGCTCAGCACGGTGGTGGCGTCGAGGTGGGCGAACGAGGCGGCCGGGGCCGGGTCGGTCAGGTCGTCGGCGGGCACGTAGATGGCCTGGACCGAGGTGATCGAGCCCTTCTTGGTCGAGGTGATGCGCTCCTGCAGGTTGCCCATCTCCGTCGCCAGCGTCGGCTGATAGCCCACGGCCGAGGGGATGCGGCCCAGCAGCGCCGACACTTCCGAACCCGCCTGGGTGAAGCGGAAGATGTTGTCGACGAACAGCAGCACGTCCTTGCCTTCCTCGTCGCGGAAGTACTCGGCCTGGGCGAGGCCGGTCAGGGCGACGCGGGCGCGGGCGCCCGGCGGCTCGTTCATCTGGCCGTAGACCAGGGCGCACTTGGAGCCTTCGGTCGAGCCGTTGTTCTTGGTCGGGTCCACGTTCACGTTGGACTCGATCATCTCGTGATACAGGTCGTTGCCCTCACGGGTGCGCTCGCCCACGCCGGCCAGCACCGAGTAGCCGCCGTACGCCTTGGCGATGTTGTTGATCAGCTCCTGCATGGTCACGGTCTTGCCCACGCCGGCGCCGCCGAACAGGCCGATCTTGCCGCCCTTGGTGTAGGGGCACATCAGGTCGATGACCTTGATGCCGGTGACGAGGATTTCCGACGAGGTCGACTGCTCCTCGAACGACGGGGCGTCGCGGTGGATCGGACGGTACATCGTCGTCTTGATCGGGCCCTGCTCGTCGATCGGGCGGCCGACGACGTTCATGATGCGGCCCAGGGTGCCCGGGCCGACCGGGGCGAGGATCGACTGGCCGGTGTCGGTGACCGGCTGCCCGCGGGTCAGGCCCTCGGTGGTGTCCATGGCGATGGTGCGGACCATGTTCTCGCCGAGGTGCTGGGCGACTTCCAGCACCAGGGTGAAGGGCTCGCCCGTCTTCTGGTCGACGTTCTGGGTCTCCAGCGCCGACAGGATGGCCGGCAGGTGGCCCTCGAACTCGACGTCGACGACGGCGCCGATGACCTGGGCGATGCGGCCCGTGGCGACCGCGCCGGTCGGCTGGGCGGTCGAGGCGGCGGCGGCCGGAGCGGCCTTCTTGGCGCGGGGAGCGCGGGTCTTCGGGGCGGTGGTGTCGGTCATCGGTTCATTCCGTTCGGAAGGTCGTGTCTGTGCGGGGTCGGATCAGAGCGCTTCCGCGCCGGCGATGATCTCGATCAGTTCGGTGGTGATCTGGGCCTGGCGCTTGCGGTTGTACTGCAGGGTCAGGCTGTTGATCAGGTCGCCCGCGTTGCGCGTGGCGTTGTCCATGGCGCCCATCTGGGCCCCGAAGAAGCTGGCCTGGTTCTCGTACAGGGCGGCCAGCACCTGGGTGGTGATGTTGCGCGGCAGCAGGGTCTCGAGGATCTCCTCCTCGGACGGCTCGTACTCGTAGACGGCGCCGTTCAGGTCGATGGGCGGCGCGTCGCCGTCGACGACCGCCGGGATCAGCTGCTTCGGCGTCGGCACCTGGGAGATGACCGACTGGAAGCGGCTGTAGAACAGGGTCACGACGTCGGCGTTCCCGGCCTCGAACTCCTCGGCGATCAGGGCCGCGACCGGCTCCGCCGCCGGCAGGCCGATGGTCTTGTGCTCCGACATCTCGAAAGTGCGGACGATGCGGTCGCCGTAGATGCGCGACAGGCCGTCGCGGACCTTGCGGCCCACGGCGACGATGCGGACGTCCTTGCCCTCGGCCAGCAGGGTCTTGATGCGCTCGCGCGCGGCCCGGATGACGTTGGTGTTGAAGCCGCCCGCCAGACCCTTGTCGCCGGTGGCGACGACGATCAGGTGCTTCTGGTCCGAGCCCGTGCCGGCCAGCAGCTTCGGCGCCCCGTCGCCCGAGACGCCGGCCGCCAGATTGGCGATCACGGCGGCCATCTTGCGGGCGTAGGGACGGGCGCTCTCGGCCTGCTCCTGGGCGCGCTTCAGCTTGGCCGCGGCGACCATGTTCAGGGCTTTCGTGATCTTCTGCGTGGACTTCACGCTTCCGATCCGATTGCGCATTTCCTTGAGGCTGGCCATCCGGCGCTACTCTCTCGCTATCCGGTCCGGTCTCAGGCGAACGTCTTGACGAAGGCGTCCAACACCGACTTGAGCTCGGTCTCCAGCTCCGGGGTCAGGTCCTTCTTCGTCCGGATGCCTTCCAGCAGGCCGGGGTTGGAGGACTTGATCCGGGCCAGCAGCTCGCTCTCGAAGCGGCCGATGTCCGACACGGCGACGCTGTCGAGGTAGCCGCGGGTGCCGGCGTAGATCGACACGACCTGCTCTTCCATCGTCAGCGGGCTGTACTGCGGCTGCTTGAGCAGCTCCGTCAGGCGGGCGCCGCGGGCCAGCAGCTTCTGGGTCGAGGCGTCGAGGTCCGAGCCGAACTTCGCGAAGGCGGCCATTTCCCGGTACTGCGCCAGCTCGCCCTTGATGGTGCCGGCGACCTTCTTCATCGCCTTGGTCTGGGCCGAGGAGCCCACCCGCGACACCGAGATGCCGACGTTCACGGCCGGGCGGATGCCCTGGTAGAACAGGTCGGACTCGAGGAAGATCTGGCCGTCGGTGATCGAGATCACATTGGTCGGGATGTAGGCCGACACGTCGTTGGCCTGGGTCTCGATCAGCGGCAGGGCGGTCAGCGAGCCCGAGCCGTACTCGGCGTTCAGCTTGGCCGAGCGCTCCAGCAGGCGCGAGTGCAGGTAGAAGACGTCGCCCGGGTAGGCTTCGCGGCCCGGCGGACGGCGCAGCAGCAGCGACATCTGGCGGTAGGCCACGGCCTGCTTGGACAGGTCGTCATAGACGATCAGGCCGTGCATGCCGTTGTCGCGGAAGTACTCGCCCATGGCGGTGCCGGCGAACGGGGCCAGGAACTGCAGCGGGGCCGGCTCCGAGGCCGTGGCGGCGACGACGATGGTGTACTCCAGGGCGCCCGACTCCTCGAGCGTCTTGACGATCTGGGCGACGGTCGAGCGCTTCTGACCGATGGCCACATAGATGCAGTACAGCTTGGCCGACTCGTCGTCGGTGGCGTTGACCGACTTCTGGTTCAGGATGGCGTCGATGGCCACGGCGGTCTTGCCGACCTGGCGGTCGCCGATGATCAGTTCGCGCTGGCCGCGGCCGATCGGGATCAGGGTGTCGATGGCCTTCAGGCCGGTCTGCATCGGCTCGTGCACCGACTTGCGGGGGATGATGCCCGGAGCCTTCACGTCCACGCGGCGGCGCTCGGTGAACTGGATCGGGCCCTTGCCGTCGATCGGCTCGCCCAGCGGGTTGACGACGCGGCCCAGCAGGCCCTTGCCGACCGGCACGTCCACGATCTCGCCGAGACGGCGGACTTCATCGCCCTCCGAGATGGCGGCGTCCGAGCCGAAGATCACGGCGCCGACGTTGTCGCGCTCGAGGTTCAGGGCCATGCCCTTCACGCCGGCCTTCGGGAACTCGATCATCTCGCCGGCCTGGACGTTGTCGAGGCCGTGGATGCGGGCGATGCCGTCGCCGACCGACAGCACCTGGCCGACGTCCGAGACGTCGGCTTCCACGCCGAAGTTGGCGATCTGCGACTTGAGGATGGCCGAGATTTCGGCGGCGCGGATGTCCATGGGATCTCTCTGTCTTCGTCTTCGGGGCGGGCCGTCAGGCGCGCTGCATGCTTGTTGGTCTGCGCGCGGTTACGCGCGCTTGAGGGCGAACTTCATCTGGTCGAGCTTGGTCTTCAGCGAGGCGTCGAACAGCTTCGAGCCCACCTTGACCTTGAGGCCGCCGAGGATCGACGGGTCCACGCGGGTGGTCAGTTCAGGATCCTTGCCGAGCGCGGCGCGCAGGGCGGTCTGGATCGACTTAAGCTGCCCGGCGTCGAGCGGCTGGGCGGTGACCACCTCGGCGGCAACCACGCCGGTCTTCTTCGCGTACAGCGCCTCGAAGCCGGCGATCACGCCCGGCAGGTCGCGGGCGCGGCCGTTCTGGCCGAGCAGGCCGAGGAAGTTGCGGGTGGTGCGGTGGAACTTCGCCGCGTCCGAGATGGCGACGAGACCCTTCTGCTGGTCCTCGGCCGCGACCACCGGAGAGGTCGCCAGCCGGCGCAGGTCGGCGCTCTCGACCCAGGCCGCCCGCAGCGACTTCAGGTCGGCGCGCACGGCGTCCAGCGCGCCCGTCTCGTCAGCCAGGTCGAACAGCGCCTGTGCATAGCGCTCGCCGACTTCCGTCGTTCTGAAATCGTCAGCCACTTACAAGGTCCGCGCGGGTTGGCGTTTCGGGTTAGGACCGGCGGCGGGTTCGCCCCGATCAAAGGCCTGAAATGCTTGAAGAAAGCACGCCGGGGACGCGCCTTGCGACGCGCCCTCGGCCTAAGCCGGGCGCCTGATAGCACCCGCGCCCCCAAACCGCAACCGAGGCAGCAGGCCGCACCGGCGCCCGGGCGTAACAGCTTGTGAGCCCCGCCCGGACGGGGCGCAGGCATGCTGCGCCGTCCCTGCGCCGGAGTCCGCCATGCCCTTCCGACCTCTCGCGGCCCTCGCCGTCCTCGTCCTCGCCGGCCTCGCCGGCCCGGCCGGCGCCGGCGAGCCGTTCCGGGTGATGAGCTACAACATCCGGGTCGACGTGCCTTCGGACAATCCGCCCTGGCCGGAGCGGCGGCCGCACATGGCGGCCCAGATCGCCTTCGTCGACCCCGACCTCCTCGGGGTGCAGGAGGCCCAGCCGGCGATGGTCGACTGGCTGGCGGCGCAGTTGCCCGGCTACGACCGCTACGGCGTGGGGCGCGACGACGGGCAGGCGGGCGAGAGCGCCACCCTGTTCTGGAGGCGCGACCGCTACGAGCGGCTGCGGACGGAGACCTTCTGGTGCTCGCCGACGCCGACCGTGCCGTCGAAAGGCTGGGACGCCGCCTACCCCCGCACCGTGACCCGCGTGCTGCTCCGCGACCGCCGCACGGGCGACCTGCTCGACGTGCGCAACACCCATTTCGATCACGTCGGGGTCGAGGCGCGGGAACAGTGCGCCCGCCTGGTCGCCGCCATGGAGCCGCTCTCGGTGGACGGCGCCGCCGCCCGGATCGTGCTGATGGGCGACTTCAACACCGGGCCGGACACCCCGCCGTACCGGATCATCGTCGAGGGCGGCCTCGCCGACGCCCGCACGCTGAGTCCCGTGGTCTTCGGCCCGGCCGGGACCTTCAACGCCTTCGACATCGCCCGCGACAACGACGGCGTCGCCATCGATCATGTCTTCGTCGGGCCGGGGCTGGCGGTCGAACGCTTCGGCGTGCTGACCGATTCCTTCGGCGGCCGGGTGATATCCGACCATTTCCCCGTGGTGGTCGACCTCGACGCCACGGCGGCGGGCGCAGCCCGCTGACGTGCCTTGACGCTTGATCGGAACGCAACGGACGCCTAGCGCTTTCCGCCCAAGCTTCTTTCGCCGGGACACTCCATGTTCGACAGCCTCGTCACCCTGTTCTCCGACCCCGCCGCCTGGGCGGCGCTGGTCACCCTGGTGGTGATGGAGGTGGTGCTCGGCATCGACAACCTGGTCTTCATCTCCATCCTGTCGAACAAGCTGCCGCCGGAGCAGCGCCAGCGGACGCGGCGGATCGGCATCGGCCTGGCCCTGATCATGCGGCTGGGTCTGCTGATGACCATCGGCTGGATCGTCGGACTGACGGCGCCCGTCTTCGACCTCGGCCTCGTCGGCCCGGCCGGCGCCCACGGCGAGCCCTCGTTCGAGACCGCCTTCAGCTGGCGCGACCTGATCCTCATCGCCGGCGGCCTGTTCCTCGTCTGGAAGGCCACCAAGGAGATCCACCACACGGTCGATCCCAAGCCGACGCACGACGTGATGGACGCCAAGAACGCCGTCATCAACAACATGGGCGCGGCGATCTTCCAGATCATCCTGCTGGACCTGGTGTTCTCGATCGACTCGATCCTGACCGCCGTCGGCATGACCGATCACATCCCGATCATGATCGTGGCGGTGATCGCCGCGGTGACCGTGATGCTGCTGGCCGCCGATCCGCTGGCCAACTTCATCGAGAAGAACCCGACCGTGGTGATGCTGGCGCTCGGCTTCCTGCTGATGATCGGCGCCGTGCTGATCGCCGACGGCTTCGGCGTCCACGTGCCCAAGGGCTACATCTATGCGGCCATGGCCTTCTCGGCCCTGGTCGAGGCCCTGAACATGTGGGGTCGCGCCGGGGCCGCCCGGAAGGCCCGGGCGGAAGAGGCGCGGCAGGCGGAGCTGAACCGCCGCGAGACCGCCGAGCCCGGCGTCTGACCGTGCGCGGGCTGGCGCGCCTGGCCCTGCTTCTTCTGGCGACGCCGGCGGCCGCCCAGTCGCCCGCCGTCCCGCCTGTGCCGGTCTACGGCTACGAGGTGGTGCGGGTCTGGCCGCACGACCGCACCGCCTTCACCCAGGGCCTCGCCTGGCGCGACGGCGAGCTGCTGGAAAGCACCGGCCGATATCCGTCCACCATCCGGCGGGTGCGGCTGGAGGACGGCGCCGTCCTGCAGCGGCGGGAGCTGGAGCCCTCCCTGTTCGGCGAGGGCCTGACCGAGATCAACGGCCGCGTGGTGACCCTGACGTGGCGCAGCGGGCGCGGCTTCGTCTGGGATGCGGACGATCTCGAACCGGCCGGCGAGTTCGCCTACGCCGGCGAGGGCTGGGGCCTGACCGACGACGGCGAGCGGCTGATCCTGTCCGACGGCACGTCGGCGCTGCGCTTCCTCGATCCGCAGACCTTCGCCGAGACCGGCCGGGTCGCGGTCACCCTGCAGGGGCGGCCGCTGCTGCGGATCAACGAACTGGAGTGGGTCGACGGCGAGGTGTTCGCCAACGTCTGGCAGTCGGACCTCATCGTGCGCATCGATCCGGCCAGCGGCGCCGTCACCGGCGTCATCGACCTCTCCGGCCTGCTCCGGGACCGGCGCGGCATGAACCCCGCCGACGACGTGCTCAACGGCATCGCCTGGGACCCGGAGGGGCGGCGGCTGTTCGTCACCGGCAAGAACTGGCCGGCGGTCTTCGAGATCCGCCTGACCAATCCGGACGCCCCTGCGGCCCCCGGAGCGGCCTAAAAGCGTTTGAGCCCCAGGGTTCCCTCGTGTAACCCGCAGCGCAACCATACGAACCGGCCCCGGCCGGCGCAGGGGGAAACCCGCGGAGACGTCCTTGACCCAGTCCCAGTATCCGTCGTCCTTCGACTACCCCGCCCTTCTCGCCTCGGGCCGCGGCGAGCTGTTCGGACCCGGCAATCCCCAGCTGCCGGCCCCGCCGATGCTGATGTTCGACCGCATCGTGCAGATCAACGCCGACGGCGGCGCCCACGGCAAGGGCTATGTCGAGGCCGAACTCGACATCCACCCGGACCTCTGGTTCTTCCAGTGCCACTTCATCGGCGATCCGGTGATGCCGGGCTGCCTCGGCCTCGACGCCATGTGGCAGCTGGTCGGCTTCTACCTCGGCTGGATCGGCGGCCAGGGCCGCGGCCGGGCGCTCGGCGTCGGCGACGTGAAGTTCACCGGCCAGGTGACGCCTGACATCAAGCGGGTGGTGTACAAGATCGACCTCAAGCGGGTCATCAACCGCAAGCTGGTCATGGGCATCGCCGACGGCGTGCTCGAGGCGGACGGCGAGATCATCTACCGCTGCGACGACATGCGCGTCGGCCTGTTCGGCGGCAATGCGGAACCCGCCGGCGGCTGAGTCCGCTGAACAGTGAACGGATAACTGAAGGAAGCAGCATGCGGCGAGTGGTCGTCACCGGACTGGGCATCGTCTCCTCGATCGGCACCGGGCAGGACGAGGTCGCGGCCTCCCTGCGCGAGGCCCGTTCCGGCGTCCGCTTCGCGGAGGATCACGCCGCGCACGGCTTCCGGTCGCAGGTCTGGGCCCCGCCGGCGCTCGGCTGGACCGCCGAGGACTGGGCCCCGCGCGTCGACCGCCGCGCCGCCCGCTTCCTCGCCAACGGCACGGCCTGGGGCCATATCGCCTTCGAGGAGGCGCTGAAGGACTCCGGCCTGACGCCCGAGGAGATCAAGGACGAGCGCATCGGCCTGATCGTCGGCGAGGGCGGCCCCTCGACCCAGGTCATCCTGCAGGCGGCCCAGACCACGATCGAGAAAGGCTCACCCAAGCGCATCGGCCCGTTCGCCGTGCCCAAGGCCATGGCCTCCGGCCCCTCGGCCGTGCTGGCCACCTGGTTCGAGCTGAAGGGGATCAACTATTCGATCAGCTCGGCCTGCGCGACCAGCGCCCACTGCATCGGCGCGGCCGCCGAACAGATCGCCTGGGGCAAGCAGGACGTGGTCTTCGCCGGCGGCTGCGAGGACATCGACTGGTCGATGTCCAACATGTTCGACGCCATGGGCGCCATGTCCTCGAACTTCAATGCGACTCCGGCCAGGGCCAGCCGGGCCTATGACAAGGACCGCGACGGCTTCGTCATCGCCGGCGGCGCCGGCATCGTCGTGCTGGAGGAATACGAGCGGGCGAAGGCGCGCGGCGCGACCATCTACGCCGAGGTCACCGGCTACGGCGCCAATTCCGACGGCTACGACATGGTCGCCCCCTCGGGCGAGGGCGCCGAGCGCTGCATGCGCATCGCCCTGGAGATGGCCGGCAATCCGAAGATCGACTACCTCAACCCGCACGGCACCTCGACGCCGGTGGGCGACAGCAAGGAGATGGGCGCGGTGCGCAACGTCTTCGGCGACGCCCTGCCGATGATCTCCTCGACCAAGTCCCTGACCGGCCACAGCCTGGGCGCGGCGGGTGCCCAGGAGGCCATCTACTGCCTGCTGATGATGAAGCACGGCTTCGCCGCCGAGAGCGCCCACATCGAAAACCTCGACCCCGAGTTCGAGGGCATGCCGATCCTGCGCCAGCGCCACGACGGCGAGCTGACCCACGTCATGTCCAACAGCTTCGGCTTCGGCGGGACGAACGGCACGCTGATCCTGTCGAAGGTCTGAACCGCAACACGCCCGGCGCGCTATAGTCGGCTCCCCGACACACGGAGCCGCTCCTGACCGCCGATCCCTACATCCTCTTCCTGCTGGGCCTCGGCGGCGTGGTGCTGCTGGTGTCCTGGGCGCCGGTCGGCCTCAAGCGGCTGCCGCTGACGCTCGCCATCCTGTGCGTCGCCCTCGGCGTGCTGGTGTTCTCCAGCGGTCTCCTGGCCTTCGACCCCGACCCGCGCACCTGGGACACGGCGGCCGAGCGCCTGACCGAACTGGTCGTGATCATCAGCCTGATGGGGGCGGGGCTGAAGATTGACCGGCCGCCGGGCTGGCGCGCCTGGTCGACCACCTGGCGGCTGCTGATCGTCGCCATGCCGCTGACCATTGCGGCGACGGCCGTTCTCGGCTGGGCGGGACTGGGCTTCAGCCTGGCCATGGCCCTGCTGTTCGGGGCCAGCATGGCGCCGACCGATCCGGTGCTGGCCGCCGACGTCCAGGTCGGGCCGCCGAAGTCCGGCGACGAGGACGAGGTCCGCTTCGGCCTGACCTCCGAGGCCGGGCTGAACGACGCCCTCGCCTTCCCCTTCGTCCACCTCGCCATCCTCGCCGCCGCCGGCGGCCTGGCCAGCCAGACGGGTCTGACCGACTGGTTCACCGTCAAGGTCGGCTGGAAGCTGCTGGCCGGCCTGGGCGCGGGCCTGCTGATCGGCAAGGTCCTCGGCTATCTGCTGTTCCGCAGCCGTCGCGGCCTGTCCCGGCTGGCGGACGGACTCATCGCGCTGGCCGCCACCCTGATCGCCTATTCCCTCACCGAGATCGTCCACGGCTACGGCTTCCTCGCCGTCTTCGTCTGCGCCGTGATGATCCGCGGCTCCGAGCGCGACCACGACTTCCACCAGGAGATGCACGACTTCTCCGACCAGATCGAACGGCTGCTGATGATGCTGCTGCTGGTCCTGTTCGGCGGGGCCCTGGCCAACGGCCTGCTGTCCAGCCTGACCTGGACGGACGCCCTCGTCGGCCTCGCCGTCGTCTTCCTCGTTCGCCCCGCGGCCGGGCTGCTGGCCATGGTCGGCTCGGGCCAGCCCCTGCGCGAGCGCCTGCTGCTGGCCTTCCTCGGCATCCGCGGCGTCGGCTCGGTCTACTACCTCGCCTACGGCATCAACCACGGCGACTTCGGCGACAGCGAGCGGCTGTGGGCCGTGGTGGGCTTCATCATCCTGCTGTCGATCGTGGTGCACGGCGTCACCGCGACGCCGCTGCTGGCGCGCCTGAGCCGTCGCCGCGAGACGACCGCCGCGGCCTTCCCCGAGGGCGCCGCCCCTGCTAACCCTCCCGCCTCGAAGGACGGAGACTGACGATGGCGAGCGAGAGCGGCTGGAACATGCCCACCGGTGAACTCATGAAGGGCAAGAAGGGCCTGATCATGGGGGTCGCCAACAGCAATTCCATCGCCTGGGGCATCGCCTCCCAGCTGGCCGCCCAGGGCGCCGAACTGGCCTTCACCTATCTCGGCGAGGGGCTGGAGCGCCGCGTGCGCCCGCTGGCCGAGAGCGTCGGCGCCAGGCTGCTCATCCAGGCCGACGTCACCGACGACGCCTCGATGGACGCCGCCTTCGCGGAACTGGAGAAGGAATTCGGGACCCTCGACTTCGTCGTCCACTCGGTGGCCTTCGCCAACAAGAACGAGCTGCAGGGCTCGTTCGTCGACAACACCACCCGTGACAGCTTCCTGCTGGCCATGAACATCTCGGCCTTCAGCTTCGTCGACGTGGCCCGCCGCGCCTCGAAGCTGATGCCGAACGGCGGCGCCATGATCACCATGACCTACCTCGGGTCCGAGCGCGCCATCCCGAACTACAACACCATGGGCGTGGCCAAGGCGGCGCTGGAGGCGGCGACCCGCTACATCGCCCGCGACCTCGGGCCCAAAGGCATCCGCGTCAACGCCATCTCGGCCGGGGCCATGCGCACCCTGTCGCTGGCCGGCATCTCGGGCGGCCGCGGCATGATCGCCCAGGGCCGGGCCATGTCGGCGATGAAGGAGGACACCTCCATGGAGGGCGTCGCCGGCTGCGCCCTGTGGCTGTGCTCGGACCTCGGCCTGTCGACCACCGGCGAGGTCATCCACGTCGACGCCGGCTTCCACATGATGGGCCTGCCGGACAGCGACGAGGGCTAGCGCGCGCTCCGCTCCACGCGGCGATAGGCGTACCGGTCGCGGATGTTCGGCCCGAAGAACCGCCCCTTCGAGAAGGCGGCGCGGAAGTCCGCGACGACCTCCGGCGGCACCGCCTCGTAGTCATAGACGTCGCCCGAGGTGAAGATCACGCGCAGGCGACGGTGCGGTTCGTCGTAGGTGAAGCGGCGGATGACGCTGGAGGGCATGGCCGCCGCTCCGCCTCAGTCCCGCAGCGAGTCGGGCACCAGGCCGCCGTTCTCGGCCAGCTTGCGCCACACCGCCTTCGACAGGGCCATGTTCTGCTCGGCCGAGCCGTGCGCGCCGGCGTGGATATTCAGCTCCTCCGCGAGCTGCTTGCGCGCCTCGAGGCTGGAGTCGAGGCCGAGCAGCTTGAGCAGGTCGACGATCGAGGTGCGCCAGTTCCCGGCCGCCTCGCCCTTCATCTCGGCCATCGACTGCAGCACCGCCTCGACGTCGACCGGCGGGAGGGTCGTCGCGACCGGCGCGGCGGCGGTCGGGGCGATGGTCGGCGTCGGGATCTGCGGCGTCGGCGCCTGCGCCTTCCTGTGTCCCCGGATCCGCTCCCATATCGAGCTGAAGATGCCCATGCGCGTCGCCTCCTTGGTGCGGGCGATCAACGCCCGGCGGAGGGCGGGGTTCAGTCGGGCTCGCGCTCGTCGACCTCCGTCGGCCGCACGGCGCGCAGCCAGCCGTCGGCGATGTGCAGGTCCGGGACCGCCTCGCGGGTGAAGGGCAGGTACCAGGTGGGGCCGCCAGTCGCCGGGGCGATCTCCAGCATGTCCGAGGCCCCGAAATTCTGCACCGACTTGACCCGACCCAGCACGGCGTCCTCGGGATCGCGCGCCTCCAGGCCGATCAGGTCGGCCAGATAGAATTCGTCCTCCTCCGGCTCCGGCAGCCGGGCGCGGGGGACGAACAGCTTGAGGCCGCGCAGGGCGTCGGCCGCCTCCTTGGTGGCGATCTCCTTCGCCCGGCCGACCACGCCGTTCTTGTCGAGCCGCCCGGACAGCAGGGTCAGGCCCGGCGAGCCGTCGGCGCGCAGCAGGTCGCGGTAGTCGAGCAGGGCCATGGGATCGGCGGTCCAGGCCGTCACCCGCACCTCGCCCTTCACGCCGAACCCGCCGGCCACCTGGCCGACCAGAACCAGCTTCTCCTTGCTTTCGCTCATCGGGGACCGTCGCCGTTCATGTTGCGCCTCAACTAGCGCGAAGCGCGGCCGGCGCACGCAAAAAAGAAAGGCGGCGCCCCGGGGGACGCCGCCTTCCGCATTCGGTCCGGCGAAGGCCTCAGCCCTCGGCCTTCTCCTCGGTCGCCTCTTCGGCGGCCGGGGCCTCCTCGGCGCCGGCCTCAGCGGCCGGAGCTTCCTCGGCGGCCGGAGCCTCCTCGGCCGGAGCGGCGTCCGCAGCGGCCTTGGCGGCCTCGGCTTCTTCCCTGGCGCGGGCGGCGGCTTCGGCGGCCTCGGCCTTCGCGGCGGCTTCGGCTTCCAGACGGTCGGCCTCGCGCTGGGCGCGCTCGGCGGCGCGCTCCTGGGCCTTCTTGCCCGGCTCGGCCTTCTTCGGGTTGTTGCCCTGGGTCCACTTCACCTTGCCGGCCAGCGCCTCGTCCTGCGACAGGAAGCGGGCGACGCGGTCGGTCGGCTGGGCGCCCTTGCCGAGCCATTCGGCGATCCGGTCGGTCTTCAGGGTGACGCGCTTCTGCTCGCCGTCGCGCGGCAGCATCGGGTTGTAGGTGCCGACGCGCTCGATGAACTTGCCGTCGCGCGGGGCGTGCGAGTCGGCGACGACGATGTAGTAGTACGGGCGCTTCTTGGCGCCGCCGCGGGCCAGACGAATCTTCAGCATTTCAGGTCTCTTTCTCGGAAGTCAGTTCTTCTTGGGGAAGCCCGGCAGGCCCGGAAGCCCCCCCGGCAGTTGTCCGCCGCCCATGCCGGCGAGCCGGTCCTGGAGGGCTTTCAGTTCGTCGGCCGAGGGTTCGGGCATCTTGCCGCCCCCCATGGCCTTGAGGCGCGCCATGTCCGGCCCGCCCATGCCGCCGCCGACGCCGCCCAGCATGGCGGCCATCTGCTGCATCTTCTTCGGCCCGCCGCGCGACAGCGCCTTGACCGTGTCGGCCATCTGGCGGTGCTGCTTGAGCAGGCGGTTGACGTCCTGGACCTCGACCCCGGCCCCGGCGGCGATGCGCCGCTTGCGGCTGGCGTTCAGCAGGTCGGGCTTCTTGCGCTCGGCCTTCGTCATCGAGCTGATGATCGCCTCCTGGCGGCTGATCATCCGGTCGTCGATGTTGGCGTCGGCCATCTGGGCCTTCATCTTGGCCACGCCGGGCAGCAGGCCCATGATCCCCTGCAGGCCGCCCATGCGCTTCATCTGCTGCAGCTGGCCCATCAGGTCGTCGAGGTCGAACTGGCCCTTGGCCAGCTTCCGCGCCATCTTCTCGGCCTTGGCCTGGTCGAGCTCCTGGCTGGCCTTTTCGACGAGGGCCACGATGTCGCCCTGGCCGAGGATGCGCCCGGCCACGCGGCGGGCGTCGAACACCTCCAGCTGGTCGACCTTCTCGCCGGCGCCGAGGTATTTGATCGGCAGGCCGGTGACGGCCCGCATCGACAGCATGGCCCCGCCGCGCCCGTCGCCGTCGGCGCGGGTCAGGATCAGGCCGGTCAGCGGCAGGCGCTCGTGGAAGGCGCGCGCGGTGCGCACCGCGTCCTGACCGGTCAGGCTGTCGGCGACGAGCAGGGTCTCGACCGGCTTCGCCACCTGGGCGACCTCGGCCACCTCGGCCATCAGGGCCTCGTCGAGGGTGATGCGGCCGGCGGTGTCGAGGATCAGGACGTCGAAGCCCTGCAGCTTCGCCGCCTGCAGGGCGCGGCGGGTGATCTGCACCGCGCTCTCGCCCTTGACGATGGGGAGGGTGGCCACCTCGATCTGCTTGCCGAGGGTCTCGAGCTGCTCCATGGCCGCCGGACGCCGGGTGTCCAGCGAGGCCATCATCACCTTCTTGCGGTCGAACTTCGTCAGCCGCAGCGCCAGCTTGGCGGAGGTGGTGGTCTTGCCCGACCCCTGCAGGCCGGCCATCAGCACCACCGCCGGCGGCGTGGCGTTGGTGTTGAGCGGGACCGGCTCCTCGCCGCCCAGCATCTCGACCAGGCCGTCGTAGACGATCTTGACCACCTGGTCGGCGGGCTTGACCGAGCGGATCACCTCCTCGCCGGTGGCGCGCTCGGTGGCGAAGGCGATGAAGTCCTTGACGACCGGCAGGGCGACGTCGGCCTCGAGCAGGGCCACGCGCACCTCGCGCATGGCCTCGGCCACGTCCTTCTCGGACAGGGCGCCGCGCCCGGTGATCCGGTCGAAGACGCCTGTCAGCCGCTCGTTCAGAGCCTCGAACATCCAAACCCTTTCTTGCGCGGTCCCGCGGCTCCATACGACGACGGCCCCCGTGGACGATCACGTCGACGGGGGGTTCTCGCCTGCCTCGTCCGGCCGGGCCGGGGTCGTGCAGGTGGAGACGCAGGGTTCACTTGCGCCGGAAGCGGCGGCTTATGGCGGAAAACCCCGGCGAAGACAAGGCGAGGGCCGCCGTCGGGTGATCACCGTTCAGCTTTCGGCGAATTCACGCAGGGTCGCCTTTTCGCCTTCGAAGGCACATCAGCCTGCAACAGCGTGACCGTATCTCCCGGCCGTCGCCCCCCTGAGCGACCGCATCCCCCAAGGAGATCGTCGTGAAAATCATCGCTTCTCTCGCCGCCGTCGCCGTTCTCGCCGGAGCCGGCGCCGCCGCCGCCCAGGACGCGCGGGTGCCCTGGTCCGACCTCAACCTGTCGACCGCCGCCGGCGCGGCCGCCTTCGAAGCCCGGCTCGACGCGGCGGCGCGCCGGCTCTGCCGTGACGCCCGCCAGCCCGGCAGCCGGATGGGCGACCGCGATCGCTGCATCGCGGCCTTCCGCGCGGAGGCCGTGCGCCAGCTGCCCGCCGCCGCCCAGGCCGATCTGGCCCTCGGGCGCGCGCCCCTCGTCGAGGGCTGATCGCCGCATGCACCGGGGCCGCCCGGGTGGGCGGCCCCGACATGCCATAAGTCCTGCTTTTGGGTAGCTTCGCAGTTCTCGGCCTGTAGTCGCCGTGTTGTCGCGATTCTGGTCTGGCGAACGTCACATCCGACAATCATGTGGCTTGTGCCGCAATCCCGCGGCCTGGAGCTCTTCCAATGACTCGCACCCTGCTTTCCCTCGCCGGCGCCGCGCTGCTGTACGCCGCCCCGGCCGCCGCCCAGGACGCCGTGCGCGTGCCCTTCGCCGACCTGGACCTGTCCACCGGCGCCGGCGCCGCCGCCTTCGACGCGCGCGCCGCCGAGGCCGCCCGCAACACCTGCCGCCGCGGTCCGTCGCAGATGATCGACACCAACTGCGTCAGGATCCTCCAGCGCGAAATCGTCCGCCAGCTGCCGCGCCCGCGGCAGGAGGACTACGCCCGCGCCCGCCGCGGCGAGCGCCTGCTGGCCATGGCCGCCCCCGCCTGGCCGGCCTGAGCCGGACCGGCGCCGCGTCCATGCAAAGGGCCCGCGGATCGCTCCGCGGGCCCTTGTCGCCTCAGTGGGTCGGGAAGCCCCGCACCTTGAGCAGGGCGGCCACGTCCGGGTCGCGGCCGCGGAAGCGGCGATAGGCCTCGCCGCGGTCGGAGGAGTTGCCCTCCGACAGGATGATCGCCTTGTAGCGGGCGGCGATGTCCGGATTGAACACGTCGCCGGACTCCTCGAAGTAGGCCCAGGTGTCGGCGTCCATCACCTCCGACCAGAGGTAGCTGTAGTACCCGGCCGAGTAGGCGTCCGAGGTGAACAGGTGATTGAACTGCGGCAGGCGGTGCCGCATCACGATCTCCTTCGGCATGCCGTAGCGGGCCAGGCTCTCGCGCTCGAAGGCGTCCGGATCGGTCGGCGGATCGGCGCGGGTGTGCAGGTCCATGTCGACCAGGGCCGAGGACAGGTAGCTGACCGTGGCGTAGCCCTGGTTGAAGGTCTGCGAGGCCTCGATCTTGTCGACCAGCGCCTGCGGCATCGGCTGGCCCGTCTCCACATGCTTCATGTAGCCGTCGAGGATCGGGCGGCTCAGCACCCAGTGCTCGTGCACCTGGGACGGATACTCCACGTAGTCGCGCGGCGTGCCGCCGAGGCCCGGATAGGTGATCCGGTACGACAGGTAGTGCAGGGCGTGGCCGAACTCGTGGAACAGGGTCTCGGCGTCGTCCAGCGAGATCAGCACCGGCTGGTCGCCCTCGGCCTTGATGAAGTTGTTGTTGTTCGAGGCCAGCACGTTCTTGACCCCGTCGTAGGTCGAGTAGCCGCGGTAGCTGGTCATCCAGGCGCCCGAACGCTTGCCCGGACGGGCGTAGTCGTCGGCGTAGTACAGGCCGGCGTGCCGGCCGTGGTCCTTGACCTCGTAGACCACCACGTCCGGATGCCAGACCGGCACCGTCCCCGCCGGCAGCTTCTCGAAGGTGAAGCCGTACAGCCGCCGCGCCATCTCGAACGACCCGGCCCGCACGTTGTTGAGCTCGAAGTACGGCTTCAGCTCGTTCTGGTCGAGGTCGTACTTCTGCTTCCGGACCTTCTCGGCGTAGTACAGGTAGTCCCACGGCTCGATGTCGTGGCCGGCGATGGCGCGCATGTCCGCCACCTCCTCCGCCACGCGCGCCTTGGCCGGTTCCCAGACCCGCATCATCAGGTCCATGGCCGCCTCGGGCGTCTTCGCCATCGTGTCCTGCATCCGCCAGGCCGCGTGGTGCGGGAAGCCCAGCAGCTTCGCGCGCTCCGCCCGCAGACGGACGATCTCGGCGATGGTGGCGTTGGTGTCGTTGGCGTCGCCGTTGTCGCCGCGGTTGACGAACTTGCGCCAAACCTGCTCGCGCAGGGCGCGGTCGTCGGCGAAGCTGAGGAAGGGATCCACGCTGGAGCGCGTGTTGACGATCACCCAGCCGTCGATGTTGCGGGCGCGGGCGGCCGCGGCGGCGGCGGCCTTGTTCGACGCCGGCATGCCGGCCATCCCGGCCTCGGTCGGAATGACCGTCCAGGTCTTCTCGTCGTTGACGACCTTCTGCGAGAAGGCGGTGAAGGCGTTCGACAGGGCGGTGTTGATCCGGCCGAGCTCGGCCTTGCCGGCCGCGTCCAGGGCCGCGCCGTTGCGGACGAAGGCGTCGCGGGTGCGCTCGGCGTAGCGGGTCTGCTCCGGCGTCAGCCCCATCCGTCCGGCGTTGTCCGCCACGGCGCGGATGCGGGCGAACAGCGCCTCGTTGAAGATGATCTCGTCGCCGGCGGCCGAGAGCAGCGGCGACACCTCGGTGTCCACGGCCTGGTAGTCGTCCGAGCCGATGTTCTGGGTCATGACCCCGAAGATGCTGCTCGCCCGGTCCAGCGGCTCGCCGGCCATCTGGTAGGGCACCAGGGTGTTGGCGAAGGTCGGCGCGTCCGGGTTGTTGGCGATCGCCGCGATCTCGGCGCGCTGCAGCTCGATGCCCTCGAGGATGGCCTCCCGCAGCTTGGGCGCCGTGACCTTGTCCCACGGCGGCACGCCCTGGTAGGGACCGGTCCACGGTTGCAGAAGCTCCGCCCGCGGCGTCTGCGCCGGCAGGACGGCGCGACCGATGCGGGCGTCCTCGGCCAGCGAGGCCGGCGTCTGGCCGGCTTCGCCCATGCCCGGTTCCATGCCGTTCGCGGCGCAGCCCGACAGGGCCATGAAGCTCCCGCCGGCGATGAGAAGGTGTCGTCTGTGCATGGGGCGCTCCGGGCTGCCGAACGAGGGGGTGGGTGACCCTATGCCCTCCTCCGCCTGACTGTCACCTGAACCGGCTGTAATCTTCGCCGGTGGACGCCGCAGGGCGGCGCGGCTAAAGCGCGCGATCATGGCCATAGGCGTTTTCGACTCCGGCGTGGGGGGCCTGACGGTCCACCGCGAACTCACCCGCCGCTTCCCGGCGCGGGACTTCGTCTATCTGGCCGACCAGGCCAACGCCCCCTACGGCGGCCGCGAAGGCGAGGACATCGTCGATCTGACCCGCGCCGGCTGCGAGCGGCTGTTCGAGGCGGGCGCCAGCGTCATCGTGCTGGCCTGCAACACCGCCTCGGCCATCGCCCTGCGCCGCCTGCAGCAGACCTGGGTGCCCGAGGCCCGGGCCCGGCACGGGCGGCCGCTGAACGTGCTCGGCATCATCGTCCCGACCATCGAGGCCGCCACGGGCCTGCCGTGGTCCTACGAGGCCGAACGCCACGGGGAAAAGGTCGAGGCCATCGACGTCGTCGGCGTCTTCTGCACCGCCGCCACCGCGATGAGCCGCGTCTACGAGATCGAGATCGACAAGCGGCGCGAGGACCTGGCGGTCTTCTCCGAGGCCTGTCCCGGACTGGCCGGGCTGATCGAGCTCGGCGCGCCCGCGGAGGAGCTGCGGGTGGTGGTGCAGGATCATGTGGACGCCCTGCGCCGCCGCATCGGCCGCCACCCGGACAAGGCCATCCTCGGCTGCACCCACTACGAGATCGTCGCCGACGTCTTCGCCGCCGCCCTGCCGCCGGGCACGCCGCTGATCCATCAGCCCACGGCCGTGGCCGATGCGCTGGACCGCTACTTCGCCCGCCATCCGGAGTACGACCTGGGCGGATCCGGCCGGCGCGACTTCCTAACCACCGGCCAGCCCGGGCCGCAGTCGGAGCTGGTCAGCCAGTTCTGGGGCGCGCCGCTGACCTTCGACGCCGCCTGAGACGCCTCTTGACGTCGCCGCGGCCGTCGGCGCCGATGCGCGTCGGGAGGACGCCCTGATGAAAGCCCAACTGCTCGCCGGCGCCGCGCTGTGGCTGGTCGCCGGCCCGGCCTGCGCCGAAATCGCCAGTCGCAGCGCCGACAGCTTCACCCTGACCTATGAGCGGCCCGTGTCGGCCGCGCCCGACGCGATCCTCGCCGCGATCGGCCGCCCCGCCGGATGGTGGAGCGACGCCCATACCTGGTCGGGCTCCGCCTCGAACCTGACCGTCGATCTGCGGCCCGGCGGCTGCTGGTGCGAAGCGCTTCCCGGCGGCGGGGTCCGGCACGGCGAGGCGGTGCTGGTCTGGCCGGAGCGGCGCATGGTCCGCTTCGACGCCCCGTTCGGCCCCTTGCAGGGCATGGCGGCGGATGCGGTGCTGACCATCAGCTGGGCCGAGGCCGAGACCGGCTCCGCCCGGCTGCTCAAATGGTCGTTCGTGGTCTCCGCCCCGGGCGCAGGCGCCCTCGCGGAGCCGGTCGACGCCGTGATCGGCGAGCAGTTCGCACGGCTCGCCGATCATCTGGACGCGCGCTGATCAGCCGGCCAGCGCCGCTTCCGAGGCGATGATCCGGCTGGCGGCGTGGACCACCGCGCCGATCCGGAGCGCCGCCTGCACCTGGGTGTTGGCCACCCCGTGCTTGCGCAGCTCGGCCTCGTGGGCGTCCATGCAGGCGCCGCAGCCGTTGATCGCCGACACGGCCGTCGACCACAGCTCGAAGTCCATCTTCTCCACGCCCGGATTGGCGATGACGTTCATGCGCAGGCGGGCCGGAAGCGTCGTGTACTCCTGGTTCTTCATCAGGTGTAGCGACCGGTAGTAGATGTTGTTCATGCCC
Organism: Brevundimonas sp.; assembly: GCF_013912005.1. Classification (GTDB taxonomy): domain Bacteria; phylum Pseudomonadota; class Alphaproteobacteria; order Caulobacterales; family Caulobacteraceae; genus Brevundimonas. Next base: position 70,354 of record NZ_JACESB010000002.1, on the reverse strand, counting down.
ATGATGGCGGCCGCGGCCTTGGCCGCGTTCATCGCCTCGGGCGAGAGGACGGCGGCGGCCTGCGCCTCGATGGCGCGGACCACCGGCGCGACGCCGACGGCGTGGGCGGAGGCCAGGAAGCAGCCCCACTTCTGCTGGTCGTTGAGCACCGTCTCGCTGGCCAGCGAGGACAGGTTCAGCGAGATGTCCTTGCCATAGGCGGGGATGAGATCGCGCAGGGCGTCGATCGACATGGAAGACTCCTTGAGAGCTGCCGCGCCTCGCGCGGCGTGAAGCCCGCCGGCCGCGCCCGGGCCGCAGCGATCCGGTCGCTCACGTCGGCGCGGCAGGGCGGATACAAAACAGGCGGCGACTTGCGCCGCCGCCTGTTCGTGAAGACGCTGGCGCTACTGTTACGCCGCCAGGGTCTCGCCACCCACCGGGCGGTTGCAGGCGCACAGTTCGTCGGTCTGCAGGGCGTCGACGACGCGCAGGGTGTCGGCCGGGGCGCGACCGACGTTCAGGTTGGTCACGTAGACGTGCTGGATGACGTTGTGCGGATCGACCACGAAGGTGGCGCGCAGGGCGACGCCCTCTTCCTCGTCGAGGACGCCCAGGGCGCGGGCCAGCTTGCCGCCGTTGTCGGCGAACTGCCAGATCGGCAGCTTGTTCAGGTCGGCGTGGTCACGCCGCCAGGCCAGCTTGGTGAACTCGTTGTCGGTCGAGCCGCCGAGCACCACGGTGTCGCGGTCCTCGAAGTCGCGGGCCAGCTTGGCGAATTCCGCGATCTCCGTCGGGCAGACGAAGGTGAAGTCCTTCGGGTAGAAGAAGATGACCTTCCACTTGCCCTCGAAGCTCTTCTCGGTGACCGGCTCGAACGCCGAGACGCCGTTCTCTTCATGGCTGTTGAAGCCCGGCTTCACGCCGATGATCTTGAACTCAGGCAGTTTCTGACCGACGCCCAGCATCGCTGTTCTCCTCGAAGGTTGGTCTGGTGGAAATCCGGAGCGCCGGGGGAGCGGCGCTGCGATGCCGAGATGGCGCGTGCGCTGCACAAAGTCAATGATAGGAAACCGGTTTCCGCGATAGATAATTCCTATCGGCATCATAGGCTGACGCGGCCTGACGATGCGGGTCCGCGGCCTTTACCGCGGGCGCGCGGTTCGCCACCCTCGGCAGGTCCAAAGGGAGTCCCGCATGCCTCGTCTGCTCGCCGCCGTCCTCGTCGCCGTCGCCGCCGTTCCGGCCGCAGCCGCCGCCCAGACCCCGCCCGCCACCATCGGCGAGCGCTACGTGCCCGCGCCCTGGTGGATGCGCGATCCGGTGATCGCCTCGATCGGCCACGTCCGCACCCAGGTGCCCGCCAACCGCGCATCCTTCGGCGCGGCCTTCCAGGCGATCGACCGCAGCGCCCCCGACGCCTCGGCCCGGGCGGCCGACCAGATCCGGGCGCTCAGCCAGGCGCTGGCGGCCTATGGCGTCGACACGGTGCGGGTGGAGACGACCGTCAGCACCCGGCCGCTCTACGATCAGTACCGCGACGAGAACGGGGTGCTCCGCGACAACGTCCGGTCCGACCGCATCGAGCGGTACCAGGCCGACGCGGCCATCAGCGTCACGGTGCGCGACATGCGCGTGCTGGAGCGGGTCTACGCCACGGTCGTGGCGGCCCAGCCCACCTCCATCGGCCAGGTCTCCTTCAACCTCGAGCCCGACAATGCGGTGAAGACCTGGCTGCAGGGGGAGGCGGTGCGCGATGCGGCCCGGCGGGCCCGGGAGGCCGCCGCCAACGCCGGGGCGTCGCTCGGCGCCGTCAGGGTGATCGATCCCACCGGCCGGGCCTGCCAGACGGACGTGCTGGCCGGCTGGCCCTCGTACGGCGGGACCTCGCTGGCCACCGATGTCGACTATGCGCCGGCGTTCGCGCCGCCCCCGCCGCCCGCTCCCCCGGCTCCGCCTGCGCCGGCCGGGCGCGGCGCGCCGACGGAACAGCAGATCGAGGCCGCCCGGCTCGCGCTGCAACCGCCCCTCCGCGAGCTCGCGGACGAGGCCTGCGTTGTTTATGCGTTGGACTGACGATCCTTGTTGACGCCGCGCCGCCGACAGGCGACCGAGGCGCATGTGCGCTTTCCAGCTCGATCCGGCCTTCCAGTCGGGTTCCGTCGCCGCCGTCGACTGGCCGCTGTGCCACGTCAGGCTCCAGGATGACTCCCGCTTTCCCTGGCTGATCCTGATTCCGCGCCGCGAGGGCCTGCACGAACTGGAGGACCTGGACCCCGCGGCCCGCGCGACGCTGACCGAGGAGGTGATCGCGGCCGGGCGGCTGGTGCGCGAGATCGCCGAAGCGGCGGGCCGGCCGATCCAGAAGCTGAACGTGGCGTCGCTCGGCAATGTGACGGCCCAGCTGCACGTGCACGTGATCGGCCGCCGCCATGACGACGGTCTGTGGCCGGATCCGGTGTGGGGAAAGGGGGCGCCGGTCCCCTACGCCGCCCAGCCGCTGCAGATCGCCCTCTCGCGGCTGCGCCTCACCCGGGGCGGCTGAGCGTCACCCGCCGCTCCGCGCCGCCGGCGCGCAGCACGCCCCGCCAGCCCTGGCCGCTCCGCTGCAGGCGCAGGGAGCCGAGGCCGTCCAGACGCAGCTCCCCGGAGTCCACGACCGCCGCGCCCGCGCCCCGGCGGCCGCGCCAGCCGCCCTCCACCACGCCGCCGGCGTCGCTCAGGACCAGGTCGAACAGGACCTCTCCCTCGCCGTCGACGGCGCGCCAGTAGCCGTCCAGCGGCCCGGCCGACTGGTCCGCCCGGAGCTCGGCCGAGGCGACCCCCTGGTCGTAGGCGACCTCGGCGTCGGCCGGACTCGTCTCGTAGGAGCGGACGTAGGCGTCCACGCTCACCGGCGCCTCGAGCGGCGGACGGGAGGCGACACCGCCCCCGTCCCCCTGCGCCGGCTCCTCTCCGAAGCCGGGAGGCGGCTCGAACGGGCGAACGGCCGGCGCCTCGTAGGGAGTCGCGGCGGACGGATGCGGCGCAGCCTGGGGGGAGATCAGGGCCGCAAGGAGAACTGGCAGAAGTCCCGACATGGCCGCAGGCTGCCGTTCCCCGGCCGCGGCCGCAAGCCGCTCCGCATCGCGCGCCGAATCGTGGGGACGCGTCCGGGCCCTGCGACGGGCGGCCGCGCCGCGTTGACCCCCGGCGCACCGCTCACTAAAGCCAGAACATCATAGAGCGGCCGCTGATTTCGCTCGGGTTTTTGAGAACCATTCGCAACATGTCGAGCTCTCCCCTTCCGGGCGACGCCTCCAACGATCCGACGACGGACCAGACCGGCCGTTTCGTGCGTCAGCCCAACGGCCGGGTCCGGCCGCTGTCTCCCCACCTGCAGATCTGGCGCTTCCACACCACCATGTGGGGCTCGATCCTCAACCGCTTCGCCGCCGGCGCCCTGTCGGTGGGCAGCCTGTTCATCGGCGGCTGGCTGGCCGCCGCGGCCTTCGGTCCGGACGCCTACGCCGGCTACGCCGCCTTCATGGGATCGCCTCTCGGCCTGCTGATCTGGTTCGGGATCACCTGCGCCGCGGCCTACCACCTGACCGCCGGCGTCCGCCATCTGGTCTGGGATGCGGGCGCCGGACTCACCCCGAAGGCGGCCGACGCCCTGACCGTGGTCAGCTTCATCGCGGCCCTGGTGATCTCCGTCGGCTTCTGGATCGTACTGTTCGCGTCCGGAAAGGTGGTTCTGTGAGCAAGTCCGCCCGCTTCATCCGCAATGTGAAGGTGTCCGAGCGCCATGGCGCCGGCGAGTGGACGGCCGAACGCCTGTCCGCCCTGGTGCTGGTCCCGCTGGCCCTCTGGGGGCTGTGGAGCGCCTGGAGCCTCTCCGGCGCCGGCTACGACGGCGCGCTCGACTGGTTCCGCTCGCCGGTCAACAGCAGCCTGCTGGCCGTGACGCTGCTGATCAGCGTCTGGCACATGAACATGGGCCTCAAGGTCATCGTCGACGACTACATCCACAAGCCGTCGTCGCGCACGGCCCTGCTCGGCCTCATCGGCGCCCTTTGCCTCCTGCTGGCCGCGGCCGGCGTCTTCTTCATCGTGCGCCTGGCGCTGGGCTCGGCCCCGCTCCCGGCCGGTCTCGGAGCCTGATCTTTGGCCGCCTACGAATTCGTCGATCACGCCTATGACGTCGTGGTGCTGGGCGCCGGGGGCTCCGGCCTGCGCGCCGCCCTCGGCGCCGCCCAGCAGGGGCTGAAGGTCGCCTGCGTCACCAAGGTCTTCCCGACCCGCTCGCATACGGTCGCGGCCCAGGGCGGCATCTCCGCCTCGCTCGGCAACATGGGCGAGGACTCCTGGCAGTGGCATATGTACGACACCGTCAAGGGGTCGGACTGGCTGGGCGACCAGGACGCCATCGAGTACCTGGTCCGCAACGCCCCGCAGGCGGTGTACGAGCTGGAGCACTGGGGCGTGCCCTTCAGCCGCACCGAGGACGGCCGCATCTACCAGCGGGCCTTCGGCGGCATGACCCGCAACTTCGGCGAGGGCCCGGTGCAGCGCACCTGCGCCGCCGCCGACCGCACCGGCCACGCCATCCTGCACACCCTCTACGGCCAGTCGGTGCGCCGCGAGGTCGAGTTCTTCGTCGAGTATTTCGGCCTCGACCTGATCATGCAGGACGGCGTCTGCACCGGCCTGACGGCGCTGAAGCTGGACGACGGCACCCTGCACCGCTTCCGCGCCAAGCTGGTCATCCTGGCCACCGGCGGCTACGGCCGCGCCTATTTCAGCGCCACCAGCGCCCACACCTGCACCGGCGACGGCAACGCCATGGTGCTGCGCGCCGGCCTGCCGCTGCAGGACATGGAGTTCGTCCAGTTCCACCCGACCGGCATCTACGGGGCCGGCTGCCTGATCACCGAGGGCGCCCGCGGCGAGGGCGGCTATCTGACCAACTCCGAGGGCGAGCGCTTCATGGAGCGCTACGCCCCGACCGTGAAGGACCTCGCGCCGCGCGACATGGTCAGCCGCTCCATGACCATAGAGATTCGCGAGGGCCGGGGCGTCGGTCCGAACAAGGACCACATCTTCCTGCACCTCGACCACCTCGACCCGGCCATCCTGCACGAGCGCCTGCCGGGCATCTCGGAATCGGCCAAGATCTTCGCCGGGGTGGACGTCACGAAGCAGCCGATCCCGGTGCTGCCGACCGTGCACTACAACATGGGCGGCATCCCCACGAACTATCACGGCGAGGTGCTGACCCTTCGCGACGGGAACCCCGACAGCGTGGTGCCGGGCCTGATGGCCGTGGGCGAGGCCGCCTGCGTCTCGGTCCATGGCGCCAACCGGCTGGGCTCCAACTCGCTGACCGACCTGGTGGTGTTCGGCCGCGCCGCCGGCCTGCGCACCGGCGAGATCGTCGACAAGGCGTCGGCGGTGCCGGACGCCCCGGCCTCGGCGACCGACCCGCACCTGGCGCGCCTCGACCGCTTCCGCCACGCGGACGGCTCGACCCCGACCGCCCAGCTGCGCATCCGCATGCAGCGGGCCATGCAGTCCGACGCGGCGGTGTTCCGCACCGGCAAGACCCTGGCCGAGGGGGTCGAGAAGCTGCGCGCCATCGACGCCGCCGGAGCCGACATCCGCACCACCGACCGCGGGCTAATCTGGAACACCGACCTGGTCGAGACCCTCGAGTACGACAACCTCATCGCCCAGGCGCTGGTCACCATCGAGGGGGCGCTGAACCGCACCGAATCCCGCGGCGCCCACGCCCGCGAGGACTACCCGGACCGCGACGACCAGAACTGGATGAAGCACACCCTCGCCTGGAAGGTCCCGGGCGAGACGGTGCGCATCGACTACCGTCCGGTGCACAATTACACGATGTCCAGGGACATCGATTACATCGAGCCCAAGGCGCGGGTTTACTGATGGTCCAGCTTACGCTTCCCAAGGGCTCGAAGCCCGTCACCGGCAAGGTCTACAAGGCCCCGCCCGGCGCAAAGAACGTCAAGACCTACAAGGTCTACCGCTACGACCCCGAGATCGACGCCGATCCGCGCTGGGACGTCTACGAGGTCTCGGCCGACGAGCACGGGCCGATGCTGCTCGACGCCCTGATCCACATCAAGAACGAGATCGACCCCACCCTGGCGTTCCGGCGCTCGTGCCGCGAGGGCATCTGCGGCTCCTGCTCGATGAACATCGACGGACGCAATGCGCTGGCCTGCACCAAGGGCATGGAGGAGTGCGCCTCCGACACCATCGCCATCGCCCCGCTGCCGCACCAGCCGGTGGTCAAGGACCTGGTGACGGACCTGTCGCTGTTCTACGCCCAGTACGACTCGATCCAGCCCTACCTCCAGTCCGACGAGCCGGACCCGGAGAAGGAGCGCCTGCAGTCGCCGGAGGACCGGGCGAAGCTGGACGGGCTGTACGAGTGCATCCTGTGCGCCTGCTGCTCGACCAGCTGCCCCAGCTACTGGTGGAACCAGACCGAGTACCTCGGCCCGGCCGCGCTGCTGCAGTCCTACCGCTGGATCGCCGACAGCCGCGACGACGCCACCGACAAGCGGCTCGACGACCTCGAGGATCCGTTCAAGCTCTACCGCTGCCACACCATCATGAACTGCGCCCAGGTGTGTCCGAAGGGGCTGAACCCGGCCAAGGCCATCGCCGAGACCAAGAAGCTGATGGTCTCGCCGTCCCGGAAGAAAACCGCGCCCGCGGCCTGATCCGTCGGCCGGCCGACACAGGAACGTCGACGGCTCCCCCCGGTTGGGGTCCCGCGCGCGCCTCTGCGCGCCCAGGAGTTGATCGATGAAACGTCTCATGATGTGCGCGGCCGCGGCCGCGCTCCTGTCCGCCTGCGGCGGCATGCCGACGGGCGCCGCCGCCCCCATCGCGGAGGCCGCCATGGACCAGCCGGCCCCGGCCGGCATGGAGTTCGTCCGCATGGTCGGCGCCAGCGACCTCTACGAGATCCAGTCCAGCCAGCTGGTCATGCAGTCGACGCAGGACGCCGACCTGCGCCGCTTCGCCGAAATGATGATCGAGCACCACACCATGACCACGCGCACGGTGATGGAGGCGGCCCGGGCCGCCGGCATGACGCCGCCGCCGCCGGCGCTCGATCCACGCAAGGCCGAGATGATCCGCCAGCTGCAGGCGGCGCAGGGGACGGCCCGCGACGCCCTGTACCGGCAGCAGCAGGTGATGGCTCACGAGGAAGCCCTGCGGCTGCACACCAGCTACTCCCGCAACGGCGACACGCCCCAGCTGAAGACCGCGGCGACGGCCGCCGTGCCGATCGTGGCGCGCCACTACAACCAGATCGCCGGGATGGACCCGGCGGGCGGCGGCCACGCCGGCCACTGAGGCCGCGTCAGACGAGCGGCGCGCCGGCGGCGCACCGCTCGCACCCGACCGCATCATCGGCGCGGATCATCCCCGACGGCGCCGTCGGGCAGGCCTCGTCAACGGGACCGTCGGCGCCCCGGTTCAGGGGGTGGATCTTCATGGCGGACCGGCAACCGGCCGCGGGCGTCATCGTTCCGCATTGCCACCGGCGAGAAGCGCGCTAAGAGCGGGGCGATGGCCAAGATCACCTACATCGAGCACGACGGGACCGAGCACACGGTCGAGGTGAAGACCGGCCTCTCCGTGATGGAGGGGGCGATCCGCAACAATGTGCCGGGCATCGACGCCGACTGCGGCGGCGCCTGCGCCTGCGCCACCTGCCACGTGTATGTCGACGAGGCCTTCCAGGCCGAGACGGGCCGCGCCTCGGCGATGGAGGAGTCGATGCTCGACTTCGCCGAGAACGTGCAGCCGAACAGCCGCCTGTCCTGCCAGATCCGCGTCTCCGACGATCTCGACGGCCTCATCGTCCGCCTGCCGGAAAGCCAGCACTGAGCCGCGCCCATCCCGCCCTGGTCGACCTCGTCGGCCGGCTGATCGCCGACGGTCCGGAGGAGCGCCCGCCCCTGATCGGCGTCGTCGGCGCGCAGGGGTCCGGCAAGACCACCCTCGCCCGCGCCGCCGCGGCGCGCTTCGGCGCGGCGCAGATCTCGATCGACGACGTCTATCTGACGCGGGCGGAACGGGAGGCGCTGGCGCGCGAGGTCCATCCGCTCCTGCTCACGCGCGGCCCGCCGGGGACGCACGACCTCGGCCTGCTCCAGGATCTGATCGACCGCCTTTCCGCGGCGGGCCCGGACGACGAGACCCTGATCCCGGACTTCGACAAGCGCGGCGACGACCGGTGGCCGATGGCGCGCTGGCGCGGGGTCCGCGGGCGTCCCGCGGCGATCCTGGTCGACGCCTGGTGCCTCGGCGCTGTCGCCGACGCCGAAGCCGCCCTCGCCGCGCCGGTGAACGATCTGGAGCGCGAGCACGACGCCGACGGCGCCTGGCGTCGCTGGGTGAACGCCCGGGTCGGCGGCGACTATGCGGCGTTCGCCGACCGGTTCGACGCCATACTGTTCCTCGAGGCGCCCGGCTTCGATGTCGTGCTGGACTGGCGCTGCCAGCAGGAGGCCGACCTGCTCGGCGTCGCTCCGGACGATCTGCCGCACGAGGAGCGCCGTCGTCTCGCCGGCTTCATCCAGTATTTCGAGCGCATCACCCGCCGCATGCTGGCCGGCGGAGTCCGGTGCAGCGTCGCGGTTCAACTCGATCGCAACCGCCAGCCCGTACCTCCGCCCCGATGACCCAGCCCGTCGACCGCCGCTTCGAACCCCGCGCGCCCGCCAGCGGGCGCGGGGTGGTGGTCGCCCCGGGCCTGGAGCTGCCCTGCCGGATCATCGACGCCTCGCCCTCGGGGCTGCGCGTCCGCCTCGACCGCGCGCTGGCCCTGCCGGCCGCGGTGCAGCTGATCGACCTCGCCCAGGGCACGGTGGTCGAGGCCGAGGTGGCGTGGAGCAAGGGTCATGAGGCGGGGCTGAAACGCCGCAGCCAGGCCTCCCTGCGCGGCCTCGTGCCGTCGCGACTGGCCGGCGCCCGGGCCGCCTTCCTCCGCGCCGGCGGCCGCTGAGGGGGTTCAGGCGGCCGGCATGGTCCCGGCGTTGATGGCGATCCGCCCGATCAGCCCCTTGACGATCAGGTCCAGCGCCGAACCCTCGCGATAGTCGGCGGCGGCGACGAAGTTGACCCGGTCCTCCGAGATCAGGCCGTAGATCTTCTGCTGGTCCCGCTCCGAATTGCGCGGGTCGTAGACGGCGATCGAGAAGCCGCCCTTGGTGTGCATCATCTTCATCGTCGGGACGTCGGTGTCGCCGTCGCCGAGGAAGATCATCCGCTCGAACGGCACCGGCCGGTCCTCATCCGGGATGAAGCGGTTGATCTTGTCGTGCTCGTAGTGATTCAGCACGCCCTTGTTGATGCGGAACAGGTACTGGGTCTTGGTCGTGTAGTTCACGCCGACCGCGGGCCAGATGGCGACGCCGTTTTCGTCGTAGACGAATTTCGAGGCGAACACGTGCCGGAAGGCCTCGCGGATCGGACAGCCGTCGATCATCTCCTCCAGCCCGGCCGAGATGATGTAGTGCTCGATCTCCAGGCCGTAGCGGGCCCCGAAGGCGTCGATCCGCTCGAACCAGCCGGGCCCGGTGAGATCCGACTTCAGCCCGTCGAACAGCTTCACGTCATGGCCGTGCTCGCGCAGGGTCTTGCGGGTGATCGGCGCGCCGTTCTCCCGCGCGCGCTGCAGCATCAGCTGCATGTACATCAGGATGTTGTCGCCGTCGGAGGCGCGCGTCAGCCGGTCGGCCTCGCCCCAGAAGTCGCCGATGCCCATGCCCACGGAGGGGATGAAGGTCACCTCCTGCATGTTGCCGCGGGCGAGGGTCCCGTCGAAGTCGTAGATGAGGGCGGTCTTCAGCGGTCTGGCCATGGGGCGGGTCCGGCGCCGGCGGCGCGGTGGGCGGAGTGGGGCTGCTCGTTAGAGAGGCCGGACGGCCGAGTCAAAGCGGCGCCGGCGGCGGACCTAGTCCGCGCCCGCCATCCGCCACTCGCCCCCGAGGCCGAGCTCCGGCGGCGCCGCCGCGGTCTGGGCCTCCAGCGGCAGGTGCAGGATGAAGGCCGCGCCCTTGCCGGGTTCGCTCTCCACCTCCGCCCAGCCGCCGTGCAGCTCGACCAGCGCCTTGACCAGGGCCAGGCCGACGCCCGGGCCGCCGCGCTCGCGGCGGACGAAACGATCGAAGACGTGGGCCTGCAGGTGGTAGGGGATGCCGCGGCCGGTGTCCTCGACGCGGATGCGGACCTCGGCCGGACCCGCCTCGGCCGACAGGGTCACCGCCCCGCCCTCGCCGACGGCGCGGGCGGCGTTATCGAGCAGGAGCTCCAGCGCCTGCTCGACCCGCTGGGCGTCGGCCCGGATCGGCCGCAGGCCCGTGGGACAGTGCACGTTCAGAACCGCGCCGCGTCCCTCGATGCGCGCCCGCGCCCGGGCCGCGGCCTCGTCCAGCAGGTCGCAGACGCGGACGTCGCCCAGGGCCAGCTCCATCTCGCCGGCGTCGATCTGCGCCATGTCCAGCACGTCGTCGATGGACCCCGCCAGCTGGCTTGCCGCCACCCGGATCGCGCCCGCGTGCTGGCGGCTGCGCTCCGGCAGGTCGGCCTGGGCCTCCAGCAGCTCGGAATAGCCGACGATCGTGGTCAGGGGCGTGCGCAGCTCATAGGAGACGCTGCCCACGAACTCGCGCTTCAACGCCTGGCTCTCTTCCAGCGCCGCCGCCTTGGCCGCCAGCGCCTGTTCCAGATCACGGCGCGCGGTGACGTCGGAGAAGGCCACCAGCGTCGCCCCGTCCGGCAACGGGCGGGTCTGCCAGGCCGCGGCGCGGCCGTCGACCGTGCGGCCCTCGCCGGAGATCGGCACCCGGCTCTCGGGGTCCGGATCCGCCACCCGCGCCTTGAGCCCCAGCCAGAGGCTGGGGTCGGGCATGGTCTGCTGGCACAGGGCGGCCACCGCATCGAAGTCCCCGGCGGCGCGCAACTGATCGCCGCTGACGCCCCAGAAGGTCTCGAAGGCCTCGTTGTGCAGCCGGATCCGTCCGTCGGAGCCGAACACGGCGACCGCATCGTTCAGCTTGTCGAGGGTGGCCGTCTGCACCTGCAGCTGGGCGTTGAAACGGCTGCGCAGCTTCAGCTCGTCGGTGATGTCGGAGAACAGCAGCAGCACGCCGCCCAGCGGGTGCGGCTGGCGCACCACCCGCAGGGTGCGGCCGTCCGGCAGCGACCAGCTGTCGTCCGGCGCGGCCTCGGCGGCGCCGTAGAAGTCCAGCTCGCGCGCCTTCCAGCCGGCGTAGTCGACCACCTCCGGCAACTGCCGCCGCTGGCGCAGCCGGTCGAGCAGCTCGGCGTGGGTCGGCCGCTCGTCCAGCCAGGCGGGATCGAGGCTGAACAGCTGCTGGAAGGCGGTGTTGTGGAAGGCCAGCCGCTTCGACGGGCCGAAGATCGCGACGGCGTCGGCGAGATGGTTGAGGGTCTCGTCGTGGGCCTCGACGTGCCGCCGCAGGGTGTCGCGCGTCTCCTCGGCCTCGGTCATGTCCAGGGCGAAGGCGAGCACGGCGCCCGCCCCGCCCGGCGCCGGCTCGGCCACGATCCGCCAGGCCCGCCGCCGCCCGCCGCCGGTGGTCCAGCGGAAGCCCTCCTGACGCTGGTGCAGCCGCCCGGCTTCGGCGACGATGGCGTCCGCCCCCCGGTCGAAGCTGAGCCCCTTCTCCCGCGCCGCCTCGACGCTGTCGATCTTCATCTCCGCCAGCCAGGCGCGGTTCGCCCAGGCGAGACGACCGGCGGCGTCCACCACCCAGGTGGGGGACGGGTAGAAGTCGGCCAGCAGGCCCAGCCCGCTCTCCGCCGCGGTCCCGACGAGTCCCAGCCGCGACAGCCGCAGCCACGCCGCCCCGGCCGAGGCGCGCCCCTCGACCGCCCAGGCCCCGCCCGGGCGTTCCAACACCGCGTCGAACGGCTCTCCGCGTTCGATCAGACCCTCGAGGCGCGGACCAGCGACCTCGCGCACCGCATCCAGAACCGCCAGGGCCGGATCGCCGGCCACGTCCTCGGGAGCGGCCAGCTCCTTCACCAGGGCGTCCCAGGCGGCCGGCGCCCCCAGCCGGGCCGCGCCGCCGCCGGGAGTCAGCGCCAGACGCACGTCCTCGAAAGCGGCCAGGGCGCCGTCGCGGTGGGCGAGATCGATGCGCGCCGCGGCCATCGCCGCCTCCAGGGCGGCGTTGCGCTCGGCCAGCCGGCCGCGCAGACGCGCCGCCCAGGCGCTGAGCGCCAGAGCCAGCCCCGCGGCCCCCGCGGTCGCGACATAGGCGATGTCGGCTTCCGCCATCTGGTCCCGTTCAGCTCCCGCGCCCTGATTCGGTAACCATACCTGATGGGGGATGAGGGACTAGGGATGAGGGATGAGAGATTGCAGACGCGGCGCCCGGCGGGGGCCGGAACCCTTCCCAACATCATCCCTCATCCCTAATCCCTCATCCCTATGCAGCAGTGGACCGACCAGCTCGCCCCCTCCCTCGACGACTTCGCCCGTCTGGCGCGCAAGGCGTTCGACGACCTCCCCGACCCCTTCCGCACCCTGGCCGGAGACGTCGTGATCCGCGTGGACGACTTCGCGGACGACGAGACCCTCGCCGCCATGGACATCGAGGACCCGTTCGAGCTCACGGGCCTGTACTTCGGCGTCGACATCGGGCGGCGCGACGAGATGGGCCCGGCGCCGGAGCCGGCGCGCATCTTCCTCTACCGCCGCCCCATCCTCGACGAGTGGTGCGAGCGCGGCGACGTCGGTCTCGGGCAGATCATCGCCCACGTGCTCATCCACGAGATCGGCCACCACTTCGGCCTCGACGACGACCAGATCCACCATATCGAGGACAGCGCTGACTGACCGCCGGGCCGGCCGCCTTAAATCCAGCCCGTTCTGTGGTATAAGGCGCGCCTCCCGCCGCCGAAGGATCCCGCCTTGAGCCTGACGCTCGACCTGTCGCGCACGCCCGCCGCCGCTCCCGCGGCGCCCGTCAACCTGTCCGGTCTGACGCGCGAAGAACTGCGCCAGGCCCTGGTCGACGGCGGGGTCTGTCCGCCGGAGAAGGCGAAGATGCGGGCCAGCCAGATCTGGAGCTGGATTCATCACTACGGCGTCGTCGACTTCGCGGCGATGACCAATGTGGCGAGGGACATGCAGGCGAAGCTGGCCGAGGCCTTCACCCTCGCCCGCCCCGAGATCGTGGAGCGGCAGGTGTCGAAGGACGGCACCCGCAAATGGCTGATCCGCACCGCCCCGGGCATCGAGATCGAGACCGTCTACATCCCCGACGTCGGCCGCGCCGGGGCCCTGTGCGTGTCGTCCCAGGTCGGCTGCACCCTCAACTGCACCTTCTGCCACACCGGCACCCAGAAGCTGGTCCGCAACCTGACCGCCGCCGAGATCGTGGCCCAGGTCCAGGTCGCCCGCGACGACCTCGGCGAATGGCCCTCGCCCAAGGAGGACCGCCGCCTGTCGAACATCGTGTTCATGGGCATGGGCGAGCCGCTGTACAATCTCGACCACGTGGCGAACGCCATCGACATCATCTCCGACGGCGAGGGCATCGCCATCTCGCGCCGGCGCATCACCGTCTCGACCTCGGGCGTGGTGCCGATGATCCCCGAGCTGGGCGAGCGCACCCAGACCATGCTGGCGATCAGCCTGCACGCCACCAACGACCCGCTGCGCGACGTGCTGGTGCCCTTGAACAGGAAGTATCCGCTCGAGCAGCTGATGGCCGCCATCCGCGCCTATCCGGGCCTCGGCAACGCGCGCCGCGTGACCTTCGAGTACGTGATGCTCAAGGGCGTCAACGACAGCCCCGAGGAAGCCCGGGCGTTGGTCAAGCTGATCCAGGGCGTCCCCGCCAAGATCAACCTGATCCCGTTCAACCCCTGGCCGGGCACGGACTACCAGTGCTCGGACTGGAAGACGATCGAGGCCTTCGCCGCCATCCTCAACCGCGCCGGCTACGCCAGCCCGATCCGCACCCCCCGCGGCCGCGACATCCTCGCCGCCTGCGGCCAGCTGAAGAGCGAGAGCGAAAAGGTGCGCGCCTCGGCCCTGCGCAAGGCGGAGCAGGCGGCGGCGTAACAATCGCTCACCAACTGTGGCGTCATGGCGCTTGCGGAATGCGGCGGAAAGCGGGCAATCCATGTCGGATCGCCACCTGCATGGATGTCCATGGACTCCCCGTCCCTTTCCCGCGTGCTTGACAGCGCCGAGGTCCAGGCCTTCGCCACCGGCTTTCCGACCACGCTGGCCCACCTCGGCGTCACCCTCGTCCTGATGCTGGCGGGCGCGGTGATCTACGCCCTGCTGACGCCGTGGAAGGAGATCGCCCTGATCCGCGAGGGCAACGCGGCCGCGGCGGTGGCCTTCGCCGGCGTTCTGGTCGGCCTGTCGATCCCCCTGGCGGTCAGCCTCAGCGTGTCGACCTCGCTCAAGGACATCATGCTGTGGGGCGTCGCCACCGTGGTGCTCCAGCTGCTCGCCTTCCGCGTCGTCGACGTGCTTCTGACCGGCCTGCCCCAGCGCATCCGCGAGGGCGAGGTCGCCGCCGCGGTGCTTCTCGTCGGCGCCAAGCTGGCCACGGCGCTGATCCTCGCCGCCGCGCTGACCGGGTGAGAAGGTGCTAGGTTGTAGGGACTAGGTTCTGGGGTCCATTCCGGAGGGAGCCGACATGTCGGTTCGTTCGTACCGCGACCTGACGGTGTGGAGGAAGGGCATGGTGTTGGCGGCGGACGTCTACCGTCTGACGCGCCAGATGCCGAAAAACGAGGAGTATCGGATTTCGGGCCAGATGATCCGCGCGGCGACATCCATTCCGGCGAACCTCGCCGAGGGGCACGGCCGTGGGACCCGCAAGGATTATGGGCAGTTCGTCAGCATCGCCAGGGGCTCCCTGGCTGAACTCGAGACCTTCCTTCTCCTGGTTCGGGATCTCGACCTCGCACCCCCGACCCCCATCAACTCCCTCCTTGTGCAGGCGGAGGAGGTCGGGCGAATGCTGACATCCTTGAGAAGCCGCCTCGCCTCCTCTCCGAGCCCCCTAGAACCTGGCCCCTAGAACCTAGAACCTGCTCCATGCGCGTCCCCGACTGGACCATCTACGCTGCTGTCGTGGGCGTCCTGCTCATCGCCTCCCTGAACCGCCGCGAGAACGCCGACGCGCCGCCGGCGCCGCCGCCGCCGGACGAGACGGAGGGCGCCCTGCTGGGCCCTGTCACCCCGTTCGATCCCTCGGTGACGGTCCACGCGCCGGACATCCCTTTCCAGCCGAGCTCCGGCACCGCCTTCTCGATCGCGGACGAGGGCCTGTGGGTGACGGCCCGGCATGTCGTCGAGGGCTGTCGGCAGCCGGCGATCAAGGTCGGCGGCGGCCGGGCCGTGGCCGCCGACGTGCGCCTCGCCCCCCGCGCCGACGTCGCGGTTCTCCAGACCCGGGGCGGTCCGCCGGCCATCCCCGTGGCGGAGCTGGGCGGCCTGCGCGAGAACCAGCGCGGCTTCCACCCGGGCTTTCCGCAGGCGCGCGCCGGCGAGGTCGCATCCCGGCTGCTGGGCCGTGAGACCCTCAAGGTACGCGGCCGCGGCCAGCGGGACGAGCCGGTGCTGGCCTGGGCCGAGGTGGGCCGCACCGATGGCCTCGGCGGCACCCTGGCGGGGCTGTCGGGGAGCCCGGTGCTCGACCGGCAGGGACGCGCGGTCGGCGTGACCATCGCCGAGAGCCCCCGCCGCGGCCGGATCTACACCACCGCCCCCGACACCTTCGGCCCCGCGGTGCGCGGCCTGCAGAAGGCCGACGAGCCCCTGACGGGCCGCATCGTCACCATCGACAACTATGGCCTGGTGGCCGACGAACTGCGCCGCGAGCTCCGCGTGGCGCAGGTCGTCTGCCTGTCCGCGTGAAGCCTACCGCAGCGCGGCCGATCCGAGGTCCAGCTCCGACAGCGGAATGACCTCGACCGAGGGATACTTCGCCCGCAGCGCCTCGAGGAACACCGAGGCGTCGCCGACGATCACCAGGCTGGCCCGATCCGCCGGCAGGTGCTCGGCGAAGGCCGCCTGCACCTCCTCCGGCGTCACCGCCCGCACCCGGCCGGCGTAGTCCGCCAGCTCGCTCATCGGCAGGTCGTACAACGCCAGCTCGGCGACGAGCCCCCCGAGGCCGTCCACCGTCTCCAGCGAGCGGCCGAAGCCGCCGATCAGCGTCGCCCGGCGCGGCGCCAGTTCGGCCTGGGTCGGCGCGCTCGTCCCCATCCGGCCGATCTCGGCGAGGATGAGGTCGGCGACCTCGACCGCGGTCTCGTTCTTGGTCTGGGTCGAGGCGGTGAACAGGCCCTCGTCCTCGCGCGCCCCCAGCCCGGCGCGGGCGCCGTAGCTCAGGCCCCGCTTGATGCGGATC
The DNA here is from genome assembly GCF_013912005.1 of Brevundimonas sp. Lineage (GTDB taxonomy): Bacteria > Pseudomonadota > Alphaproteobacteria > Caulobacterales > Caulobacteraceae > Brevundimonas. The sequence continues at coordinate 53,933 of NZ_JACESB010000002.1, read as the reverse complement.
TCCTGGTTGAGGCGCGAGGAGAAGCCGCCGCCCAGCAGGGTGTTGCCCAGCGTCAGCGGGAAGTAGTCGGCGTCCGTGCGTGAGACGCCGCGGATGGCGGCGGTCACCGCCGCCTGGCCGGCGCCCGGCTGGTCGATGACCACGATCCGCGGCGGCAGCGCCGGGCCGGCCTTGTCGGCGACCGCCGGAGCGGCGCCCGCCGGGTCGCGCCAGTCGCCGAAGGCCTGCTGCGCCAGCGCCCGGGCCTCGGCCTCGGTGATGTCGCCGGAGAACACCAGGGTGGCGTCGGACGGGCGGTAGCGCGCGGCGTGGAAGGCGGCGACGTCCTCGCGGGTGATGGCGGGCACGCTCTCCAGGGTGCCGCCCCCGGGGGCGGCGTAGGGCGCGTCGCCATAGACCACCCGGCCCACCGACTGGCCGGCGACCGAGCCCGGCTGGCTGAGCGCCACGCGCAGGTTGTCCAGCGTCTGGGCCTGCTGTCGCTCCAGCTCCTCCCCGGCGAAGGCGGGGTTGCGGACCAGATCGGCCATCAGGGCCACCGTCTCGTCGAACACGTCCTTGGGCGCGTTGGCGTAGACGTTGGTGAAGTCCGGACCCGAGCCGGCGCCGACGGCGGCGCCGAGACGCTCGATGGCGGTGGCGATCTCCGGGGCCGAGCGGCTGGCGGTGCCCTGGGTCAGCAGGGCGGCGGTCATCGACGCCACCCCGGGGCGGCCGGCCGGATCGTGGGCGGAGCCGGCGTCGAAGTTCAGGCGCGCCGAGACCAGCGGCAGGCCCTCCATCGGCGCGACCAGCACGCGCAGGCCGTTGTCGAGGCGGAAGTCGGCGATCGCCGGCGTCGCCGGCGAGACCTCCGGCCCCGCCTCCGGCAGCCGCGCCCGCTCGGCCTCGGGCAGCAGGGTCGCGACCGGCCGGGCCGGCGCCAGGGCGGCGACGGTGATCGGGGCGTCGACGTTCATGTTCTGCACGCTCGGCGCGTTCTGCTCGTCGGCCGGCAGGTAGTTGATGGTGATCTGGCGCTGCGGCGTCAGGTAGCGCCGGGCCACCCGCTGCACGTCGGCCGCCGTCACCGCCTGGATCTCGGCGATCTCGCGGTCCGCGGCGGTCGGATCGCCGGTCATGATCAGGGCCATGCCGAGCGTGGTGGCGCGATCCTCGATGCTCTCGCGGCCGCGCAGGGCGTTGGCCACCAGCTCGTTCTTCGCCTCGGCCAGTTCCGCGGCGCTCACCGGGGCGTCGCGCAGGCGGCCGACCTCGGCCTCCAGCGCCGCCTTGCCGGCCTCCACCGTCTGGCCCTGGGCCATGATGGCGTAGGCGGTCAGATTGCCGGCCTGCTGGGCGAAGTCGGGGCTGGAGCTCGCCTGGGCGGCGATCTGCTGTTCATAGACCAGCGACCGGTACAGGCGGCTGCTCTCGCCGGTGGACAGGATGCCGTCCAGCACCGTCAGGGCGGCGCGGTCGGGGTGGCCGTAGGGCACGGTGTTCCAGCCCAGCACCACGGCGGGCAGCGGCACGTTCGGCGCATGGTAGGTGGCCGAGCGCGGCTGCGTCGGCTCCGGCTCGGCGACCGCATTGGTGGGCAGCGGCGTCGACGGCCGCTGCAGCGGCGCGAAGTACCGGTCGACCCACGCGTCCAGCTGGGCCGGGTCGAAATTGCCGGCGACGATCAGGATGGCGTTGTCGGGCCGGTAGTAGGTGGCGTGGAAGCGCAGCACGTCCTCAAGGGTCGAGGAGTCCAGCTCCTCGATGGAGCCGATGCCGGGCCGCCGGTACGGATGTTCCTGGTAGATGGTCTGCGGCGCGAACAGGCCGAACAGCCGTCCGTAGGGGCTGGCGAGGATGCGCTGCCGGTACTCCTCCTTCACCACGTCCCGTTCGGACACGAAGGTCGGCTCGTCGACCACCAGCGAGCCCATGCGGTCCGCCTCGGCGAACAGGATGCGCTCGAGGTGATTGGCCGGCACCACCTCGTAGTAGGCGGTGACGTCGTCGGCGGTGAAGGCGTTGTTCATGCCGCCCACGTCCTCGGTGAGCCGGTCGAAGCTCTCCGACGGCATGTTCTCCGTCGCCTTGAACATCAGGTGCTCGAACAGGTGGGCGAAGCCCGAGCGGCCGGCCGGATCGTCCTTGGACCCGACCCGGTACCAGACCTGCACGGTCACGTTGGAGGTCGAGGCGTCGCGGGCGGAGTAGACCTCCAGCCCGTTGTCCAGCACCCGGCGGGTGAAGCCCAGCGGCGGCACCTCGACCGCGGCCTGGGCCGGGGCGGCGGCGACCGCGGGGGCGGCGACGTCAGCAATGGCCGCGGCCGGCAGGCCCAGCAGAAGCGCCGAGGCGGCGGCGGACAGAATCAGGCGGGACTTCATGGACGGGCTCCGGGAACGACGGGACGGGCGCGCGAGACCCTAACAGGCCGAAATCCCGCCCCGCACCTTACGGAGTCGTAATGCAGGATCAGTCCAGCTTCAGCGCCTCGGCCAGCAGCCGGGCTTCGCCGGCGCGGCTGGACCCGGTGCGCCAGGCGACCACGATCTCCCGCCGCGGCGCCCGGGCCGAAATCGGCCGCACCACCACGCCCGGCGCGTCCGCCAGCCCGGCCCGCACGGCCATCTCGGGCAGGAAGCTGACCCCCAGCCCCGAGGACACCATCTGCACCAGGGTGTGCAGGCTGGTCGCGGCGAAGACGTCGTCGCCCTTGGGCGCCTCGATGTTGCAGGCGGCCAGCGCCTGGTCGCGCAGGCAGTGGCCGTCCTCCAGCAGGATCAGGTCGTCGGCCTTCAGCGAGCCGGGGGCGATCGGCCCCTCCCCGGCCAGCGCATGCCCGGCCGGGGCGGCGGCGAGGATCTCGTCGTCGCCGATGCGCGCGTGGTCCACGCCGTGGGCCGTGTAGGGCAGGGCGATCACCGCGGCGTCGAGATGCCCCGCCTTGAGCGCCGCCACCAGCCGCGGCGTCAGGTCCTCGCGGATGAACAGGCGCAGCTTGGGATAGGCCTCGCGCAGGTCGGGCAGCCGGGCCGGCAGCAGGAAGGGCGCCACGGTCGGGATCACCCCCAGGCGGAAGCGGCCCGACAGCGGCTTGCCCGCGTTGCGCGCGGCCTCGACCAGATCCTCGGTGCGGGCCAGCACGTCCTCGGCCCGCTTCACCGCCTCGGCCCCGACCGCCGTCAGCTGCACATTGCCGCGCGTGCGCTCCACCACCGGCGCGCCGAGAATCTTCTCCAGCTCCTGCACCCCGGCCGACAGGGCGGGCTGGCTGACGTGCGCCGCCTCGGCGGCGCGGCTGAAGGAGGCGTGCTCGGCGAGGAGCTTGAGATAGTGGAGCTGGCGCAGGGTCGGGAGCATGCGGCCGACATAGGGCTTTCCTATGCCGGTCGCAAAGGCTGATTGAGCTTTCTTATCGATCGGCCGCGTCGCACCGGACCGGCCGCCGGCGCCGAAGCGCCCGCGACCGGCCCCGGGGAGGGTGCGGATCAGGCGGCCCGCCGCTGCGGCCGCGACAGGTCGAAGCGGTCGGCGTTCATCACCTGGGTCCAGGCGCGAACGAAGTCGCGGACGAACTTCTCGCCCGCATCCGCCGACGCATAGACCTCCGACAGCGCCCGCAGCTGCGAGTTGGAGCCGAACACCAGGTCGGTGCGGGTGGCGGTCCACTTCTCCTCGCCGGTCCTGCGGCAGGCGCCGACGAAGACCTCGTCGCCGCGGTCGTCGACCTCCTTCCACGCCGTGCCCATGTCGAGCAGGTGGACGAAGAAGTCGTTGGTCAGCTGGCCCGGACGATCGGTCAGCACGCCGTGCCTGGAGCCGCCATGGTTGGCCCCCAGCACCCGCAGCCCCCCGACCAGCACCGTCATCTGCGGGGCGGTCAGGCCCAGCAGTTGCGAGCGGTCGACCAGCAGCTCCTCGGTCGGCACGCTGAAGCGCACGCTCAGATAGTTGCGGAAGCCGTCGGCCCTGGGCTCCAGCACGTCGAAGCTGTCGGCGTCGGTCTGCGCGGCCGAGGCGTCGGTGCGGCCCGGGGAGAAGGGAACCTCGATGTCGTGACCCGCCGCCCTGGCCGCCTGTTCGATCCCGACCGAGCCGCCCAGCACGATCAGGTCGGCCAGCGACACCTTCTTGCCGCCGGTCGCCGAACCGTCGAAGTCGGCCTTGATACGCTCGTAGGTCTTCAGCACCCGGTCCAGTTCGGCCGGCTCGTTGACCTCCCAGTTGCGCTGCGGCTCCAGCCGGATGCGCGCCCCGTTGGCCCCGCCGCGGTGGTCCGAGCAGCGGTAGGTCGAGGCCGAGGCCCAGGCGGTCTTGACCAGATCGGCCACCGACAGGCCGCTCTCCGCGATGCGCCGCTTCAGCGTCGCCACGTCGGCGGCGTCGATCGGGGCGTAGTCGGCCTCGGGGATCGGGTCCTGCCAGATCAGGTCCTCCACCGGAACCTCCGGCCCGAGGTAGCGGGCCTTCGGGCCCATGTCGCGGTGGCACAGCTTGAACCAGGCGCGGGCGAAGGCGTCGGCGAACTGGTCCGGGTTGCGGTAGAGGCGCTCGGCGATCTCCCGGTACTTCGGGTCGACCTTGAAGGCCATGTCGGCCGTGGTCATCATCGTCGGGACCCGCCGGGACGGGTTGTGCGCCGCCGGCGCCATGTCCTCGGGCTTCTGGTCCTTCGGCTGCCACTGCCACGCGCCGGCGGGACTCTTCACCAGCTCGTAGTCGTACTCCAGCAGCATGCGGAAGTAGTTCATCGACCAGCGGATCGGGGTCGGCGTCCACGCCCCCTCGAGGCCCGAGGTGATGGTGTGGTCGCCCATGCCGCTCTCATGGCTGCTCTGCCAGCCGAGCCCCTGCTGGGCGATGTCCGACCCTTCCGGCTCGGCCCCGACCTTGGAGGCGTCGCCGGCGCCGTGGCACTTGCCGAAGGTGTGGCCGCCGGCGGTCAGGGCGAGGGTCTCCTCGTCGTTCATGCCCATGCGCGCGAAGGTCTCGCGGATGTCGCGCGCCGACTGCAGCGGGTCGGGCTTGCCGCCGGGCCCCTCGGGATTGACGTAGATCAGGCCCATCTGGATCGCGGCCAGCGGGTTCTCCAGCGCCTTGCCGGATTCCTCGTCGATGCGGGTCTCGCCGAGCCACTCCTCCTCGGTGCCCCAGTAGATGTCGCGCATCGGCTCCCAGATGTCCTTGCGGCCGCCGCCGAAGCCGAACACCGGCCCGCCCATGCTCTCGATGGCCACATTGCCGGCCATGATCATCAGGTCGGCCCACGACAGCTTCGCCCCGTACTTCTGCTTGATCGGCCACAGCAGGCGGCGGGCCTTGTCGAGGTTGGCGTTGTCCGGCCAGCTGTTCAGCGGGGCGAAGCGCTGCGAGCCGGAGGTGGCGCCGCCGCGGCCGTCGCCGGTGCGGTAGGTCCCGGCCGAGTGCCAGGCCATGCGGATGAAGAAGGGACCGTAGTGGCCGTAGTCCGCCGGCCACCACGGCTGGCTGTCGGTCATGAGCGCGGTCAGGTCGCGCTTCACCGCCTCGTAGTCCAGCGACAGGAAAGCCTCGGCGTAGTCGAAGTCGTCGCCCATCGGGTCGCCCGACTTGCCGTGCTGGTGCAGGATGTCGAGCGACAGCTGGTTCGGCCACCAGTCGCGATTGGTGCGACCCAGCAGCGATCTCAGCGCCGCCGGCTCCTTTTTCGGGTCGCTCAGCGGGCTTCCAGCGGATCCGTCCATGGCTTTCCTCCTCCTGCTTCCAGCGGGTTCGAGGGTCAGCCTGTGCCCGCTCCCGGGCAAAGTAAAATCGATAGATTTTGTCGGCGTCAGCGGCTCAGCTTATACCGCCGCGAACCACCGCATCCGGCACGCCATCATCGCCGTCTCGCCGAGGCGGTCGACCAGCCGCCAGTTGACCACCGCCCCGATCGGCGCGCCGACCACCGGGATCAGCTGGGCCATCTTGGCGAGGTCGATGTAGTCCCGGTACTCCTGCTGGAAGCGCCGCCAGTCGTAGTCGGCGACCTCGGCCGCCCCCGCGCCGGCGATCCACTCCTCCAGCGCCCGCAGCGCCTCCGGGCGACGTTCGGCGCTGGCGAAGGCCAGGTGGAAGACGTGCAGCAGGAACAGCCGTTCGCGCGGCGCCCCGCCGCCCCAGCCGTAGACCGAGGCGATGTCGGCCAGCATCCGCACCTTGATCGCCATCAGGGCCGGGAAGTCCGCCGCCGCCAGCACGAAACCGCCCGCCCCGGCGACGCCGCCCTCGACGCCTGCGGTGTTGCGGTAGGTGCGGATCAGCGCCCGCGCCTTCGCCTCGCGCGCCGCCAGCGATCCGCCCGCCGGCGGCCGGACGTTCAGCACCTCCGACCCGGTCAGGATTCCTTTCGTCATCGCCTCCACCCCGGAGGTGACGATGGCGTGCACCCGCTCGGGGATGGCCCGGTTGATCCGGGCCTGGGTCGCGCGCGAGGCCCGGTCCCACAGCCCCGGGCGCTTCAGCACCTTCGCGCGCCAGGCCGCCAGTTCGGCCTGGATCGCGCCCTCGTCGGCGACCGTCAGCAGGCCCCCGGGCACGTCTTCCGGCGCCACCATCTCGGGCAGGGTCCGGCGGGGACTCTCGGGCGGTCGGGCCATGCTCTCTCCGTGACGCGGCGTCACGGTTGCAGGGTCGCGCCGCCGGGTCTAGACCCCCGGTCGATCGCGGTTTCGCAACCGCACACCCCATTCCTCCCGGAGACACAACGCATGGCTCGCGCGAAGATCGCCCTCATCGGCGCCGGCATGATCGGCGGCACCCTGGCCCACATCTGCGCGCGCGAGGCGCTGGGCGACGTGATCCTGTTCGACATCGCCGAGGGCACCCCGCAGGGCAAGGGCCTCGACATCGCCGAGGCCACCGCCGTGTTCGGCCAGGACGTGGCCCTGAAGGGCGCCAACGACTACGCCGACATCGCCGGCGCCGACGTCTGCATCGTCACCGCCGGCGTGCCGCGCAAGCCGGGCATGAGCCGCGACGACCTGATCGGCATCAACCTGAAGGTCATGAAGGCCGTCGGCGAGGGCATCGCGAAGCACGCTCCGAACGCCTTCGTGATCTGCATCACCAACCCGCTCGACGCCATGGTCTGGGCGCTGCAGAAGTTCTCGGGCCTGCCCAAGGAGAAGGTCGTCGGCATGGCCGGCGTGCTGGACTCGGCGCGCTTCGCCTACTTCCTGGCTGAAAAGACCGGCGTCTCGGTGCAGGACATCCACGCCTGGACCCTGGGCGGCCACGGCGACGACATGGTGCCGATGGTGCGCCACTCGACCGTCGGCGGCCTGCCCCTGCCGGACGCCGTCAAGGCCGGCTTCATGACCCAGGTCGACCTCGACGCCATCGTCGAGCGCACCCGCAAGGGCGGCGGCGAGATCGTCGCCCTGCTCAAGACCGGCTCGGCCTTCTACGCCCCGGCCGAGAGCGCCATCGCCATGGCCCGCTCCTACCTGCTCGACCAGAAGCGCGTCCTGCCCTGCGCCGTCTGGGTGTCGGGCCAGTACGGCCTGAACGACCTCTACGTCGGCCTGCCGGCCCTGATCGGCGCCGGCGGCGTCGAGAAGATCGTCGAGTTCACCACCACCGACGACGAGAAGGCCATGCTGGCGAAGTCGGTCGACTCGGTGAAGGGCCTGATCGAGGCCTGCAAGCAGCAGGACGCCTCGCTGGCCTGACCCGCCGGAAACCACCAGGCGTGAAGGGGCCGCGGGCGACCGCGGCCCTTTTCTATTGCGGCGACGGCTGCGCCGCGGCCGGCGGCAGGTAACCGACCTCACGGGCGAAGGCCTCCAGCAGCCCCACCCAGACGCTGGTCGGATCGTTCAACTGCTCCACCCCGCCCGGCTGCAGCAGCAGATCGTACTGCACCACCGCGGTGATCCCGCCGCCCTCCGCCGGGATGTGGAAGGCCTTGAGGAAGCGGTGATCGCGATTCCAGACGTTCAGGATCTCGGGGGTGATCGCCTCATTGGTGAAGCTGGCCGAGTACTGGACGTCGCTGCAGACGTCGTTCTGACAGCCGTAGAAGAACACCAGCCAGGTGAGGGCGCCGTCCCGGACCGTGATCCAGGTGTCCTCGCCCTGCCGCTGGACCGGCTGCACCTCGCCGCCCTTGGAGGCGATCCAGGTCGAGACCTCGCTGATGGGCAGTCCAGGTTGCGATGTCTGGGCCGCGGCGGGCGCGGCGGCGACCAGGAGGGAGAGGGCGGCGAAACAGGCGGTCAGGCGCATGGGGGTCTCCGGCGATGCGGACCCAACCTAGCGCTCAATCCCGCTCCCGCGCCAGCCAGTCCGCGCTGGCCATCTCATTGAGGCGGGATACGGTGCGCTCGAACTCGAAGGCGCCGACGCCCTGGCGGTACAGGGCTTCCGGCCGCGCCGCCGCCAGGACCACCAGCCGGGTGCCCGCCTCGTAGAGGGCGTCGACGAGGGTCACGAAGCGCCGCGCCTCGTGGTGATTGTCGGGCCCCAGCACCGGCACGTCCTCGAGGAACAGGGTGTGGAACCGCTCCGCGATGGCCAGATAGTCCGCCGCGCCCAGCGGCCGGGCGCAGAGCTCGGCGAAGGTGGCGCGCGCCAGCCCCCCGTCCGTCCGCTCCAGCGTCACCTCCCGGCCCTGCACGTGCAGGGTCGTCGGCGCCTCGTCCTGCTCGCCCTTCAACTGGTCCCACAGGTGCTCGAATCCCTGCCGCCGCCCCGTGTCGGCCGGGGCGTACCAGACCCGCCCGCCCATGATCCGGTCCAGCCGCCAGTCGCGCGCGCCGCCCACCTCGACCACCGCGCAGCGGCTCTCGATCATGTCGATGAAGGGCAGGAAGAGCTGCCGGTTGAGCCCGTTCAGGTACAGCTGGTCCGGCGCGCGGTTGGAGGTGACGACCAGCACCACCTTCTTCTCGAACAGGACCTCGAACAGCCGGCCCAGGATCATCGCGTCGCCGATGTCGGTGACCTGCAGCTCGTCGAAACACAGCAGCCGCGCCTCGGAGGCGATCAGCTCCGCCGTCGGACGGATCGGGTCATCCCCCTTCGACTGGCCGAACACCTGCTTCCGCGCGGCGGCGTCGCCCTCGCGCCACTGACGGATCAGGCCGTGCACCCGCGCCATGAACACGTGGAAGTGCGCCCGCGTCTTCCGCGGCTCGGGCGCGCAGGCGCAGAACAGGTCCATCAGCAGCGACTTGCCCCGCCCCGGCGGGCCCCACAGGTACAGGCCGCGCACCTCGGGCGTGCGCCCGAACAGGCCGCGCTTCGCCAGATCCCGCTCGACCCGGGCGAGGGCGTCGACCACCGGGCGCTGCGACGGATCGGGGGTCAGCCGGCCGTCGGCCAGCCGCTCTTCATAAGCGGTGCGAATGCGGGAGGGCATCGTTCTCGGGCTTAGCCGCCCCCGCCGCGCCTGAAAAGCGATTGCTTCGCGCCCGCGAAGGCCTACATGCACGCCTCACCACCAAATCGCGCTCAAGCCGCGTGCGACCGCGTCGCGAGCGACAGCGCGTCCGAAGGACTACCAAGCATGAGCTATGTCGTCGCCGTCGTGGGCGCCACCGGCAATGTCGGCCAGGAGATGCTCAACATCCTGGACGAGCTGCAATTTCCGGTCTCGAAGCTTCACGCCCTCGCCTCCCGCAAGTCCAAGGGCGTCGAGGTGGCCTTCGGCGACCGCACCGTGAAGTGCGAGGATCTCGAGACCTTCGACTTCTCGACCGTCGACATCGTGCTGATGTCCGCCGGCGGGGCGGTGTCGAAGGAATGGTCCGAAAAGATCGGCAAGGCCGGGGCCATGGTCATCGACAATTCCTCGGCCTTCCGCATGGACCCGGACGTGCCGCTGATCGTCCCCGAGGTGAACCCCGACGATGTGAAGCTGGCCACGAGGAAGAACATCGTCGCCAACCCGAACTGCTCGACCGCCCAGCTGGTGGTGGCGCTGAAGCCCCTGCACGACGCGGCGAAGATCACCCGCGCCGTGGTCTCGACCTACCAGTCGGTCTCCGGCGCCGGGAAGGAGGGCATGGACGAGCTGTGGAACCAGACCAAGGCCATCTACGGCCTCGGCGACGCCAGCCCGAAATTCTTCCCCAAGCAGATCGCCTTCAACGTCATCCCCTTCATCGGCTCGTTCCGCGACGACGGCTACACCGATGAAGAGGCCAAGATGTGGGACGAGACCCACAAGATGCTGGACCCCGACATCCGGCTCACCGTCACCTGCGTGCGGGTGCCGGTCTTCGTGGGCCACTCGGAGGCCGTCACCGTCGAGTTCGACCGTCCGATCACCCCCGACGAGGCCCGCGCCATCCTGCGCGAGGCGCCCGGCGTCATGGTCGTCGACAAGCAGGAGGCCGACGGCTACGTCACCCCGGTCGACGCCGCCGGCGAGTTCGCCGTCCATGTCTCCCGCATCCGCCAGGATCCGACCGTTCCCAACGGCCTGAGCTTCTGGGTCGTCTCCGACAACCTGCGCAAGGGCGCGGCCCTGAACGCCGTCCAGATCGCCCAGCTGCTCGACGAGTCCGGGACCATCCAGCCGAAGAGCGGCTATCGCTCGATCACCGTCTGACCCCTCCGTCCGCCGGCTCCCCACGGCAGGAGTAGATCATGGCCACCCCCTCCGGCGCCGACACGGGCCGCGCCGCCCTGCTGTCCGCCTTCGCCTGCTACACCCTGTGGGGGCTCATGCCCCTGCTGTTCATGGGCCAGGCGGCGGCGGGCTTCGATTCGCTGGAGATCCTCGCCCACCGCTGCGTCTGGGCGGTGGCCGTGGCGGCCCTTCTGGTCTGGCTGGCGCGGCAGGGCGGCCAGGTCACGGCCGTCTTCCGCAGCCCCCGCACCCTCGCCTGGCTGGCCTTCTCCACGGCCCTGATCGGCCTCAACTGGGGCATCTACGTCTGGGCCACCACCCATGGCGCCACGCTCGAGGCCAGCCTCGGCTACTACATCAACCCGCTGCTCAACATGGTCGTGGGCCTGTGGCTGTTCCGGGAACGGATCGACCGATGGGGCTGGGTCGCCATCGGCCTGGCCGCCGTCGGCGTCGCCTTCCAGACCGCCGCGCTGGGCCGTCCGCCGTGGATCTCCATCGTGCTGGCCCTGTCGTTCGCCACCTACGGCGTGATCCGCAAGCGCATTCCGGTCGACGCCCAGGCCGGCCTGTTCGTCGAGTGCCTGCTGCTGGCGCCGCTCGGCCTCGCCTGGGTGATCTGGCTGCAGTCGACCGGCGCCGGCGCCGCCTTCGACAGCGCGGGGAACACCCTCTGGGCGCTGGCCAACGGCCCCGCCACCGTGCTGCCGCTGGCCCTGTTCGCCTGGTCCGCCCGCCGCCTGCCGCTGTCGACCATCGGCTTCATCCAGTTCCTCGCCCCGACCCTCCAGTTCGCGGTCGGGGTCGCGGCGGGGGAGCCCCTGACCGGCCTCCGCGTGGCGTCCTTCGCCTTCATCTGGGGCGGGGCGGCGGTGTTCGCGGCGGCGGCCCTGCACCGCCGGCAGGCCGCCCGGCGCGCCCTGAAGGACGCGGCGGAGCCTGTGTAGGTTCTAGGTTCCAGGTTCCAGGTGCTAGGTTCCAGGGAAGGGCGGCGGTGTTCGGTTCCCTAGCCCCTAGAACCTAATACCTAGAACCTAGAACCTAGAACCTAGAACCTGGAACCTAAAACCTCCTGTACGCCGCCTCGATCAGCCGCACCGCGCGCGGATCCCCGATCAGATGCCGCGACTGGCGCGTCATCACATAGCTGCCCGACAGCCGCCGCTCCGGGTCGGCGAAGGCGCACGAGCCGCCCCAGCCGTAGTGGCCGACCGTCTGCTCGCCGGGGCCGAACACCTTCAGCCCGACGTTGCGGGTCCAGCCCGCCGCCCAGCCCATGTCGAAGGGCAGCACCCGGTCCTGGCCGCGGATGCGCTCCTGCAGCGCCGCCGCCCGCGTCGCCTCCGACAGCACCGGCCGCCCCTCGAAGGCGCCGGTGGCGACCACCGCCATGATCCGCGCCAGATCGCGGGCCGTGCCGTGCAGGTTGGCCGACGGAATCTCCGCCATTCGCCACTCGGTCGAGCCGCGCCCGCCCGGCGCCGAGCCCCGGTCGAGGAAGGCCGATCGCTTGATGTCGTCGATCTCGCCCAGGTCCGGCGCGGCGGTCGGCTTCTTCATCTGCGCCACCCGTCCGTGTTCGGACTCCGGCAGGCCGATCCACAGGTCCAGCCCGGGGAAGTCCTCGCGCAGCGCCGTCCCCATGGTCCGGCCGTCGACGATCCGGAACAGCTCCCCCGCCAGATAGCCGATGGTGATCGGGTGATAGCCGCTGGCGGTTCCGGGGGCCCACATCGGCGCCTGGGCGCACAGCCGGTCCAGCACCGCCGCACGGTCGAACCAGATGGCCGGCTCGACCGCCGCGTCGAAGCCCGGCAGCCCCGCCTGGTGGCTCATCAACTGGGCGACGGTGACGGCGTCCTTGCCCGCCTGCCCGAAGGCCGGCCAGAAGTCGGCGACGGGCCGCTCGTAATCCAGCAGGCCGCGCTCGACGCAGGTCGCGATCAGCAGGGCCATCACCGCCTTGCCGGTGGAGAACACCGGCGTCAGGGTCTCCGCCGCATACGGGACGGTCCCCGCCGCATCGGCCCAGCCGCCGATCAGGTCGACCGCCACCTCGCCGTCGATGCAGAGGCTGAACCGCGCGCCCTGCTCGTCCAGCCCCTCGGGCGCGTCCGTGAAGTTGGCGGCGAAGGCGTCCTTCAGCGCGGCGAATTCAGGCGGGCAGACGCCGCGGATCTCGGGCAGGTCGGTCATGGGGTCCTGTTATCGCGCCCACGCCGGCCCGTCGACGGCGCCCCGGGCCGGATTGTCCTGGAACTCCTGCGGCTCCCGGCGGTTAGGGCGGCCGGGGCGGATCGCCGCCCCCGCCCGGTTCCCTGTACGCGTGGTTCGAGGCCCTTTCCGATGCTCCGTTTTCTCCGGCTCCACTGGGTCTTCGTTCTGGTCGTGAGCGAGCTGGTGTTCATCGCCGCCTGCATCGGCTGGCTGGCCGCCGCTCCGTCCGTGGTCTGACGGCTACTCCCGCGCCGCCGCCGACGCCTGCCGCGCCGCCTCGAACTCCGCCCCCGCATTCCATTCGGGCCAGGCCTCGCTGTCCGCCAGGTCGCGCCCCACCGCATAGAGCAGGTCCACGTCGACGGCCGCCGCGTCCATGGTCCACTCCGGCGTCCATTCGTCCGAGGGCTTGTGGTAGCGGTTGGCGACATAGTCGGCGCTGGCGGCGTTGTGGCCGGTGAAGCCGGCGACCCCGAACAGGGCCGGCACCCCCGTCTTCGCCAGCGGGAAGTGGTCCGAGCGATAGAAGCCGCCGGCGTGCGGCGCCGGATCGGGGATCAACCGCCGCCCCGCCGCCTCGGCGCGGCGCTCCAGCCATTGATCGGTCTCGCTCTTGCCCGGGCCGATGACCACGATCTCGGGCGAAACCTCCGTCCCGGGAAGAAGGCTGTCGATGTTGATGTTGGCCACCGTCGTCTCCAGCGGCCAGACCGGGTTGGCGGCGTAGTACTCGGCCCCGAGCAGGCCCGACTCCTCGGCGGTCCAGGCGGCGAACACCACCGACCGCTCCGGCGGCGCGCCTTCCCTGAACAGCCGCGCCAGCTCCAGCAGGGCGGCGACGCCGGTCGCGTTGTCCACGGCCCCGTTGTAGATGTCGTCCCCGTCCACCGGCGTGGCCCGCCCGTAGGCGTCCCAGTGGGCGCCGTACAGCACCGTCTCGTCCGGCCGCTCGGCCCCGGGGACGCGGGCCAGCACGTTGCGGCTCTCGATGTTGGCGTGGGTCTGGCCGAAGTCGATCGACAGGGTCGTCCCCGGCAGTTCGACCGGCCGGAAGTCGGCCGAGCGCGCCTGCGTCCGCAGCTCGTCCAGGTCGAGCCCCGCCGCCGCCAGCAGCCGCTCGGCCACCGGACCCTGGATCCAGCCCTGGGCCGGAACCCGCTCGGCCGCCCAGTTCTCGCGCACGATGTCGAAGTCCGGCGCCGTCGACGAGCCCTCCAGCACCGACCAGCCGTAACCGGCGCCCTCGTCGTCATGGATGACCAGCACGCCGGCCGCCCCCTGCTCCGCCGCCTCCTGGAACTTGTAGGTCCAGCGCCCGTAGAAGGTCATCGCCCGCCCGTCGAAGCGGTCCGCCACCGGGTGTCCCTCGGGGGCGTTGAAATCCGGGTCGTTGACGATGACCAGCAGGATCTTGTCCTTCAGGTCCATGCCCTTGAAGTCGTCCCAGTTCCGCTCCGGGGCCTCCACGCCATAGCCGGCGAAGACCACCGGGGCGTCGGTGACGGTGATCCGCTCCACCGGCCGGTCGCTGGCGACCAGCACCTCCGGACCGCGCTCCAGCCGCATCTCGCCCTGCGGCGTGCGGGCGACGATCGTCGCCGGGCCCGACTGCTGGGTGCGGCTCAGCTGCGCCGTCTGGGTCCAGGATCCGTCCGGACCGCCCGGCTCCAGCCCCAGCGCCTCGAACTGCGCGACGAGGTATTCGATCGTCTTCTCCTCGCCCGGCGTCGCCACGCCCCGGCCTTCGAACGCGTCGGAGGCCAGCACCCGGGTGTGCTCGTTCAGACGGGCCGGATCGGCGTTCTGGGCGAGCGCCGGACCGGCGGTCAGCACGGCGGCGGAGGCGAGCAGGGCGAGGCGGAACGGGCGCATGGCGGTCTCTCTCTGGTCGGGGAGGGGCGCACCCTGACCCCCTCGCGGAGCAGAGTCGAGCGTCACCGTTCCGCCAGCCAGTCCCGCGCCCCCTCGCCCGCGACCACGCCGGAGGCGAAGCAGGCCTGCAGCAGATAGCCCCCGGTCGGCGCCTCCCAGTCCAGCATTTCGCCGGCCACGAAGACGCCCGGCACGGCCTTCAGCATCAGCCGCTCGTCGACCTGGTCCAGCCGCACGCCGCCGGCGGAGGAGATCGCCCGCGCCAGCCCCTGGGCCCCGGCGAGGCGCAGCCGCACCGCCTTGATCCGCTTCGCCAGCTTCTCCGCTCCGGCCGGAATGTCGCCCGGGATCTCGCGCAGCAGGCCGACCGCCGCCGGCGACAGCCCGGCCGCCTTCCGCAGCCAGTTCGACACGCTGTCCTTGCCGCGCGGCCGCGCCAGCCGCGCCGCCAGCGCCGCCTCCCCCAGATCGGGCCGCAGATCCACGACCAGCTCCGCCGCCCCGTCCCGGGCCACGGTCTCGCGCAGCGCCGCCGACAGGGCGTAGACCGCCCCGCCCTCCAGCCCGTACCGCGTCACCATGGCCTCGCCGCGAACGGTTCGTCCGGCATGGCTGAGCGCCACATTCTTCAGGGGCTGGCCGGCGAAGCGGTCGGCGAAGACCGGCGACCACGCCACGTCGAAGCCCATGTTGGAGGCGGTGAGCGGCGCGACCTCCACTCCCGCCGCGGCCAGCTGGTCGGTCCAGGCGCCGTCGCTGCCCAGCCGCGGCCAGCTCGCCCCGCCGAGCGCCAGCACCACCGCGTCCGGCCGCTCGATGCGCTCCCCCTCCGGCGTCGCAAGGACCAGCTCCAGCCTGTTGTCATCCCCGCCCAGGCGGGCTCCGGTCCAGCGCGACCGGGTCCGCACCTCGACGCCCAGATCCGCCAGCCGCCCCAGCCACGCCCGCAGCAGCGGCGAGGCCTTCATCGTCTGCGGGAACACGCGGCCGGAGGAACCGGTGAAGGTCGTCTGCCCCAGCCCTTCGGCCCAGCCGACCAGATGCGTCGGGGAGAACCGCTCCAGCCATCGGGCGACCGTCGGCGCCGCCTCGCCGTAGCGCGCGACGAAGGCCTCGGACGGCTCCGAATGGGTCAGGTTCAGGCCGCCCCGCCCGGCCATCAGGAATTTGCGCGCGACCGAGGGCATGGCCTCGTGGACGACCGCCCGCCCCCCGGCCTGCGCCAGCCGTTCGGCGGCCATCAGCCCCGCCGGGCCGGCCCCGATCACGTGCACCGTCTTCATTGCATCCATGGGGTCCAGATGGACCGGAACGGCGGGCGGCGCCATACGCTCCCTGTCCATGAGCGTCGCCTTTACCCGCGAGGAGGATCTGGAGGCCACGGCCGCCGACCTGCCCGACCGTCCGATCTCGCCGCATCCAAATCTCGTCACGCCTGCGGGCCTCGCCGCCATCGACGCGGCCCTGGCCGCGGCCCGGGCGGCCTGGGCCGCGGCCCAGGCGCAGGGATCGATCGAGGCCGACCGCACCGCCATGGCCCGGGCGACCCGCGACCTGCGCTACTGGTCGGCGCGGCGGGCGTCGGCCCAGCTGGTCGAGACGGCGCCGGACGGACGCGTGCGCTTCGGCGGGTCGGTGGCCATCGAGCGCGACGACGGCCGTCGCCAGACCTGGCGGATCGTCGGCGAGGACGAGGCGGATCCCGCCGCCGGCTCGGTCAGCCACGTCTCGCCCCTGGCCCGCGCCCTGCTCGGAAAACGCCCCGGCGACGAGGCGGTGGTGGCGGGCCAGACCGTGGAGATCGTGGCCGTCGACTGATCACGCGCCGATCACGATCCCGTCCCCCGGTTTGACACCCGGCGGCCGCTCCCCCAGGTTCAGGGCCCTCCCCCTTCTCCCTCAGTGCTTCCGCGCGTCCGGGAGACGTGACCCTGCGGTCACGCCTTGAGCCACCGCTCGTCGTGCGGAGAACGAAAGGAAACAGTTGATGCGCCTCACCCTTCTCGCCGCCGCCTCCGCGCTCGCCTTCGCCGGCGCTCCGGCGATCGCCGCCGCCGCCGCCGTCCCCTCTGCCGCTGTCGCGCGGCAGGACGTGACCGACGCCGAACTGGACAGCTACGCCGCCGCGGAGGAAGGCGTGCGGGCCGTGCAGGCCCAGGTGCAGGGCCAGATCACCCCGGAACAGCAGGCCGCCATGGTCGCCGCCATCGAGGGCGCGGGCCTGACGCTCGAACGCTTCAACGCCATCTCCCAGACCGTCCAGGCCGGCGACGATGTCCTCGCCGCCCGCCTCGCCGTCGCCCGCGCGCCAGACTCGCCGGCCGGCTCGGTCGGCGCCGCCGTCACCGACGCCGAGCTCGACCAGTTCGCCGCGGCCATGGCCGGCGTCCGTCCGATTGCGGAGCAACTCAACGGCGCCGCGCCGACCGCCGAGCAGCAGACGGCCATGGCCGAGGCCATCGCCGCCTCCGGCCTGGAGCTGGAGCGGTTCAACGCCATCTCGGCCGCGCTGCGCGCCGACGAGCGGCTCCAGGCGCGCGTCGCCCTCGCCGGCGCCCGCCGCGAGGGCTGACCGGCCAGGATCGAAACCGTCCGGCTGACCGGACAGGAAGGGCGGGCCGCAGGGCCCGCCCTTTTTCGCGTCAGCCAGCGTCGTCGATAGGCTGGTGGGTGAAGCCCTTGACCCCGCTCAGGGCGTCGGCGTCGCGGCCGATCTCCACCTCGCTCTCGGCATAGGCGATCAGCAGGCGGGCGAGGTCCCCCAGCGCGCTCTCGTGGATGCGCTCGTAGCCGTGGCTGGCGTCGATGCCGAAGGTCAGAAGGGCGGTCCGGATGTCGGCCCCCGCCTCCAGCGCCGAGGCCGAGTCCGAGCGGTAGTAGCGGAACACGTCCTTCTGGTGCGGAATGTCGTGGTCGCGGGCGAGGTGGACCAGCTTGCGCGTCAGGTGCCAGTCGAACGGCCCGGTCTGGTCGGCCATGGCGATGGTGACGCCGAACTCGGATGAATTCTGTCCGGGGGCGGTCGTGCCGTTGTCGACCGTCACCATCGAGGCCACGTCGGGGACCAGCACCGAGGAGGCGCCGTGCCCGACCTCCTCGGCGATGGTGAACAGCCACCAGGTGTCGACGGTCGGGACCCGCTCCTCCCGGATCATGCACTCCAGCGCCGCCAGCATGGTCGCCACCCCGGCCTTGTCGTCGAGGTGGCGCGAGACGATGTAGCCGCTGTCCAGAAACTCCGGCTGCGGATCGATCGCGACGATGTCGCCGATCTCGACGCCCAGGGCGTGCGTCTCGGCCCGGCTGCGGGTCACGGCGTCGATGCGCAGCTCGACCTGCCGCCAGCTGACCGGCTGGCTGTCGACCTCCTCGTTGAAGGTGTGGCCGGACGCCTTCAGCGGCAGGATGGTGCCGCGGTAGGTCCCCCCTTCGGAGAAGATCGTCGCCCGCGCCCCCTCGGCGAAGCGCGACGACCAGTGGCCGATGGGCACGAGTTCGAGGCGGCCGCTGTCCTTCACCGCCTTCACCTGCGCGCCCAGGGTGTCGACGTGGGCGACGACGGCGCGGGCCGGGCGCGGGTTCCGGCCCGGCAGGCGGGCGCGGATCGCCCCCCGGCGGGTCAGCTCATAGGTCAGGCCCAGCCGCCCCAGCTCGCGGCACACCACCCACACCGCCTCGTCCGTGTAGCCGGTGGGGCTGGGGGTGTTGAGCAGGTCCGCCAGGCGGGTCTTCAGATAGGCGAGGTCGATCGCGGGTCGGGGCAAGGGCGCTCCTTCGGGCTTCGGGCTCATGCGGGGCTGGCGAGGTCCGGGCGGGCCGCGGTCCGGGCGGCGGCGGACGCCGACAGCGGAAACAGCAGGTCGATGAACCGCTCGGCGGTGGGCTGCGGCTCATGGTTGGCCAGGCCGGGCCGTTCGTTGGCCTCGATGAAGGCGTACTCCGGCTCGCGGTGCGAGCGGACCATCAGGTCGATGCCGGTCACCGGGATGTCGATGGCGCGGGCGGCGGCGACGGCCGCCCGGATCAGCTCCGGGTGCACCTCTTCGGTCACGTCGTGAATGGTGCCGCCGAGGTGCAGGTTGGCGGCCTTTCGCACCATGATCTCCTCGCCCGCCGGGGCCACGTCGTCGAGCCGGTAGCCGGCCTCGGCGAGGGTCCGCTCCGTCTCGTCGTCGATCGGGATGCGGGACTCGCCCCCGGTCGCGGCCTCGCGCCGGCGGCTCTGGTGTTCGATCAGGGCGCGCAGGCTGGAGCTCCCGTCGCCGACGACGCGCGGCGGCCGGCGCAGGGCGCACGCCACCACCTGGTAGTCGATCACCACCAGCCGCAGGTCCTCGCCCTGCACCTGTTCCTCGATCAGCACCTCCGAGCAGATCCGGCGCGCCCGCTCCAGCGCCGCCTGCACCTCGTCCATCCCGGTCAGGCCCACGGCGACGCCCTTGCCCTGCTCGCCGCGCGCCGGCTTGACCACCAGGCTGCCGTAGGTCTCCAGGGCGGCGCGGATGGCGGCCTCGTCGTCCGGATCGATGCGTGCGGGCGCCCGCACGCCGGCGGCCTCGACGATGCGCCGCGTCATCCGCTTGTCGTCGCAGATGCTCAGGGCCACCGCCGAGGTCAGCTCCGACAGGCTCTCCCGGCAGCGCACCGAGCGGCCGCCCCAGCTCAGCCGGAACAGGCCGCCCTCGGCGTCGATGATCTCGGCGTGGATGCCCCGGCGCCGCGCCTCGTCGACGATGATGCGGCCATAGGGATTGAGGCCCCGGTCCTCGCTGGGCCCCACGAACAGCACCTCGTTGATCGGGTTCTTGCGCTTGACCCCGAAGAAGTGGACGCGCCGGAAGCCCAGCTTCTCGTACAGGGCGATGGCCTGGACGTTGTCGTGCATCACCGACAGATCCATGTAGGCCAGCCCGAGGGTCTCGAAATGCTCGGCCAGCCGGCGCACCAGGGCCTCGCCGATGCCGGGCTGGCTGGCCTGGGGATCGACGGCGAGGCACCACAGCGACGAGCCGCACTCGGGATCCTCGAAGGCGCGGGCGTGGTTGACGCCCGTCACCGTGCCGATCACCGCACCGGTGGTGGTGTCCTCGGCCACGAAATAGATCAGGGCCCGATCGTCGCGGGTCGATGCGAAGAACTCGGGCGGCACCTGCACCATCCGGCGCTTGGCGTAGATCTCGTTCACGGCGTGGGCGTCGGCCTCGGGGATCAGCCGGCGGACCGTGAAGCCGCGCGGCTGGCGCCGGCTGGCGCGATAGGTCGACAGGTCCAGCCGGTAGGCGTGCGAGGGGTCGAGGAAGACCTCCTGCGGCGCCTGGGCCAGCAGGACATGCGGATTGCGCACGTAGAAGGCGATGTCGCGGCGGTCCGGCTGCTCGGCCCGCAGGGCCTCCACCAGCGGGTCGGCGCTGTCGAAGGTCTGGGCGAACAGCAGCCGCCCCCATCCGCAATCCAGCACCGCATTGGGGACCGGCCCTTCGCCGGTCTGCACGGGCGGCTTCAGCCCCTCGTGCCGCAGGCGCTTCAGCCGGTGGGCGTTGCGCGTGAGGGGCCGGGCGTCAGAGGCCATGCTGCTGCATCCACATCTCGAGAACGGCGACTTGCCACAGCTCTGAACCCCGCAGCGGGGTGATATGTGCCGTGGGATCGTCGAACAGGCGCCCGAGATAGGCGGGATCGAACAGGCCGCGGTCCCGCGCCGCCTGATTGGTCAGGGCGTCGCGCACCAGGTCGAGGTACGGCCCCTGGATGTATTTCAGGGCCGGGACGGGGAAGTAGCCCTTCTTGCGGTCGATGACCTCGGACGGGATCACCAGACGCGCCGCCTCCTTCAGCACCCCCTTGCCGCCCTGGGCCAGCTTGTGTTCGGGCGGGATCCGGCCCGCCAGCTCGACCAGCTCGTGGTCGAGGAAGGGCACCCGCGCCTCCAGGCCCCACGCCATGGTCATGTTGTCGACCCGCTTCACCGGGTCGTCGACCAGCATCACCTGGCTGTCCAGCCGCAGCGCCTTGTCCACCGGCGTGTCGGCGCCGGGCTGCGCGAAATGCGCCTCGACCAGCGCCCGGCTGACGTCGGTGTCGGCCATGTACGCCCCGTTCAGCTGGGTCTTCAGCGTCTCGTGGCTGCGGTCGAAGAAGGCCTTCGCATAGGTCTCGACCGGGTCGGCGGCGTCGACCATCGGCGGGTACCAGTGGTAGCCGCCGAACACCTCGTCCGCGCCCTGGCCCGACTGCACCACCTTGATGTGCTTCGAGACCTCCTGGCTGAGCAGGTAGAAGCCGACGTTGTCGTAGCTCACCATCGGCTCCGACATCGCGCCGATGGTCCCGGGCAGGGCCTCCATCAGCCGCTGGTGCGGCACGAAGATCTTGTGGTGCTTCGTGCCGTAGTGCTTCGCGATCAGGTCGGACCAGACGAACTCGTCGCCCTTCTCCCCGTTGGCCTCCTCGAAGCCGACCGAGAAGGTCATCAGATCCTTCTGGCCCAGCTCGGCCAGCAGGCCGACGATCAGGCTGGAGTCGACCCCGCCCGACAGCAGCACGCCCACCGGCACGTCGGCGACCATGCGCCGTTTCACCGCCGCGCGCAGGCTGTCCAGCACCCGGTCGCGCCAGTCCTCGGCGGTCAGCGAGGCGTCCTCCGCATGACGGGTCATGTCGGGCCGCCAGTACAGCCGGTCCTTCGCCGTCCCGTCCGCCTCGATCACCCGGATCGTCGCCGGCGGGAACTTCTTCACGCCCTTCAGCAGGGTGTGCGGCGGCGGGACCACCGCATGGAAGGTCATGTAGTGGTGCAGGCCGACCGGATCGATCGCGGTGTCCACGTCGCCAGCCGCCAGCAGGGCCGGCAGGCTGGAGGCGAAGCGCAGCCGCCTGCCCTTTTCGGCGAGATACAGCGGCTTGATGCCGAAGCGGTCGCGGGCGATCACCACCCGCCCGCTGTCCCGCTCGTGCAGGACGAAGGCGAACATGCCCTTGAAGCGGTCGACGCAGCGGTCGCCCCAGGCCTTCCAGGCCTTGATGATCACCTCGGTATCGCCGTGCGAGAAGAAGCGGAAGCCCAGCCCCTGCAGCTCCTCACGCAGCTCCGGATAATTGTAGATGCAGCCGTTGAAGGCCAGGGTGATCCCGAGGTCGGCGTCGACCATCGGCTGCTGGGCCTTCTCCGACAGGTCGATGATCTTCAGCCGGCGGTGCCCCAGCCCCACCGGGCCGCGCAGCACCAGGCCCTCGCCGTCCGGTCCGCGGGGCGAGAGCGCATCCGTCATCCGCTGCAGCGCGCCCGCGTCGGCCGGCCGCCCGTCGAAATTGATCTCGCCGCTCAGACCGCACATGGGCCCTCCTTGATTTGTGGAAGCAGCGTGGACAAATGGTTAGTGCACGAAAGAGTTTCAACCCGATGAGCGACTTTTCGCCCGACGCCGCCCCGGACCCGACCGCCGCCCTCGTCCGTTCGGTGCGGCGCATCGCCCAGGCCATCGACGTGCGCTCGCGCGAGATGGCCCGCCTGACCGGCCTGACCCTGCCGCAGCTGCTGGTGCTGCAGTCGATCCGCGCCCTGGGCGAGGTCAGCACCCACGCCGTCTCGCGCGACGTCTCCATGTCCGCCCCGACCGTGGTCGCCGTGCTGGACCGGCTGGAGGCGCGCGGCCTGATCGTCCGCTATCGCTCGACCAGCGACCGGCGCATCGTCCACGCCCGGCTGACGCCGGAGGGCGAGGCCGCCGTGGCTGGCGCCCCGGGCCTGCTGCGCCCGCGGGCGATGCGGGCCCTGGCCGCGTTGCCCGCCGACCAGCGCGAGGCCCTGGCGGCGGCGATCCAGACCGTCACCGACCTGATCGTCTTCGACGCCGTGGCCGACGAGGAGAGCCCGGCGGCGGCGCAGGCCGGCTGAAAGCCGTCGCCGGACGCAGAAAGGGCGGGCCCGTTTCCGGACCCGCCCTTCCCGTGTCAGCCTCGGCTGGACGTTGGACCGCTTAGAAGTCCATGTCGCCCATGCCGCCCATGCCGCCCGGCATGCCGCCGCCGGCGCCGCCGGCCGAAGCCTTCTTCGGCGCATCGGCCACGGCCGCTTCGGTGGTGATCAGGATGCCGGCCACCGAGGCCGCGTCCTGCAGGGCGGTGCGGACCACCTTGGCGGGGTCGATGACGCCCATCTTCACCAGGTCGCCGTACTCTTCCGTCTGGGCGTTGAAGCCGAAGGCGGCGTCGTTCGACTCCAGCACCTTGCCGACCACGATCGAGCCCTCGACCCCGGCGTTCTCCGAGATCTGACGGATCGGGGCCTGCAGGGCGCGGCGGATGATGGCGATGCCCGCCTTCTGGTCGGCGTTGTCGCCTTCCAGGCCTTCCAGCGCCTTGGACGCCTTCAGCAGGGCGATGCCGCCGCCCGGGACGATGCCTTCCTCGACCGCCGCGCGGGTGGCGTTGAGGGCGTCGTCGACGCGGTCCTTCTTCTCCTTGACCTCGACCTCGGTCGAGCCGCCGACGCGGATGACCGCGACGCCGCCGGCCAGCTTGGCCAGACGCTCCTGCAGCTTCTCGCGGTCATAGTCCGAGGTGGTCGCCTCGATCTGGGTCTTGATCTGGGCGATGCGGGCCTCGATGGCCGACTTCTCACCGACGCCGTCCACGATGGTGGTGTCGTCCTTGGTGATGGTGACCTTCTTGGCCTTGCCGAGCATGTCGAGGGTGACGTTCTCGAGCTTGATGCCGAGGTCTTCCGAGATCACCTGGCCGCCGGTCAGGACGGCGATATCCTCCAGCATGGCCTTGCGGCGGTCGCCGAAGCCCGGGGCCTTGACGGCGGCGACGCGCAGGCCGCCGCGCAGCTTGTTGACCACCAGGGTGGCCAGGGCCTCGCCCTCGATGTCCTCGGCGATGATCAGCAGCGGACGGCCCGACTGCACCACGGCCTCGAGGATCGGCAGCATGGCCTGCAGCGAGGACAGCTTCTTCTCGTGGAGCAGGATGAGCGGCTCCTCGAGCTGGGCCTCCATCTTGTCGGCGTTGGTGATGAAGTACGGCGACAGGTAGCCGCGGTCGAACTGCATGCCCTCGACGACGTCGAGTTCGGTCTCGGCGGTCTTGGCCTCCTCAACGGTGATCACGCCCTCGTTGCCGACCTTTTCCATGGCCCGGGCGATCATCTCGCCGACCTCGATGTCGCCGTTGGCCGAGATGGTGCCGACCTGGGCGATTTCCGAGTTGGCCGAGACCTTCTTGGACGACGACTTGACGTTCTCGATGACCACGGTGACGGCCTTGTCGATGCCGCGCTTCAGGTCCATCGGGTTCATGCCGGCGGCCACGGCCTTCAGGCCTTCCTGCACGATGGCCTGGGCCAGCACGGTGGCGGTGGTGGTGCCGTCGCCCGCCTTGTCGTTCGTCTTCGACGCGACTTCGCGGATCATCTGGGCGCCCATGTTCTCGAAGGCGTCCTCGAGTTCGATCTCCTTGGCCACCGAGACGCCGTCCTTGGTCGAGCGCGGGGCGCCGAAGGACTTCTGGATCACGACGTTGCGGCCCTTCGGACCGAGGGTCACCTTCACCGCATTGGCGAGGACGTTGACGCCGCGCAGCATCTTTTCGCGGGCGTCGGTGGAGAACTGAACTTGTTTGGCGGCCATCAGGCTGCTCCTTTAGTAAAGAGTGCTAGTGAGTGGTGAGTAGGAAGGGTTTGCGCCGGGAGCAGAGTCTCTGCTCACCAGTCACGACTCACTACTCACTCAGGACAGGACGCCCAGGACGTCCGATTCCTTCATGATGATCAGGTCTTCGCCGTCGATCTTGACCTCGGTGCCCGACCACTTGCCGAACAGGATGCGGTCGCCGGCCTTCAGCTCCAGGGCGTTGACCTTGCCGGAGTCGTCCCGGGCGCCGGGGCCGACAGCGACGACTTCGCCTTCCTGCGGCTTCTCCTTGGCGGTGTCGGGGATGATGATCCCGCCCTTGGTCTTGGATTCCTCTTCCACGCGCTTCACGAGCACGCGGTCGCCGAGCGGACGAAACGCCATCTGTATCTTCTCCCAAAGGTTCTCGATGAACGCTCCCGCGGCGCCGCTTTTGGCAGCCACCGGGCGAGAGTGCTAACGCGAGCGGCAGGTAGGGCGGCGGACCGGGAGCGTCAAGCGCCGCGGGGCGGAATTCCGTCGCTTTCGCGGCGGGCCGCGGGGGGCCGTCTGAACCGCGGATGAATGACCCGCTGCCGGGGGTTCAGCCCGGCTCGCGTACAAAGGTCCAATGCACCGGCCGTGGCCGGACAGGAAAGGACCGGAACATGAAACTCTCCTCGAAGGTCAGCTTCGCCGCCCCCGCCGTCCTCGGCGCCGTCGCCCTCGTCGCCGCGGCCGCCCCCGCCGCCGCCCAGAGCCGCTACGACCGCGACCGGGGCGACGACGACCGCACCGAAAGCGCGCTGATCGGCGCCGCCGTCGGCGCGATCGCCGGAGCCATGATCGGAAACGGCGAGGGAACCTACATCGCCGGCGGCGCCCTCGCCGGCGCGGCCCTCGGCGCCTCGTCCGGCGGGAACGACTGCGGCTACTACCGCGGCGGCCGCTGCTACCGGAACCAGGGCCACTGGGAGCGCGAGCACGGCATCAACAGCCGCGACGGCTACAGCCGCCGGGAGCTCCGCCGCTACGACCGGTACGAGCGCCGGGACCAGCGCCGCGACTGGCGCTACGACCGCCGCTGGTGAGAGACACCCTTCGTCCGGCCGCCTGCACGGCCGGACGCGTGGGCGGAAAGGCGGGCTCCGGCGACGGGGCCCGCCTTTTTCGACTCCGTCCGGCCGCGCGGGTCGCCGGCGAGCGCCACACGCCTCCGTGAGGGCCGGAACGATGCCGCCCGCCGCCGGTTCATCGCCTGACCCGTCGCAGAGCGCCGGTACGCCATCGCGCGGTCCTTCCGCCGCCGGCCGCTCCGGCCCCTGCGACACCCACCCCGTCGTCAGGAGAACGCCGATGCCGAAACGAACCCTGAACCTCGTCCTCGCCGCCGTGGTCGCCGCGGGAAGCGCCGCGGCCGCCCCCGCCTGGACCCAGGATCGCGCGGCGGGCGTCGCCGCCCGGTCGCCGGAAGTCGTCGAACGGGGCCCCGACGGCCGCGTCAAGTCGGTCCGCGTCGAGGGCGTCGTCTACCCTGTCTGCCAGAGAGAGGGCGAGGACAGCTGCATCCAGCCCCGCGCCGCCGGACTGGGCTGGGGCGACCGCCCCATGCAACGGTGGCCCGGCGCGCCGGCCAGCGCGCGCCAGGGATCGGATTCCGCCGACCGCAGCGCCGCCCGGCGCTGACGGACCCGGGGCGTCGGCGCCTCAGACCATCAGCCGCTTCATCAGCTCGGCCGTCGACGGGTCCAGCCCCTCCGACGGCCCGCCCGCCTGCACGTCGCGAAGGATCGCCTTCGCCAGCACCTTGCCCAGTTCGACGCCCCACTGGTCGAAGCTGTTGATGTCCTGGACCACCCCTTCGACGAAGGTCTTGTGCTCATAGAGGGCGATCAGGGCGCCGACGGCCTCGGGGGTCAGGGCGTCCATGACGATCGTCGTCGACGGCCGGTCGCCGGGGAAG
This sequence comes from Brevundimonas sp., assembly GCF_013912005.1. Classification (GTDB taxonomy): domain Bacteria; phylum Pseudomonadota; class Alphaproteobacteria; order Caulobacterales; family Caulobacteraceae; genus Brevundimonas. The sequence continues at coordinate 27,691 of NZ_JACESB010000002.1, read as the reverse complement.
GCCTTGTGCGGGGCCAGCCGGTCGGCCTCGGCCGCGTCCGCCCCGGCGGCGACCAGTTCGGCGTGCGCCTCGGCCGCCGTCTTGCCGACCATCAGCGCCTGGGCCTGGGCCAGCGCATTGGCCCACAGCGGCGCGTCGCCCTCGCGGTCGTCGCGCGCCGCCTCCGAGGTGTGGCCGACGACGATGAACTCCGCCGGCACCACCTGCGGCCCCTGGTGGATCTGCTGGAAGAAGGCGTGTTGGCCGTTGGTGCCCGGCTCGCCGAACACCACCGGGCTGGTGGCCATGTCCACCGGCGATCCGTCGCGCCTCACCCCCTTGCCGTTCGACTCCATCTCCAGCTGCTGCAGGAAGGCCGGCAGGCGGCGCAGGCCGTGGGCGTAGGGCGCCACGGTGCGGGCCGGGCGGCCGAGGCCCTCGACGTTGAACAGCTGGGCCAGCGCCAGCAGCACGGGCGCGTTCCGCTCCAGATCCGCCTCGAGGAAGTGCTGGTCCATGGCCCGGGCCCCGTCCAGCACCCGCTCGAACACGTCCCAGCCCAGCGCCACGGCCACCGACAGGCTGACCGCCGACCACAGCGAATAGCGGCCGCCGACCCAGTCGCGGAAGCCGAAGGTGCGGCCGCAGCCGAAGGCCTCGGCCTTCTCCGGCGCCGCGGTCACCCCGACCAGATGCCGCGCCATCCGCTTGGGCGACAGCGACGCCGCCAGCCAGGCCTTCGCCAGCTCGGCGTTGGCCAGGGTCTCCTGGGTGGTGAAGGTCTTGGACACCACCACCACCAGGGTGGTCTCCGGGTCCAGTCCCGCCAGCGCCTCGGCCATGTCGCGGGGATCGATGTTGGCGACGAAGCGCAGGTCGATCGTCGGCTCCAGCGGCCGCAGCGCGTCCCACAGCAGGCGCGGCCCCAGATCGGAGCCGCCGATGCCGATGTGGACGATGGCCTGGAACGGCTGCTTGGTCCCGCCCGTCTCGGCCCCGGAGCCCACGTCGGCGGCGAAGAGCGCCATCGCCCGGCGGGTCTCCGCCACCTCGGCCGACACCGGCTCGCCCAGCGCCCGGAAGTCGGCGTCGTCGGCGGCGCGCAGCGCCGGGTGCAGCACCGCCCGGCCTTCGGTGTTGTTCACCGCCTCGCCGCCGAACAGGGCCGCCCGCCGGCCCTCGACGTCGCAGGCGCGCGCCACGTCCAGCGCCGCCTCGAAACCCTCGGCGCTCCACGCCTGCTTCGACAGGTCGAGATACAGGCCGGCCGCCTCCACCCCCATCCGCTCCAGCCGGCCGGGATCGGTGGCGAAGTGGTGCGCGATGCGGGCGTCCCGGTCCTTGCGCGCGACGGCGCGGAGCAGATCGAGGGCCTGGGTGCGGGCGGTCATGGGCGATCTCGGCAAGCGGAAGGTAAAGCCCCGTTTACGGGTGGGGCGTAAGCCGGTTCAACGCCGAATCCACGATTCGGGCTCACAAGAGAGGTTCGCCATGTCCTGCGGCGTCGCCCTGGCCGTCTCCCTCCTGCTCGCCGACCCCGCCGTCGCCGAGGCCGCGGCCCGGCCTCCGGCCGAGGCCGGCGCGCCGGTCTCCGTGGCCGGGGAGCCCCTGTTCGCCGACATCGTCGCCCGCTCCGGAGACCTCCGCGGCCGCGTCGGGGCCTGGATGGCCGCCGGCGCCGCCGAGCGCGCCGACTTCGCCGCCGGCGAGGCGTGGACCAGCTTCCGCGCCCGCGCGACCGAACTGGCGGCCCTCGACATGCAGGGCCACCTGGTCCTCAAGGAGCGCGGCACGGACGGCGACCTGAAGTGCATCCTGCGCGGCATCGCCGAGGACATGCCCCGGCGGCTCGAGGCGGTCGAGGCCGCCGCCGCCCCGGCCGAGCGCAGGGTGGCGCTGGACGAGCTCCACTACCTGCTCAACGACAACGTCGAGGTCATCACCGCCCCGCCGCAGCCGGAGGTCTGACCGCGGCCGCCCCGACCGCGTCGACCACCAGCCCTTCGGTGAGCAGCTGCGGGAGGATGCGCGGCTCCGCTGTCCCCGGCGCATACACCAGGTACAGCGGCACGCCGGACCGGCCGTGCCGCATCAGCTCCGCGGTGATGGCGTCGTCCCGCCGGGTCCAGTCGCCGACCAGATAGACGGCGTCGGCCGCCTCCAGCGCCCGCCGCACCGCCGGCGACTCCAGCGCCGTCCGCTCGTTGATCTTGCAGGTGACGCACCAGTCGGCGGTGAAGTTGACCAGCACCGGCCGCCCCGCCGTCCGCGCCGCCTGCACCGCCTCCCCGGACCAGGGTTGCGACGGCAAAGCCGCGTCCGGCTCGCCCCGGGCCGGCGTCTCCGCCGCCCCGCCCGCCGCGACGCCGGCGAGGGCGATGGCCGAGACCAATGCCAGCGCCGCGGCGACGGCGCTGATCACGGCCTGCCCGCCGGCGGCCCGCGCCGCCTGGTTGACCCCCGCCAGCCACAGTCCGAAGGCCGCCAGCACCGCCGCCAGCAGCAGCAGGCCCAGCGCGTCGCCCCCCGCCTGCCGCGCGAAGACCCAGACCAGCCAGGCCGCCGTCCCGTACATCGGGAAGGCCAGCAGCGCCTTCAGCCGCTCCATCCACGGCCCCGGCCGCGGCAGGCGCGCCAGCAGCCGCGGCGTCAGGCTGACGAGCACATAGGGCAGCCCCAGCCCCAGCCCCAGCATCAGGAACACGGCCAGCGCCATCGGCCACGGCATCAGCAGCGCCGCCCCGAGGGCGAAGGCCATGAAAGGCGCTGTGCAGGGCGCCGCCACCACCACCGCCAGCAGGCCGGTGAAGAAGGCCCCGGCCGCGCCGGGCAGGCGCGCCAGCGGCCCGGCGCCCGCCGCCTGCAGCCCCGCGCCCATGTGGAACACTCCGGACAGGTTCATCGCCACCGCCAGCATCAGCAGCGACAGCCCGGCGATCACCGCGGGGGACTGCAGCTGGAATCCCCAGCCGATCGCCTCGCCCCCGGCCCGCAGCGCCAGCAGCACGCCCGCGAGGCCGAGGAAGGTGACCAGCACCCCGGCGAGGAAGGCGAGGCCGTCACGGCGCGCCCGCGCCGGGTCGTGGGCCGCGGCCCCCAGGGCCGCCGCCTTCATCGCCAGGATCGGAAACACGCACGGCATCAGGTTGAGGATCAGCCCCCCGAGGAAGGCGAACAGCGCCGCCTGCAGGAAGCCGCCGCCGCCCTCCCGCCGCGGGCCGGGCGCCGTTCCCTCCGGCGCCGCCGCCAGTTCGCCGGAGCCGCGCACGCCGGCGAGGTCGGGGCCGGGCTCGGCGCGGATCTCGAACGCCCCCAGCGAGGTCGCCAGAACCCCTTCGACCGGTCCGACGAGCCCGGATCGGGTCTTCGCCCCCGCCTGCAGCGCCAGGGTCAGGCCGCGCGGGCCCCAGGCCCCCGTCTGCGGCGCGGCGTGGTCGATGGCGCCGCCCTCGAACGGGAAGAAGTAGGCCGTCCCCGGGTCGCGGCCCGCCAGCGGCCCGCCGGCGGCGCTGAGAGTGAGCACCCCGTTCTCCAGCCGGACCCGCGCCTCGATTCCCGCCGGGGCCGGCGCCGCCGCCAGGGTGCGGCGGATCGCGGCCCCGTGCGCCGGGTCGGGCGGCGCCGCCCCTTCGCGCACCGGCAGGTCGAGGCCGAGGGTCAGCGTCTCCGGCACGCACATCTCGTCGCTGCACACGAAGAACAGCGCCTCGACGCGGAGCGGCAGGGTCGCGCCCGGCCGCGCCGTGGCGGGAATCCGGATCGGGACCGGCAGGTAGACCTCGCCCGAATAGCCGTAGTTGGCCAGCTGCTGCAGCCGCTGGCGCTCCGGCAGCGGCCAGACGATGTCCCCGGCGACGACGCCCGGCGGAAGGGTCCAGTCCAAGGCGGTCGCCCCGCCGGAGTCGCCGGGATTGCGCCAGTAGGTGTGCCAGCCGGGAGCGATGTCCTGGCGCACCGCCACCACCGCCGTCGACCCGGGCGCGGCCCAGCGGCTCATCGGGACCAGCTCGGCCGCGATGCGCTCGGTGCGTTGCACGCCGCCCGAGGTTTGGGCCGCGGCGGCGAGGGGCGCGCCGAGCGCGACCAGCAGGCAAAGGAGACGGATCAGCGGACGCACGGCAGCTCCCGGACAGGCGGGCGGACCTTAGCCGCCGGCCCCCGCCTGCGTCACCTGCCGCGATCAGCGGCGCGTCGCCTCACAGGGGCGCGGCGTCGACCAGCACCTCGGTGCGCCGGCGCATCGGCTGGACCGCGCCGCTGGCCGCGAGCGCGCCGGACTCCCCGCCCGCCCCCAGTTCGAACGCCGGCGCCGGCCAGCCGGCGGCGGTCAGCGCCTCGCGCACGGCGACGGCGCGCCGCTCCGACAGGTCGAGATTGGCCTCGGGGGCGCCGCTGGGGTCGGCGAGGCCGAGCACCTGCACCCGCCGGATCGCGCACCCCTGCAGCCGGGTGGCGGTCAGGCCCAGCGCCTGCAGGGCGGGGTTGGTCAGCCGCGCCTCGCCCTCGGCGAAATAGACCTCGAACCGCTGCGGCGCGCAGGGGGAGGTCTCCGCAACCAGCGCGTCGCGCTCGATGCCGCGGGTCAGCCCGCACCCCGTCGTCGCCAGGGCCGCCAGGGCCGCCATCGCCAGTCCGCGCATCCCGTCCCTCCTCACGAAAAGGGCGGTCCGCCGATCGGCGAACCGCCCTGCATTCCCTCAGGCCCGCGCCTAGTAGCGGCGCTGCCCGTTCTCCCAGTAGCACTCGTCCTGGCGGTTATCGTAGCAATAGTAGTACCGGCCCTGGCTGTCGCGGTAGCGCTGCTGGTTGTTGCGGTCCTGCTGCGAGCCGCGGATGGCGCCGGCCGCGCCGCCGACCGCCGCGCCGATCGCGGCGCCGGTCGCGGCGTTGCCGCCGCCCGTGTTGTTGCCGATGATGGCGCCGGCGACGGCGCCGATGCCGGCCCCGATGGCGCCCTGACGAACGGTCTCATTGGTTCCGCCGCCGTAGTACGGGTCGCTGGCGCACGCCGTGGCCATGAGACCCGCGCCCGCAATCGCGATGATCGCCTTTTTCATGGTGTAATCCTTTGTCCGGGTTTCGCCCCGTGGGTGAGAACGCTGGATAAGCGTGGCGGTTCCGGGGCAAAGACCTGGACCAGGGCCCTTTCGCGGGCTGCTGATGGCGGCCGGGCGGCGCCGGTCGCCGATCTTGTTCTGGCTATGGGGGCTTTATCGATGCGCGTTCCTGGACCCGTCCGCATGGCGGACGACGGTGATCACGGGCCGATCTGGGCGCGGCCGAAGCGCCGCCGCGGCGGCAATCCGCTGGTCGGCGTCGTGGTGACGCTGCTGGCCCTCTTCGGCGTGCTGACGGCGGCGCTCGGAATCAAGGAGAAGTCGCTGGCGGAAGGCGGGGCCATGATGGACCGCTGGATCGCGGCCGGCGTCGAGGCCGTCCGCGGCGAGGCCCCGGAGGTCGCCGGACGGGCCGCCGACGCGGCCGGCTCCGCCGCGGAAAAGGCCGGCGACGCCGCCCAGGCCGGAGCCGCCGCCGCTTCCGAGGAACTGAAGAAGTAGGCCGGCGGCCCTGCCGCCGGAACATCGCCTCGACCCGGGGCGTTCGGGCGGGATGAGCGACACAACGGCGACGGTTGAAGAGGCCGCGGTTCCGGGCGACGGGGGCGCGTGCGAGCTGACGTCCCACGTGCGCCTCGCCCGCGTGATCATGCTGGTCAATCCCCTCTCCGGCAGCGTCGGCCCCCGCGCCGCCGAGGAGGCGCTGGAGATCCTCTCCCGCTACGCCTGCGAGACCACCGTGGTCTCGCTCGAGCCCGGCGCCTTCGACGCCCAGATCGAGGCGGCCATTAACGACAAGCCGGACGCCCTGTTCGTTCTCGCCGGCGACGGCACCGCCGGCACGGTCGCCTCCCGCGCGGGCGCCGACGGCCCGCTGATCGCGCCCCTGCCCGGGGGCACCATGAACATGCTGCCGCGCGCCCTCTATGGCTCCAGCGACTGGAAGACGGCGCTGAAGGTCTCGCTCGAGGAAGGCGCCCCGCACGTGGTGTCGGGCGGCGAGGTGATCGACGGCGACGTCCGGCGCGCCTTCTTCTGCGCCGCGGTCTTCGGCGCGCCCGCCCTCTGGGCGCCGGCACGCGAGGCGATCCGCCTGCGCCGTCTCCGCCTCGCCTGGCTGTATGCGCGGCGGGCGCTGAAGCGCGCCTTCACCGGCCGGCTGCGCTACACGCTCGACGACCAGCCCGACCGCCGCACCGAGGCCCTGGTCCTGATCAGCCCGATGATCTCGCGCGCCATGGACGAGGACATCGGGCTCGAAGCCGCCGCGATGAACCCCGGCGACGCGGGCGAAGCCTTCCGGCTGGCGGCGCATGCGGTGTTCGACGACTGGCGGCTCGACCCGGCGGTCACCACCCGCGCGACCCGGCAGGTGCGGCTGCGCGCCCGCTCGCGCATTCCGGCGGTGATCGACGGCGAGCCCCTGCTGCTGCACCACGAGGCGTCGATCCGCTTCCTGCCGCACGCCTTCCGCGCGCTCGCGCCGATCCCCGCCGCGGCGGAGGACAGCGTCTAGTGGGGCGGATTCTCCAGTTCTCGGACGTGCATTTCGGATGTGAGCACGGCGACGCCTGCGCGGCCGCGCTCGACTACGCCCACGCCAACCCCGCCGACCTGATCCTGATCACCGGCGACGTCACCCAGCGCGGCTTCCCCGACGAGTTCGCCGCCGCGGGCGAGTGGATCCGGCGCATGCCGGAGCCGACCTTCGTCATCGTCGGCAATCACGACGTGCCCTACTGGAGCCTGACCGCCCGCCTGTTCCACCCGTGGAAGGCCTTTGAGCAGGCGATCGGCCACCCCGCCCACGACCACCAGTTTCTCAGCGACAGGGTCATGGTGCGGGGGGTGGTCACGGCCCGCGGCTGGCAGGCGCGGCCAAACTGGTCGAAGGGCGTCATCGACCTCGACCAGACCCGCAAGGCCGCCGCCGCCCTGCGGCAGGCGCCCGCCGGCGCCCTGCGCGTGCTCGCCTGCCACCATCCGCTGGTCGAGATGATCGGCACGCCCATGACCGGCGAGGTCAAGCGCGGCGACGCCGCCGCCCTGATCTTCGCCGAGGCCGGGGTCGACCTGATCGCGACCGGCCATGTGCACGTGCCCTTCGCCCTGCCGATCCGGATGGGCGACCACTGCTCCTACGCCGTCGGCTGCGGGACCCTGTCGCACCGCGAGCGCGGCGCGCCCCCCAGCTTCAACCGCATCGAATGGGACGCGCACGAGATCGTCGTCACCTCGGTCGCCTGGGACGGCGCGGGGTTCCAGCCGGCCCAGACCTGGCGCCTGCCGCGCCGCCAGGACACGCGCAGGCGGGCCACCGCTCCCGATCCGGCCGCGCCGGGCGCCCTCGAACAGACCGTCCGCCCCGATTGAAAAAGGCCGCGATCGGGGATCGCGGCCTTTTCCGGTTCTGTCTCTGCGTCAGATCTTTCGCCCTCGTCCGGTGACGAAGTGAACGACCAGCAGGATCAGGAAGATGACGAACAGCACATAGGCGATGTTCATCGACAGGCCCGCCACGCCTCCCGCGCCCAGGGCGCCGGCGACAAGAGCAAGCACCAGAAAGATCAGGGCCCAACGAAGCATAGGCGACTCTCCCGGAGCGGTTGTTGCAGTTCAGGAGCGGTAGAACTGCACCGCGCCTGCCTGATCAACGTTCCGGAAGCCGTGCCGTTCCGGTCAGCGCCGGCGACGACTGTGCGTTTTCTCGGTAAAGGCCGCAGCGACCAGGCTGGCGAGCGCGGGGTTGCGCAGGAAGATCCAGCCGCCGGCCAGGGCGGCCACCGTGCCGAGGATCGGCCGCTCGCGGAACAGCATGAAGGCGCGCTGGCCGATGCCGACCGGCTCGTCCTCCGCCTCCTCCGCCTCGGCCGCATCGCGGCGCAGGAAGACCGTCGCCACCACCACGGCCGCGAGCGCGAACAGCAGGAAGGTGATCGCCGCCGCGGCCAGCGGCGGCACCACCAGGCACAGGGCGTAGAACACCGTCGCGCCGAAGGCGACCACGGCCACGAGGGCGGCCCCGGCGGCGACCGCTGCGGCCACCGCCTTCTTCACGAGGCTGCGTGCGAGTCCGCCGCCGATCATCAGCGACGACGACCGGCCAGCAGCATCCCCAGCACGACCCCGACGCCGAGCGCGATCGCGGTCGACTGGATCGGCCGCTCCTGCACCCGCTCGGTCAGGTAGCGCTGGGCCTCGTCCAGACGCTCCTGGGCGTCGTCGTAGTATTCGCGGCCGCGAACCCGGGCGGTGTCGTAGTAGCCGCGGGCGCGTTCGCGCAGAACCTCGCCCTGCTCGCGCAGCCGGGCCTCGGCCTCGGCCGCCCGGGCGCGCAGCCGCGCCTCGGTCTCGCCGGCCTTCTCGCGCAGGTTCGCCTTCTCCTCGGCTCCGAGGGTCTTCAGGTCGTCCTTGAGCGTGTTCAGGTCGTTTTTCACGGCCGCCCGTGCCGCCTTGGTGGTCGCCATTGTGCGCGCTCCGATCGTCAAGCTTGACGGTTAGATAAAGAACCCTTGGCCGGAACGCCACTGCGACGTTCCGGGTTCCCGCGCTGCAGCATGGCGGGCCCGCTGGCGGAGCGCGGCGCTCCGGCCTAGACAAGCCCCATGAGCCAGTGGTTGTTCCCGCCCGCGCCGACGCCGTCCCTGCCGGTCTCCGGCTCCGGGCTTCGCTTTCCGGTCCGCCGCATCCTCTGCGTCGGCCAGAACTACGCCGCCCACGCCCGCGAGATGGGGCAGGCCCGCGCCGAGCCCTTCTTCTTCTCCAAGCCCGCCGACGCCGTGGCGACGGACGGCGCCGACCCCCTCTACCCGCCGGCCACCGACGACCTCCATCACGAGGTGGAGCTGGTCGGCGCCGTCGGGGCCGACGGCCAGTTCTGCGGCTGGGCGGTCGGCTGCGACCTCACCCGCCGCGACCTGCAGGCGGCGGCCAAGGCGAAGGGCCGGCCGTGGGACGCCGCCAAGGGCTTCGACCAGTCGGCCCCCTGCGCCGCCCTGCAGCTCGGCGCCCTGCCGGACCCGGATGCGCCGATCACCCTCTCGGTCGACGGCGAGCGCCGCCAGGCCGGCCGCCTCGGCGACATGGTCTGGTCGCCGCAGGAGATCCTGGCCAAGGCCCGCGAGCTGTGGGAGGTGCGCCCCGGCGACCTGATCTTCACCGGCACGCCCGAGGGCGTCGGCCCGCTCCGGCCCGGCCAGCGGGTGGAGGCGGCCATCGGCGGCCTGCCGCCCCTGACCTTCACCCTGAGGCCCCGATGATCCTGCACGGCTACTGGCGCTCCGGCGCCGCCTACCGCACCCGCATCGGCCTCGCGCTCAAGGGGCTGGCCTGGGAGGCGCGGGGCGTCGACCTGCGCACCGGGGCCCAGCGCTCCGACGCCTTCCTCGCCCTCAACCCGCAGGGCATGGTGCCCGCCCTCGAGGCCGACGGGATGGTCCTGACCCAGAGCCCGGCGATCCTCGAATGGCTCGAGGAACGCCACCCCGAGCCGCCGCTGCTGCCGGCGACTCCGGCCGACCGCGCCGTGGTCCGGGCCATGGCCGCCCTGATCGCCTGCGATATCCACCCGCTCAACAACCTGCGGGTCGGAAAGGCCCTGCGCGAGAGCTTCGGCGCCGACCAGGCCGCCGTCGACGCCTGGGCCGCCCGCTGGATCGTCGCCGGCTTCACCGCCCTGGAGGCGCAGGTGGAGCGCCACGGCGCCGGCTGGTGCTTCGGATCGACCCCGGGACTGGCCGACTGCTACCTGGTCCCGCAGATCTATTCGGCCCGGCGCTTCCACGTCCCGCTCGACGCCTTCCCCCGCCTGCTCGCCATCGAGGCCGCGGCCGCGGCGCACCCCGCCTTCCTCGCCGCCCACCCCGACCGTCAGCCCGACGCCGACTGAGGCTCAGGCCAGGAACCGGTCCACGGCGGCGTGGAAACGCGCCGGCTGGTCGATCATCACCATGTGCTCGGCCCCCTCGATGCGCTCGAACGTCGCCGGCCGGCGCAGCCCGTCGTAGGCCCGCCGGAACAGGGCGTCGGTGCGGCTGCGCGGGGAGTTGCGGTCCGGGCTCCAGCCGTAGGCGACCGTCACCGGCGCGGCGATCTCGGGCAGCCGGCGGCGCAGGTCGACGGTCATCACCTCGTACAGGGCCTGGGCCAGCACCCGGCGGTCGCCGCCCTGCCAGCCCACGGCGCCGAACAGGGCGTCGGACGCGCCGCCGAGATCCAGCCCCAGATCCCCGCCGCGGGCGCGCAGCACCTCGTCGCCGAGAAACTGCACCGCCTGGTAGGCGACCCGCGCGATCGGCTCGACGTCGCCGAGGGTCGCCTCGGGACTGATCAGGGCCGGAAAGAAGGGGGAGGAGTCGACCGCCATCACCCGCGACACCCGCCCCGGGGCATCGGCCGCGAGGCGCAGGGCCAGCTGGCCGCCCATCGAATGGCCAATCACCGCCGGGCGGTCCAGCGCCTGGTCGACGATGTAGCGTCGGAGCTCGGCGGCGACCGCGCTGGTCAGGGCGCCCGCCGCATTGGCCTGGGCCTCCAGCTCCCCGAAGCCGCGCACCGACACCAGGTGCAGGCGGCGTCGGCCCGCCAGTCGCTCGGCGGTGCGGCTCCACACGGCGGCGGTCGAGGCGAGTCCGGGGATCAGGATCAGGTCGGGGCCGCGGCCGCGGGTCTGCACCGCGATACGGCGCGAGGCGAAGGCCGCCCGGGCGTGGGCGGGGACGCCGCCGGCCGGCAGCAAGGCGCCGAGGGCGCCGCCCAGAAGCTGTCGTCGGTTCGCCATCCGGCCTCCAGCGTCGATCGCCGCATCCTGTTCGCGGATTGCGGCGTCACGATGGACGCGGATCAGGTCCGGGCGGGTCTCAGTCCGGCCGCCAGCGCCGGCTGCTGGGCGCGGCGCTCGCCGCCGGCGGCGATGATCCGGTCGATGCGGGCCTTTTCGGCGCGGAAGGCGGCGAGCTCGGCCCCGGAGAGCACCGTGCCCTCCTCGGTGCGCACCCCCGCCGGATTGATCCGCTGGCCGCGACGCCAGATTTCGTAGTGCAGGTGCGGACCGGTCGAGGCGCCGGTCGAGCCGACGTAGGCGACCACCTGGCCCTGCCGCACGCGCTGGCCGGCGCGGATGCCCGAGGCGTAGCGCGACAGGTGGCCGTAGCCGCTCTCGAGGCCGTTCGAATGGCGGATGCGCAGCCAGTTGCCGTAGCCGCCCCAGCGCCGCGCCTCGACCACGACGCCGTCGGCCGGCGCGATCACCGGCGTACCCATGCCGGCGGCGAAGTCGATGCCCTGGTGCATCTTGCGGTAGCCGGCGATCGGGTGACGGCGGAAGCCGAACGAGGACGAGACCCGGAAGCCCCGCTCCAGCGGCGTGCGCATGAAGGCCGACCGCGTGTTCTTCCCGGTGGCGTCGAAATACTCGACCTTGGCCGAACCCGGGCGCTGGAAGCGGTAGAAGGCCACGCCCTTCAGCTCGGCGTACAGCAGGTCGCCCGAGCCGATGGTCCGGCCGCTCTCGGTGACGGTGCGGTCGAAGACGTAGCGGAACTCGTCGCTGGCGCGGATGTCGCGCTCAAGGTCGAACTTGTGCGAAAACAGGCGGGCCGCGGCGCGGGCGATGCCGGCGGGGGCGCCCTCGCGGCGGGCGGTGCGAGACAGCGAACCCTCGACCTTGCCGCTCAGGACCACCGTCTCGTGGGTGACCTTCTCCTCCAGCGCCCGCAGGCGCAGGGCGCCGTCGAAGCTGCGCGACACCGTCAGCTGGCTGGCCGGGCCGGTGCGCATGGTCAGGCCGATCAGGCGGGCGTCGCCCCGGCCGCCGCGCGGCTTGGCGATGGCGGTCTCGAAACGTTGACCGGCCGGGATCGAAGCGACGTCCATCGCGTTGGAAAGGGTGGCGGCGACGGCGGAGGCTTCATCCGCGGCGACGCCGGTGCGGCGCACGGCCTGCTCGAAGGTCTCGCCGCGGCGGATCTGGACGGGAATGGCCTCCGGGGCGCCGAGGCCCTCGGGAGCGCCGGCGGCCGCATAGGCGCGCGCCTCGAGATAGGCGATGTCGGCGGCGGTGAGAGGAGGGGCCTCTTCGGCCCGGGCGGGCTGGTAAACGCGACCGGCGAGCAGCGCCACCGAGATCGCCGCGACCGCCGTGAGGGCGTGGGGGGCGATACGCATCGGCTGGCGGCGTGGATCGAACTGAGCCATCGGTCCCCGACAAACAACGACGCCGGCCGGCGTCCTAAGCCACTCAAGCAAGGATCGCGCCGGACGACCCGACCGGAACCCCTGCGCGAGACAGGCCCTATAGCCCGTCTGTCCCATCATGGGAAGCCAGATCGTTACAGCGGGTTAACCGCAGCCGTAACCGTACGTAAACCGTATCCGGACCTTCAGATGTGTCTCAAGCATTCGGCGATGTAATCGCCACCGTTCCGCCGTCGATTGGCCGCGGTTTCCGGTCCACGATCGCCCGCCGCCCTCCCTGCACTCTAAGTGACTTATGCGCCACTATACTGTGACCCGATCGACACGCGCCTATAGTCTGCCGCATCCCGGCGTCCGCACGAGCCGCTTCCCTCGGCCACGGTCCGCCCGCTAAGGAGCCGGCATGAACGCACCGGCGTCCCCCGCCCCGGCCCGGCCGTCCGGTTTCCCGCCGGCGCTCCGCCGTCTCCTGCTCGTGGCGGGCGTGATCGTCCTCGCGGCCGCGGTGCTGCTGGCCGCCCTCTACCTGAACCGACGCGCCGCGACCCGCCAGCTGCTGGTCGGCTGGCTGGAACAGCAGGGCGTCGAGGCCGACATGCAGGTCGAGCGGGTCGAGCTCGACAGCCTCGTCGCCAGCCTGCGCATCGGCGACCCCGCCGATCCCGAGGTGACCGTCGAGCGGGTCGAGGTCGATTTCGCGGTCGGCGCCCCGTGGTCGGCCCGGGGCCTCGGCGTCACGCCGCGCCGCATCCGGCTGATCCGGCCGGTGGTCCGCGTCAGCGCCGTCGACGGCCGGCTGTCGTTCGGCTCGCTGGACCCGCTGGTCGAGCGCTTCACCCGCCGGCCGCCGCGCCCGGAGGCCCCGGGCCCCCTGGTGCTGGTCGAGGACGCCCGGGTGCGACTCGCCACCGACTACGGCCCGACCGAGATTCACGGCGACGCGCGCATCGACGACGGCCGGCTGATGCGGCTGAGCGCCCGGATGCCGGCCGCGGACCTGCGCAGCGGCGACCTGTCCGCCCGCGGCCTGTCGGCGACGCTCGACCTGACCACCTCCGGCGACCGGGTCGCCGTGCGGGCGGGAGTTGCCGCGGCCGCCGCCGCCGCGCCCGGCCTGTCCGGCGAGGCCCTGCGCCTCGGCCTCGTCGGAGACCTTCCCTATCCGGACCTGGGCTCGCGCCGCAGCGACGGCGCCGCGCGGCTGCAGGCGGCGCTGACCGCCGACCGCTTCGCCGTCGGCGACACGACGGCGCGCAAGCTGGCGTCCAGCCTCGACTTCGACGGGACGCTCGCCGGCTGGATCGACGCCTTCCGGATCGAGGGCGACAGCCGTCTCGAGGCGCGCGCCGACGGGCTGGCCGGCGGGATCGCGGCGACCGCCCCGCGCCTGGACCTGACCGGCGCCCGCGTCGCCGTCTCGCGCGGCGGCGACGGTCTCGCCTGGCGGATGGACGGCGCCGCCGCCGCCTCCGCCGCTTCCGGCGCCCTGGCGGGAGTCCGTCTCGCCGATCTGGCCGTGCGCAGCCCCCGCCTCACGCTCGGCGGGCGGGGATCCGCCGTCGAGGCCCGCGGGCCGGTGACGCTCGCCGCCGGCCGCCTGTCGCAGGGCGACCTGGTCCTGGGCCAGGTGCGCGGCGCGGCCGGCCTCGACCTCGTCGCCGACGCCGGCCTCCGCCTCCGCCTGGACGGCCGGCTGCAGGCCGGCCACGGGGCCTGGCCGCTGTTCGGTCCGGCCTCCGGCGACGACCTGCCAGACCTCGCGGCGATGAAGCAGGCGCTGGCGGACTTCTCCGTCTCCGTCCCCGCCTTCCGCCTTGAGGCCGGCGGCTCCGGCACCCGGCTGACGCTCGGCGCGCCCGCCCGGGTCCGCCCGGCCAACGGCGGCGTCCTCACCCTCGCCCCGGCGGCGACGCCCCTGTTCGCGGCCGCGGGCGGCGCGGCCGGGGGCGGCGCCCTGAGCCTGACGGCGGAGCGCGGCCGCGGCCTGCCGGAGGCCGCCGTCTCGATCCCGCGCTGGCGTCTGACCCCCGGCGGCTTCACCGCCGCCGTGGACGGCCGGGCCGCGCTCGACTTCGACCTCGGGCGCGGCGTCCGCCTCGAGACCCGCGGCGAACTCGCCTCGACCGACGGCCGCCTCACCTACGCCGCCGCCGGCTGCTCGGCGGTCACGGTCGAGCGGCTGGAGCTGGGCGAGAACGACGTGACCGACCTGTCCGGCGCCCTCTGCCCGTCGGATCGTCCCCTGCTCACCGCCAGCGGCGGCGCCTGGCGGTCCGAGGCCCGGCTGCAGGGAGTCGATCTCGACGCCCCCTTCCTCGCCATCGGCGTGCGCAAGGCGGGCGGGGCCCTGACCGCCACCGGCGGATCCCGCGGGATCGGCCTCGAGCTCCGGGCGCGGGAGGCGACGGTCGTCGACCTGACCGACCCCGCCCGCTTCAACCCCGTGCAGGCCGCGGGCGCGGTCCGGCTGGCCGACGAGCGCTGGGACGGCGCCTTCGATCTCGCCCGCGGGAGGACCGGGCTCGGCCGCCTGACGATCGCCCACGACGGCGCCGCCGGCGCCGGCGGTCTGGACATCTCCGCGCCGGCGATCGTCTTCGCCGAGGACGGCCTCCAGCCGGCCGATCTCAGCCCGCTGGTCGAGGATTTCGTCGCCTCCCCGGCGGCCGGCTCGGTCAGCTTCGAGGGACGGGTCGACTGGCGCGACGGCGCCGAAGGCTCCAGCCGCGGCCGGCTGACCATCCCCGGCCTCGACTTCGTCAGCCCCGCGGGCCCGGTGAAGGGGCTGCGGGGAACCCTCGACTTCACCAGCCTGGCCCCCCTCGTCACCGCGCCGGGGCAGCGCCTCACCGCCGACAGCATCGAGTCCGTCGCCCCGCTGACCGACGTCGCCCTGACCTTCGGGCTGGACGCCGGGGCCGTCACCGTGGAGGGCGGCGAGGTCGAGGCCGCCGGCGGGGTCCTCCGGGTCGAGCCCTTCTCGGTGCCGCTCGACCGCACCCGCGCCTTCGGGGGCGTGCTGGTGCTCGAGAACGTGCAGCTGGGCCAGGCTCTCGCCGGGGCCGGCTTTGGCGACAAGGTCAGCATCGACGCGGTCGTCTCCGGGCGGCTTCCCTTCACCTGGGATCCGGCCCTTGGCCTGCGCATCGCCGGCGGGAGCCTGTACGCCGTCCAGCCCGGCCGCCTGTCGATCCAGCGCGAGGCGCTCAGCGGCCTCGAGGCCGGCGGCGGCGGCGAGGCGGTGCCGCCCAACACGGTGCAGGATCTGGCCTACCAGGCGATGGAGAACCTCGCCTTCGACATCCTCTCGGCCGAGGTCAACAGCCTCGACGCCGGCCGCCTCGGCGTGCTGTTCCGCATCCGCGGCCGCCACGACCCGCCGCAGCGCCGGGAGCTGCGGGTGTCGATCGCCGAGTTCATCAGCCGCGAGTTCCTGAACCGGGAGCTGCCCCTGCCCTCCGGCACCGGCATCGACCTGACCCTCGACACCACCCTCAACGCCAACCAGCTGGTCAGCGACCTGCTGGCGTACAACCGCGCCCGCAACGGCGAGCCGGCGGAGACGCCCTGACATGCCAGCTCGGCCGTTCAGAACCCGTTCACCCTCGCTGGCGTTAAACGGGCGGCGATCCCGCATGGAGCCCCGATCATGACCCGGCAGAAGACGCGCAGAACCGTCGCCCTCGCAGGCCTTGTGGCCCTCGGCGCCGCGGCCTGCACGCCGACCGTCCGGCTGCAGGTCGACCCCATCCAGATCTACGCCAAGCTGGACGCCGACGTGCGCGTCCGCCTCGACCAGGAGCTCCAGGAGCTCCTGCGCGAAAACCCGAACCTGTTCTGATGCGAAAGGCTACCGCCATGACTTTCCGCAAGCTCTTCGTCGTGACGGCGGCGATCGCCGCGCTCGGCGTGGCCGCGGGCGCGGCCTTCGCCCAGACCGCCG
Source organism: Brevundimonas sp. (assembly GCF_013912005.1). GTDB lineage: Bacteria > Pseudomonadota > Alphaproteobacteria > Caulobacterales > Caulobacteraceae > Brevundimonas. The sequence goes on along the minus strand of NZ_JACESB010000002.1, from coordinate 11,518 downwards.
AGCAGAAGGCGATGGTCGACGCCGCCAAGGCGCGCGGCGAGGTCGGCGAGCTGGCCACCGGCTACCTGGCCTTCCGCACCGGCAGCTCCGATCCGCAGCTGACCGCGGCCGTGCAGGCCGTCAACGAAGGTCGCCGCCAGGTCTACGCCCGGGCCGCCCAGGAGACCGGCGTCTCCGTCGACGTCGCCGCGGCCCGCGCCTTCGAGACCATCGTCCTGCCGCGCATCAGCTCGGGCCAGTGGTACCGCAACGCCCAGGGCCAGTGGGTCCAGCGCTGACGCCCACGGGCGCGGTCTGAGCCGCGCCCGCGACCCGGACCTGTTGCTTTTCGCGCCGCGCCCATGCATCAGCGGCGCGACACACGGACCCGGCCCCGCCGGGTGGCTACCCCGGCCGCCGATCCGCCGGGAAACCTGACACGCCCCGACAGCAACGCCCGGCTCGCGCCGGCGGCGGCGTACGTCGTTCGAGCAACACATGTCCGTCTTCGCCTCCGCCCGCCAGCAGTGGCTGGCCAATCCTCGCAAGGACCTGCTGGCCGGCACGGTCGTCGCCCTCGCCCTGATCCCCGAGGCCATCGCCTTCTCGATCATCGCCGGCGTCGATCCCGCCGTCGGCCTCTACGCCAGCTTCGTCATCGCCGTGACCATCGCCTTCACCGGCGGCCGGCCGGCCATGATCAGCGCCGCCACCGGGGCCATGGCCCTGGTGATGGTCACCCTCGTGCGCGACCACGGCCTCGAATACCTGTTCGCCGCCTCCATCCTGTGCGGCGTCATCCAGATCGGCGTCGGCCTGCTGCGCCTCGGCCGCTACATCAAATTCGTCTCGCGCAGCGTGATGACCGGCTTCGTCAACTCGCTCGCCGTACTGATCTTCATGGCCCAGCTGCCCGAGCTGATCGGGGCCAACTGGCAGACCTTCGCCCTCGTCGCCGCCGGCCTGGCGATCATCTACGGCCTGCCGCGGATCACCCGCGCCGTGCCCTCGCCGCTCGTCGCCATCGTCCTGCTCAGCGGCTTCGTGGTCTGGAGCGGCGTGGACGTGCGCACCGTCGGCGACATGGGCGAGATGCCCTCGACCCTTCCGATGTTCCACCTCCCCATGGTGCCCCTGACCTGGGAGACCCTGGCGATCATCGCCCCGGTGTCGGCCACCCTCGCCTTCGTCGGCCTGCTGGAGAGCCTGCTCACCGCCAACCTGCTGGACGACATCACCGACACCCCGTCCGACAAGGACCGCGAGACCCGCGGCCAGGGCGTCGCCAACATCGCCGCCGGCCTGTTCGGCGGCATGGCCGGCTGCGCCATGATCGGCCAGTCGATCATCAACGTCACCTCCGGCGCCCGCGGCCGGCTGTCGACCCTGTGGGCCGGCCTGTTCCTGCTGTTCCTGATCCTCGTGCTGCAGGACCAGGTCGCCCGCATTCCGATGGCCGCCCTCGTCGCCGTGATGATCATGGTCTCGATCGGCACCTTCGACTGGAAGTCGGTGCTGAACCTGCGCTCGACGCCGCTGCAGTCCTCGATCGTCATGGTCGCCACCACCGTCACCGTGGTCCTCACCCACGATCTCTCGAAGGGCGTGGTCCTTGGCGTGGTGCTGTCGGCGATCTTCTTCATGCGCAAGGTCGGCAAGACCCTCGTCGTCGAGGAGATCCCCGTCCTCGAGGACGGCCGCCTGCGCTACCGCGTCAGCGGCAACCTGTTCTTCGCCTCGGCCGACCTGTTCGCCGCCAGCTTCGAGCACCACGGCCATCCGACGCGGGTCGAGATCGACCTGTCCGACGCCCATCTCTGGGACCTCACCGGCGTCGCCGCCGTCGACAAGGTGGTGTTCCGCTATCGCCGCCAGGGGGCCGAGGTCCACGTCGCCGGCATGAACGCCGCCGCCCGCACCCTGGTCGAGCGGGTCGGCCGCTTCGGGAAGATGCACCTGCCGGCCGGCGCCGGGGCGCACTGAGGGAACGACAGGCGGCGTTCGGGTGCTAGTCTGCGGCCATGCCCGCCCTGCTGCGCTTCGCCCTCAACCTGTTCCTCGCCCTGCTGGTCGCCGCCGTCGCCACCTGGGGCTTCGCCGCCGTCTGGGCCGCCATCGGCGGGGGCGACCTGTCGATCCACGGCTGGATCGCCCTGTCCCTCGGCGTCCTCGGCACGGTCGGCCTCGCCTGGGGGCTGATGGCCCTGGCCTTCAAGTCCGACCGCGAGGGCTGGGACGACCGGGTCGACAACACCTTCGATCCCGGCCGCGACGGGGCCGACGAACCTTGAGCCCGGCCGCCGCCCGGGCGATAGGTCGCCCATGACCGACGCCCCCGCCGACATCACCTACTCCGGCTACCTCGCCCTCGACGAGCTGCTCGCCGCCCAGCACCCGCTGTCCGACCAGCATGACGAGATGCTGTTCGTCATCATCCACCAGACCAAGGAGCTGTGGCTCAAGCAGATCCTGCACGAGGTGGCCCTGGCCCAGTCCATGGTCCGCGCCGGCGACCTGGTCCCCGCCTACAAGAGCCTCGCCCGCATCAGCCGCATCCAGACGGTGATGACCCTGAGCTGGGACATCCTCGCCACCATGACCCCGGCCGACTACCTGCGCTTCCGCCGCGAGCTCGGGACCTCCTCCGGCTTCCAGAGCGACCAGTTCCGCCGCTTCGAATACATGCTCGGCCTCAAGGACGCGCGTTTCCTGCGCTTCCACGAACACCGCCCCCACGCCCACGCCGCCCTCGAGGCGGCGCTGGCCGCCCCCAGCCTCTACGACGACGCCCTGTCCCAGCTCGCCGCCGCCGGCCTGCCGGTGCCGGCCGCGGTGCTGAACCGCGACGTCCGCCAGCCGTACGAACCCTCCGAGGCCGTCGAGGCGGCCTGGCTGGAGGTCTATCGCGACACCGCCCGCTGGTGGCCGCTCTACCAGCTGGCCGAGAAGCTGGTCGATCTGGACGACGCCCTGCTCACCTGGCGGCACAAGCATGTGGTCACCGTCGAGCGCATCATCGGCCGCCGCCCCGGCACCGGCGGCACCGCGGGGGTGGCCTATCTGGCCGAGACCCTGCAGCGCCGCTGCTTCCCCGAACTCTGGTCCCTGCGCAGCAAGCTCTGAGGAGACGCCCCATGCGCCGCCCCGCCGTCGCCGCCGCCCTGCTCCTCGCCCTCGCCGCCTGCGGCCGCGAACCTCCGCCCGCCGCGCCGGACAGCCCGCCGCCGCCCGCGGTCCCGGCCGCCCCGGAGCCGCCCGCCGCCCCGAAGGCTCCCGCCGCGCCCGCCGGCGCCGAGCGCCTCGCCTTCGTCGACGAGTCCGGCAAGCCCCGCCTGCTGCTCGACTGCCTCGGCGGCGCCCGCCCGGCCCTGCGCGCCAGCGTGGCGGAGTTCGAGAAGATCGGCAGCGAGGACCGCCTGACCATCGGCGCCGGGAACGAGGCCTTCGCCCTCGTCGCCGACCTGTCCGACCCCTCGCCCGGCGTGGTCGCCTCCGGCGCCATCGACCTCGACCTGCTGCGCCGCATCGGCGACGGCCGGCCGGTCTCGGCGGTCTACGGCGCCCGGTCGGTCGGCCCGCTGCGGCCGGCCGACGGCATGGCCCCGGACGGCTTCGTGGTCCGCTGCCGGGCCCTGGCCGGGGGCTGAGCGCCGGCGCGCCCCGGGCGCAACCTCCGGGCGCGACCCGGCGTTGCCTTGGCGACCCGTTCCGAGACCCGCCCCCGAGGCTCCCCATGTCCAACGCCAACCGTCACGACGTCCATGTCCTCAACGGCCTGATCGGGGCGACGCTCGACAGCGCCGACGGCTACCGCGACGCGGCCGGGGGCACGGCCGACCCCGGCCACCGCGCGCTGTTCGAACGCCGCGCCGACGAGCGCCGCGCCCTCGCCGACGAGCTGGCCGCCGCCGTCCGCCAGCTGGGCGGCGAGCCCCACGCCGACGGCTCCATCCTCGCCAAGGCCCAGCGCGCCTTCGCCGACGTCAAGCACGCCCTGCTGCGCGACGAGCTCTCCGTCGTCGAGGCGGTCGAGGCCGCCGAGGACCAGGTCAAGGCCCGCTTCGAAAAGGCCGTCGACGACCCCGCCATCTCCGCCACCACCCGCGAAACCCTCCGCCGCGCCTGGGACCGCATCCGCGACGGCCACGACCAGATGCGCGACCTCAAGCACCGCCTGCAGGGGCAGAGGGACGCCGGCAGCGGGCTGTATCCGCGGTAGGGGGCGGGTTCTGACTCAGAGGACCCGTTTGCGACGTCCGCTGTACAGACGATGCGAGTTAACGGGCCGACTGACACGCGATGATGCGGGTTCACGCGGCTTCGGTGGGCCGCAACAGGGTCCGCACGATCACTTCCACATCGTCATCCGCGATGTCATCGAAGCGCTTAACCGGAAGCCCATGCTTCAGAATGGCGAGTTCGCGTGAAATGCGGGGGGAACCGTCGGGCGCAACGACCGCCGGAGCCACCCAGTAGGCTTTCTCCCGATCGTAGGCCTCCAGGAATCTCCGAAGGTTGATGTCCGTCTCCGGTTCGAGAATCTTCAAGCGACTGGACACCATCACCGTCACGGATTCATCGTTCACATCCAGTCCGGGCTGTAGCAGGGCCCCATAGTGCGACGATGGATGGCCAGGCAAATCTCTGATGATGGCAAGGTGGATCGCGCCTTGCTCATCCCTTTCACCGAACCGCTCGCGCCAGTCAGCGAAAATCTTTTGGCCCAACTCCGCGTTGGTGAAATACAGTCCGATCAGCGGCGGCACGCCGTCGGGATAGACGGCGAGCATGAGGCCGAGCCAGCCGGCCCGTTCCCAGAGCCGATAGTTGATGATCGATTTTGCGGCGACCTTTCGATGGTCACGCTTCCAGCTCTCGCGATCGAGTTTATGCTCGACGGTCGTTGCGGGACGTGACGATCGGGCGGCAGCGAAGATCGGGGCGTTTGGCCGGAGCGGGTATTCCGCACCGCTCAGTTCGGACCACGACTCGATCCGTGACAGGGGGCTGCTGAACGCCCTGCTCCGGCTGTTGACGCTGCCAATCGCCGCGTGAATCCGCTCACCGAGCGCCTCCTTTTCGTAGAGCGTCTGAAACAGACCCATCGGGTCTCTGACAATGCAGGCGGCCAGCACGATGTGGACTGTCAGGTCCGTGAACGCGTCCTGGGCGGCGCCGTCGAGCTTCGATGAGGTGGGCGTTTCTCCCGCCGGCCAGTTCAACCGCGCTGTCATCGACAGCTCGTCGAAATCAAAGGCCGGCGTGGCGAGAGTCGCATTCTCGATGACCTGAACGTCGAACCGCTCGACGTGGGCGGCCACGCCGGCCTCCAGCATGGTCGAGAAGACCGCATCGATGACAGTCAGCAGCGCCTGACCCGCGACGATCGCCGTCGATGAGCCTGAGGTCGTGACGCGCACTTCCATTCCCGCCACTCTCGTGACCTGCGTCTGCGGATTCTCGCCATTCAGGAGCAGAGGGCGCTCGGCGATGTCTTCGGGAAGCTCGGCGGCCCACTTGCTGAAAACATCTCCCCAGACGACTGCTTCGCCGTCCGCGCTGTCGCCGTCGAGGACATCCTGGTGGCCGAGGGCATAGAGCAATGCGGCCTGACTCGCATGCAGGTCCAACGCACCCAGAACATCCGGCAGTCCCGCGAGCGCGCGCCGTTCCTCCAGGCTCGTGCGCAAGAGCGAGGTTGCCAGAAGAGCGTCGAACTCCGTCAGACGCTCGTCGACCCTCGCCTGGGAGGGCTCATCTAGGGGGAGCATGGCGCGGCATCCTCTGATTAGCCTGACCACGTCGAGAAACTCAGGGAGCAGTCTGAGTTCGGCGTCGATCCAACCCAGGAGCATCAGGGTGGGGACAATCGAGACCGGTGCGTCCGACTCACGCTCGGTCTCGGCGAAGACGGTCGCAACCGAAAACATGGCGGCAGCCCGCGCTGCCCACAGCATGCCTGCCCCGCGGTAGGCCACCGCGAGCGAATAGGCTGCCTCAATGAAGCTTTCGACATGACTCCGTTGAGCCAGTTGCCTAGTGGCGCGGCCCAGCAGCCGGATGACGTCGAGCCGGTCTTCCTCGATGTCGAGTTGATGTGCACGTTTGAGCAGAACCAAGCCGCCTCGAGCGTCCCCGGTCCGCTTCGAGATAAAGGCGGCCATGTCTTCCACGAGGCGGTTGTAAGTCTCGTCACTGCCAGCCGCGCGCCCGAAGAGTTCGACGATCGTCTCGAGACGCTCTGCGCGATACTCCGAGAGGCCCTCAGCCCTCGTGATCACCTCCGAGAACTGGGGCCAGAGGGCCTTCAGGGCGCCTTTGTCGCGCGCCATCATCGCCCGGGTCGCCGCCGTGAAGAGCAGTGACGTGCGGGCCTCGAGCGCATTGTTCGGGCGTTCGGGATCGGCGGCGAGGACTTCCAGCGCCGCCACCAAGGCGTCGCGACGCTCCTCGAGCTTGAGGCGTTCCGCCGGCGCGTGACCTAGACCTGCGGCGTTCGCGAGGTTTTGGACGAGATTGCTGATGAGCTCGATCGTTTCAGCGTCGTCGGATTCGTAAGCGATTGACGCGACCGCGTCGAAGCCCTCGTTCAGGCGATCAATGTCGTCGAACCAAAAGAAGGCGGCCCAAAGCTGCTCATACCTGGTCTCTACGCGCTGACGCCGCGATCCGAAACGATCTGCCAACCGAATAGCGCGGTCAAACCTGCCATCGGTCTCAAAGCGTGACCGCTCGAGATTGCGCGAGATAATCGCGGCGGCGAGGGCGTCGTTGACGCGCTCCATTTCGCGTTGGTCGTAGGCCGTTGGGTCCTGAAGCTGGCGTTCGAGCGCCTCCAGCCGCTGCGACCGGCGGTAGTCTTCGGGCCCAAGCGTAGCGTCCCCAATGCGTTCTCCGACACCAAGTCGGTCGATCGCTAGGTCGATGTTCCGGTCGTCTATAACGGCTTTCAGGAGCCATGTTCGGTCGTGTATCTCCACCGTAAAGGCGTTTGCCCTAGTCAACTCGTCCTCGATCTTGGCCCGCGTTTTGGCCGGGGCGAAGCGCGACGTGACAAAGATCACCTTCGTGTAAGGACGGCCCGTAGCCGCGAGGCCTGCTACATCGCTGCGGACCTTGCTCGCCCAATCTTCCTTGGCGCTGAAGGCGAAGGCCCAGCGCTCCTGACCGGCCGCCGGCTGGCCGATATAGTGAAGAACCTTGATCTCCTCGGCGACCGAGATCGTCTCGGTATCCGCCTTGCTGTCCCCGCCACCTTCTGGGCCGGTCGCCGGCTTCAGGTTAGGGCAGATTAGACGGCCGCAGAGGTCGCGGCAGAAGAGCTCAAAAGCCTGATGCTGATTGCGTGAGGTAAGGGTCTCGAGGTGATGGTCGAATACGGCGCGATCTAGGCGATAGGCTGAGCGTCCCCCCGAGTCAGAGAACAGCTCGGGGCGCGCAATCCGCATGTATTCGGACGGCCTCATGCCGGGGGTGACGTGGTCAGCCGCGTCAGGATCGAAGCCTAGTGTCATGGGACAAAAGTGGAACGATTCGGCAGGAGCTCATATTCGCACGGTGAGCAACCTCCGACAGAAAGTTCCCTTCGTGGGCAAACAGAGGGCTGCCGACAGCGTCGCCGCATCCGATCTACGGGCGGTGATGTGAGGCCGGGGTGCCGAATGAGCCAACGGGACGACTGCTTACGGGGCCGAAGCCAATGTCCGCTTCTGGCGCTTCCCGGACCTTCCCCACAGAAAAGGCCCCGGCGGTCTCCCGCCGGGGCCTTGTTCATCTCACATCCGAAAGCCGGATCAGCCTTCGGTGTTCTCCGCGGCCGGCGTCTCGGCGGCGCCGGTCTCCGGCACGGCGACCTCGCCCTTGACCGCGCGCTGGGTCTGGCGTTCGGCGATGCGGGCCGACTTGCCGCGGCGGTCGCGCAGGTAATACAGCTTGGCGCGGCGGACGACGCCGCGGCGCTTGACCTCGATGGATTCGATGTTCGGCGACAGGATCGGGAAGACGCGCTCGACGCCCTCGCCGAACGAGATCTTGCGGACGGTGAAGTTCTCGTTCACGCCGCCGCCGGCGCGGGCGATGCACACGCCCTCGAAGGCCTGGACGCGTTCGCGCTCGCCTTCCTTGATGCGCACGTTGACGCGCAGGGTGTCGCCCGGCTGGAAGTCGGGGATGGCGCGCTTCTCGACGAGGCGGGCCTTTTCTTCGGCAGCGAGCTGCTGGACGATGTTCATCTCTATTCTCCTCGGGCTTTTTCGCCCCTTGCCTGTAAGTTGGCGAGATGCGCCGCCCAGAGGTCCGGCCGTCGCTCCCGCGTGGTCTCTTCCCGCTGCGCCTGGCGCCATTCCGCGATCTTCCTGTGATCGCCGGACAGCAGCACCTCGGGAATCCCGAGCCCCTCGAAGCTCCGCGGTCGCGTGTACTGCGGATATTCCAGGAGCCCGTCCTCGAAGCTCTCCGAACCCAGGCTTTCGGCCTGGCCCAGCACTCCGGGGATCAGTCTTACGCACGCCTCGATCGCGACCATCGCCGCCGCCTCGCCGCCGGCGAGAACCGCGTCTCCGACCGAGACCTCCTCGAACCCGCGGCTGTCGAGCACCCGCTGGTCCACCCCCTCGAAACGGCCGCACAGCACGACGATGCCGTCGGCCTGCGCCCATTCCTTCACCCGCGCCTGGGTCAGGGGCCGGCCCCGGGCGCTCATGTACAAAAGCGGCCGCCGCGGTCCGGAAAGGCTGTCCACCGCCCGGGCCACCACGTCCGCCTTCAACACCGCTCCCGGTCCGCCGCCCGCAGGGGTGTCGTCCAGGAAGCCGCGCCTATCGTCGGAGAAGGCCCGGATGTCAAGGGTTTCGAGGCTCCACAGCCCCTTCTCGCGCCACGCCGTGCCGATCAGCGACACGCCGAGCGGCCCCGGAAACGCTTCCGGAAACATGGTCAGGACGGTGGCGGTGAACATAGGGGTTAGGTTCTAGGGGTTAGGTTCTAGGGACAAGGAAGGGACAGGAGGCGACATCGGGGCGGCTTCCCTAGCACCTGGACCCTAGAACCTAGAACCTAGAACCTGGAACCTAGCAAACCTGCCCCGCCGCCCAGCCCGACGACCACGCCCACTGGAAGTTGTAGCCGCCCAGCCAGCCGGTGACGTCGACGGCCTCGCCGATCACGTAAAGGCCCGGGACCGACTTCGCCTGCATCGTCTGCTGGTCCAGCTGGTCGGTGGCGACGCCGCCCAAGGTCACCTCGGCGGTGCGGTAGCCCTCGCTGCCCACCGGCTTCACCGTCCAGCGGTTCACCGCCTCGTCCAGCCGGCGCAGGGCCGCGTCGCCGACCTCGGCCAGCCTGCCGTGCACCCCCTCGCGCGCGCACAGGCTCTCGGCCAGCCGCCGCGGGGTGATGTGGCCCAGCGCCGTGTGCACGGCCTGCTTGCCGTTCGCCGCCTTGGCCGCCTTCAGCGCCGCGAGCACGTCCACGCCGGGGGCCAGGGCGACAGTGATCGCCTCGCCCTCGCGCCAGTACGAGCTGATCTGCAGGATCGACGGCCCCGACAGGCCCCGGTGGGTGAACAGCAGGCCCTCGGCGAAGCTCGTCCGGCCGTGCCGCACCACCGCCTCCACCGACAGCCCGGCCAGCGGCGCCAGCGTCTCCAGCAGCCCCGCCTCGAAGGTCAGCGGGACCAGCCCCGGCCGCGTCTCCGTCACCCGCAGGCCGAACCGCCGCGCCGCGTCGTACGCCCAGCCCGTCGCCCCCATCTTCGGGATCGACTTGCCGCCGGTGGCCAGCACCAGCGACCGCGCCCGCACGACCGACCCGTCCGACAGCGCCGCCTCGAACCCCTCGCCGCGCCGCTCCACCCGGTCGACCCCGGTCCCCGTCCGCAGCGTCGCCCCGGCCGCCGCCATGCCGTCGGTCAGCATGCGGACGATCTGCTTCGCCGAGTCGTCGCAGAACAACTGGCCGAGGGTCTTTTCGTGCCAGGCGATCCCCGCCGCCTCCACCCGCTTCAGGAAGTCGTGCTGGGTGAACCGCTTCAGCGCGCTGGTGGCGAAGCGGGGGTTCTCGCCGAGGAAGGCGTGCGGCCCGCAGCCGAGGTTGGTGAAGTTGCAGCGCCCGCCGCCGGAGATGCGGATCTTCTCCCCCGGCGCCCGCGCATGGTCCACGACCAGCACCGAGCGCCCGCGCCGCCCGGCCTCCCCGGCGCACATCATCCCGGCGGCCCCGGCGCCGACCACCAGCACGTCGATCTCGAGCGGTTTCATCGCCGCCCTCTACCACGCCCGGCCGGAAATGCCCGAGGGCGGCGGGCGCCAGTCCAGCAGCCGCGCCTGCGGCCCCGCCCCGGCGTTGACGCGGTCGATCAGCAGGTCGGTGATCGCCCACACCAGGGCGTCGGCGCGGTCGAGGCTCTCCGCCGCCTCGTCCGGCCCGCCCATGGCCATCAGCTCCTCCTCCAGCGGACCGAACGTCCCCGCGTGGGTCACCCGCCCCTGTTCGTACAGGGCCGCCACCGGCTCGGCCCGCACCCGCTTGCCGCGCGTCGCCCGCACCGCCCGCAGCTTCACCCTCGACCCCGCCGCCGCCAGCACCGCCCGCACCAGGTCGCCGCCCTGGTTGACCTCGGCGACGATGGTCCGGGCCCCGAACTCCTCCGCCGTGCGCAGCGCCCGCCGCGCCCAGCCCTCCGGCGACAGCCCGCGCGCCGAGCGGTCGGCCAGCACCACCGCCCGGTCGCCGCAGCGCCCCGCCGCCACGATGCCGCAGGCGTCCCCGCCCGCCGTCACGCTGGGGTCCACCGCCACCACCACCCTGTCCCAGGGGCTGCCGCCCTTCGGGCTACCTGAGCCGTGGGGTCGCCGCGCCGCCGCCAGCATCTCCGCGGTGAACAGCGCCCCGTCCAGCTCGACCACCCGCCCCTCCAGCTCCTGCGCCGCCCGCCGCGTGCCGCCGTACAGCGCCTCCAGCCCGGCCAGGAACCCTGGCGACAGGTGCGCCGCATTCTCCCGCGTCCCCGCATGGGTCTCCACGCACGACGCCTCCGCCCGCAGCCCCCGCAACGCCGCCGTCGGCCGCGGCGTGGTCGTCACGCATAATCTGGGGGCGCTACCGCTCGCGCCGCGGGCGCTCGCTGCCTGAGCGCCGTCCAGCGCTTCGCCCGCGGGGTTTGACGTGCGCGAAGCGCCAGGCCGCCCCCGGGTCCGACCTTTGGTCGGCCCGAGGACAGGCTCAGGGTCGGGAGGTCCCGAAGGGCCGACGACCGCGGCCCCGGAAAGAGGCAAGCGCAGACCCATCCTCAGCAACGCGAGAACCTCCCCTCCATTCCGCCAGACGCAGAACTCGTCCGCCCAGGCCGCCGAGAACTGCGGCCCGCGCAGGCTGTCCGGATCCTCCGCCGAAAAGGCGTAAGCCATCGCCCCGTTGGGAAACACCAGCCGCCGCCGGCTCGACTCGAACACCGGCCGCGCCCCCGTCCCCCAGCGCGGCAGCGACCTCAGCCCCGACGCCCCGTCGATCATCACCTCGCGCACGTCGTGCAGGGTCGGTC
>NZ_JACESB010000019.1 GCF_013912005.1 Brevundimonas sp. | reverse complement strand
GGGCTGTTCGAGATCTACTAGCGGGGGCGGACGGGGGGGCAGCCTTCGCGGGCGCGCTCCCGCTCCGGCGGCGGCGGACGCCCGGCGGCGACCCAGGCGGCGCGCTCCGCCTCCATCTTCGCGGCCCACCGGGCGCGCAGCGCCGCCGGACGGACCGGATAGCGCGCGTCGAGAAACCCGGCTTCCACCACCCGATCGGTGCGGAAGGTCCGGAAGTCCTCGCGCATCTCGCACCACCCGACCAGCAGGCGGGTGGTCTCGCGATAGCCCACGAGGAAGGGCCAGACGACCCGCCGCGACTCCCGCTCCTGTTCGTCGCGGTAGAGAAGCTCCAGCTTGCGGCCCGCGTGGATCCACCCGCGCACCCGCGCCATGTCCAGGATTTCGGGCCTGTGGTCGTCCCAGACGGGCGGACTCGCCACGGCGGGTTCGAGCAGGACCGGACGCAGCCGCTCGGGCACGGTCGCCGCGATCTTGGCGATCAGGTCGCGGGCGGCCCGCGCGAGGGCGGGATCGCCCCGCCCCGCCACCCACTGCGCCCCGAGCACCGCCGCCTCGACCTCGTCCGAGGTCAGCATCAGCGGCGGCATGTCGAAGCCGCCCTCCAGCACATAGCCGACGCCGGCCTCGCCGCGGATCGGCACCCGCTGCCCGATCAGGGTGGCGATGTCCCGGTAGATGGAGCGCTTCGAGGTTTCCAGTTCGAGGGCGATCGCCTCCGCCGTCACCGGACGGGAGGCGCGTCGCAGCACCTGGATGATCTGGAAAAGCCGGTCCGCGCGTCTCATGCCGCCACCCTTGCGCACGGTTGCTGACAGCATGCTGTCAGCAGGCTGTCAGTAGTCAACCCCGGCCGGCGGCGAGGGGCCGCCGGGAGCCGGAGGAAAGATGATGCTGACCCTGTTTCACGCCCCGCAGTCGCGGTCCGGACGGATCGTCTGGCTGCTCGAGGAGACCGGCGCGCCGTACGAGATCGACTATGTGGAGATCTTCCGCGCCGTTTCGCGCACCGGCCGTCGCGATCCGGCCAATCCTCATCCGGACGGCAAGGTCCCCGCCCTGCTGCACGACGCCGCGCTGGTCACGGAGTCGGCGGCGATCGCCCTGTACCTGACCGACCTGTTTCCGGCGGCGGGGCTGGGGGCTCCCGTCGGCTCCCCGGAGCGGGCCGCCTACCTCACCTGGCTGGCGTGGACGGCGGGGGAGATGGAGCCGGCCTACTGGAGCCGGATCCGCGGCGAGACCGAGGCCGATCCGGTCGCCCGGGCCCGGTACGAGGCGGTCAACGCCCGCCTGCTGGGCGCGCTGGAGCACGGGCCCTACCTGATGGGCCACCGGTTCACCGCGGTGGACGTGATGGTCGGTTCGGCGATGCTGTGGGCCCGCGAGTACGGACCCGAGAGCCGGGCCATGGACGACTGGCTGGCCCGCATCTCCGCCCGGCCGGCGAGCCTGCGGGCGGCGGCGAAGGACGGGGCCGCGCCGCCGCTGGCGGAAGTGGCGTGAGGTTCAGGCGGCGTGGGCGGCGGCGGCGCCGTCGCCATCGCCGGGGCGCTCCGCGGCGCGCAGGCAGGCGACGAACTCGTCCCGCCACAGCCCGACATCGCTGTCGCGCACCACCTGCATCAGGGACGCCCATTTCCGCTTGCGCTCCTCCAGCGGCATGGTGAGGGCCCGCTTGATGGCGTCCGACAGCTCCTCGCGGCTGAACGGGTTCACCAGCAGGGCCTCGCCCATCTGCTCGGCGGCGCCCGCGAAGCGGGACAGGATGAGCACGCCCGGATCGTCGGGGTTCTGGGCGGCGACATACTCCTTCGCCACCAGGTTCATGCCGTCGCGCAGCGGCGTCACCAGTCCGACCCGGGCCGCCCGGTAGATGCCGGCCAGCTGGTCGCGGCGGTAGGTGCGGTTCAGGTAGCGGATCGGCTGCCAGTCCATGTCGGCGAAGGCGCCGTTGATCCGACCCGCGAGGGCGTCCAGCCGCGCCCGGATGTCCTGGTAGGCGTCGACGTCGTCGCGGCTGATCGGCGTCACCTGCAGCAGGAAGACCTCGCCGCGCATGTCCGGATTGTCGGCGAGGAACTGCTCGTAGCCGAGCATGCGCTGCTCCAGGCCCTTGGAGTAGTCGAGACGGTCGACGCCGACGATCATCGACCGGAAGGCGGCCGAGGCCGCCATCCGGTCGTAGGTGCGCGCGCCGAGGGTGGAGTTGCGCGCGGCGAGGAAGCCGTCGACGTCGATGCCGATCGGGAAGACGCCGGTCTGCACGGTGCGCCCGAACGCCTCCAGCCCGTCGTTGGGCAGCAGACGGCCGTTCACGCTCGGCTCCGAGGCCACATAGTCGCGGAACAGGTCCAGCCACTCGCGCGTGTGGAAGCCGAGCAGATCGTAGTCGAACATCGATTCGACCAGGCGCCGGTGATACGGCAGCGTCACCAGCAGCTGCCGGGCCGGCCACGGCGTGTGCAGGAAGAAGCCGATCCGGTTGCGGACGCCCAGCCGCCTCAGGTCCCGGGCCAGCGGGATCATGTGGTAGTCATGGATCCAGACGATGTCGTCGGGCTGGATCAGCGGGGCCAGCACCTCGGCGAAGCGGGCGTTGGTGCGCTCGTACCCCTCGCCATAGGACCGCTCGTACTCGGTCAGGTCGATGCGGTGGTGGAACAGCGGCCACAGGGTCTTGTTGGCGTAGCCGTTGTAGTACTCCTCGACGTCCTGGGCCTCGAGGTCGACCAGGGCGACGGTGACCCCCGCCCGGTCCTCGATCTTGGCCTCGGGGACGAAGGTCTCGACCGTCTCGCCCGACCAGCCGAACCACAGGCCGTCGTATTTCCGCAGCGCCGCCGACAGCGCCATGGCCAGTCCGCCGGCCGAGCCGGCGGCCGGATCCTTCGGCGCGGACACGCGGTTGGAGACGACGATCAGGCGGCTCATGGCGTGTAAACCGTTGCGGACGGCGTTCGGGCCCAGCGCGATTTCGTGAGCGCGATCATCGCACGTTCGTCCATGACCGGCTGAGCAGCACGGCGCAGTTGATGATGCCGACCAGCGAGTAGGTCTGCGGGTAGTTGCCCCACAGCTCGTTGTCCCCCAGCGAAATGTCCTCGCTGAGCAGGCCGGCGTGGGTCCGGCGGCTCAGCATCTCCTCGAAGATCGCCCGCGCCTCCTCGGTGCGGCCGTTCAGGTGCAGCGCCTCGATGAACCAGAAGGTGCAGAAGTTGAAGGCCGTCTCCGGCTCCCCGAAGTCGTCCGGCTCGACGTAGCGGAACAGGTAGGGGCCCTTCTTCAGCTCGCGCTCGATGGCCTCGAAGGTGCCGACCTGGCGGGGGTCCAGCGGATCGAGGAAGCCCAGATCCGTCAGCTGCAGCAGCGAGGCGTCCAGCTCGCGATTGCCGTAGCTGGCGGCGAAGCGGCCCTCGTCGGGGAGGTAGGCCTCGGCCTCGATGCGTTCGCGGATGGCGCGCGCCCGGTCGGCCCAGACCTCCGCCCGGCTGGCGAGGCCGAGGTGGGTCGCCGCCTTGGCGAGGCGGTCGCAGGCGGCCCAGCACATCACCGAGGAATAGGTGTGAACCCGGGCGATGGTGCGGAACTCCCACAGGCCGGCGTCGGGCTGGTCATGCATGGCGAAGGCCCGTTCCCCGACCTTCTCCAGCGCATAGAAGTCGTCGATGGTGGCGGGGCGGATCAGCCGGTGGTCGTAGAAGGCCTGCACCAGCGGCAGGACGATCTGGCCGTAGACGTCGTGCTGCAGGTGCTCGTGGGCCTGGTTGCCGATGCGCACCGGCTTCATGCCGCGGTAGCCCTCGACGGTGTCGATGATCCGTTCGCCGATGCCCGGCTCCAGCCCGACGCCGTACACCGGCTGGACGTGGCCGCCGCCGGAGTCGTCGACGAGATTGCGCAGGTAGCCGAGATAGTTCTCGAGGATGTCGACCGCGCCCAGGCGGTTCAGCGCCCGCACCACATAGTAGGCGTCGCGAATCCAGCAGTAGCGGTAGTCCCAGTTGCGGCCGCTCTCCGGGAATTCCGGCACGGAGGTGGTCAGGGCGGCGACGATCGCCCCCGTCTCCTCGTAGGCGCACAGCTTCAGGGTGATGGCGGCGCGGATCACCGCCTCCTGCCAGTCGAGCGGCAGGTAGAGCTTGCGCACCCAGTCCTGCCAGTAGGCGATGGTGCGGTCGAGCGCCGCCTGCACTCCGGGGCCGACGTCCTGGTCGTAGCCTTCGTCCGGACCGAGGAAGAAGGCGTACGGCCGCTCGAGCCGGAAGGTGCGCTCGTTCATCACATGCGAGACCGGGCAGTCGGTAGTCAGCCGCATGGTGACGTCGGTGCACAGATAGCGGATGTGGTTGGAGCCGCTGGTCCGCTCCGCCGGACGCGCCCCCCAGTCCGCCGAGGGCCGCAGCCGCACGCGGATGCGCGGCGCCCCCTCGAGCGGCCGGACCACGCGTCCGAAGGCCAGCGGCCGGTAGGTCCGGCTGTGCTTCGGATGGCGCGGGGCGAAGTCGATGATCTCGACCGCCGCGCCGTCCTCGGCGGTCAGCACGGTGCGCAGCACGGGCGTGTTGCGGATGTAGGCCTGGCTGACGTGCTTGACCCCCTCCAGTTCGACGTCCCAGAAGCCGTGCCCGGGGTCGCTTCCGTCCATCAGGGCGGAGAAGACGGGATCGCCGTCCACCCGCGGGGCGCAGGCCCAGACGTAGCGGCCGCGCCGGTCGATCAGGGCGCTGATCGAGCAGTTGCCGACGGGCGCGAGGTCGAGATCCGGGGTCATGCCGCCTCCTGCAGGCGCTCGAGCCAGTCCAGCACCGCGTCGACGTCCGGCAGGGCGTAGCGCGCCGCCGTCTCGCGCGGCGGGCCGACGAGCACGCCGAAGCCGCCCAGGATCTCGGCGGCGCGGAAGCCGTGTTCGTCCGTCAGGTCGTCGCCCAGCATCACCGGCCGGGCTCCGGCGAAGGGCGGCTCCTCCATGAAGGCGGCGACGGCCGTCCCCTTGTCCGTTCCGGGCGTCTTCAGCTCGACGACCAGGTTGCCGGGCTGCATGACCAGCCCCGTTTCCTCGGCGAGCCTTCGGGCCAGGTCCATCGCCTCGTCGCCGGCGGCCTTCGCCTGACGGAAGTGCAGGCCGGCGGAGACCATCTTGTCCTCGACGATGACGCCGGGCGTGGCGCGGGCGAAGGCCTCGAACGCCTCCACCGCCCGGCGCACGCCGGCGGCCGGTTCGATCCGGTGGAGCGACCCGTCGGCCCGGCGACGCTCGAGGCCGTGCACGCCCGAGGCGGCGTCCAGCGCGGCGTCAGAAATCCGGTCGATCTCGGCGAGGGTGCGGCCGCTGACGATCGCCACCCGGCCCTCGAAGCGGCGGGCGGCCTCGCGCAGGACCCGGGTGCGGCGCGGCAGCGGAACCACGGCGTCCGGGGTCTCGGCGAGCGGCGCCAGCACGCCGTCGAGGTCGAGGAACAGCGCCGGCTGACGGAGTCGGACAGGCGGCGGCGGCAGGTGCGGTGAAGTTTCGACAGCCGCGATCGCGGCGCCGGTGTCTGGTTGTGACGTCCCCATGGCTGTCCCTAACGCGCAACCCGGCGGAGGGTTGACCCAAGCTTCGCTTTTTTCATGACGACCCGGGACCGGCGAGACGCGGCCGGATTGTGCAAGCGCGGTGGATAGGCCAATTCCCGGGGATGACCGATGCTGGCCCCCTCCCCGCCGAACCGTCCGCCATGATCGACCGCGCGCGCGAGGTCGTGCGCCTGAACGTCGCCGCCCTGCAGGCGCTCGAGGCGGGGCTCGGAGACGACCTGGTGCGGGCCGTCGAGACCATTCTGTCGCGGCCCGGCTACGTCGTCGTCACGGGCATGGGCAAGTCGGGCCACATCGGCGGCAAGATCGCCGCCACCCTCGCCTCCACCGGCACCAACGCCTTCTTCGTGCATCCGGCGGAGATGAGCCACGGCGACCTGGGCATGCTGCGCAAGGACGTGACCCTGCTGGCGATCTCCAACTCCGGCGAGAGTCGCGAGCTGCGCGATCCGCTGATCTACTGCCAGCGGGAGGGCATCCCGGTGATCGGGATCACCCAGCGGCCGAACAGCTTCCTCGGACGCTCGTCCGCGGTCTGCCTGACCCTGCCGCAGGTGGCGGAGGCCTGCCCCAACGGCCTCGCCCCCACCACCTCGACCCTGATGACGCTGGCGATGGGCGACGCCCTGGCCATGGTGCTGATGGACCGCCGCGGGTTCACCGCCGAGGACTTCGGCCTGCATCACCCCGGCGGCAAGCTGGGCATGAGTCTGCAGAGCGTGCGCGACTGGATGGGCGACCGGCCGCCGGCCCCGGCGCTCGTGCCGACCACCGCGACCTTCGCCGAGGTCGTGTCCGCCATCACCGAGGGCCGCAAGGGGGCCACGGCCGTGGTCGGCCCGGACGGCCGGCTGGCCGGCATCGTCACCGACGGCGACGTGCGCCGCGCCTTCGGCCGCGAGAACGCCGCCGGCCTGACCGCCGCCGACATCATGAGCCCGCGCCCCAAGGTCGTCGCCCCCGATGCCCGCATGAGCGACGCCATCGACCTGATGACCCAGAACAAGATCGCCACCCTGCTGGTCCTCGAGGACGAGCGGCCGGTCGCGATCATCCACATCGCCGAGCTGATGCAGGCGGGGTACGTGAGCTGAGGGGGTGGGGCGTAGGGTGTAGGGTTTAGGGTTTAGGGTTTAGGGTCTTGGGTGTGGAGAGCTCCAGGGGCGCCGGGCACGTCCCGCGTAGACCCCACACCCCACGCCCGACACCCCCTCTTCAGTACGCCGTCCGCCCGTCGATATTGCCCGGCGGCGCGTAGCGGCAGGCCAGCACCGAGCGGTCGCCGCGGGTCTCGACGGCGCAGCCGACGTGGGTGGTGTCGCGCCAAACCAGCTGGGTGTAGTGCGCCACCTCGGCCCAGTTTCCCGTCCGGCTGACGTTCGGGAACGGGCCGTGCCGGTAGTCGGCGCGCTCGGCCGCCCACTCCCCCACCATCTCCTCGGGCGTCCAGACCCGGCCGCCCCAGCCGGTCCACAGGTTTTCGCCGTGGCCGTGCGGCGCCGGATCGTGGGCGAAGGTGTCGCCGCCGATCAGCTCGCGCGCCCACACCCGGGCCTCCGCCTCAAGGGAGTCGGCCCAGCGCAGCGGCGGGACGCCGACCCGCGCCCTTTCGGCGTTGTGCGCCTCGAGCAGCCGACGCTCGACCTCGCTGGACGGGGCGGTCGTGCGCGGCGGGGCGATCGGCTGCACCACCCGCGGCCGCTGCGGCGGCGGAACCACCAGCAGCCCGGGATCGGCGCAGGCGGCGGCGCCCCCGAGCAGCAGGGCAGCGGCCGCCGCGCGGGCGGGACGCATTGCGCGCCTCAGCGGACCTGGGCCCCGTCGCCGAACGGCGCGTCGGCCCGGGCGCTTTCGACGTCGTCGCCCTCGAGCGTGCGCGTCTCCGCCGGCTTGCCGGCCTGGAACTCCTCGGTCGCGGTGCGCTTGCGGGCCCGCATCTGGTCGGCCAGGGCATCCATGTCGAGGCCGGCGGCGCGCGCCTGGCTGAACATGCCTTCGGAGCGCTTCTCCTCCTCCTCGACGTGGTGCTCGATCATCTCCGACAGCACCTTGACCTTGGCGTCGTAGAAGGCCTCGTCGGGACCGCCCGCCTCGATGTCGTTGATCAGCAGCTTGGCGGCGTCGTGCTCGACATAGGCCTCGTCGACGAGGTCGTCCTCGATCTTGCCGCGGCAGGCGGGGTAGAAGATCTCCTCCTCGATCACGGTGTGCACCTTCAGCTCGAGGCAGATCTGCTCGGCCAGCTTCTGCTTGGTGGCCTTGCCGTTGGTGTTCTCGAACTTTTCGAACAGTTGCTCCACCTCCCGGTGGTCCGCCTTCAGCATGGCGATGGCGTCCATATCTTCGTAGTTCTGGGCCATCCGGCGCCTCCATGGGTTGGTTCGGCGACAGAAGGCGCAAGACGGCCGGCCGTTCCGCCCGACGGCGAAGCTGAGAGTCGTTCGCGGTGAAGCTGCGCCGCCCCTTGTTACTTGACGTTGACGTAAACGTAGGGTTTCTGACAGGCGCGTTTCGAAACCGCACCCTCCCTTCGAAGCCCAAGGAGCACTCCATGGCCGACGCCTACATCTACGATGCGGTCCGCACCCCGCGCGGCAAGGGCAAGAAGGACGGCTCGCTGCACGAGATCACCGCGCTGAGCCTCGCCACCCAGGTGCTGGAGGCCCTGCGCGACCGCAACGGGCTGGACACCTCGAAGGTGGACGACGTCATCCTCGGCTGCGTCTCGCCGGTGGGCGAGCAGGGCGCCGACATCGCCCGTACCGCCGTGCTCAACGCCGGCTGGGCCCAGACCACCGCCGGCGTCCAGATCAACCGCTTCTGCGCCTCGGGCCTCGAGGCGGTGAACATGGCCGCGGCCAAGGTGAAGGCCGGCGAGGCCGACTTCGCCGTGGGCGGCGGGGTCGAGGCCATGAGCCGGGTGCCGATGGGCTCCGACGGCGGCGCCTGGCCGGTGGATCCGTCCTCGGCCTTTTCGACCTATTTCGTGCCGCAGGGCGTCTCGGCCGACATGATCGCCTCGAAGTGGGGCTTCAGCCGCGACGACGTCGACGCCTATTCCGTTGAGAGCCACAAGCGCGCGGCGCGCAGCTGGGAAGAGGGCCGCTTCGCGAAGTCGGTGGTGCCGGTGAAGAACCAGCTCGGCCTCGTCCAGCTGGACCGCGACGAGACCATCCGCCCCAACACCGACATGCAGACGCTGGGCGCGCTGAACCCGTCCTTCGCCATGATGGGCGAGATGGCCTTCGACAGCGTGATCAACCAGCGCTACCCCGAGGTGGAGCGGGTCAACCACGTCCACACGCCGGGCAACTCCTCCGGCATCGTTGACGGTTCGGCCGGGGTGCTGATCGGATCGCTTGAGGCCGGCCAGGCGCTCGGCCTCAAGCCCCGCGCGAAGATCCGCGGCGCCGCCTCGATCGGCTCGGAGCCGTCGATCATGCTGACCGGGCCCGAGTTCGTGACGCAGAAGCTGCTCGGCAAGCTGGGCATGACCACCGCCGACATCGACCTGTGGGAGCTGAACGAGGCCTTCGCCGCCGTGGTGCTGCGCTACATGCAGGCGCTCGACATCCCGCACGACAAGATCAACGTCTGCGGCGGCGCCATCGCCATGGGCCACCCGCTGGGCGCCACCGGGGCGATGATCACCAGCGTGGTGCTGGACGAGCTGGAGCGCTCGGACAAGGAGACCGCCCTGGTCACCCTGTGCATCGGCGGCGGCATGGGCACCGCGACGGTCATCGAGCGCGTCTGATGACGCTTCGCCCCGTCAGCTTCGGCGACCTCGAACTCGTCTGCGACCATCGTCGGCGGATGTTCGAGGCGGCGGGCCGCGACGGGGCGACGCTCGAGCGGATGACCGAGGCCTTCCGGCCGTGGCTGGCGTCCCGCCTTCGCAGCGGGGAGTACGGCGGCTGGGTGGCCGAGCACGACGGGCAGGCGGTCGCCAGCGTGGGCCTGATGTTCATCGACTGGCCGCCGCATCCGGAGCACCCCGACTGCGACCGGCGCGGCTACGTGCTGAACCTGTTCGTCGAGCCGGACCACCGCAGACGGGGCCACGCCGCCCGGCTGATGGACCGGGTCGAGGCCGAGGCCCGGGCGCGCGGCGTGCACTACCTGATCCTTCACCCGACGGCCCAGGCGCGGCCGATCTACGAAACCATGAACTGGCAGGCGACGTCCGAAATGTCGCTCCGCCTCAGCTAGAGCCGAGGATTCCGATGGAAAACTTCAAGATCGACGTCGACGCCGACGGCATCGCCCTGATCACCTTCGACGTCCCCGGACGGTCGATGAACACCCTGACCTCGGGCGTCATGGCCGAGATCCCGCAGTGGGTCGAACGGGTGAAGACCGACGACGCCATCAAGGGCGCGGTGCTGACCTCGGGCAAGACCAGCGGCTTCTGCGCCGGGGCGGACCTCGGCGACATGGCGGCGGGCATGCTCGGCGGGGCGGACCTGCAGGCGGCCTATGACGCCGGCTGGCGGCTGAACGGGGCCCTGCGCGCCCTCGAGACCTGCGGCAAGCCGGTCGCCGCGGCGATCAACGGCCTGGCCCTCGGCGGCGGCCTGGAGCTGACCCTGGCCTGCCACTACCGGGTCGCCGGCGACGATCCGAAGATCCAGTTGGGCCTGCCGGAGATCAAGGTCGGCCTGTTCCCCGGCGGCGGCGGCACCCAGCGCCTGACCCGCCTGATCGGCGTCCAGGCGGCGATGATGGCCATGAGCGAGGGCAAGTCCTTCCGCCCCAATGACGCCAAGGGCGCGGGCATCATCCACGAGGTCGTCGCGAAGGGCGGCGAGGTCGAGGCGGCGAAGGCGTGGATCAAGGGCGGCGGCAAGGCCGTCCAGCCGTGGGACGAGAAGTCCTTCAAGCTTCCGGGCGGCGGCCCCTACCACCCCGCCGGCATCCAGAACTTCCTCGTCGGCAACGCCATGCTGCGCAAGCAGTCCTACGGCAACTACCCGGCCGTGCTGAACCTGATGAAGGCCGTCTACGAGGGCGTGCAGGTGCCGATGGACGCGGCCCTGCGCATCGAGACCCGCTACTTCATCAAGACCCTGATGACGCCCCAGGCCCAGGGCATGATCCGCTCGCTGTTCCTGTCCAAGCAGGAGCTCGACAAGGGCGCCGTGCGCCCGGCCGGCGTGCCCAAGTCCGACCCGAAGAAGGTCACCGTGCTGGGCGCCGGCATGATGGGCGCGGGCATCGCCTATGTGCAGGCCATGGCCGGCATCGAGACCATCCTGATCGACCGCGACCAGGAGAGCGCCGACAAGGGCAAGGCCCATGTCGCCGAACTGCTGAAGAAGCGGCTGTCGCGCGGCCAGATCGACCAGGCGAAATACGACGCCCTGCTCGCCTCCGTGACGGCGACCACCGACTATGACCTGATCAAGGGCTCGGACCTCGTCATCGAGGCGGTGTTCGAGAACCGCGAGATCAAGGCCGACGTGACGAAGCGGGCCGAGGCCCAGCTGGAGCCGGGCGCCGTGTTCGGCTCCAACACCTCGACCCTGCCGATCACCGGCCTGGCCGAAGCCTCGGTGCGGCCGGAGGACTTCATCGGCATCCACTTCTTCTCGCCGGTCGACAAGATGATGCTGGTCGAGATCATCATGGGCGAGAAGACCGGCCAGGAAGCGCTGGCGAAGTCCCTCGACTACGTCATGAAGATCAGGAAGACCCCGATCGTCGTCAACGACGGGCGCGGCTTCTACACCTCGCGCTGCTTCGGCACCTATGTCGCCGAGGGTCTGGCCATGCTGGAGGAGGGCTACGCCCCCGCCCTGATCGACAACATCGGCCGCATGACCGGCATGCCGCGCGGCCCGCTGGAGATGCACGACGACGTGGCGCTGGACCTGTCGGTCAAGATCGCGAAGCAGACGAAGGAAGACCTCGGGGACGCCTACCAGCCGCTGCCGGGCTGGAAGATCGTCCAGACCATGGTCGAGGACCTCGGCCGCTACGGCCGCAAGAACGGCAAGGGCTTCTACGACTACGACAGCAAGCCGAAGAAGCTGTGGTCCGGCCTGTCGGACCTCGCTCCGGTGACGATCAACGACTCCACGCCGGAGATGGTCGAGGACCAGAAGCGCCGCCTGCTCTACCGCCAGGCGGTCGAGGTAGCCCGCTGCTGGGAAGAGGGCGTCATCGACGACCCGCGCGAGGCCGACGTCGGGGCCATCCTGGCCTGGGGCTTCGCGCCCTGGACCGGCGGTCCGATCACCATGATCGACCAGATCGGGCTGAAGGCCTTCGTCGAGCAGGCCGACGTCTATGCGGCGAAGTACGGCGACCGCTTCTCGCCCCCGCAGCTGCTGCGCGACATGGCGGCGAAGGGCGAGACCTTCTACGGCAAGTTCGCCGGGCAGAAGGCGGCGGCGTAATCCTGCCCTTCTCCCCTTGCGGGAGAAGGTGGCCCGCGAAGCGGGTCGGATGAGGGGTCGCGCACACGGCGACCGTGCGACCCCTCACCCGACCGCACAAGGGCAACGGCTTCGCCGCCGCGTGCGGTCTCCCTCTCCCGCAAGGCGAGAGGGGACCTAGAGGTTCACCACCTCGAACCCGTCCTCGGCCTGCAGCCGTTCGGCCAGCACGGCGCGGTGGCAGCCGGCGTGTTCGGCCTCGAAGCACAGCAGGGCGGTGGGCCGGTCCTTCGCGATCTCGCGCAGCCGTTCGAAGGCCAGCCGGGACGGCGGCTCCTGCATGTGGTCGGCGAAGATCGAGCGCATCTCGCCGATCCGCCCCGCCCGCGCCGCGTCCCGCCCCGCCTTGGGCGTGCCGAGATCGCGCAGGTGGACGTATTCGATCCCCGCCTCGGCGAGGCTGGAGCCCAGCACCGTCTTGGAGAAGCCGGCCCGTCGCGACGCGGCCACCGCCCGCACGTCGGCCAGCACCTTCACGCCCGCCGCCTTCAGCCGGTCGATCACCGCCGCCTGCGGCTCGCCCTCGTAGCCGATGGTGAACAGCTTCATGCCGGGCCCATCCCCGGCACGGCCCCGGCCTCGACGGCGATGTCGACGCAGGCCTGCCGCCCGGCGCTGAACTGCTTCGGCTCGGTCACGCTCATGACGCCGAGGACGGCCGTGGCGGCCGCCAGCTCGGTCCCGTCATCCTCGGGCGCGCCCGCCTCGATCGCCTTCAGCCTCCACCAGTCGCGGATGAACCAGGTCGGCCCGGCCACGTGGCCGCCGTCGCGGGCCGCCTCCTGGATCATGATCTCCATGTGCGCCTGACAGGTGCGGGCCTGCTCGAGGCTCGGCGCATCGGCGGCCAGCAACGCAAGCATCGGAAGGATCATGGAAGGCTCCTGTTCGTGCGCGAGCTTGACGCAGCCCCCGGGATATTGCGAGTCCGGAGCCCGCCAGCCTCAGGAACCGTCAGATGCGCCGCACCCTGCTCCTCGCCCTCCTGCTCACCGGGGCGGCCACGTCCGCGCAGGCCCAGAACCTCGTGATCCGCGGCGGGCCGATCTACACCGGCGTGGAGGCCGCCCCGACGGCCGAGGTGGTGCAGGTGCGCGACGGACGCATCGCCTGGGTGGGGTCGGCCGCGGATGCGCCGGCGGCGGACGGGCTGGAGGCCGTCGACCTGAAGGGCTCCGCCCTGTTCCCCGGCTTCACCGACGGTCACGCCCACCTCGACGGGATCGGCTGGCGCGAACTGACCCTCAACCTCGAAGGCTCGGCCTCGGTCGCCGAGGCCATGGCCCGCCTGACCGCCTGGGCCGAGGCTCACCCCGAGGGGCCGATCGTCGGCCGCGGCTGGATCGAGACGCACTGGCCCGAGGCGCGCTTCCTCACCGCCGCCGATCTGGACGCCGCCGCGCCGGGCCGCGTCGTCCTGCTGGGCCGGGCCGACGGCCACGCCGTGGTCGCCTCCAGCGCCGCCCTGGCGGCCGCCGGGATCGACGCCTCGACTGCGGCCCCGTCCGGCGGGGAGATCCTCAAGGATGACCAGGGCCGACCCACCGGCCTGCTGGTCGATGCGGCCGAACAGCTGGTCGCGGAGCTGATGCCCCAGGCCGACCCCGAGGCCCTGCGCGAGGCCTACCGCGCCGGCTTCCGGGTCGAGGCGGCGTACGGCTGGACCGGCGTCCACTTCATGAGCGCCCCGTGGCGGGACATCCCCCTGCTGGAGCAGATGGCCGAGGCCGGCGAGGCCCCGCTGCGGGTCTACAACAGCGTCACCCCGGACGGGGCGCAGGCCCTGTTCGCCTCGGGTCCGCGCAGCGTGGCCGACGGGCGGGTGATCACCCGCGCGGTGAAGTACTACGCGGACGGCGCCCTGGGCTCGCGCGGCGCCGCCCTGTTCGCGCCCTACGCCGACCGCCCCGACACGACCGGCCTGATGCAGATCGGCGAGCAGGAGATCGTGCCGCTGTACGAGCAGGCGCTGCGGGCGGGCATCCAGATCGCGACCCACGCCATCGGCGACCGGGGCAACGCCTCGGTGGCCGAGTGGTACCAGCAGGCGCTGGCGGGCGTGGCCCCGTCGGAGCGGCCCAACGGCGCCGACGTGCGCTGGCGCATCGAGCACGCCCAGATCCTGCGTCCGGCCGACTACCACTGGTTCCAGGACCTGCCGATCATCGCCTCGATGCAGCCCAGCCACGCCATCGGCGACCTGCATTTCGCCCCGGCCCGCCTCGGCGACGCGCGGCTGGACGGCGCCTATGCCTGGCGCAGCCTGGTCGACCGGGGAGTGATCGTGGTCGGGGGCTCCGACGCCCCGGTCGAGCGCGGCTCCCCCCTGATCGAGTTCTACGCCGCCATCGCCCGCGCCGACCTGCAGGGCTTCCAGGGCCCCGACTGGCGGCCGCTGGAGGCGGTGGACCGCGCCACGGCGTTGAAAATGTTCACCCTCTGGCCGGCGTACGCCAGCTTCCGCGAAGCCGAGCTGGGCACCATCGAGGTCGGCAAGCGCGCCGACCTGACCGCCTTCGACGTCGACCTGATGACCGCCGCGCCCGCCGACATCCTCGGCGGCAGGGCGACCCTGACCGTGGTCGACGGGGTCGTCGTCCACCGCGCCGAGTGACGCGAAACGGGGCGGCCCTTTCGGAGCCGCCCCGCTTGATGCTTTCCGCCGTTGGCCCTAAATCTGCGTCCGGCTCCGCGGGCATGATGTAGTGGTAGCCTGAAAGCTTCCCAAGCTTTTCGTGCGGGTTCGATTCCCGCTGCCCGCTCCAGCCTCCCCCCCTACTGCACCGTCTCGACGTTCACGCCGCGCTGCTCCAGCAGGCGCTGGACGCTGTCGTCGCCGGCGAGGTGGGCGGCGCCGACGGCGACGAAGGCTGTGCCCTCGCCGGCCAGCAGCTGCTGGATCTGGCCGGCCCAGTCTGCGTTCCGCTGGACCAGCAGGGCCTGGTAGATGGCCTCGCTCTCCTCGCGCATGTCGGCGACGCCCAGCGCCTCGATCACGGCGACATCGCCGCGCGCCCAGGCCTCGACGAGGCGATCCAGCTCGACGGGGGCGTCCTCGAAGGCGTCCAGGGTGCTGGTCAGGAAGGCCATCTGGTCGGCCTCGGGGAAGCCGGCGAGGATCCGCACCTGCCGGTCGATGGTCTCGAAGCCCTTCACGGGCTTGCCCGCCGCCTCGGCGCGGGCCTTGAGGATCAGCTCCACCCCCGACTGCGGATCGTAGCCGGCGCGCTGCAGCGGCGCGATCGACAGGGTCAGGGCGGCCAGCCACGGCCGCAGGTTGTCCATGGCCATGGCGTTGGCGCCCATGGTGCGCGCGGCGTTGTCGAACAGGGTCAGCTCGCCGGACGACAGCTTCAGCGTCAGGCGCTGGGTCGGGTCGACGCCGTGCTGCTGGATCAGCGGCACGAGGGCCGCCTGGTCGTCCGGGTTGGAGATCTCCAGCCACAGCTCGTCGGCCTCGGCGAAGGCCCGCTCCACCCGCTCCGAACTCCAGGCCGTGGTCGGGCGCAGCATGTGAACCGTGCCGAACAGATAGATGGTCGAGTCGGCGTCGCGGATCACCCACAGGGCCGGACCGGCGCCTTCGGCCCGGGCCACGGCGGGGCGTTCGGCGGCGGGGGCGGGCGCGAGCGTCTGGGCGAGGGCCCGGGCCGGCTGCAGGGCGATGGCGGCGGCGAGGCCGAGGCCGAGGGCCGTTCCGAGGGCGGCGCGGGCCACGCCGGCGGCGAGGCGGAGCGGACGGAAGGTCATGGGGCGGGATCCTCGTCGTGGAAGATGGATTCGATGGGCTGGCCGAAGACCCGGGCGATGCGGAAGGCCAGCGGCAGGGAGGGGTCGTAGCGGCCGGTCTCGAGCGCATTGACGGTCTGGCGCGAGACGCCGAGGGCCTCGGCGAGATGGGCCTGACTCCAGTTGCGTTCGGCGCGGAGCACCTTGAGGCGGTTGTTCACGGGACGACCCTCACCGGCGCCGCCACCACCACCACGCCCAGGCGAGGGTGTAGCCGGCGGTCATGAGCAGGGCGAGGATCGCCGCGCCGGTCGCCATATAGGCGGCCGGATCGGTGCGTCCGAGGAACCAGGAGGGCGGCTGGAGGGCGGCCGCCAGGGGCGTCGAGGCGAGAATGAAGAGGACGCCGGCCACGGCCATGCCGCCGCAGCCGCCCCAGAACCAGGCCGACTTGTGGGCTTCGCGCGCGGCCTCGTCGATGGCCCGCATCCAGCCGACGGTGATGGCCATGGCGCCGGTCATGCAGACCACCGCCACGCCGGCGGCGAGCCAGAAGGTCAGTCGGTCCGCGTCCACGTCCACGCCGCGGGCGGCCTGGCTCCCGATAAAGAAGCCGGTGGCGACCATCAGCGCGAAGAAGGCGAGGAAGCCGAGGAGGGTGTAGAGGGCGACGCGTTTCAGGCCTCGAGCCATGGCAGGCAAACATCCTTGTCCAAATGACAAGCTAGCTTTACCCGGTGCCCGCGCGCGCTGTCAAGCGTCCTTGTCTACTCGGCGGGCCCGGCGACGAGACGGGGCCCCTCGGCCTTGTCGGCGGCGAGCAGTTCGGGCCGGGTGAGGCCGCGCGGCGACTGTTCGACCGGCGGCAGCTCCGGCAGCTGCTTGCCCTCGTGGTCGACGTGCAGGTCCTCGAAGCGGCGGGCCGAGACCATGACCTGGCTCTCGAGCGAGCCGACGAACTGGTTGTACTTGCCCACGGCGGTGTCGAGGGCGCGGCCGACAGCGGCGGCGTGACCGCCCATCACCGACAGGCGCTTGTAGAGCTCCTTGCCCAGCTTCGCGACCTGCTCGGCGTTGCGCGACTGCTCCTCGGCGCGCCAGCCGTAGGCCACGGCCTTGCACAGGGCGAACAGGGTGGTGGGGGTGACGATCACCACCCGCGAGGCCATGGCCGTGGTCATCAGGTCCGGCTCGTGGTCCAGCGCCGCGGCGAGGAAGGCGTCGCCGGGCACGAACATGGCGACGAAGTCGGGGCTCGGCTTGAACTGGTCCTGGTAGGCCTTGGACGACAGCTGCCGCACGTGGGTCTTCATGCTGGCGGCGGTGCGCATGGAGGCGGCGCGGGCGCGGGCCTCCTCGTCGCCCTCCCCCTCGTCGGCGAAGGCCAGCGGCACCTTGGCGTCGATCACGAACATGCCGCCGCCGGGCAGGCGGACGACGAAGTCGGGCCGCTGCTGGCGGCCGGCCTCGTCGGCGGTCGAGGTCTGTTCCTCGAAGTCGAACCGCCCGGCCATGCCGGCGGCCTCCAGCACGTTGCGGCAGGTCTGTTCGCCCCACCGGCCGCGGCGGCCGGTGTTGCCGCGCAGGGCCTCGGTCAGCTTGCGCGCCTCGTCGCGGGTGGCGCTGGAAGCCGCCATCAGCTGGGCCAGCTGCTCCTTCAGCCCGCCGGTCTCCTCGGTGCGGGCCTTCTCAAGCGCCGCGACATGCTCCTGGAACCGCCTGAGCGTCTCGGCCACCGGCTTCAGCTGCGCCTCCATCCGCTCGCGGGCCATCAGCTCGCGGTTGCGGAAGGTCTCGTCGGTGCGCTTGAGCAGCTCCTCTGCGACCGTGCTGGCCGACTCGCGGGCCTGGGCGCGGAGCAGCTCGGCCTGGGTGGCGGCCTGGTCCTCGACGAGGCGCAGGCGGGCCTCGGCCTCGGCGTGGCGCTCGCGCAGCTCCCAGTTCCGGGTCTCGGCGGCGGCGGCGCGGCGGCGCTCCATCAGGGCCCAGGCGAGGGCGACCAGGGCGACGACGGCGGCGGCGAGGAAGGCGACCAGATCAACGTTCATGCTCCGTTCCTTAACGGGAGTCGGCGGGGCGGGCCATGGCTGGTTCGGCGCGAAAAAGGGTGTCCCGGGAGTCCCGGGAGTCCCGAACCGGGTCCCGATGCGGGCAGTGTGCCGCCCGGCTGCGCCAGATTCGGACGCAGGCGGGTCAGGCCGGTCGGCGCGCCCGCAGGGCCTGGACGATAGTGCCGTCGTCGAGCCAGTCGAGCTCGCCGCCGACCGGGACGCCGCGCGCCAGCGAGGTGATCTCCACGCCCGAGCCGGCGAGCCGTTCGGCGAGGTAGTGGGCGGTGGTCTGGCCGTCGACGGTGGCGGGCAGGGCCAGGACCACCTCCTTCGCCTCGCCGCCCTTCACCCGGCCGACCAGTTCCGCGACGCGCAGGGCGTCGGGGCCGACGCCGTCGAGCGCCGACAGCAGGCCGCCCAGCACGTGGTACTTGCCGCGGAAGGCGCCCGAGCGCTCCATGGCCCACAGGGCGCCGGCCTCCTCGACCACGCAGATCAGGCCGTTGTCGCGGCTGCCGTCGGAGCAGATCGAGCAGGGGTCGCGGGTGTCCGGCGCGCCGCAGACGCTGCACGAGGTCACCCTGTCGGCGGTCTCCTGCAGGGCGGCGGCGAGCGGCGCGAGCAGCTGTTCGCGCTTCTTGAGCAGGGCCAGGGCGGCGCGCCGGGCCGAACGCGGGCCCATGCCGGGCAGCTTCGCCAGCAGCGATATCAGCCGCTCGATCTCGGGTCCGGCGGAGGCGGCCACGCGCGCTTCGTCAGAACAGCTTCGGCATGCCGGGGATGTTCATCCCCGCCATCGGGCCGGCGGCCTCGCGCATCAGGGCGGCGTTGACCTCGTCCAGCTTGCGCTTGGCGTCGGCGTGGGCGGCGACGATCAGGTCGGCGAGGATCTCGCCCTCGCCGGGAACCATCAGGCTGTCGTCGATGGTCACCGAGGCGATCTCGCCCGGGCCCTTCAGGACCATGGTGACGAGGCCGCCGCCGGAGGAGCCGGTCGCGGTGCTTTCGGCCATCTTCGCCTGGGCGTCCTGCAGTCGCTGCTGCATCGCCTGGGCCTGCTGCATCAGGGCGGTAAGGTCTTTCATCCCCCCTAGATAGGCGGTTCGGAGCGGGCGCGACAGGGGGGCGGCCCCCGCCCTTTCGAGGGCATCTGCAACACAATTTGTTCCAGACCCTCTGGCGCGCCGCCGCGTTCGCCCTAATTGGTACTGCAGTTGTTGCTGTTCCAATCAGGAGGGTTCCCCCATGGCGTTCGACGCTTCCGTCTCCCGCGACCGGCCGGTGGCCGATCCGGTCCTGGCCCAGCTGTTCACCGAGGCGCGCACGCGCAACGGCTGGACCGACCGGCCGGTGCCCGAAGAGCTGCTGCGCCGGCTCTATGACCTGACCCGGTTCGGGCCGACGGCGGTGAACAACACCCCGGCCCGCTTCGTGTTCGTGACCTCGCCCGAGGCGAAGGCGCGGCTGGCCCCGCTGATGAGCGAGGGCAACCGGGCCAAGACCCTGCAGGCGCCGGTGAACGTGATCATCGGCATGGACCTCGACTTCCCCGAGACCCTGCCCCGGCTGTTCCCGCACGCCCCGGGCGCGAAGGACTGGTTCGCCGACGAGGCCGCCCGGCGCGAGGCGGCCTTCCGCAACAGCTCGCTGCAGGGCGGCTACTTCCTCATCGCCGCCCGGGCGCTGGGCCTCGACGTCGGCCCGATGTCGGGCTTCGACCCGGCGGGGGTGAAGGCGGAGTTCTTCGCTGGAACGAACGTGGAGCCGAACTTCATCGTCAACCTCGGCTACGGCTCGGACGAGAACCTGTTCCCCCGCTCGCCGCGGCTGGCGTTCGAGGAGGCGGCGGAGATCGTGTAGGGGGCACGCCCTTGTCATCCCGGCCGAAGCGAAGCGGAGAGCCGGGACGGGGACCCACCCAAAGTCGCTGACCCTCCCGGAAGCCGCGCAGCGGCTGTCCGGGAGACGGCTTGCTCCCGGCTCCGGCCCTGACCTGTCTCCCGGCTCGCTGCTGACGCAGCGTCCGGGAGGATGGGATTGTGGGGTCAGGCGTCCCGGATCGCCGCTTTGCGGCGTCCGGGATGACAAGGCGGCGGCGTCTGGTCGTGCAGTCTTGTCGGCGAACGCCGCAAGCGCCACGCGCCTTCACAAGGCGCGGGCGCCCCGCTCCAGCATCTGCGCCTCCTTCCAGCGCAGCCATGACAATAGGCCGGCCAGCGCGGTCCAGCACAGCCAGCCCACACCCAGCCAGAAATCCAGTCGCTCGGGAACGCCCCGCATCGTCAACCAAAGGGCGGTCGGGAGGGCGATCATGAGCGCTGCCAGGCACAGGAGCGCGAGATAGGCAGCGGTGGAAATGGGAGCCGAGGGGATGCCCCGCTCCCGCAGCGCCGCATGCAGGCGGCGGCGTCGAGGCTGTTCTCGATGCGCGACGGCGAGCAGCAGTCCCGACACCGCAAACACAACCGCCGTTTGCCAGAACCGGGAGAAGGTCAGAGCCTGAAGATAGAAGGCTGAGCCCAAGAGATGCACGCCCAGCCCGGTGACGAGGGCGGTTCGGATCTCGGAAGGCCGCAGCGCCAACCCCCTACTCCTCCTCCCCCGCCTCGTCCGGAATCGCCGGCAGCTCCACCGGCGCGGCCAGGGTGCGGATCTCGCCGATCTTCGCGCCGGGGAAGGCTTCCATGACGGCGGCGACGAAGGGGTCGGCCTCGACCGCGGCGCGCTCCTCGGCGCGCTTGCGGCGGTCGATCTCGATCATGGTCTCGCCGCCGCCCTGGCCGTTGGCGGCGATCAGCCAGGTGCGGCCCGTCCAGTCCTTGAGGCGGGAGGCCAGCTTGCGGGCGAGGTCGACCGGGGCCCCCTCGACGCTCTCGTAGGTGATGGCCCCGGGCTTGAAGGCGACCGGGCGGACGTAGCGCTGCACGTCCATCTGCAGGCCGACCTCGCGCTTCTCGCCGATCAGGGCGACGACCGCCTCGAAGGTCTGGGGATCCGGCAGGGCGGCCGGGGCGGGAGCCGGGCGGGCGGCCAGCTGGGCGGAGGCCCCGCCGCCGCCGGAACCGCGCGGGAGCTGGCCCGACGGGCCGCCGCCGACCGGCTCGCCGTCGCGCAGGGCCTTCAGGGCCTCCTCCGGCCCGGGCAGGTCGGCCGCGTAGGCGAGCCGGACGATGGCCATCTCCACCGCGTCGGCGGGGCTGGGGGCGCGGCGCACCTCGTCCAGCGCCTTGAGGAGCATCTGCCAGGTGCGCGACAGGGTCCCGGCCGAGATCACCGCCCCCAGGCCGGCCAGCTTCTGCGCCTGGTCGTTGGGCAGGCGGGTGGCCTGCGGTCCCAGCATCCTGGCGACCGAGGCGGCGTGGCAGTGTTCGAGCAGGTCGTTGGTGACCTGCACCGGGTCGGCGCCGTAGCCGTAGAGGGTGCGGAACAGCTCCAGCGCCTCGGGGGTGCGGCCGGCCATGATCGCCTCGAACAGGGCGATGGTCTGGCTGCGGTCGGCGAGGCCCAGCATGTCGCGGACGGTGGCGGTCTGGACCAGCTCGCCCTTTTCGGCCTGGACGAGGGCCTGGTCGAGCAGCGACAGGCCGTCGCGCACCGAACCCTCGGCGGCGCGGGCGATCAGGGCCAGGGCGTCCGGCTCGATGCGCATGCCCTCCCGCTCGGCGATGCGGCCCAGGTGGTCGACGAGGATCTCCGGCTCCACCCGCCGCAGGTCGAAACGCTGGCAGCGGCTGAGGATGGTCACCGGGACCTTGCGGATCTCGGTGGTGGCGAAGATGAATTTGGCGTGCGGCGGCGGCTCCTCCAGCGTCTTCAGCAGGGCGTTGAACGCCTGCGTCGACAGCATGTGGACCTCGTCGAGGACGTAGACCTTGTAGCGCGCCTCGACGGGGGCGTAGCGGACGCTCTCGAGGATGTCGCGGATGTCGTTGACGCCGGTGTGCGAGGCGGCGTCCATCTCCATCACGTCCATGTGCTGGCCGGCCATGATGGCGGCGTCGTGTCGGCCGTGGGCGGTCAGGGCCAGCGAGGGACGGTCGATGGCGTCCGTCTCGTTGTTCAGGGCGCGGGCCAGCAGGCGGGCGGTGGTGGTCTTGCCCACCCCGCGGACGCCGGTGAGCATGAAGGCGTGGGCGATGCGGCCGGTGGCGAAGGCGTTGGTGAGCGTCCTCACCATGGCCTCCTGGCCGATCAGGTCCTCGAAGGTGCGCGGCCGGTATTTGCGGGCCAGGACGGTGTAGGCCTCGCCGTCGCCGGCGGGCGCCTCCGCCCCGGGAGCCGGAGCGGCGGTCGCGACCGGCTGCGGGGCCGCGGGCGCAGCCTCGACCGGGGCGGCGGCCGCCTCGGCCTCGCGCATGCCGGCGGGCTCGGGGGCGCCGAACATGTCCCCGGTGTTGGGGTCGCGCTCCGGGGCCTCGCCTTCGGGGGCGTCCTCGTCCCAGGGGGGACCGTCGAGACTCGGGTCGCTGTGGCTCATGCCCCGTCATAGCGTGAGCGCACGCCGACGCTAAGAGCGGGACTTCAAGATGTCGGGGATGAAGGGTGGAGACCGCGACCCGAAGGGGGATTCGTTGTGGCTGCTGCCTTCCGGCCCTGACCAGGTTGGCGAAGCCTTCGCCCGCGATCTCCGAGGCCTATATCGCGGTTAGGCGCGCCGAGATCAAGATCAGGGATTATCCAGACGCCAGCGACGGCGAAGATCCTTCACGTCGTCGCCAAATCCGTGTCGGTGGAAGCCCAAGCCGCAACGGTTGCATCGACCGGGGTTCGCGAAGGGCGCAAAAAAGTAGATTGAAAACAGGCCCTCACCGCAAATCCACCAGCCAGACGTGGAACTCCGGCACACCGGGCACCTCAGGTAAAAGAGACCAAAAACCGCATAGGCGACAAGCACCACGGGGAACTGAACCGCGGCCGGGACGCCAAAGGGCTCCCAAAGACTGCTGACCATCAGGCCCAGCAGGATAGTGTTGAGCCCGAACGTCGTCAGCCAGATCGACAATCGCATTCCACCCTCCCCGCCGGCGACAATGGCGCAGGGCTTGGGCTAGTGAAAGGTCCATGCCCCTTCCCGCCCTCAACACCTTCGCCGGCAATCCGCTCGACCGGGCGGGCGACCGGCGCAACGATCCCGCCTGGCTGGCCGAACAGGCGGCCAATCCCGAAGCCGTGGCCATGGCGCTCTGGCAGGGCCGGCCGCTGGTCGAGGACCATGCCGACGGACCGCGGCTGGCGTGGCTGGGGCTGGAGCATGCGCGGGCGGTCGTGCCCGACCGCGAGCTGTTCCTCGGGCTCTGGAAGGAAGCGCCGGTCTTCGCCGTCGAGGTGGAGAGCTCGCTGGATCCGGCGGCCGGGCCGCTGGCCGGGCTGGGCGCCTTCATGGAGATGCGCGAGGCCGCCGCCCTGCTGTCCGGGGCCGACGCGGCCATGGCGGGGACGGCCAAGAGCCTGTTCGACTGGCGGGCGCGGCACGGCTTCTGCGCCGCCTGCGGGGTGGAGAGCGAGACGGCGGCGGGGGGCTGGAAGCGGATCTGCCCGGCCTGCCGGACCGAGCATTTTCCGCGCGTCGACCCGGTGACCATCATGCTGCCAGTGTACCGCGGCGGGCCGGAGCCGGTCTGTCTGCTGGGGCGGCAGGCCAGCTGGCCGGCGGGGCGGATGTCGGCCCTGGCCGGCTTCCTCGAGCCGGGCGAGACGATCGAGGAGGCCTGCGCCCGGGAGGTGGCGGAGGAGGCCGGACTGACGGTGACGGCGGTGCGCTACCATTCCAGCCAGCCGTGGCCGTTCCCGTCGCAGCTGATGATCGGCCTGCTGTGCGAGGTCGATTCGGACCAGGCCGCCCCGGACCAGACGGAGCTGGAGGCGGTGGCCTGGCTGACGCGGGACGAGGCGCGGGCGGTGCTGGCGGGGACCCATCCGGAGATCAGGGCGCCGGCGCGGATCGCGATCGCGCGGCGGCTGCTGGAGGCGTGGGTGGAGGAGGGGGAGCTTTAGGCAGCAGGCAGCAGGCAGCAGGCAGCATGGAGCCCGTGCGGCGCCGCCCCGGGCCCGGACCTAGGGCTGCCTGCCGCCTGCCGCCTGCTGCCTCGCTTCAGCCAGATCCGCCGGACTGTCCACGGACAGCGGCGCCGCGTCGATGACGGCGGCCCAGATCTGGAGCCCCATCTCCAGCGCCCGCAGCTGCTCCAGCTTTTCGCGGCGCTCCAGCGGCGACGGGGGAGCGGCGCAGAATCGTTCGAGGGCGGCGCGGCGGTAGCCGTAGAGGCCGATGTGGCGCCAGACCGGGCCGTCGCCGTAGAGGGTCGAGCGGGTGAAGTAGAGGGCGCGGCCGTGGCGGGCGCCCTCGGGCAGGGCCAGCACGGCCTTGACCACGTCCGGGTTGGCGCGGTCGGAGGCGTCCGCCTCGGGCGCAACCAGGGTCGCGATGTCGCAGGCGGGCTCGGCCGCCAGCAGGCCGGCGCAGGCCTGCGCCAGGCCGGGGTCGGCGAACGGCATGTCGCCCTGCAGGTTGATCACCGCGTCGTGGCGGCCGTCCGGATCGATGGCCGCGAGCGCCGCGCGGATGCGATCGGAGCCGGAGGGCAGGTCGGGATCGGTGAGCACGGCCCGTCCGCCGGCCGCCTCGACCGCCGCGACGATCTCCGCATCCCCGGCGGCGACGGCGACGGGCAGTCCCGAGGCGGCCGCCTGCTGGTACGCCCGGACGATCATCGGACGGCCGCCGATGTCGGCCAGCGGCTTGCCCGGGAGGCGGGTCGCGGCCATGCGGGCGGGGATGAGGATCAGGGGATTCATCGGTCGAACGCCGCCTGCGACGCCCGGGCAGGTCCGGGCCGGTTGCGAAGGCCGCGCTAGCGTGTAAGAGACGCCCACGCAAGAATTCGCCCGCCGTCCCTGCGGCCGGGCCCTAACGGACGGGATGCGACGACGCGCATGAGCGGCGATCTGAAGTGGAACAAGATTCTCGGCGCCGGTCTGGCGACCGCCTTCGTCATCATCGGCGTCCAGCAGCTGACGGGCGCGATCTACCACACCGAAGCCCCTGAAAAGATGGGCTACTTCGTCGACGCGCCGGAAGAGGCCGCGGGCGGCGCCGCCGAAGTCGAGCTGCCGCCGGACTGGGGCACGGTGCTCCCGGCCGCCGACCTCGCCGCCGGCGAGGCCGCCTTCGCCCGCTGCCAGGCCTGCCACAATGTGGCGCAGGGCGGCGCCAACGGCATCGGCCCGAACCTGTTCGGCGTCGTCGGCGGCCCCGTGATGCACGCCGCCGGCTTCGCCTATTCGGACGCCATGAGCGCCCACAAGGCCGAGGCTCCGAACTGGACCTACGACGAGCTGGACCAGTTCATCACCAACCCGGGCCGTCACGTGCCGGGCACCAAGATGTCCTTCGCCGGCATCCGCGACCAGCAGACCCGCATCAACCTGATCGCCTACCTGCGCAGCCAGGGCTCGGGCGGCTACGCCATCCCGGCGCCGGATCCGGCCCGCCAGCCGGGCGCCGCGGCGCCGGCCGAGGGCGCCGAGGGGGCTCCGGTGGCTCCGGGCGCCAATGAGGCGGCCGAAGAGCTGGGCGGTCAGGCCGGCGGCGCGCCGATCACCGGACCGGCGGCGCAGTCCACGCTCCAGCAGGCCACTCCCGGCTCGCCCGACGAGGCCGCGGCGCAGAACTCCCTGCCCCGCTGAGCCGGCGCTGAACACGCGAAGGCCCCGCCGGCGACGGCGGGGCCTTTTTCGTTGGCGGCGAGGTTCAGAGGCGGCGGAACAGGGGCGGGCTGAAACCGTCGGCGGCGTAGCGGGCCTCGGCCTCGGCGAGCGGCTCGACGACCACCGCGCCGTGCCGGCCGGTGGCGTGCAGGACGCGCCCGCCCTCCAGCAGGAAGGCCGAGTGGCCGTTCCAGGGCCCCTCCCCCGCGTGCAGCCAGACGACCAGATCGCCGCGACGCGCATCGGCGCGACTCACCGGCTCGCCGAGCTCCGCCTGCTGGTCGGCGTAGCGCGGGGCGGGACGGCCGCAGGCGTAGAGGGCCTGCTGCACAAGGCCGCAGCAGTCGGTGGCGCGGGAGGAGCGGCCGCCGGGACGGTGCGGCACGCCGAGCAGGCGCTCGGCCACGGCCACCGGATCGCGCTCGAACTCGCCGACCGGCCGGAGATCGTCGCCGCCGCCCTCGACGACGAGGGCGTTCAGCGGCAGGGCGGCGCCGACGGCCGCGACCCGGGCGGCGGGGATCGGGGCGCCCTCGGCGAGGGCGGCGCGATCGATCCAGCCGACCACGCCGTCCCGACGCGCCTGGCCCCAGGCCCGGTCGCCGCGGATCTCGAGCACCTCGAAGGCCTCGCCGAAGATCAGTTCGTCGACCGGCGCGCCCGACGCCCCGACGTCGGCATGGATGGCGGCCACGGGCGCGGTGCAGCGCATGGCGGTGGCGCGGCGGTAGGTCGCAGCGCGCACGAGGCCCTCCAGCGCCTGCTCGGCGAGGTCGGGCCGCGCCAGGGTGGTGCGGGGGTCAAACTGTGCGGCGGCTGCGGTCAAACAGGGCTCGTCCGGTTGAAACGGCATCATGCCGCGGGATGCCGAAAGGGCCGTTAACGGACGCGGTCAATTCGCATCGGCGGAAACACGGAGAAGAAGGATGAGGGATGAGGGATGAGGGATGCGCGGCGATCCCTCATCCCTGTCCCCTGTCCCCTCTTCCCTCATCCCTCATCCCTCATCCCTTCGCCGGGAAGCGGCGCGACAGCATGGCGAAGGCGGCGCGCAGGCCCTGGGCCTCGCCGCCCTCGGGCCAGCCGGGTCGGGCGCGCGGGTTCCAGGCGAAGATGTCCATGTGGGCCCAGGCGCCGGTGGTCGGGGCGAACTTCTGCAGGAACAGGGCGGCGGTGACCGAGCCGGCCTGGGCCCAGGCGGCGGGATCGTTGCGGAGGTCGGCGATCTCCGCCTCCAGCGCCGGGCGGTAGCCGGGCCACAGCGGCATGCGCCACAGCGGATCGGCCACGGCGCGGGACGCCTCCAGCAGGTCCGCGGCCAGGGCCTCGTCGTCCGTGTAGAGCGGCGGCAGCTCCGGCCCGAGGGCGATGCGGGCGGCGCCGGTCAGGGTGGCGAAGTCGAGCGTCACCTCGGGCGCATGCTCGCCGGCCCGGGTCAGGATGTCGGCGAGGATCAGCCGGCCCTCGGCGTCGGTGTTGCCGACCTCGATGGTCAGCCCCTTGCGGCTGGCGAGGACGTCGCCCGGGCGGAAGGCGTCGCCGGAGATGGCGTTCTCCACCGCGGCGACCAGCACCACCAGCCGTACCGGCAGGCCGGCCTGCATGACCAGCCGGCCGAGCGCGAGGGCATGGGCGGCGCCGCCCATGTCCTTCTTCATGTGGCGCATGCCGGCGGCCGGCTTGATGTCGAGACCGCCGGTGTCGAACACCACCCCCTTGCCGACGAGGGCGACCAGCGGCAGGTCGGCGCGGTCGAGGTTCCAGCCGAGCTCGATCACCCGCGGGGCCCGGTGCGGGGCGGCGGCGCGGCCGACCGCGTGGACGGCGGGGTAGTTCCGCTCCAGCAGGTCGTCGCCGGCGACGACGGTCAGGGCCGCGCCCGAGGCCTCGGCGATCTCGCGGGCGATGGTCTCGATCTGCAGGGGGCCCATGTCGGCGGCCGGGGTGTCGACCATCTCGCGCGCCAGGGCGCAG
This sequence comes from Brevundimonas sp., assembly GCF_013912005.1. GTDB lineage: Bacteria > Pseudomonadota > Alphaproteobacteria > Caulobacterales > Caulobacteraceae > Brevundimonas. Next base: position 20,469 of record NZ_JACESB010000019.1, on the reverse strand, counting down.
GCGGCGGCGATGTCCAGCAGGGGAGCCACGTCGACTCCGGGCGCGGCGAGGCGCGGGCGCGGACCGGAGCGGGCCTTGTAGCGGTCGAACCGCCAGGCGCCGAGTGCGAAGGCCAGGGCCGCCAGCGACGCCGCCTCGCCGTCGACGCCCTCGAGACGCCACAGGCCGTCCGGCAGCTTCGCCGCCAGGGCCCGGACCGACATCGGGTCGAACCGCTCGCCCGCCCCGAACAGGGCCCCGGCCGGAGCCCCGTCCGCCCCGGGCAGCACCACCAGCTGGCCCGCCTTGCCGGAGAAGTCGTGGGCGCGGGCCCAGGCCGCCGCGGCCCCTTCGAGGGCGGCTCCGGGGGCGAGGACGCGCACCGGCAGGGCGCCGGCGGCGTCGGACGTGAGGAGGTCGGGGTGCAGGACGGACATGGGACGGACTTTCCGGCCCGGCGCGCGGGCTTCGTTAACCAGCAGTTGACGCGGAACGGCGACCCTGCGGGCCGACCCTTCCGGAGCGCCTTCCATGTCGCGCACGACCGCCCGCATCGCAACCATCGCCGTTCTCGCCGCCCTCGCCTCCCCGGCGCTGGCGCAGCAGGCGCCCGCCGCGGATCCGGCCGCCGCTCCGGCCCGGACGCGTGCGCCCGCCAACGCCGAGACCCGCGCCGCCTACGACCGCGCCGACGCCCTGAGCCGCTCGGTGTTCTGGACCGAGCAGGCGGACATCGACCCGCGCGATCCGGTCGCCGGGGTCAAGGCGGCGCAGGCGCTGCGCGAGCTCGGCCGCTACGACCAGGCCGCCGAGATGGCGCAGCGGGTGCTGCTGGTGCAGCCGGGCAACGTCGAGGCCATGCTGGAGGCGGGCCGCGGCCACATCGCCCGCGGACAGGCCTTCTACGGCATCCAGGCGCTCGAGACGGCGCGGGACGCCCGGCCCGACGACTGGCGCGTCTGGTCGCTGCTGGGAACCGCCTACGAGCAGGTGCGCCGCGCCGACGACGCCCGCGCCGCCTGGGGCCGCGCCCTGGAGCTGTCGCCGGAGAATCCCGACGTGCTGGCCAACATGGCGGTCGCGGCCATGGTGCGCGGCGACAACGCGGCCGCGGAGCCGCTGCTGCGGCGCGCCGCCGCGCGGCCGGACGCCTCGCTGAAGGTGCGGCTGAATCTCGCCATGGCCCTCGGCCTGAACGGCAATCTCCCCGAGGCCGAGCAGATCCTGCGCCGGGCCCTGCCGCCGGAACAGGCCGACGCCAACCTCGCCTGGCTGCGCGCGCGCATCGGCGGCGCGGAACAGGCCAGCGCGCGCACCTGGGACTCCCTGCAGGGGAGCTGAACCCCGCCTTCACGGAGCGGGCGGGAGCGCCTATCTTCCCGGCATGATCGACGAGCTCTACAGCGCGCGCATTCTCGGCCTCGCGGCGAACATGCCGCGCGCCGGCCGGCTGGCCGCGCCCGAAGGCGTCGGCGAGCGGACGGCGAAGCTGTGCGGCTCCCGGGCCATCGTCGACGTGGCGCTGGACGCGGAGGGCCGGATCGCGGACTTCGCCCAGGACGTGAAGGCCTGCGCCCTCGGCCAGGCGGCGGCCGGGGTGCTGGGCGAGGCGGTGATCGGGGCCAGCCTCGACGAGATCGGCCAGGCCCGGGACGCCATGCTGGCCATGCTGAAGTCCGGCGGCGACGGTCCGGAAGGCCGCTTCGAGGGCCTGCGCGCCCTGAAGCAGGTGGCGGACTACCCCGCCCGCCACGCCTCGACCATGGTGGCCATCGAGGCGACGCTGGACGCGATGCGGCAGGCGCTGGGGCGCAAGGGGCCGGATACGCGAACTAGCCTCGCCGGTGCGGCCTGAGCGCCCGTTGCCCCTGCGCGTCTGCCGGGGGATAAGCGCGGCGACATGGCATCCGGCGGAACTCTCTACGAACGCGGCGTCCGGCTGGCCCATCGCGGCTACAAGCTGACGCTGTCGCCTCTGATCGGGCAGCAGTGCCGGTTCCGTCCGACCTGCTCCGACTACGGGCGGGACGCGCTGATCGAGCACGGACCGCTGCGGGGGGGATGGCTGACAGTCCGGCGCCTCTGTAAATGCCACCCCTTCAGCGGCCTGGACTGGACCTACGATCCGGTGCCGCCGCGCGAAAAGACAGACCGATGATCGAACTGAAATTCCCCGACGGCGCCGTCCGACAGTTTCCGCCCGAGGCCACCGGCCGGGACGTCGCCGCCTCCATCTCGCCGTCGCTGGCCAAGCGCGCGGCGCTGGTCGAGCTGAACGGCCGCCAGCGCGACCTCGACCGGCCGCTGGAGGAAGGCGGCGCCTTCCGCCTGATCATGCGCGACGACCCGGAGGCGCTGGAGACCATCCGCCACGACGCGGCCCACGTGCTGGCCCAGGCGGTGCAGGAGCTGTTCCCGGGCACCCAGGTGACCATCGGGCCGGCCATCGAGGACGGATTCTACTACGACTTCGCCCGGGAGGAGCCGTTCTCGACCGACGACTTCGCGGCCATCGAGAAGAAGATGGCGGAGATCGTGGACCGCGACGAGAAGCTGGTCCGCCAGGTCTGGGACCGCGACGAGGCCATCGCCCTGTTCGAGTCCAAGGGCGAGACCTTCAAGGCCGAGCTGATCCGCGACCTGCCGGCGGACGAGACCATCACCACCTATGCGACGGGCGACTGGGTCGACCTGTGCCGGGGACCGCACTTCCCGTCGACCAAGTTCGTCGGCAAGGCCTTCAAGCTGACCAAGCTGGCGGGCGCCTACTGGCGCGGCGATCACCGCAATCCGCAGCTGCAGCGCATCTACGCCACGGCCTGGGCCAGCCAGGCCGACCTCGACGCCTATCTGAAGCGGGTCGAGGAGGCGGAGAAGCGCGACCACCGCAAGCTGGGCCGGCAGATGGAGCTCTTCCACATGCAGGAAGAGGGCCGCGGCATGGTGTTCTGGCACCCCAAGGGCTGGGTGCTGTGGCAGGTGATCGAGGCCTACATGCGCCGCCGGCTGACGGCGGCGGGCTATGTCGAGGTGAAGACGCCCCAGGTGCTGGACCGCAAGTTCTGGGAGGCCTCGGGCCACTGGGACAAGTACCGGCCGAACATGTTCGTCTGCGAGACCGTCGAGGGCGAGACCCTGTCGCTCAAGCCGATGAACTGCCCGGGGCATGTGCAGATCTTCGACCAGGGCCAGCGGTCGTATCGCGAGCTGCCGCTGCGCATGGCCGAGTTCGGAGCCTGCCACCGCTATGAGCCGTCCGGCGCCCTGCACGGCCTGATGCGGGTGCGCGGCTTCACCCAGGACGACGCCCACATCTTCTGCCGCGAGGACCAGATCGTCGAGGAGACGGCGGCCTTCATCGAACTGGCCCGGTCGGTCCACTCGGACCTCGGCATGGAGACCGCCTACATCAGCCTGGGCACGCGGCCCGAGGTGCGCGCCGGCACCGACGCGTTCTGGGACAAGGCCGAGGCGCAGATGGCCGAGGCGGCGCGCGCCGCCGGCTCGGAGCCGGTGGTGACGCCGGGCGACGGGGCCTTCTACGCCCCGAAGCTGGACTTCATCGTCAAGGACGCCATCGGCCGCGAATGGACCTGCGGCACCATCCAGCTGGACTATGTCCTGCCCGAGCGGCTGGGCGCGGAGTACGTCGGCGAGGACGGGCAGAAGCACCGGCCCGTGATGCTGCACCGGGCCATCCTCGGCTCGTTCGAACGCTTCATCGGCATCATGATCGAGAACTACGCCGGGGCCTTCCCGCTGTGGCTGGCGCCTGTCCAGGCGGTGGTGGCGACCATCGTCTCGGACGCCGACGGCTATGCGGAGGAGGTGGCGGCGAGGTTCCGCAAGGCCGGGCTGCGGGTCGAGACCGACCTGCGCAACGAGAAGGTCGGCTACAAGGTGCGCGAGCACTCGGTGGCCAAGGTCCCGGTCATCGCCGTGGTCGGCAAGAAGGAGGCCGAGGAGGGCAAGGTCGCCCTGCGCCGGCTCGGCTCCCAGGCCCAGGAGGTCGTCTCGGTCGAGGAGGCCATCCGGGTCCTCACCGAAGAGGCGACGCCGCCCGACCTGCGGCGCTGATCCGGCGGAAACGAAAGAGCCCGCCCCGCGTCCGCGGGGCGGGCTTTCTCTTGCCCGTCGACGGCGGACGCCGCCTTACAGCAGGCGCTTGCGCATCACCTGGGACAGGGTGTCGATCAGGGTCACGGCGACCACGATGACGATCGCGATGGCGGCCACCTCGCGGTAGTTGAAGGCCTGGATGCTCTCGAACAGGCGCTGGCCGATGCCGCCGGCGCCGATCAGGCCCAGCACGGTGGCCGCCCGGCTGTTCGACTCGAAGCGGTAGAGGGCGAAGGAGGTCCACAGCGGGGCCACCTGCGGGATCACGCCCCAGACGATCTCGTGCAGCTTGGAGGCGCCGGTGGCGCGCACGCCCTCGACGGGGCCCTTGTCGATCGACTCGACCGCCTCGGAGAACAGCTTGGCCAGCACGCCGCCGGTGTTCATCGCCAGCGCCAGCACGCCGGCCAGCGGGCCGAGGCCGACGGCGACGATGAAGATGGTGGCCATGACCAGGTCGGGAATCGAGCGCAGCAGGTCCATGACCCGGCGGATCGGCCAGACCAGCCAGGCCGGGGCGATGTTGCGGGCCGCCATCAGGCCCAGCGGCACCGCCAGGAAGACCGCCAGGAAGGTGCCCCACAGGGCGATCTGGACGGTCAGCCACATCTGGCCCGCGAGGCTGCGGTTCGGGTCGGTGAACACCAGGGCCGCCGACTCCAGCCAGTTGCCGGCGTCGGGGAAGATCGCGCCCCATTCGGGCCGCAGCAGGTCGCGGCCGTAGAGCTGGATGTTCTGCGACTCGGTGAACAGCCGCGGCAGGTTGGCCATGTCGACCTTGCCGAAGCTGATGATCAGCACGAAGGCCAGGCCGCCCCACAGCAGGACGTCCATCAGCCAGGCCGACAGGGACTTCGCCGGCGGGGCGGGGACCGGCGTCGCGGGCGGCGCGGCGGCCGCGGCGGGGGCGTCGGTCAAGGCTGGACCTCGCGCTTGGCCCGCAGGCGCTGCAGCTCGCGCTCGGCCGCGGCGATGGCGGCCTGGTCGCCGCGCTGGCGGGCGTCGGCGAGCTGCTGGTCGGCGACCATCTCGCGCACGGGGTCGAGGTAGCCGTCGTCGGCGGCGCGGAACTCGGAGTAGTTCAGACCGGCCAGCACCTGGCGCTGGCGCTCGGCCTCCGCGCCGTCGCCCTTGCCGTAGGTCAGGAAGAAGCTGCGGATCTTCTCCTTCAGCGCCGGGTCCAGATCCTCGCGGATGACGATGCCCGACTCCGGGATCGGCGGCGACTGCCAGATCTCCTGGATCTGGGCGGCGACCTGCGGGTTCTGGCGGTTCAGGAAGACGGTGTTGACGGTGTTCGAGGTGGCGACGTCGACCACGCCGGTGGCCACCGCGAAGGCGTTGGCCTGGTGGTTGGCCGAGCGCACGGTCTTGAAGCACTGGGCCGGGACGATGCCGCGCGGATTGAACAGGAAGGTCATCGGCGCGAGCGTGCCCGAGGTCGACTGGGCGTCGCCGATGCCGAAGTCGTAGCGCTTGCCGCAGGCCAGCACGTCGTCGAGCGTGATGCCCGAACCGGTCCGGACGATGAGGGTCGAGCGGTAGCTGTCGCGGCCCTCGGGGTCGACGATGCGGGCGATGACCTCGCCCTCGGCGCGCTCGACCGCCTCGAGGGCCGGCTTGGCCGAGAACCAGGCCACCTGGGTCTGGTCGAAGCGCATGGCCTCGACCAGCACGTTGTAGTTGCCGGCGAAGAAGGGCTTCACCGGCACGCCGATGGCCTTCGACATGTCCTCGAGCAGCGGGGCCCACAGCGGGCCGGACGAGGCCTGGCCCTCGGCCGAGAGGATGGAGAAGGTGATCTCTTCCGGCGCGCCGGCGGCCTTCTTGTCGTCGCCGCCGGCGCCGCAGGCGGCGACGCCGAGGACGAGGGCGGCGGCGAGCGCCGCGCGGCGGGTCATGCGGGAGAAGCTCATGCCTTGGTTTCCCAGAAGGCGTCCTCGAATTCGGGACCGTAGATTTCGATCAGGCGGCGGGTGTCGAGGCCGGTCGAGGGGCCGTCGTAGACGACCTTCCCGGCCTGCAGGGCGATCACCCGCTCGCAATAGCGGATGGCGTAGTCGACCTGGTGCAGGGTGACGATGACGCCGAGGCCGTCGCGCTGGTTCAGCTCGACCAGCAGCTCCATCACCTTGCGGGCGGAGACGGGGTCCAGCGAGGCGACCGGCTCGTCGGCGAGGATGGCCCGGGCGCCCTGCACCAGGGCGCGGGCGATGGCGCCGCGCTGCTGCTGGCCGCCCGACAGGGTGTTGGCGCGCTGGGCCGCGTAGTCGGCCACGCCGACGCGGTGCAGCGCCTCCATGGCCCGGCGCTTGTCGGCGGCCGGCCACAGGCCAAGCACGCCCTGCCAGCCCGGAATGCGGCCGAGGGCCCCGAGCATGACGTTGGAGAACAGCGACAGCCGGCCGACCAGGTTGAACTGCTGGAAGATCATGCCGAGCTTCTGGCGCGCGGCGCGGACCCGGCCGGTGACGCGGCCGTCCTTCTGCACCACCTCGCCGAACACGGCGATGGTGCCCTTGCCCGGATCGATCGACTGCAGGCCGGTGATCGAGCGCAGCAGGGTCGACTTGCCGGAGCCGGAGGGCCCGATCAGGGCCACCATCTCGCCGGCGGCGACCTCGACGGACACGCCGTTCAGGGCCTTGCGGGCGCCGAATGTCTTGGACACGTCCCGGACGGACGCGACGGCGGCGGCGGTGGAGGTCATGGACACGCGGCGGGCGGTTGCACGGGGGCGCCGCATGGCCCGAACGGACCCACGAGGCAAGTCTTAATGGCACGTTCGCAGCGTTTTCGTCCAGCACGGCGGCTGTGCGACACACCGTCTAGCGGGCGGGCTGCTCCTCGACCGGCAGGCCCAGCGCCTCGAGTTGCGGCCGGACCACGGCGGCGTCGCCCACCACCACCCAGACGAACTGCGGCTCGCCGAAGACCCGGCGGGCCTCGGCGTCCATGGCCGCGGCGTCCAGAGCCTGGTAGCGCGGCCCCAGCGTCTCCCAGTAGTCGTCAGGCCGGTTGAACAGGGCGTTGCTGCGCAGGGCGTTGAGGACCGCCGCCGAGCTCTCGAAGCTGCCCGGCAGCTGCCCGACGTTGCCGTTCACGATCCGCTCCCGCTCGGCCGCGGTGACGCCGCGGTCGGACAGGAAGGCGCGATACTGCTCCATCAGCGCCTGGATCGACTCGCCGGTGCGGTTGGACTGGACCGGGGCGTAGATGTTGTAGCCGCTCCGGTGCTCCAGCGCGTTGACCTGGCCGAACAGGCCGTACGACCAGCCGCGGGTCTCGCGGATGTCCTGGTTGATCCGGGACAGGAAGCCGCTGCCGATCGCCTCGTTGGCGGCGTTGAGGGTGACCAGGTCGTCGCGGCCGGTGACCGGCAGCAACATGCCGCCGAGAATGATCGACTGGGGCGACTGCGGACGGTCGATCAGGACCACGCGCGAGCGGGCGGCCGGAACCGGGGCGTCGAAGGACTTCACCCCCCGGGGCGCGGCGGGCGCCGCCCAGCTCCCCAGCCGGGCCTCCAGCAGCGGCGTCAGATCCGCGAGCGGGCGGTCGGAGACCACGAAGAGCCGGGCGTTGTCGGGCCGGATCCAGGTGCGGTGGAAGGCCAGCAGGTCCTCGCGGTCGAGGCCGGCCACCGCCGCCGCGACGCCCGCGCCGAGACCGCTGCGGCCGTAGGGATGCGCCTCGCCGTACAGCAGCGTCGGCAGGGCCCGGGTGGCCATGCCGGCCGGGGCGGCGAGCTCCTGGGCGATCGCGGCGAGCTGCTGGGCCCGGCGGCGCTCGAGGTCGGCCTCGCGGAAGGCGGGATTGCGCAGCACGTCGACCAGAAGGTCGAGCGACGGCTCCAGGTTGGCGCTGACGGTGGTCAGGCCGACCGTGGTCCGGTCGGTGGAGGCGAAGGCGCTGATGGAGGCGCCGAGGCGCTCCTGCTGTTCGGCGATCTCGACGGCGGTCCGGCTCTCCGTGCCCTCGGTGAGCAGGTTGAGCATCAGGCGTTGCGTGCCCGGCGCGTCCGCCGGGTCAGCGGCGACGCCGGCGTCGAACTCCACCGCGATGCGCGTCGTGGGGACGGTGGTCGAGCGGGCGTAGATCACCTCCACGCCGTTCGACAGGCGGGCCCGCTCGACGGCCGGGAAGTCGAGGGCCTTCATCGGCCCCACCTCGGGCATCGGCTCCCGCGGCGTGATCTCGAGCGGCTCGGGCGGAGTCGGTTCCGGCCGCACCGCCGCGGCCTCCGCATACGGCTCCCGCTCGCCGGGCTCGACCCGGATGGCCAGCACGGGGCGGCTCAGCCAGCGGTCCATGGCCGACCGGACGCTGTCCGGGGTGACGGCGGCGTAGGCGGCCAGCTGGCGGCGGTAGAAGCCGGGGTCGTCGGCGTAGAGTTCGCCCTCGGCCAGCACCACCGCCTTGCCGCCGAAGCCGCCGGTCGGCTCCAGCGCCTGGATCCGTTGCGACATGCGGGTGGCGACGACCCGGGCGACCTCGTCGGCGGAGGGGCCTTCGGCCACGAAACCGGCCATCAGCTCGTCCAGCCGGGCCGAGACGGCGTCGGCGTCCTCTCCCGGCTTCACATCGACCGAGACGGTGAACAGGCCGAGCCGGTGGAAGGGCTGGTAGCCGGCGGTGACGGCGGTGGCGGTCTGGTCGCCGCGGACCAGCGCATTGTCGAGCCGGGAGCTGGCGAGGCCGCCGAACACCGTGGCGGCGACGTCCAGATCGGCCGCCGAGGCGTCGAGGAGGCCCGGCACGGCCCAGTTCCGGTAAAGGCGGACGTTCGGCACCCGGTCGTGCATCACGCGGTCGACGCGGGCCGGGAGGGTCGGGATGTCGGCCTCGGCGGGGCGGTTCTCCGCCCCCCGGGGGATGTGTCCGAAGTAGCGCTCGACCAGGGTCCGCGCCGTGGCGGCGTCGACGTCGCCGGCCAGCACGAGCACGGCGTTGTTGGGGCCGTAGTTGTCGCGGTGCCACCGGCGCAGGTCTTCGAGGCTGGCGGCGTCGAGGTCGGCCATCGAGCCGATGGTCGAGTGGCGGTACGGATGCCCCTCGGGGAAGAGCCCCTCCAGCCGCGCGTACTGGACCAGGCCGTAGGGCTGGTTGTCGCCCTGGCGCTTCTCGTTCTGGACCACGCCCCGCTGGTTATCGAGCCGCTCCTGGTTCAGGGCGCCCAGCAGGTGCCCCATGCGGTCGCTCTCCATATAGAGCGCCCGCTCCAGCGCCGCCGTCGGCACGGTCTGGAAGAAGTTGGTGCGGTCGAACCAGGTGGTGCCGTTCCAGTCGGTCGCGCCCATGGCGCGCAGGGGCTCCATCAGACCGCCGGGGAGGTTCTCGGTCGGATTGAACAGGCCGATGTGCTCGAACAGGTGGGCGAAGCCGGTCCGGCCTTCCGGCTCGTCCTTGGAGCCGACGTTGTACCAGGCCTGCACGGCGACCACCGGCGCCTTGCGGTCGGTGTGCACCACCACGCGCAGGCCGTTGTCGAGGGTGAACTCCTCGAAGGGGATGTCGACGCTGCGGGCCAGTTCCGACGCCGGGACCTGGGCCGCGACAGGGGCGGCTCCGGCGGCGAGGGCGAGGGCGGCGAAGGCGGCGGCGAAGGCGTTGCGGCGCATGATGACTCCCCCGGGCGACTGCGGCGGGAACGATACGCCTCGACGAACCCCGTTCAAGTTACGGCTGCGTCACGAAAAAACCGCTTTACATGACGGCGCGGTTTCCCCATATCGCGCGCTCCGGCGGACCCCGTAGGTCTGTATCGCTGCGCCGCTAACGCCGGTCTGGGTTAACAACAATCAGGGGGTTACGTGAATTGCGCACGTACCAGCTTCCCCTGGACCTGGTCCGTGAGCGGTCCCCCGAGCGTCCCGTCGCCCTTGTGCGGCCGCGTTCGGTTTCCGTAGCGGCGCGCTGGTTCCAGGATAATCTGAAAGCCGACGTCTTCTATGCGGTGAAGGCGAACCCCTCGCGCTGGGTCATCGAGACCCTGGTCGAGGCGGGCGTCACCGCCTTCGACGTGGCCTCGCTCTCCGAGATCGAGCTGGTGCGTTCGGTCAGCGCCGACGCGCGCCTGGCCTTCATGCACCCGGTGAAGAGCCGCGGCGCGATCACGAAGGCCTATTTCGACCACGGCGTCCGCACCTTCTCGCTCGACAGCCACGACGAGCTGGCCAAGATCCTCGACGCCACCGGCGGCGCGCCCGACCTGAACCTGGTCGTGCGCATGGGCGTGTCGGCGGACGGCGCGGCCTATTCGCTGTCGGGCAAGTTCGGGGTCTCGCCGGACCAGGCCCCCGCCCTGCTGCTGGCCACCCGCCAGGCGGTCAAGGACGGGCTGATGGGCGTGTCCTTCCACGTCGGCTCGCAGTGCATGCGGCCGTCGGCCTACGAGGCGGCCATGGCCCAGGTCGGCCGCGCCATCGCGCGCGCCGGGGTGATCGTCGACATCGTCGACGTCGGCGGCGGCTTCCCCTCGGTCTATCCGGGCATGGTCCCGCCGGACCTGCAGGAGTACGCCGACGCCATCCACCGCGGCTTCGCCGAGATGCCGGTCACCCACACCACCGAGCTGTGGTGCGAGCCCGGCCGCGCGCTGGTCGCCGAGTCCTCGTCGGTGCTGTGCCGGGTCGACCTGCGCAAGGGCGACGCCCTGTACCTGAACGACGGCTCGTACGGCTCGCTGTTCGACGCCACGCACTCGCGCTGGCCTTTCCCGACCAAGCTGGTCCGGGACGGCGAGCGTTCGGGCGACCTGAAGCCGTTCCGCTTCTACGGTCCGACCTGCGACTCGATCGACCACATGCCGGGTCCGTTCTGGCTGCCGGCCGACGTGCAGGAAGGCGACTTCATCGAGATCGGCATGCTGGGCGCCTATGGCGTCGCCATGACGACGGGCTTCAACGGCTACGGCGAGCACGACATCGCCGCGGTCGAGGACGCCCCGATGGCCTCGCTCTACGGCCTGGCCCCGCGCTCGATCCCCACGGTCCGCACCTCGGCCGAGGAGCAGGCCCGCAAGGTCGTCCGGCTGTCGCGCCCCAAGGGCAAGGCCGGCCAGAAGCGCCGTCGCCGCTAGGTCGCCGCTTTCGGCTGATATCCCACAACAGCGGCCCGTCGCTCCGTCCGGGCCGCTGCTTCTCCTGACGACGGGCGCTCACCTGTAAGGGAAACCAAACCGATGAACGCTCCCGTTCAGTCCAACATGAAGGCCGAACTGCTCTCGAACGTCGTCGAGCACGTCGACATCACCTCCTACGACGCCCGCCCGATCATCGATTCGATGCGCAAGATGTCGTTCTCGTCGCGGGACACCGCCCGCGCGGCCGACATCTTCAACATGGCGATCGAGGACAAGGACTGCTCGCCGTGGCTGATCCTCGCCGGATCCACCTCGGCCGGCGGCTGCATGCACGTGTACCGCGACATGGTGAAGTTCGGCATGATCGACGCCATCGTCGCCACCGGCGCCTCGATCGTCGACATGGACTTCTTCGAGGCCCTCGGCTTCAAGCACTACCAGGCCGCGGGCCCGGTCGACGACAACGTCCTGCGCGACAACTACATCGACCGGATCTACGACACCTACATCGACGAGGAAGAGCTCCAGGCCTGCGACCACACCATCCTGGAGATCGCCAACCGTCTGGAGCCGCGCGGCTATTCCTCGCGCGAGTTCATCCGGGAGATGGGCAAGTGGCTGTCGGAAGGGAACGCGAAGAAGGAAGGCAGCCTGATCCAGACCGCCTATGAGATGGACGTGCCGATCTTCTGCCCGGCCTTCGTCGACAGCTCGGCCGGCTTCGGCCTGGTCAAGCACCAGAAGGAGCGGGCCGCGGCCGGCCAGCCCTACATGATGCTGGACGCCATCGCCGACTTCCGCGAACTGACCGACATCAAGATCGCGGCGGGCACCACCGGCCTGTTCATGGTCGGCGGCGGCGTGCCGAAGAACTTCGCCCAGGACACCGTCGTCTGCGCCGAGATCCTCGGCGTCGAGGCCGACATGCACAAGTACGCGGTGCAGATCACCGTGGCCGACGTGCGCGACGGCGCCTGCTCGTCGTCGACGCTCAAGGAGGCCGCCTCCTGGGGCAAGGTCTCGACCACCTACGAGCAGATGGTCTTCGCCGAGGCCACCACGGTGGTGCCGCTGATCGGCTCGGACGCCTACCACCGCGGGGCGTGGAAGAACCGCGAGCCGCGGCGCTGGCAGAAGCTGTTCGAAAAGCAGGCCTGATCGGGGGGGCCGGGAGATCGTCTCCCGGCCCCTTCTTCTTGCGGCGACGCCGGGGAACCGCGCGCCGCGACGGCCGCTTCCCTCCGTGAAGGAGAACCGCCGTCATGAGCCAGCAACCGCCCCAGACCGAGGACGCCCGCGAGGCCGGGGAGGTCGGCGAGAAGCCCGACCTCGGCCGCACCCCCGACGCCCTGACCGACGCCCTGTCCGGCAGCGACCAGGGCTCCGACACCGTCGCCGGGTCGCTGCGCGGCGGCTCGGCCTCCGGCTCCGAGGACGATCCGGACCAGGACGCGATCAACGAGAGCCTCGCCACGGAAGGCATGGCCGGGACGGAGTTCCAGGGAGCGGCCGGGGATCCCGTCGAGGGCAAGACCACGGTCAACGACACCGCCGAGCGCCAAGCGGGCGACGACGTGGACGCCGCGACCGGCTGATCGCCGCACCGCCTTGCCGCCGGCGCGGGCTTGCGTCACGGTGAGGCCAACAAAGACAGTCTCTTCGAGGACGAGTACGGGATGAAGCGCTTGTTCGCGGCCGCCGCTGTGTCGGCGGCCATGGTCATGACGGGATGCGACCGGCCCGCGGAGGAGCCGGCCGCTCCGGCCGCCGCCGACGCCGCCACGGAGACCGCCGCCACGCCCCCGCCGGCTGACCCCGGCCGGGCCGCGCCGGCCGCCGGGGCCGAGGTCGCCGCCGGGCCCGCCCTGCCCGCCGCCCCCGGCGCGCCGGCCTTCGCCGTCGTCTATCCGGGCGGCGTGGCCAAGTCGGGCGCGGTGTCCGGACAGAGCCCGGCGGGGCCCGGCGGCATGCTGGAGTTCACCACCGAGGCCACGCCGGACGAGGTGGTCGCCTTCTACCGTCAGCGGGCGGAGGCGGCCGGGCTGAAGTCGATCACCAGCCTCAACCGCGACGGCGCGCGCGGCTACGCCGCCGGCGACGGGGCGGACGGTCGCGGCCAGATGCTCAATGTGGTCGCCACGCCGGTCGAGGACGGGCCGACCGACGTCGTCCTGTCGTGGTCCAGCGGACGGTGATCCCGCGGGCGGCCGTCGCGGCCGCCCTCCTCCTCGCCGGCTGTGCGACGCCCGGGCCGCGCCCCGACGCGGCCGCGCCGGCGGGCTACCTCTCTCCCGGGGACATCGACCGCCTCGGGCGGATGCTCGCGCGGGCTCCGGCCGCCGGCGAGGCGGAGGCGGAGGCCCTGTCCCTGTTCGGCGCCGTCCCTCCCGGAACGGATCGCTGGTGGCTGGCCACCGCCCACGCCGAGCTGCGCCCGCCGTGGGCCGCCCAGCATTTCGATTGCGCCCTCGGGACGCGGCTGGCGGAGCGGCCGCGGCCGGCGCTGACCCGGCTGATGGCCCGGCTGGCGGCCGATGCGGCGGCGGCCGCGCGGGCCGGCGGCGGCGGCGATCCGGGACCGCCGCGGCCGTTCGCCCGCGTCGCGGGACTGGAGCCGTGCGAGCGGGTTCCGGCCGGCGTGCGGAACGGGCCTTCGCGCCCGGCCGTCGGCGCGATCGTCGCCGGGGCCTACGGGGAGTTGTTCGCCGCCCTCGCCCCCGACGCCGGCGCCGCAGCGCGGCGGACGGCGCGGGAGATCGGCTGGAGCCGCGCCGTCTGCCGGATGAACTGGCCGGCGGACGTCGAGGACGGCCTCGCGGCGGGGGCGGCCGTCTACGCGGCCGCGGCGGCCCGGCCGGCCTTCACCCCGGACCTGGAGGCGGCGCGCGGCGAGCTGGCGGCGGCGCGGGCGGAGGGGCTGTCCAGCCCCGCCTGCGCCGCGGAGCGCCGCGCCCTGCGCCAGTGGCGCGCTCCGCCGGCGCCGGGCGGTCAGGCCGGGCGGGGGGCGACCAGCGAGCCGTAGAGGTCGGTGCGGCGGTCGCGGAAGAAGCCCCAAGCGGCCCGGTGGCGGTCGATGTAGTCGAGGTCGAAGCTGTGCACGAGCACGCCCTCCTCCTCGCGGCCGAGACTCTCGACCAGGTCGCCGCGGTGGTCGGCGATGAAGGACGAGCCGTAGAAGACCTGCCCGACCTCGGTCGCGTGCTCGTGGCCGATGCGGTTGGCGCCGACGACCGGCACGACGTTGGACACCGCATGCCCCTGCATGGCGCGCCGCCAGGGATCGGCGGTGTCCAGCTCCTTGTCGTGCGGCTCGGAGCCGATGGCGGTCGGGTAGAACAGCACCTCGGCGCCCTGCAGCATCATGGCGCGGGCGGTCTCGGGGTACCACTGGTCCCAGCAGATGCCGACGCCGACGCGGCCGTGGCGGGTGTTCCACACCTTGAAGCCGGTGTCGCCGGGCCGGAAGTAGTACTTCTCCTGATAGCCGGGGCCATCCGGGATGTGGCTCTTGCGGTAGACGCCCATGGCCGAGCCGTCGGCGTCCAGCATGACCATCGAGTTGAAGTAATGCGGCCCCTCGCGCTCGAAGATCGACACCGGGATGGCGACGCCGAGCTCGGCCGCGATCGGCTGCAGGGCGGTGACGCACGGATGCTCGCGCCACGGCCAGGCGTGGCCGAACCACTTCTCTTCCTGGGAGACGCAGAAGTACGGCCCCTGGAACAGCTCGGACGGCAGGATCACCTGCGCGCCACGGCCGGCGGCCTCGCGGATGAGCGAGATGGTCTTGTCGATGTTCGCGCCCATGTCCTCGCCGTACGAGGTCTGGAGCGCGGCGACGGAGATTGTTCGGGGCATCGCGACTGGGTCCGGGTGAAAAGTGCTAGTGAGCAAGGGGTGAGCATCAGCGACGTTCTTCAAGTGTTCGCAGCAGGCCAGTGGTCATGCGGCCAAGCTCGAACAGATCCTCGGAGAGGCTCCGGAAGACAGGCTCCTCGATGTAGTCGAGGCGGCGGGCCACTGCGAGGAGGGTTTCGAGCTCCGCAAGCGAACCCCGCGCGACGCCGACAAAATGCATGAATTCGCCCGCCGTTCGCCGGCCGGCGCCCTCTGCGATGTTGGCCGGGACCGAAACTGCTGCGCGGCGAACCTGGCTGATCAGGCCGAACTGCTCGTGTTTCGGCCAATCCGCCGTGACCCGGTACAGCGTCTCCGTCAGGTCCAGGGAGATCTGCCAGACCTTGAGATCGCGATGGCTCCGAGGCGCGTCAGTGCTCACCTCTTGCTCACTAGCACTTTTCACTCCCCCGCTCACTCCGGCTCCTGCTGGGAGATGCAGTGGAAAGAGCCGCCGCCGGAGAGGATGGCGAGCGACGGCAGGGGGATGATCTCGCGGTCGGGGAAGACGGTGGCGAGGCCTTCGCAAACGAGGCGGGCGGCGGCTTCGTCGCCGTAGGTGGGGACGATGACGGCGCCGTTGGCGATCAGGAAGTTCATGTGGCTGGCCGGGATCGGCCGCTCGTCCGCGTCCCCGACGAAGCCGGGCGACGGAAGCGGCAGGCGGCGGATCGGCCGGCCTTCGGCGTCGGTCATCTCCGAGAGGGCGCGGGCGACCTCGGCGTAGACGTCGTCGTTCGGATCGCCGCGGCCCCAGGCGACGGGACAGGCGACGACGCCGGGGGCGACGAAGCGGGCGAGGTTGTCGACGTGGCCGTCGGTGTGGTCGTTCAGCAGGCCGTCGCCGAGCCACAGCACCTTGCGGGCGCCCAGCGCCTCCGCCAGCGCCGCCTCGGCCGCGGCCTCGGTCCAGCCGGCGTTCCGGTTGGGGTTCAGCAGGCACTGGCGGGTGGTCAGGATCGTGCCCGCCCCGTCGTGATCCAGGGCGCCGCCCTCGAGGATGAAGTCGTGGCGGTCCAGCGGCGTCGCGGCGGCCGCGCCGATCTGCGCCGCCACCGTGTCGTCGTGCTCCAGCTCGTACTTGCCGCCCCAGCCGTTGAAGCGGAAGGCGGCCGCGCGCGCCGAGCCGGCCCCGAAGATCGGGCCGGTGTCGCGCAGCCAGATGTCGCCGAAGCGGCCGTCGACGATCTCGACGCCCGCCACGCCGGCGAAGCGGGCGCGGGCGTCCTCGAGGGCCTCGGCCTTGCCGACCAGCAGCCGGACGCGCTCGCGGCCGGGACCGGCCAGGGCGCGGACCAGGGCCTCCACCTCGGCCCGGGCGGGGGCGAGATTGTCCTCCCACAGCTCGGCGTGGCTCGGCCAGCCGACCCACATGGCGCGGTGGGGCGCCCATTCGGCGGGGACGGGACGGGTCATCGGCGGGAATCCTCGGACGGCGGCGGAGCCGCGCCAGATAGGCATCTCGCGCCAGGAGTTCAACGCGTCAGTCCGGCCCGGGCAAGAAGAAGGGGCGGCCCGTCGCCGGACCGCCCCCCTCCGTTACTGGCGTTGTGGCCGGTTCTAGAAGTCGAACCGCGCGCCCAGCTTGATCTGCCAGGTCGAGGCAGGAAGCTGGCTGCTCGGCCGGCGGGCCTCGCCGGCGAGCGAGGCGTCCGGCTGGCCGCCTAGGGCGAGGTTCGGGGTCTGCAACTGCGAGTAGTTGAAGACCGCGTTCGGAGCCGCGCAGGAGGCCGCCGCGCCACCGGGGGTCTGGCAGGCCAGGACGACCGTGCCGACGCCGCGGTAGAACGGATACTGCTCAACCGCGCCCCAGCGATCGTTGATCAGGTTCCCGAAGTTCTCGATGTCCATGTACAGCTTGATCTTGCCGGTCGGGACGTACGGAACCGAGATTTCCTGGGACAGACGGATGTCCGCAGTGGTCACGGCCGCGGAGCGGAACGCGTTCCGCGGAGCGACCGAGCCGGCGTACTTGATGAGGCCGGTGTTCTGCAGGAAGGCGTTGAAGTCCGCCATGTTGATGCCGGTGTAGGTGATCCGCGGGTCGCTGGTCGCGGTGACTAGGCCCGTGGTCGGGTCGACCTGCGGCACGTAGAACAGCTGGTTCGAGGTGCCGAGCGCGCCCGAGTAGGACTGCGGCACGGCGTTGCCGAAGTCGTTGTCGAAGCTGCCCGAACGGCTGTTGTGATACACGAAGGAGTAGGGCAGGCCCGAGCGCCGCTGGATGAACAGGTTCACCGAGGTCTCGTTGTCGCCGAACAGTTCGCGGGCCCAGTGGGCGTTGACCGAGAACCGGTGACGGATCTCGTAGTCCGAGGTCGCCAGCACCGGGTTGTTGTGGTCGGTGGAGGCGAAGCGGACGTAGGACGAGTCCGGCTGCGAGCTGGTCAGCGGGTTGCCGTCTTCAGCTTCCGTGTAGGTGTAGGTCGCCCGCACATCCAGACCGCGGAACACGCCGTCGTCCCAGTTCTTCTGGGCCGTGAAGGCCGTCGAGAACGAGGAGCCGCCCTCTTCCAGGTTGGTCAGCAGCAGGTCGAACACGACCGGGCCCGCGGGGTGCGAGTACACCGGGCGGCCGTCCGGAGCCGTGCCGATCTGGTTGGCCAGCAGGTCGGTGTAGTAGAGGGCGTTCTCGAAGTCGTTGTAGAGGACGTCGGCCTGCAGGCGGAAGTCTTCGATGAACGGCAGGGTGAAGTCACGCGCGACGGTCAGGTTGTACTTCCACGCGCTCGGGATCTCGAAGTCGGGATCCAGGGCCACGACGCTGCCGTTGCCCGGCGTGAAGGTGCAGTTGGCGCCGGCCGGGACGACCGACAGGTCGGTGATCCCCGTCAGCGGGCCGGTGCAGACCGCGTTGGTGATGCGGGCGCCGTCGTTGCCGAAGGGGTTGCCGATCTGGACGTTGGTGCCGATCGCCGAGAAGCGGCCGATGCCGCCCGAGACGGTCCACTCGCCCGGGGTCCAGTTGAAGCCGAAGCGCGGCATGAACAGGTCGCGGCCGTCGAGGTTCGACGTGTTGTCGAAGCCGTTGCGGGCGGCGAAGGACGCGTTCCGGGTCGGACGGTCGTCCATCGCGAACCAGTCGTAGCGCAGGCCGTAGGAGACCCGCAGATCGTCCGACAGCTGCCAGGTGTCTTCCGCATAGAGCGAGTTCAGATCGTAGCCGAAGAGCACGGCGCCCTCGCGGGCGGTGCCGAACTGCGCCGGCACCGTGCCGCCGGTCGGGTCAACGGCGCCGCGGATGATCAGGCCCGAAGCGATGCCCGCCTGGAAGTTGGCGAAGCTGGAGAAGGTCCAGGTGCCGAGCGACTGGGCGACGAAGACGTTGGTGAAGTCGCGCTTCTCCGTCCGCAGGCCGAACAGGAAGTCGTGGGCGCCCCAGTTGTAGCGGCCGATCAGCTCGGCGTTGGTGTTCTCGCTGTAGAGGTAGTTGTCGTGGCGGAAGTTGTCCGCGCCGAACTGGATCTGCGGCGTGCCGGAGCCGGCTTCGACGCCCGGCAGGTCAGCCACGTTCACCGTCACCTGACCGACCGACAGGCCGCCGACCGGCAGCTGGGTGGTCTCGGTTTCCTTGTAGCCGACGCGCAGTTCGGTCGAGAAGGCGTCCGTCCACTGCGAGTTGAGCTGGGCGTTCCAGGTCGTGAGGCGCTCGTCCTTCAGGTACTGGCTGGACTCCAGGGCCAGGCGCGGCTGGCTGGTCGAGCCGCCGTTGATGAAGGCCGAGGAGGTCGAGCCGTTGAAGGAGTTGCCGATCGTCTCCTGGTAGGTGACGGCCAGGCGGTGGTTGTCGTTGATGTTCCAGTCGACCTTGGCGAGCATCTTCTCGTCTTCGACCGGCGGCGCGACGTCGACGTAGGAGCCGGTGTCATAGCCGTAGCGCGCCTGGGCGGCGGCCCGGAAGTTCTCCACCGCGGTGGTGGTGATGCGCGGGATCGGGTTGCTGAAGCCGGCGTCCGCCGGACCTTCGTTCAGCGAGAACTCCGACTCGTACTTCTCGTACGACAGGAAGAAGAACAGGGTGTCTTCAATGATCGGGCCGCCGAGGGTCGCGCCCCAGGTCTTCTCATCGAACACGCGGTTGTACGGCAGCACGCGGCGGTGGCCGTAGCCGAGGTTGCGGTTGCCGGCCGGTCCGGTCGTCTGGTCGTAGCCGTAGTACCGGTCGCCGAGCAGGCTGTCGTCGCTCTTCTCGTAGAAGGCCGAACCGAAGAAGGTGTTGCCGCCCGACTTGGTGACCGCGTTGATCGAGCCGCCGATGAAGCCGTTGTTGATGACGCTGAACGGCGCCGCGGAGACGTTCACCGCCTCCACCGCGTCCAGCGAGATCGGCGAGCGCTGCGTCGGGTAGCCGTTGCCGTTCAGGCCGAACTCGTCGTTCTGGCGGATGCCGTCGACGGTCAGCTGGTTCAGGCGGGTGTTGGTGCCCGCGAAGGACAGGGCGTCCTCGTTCGACGGGTCGATGGTGGCGAACGGATCGAGACGGGCGACGTCCTTCAGGTCGCGGCTGATCGAGGGCAGCGACTGGATGGTGTCGGCGCCGTAGTTGGAGGCCGAGCCCGCGCCGAAGTCGTTCGAGAAGCGGCGGCTGGCGACGACGACCACGTCGTCGATGCTGACCGCCTCGTCGCCGTAGACGACCACGTCGCCGTTGGCCGGGTCGCCGACGCCGATCCCGGCGAGCTGGCGCACGCCGCCGCCGGCCGGTCCGGCCACGGTGACGGTGTAGGGGCCGCCGACCCGCAGACCGCGGGCGCTGTAGAAGCCGTTCGCGTCGGTGACGGTGGTGACGCTGGTGCCGGTGGGCTCGTGGACGATGGTGACGCTCGCGGCGACGGCGGCGGAGCCGTCGGCGTTCGTGACCTGGCCGCGGATGGCGCCGGTGGTTTCCTGGGCGTAGACGGCGCTCGCCGCCAGCATGGAGGTGGCCAGGGCCGTCGTCGTCCAGAACGCGCGTTTGCGGTTCGTCATTGTCATCTATCCCCGATGAAGAAGGGCGCGCGCGCCCAGCGACCGGCCTTCGCCGGCTGAAATCCCGCTCCCTCTACGGCTCCCGTCGGAAAGGGGGACGACAGTCGTGTGACAGTGATATGACAGGCCGACCGGGTGGCGTCGGAGACACACTGCCGCCGGCGGCCCTGGCGCGGCCTGTCGCCGCCGCCGGGGGCACCCCCCTCCCGCTTCGCCCGAGGCCCGGCGCAAAGCAAAACCGCCGGCCCCTTGCGGGACCGGCGGCTCTGTAGGTCCGGCCTGTCGGTCCCGGCCGGAGCCGGGACCGCATCGCCTTCCGGCTTAGCGGAAGTTGATGTTGATGGTGGCGCGGCGGTTGAGCGGCTCGCGCACGCCGTCGGCGGTCGGGCGGGCCAGCTGGGTCTCGCCCTTGCCGTCCAGCG
>NZ_JACESB010000018.1 GCF_013912005.1 Brevundimonas sp. | reverse complement strand
GGGCGGGGCGGCGGGGAGTCCGGGTCATTGCAGGGCTTGATAACGCGCGGCCGGGGCAAAGGACACGGGCGACGGCGAAACGACCGCCCTACCGGGTGCGCGAGGGCCGCCGGCTGTCGGGATGCGTCCGCTCCGGAGAGTCGCGCCGCCACGGCCAGCGTCCCTCGATCTCGGTCTCGAGGGCGAAGCTGAGGAAGGTCCGGATGAGGACGACGACGGCCAGCAGGCCGACGCTCTCGAAGGTCAGGGGCGCGGTGACGGTGGCGATGATGTCGGCGCCGACGAGCAGCTCCAGTCCCAGCAGAATCCCGCGGCCAAGGTTGGCGCGCGCGCCGTCGTAGGCGTCGCTCCACGCCCTGGTCCGCAGACCCGTGCGGAAATAGATCACCGCCGCGAGCAGCACCGCGACGAGGATGATCACCACGCCGAGCATTTCGATGGCGACGGCGACGTGGTGGGCGAACTGCAGCAGCGCGCCGCCGCGCTCGATCGGCGAGGTGATGTCCAAGGCGACCTCCTGATCCACCATGTCCGGGGAGCCGGAATGGTTCCGCGAAGGCCGTGCTTGACCTGCATGGCCCCGGTCGCCAGCTTCCGCCTGCATCCGAGGAGCCCCAGATGACGCTTGCCCCCGCCCCGGTCCTGACCGGCCCCGCCGCTTCGGCCCTGGAGCTGATCGGCAAGACGCCGATGGTGGAGGTGACGCGCATCGACACCGGGCCGTGCCGGCTGTTCCTCAAGCTGGAGAGTCAGAACCCCGGCGGCTCCATCAAGGACCGCATCGCCCTGTCGATGATCGAGGCGGCGGAGCGCGAGGGCTTCCTGAAGCCGGGCGGGACCATCGTCGAGGCGACGGCGGGCAACACCGGCCTGGCGCTGACGCTGGTCGGCCAGGCCAAGGGGTACAAGGTGCTGCTGGTCATTCCCGACAAGATGTCCAAGGAAAAGATCCAGCATATCCGTGCAATGGGCGCGGATGTTCGTCTGACGCGTTCGGACGTCCCGCACGGGCATCCGGAGTACTACACCGACATGGCCGAGCGGCTGGCGCAGCAGATCCCCGGCGGTTTCTACGTCAACCAGTTCGCCAACGACGCCAATTCCGAGGCCCATTTCCGCAGCACCGGACCGGAGATCTGGGAGCAGATGGGCGGCGACATCGACGCCTTCGTCGCCGGCATCGGTTCGGGCGGCACCATCACGGGCATCGCCCGCTACCTGAAGTCGCAGGGCTCGAAGGCGGAGATCGTCCTCGCGGATCCGGTGGGGTCGACCCTCGCCGGCCTCGTGAACGAGGGCGTGCCGGGGCCGGAGGGCGGCTACACCGTCGAGGGCATCGGCCAGAACTTCGTGCCGGACACCGCGGACATGACGCTGATCGACCGGGCCTATTCGATCCCGGACGCGGAGGCGATCGCCACGGTGCGCGAACTGCTGCTGAAGGAAGGCGTTCTGGCCGGATCGTCGTCGGGCACCCTGATCGCGGCGGCGCTGCGCTGGTGCCGCGAGCAGACGGAGCCGAAGCGGGTGGTGACCTTCGTCTGCGACACGGGCGCCAAGTACCTGTCCAAGGTCTACAACGACGCCTGGCTGGCCGATCACGGCCTGACCGAGCGCGAGCTGCGCGGCGACCTGTCGGACCTGATCACGCGGAAATACGCCAGCGGCGACGTCGTCTCCGTCGGTCCCGACGACACCCTGGACACCGCCTTCAAGCGGATGAAGGGGGCGGACGTGTCCCAGCTGCCGGTGATGGAGAACGGGCGGCTGGTCGGCATCCTCGACGAGAGCGACATCGTCCACGTCATGGACACCGACGAAATCACGCGGGCGGAGCGCTTCTCGCAGCCGGTGCGCGCGGCGATGACGCGCGAGCTGGACACGGTGCAGGTCGGCGAGCCGCTGGACGCCCTGATCCCGCTGTTCGACCGCGACCGGGTGGCGATCGTGCTCGACGGGGAGACCTTCGTCGGCCTGATCACCCGCACCGACCTCATCAACCACCTGAGCCTGAACCGGTAGACCCATGGCCAATCTGAAGAACAGCCAGGGTTTCTCGACCCGCGCCATCCACGCCGGACAGCGGCCCGACCCGACCACCGGGGCGGTGATGACGCCGATCTACGCCACCTCGACCTACGCCCAGGAAAGCCCGGGCGTGAACAAGGGCTATGAGTACGCGCGCGGCAAGAACCCCACGCGGGAGGCGTTCGAGGCCTGCCTGGCCGATCTCGAGGGCGGGGTGCAGGGCTTCGCCTTCGCCTCGGGCATGGCGGCGACCGCGACGGCGCTGGAGCTGCTGGACGCCGGCTCGCACATCGTCACCGGCGACGACCTGTACGGCGGTTCGTGGCGTCTGTTCGAGCGGGTGCGGCGGCGCTCGATGGGGCTGGACTTCGCCTATGTCGACCTGAGCGACCTGGCCGCGGTCGAGGCGGCGATCACGCCGCAGACGCGGATGATCTGGGCCGAGACCCCGACCAATCCGCTGATGAAGCTGGCGGACATCGAAGGGCTGGCGCGGATCGCGAAGGCGCGCGGGCTGAAGCTGGTGGTCGACAACACCTTCGCCACGCCGTGGAGCCAGCAGCCGCTGTCGCTGGGCGCGGACATCGTCATGCACTCGGCGACCAAGTATCTCAACGGCCACTCGGACATCATCGGCGGTGCGCTGGTCACCGGCGATGCGGATATCGCGAAGGAGCTGAAGTTCCTTCAGAATTCCGTTGGCGGCGTGATGGGGCCGTTCGACGCCTTCCTCGCCAACCGCGGGCTGAAGACGCTGGGTCTCCGCATGAAGGCCCACAACGACAACGCCCTCGCGGTGGCGCGCTGGCTGGAGACCCGAGCGGGGATCGCGAAGGTCATCTATCCGGGGCTGATCAGCCATCCGCAGCATGATCTGGCGGCGCGGCAGATGAACGGCCGCTTCGGCGGCATGGTCACGGCGATCATCGACGGCGACCTGGCGCGCACCCGGCAGGTGCTGGAGCGGGTGCAGGTGTTCACCCTCGCCGAGTCGCTGGGCGGGGTGGAGAGCCTGGTCAACCACCCGGCCATCATGACCCACGCCTCGGTGCCGAAGGAGGTGCGCGAGGCGGGCGGCGTGACCGACAGCCTGATCCGGCTGTCGGTGGGGGTCGAGGATATCGACGACCTGATCGCCGATCTGGACCAGGCGCTGGCCTGAGCCCGCGCCCGGGGTCGGCGTCAGGCGGCGGCGGTCTTCGCCGGCAGGGCGGTCTGGTGGCCGGTGACCGGCACCACCTTCTTCTTCGCCGGCGCGCGCTTCTTCGGCGCGGCGACCGCCGGGGCGAGGGTCGCGCGGCGGGCGGTTTCGGCGTCGATGATCGGGATGATCTCGGCGGCGGCGGCGGACCGCACCGTGGAGGCGTCCTCCGACAGGCGCTCGGCGTTGGCGCGCAGGGCCTTGAGGTCGGCGTCGCTCATCGCGGGCACCATTTCGGCGAGGGGGGTCATGCTCGTCTCCGGGAGGGGGAGGGCGTCAGGGCCGGCGCACGAGGCGCCAGCCCTTCAGCTGGTTGAAGGCGATCTCGACGACGACCCGGTCCCCCACGAGGGGAACGTCGGACGCCCGGCCGAAGGACGGCAGGACCGTCACCACATGGCCGTTGTCGAGCCGCACCCGGCGCAGGCCGAGCGGCAGCAGGCTCACGATCTCGCCGTCGAAGGCGATGGCGCGGGAGCCGCCGGGCGGGAGCGGACCGGGATCGGGCACGAACTCAGTCGGCCGAGCGCAGCCGGCCCGCCGATTCCTTGCCCGAGCGGGCGTCGCGCTCGACTTCGTACGAGATCTTCTGGTTCTCGCTGAGCATGCCGAGATCGGACGTCTCGACGGCCGAGGCGTGGACGAACACGTCCTTGCCGCCGTCGTCAGGGGCGATGAAGCCATAGCCCTTGGTGGAATTGTACCATTTTACAGTGCCGGTAGCCATTTTCAGGACCTCCGCTTGAGTTGGCCGCCGGAAGAAGTCCGGAGCGGCCTGTCGGGTCTGAACGGATCGGCTTTGGACCTCGGTGCGCGATGCAAAGGGCAGCAGCGTTTCGCAGTGAGATCGACAGAGGGGAGATGGGGACGGCCGGGCCGGTCCGCAAGGGGCGCCCCGAAACGAAAACGGCGGCGGAGGCTTTCGCCCCCGCCGCCGCGGATCGTGGGTGCGCCGGCCCGGGGCCGGCGCCGGGCGTCAGCCCTCGACCTTGAGCTGGCCGGCCGATTCCTTGCCGGAACGGCGGTCGCGCTCGATCTCGTAGGAGACCTTCTGGTTCTCGTCCAGGCCGCGCAGGCCGGCGCCTTCGACGGCCGAGATGTGGACGAAGACGTCCTTGCCGCCGTCATCCGGCTGGATGAAGCCGTAGCCCTTGGTGGAGTTGAACCATTTCACGGTGCCGGTAGCCATTTTCAGACCTCCTTCTGGCGTTGGCCGCAGGGAACAGCCCCTGGCGGCCTGTCGGGTCTGAATGGGAGCGGCTGGACCTCGGGCGAAAGCAGAGGGGTGGCGTTTCGCAGAGAGATCGACATCCGCCTTGTGGACCGCCCGCGCGGCCAAAGCAAGGCGCGGCGTCAGTCGACCGGCTGGGGCGCCCCCGGCGGCACGTAGTGCTGCTGGCACAGCTTGCGCAGGTCCGCGGTCAGCGACGGCCCGTAGAGGGCGTCCTGGATGCGGTCGTAGCCCTCGGAAGAGAGCGCCTGCTTGATGTCGCCGACGGTGCGGCAGCGGCCTTCGCGCGCCAGTTCGTAGGCGCGCTCGAGGGTCGTGGGTCGAAGAGAGGACATTCGCCCAAGATAGGGCGGCGCGACGCCGATTGCGAGGTCAGAAGGCGAAGCTGACGCCGGCGACGAGGGCGTCCGCATACTGCTCGCCGGGGACGTCGGCGTCGGTCCCGTACCAGCGGAGGTCGGCCTCGAGGCTGCGGGTGACGGCGTAGCTTACGCCGATGTTGTAGCCGGTGTAGTCGACGCTGGTCTCCTGCTCGCGCCGGCCGATGGCGGCGGAGCCGGACAGGCGGTCGGTGAAGTCCCAGCCGACCTGGGCCTCGTACCAGGTCCAGGCGCGGCTCGAGCCGGCGCTGTCGGGCGAGTGCTGCAGGCGCAGCCGGCCGCTGGCCGGGCCGATCGAGCGGCGCAGGTCGGCGGTGAACTCCCAGGCGTCGGCGTCGGCGCCCGGCGCCGCGTCGACCAGCCACTTGTGCTCGACGTTCAGGTCGAGGTCGAAGCCGGCGACCTGCGGCCGCACGCCGGCGTTCACCGCCACCTCGAGCTCCGAGCCGGCGTTGTCGACCGTCTCGAACGAGGGGCCGGCGTAGAACAGGCCGCTGGCGCTCTCCCATTCCGCCTCGCCCCAGACGAAGGGCTCGCCGTCGGATTTCGAGATCGCCTTGGAGCGGTTGTCGGTGGCGGCGCCGAAGGCGAAGGCCCAACCGCCCCCGTCCTGGGCGGCGGCGGCCGGCGCGAACGCGAGCAGGGCGGTCGTCGCGGCGGCGACGGTCGTCAGGGTTCGGAGCATGTACGGCCTCTCGGGTGGGACGGACCCGCCCTAGAGGCGCTTTTTGTCGAATTCATCACAGGCTTGCGAATATTCGTCCCGCAGGCGGGCGACGAGGTCGGCCACCGGCACGACGTCGCGGATGGCGCCGGCGCCCTGGCCGGCGGACCAGACGGTCTTCCAGGCCTTCGCCTCCTCGCCCATGTCGAGCTTGTGTTCGGGCAGGGACTTCGGGTCGATGCCGTTCTCGACCAGCGACGGGGTCAGGAAGTTGGCCGGGATGCCCGAGACCGCCGGGGTGTAGGTGATGTCCGCCGAGCCGGCCTCGACGATCATGTCCTTGTAGTGGGGCTGGGCCGCGCTCTCGGTCGTGGCGATGAAGCGGGTGCCCATGTAGGCGAAGTCGGCGCCCATCATCAGGGCGGCGGCGACGTCGCGGCCGGTCGACAGGCAGCCCGACAGGATGAGGGTTCCGTCGAAGAAGCCGCGCACCTCCTCCACCAGGGCGAAGGGGTTGACCACCCCGGCGTGGCCGCCGGCGCCGTTGGCGACGAGGATCAGGCCGTCGACCCCGGCCTGGGCCGCCTTGCGGGCGTGGCGGACGTTGGCGATGTCGTGGAAGACCACGCCGCCGTAGCCGTGCACCGCCTCGACCACGTCGCGCACCGCGCCGAGCGAAGTGATGACCAGCGGCACCTGCTCCTCGACCGTCACCTGCATGTCGGCCAGCAGGCGCGGGTTGGTCGGATGGACGATGTGGTTGACCCCGAAGGCGGCGGCGTCGGGGTTCCGGCGCGCCTTGATCTCGCGGAGCCACTCCCGGTAGCCCTCGGTGGTGCGCTGGTTCAGCGACGGGAAGGTGCCGATGACGCCGGCGTTGCACGCCTCGACGACCAGGTCGGGCCCGGAAACGAGGAACATGGGCGCGGCGATCACCGGCAGCTTCAGTCCCGATTGCAGCGAAGCCGGAATGGCCATGGTCGTCTCCCCGCGTTGTCTTTCGCTACGGATAGCGGGGCGCCCCCGGGGAAGGCAAATGCCGCGCGGCCGCGGCCGCGACGCGAAACCTCGCCCGAGATATTTACCCGGGTAGAAACGTCGTCTATATCACCCGGGTGAAAAGGAGGGGCCGGATGACGTCCCGGGATCGGAAGGCCCTCATTGCGGCCTACAAGGAACGCAAGACCATCGCCGGCGTGTTCGCGGTGATCTGCACGGCGACAGGCGAGGCGTGGGTGGGGCAGAGCCGTCACATCGACACCGAGCAGAACGGCCTGTGGTTCGCGTTGCGGCGGGGCAGCTCGCCGTTCCGCAGCCTGCAGGCGGCGTGGAACAGGCATGAGGAGGCGGATTTCCGGTTCGAACAGCTGGACCGGCTGCCGGAGGACGCCTCCCTCCTGGCGCGGGACATGGAGTTGAAGGCGCGGGCGGCGCGGTGGATCGCCCGACTGGAAGCGCGCGCCCTCTAGCGGCGCCGGCGCCGCCCTTTGAAAACCACAGGGCATGGCGCTACTGGCTGCCATCCTTCCCGCCGGCATTCGGCAGCTTCGGGCTGACATCCCATGACCACCGACACCTCCGGCCTGCACCAGCTGGGCCAGATGACCCCCGCGCCGACCAGTCCGGAAACCGCCGTGCTGGAGCGGGTCCCGAACCCGCACGCGGACACGCTGTACCTGGCGCGCTTCACGGCGCCCGAGTTCACCAGCCTGTGCCCGGTGACGGGCCAGCCCGACTTCGCCCACATCGTCATCGACTATGCGCCGGGCGACTGGCTGGTCGAGTCCAAGAGCCTGAAGCTGTACCTGACCAGCTTCCGCAACCACGGCGCCTTCCACGAGGACTGCACCGTGGCCATCGGCAAGCGGCTGGTCGACCTGCTGCACCCCAAGTGGCTGCGCATCGGCGGCTACTGGTATCCGCGCGGCGGCATTCCGATCGACGTCTTCTGGCAGACCGGCCCGGCGCCCGAGGGGCTGTGGCTGCCGGACCAGGGCGTGCCGACGTACCGCGGGCGGGGGTAGGAGCTTCCCGCGCGGAAATTCCTCATGATCCGCTCATGAGAAGCGGCCGTCGGCGCAGCTAGCGTCGCCGCATGACCGACGCACGCCGCCTCCCCCTCGAAACCCGGGGCCGCCTTCTTCTGACCGAAGCCCAGGCGTGGGCGGACGGGGCGCGGTGGCGGGGCTATGTCTTCGAGCTCCTCTGGTTCGGACTGAAGCAGGGATGGGCCTGCCTGTTCGGCGGGGCCATGCTGGCGCTGATCGTCGCCACCTTCCTGTGGTGGCCGGAGGGAGCGCGGGTCTCGCGCTACGATTTCCTCGTAGTCGGGGCCGTGGCGATCCAGGCGGCGATGCTGGCCTTCCGGCTCGAGAGTTGGGAGGAGGCGCGGGTCATCTTCCTCTTCCACCTGGCCGGCACGGTGATGGAGCTGTTCAAGACCGCGCACGGCTCGTGGATCTATCCGGAGGAGAGCCTGCTCCGCATCGGCGCCGTGCCGCTGTTCTCGGGCTTCATGTATGCGGCCGTCGGCAGCTACATCGCGCGGGTGCAGCGCATCTTCCACATCCGGGTGACGCGCTATCCGCCCATTTGGACGACCTGGCTGCTGGCGGCGGCGATCTATGTGAACTTCTTCGCCCACCACTGGCTGCCGGATGTGCGGCTGGCGCTGTTCGCCCTTACGGCGCTGCTGTTCGGCCGCGGCTGGTTCCACTTCACGGCGGACCGGAGGCGGCGGGCCATGCCGCTGCTGGCAGGCTATTTCCTCGTCGCGCTGTTCATCTGGATCGCCGAGAACCTCGCCACCTTCGGCCGCGCCTGGGCCTACCCCGGACAGGCGGACGGCTGGCAGCCTGTCGGTCTGGAAAAGCTGGGGAGCTGGTTCCTGCTGATGATCGTGTCGGTCGTGCTGGTGTCGCTGGTGCACCGGCCCGAAGAGGAGGTTCTAGGGGATAGGGGCCAGGTGCTAGGGAGGGGTCTGCAGCGTCGCCGTTCCCCCCTGGAACCTAGCCCCTGGACCCAAGAACCTCATGACAGACGTCGTCATCCTCGGCGGGGGCCATAACGGCCTGGTCTGCGCCTTCTATCTCGCGCGGGCCGGGCTGAAGGTGACGGTGCTGGAGCGGCGGCACGTGGTCGGCGGGGCGGCGGTGACGGAGGAATTCCATCCCGGCTTCCGCAATTCCACGGCCAGCTACACCGTCAGCCTGCTCAATCCGAAGGTCATCGCCGACATGGCGCTGGCCCGGCACGGCCTGGCCGTGGTCGAGCGCCGGGTCTCCAACTTCCTGCCGCTGGAGGACGGCCGGCATCTGCTGGCGGGGGAGGGGCGCACCGCGGCGGAGGCGGCGAAATTCTCGGCCCGCGATGCGGAGCGGCTGCCGGAATACGAGCGGCGGCTGGAGGTGGTTGCGGCGATCCTGCGCGACTGGATCCTGAAGGCGCCGCCGAACATGGTGGAGGGCGGCTGGATGACCATGCTGCCGGAGCTGCTGAAGGGGGCGTCGCTGGGGCGGCAGGCGGCGGGGCTGGACGTGCAGGGCCGGCGCGACCTGCTGGACCTGTTCACCAAATCCGCCGGCGACTGGCTGGACGGCTGGTTCGAGAGCGACCCGATCAAGGCCCTGTTCGGCTTCGACAGCGTGGTGGGGAACTACGCCAGCCCGTACACGCCGGGCTCGGCCTATGTGCTGCTGCATCACGTGTTCGGCGAGGTGAACGGGCGGAAGGGGGTCTGGGGTCACGCCCTGGGCGGCATGGGGGCGATCACCCAGGCCATGGCCCGGGCCTGCGCCGAACAGGGGGTGGAGGTGCGGCTGGAGGCGCCCGTCGCCGAGGTGCTGACCGAGAAGGGCCGGGCGGTCGGGGCGGTGACGGAGGCGGGCGACGTCGTGCGGGCGCGGGCGGTGGTCTCGAACCTGCATCCGCGCCTGCTGTTCGAACGGCTGGTCGACGACGCCGTGGTCCCGGCCGACTTCCGCGAGCGGATCGGCAACCACCAGTCCGGCTCGGGGACGTTCCGGATGAACGTGGCCCTGTCGCAGCTGCCCGACTTCACCGCCCTGCCGGGGGCGGGGGACCACCTGACGGCCGGGATCATCATGGCCCCGTCGCTGGCCTATATGGACCGGGCCCACGCCGAGGCGCGGCTGAACGGCTGGTCGTCGCGGCCGATCGTGGAGATGCTGATCCCCTCGACCCTGGACGACAGCCTGGCTCCGCCGGGACAGCACGTCGCCAGCCTGTTCTGCCAGCATGTCGATCCGGCCCTGGGCGACGCGCACCGCGACACGGTGGCCGATCTGATGATCGACACGGTCGAGGCCCATGCGCCGGGGTTCAGGGCCTCGGTGCTGGGGCGGCTGGCGCTGGGGCCGCGCGATCTGGAGCGGCGCTTCGGCCTGGTCGGCGGCGACATCTTCCACGGGCGGCTGACCCTGGACCAGCTGTTCAGCGCCCGGCCGGTGCTGGGTTGCGCCGACTACCGGATGCCCGTGCCCGGCCTCTATCTGTGCGGCTCCGGCGCCCATCCCGGCGGCGGCGTCACCGGCGCCCCGGGGCACAATGCGGCGCGGGCGGTGATGAGGGATCTGGGGCGGTAGGCAGCAGGCAGCAGGCAGCAGGCGGGACCTTCGAGGCGGCGGCCGGTGACGACGGGGAGGAAGCTCCGTCGTCGATCCTGCTGCCTGCTGCCTGCCGCCTGTTGCCCTACCGCTTCAGACGTTCGCCTGACCCATCGCCTTCATCAGGGCGTCGCGGACGGCGGCCTCGGTGAAGGGCTTCTGGATGGTGGCGTGGCCGCGCCATTCGTCGGGCAGGCCGCCCTCGCCGTAGCCGGTGGAGAAGACGAAGGGCACGCCCGCGGCCTTCAGGGCGTCGGCCACCGGGAAGACCTGGCGGCCGGCCACGTTGACGTCGAGCAGGGCCGCGTCGAGGCGTTCGCCGTCGGTGGCGAAGCCCAGCCCGTCCTCGACCGTCGCGGCCGGTCCGACCGGGGTGCAGCCCATGTCCTCGAGGATCGTCTCCAGCAGCATGGCGACGAGGGACTCGTCCTCCACCACCAGGATGCGGCGTCCCGTCAGCGTCTCGCTCATTGTCGACTCCTCCCGTCCAGCGGGATCGAGAACTCCGCACTGAAACCGCTTTGTGCGTAGTCGAGTTCGACCACGCCCGCCAGATCATGATGCACGTTGCGTTCGATCAGCCGACTGCCGAATCCGCGGCGTTCCGGCGCCTGCACCGGCGGGCCGCCGACCTCGCGCCAGGCGAGGCGCAGGACCGGACTGGTCTGGTCGCTGACGCCCCAGTCGACCAGCACCCGGCCCTCGGGGACCGACAGGGCGCCGTACTTGGCCGCGTTGGTGGCCAGTTCGTGGAAGACCATGCCCAGCGACAGGGCGGCGGCGGGCTCGAGCGCCACCGGCGGGCCGACGAGGGAGATCCGGTGCGGCCCGTGGGCCTTGGTCTCGTGCTCCAGCACGTCGCGCAGGTCGGCGCCCTCCCAATGGCTGCGGGTGAGCAGGTCGTGGGTGTGCGACAGGGCGAGCAGGCGGGCCTGGAAGCTCTCGGCGAACCCCACGGGGTCGCGGTGCGTCCGCGCCGTCTGCATGGCGATCGACTGCACCGTCGCCAGGGTGTTCTTCACCCGGTGGTTCAGCTCGTCGATCATCAGCTTCTGGCGCTCGGTCGAGAGCACCGTCTCGGTGACGTCGTGGCCCTGCACGAAGATGCCGACGACGTTGCGGGAGTCGTCGCGGATCGGCTGGTAGATGAAATCCAGCCAGACGGTCTCCAGCGGCCCGTCCGGCGTGCGCTGGAGTTCGACCCGGCTGGCCCGCCCCTCGTGCGGCTCGCCAGTGGCGTAGACGGCGTCCAGCAGGCCGATGTAGGCCTGTCCCACCACCTCCGGCAGCGCCTCGCGGACCGGCTTGCCCGCCAGGTCGCGGTGGCCGATGAGCTGGGCGTAGGCCGGATTGTACATCTGGAAGACGTGGTCCGGTCCCGACAGCACGGCGACGAAGCCGGGGGCCTGCATGAACATTTCCAGCAGGCGGTTGCGCTCGGTCTCGAGCTCGCGATTGGCCTGCTGCACGTGCTCCGCCCGCTGCAGGACATTGCCGCTGAGGATGGAGTCGATGGCGCGTTTGCGGTCCGCCCCGGCGGCCCGCCGCCGGAGCTGCTCCAGCTCGGTGATGTCGGTGGTGTGCTGGAGGATGTAGATGATGCGGCCGGAGGCGTCGCGGATCGGGGTGTGGGTGGCCGACCAGAAGCGCTCCTGCAGCACCGTCTCGCCGTCGGGGCCGGCGGCGGGCATGGCGTAGCGGATCAGGGCGAGGTGGTCGCGCCGGCCCTCGCGCAGCACCCGCTCGAAGGAGGCGCGCAGCTGCCGCGCGTTGGCGCGGCCGTCCTCGGTCGGGCCGGAATCGAAGACCTCGAAGATCGGGCGGCCGAGCAGGTCCTCGCGGCGCGCGCCCACGGCGGCGAGATAGGCGGCGTTCATCCCGGCGTAGCGCAGGTCCGGGGTCAGCAGCATGTACGGGTTCGGCGACGCCTCGAAGGCGGCGGCCAGTTCGGCGTCCAGCGCCCCCGATTTCACCAGTTCTTTCAAGCGATGCCCCGCCGTACAGCCACGCTAACGCACAACGCCGCGTCGGGTTCGCGTGAAGATCGAATTGGCTCGCGCACGGAAGCGGTTATCCTCCCGGGATGTTCCTGACCAGTCTGTTCGTCGCCGCCCTGATGACCCTCACCCCCGCCGGCGCCGGAGAGGCGCAGTCCGTCGAAGCCCGGGTGGCCCAGGGGCCGGTGACCGGCGTGGCGGCGCAGGGCGTGGTCGCCTTCCGGGGCCTGCCCTACGCGGCGCCCCCGGTCGGCCCGCTGCGCTGGCGGCCGCCGCAGCCGCCGCAGGCGTGGACGGAGCCGCGGGACGCCTCGTCGTACGGGGCGATCTGCGTGCAGCCGCCGGCCAACGGCGACAACGGGGTCGGGCCGCTGCCGATGAGCGAGGACTGCCTGACGCTGAACGTCTGGACTCCGGTCGGACGGGAAGGCCCGCTGCCGGTGATGGTCTGGATCCACGGCGGCGGGCTGAACAACGGCTCGGGCACCGCAGCCCTGTACGACGGGACCCGCCTGGCCCGCCGCGGCGTGGTGGTGGTGACCCTGAACTACCGGCTGGGCCGGCTCGGCTTCTTCGACCATCCGGCGCTGGCCGCGGAGCGGGGGCCGGGGGAGCCGGCGGCCAACTGGGGGATGATGGACGTGGTGGCCGCCCTGCGCTGGGTGCAGGACAATGCGGCGGCCTTCGGCGGGGACCCCGGCAATGTGACGGTCTTCGGCGAGTCGGCGGGCGGCGCGCTGGTGACGCGGCTGATGATCTCGCCGGAGGCGCGGGGACTGTTTCACCGGGCGGTGGTGCAGTCGGGGCTCGGCCGGGAGGAGGGGACGCCGGTCGACGCGCCCCGCCGCGACGGGGGCCTGTCGATGCAGGCCCGGGGCGAGGCCTTCGCCGCGGACCTGGGCGCGACGACGGCGGACGCGCTGCGGGCCGTCCCGGCCGAGGCCTTCCTGCGCCCGGCGCCGAGTTTCTATGGCGGCGACGTGCTGGTGCGGGACGGCGTCTATGTGGCGGAGGACGTGGAGGCGGCGTTCGCGGCCGGCCGTGAGGCCGCCGTGCCCTTCATCATCGGCACGAACAGCGCCGAGTTCTGGTGGATCAAGCCGTCGGAGCTGAGCCCCTACGGCGCCATCGACGACGCCATGACGGCGGCGGAGCGGGCGGCCTTCCTGCGCGCCTACGGGGGGCAGGAGGGCTACGACGCCCAGGTGGTGAGCGATCTGGTCTTCAACGAGCCGGCGCGGCGTCTGGCGCGGCTGCATGCGCGCAACGGCCACCCGACGTGGCTGTACCGCTTCGACGTGGTCTCGGCCGCCATGCCCGAGCCGCACGCGGGAGCGACCCACGCCTCGGAGCGGCAGTACGTGTTCGACAACCTGGAGGCCTCGCCGTGGCCGACGGCGGAGATGGACCAGCGGCAGGCGGACCAGATGGCCGGGTACTGGACCACCTTCGCCTCGACGGGCGACCCGAACGGCGGGATGCGCCAGGCATGGCCGGAGTTCCGGGCCGAGCCGGACCGCCTGCTGGAATTCACCAACGACGGTCCGGTGGCGAAGGACGTCCCGTTCCGGGAGCGGCTGGACCTGATCGAGGCCTATTACGACCGGGTGCGCTGAGGCTCAGAGGGTCTCCAGCACCTCGCCGTGGGTCCGGATGACCTCGGCGTAGAGCAGGCCGGAGTCCTTGATGGTCCGCTCCTGGGTGGCGAAGTTCACGTGCACGATGCCGAAGCGCTTGGAATAGCCGAGCGACCATTCGAGATTGTCGAGCAGCGACCAGGCCATGTAGCCGCGCAGGTCGACGCCCTTGCCGATGGCGTCGTGCATCGCCTTCAGGTGGGTCTGCAGATAGTGGACGCGCATCGGGTCGGGGATGCGGCCGTCGATGGCGTGCGGCGGGTCGTACCAGGCCGAGCCGTTCTCGGTGACCATCAGCGGCAGCTTGCCGCCGGTCTGCTCGTGCAGCCAGACCAGGGTGTCGGTGAAGGCGGGGGGATAGACCTCCCAGCCGGTCTCGGTGTGGGCGTGCTGGACCTGCTTCACAGGGCGCGAGCGGGTCGGCCAGGCGTCGGGCGCGTTCTCCGGCACCGCCCGGGTGTACCAGTTCAGGCCCATCCAGTCGGTCGGCTCGGCGATGAGGTCGAAGTCCGCCTGGGGGAATTCGCGCCACGCCTTTCCGTAGACGTCCTTCAGCTCCTCGGGGTAGCCGCGGCCCATCAGCGGGTCGAGGAACCAGCGGTTCATCTGCGCCTCGGCGCGGCGGCGGGCGGCCTCGTCCTCGGGCCTGTCGGAGGCCGGGTATTTGGGCTCGATGTTGAGGACGATGCCGATCTGGCCCTCGCCCACCTCGCGGAAGCGGCGGACGGCGGCGCCGTGGGCGCGCAGCACGTTGTGGCCGGCGATCACCGCCTCGAAGGCCGAGCGGTGGCCGGGAGCCAGGGCGCCGTGGAGATAGCCGCCGTCGACGATGACCCACGGCTCGTTGATGGTGCCCCAGGTCTTCACCCGGCCCTTGAACTTCTCGAACATCACCTGGCCGTAGTCGGCGAACCAGTCGGCGATGTCGGGATTGAGCCAGCCGCCGCGGTCGTCGAGCGCCGCCGGCAGGTCCCAGTGGTAGAGGGTGCACAGGGGTTCGATGCCGGCCTCGAGCAGGCCGTCGACGAGGCGATCGTAGAAGTCGAGGCCCTTCGGGTTGATGGCGCCGCGGCCGTCGGGAATCACGCGGCTCCAGCTGACCGAGAATCGGTAGGCCTGAAGGTTCAGCCGCTTCATCAGCGCGATGTCCTCGCGCCAGCGGTTGTAATGGTCGCAGGCGACGTCGCCGGTGTCGCCATCCTTCATATTGCCGGGAGTGTGGCTGAACCGGTCCCAGATCGACTCCCCCGCGCCGTCGGCCATCGAGGAGCCCTCGATCTGGTAGGCGGCGGTGGCCGCCCCCCACAGAAAACCCTCAGGAAATCGATAACTGCGGGCGGCTTCTGAGGTCATGAGCGAAGGTCTCTGGACTGGAAATCGGGACAGGAGCGGCGGATCGGCGGGGTGGTCGGTACCTCTGTGGCGAGGCGATCACAACCGCGACGTTGGCCAAACTAGGGCACTTGCGGGGTCCATGACCAGTGTGTCATGTAATCGGTTACACGGATTTCACGGACGGACCCGCGGAAAGCAGGCCGGGACCGGGATCCCCAGGGAGCCGAATCGTTTGTCAAACGTCTGGACGCACTGGTGCGCCGCCGGGGAGCTGGCGTGAAGCCGGCCACTATCCGCGATGTCGCCCGCCGCGCGGAGGTTTCCGTCGCGTCGGTTTCGCGCGTCCTGACGGGCGCCGGCGCGGTGACCGAATCGACCCGGAAGCGGGTGCTGGAGGCCGTCGAGGCCCTGCAGTACGTGCCGCACTCGGGGGCGCGCAGCCTGTCGACCAGCCGGACCAGCACCGTCGGAGTGATCCTTCCGGACCTCTACGGCGAGTACTTCTCCGAACTGATCCGCGGCATGGACGTCGCCGCCCGGGCGCTGGGCTACCATCTGATCGTCTCGTCGTCGCATGACGACGCCGAGGAGGCCTCGGCCGCGATCCGCTCGATGCGCGGGCGGGTCGACGGGCTGATCGTGCTGTCGCCCCATCTCGGCGCCGCCAACCTGGCGGCCAGCCTGGCCGGGCGCCTGCCGGTGCTGCTGATGAACGGCGGCGCCGACGCCGGCCGACCCTCGATCGTCGTCGACAACCACGGCGGCGCGGTGGCCGCGGTCGAGCACCTGATCGCCACCGGCCGCCGCCGCATCGCCCACATCGCCGGCCCCGCCGGCAACCTGGAGGCCGAGGCCCGTCTCGCCGGCTATCTGGAGGCCATGGCCGCCGCGGGCCTGCCGACCACGGTGATCGACGGCGCCTTCACCAAGGCCTCGGGCCACGAGGCCGGCGCGCAGCTGGCGGCGATGACGCCGCCGCCGGACGCCGTCTTCGCGGCCAACGACAACATGGCCGTGGGGGCCATGCTGGCTCTGCAGGAGGCCGGTCTGCGCGTGCCCGAGGACACGGCCGTGGCCGGCTTCGACGACGTGCCGCTGGCCAGCCTCGTCCGCCCCGGCCTGACCACCCTGCGGATCAACATCGCCGAGATGGGCCGCAGCGCCCTCGAACGGCTGGTCCGCTTCATCCAATCCGCAGGCGCGGCCACCGCCGACGCCGCCTGCGAGGTCGTCCGACCCGAACTGGTCGTCCGGCCTTCCACAAATCCGGCGACCGACCACCCGACCCGGGCAAGCCGCGCCAGCGCGGCGGCCGCCGTTTCGCTTCCAGAGGGGGAGAACCCGTAATGACCCGTAAGTCCAAGCTCTATCTGGGGGCGGCCTCCGCCCTCGCCGTGGCGATCTCGCTCGGCGCCGCCGGCGGCGCCGCGGCGCAGGTCTCGACGTCGACCCTGCGCGGCACCGTCTACGAAGGCGCTGCGGCGGAGAACGGCGGCACGATCGTCGCCACCGAAGTGGCCACCGGCTACGTCACCCGCGGCCGCATCGCCGCCGACGGCGGCTACGTCCTGTCGGGCCTGCGCCCCGGCACCTACCGGATCACCGCGACGTCGGCCGACGGCCAGACCGCCGAGGACACCGTCACCATCGCCCTGGGCCAGGCTGCGACCCTCGATCTCGATGTGGCCTCGAATGTAACCGGTTCCGCCGCGGCCGACGCCGCCGAGCTGGGCGAGATCGTCGTCACCGGTCGTCGGCTGTTCGAGGTGCGCACCTCGGAGGTCGCCACCAACGTCAGCCAGCAGCAGATCAACGACCTGCCGCAGATCAGCCGCAACTTCCTGAACTTCGCCGCCCTCGCGCCGGGCGTGGTGGTGCAGGAAGGCGATACGGAACGCACGATCTCGGCGGGCGGCCAGCCGTCGCTGGCGATCAATGTGTTCATCGACGGCCAGAACCAGAAGGGCACCATCATCGACGGCGGCGTCGCCGGCCAGGACGACAGCCGCGGCAACCCCTTCCCCCAGGCCGCGATCCAGGAGTTCCGGGTCCTGACCCAGAACTTCAAGGCCGAGTATGAACAGGCCTCGTCGGCGATCATCACGTCGCTCAGCCGCTCGGGCACCAATGAGCTGACCGGCGACCTGTTCGTGCAGTGGCAGGACGGCGACTGGACCGCCCAGAACGTCTTCTCGGAGCGGCGCGGCGAGCCGAAGCCCCGCCTCGACCGCCTGCAGTACGGCGGCTCGGTCGGCGGACCGATCATCGAGGATCGTCTGCACTACTTCCTCGCCTACGAGCGCAAGGAGGAGACCCGTGACCGGAGCGTGTTCCTGAACCGCACCGAGTACACGCCCCTGTTCGACGACCTGCTGGGCACGTTCACGGCGCCGTTCGAGCAGGACATGTTCTTCGGCAAGCTGAGCTGGCAGATCGACGACCGGCAGCGGCTGGAGCTGAGCGGGACCTACCGGACCGAGTTCGACATTCGCGACTTCGGCAACGGCCCGACGTCGGCCGAGCGTGCGGTGACCGTGAACGGCGACACCAGGTCGCTGGTGCTGAGGCACCAGTACAATGGCAACAACTTCCTGAACGAAGCCTCGGTCGACTACTTCCGCTACACCTACAATCCCACGGCGGTGAACTTCGATCTTCCGGGCGCCCGCTATGTCGTGTACCGCGACAATGCGACGGGGACTCCGGGATTCCAGTTCAACTATAACAACATCGAGTCGACGGTCTTCACCCGCGGCGGCGGCCAGAACAACCAGGACATCGAGCAGGAAAGCTGGACGTTCAAGAACGACCTGACGTTCAACGACTTCGAGTGGAACGGGCGTCACACCTTCAAGATGGGTGTGAAGTACTCGATGCAGTCGTACTATGTCGCGAAGCAGTTCAACCGGAACCCGATCTTCACCTACGACATTGACGCGCGGCCGCAGGTGCTCGGCAGCTCCGCGATCCCGACACGGGTGGAGTTCGCCCTGCCGGTCGCTCCGACGGATGCGGATAACAACGTCTTCGGCATCTACTTCCAGGACGACTGGCAGGTCACCGACCAGCTTGAATTCAACCTCGGCATCCGCTGGGACTACGAGGATAACGCGGTCAACAACGACTACACCACGCCGGACGTCATCCAGCGCTTCATCACCGCCCTGCAGGCGCACCCGAACTATGTCTCGGACGTCGATCTGTCGCAGTACATCGCGGAAGACGGGCGCGACGCCTTCACGGGCGCGATCCAGCCGCGGATCGGGTTCAGCTACGACGTCTTCGCCGACGAGCAGACCGTGCTCTTCGGCGGCGCCGGGCGCTACTACGACCGGATCGGCTTCAACTTCGCCTTCTCGGAGCGCTTCGCGCCGTTCAACCGGACGAAGAACATCTACTTCTCGCCCTCCGGCGGCGCCTACGGCGGCCAGACCAACACGGTCGCCTGGGATCCGAGCTACGCGACCACGGCGGGCCTCGACGCCC
Source organism: Brevundimonas sp. (assembly GCF_013912005.1). Lineage (GTDB taxonomy): Bacteria > Pseudomonadota > Alphaproteobacteria > Caulobacterales > Caulobacteraceae > Brevundimonas. The sequence goes on along the minus strand of NZ_JACESB010000018.1, from coordinate 29,484 downwards.
TGCTCGCGGGAACGACCGGAACGGGCGAGGTCTTCCTCGTCCGCAACGACGCCGAAATGCCGCACACCGACCAGTTCAACCTGGGGATCCGGCAGAAGTTCGGAGACATCCAGACGGCGCTGACCTTCTCCTACGCCAAGACCGAGAACGAGTTCGGCTGGTACCGGCTGAACGTCAACAACGCCAACTCGGTGGTCGTCCCGCTGCCGAGCCTGATCGATCCGACGACCGGTCAGCAGTTCCCGTTCCGCAACGCCTTCTATTCGGACCACAACCGCGAGCGGGAATACCAGGCGATCTACCTGACGATCGACAAGCCCTTCACCGCCGACGACGGCTACGGCTTCAACGTCGCCTACACCTTTGCGGAAGCGACCCAGAACGGCAGCCGCGACCAGGGCCTGTCCAACTTCGACTTCGACTATCCGTCGATCGAGGCCACGCCGTGGTTCAACTCGCCGGGCACCGATCGCCACCGCGTCGTGCTGTCGGGCACCATGGCGCTGCCGTGGGACTTCCGCCTGTCGTCGCTGATCACCCTGGCCTCGGGCAAGCCGTTCACCGGCTTCAACCCCGGCAGCGGCGGCAAGCCGATGTGGTTCGAGTTCTATCCGGAGAAGCACAGCTTCATCATTCCGAACGCCTTCGCCTATCGTCAGGTCGACCTGCGTCTGACCAAGGAGTTCGAGGTGTTCGGCGGTGATGTGGTCGAGTTCACGGTCGACGCGATCAACGTGTTCAACTTCCGGAACTACAGCAGCTTCAACCAGACCTACCGGATCAACAACAACACGCCGGATGCGCCGCTGAACCCGACCTTCGGCGATCCGACGGCGCAGTACCTGCCGACCCGGAGCTTCCAGGTCGGTCTGCGCTACCGCTGGTGATCGGCTCCTGAGCCTGAAGGCCGCCCTCGCTTCGGCGGGGGCGGCCGCTTTTTTTCTTGGTGCGCGTTTGCAGTAGGGTGACCGCCATGGACCGCCGCAACTTCCTGATGGGCTCCACGATGGCGGGGGCGGCGCTGGCCGCCGCCGGGTGCGCCGCGCCGCTCGCCGGCGGCCCCGTCGCCGCCGTCCCGGTCGCCGCTGACATCGACGAGCTGCAACGCCGGACCTTCGACTGGTTCGTGCGCACCACCAACCGCGACAACGGGCTGACGCCGGACCGCTGGCCGAGCCGGTCGTTCGCCTCCATCGCCGCCGTCGGCTTCGCCCTGGCGTGCTGGCCGGTCGGGGTGGAGCGGGGCTGGATGACGCGGGAGGAGGCGCGCGAGCGCACCCTGATCACCCTGCGCTTCTTCCACGATGCGCCGCAGGGGCCGGAGGCGACCGGGACCGCAGGGTACAAGGGCTTCTTCTACCACTTCCTCGACATGGAGACCGGCCACCGCTTCGGGCGGACGGAGCTGTCCACGGTCGACACCGCCCTGCTGCTGGGCGGGATGCTGTTCGCCGCCCGGTGGTTCGACGGCGACCATCGCGACGAGGCCGAGATCCGGCGGCTGGCCCAGGCGATCTACGAGCGGGTCGAGTGGGACTGGACAGTGGTGCGGCCGAACCGGATCACCATGGGCTGGCATCCGGAGCGCGGCTTCATTCCGTCGGACTGGCACGTCTACAACGAGGGCATGCTGGTCCTGCTGCTGGCCATGGGCAGCCCGACCCACCCGGTACCGGCCGCGGTGTGGGACGAGTGGTGCAGCGTCTACGACCGCAGCTGGAGCGACGAATACGGGCCGGCGCACCTGCATTTCGCGCCGCTGTTCGGGCACCAGTACAGCCACATGTTCGTGGACTTCCGCGGCATCCGCGACGCCTTCATGCGCGGCAAGCAGGCGGAGATCCCGGGCTTCGACTACTTCCAGAACAGCGTGCGGGCGGTGGCGGCGCAGCGGGACTACGCGATCCGCAACCCGATGGGCTGGGCGGGCTATTCGGCGGACGTCTGGGGGCTGACCGCCTGCGACGGGCCGGGCGATTTCCGCGAGGTCGTCGACGGCCGCGAGCGGCAGTTCTTCAGCTATTCCGCCCGCGGGCCGGGCGAGCGCGACGACGGCACCCTGGCGCCGACGGCGGCGCTGGGCTCCATGCCCTTCGCCCCGGCCGAGGTGACCGCCTGCTTCCGGGCCATGAAGGCCCGCTACGGGACGGCGATCTACACCGAGTACGGCTTCCTCGACTCGTTCAACCCGACCCTGACCCGGCGGGAGGGCCCGCTTCAGCACGGGCGGATCGTGCCCGGGACCGGCTGGGTCGACGGCGACTATCTCGGCATCGACCAGGGGCCGATCGTGATCCAGATCGAGAACCACCGCTCGGACGCCGTCTGGCGGCGCATGCGCGGCGAACCGAACCTGGTGCGCGGGCTGAAGGCGGCCGGGTTCGACGGCGGCTGGCTGGACCGCGCATGACCCTCGCCCGGCCCGACCGGCGGACGGCGCTCGGCCTGATGGCCGGGGCGGCGGCGTCGGGGCTGGCCGGCTGCGGCGGACGCGATGACGGGACGGTCCGGCTGCGCTTCTGGGCGATGGGCAACGAGGCGACCCATGTGCCGCAGATCCTGCCCGAGTTCGAGCGGCGCAATCCGGGCGTCCGGGTCGAGGTCCAGGCCCTGCCGTGGACCGCGGCGCACCAGAAGCTGCTCACCGCCTACGCCGGCGACTCGCTGCCGGACGTCAGCCAGGTGGGCAACACCTGGGTGTCGGAGATGGAGGCGATCGGGGCGATCAGTCCCTTGCCGGCGTTCGCGTCCGACCTGCTGACCGACCAGTTCGACGCGGTGCTGGAGACCAACCGCATCGACGGGCGGCCGGTGGCGACGCCGTGGTACGTCGACACCCGGCTGATCTTCTACCGCACCGACCTGCTGGCCGAGGCGGGCTACGACTCCGTGCCGCCGACCTGGGCCGGCTGGAAGACGGCGATGCATGCGGTGAAGCGGGTCGTCGGGCCGGATCGTTATGCGGTGCTGCTGCCGCTCAACGAGTTCGAGCAACTGCTGACCTTCGGCCTGCAGGGGGACGCGCCCCTGCTGCGGGACGAGGCGACGCGGGGCAACTTCTCCAGCCCGTCCTTCATCGCCGCCCTGGCCTTCTACAAGAGCCTGTTCGACGAGGGCCTCGCCCCGGTGGCCTCGGCGGCGCAGATCTCGAACGTGTGGACGGAGTTCGACCGCGGCTGGTTCAGCTTCTACTTCTCGGGGCCGTGGACCATCGGCGACTTCCGCGCCCGCCTGAGCCCGGAGACGCAGTGGATGACCTCCGGCGTGCCGGGGCCGGAGGGGCCGGGCGCCTCGGCTCCCGGGGGCTCGTCGCTGGTGGTGTTCCGCTCCTCCCCGCGGCAGGAGGCGGCGTGGAAGCTGGTCCGCTACCTGTCGGAGCCGGCGGTGCAGGCGCGCTTCAACGCCATCACCGGCGACCTGCCGGCCCGGCGCAGCGCCTGGGAGACGCCGACCGTCGCCAACGATCCCTACATCGCCGCCTTCAAGGGCCAGCTGGCCCGCGCCGAGGCGGTGCCCAAGGCGCCGGAGTGGGAGCGCATCGTCACCGAGATGCAGATCGTCGCCGAGCGCATGGTGCGCGGGGAGTTCACCCCGGAACAGGCCGGGGCCGAGATCGACCGCCGCGCCGACCGTCTGCTCGAGAAGCGGCGCTGGATGATGGAGCGGGGACGGGCATGACCGACGTCCGTCTGAACATGGCCAAGGCGGAGGCCGAGCCGGCTCCGCCGCGGCGGGGGCGGGGGGCGGATTTCCGCGCCCGCGAGCGGGCCGCCTGGGGCTTTCTCGCCCCGGCCCTGGTGGCCATCGGCCTGTTCTTCTGCATCCCCGTGGCCGCCGCCCTGCTGCTGAGCCTGACCGACTTCGACATCTACGCCCTGGCCGACCTGTCGAACCTGCGTTTCGTGGGGCTGCAGAACTACGAGCGGCTGTTCGGCAACCCCCTGTTCTGGGGGGCGATGAAGAACACCGGCCTGTTCGCCCTGTTCGGGGTGCCGCTGTCGATCGCCGCCTCGCTGGCGGCGGCGGTGGCGCTGAACGCCCGGGCGGTGCGGTGGCGGCCGCTGTGGCGGGTGGTCTTCTTCGCCCCGTTCGTCACCACCCTGGTGGCCACGGCGGTGCTGTGGAACTACCTGCTGCACACCCGCTACGGGGTCATCAACTGGGCGATCACCTCGATCGGCCTGCCGGCGGTGGACTGGCTGGGCGATCCCTCGACCTCGATCCCGGCCATCCTGATGTTCGTGGTGTGGAAGATCTTCGGCTACAACATGCTGATCTTCCTCGCGGTCCTGCAGACGGTGCCGGACGACCTGTACGAGGCGGCGCGGATCGACGGGGCGGGGCCGTGGACGCAGTTCCGGCACGTCACCCTGCCGGCCATCGCGCCGACGGTGCTGCTGGTGTCGATCATCTCGGTGGCCAGCTTCTTCCAGCTGTTCGCCGAGCCCTATGTGATGACCCAGGGCGGGCCGGCCCAGTCGACGGTGACGGTGCTCTACTTCATGTACGAGGAGGGCTTCAAATGGTGGAACCTGGGCTCCGCCAGCGCCGTGGCCTTCATCCTGTTCCTGTGCATCCTCGCCGTGACGCTGGTGCAGCTGGCGGTGGCGAAGCGGGTGGGGGCCTACCAGTGAAGCCGCGCGTCCTCCTGCTCAACCTGGCGGTGGCCCTCGTGGCCCTCGTGGTGCTGTTCCCGCTGGCGTGGATGGTGTCGGTCAGCTTCATGTCGACGGGCGAGGCGGCCAACTTCCCGCCGCCGCTGCTGCCGTCGGAGTGGACGCTCGAGCACTACCGCGAGCTGTTCGTGAGCCAGGGCATGGGGCGCTACCTGTGGAACAGCTTCGCGCTGGCGACGCTGGCCACGGTCCTCGCCCTGCTGTTCACCGTGCCGGCCGGCTACGCCTTCGCCAAGCTGCGCTTCCGCGGGCGGGAGCGGCTGTTCCAGCTGCTGGTCGCGGCCCTGGTGGTGCCGGCCCAGATCGGCACCCTGCCGCTGTTCCTGATGCTGAAGGGCCTGGGGCTGGTGAACACCTGGGCCGGGGCGCTGGTGCCGTGGCTGGCCTCGATCTTCGGCCTGTTCCTCGTCCGCCAGTACGCCCTGTCCATACCGGACGAGATGCTGGAGGCGGCGCGGGTCGACGGCGCCTCGGAGGGGCAGATCTTCCGCCGCATCGTCCTGCCCAGCCTGCAGCCGATCGTGGTGACGCTGGCCCTGTTCGTCTTCCTCGGCAGCTGGAACGACTTCCTCTGGCCGCTGATCATTCTCACCGACCAGTCGAACTACACCCTGCCGGTGGCGCTGGCGGCCCTGTCGCGGGAGCATGTGCAGGACATCGAGATGATGATGGCCGGCGCGGTGATCACCGTCGCGCCGGTGCTGGTCCTCTTCCTCGCCCTGCAGCGCTACTACATCCGCGGCATGCTGGCGGGCAGCGTCAAGGGTTGACGCCGGCCGGAACGCTCCCGCCCGGCCCGTGTTCGTCCCGGAGGAAGAGGAGACACCGGGATGCGGACCCTGCTGATACTCGCCGCCGCGGGCGGCCTCGCCGGCGCGGCCGGCTGCGCGACGACCGACGGCTACGCCTCGGCCTGCGAACGGGACTATGCGGAGAACCGCGAACGGGCCACGGCGGCCGGAGCTCTGCTGGGCGGAGCGATCGGGGCGGCCGTGGCCGGGGACGACGACCGCGCGACCGGGGCGGCCATCGGCGCGGCGGCCGGCGCCCTGCTGGGGCGCGAGCTGTCGGCCGAGGAGGATCCCTGCGGCTACGGCTTCGGCGGCTACAACCGCGACGGCCGCTACGGGCGTGAACGGGTGCGCTACGGGGACTATCCCCGGCGCTGGTGACGGTCAGTCCCCGTAGCCGTCGTAGCGGTGGCCCTGGGCGAGGTTGCCGAACTTGGTGGTGTCGGCGTCGAAGCTCAGCTTGACGATGCCGATCGGGCCGTGGCGCTGTTTGCCGATGACGACCTCGGCCTGGTTGCGCAGCCGGTCCATGTCCTCCTGCCACTTGAGGTGCTCCTCGGTGCCCTCGCGCGGCTCGGCGCGGCCGAGATAGTAGCTCTCGCGGTAGACGAACATCACGCAGTCGGCGTCCTGCTCGATCGAGCCGGACTCGCGCAGGTCCGAGAGCTGCGGCCGCTTGTCCTCGCGTTGCTCGACCTGACGCGACAGCTGCGACAGGGCGATGATCGGCACCGACAGCTCCTTGGCCAGGGCCTTGAGGCCGCCGGTGATCTCCGACACCTCCTGCACCCGGTTCTTCTGGCTGTTCCCCTCGCCGGTGGTGACCAGCTGCAGGTAGTCGACGATGATCAGGTCGAGGCCGTGCTCCATCCGCTTCAGGCGGCGGGCGCGGGCGGCCAGCTTGGAGATCGACAGGCCGCCGGTGGCGTCGATGAACAGGGGGCTCTCGCCGATCTCGACCGCGGCGTCGCGGATGCGGCCGAAGTCCGCGGCGTCGATCTCGCCCTTGCGCAGCTTGTCGGAGGAGACGCCCGAGGCGTCGGCGAGGATACGCATGGCCAGCTGCTCGGCCGACATTTCCAGCGAGTAGAAGGCGACCACGCCGCCGGAGACGGTCTTGCGGCCCTCGGGCGTCGGCTCCCAGCGGTAGTTGCGGGCGACGTTGAAGGCGATGTTGGTGGCCAGGGCCGTCTTGCCCATCGACGGACGGCCGGCGAGGATCAGCAGGTCCGACGGGTGCAGGCCGCCCAGTTTCTGGTCGAGGTCGTCGAGGTGGGTCGCGAGACCCGCCAGCTTGCCGTCGCGCTGGTAGGCCTCGGCGGCCATCTGCACGGCGCCCGAGAGGGCGTGCGAGAAGCTGACGAAGCCGGAGGACGGCTTGCCGGTCTCGGCCAGGGTGTAGAGCTGCTGTTCCGCCTGTTCGATCTGGTCGATGGCCGGGGTTTCCGGGGCGGGAGCCTCGCGGATGATCTGGCCGCCGATGCGGATCAGGTCGCGGCGCAGGGCGAGGTCGTAGACCACCCGGGCGTAGTCGGGGGCGTTGGCCGCCGGCGGGGCGCGGTCGACGAGGTCGGCCAGGTAGCGCAGGCCGCCGAACTCCTGAAAGGCCGGATCCTGCTTGAACCGCTCCATCAGGATGGTGGGCTCGGCCAGCATGCCCTGGCGGATGTGGTCTTCGATGGCGTCGTAGAGCCGCTGGTGGAAGGGCTCGTAGAAATGGCTGCCGCGCAGGCGGTCGCTGAGCCGCTCGAACACGGCGTTGTCGAACATCAGGGAGCCGAGCAGCGCCTGTTCGGCCTCCAGGTTGTGGGGCAGCGACGGGATCGACGAGGGATCCGTCGGCGACGGGAAGGGCAGGGGGGCGAGCGCGTTCATCGGGGACATCTTCTATCCCTGCACGCGCCCTGCGACAGGGCCGGTCGCATGCTTGTCGGGGGACAGACGGCGGGCCGCTGTGGGCAGTCGCGAATTCCGCAGACGGATCAGTAAAGGCTCAGTTGCGGCAGGGGTGACGCTCGGCCATCCAGCGCCGGATCGCCTCGGTCACGGTCTGGTCGCGCCGGTCCGCCGGCAGAGACTCGAAGCGCGCCATCAGGTCTTGCGGCGTGATGCCCGTGCCGCGGGCCGGAATGCAATGGGCCGGAACACGTCCCGCCCGCTGGGCCGCCGCCTGTTCGGCCTTGATCCGGTTGACGGCGCCCGAGACCTCGTTGACCAGCCGTCGTCCGTCCGGCCGCAGCACCGCGCTGGCGTTGCGGGGCAGACGCTCGGCGATGACGAGGAACTCGCGCACGGTCATGGCGTGCGCGGCGCCGGCGGCGAGCGCCGTGTTTGCGACGAGGGCGAGGATGGCTGTCCGGATCATGGGGCTTTTCCGGCGCTCCAGTTAGGGCCGGATCGCCGGAAAGGCAACGCTTGTCAGCGCGGGCAGGGATAGCGCTCGACCATCCATTCGCGGATCGCCTGGTCGACGCTGATCGAGCGGCGGGCGGCGGGGATGGCGTTGAAGCGGCCGAGGATGTCGTCGGGCGACAGGGAGACGCGCTCGGGCATGCAGGTCGGCGGGGTGCGCCCGGCGGTGCGGGCGGCGACCTGCTCGCGGCGGACGGCGGCGAAGCCCCCCTTCACCTCGTTCATCAGGCGGCGCGTGTCGGACCGGAGCAGGGCGGTGGGGTTGCGCGGAATGCGCGCGGCGGCGGTGAGGAACTCCTGCACCGTCATGGCCTCGGCGGCGGTGGCGAACAGGGAGGCGGCGAGGCCGGCGGCCAGGGCGAGCGTCTTCATGGATCATTCCCCTCGAACGGCGTGAGGTGAACGCGGGATTGAGGCGGAACGACGGCCAGCGAAAAGGGCGCGCCCGATGCGGACGCGCCCTTCACGGACTTCAGCGATGTCGCCGGGATCAGGCTTCCTGACCCAGGTTCTCCTGCTGGCCGGCGCCGCCGGCGATGAGGTCCTGGGCGGCCTGTTCGGCCGCCTGGCGCTCGTCGTCGAACTGCGACCGGATGACGTCCTCGCCCTTGGCCTGACGCTCGGCCTCGTCGGCCGAGCGGGCGACGTTGACCTTGACCGTGGCGCGGACCTCGGCGTGCAGGCGGACCAGCACCTCGTGGACGCCCAGGGTCTTGATCGGGATGTGCAGGATGACCTGCGACTTCTCGATCCTGCCGCCTTCGGCCTGGATGGCCTCGGCGACGTCGCGGGCCGCGACCGAGCCGTACAGCTGGCCGGTTTCGCCGGCCTGGCGGATCAGCACATAGGTCTCGCCGTCGATCTTGTCGGCGACCTTCTGGGCCTCGGCCTTGTTCTTCTCGTTGCGCTGCTCGATGGCGGCGCGTTCGACTTCGAAGGCCTTGAGGTTGGCGGCGGTGGCCCGGCGGGCCTTGTCGCGCGGCAGAAGGAAGTTGCGGGCGAAGCCGTCCTTGACAGTGACGACGTCGCCGATGGCGCCGAGGTTCTCGACGCGTTCGAGCAGAACGACCTTCATCTTACTTCACCACGTAGGGCAGGAGGGCCAGGTAGCGGGCGCGCTTGATGGCCTTGGCCAGTTCGCGCTGCTTCTTCTGGGAGACGGCGGTGATGCGCGACGGGACGATCTTGCCGCGCTCGGAGATGTAGCGCTGCAGGAGCTTGACGTCCTTGTAGTCGATCTTCGGCGCGTTCGGGCCGGAGAACGGGCACACCTTGCGGCGGCGGAAGAACGGACGGCGGGCCGGGCCGGAGCCGGCCGGCGCGCCCGGGGTCGGGGCGGTGGTGTCGGTCATGATCCGGTTCCTCAGGCGGCTTCGGCGGCGTCGTCGCGCGGACCGCGCTCACGCTCGCGTTCACGTTCACGCTCGCGACGGGCGAGCAGGGGCGACAGTTCGAGGTCCAGTTCCTCGACCCGGACGGTCAGCCAGCGGAGCACGTCCTCGTTGATCGACAGCTGACGCTCGACCTCGGCCATGGCGGCCGGCGGGGCGTCGATGGCGAGCAGCGAATAGTGCGCCTTGCGGTTCTTCTTGACCCGGTAGGTCAGGTTGCGCAGACCCCAGTACTCGATCTTGGCGACGGCGCCGCCGTTCTCCTCGATCAGAGCCTTGATGGTGTCGTTCAGCGCTTCGGCCTGCTGCGCCGAGATATCCTGGCGCGTCATGACCGTGTGCTCGTAAAGAGCCATGCGGTGGTCTCCCGTGGGGGGCGTCGGCGCGGGCGGACCGGGCAGTCCGTTCCACGATGGTTCCCGAAGCGGCGGCCGGACCGGTTGTCCGCACCCTTTGGCGTTCCGCGCCGGGACCGAAGCCCTGGAAAGCGGGGGCGTATAGGGGAAAAGGGGACGCTCCGCAATCCGGCTTGTGCTCCTGTCCGGGGCGGGTTCCCTTGCTCACCGTCCGCGTACACGCCGGAAGCAGGGGCGTGTCGCGGCGGAAACTCATGGGTGCGCGGTGCTCGTTCTTGATTTCGACATCGAAGGCAGGGGCGGGGTGCAGTTCGAACTGCATCAGCCGCAGCTGGCGCCGGAAATGCCCGCCTGGGCGTGCCGGGTGACGTGGCGAGGACTCCTGAACGGAGAGACGCAGGTGTTCGGCGCGACCAGCCTGCAAAGCCTGGATCTGGCGACGGCGTTCATCGCGCGGGAGATGACCGCGGCCTTTCCCGGGGACCGGATTTCGCAGGCCGGCGCGCCCTGGTTCCCGCACTGAGGCGGCGGATTACTCCGGGCGCACGACCATGCAGGTGACGCGGCGCTCGGCCAGGGCGGCGCAGGCGGACTGGGCGGCGGCCTCGGTCATGCCGGTGAAGCGCGAGCGATACCAGCCGGAGGCGTTCTGGACCGAGCGCCCGGCGTTGGCGAACTGGCTGCGGAAGCGGCGGTTGACCTCGGTCAGCCAGTCGCGGGCCGCCGCCTCGTCGCGGAAGGCGCCGACCTGCACCATCCAGCCGCCGCCGGTCTCGCGCGGCGGGGTGCGGGCGGGGCGGCCGCCGGCCGGCGCGCCGTTGAGGGCGGCGGTCATGTCGGAGCCGGACGCGTCGGCGCGCAGCAGGGCGGCGACGGTGCGGCTCTCGGCCGGCGCCGGGGCCGGCGTGGCGGGCGCGGCGGGCAGGGAGGCGTAGGTCACCGGGGCGGAGCCCTCGTCCTCGTCACGCTCGAGCGAGGCGTACTGAACCGGCCCGCCGTTGTCGGAGCCGATCCCGAAGCCCCGCTCCTCGAAATAGGTCTGGGCGACGCGGATCAGCTGGCCATTGGCGCGGGCGCGCTCGACCTCGAAGCCGGTGTTCATCAGCTCGGCCACGTGGGCGTTGCGGCTGGCGGTGGTGCGGCCGCCGAGCACGATGGTGATCAGCCGCTTGCCGTCGCGGACCGCCGAGGCCGCGAGGTTGTAGCCCGAGGCGTTGGTGTAGCCGGTCTTCATGCCGTCGTAGCCGGCGCCGGTGCGCAGCAGGCCGTTGGTGTTGCGGTACTCGCGGCCCTGGTAGACCCAGTCGTGGAGGCCGAAATAGCGGTAGTACTGCGGGTAGTCGCGCATCACGGCCCGGGCGAGGATGGCGAGGTCGCGGGCGCTGGTCAGCTGGCGGGCGTCGGGCAGGCCGTTGGGGTTGACGTAGCGGGTCTGGGTCATGCCCAGCTGGCGCGCCTTGAGGGTCATCTGGGCGGCGAAGCGGGCCTCGGAGCCGCCGACGTGCTCGGCGATGGCCATGGCCATGTCGTTGGCGCTGCGCACCGCCGTGGCCTTCATGGCGTCGTCGAGGGTGATGGTCTGACCGGCGGCCAGGCCGAGCTTCGACGGGGGCTGGCTGGCGGCGCGGGCCGAGACGGTGATCACGTCGTCCAGCTTCACCCGGCCCTCCGACAGCGCCTCGAAGGTCAGGTAGAGGGTCATCACCTTGGTGATGGAGGCGGGATAGCGGCGGCTGTCGGCGTGGCGGGCGAACAGTACCTCGCCGGTCTCGGCGTCGACCACGATGGCCGCATAGCGCAGGTTGTCCGACGACTGGGCGACCAGCGGCGGGGAGGAGGGGACCATCGCCAGGGAGGCGACCAGCAGGACGGTCAGGAATCCGCGGCGGATCAGTGCGATCATCGGCAAAGCACAGGCCTCGTTACTGTGGCGCGACGGCGGCCCCCCGGCGCGACGCTGATCGGACGCTACCATGCCCCTCCGGGGTTTCATGAGGGTAAACAGGGCGTCAACGGATTTGTGAAGCCTTCGCCCGCGGCAGGCGATTGTGCACTGCACAATGCCCCCTTGACCTTTCTTCGCACTTGCACCATATGCCGCTTGTCGCCGCGGAAGCTTCCGCAGCGGAATACAATCACAGCGGCCAAGCCGCGACAGGTTCAGGAGAGACTTCCATGGCCGACAGCGCCGAAACCGTGAAGAAGACCGCCGAAACCGCCAAGGCCGCGACCGACAAGGTCCAGGCCCAGGCCGAGAAGATCCAGGCCGCGGGCGCCCAGGCGTTCCGCGAGGGCGTCGACAAGTCCGTCGCCGGCCTGGCCGAACTGAACGCCGAGGGCAAGAAGAACCTCGAGGCGCTGGTCGCCTCGGCCACCGCCGCCCAGAAGGGCGCTGAGGCCATCTCGGCCCAGACCCTGGCCTACAGCAAGAAGAGCTGGGAAGACGGCGTCGCCGCCGCCCAGTCGCTGGCCGCCGCCCGCTCGGTGCAGGAGCTCGTCGAGCTGCAGACCTCGTGGGCCAAGACCGCCGCCGAGACCTACCTGGCGGAAGTCACCCGCATGACCGACGTCTTCACCGCCTCGGTCAAGGACAGCTTCAAGCCGATCAACGAGCGCGTCACCGCCTCGGTCGAGAAGTTCCAGGCCGCCCGCTGAGGCGACCTGAAGTCCGCGTAGCGTACGGAAGGCCCCGGCGGAGACGCCGGGGCCTTTTTCGTCGTGCGACGGGCTTCGCCGGCGCCCACTCAAACGTGTGACTGGACGGACCTCGCAAAGCGTCCGACAGTTTCCTATCTGTCCATCACTCCCCCAACCGGACAACGAATGCCGCCGTCTCGTAAGGTCGGTGATCCCGCCGGAGGCCCCGGGGCCGCCACGATCACCGAAACAAAGCCGAAGCTTCAGAGGCCCTCGCTCTACCGGGTGCTGATCCTGAACGACGACTACACGCCGATGGAATTCGTCGTCTATGTGCTGGAGCGGTTCTTCGGAAAGAGCCGCGAGGACGCCACCCGCATCATGCTGCACGTGCACCAGCATGGCGTCGGAGTGTGCGGCGTCTTCACCTACGAGGTGGCCGAGACCAAGGTCGCCCAGGTGGTCGAGACGGCGCGGCGTCACCAGCACCCCCTGCAATGCACGATGGAAAAGGACTGAGAGGATCCATGCCCTCGTTTTCCCGTCCTCTCGAAGAGACCCTGCACCGCGCGGTGCACTACGCCAACGAGCGCCGGCACGAGTACGCCACGCTCGAGCACCTGCTGCTGGCGCTCGTCGACGACCCCGACGCGGCCAATGTGATGACCGCCTGCAACGTCGACCTGACGGCGCTGAAGACCGCCCTGACGCTGTACGTCGACACCGACCTGGCGGCGCTCGCCACCTCGGACGGCGACGACGCCAAGCCGACGGCCGGCTTCCAGCGGGTGATCCAGCGCGCCGTGATCCACGTCCAGTCCTCGGGCCGCGAGGAGGTCACCGGCGCCAATGTGCTGGTCGCCATCTTCAGCGAGCGCGAGAGCCACGCCGCCTACTTCCTGCAGGAGCAGGACATGACGCGGTATGACGCGGTGAACTTCATCGCCCACGGCATCGCCAAGAAGCCGGGGGCGGGCGAGACCCGTCCGGCCAAGGCCGCCGGCAGCCCCGAGGACGCCGAGGACGCCGCGGCGGCCAAGACCGGCGGCGAGGCGCTGGACGCCTACTGCGTCGACCTCAACGCCAAGGCCCGCGAGGGCAAGATCGACCCGCTGATCGGGCGGACCGCCGAGGTCGAGCGCTCGATCCAGATCCTGTGCCGGCGGACCAAGAACAACCCGCTGCTGGTCGGCGACCCCGGCGTCGGCAAGACCGCCATCGCCGAGGGCCTGGCGCGCAAGATCGTCAAGGGCGAGGTGCCGGACGTCCTGAAGAACGCCACCATCTACAGCCTCGACATGGGCGCGCTGCTGGCCGGCACCCGCTACCGCGGCGACTTCGAGGAGCGCCTCAAGCAGGTGGTCAAGGAGCTGGAGCAGCACGAGGACGCGGTGCTGTTCATCGACGAGATCCACACGGTGATCGGGGCCGGCGCCACCTCCGGCGGGGCGATGGACGCCTCGAACCTGCTGAAGCCCGCCCTGGCCTCCGGCGCGCTGCGCTGCATGGGCTCGACGACCTACAAGGAGTACCGCCAGCACTTCGAGAAGGACCGGGCCCTGGCGCGGCGCTTCCAGAAGATCGACGTCAACGAGCCGACCGTCGACGACACCATCCGCATCCTGAAGGGGCTCAAGACCTCGTACGAGGGGCACCACAAGCTGCGTTACACCGATGCGGCGATCCGCACGGCGGTGGAGCTGTCGGCGCGCTACATGACCGACCGCAAGCTGCCGGACAAGGCGATCGACGTGATCGACGAGGCCGGGGCGTCGCAGATGCTGCTGCCGGAGTCCAAGCGGAAGAAGGTCATCGGCCAGAAGGAGGTCGAGGCCGTGATCGCCCGCATGGCGCGGATCCCGCCGAAGTCGGTGTCCAAGTCCGACACCGAGTCGCTGCGCGAGCTGCAGGCCGACCTGAACCGCGTGGTGTTCGGCCAGGAGGCGGCGATCGAGCAGGTCTCGGCGGCGATGAAGCTGGCCCGGGCCGGCCTGCGCGACCCGCAGAAGCCGATCGGCGCCTTCCTGTTCTCGGGCCCGACCGGCGTCGGCAAGACCGAGGTGGCGCGCCAGCTGGCCTCGACCCTGGGCATCGAGATGCTGCGCTTCGACATGTCCGAGTACATGGAGCGGCACACCGTCTCGCGGCTGATCGGCGCGCCTCCGGGCTACGTCGGCCACGACCAGGGCGGGCTGCTGACCGACGCCGTCGACCAGCATCCGCACGCCGTGGTGCTGCTGGACGAGATCGAGAAGGCGCACCCGGACGTCTACAACATCCTGCTGCAGGTGATGGACAACGGCCAGCTGACCGACGCGGTCGGCAAGAAGGTCGATTTCCGGAACGTCATCCTGATCATGACCACCAACGCCGGCGCCGCCGACAATGCGCGGGCGGCCATCGGCTTCGGCCGCGGCAAGGTCGAGGGCGAGGACGACAAGGCCATCCAGCGCCTGTTCGCGCCGGAGTTCCGCAACCGGCTCGACGCCATCGTCGCCTTCAAGGCGCTGGACGCCGGGACCATCCGGTCGGTGGTGACCAAGTTCGTGCTGCAGCTGGAAGCCCAGCTGGCGGACCGCAACATCACCATCGAGCTGACCGACGAGGCGGCCGACTGGCTGGCCAAGAACGGCTTCGACGAGCTCTACGGGGCGCGGCCGCTGGCCCGGGTCATCCAGGAGCACATCAAGAAGCCGCTGGCCGACGACATCCTGTTCGGGCGTCTGACCCGCGGCGGGCATGTGAAGGTCGAGCTGAAGGACGGCAAGATCGTCTTCGACGTCACCGGCCCCGCCGGCGCGCCGGCGAAGGAGACCGCGGACCAAGCGGCGGGCTGACCGGCCCGCCCGCGACACAGGCCCCGGCGGCGACGCCGGGGCCTTTTTCGTATGCGGCGCGCCGTCTAGCGGCGGCGGCCCATGCCGCTGAGCAGGATGGCCAGGCCGGCGACGATGCCGGTGGTCAGCAGCGGCTTGCGGCGGGCGAAGTCGAGGCCGGTGCGGGCGTGGCCCTGGACGCCGGCCGGCGCCTTCTCCACCAGACCGTCGAGGCCGTCGAGGACCCGGCCGTAGGCCTGCTGGGCCTGGCCCTTGGCCTGCTTCAGCCGGCCCTCGATCTGCATCTTCGCGTCCCCGGCGAACTTGCCGGAGGCGGCCTGGACCTTGCCCTCCATCTCGTTGGCGACGCCGTCGATGCGCTGGTCGGTCATGGGAGTTCCCTTTCCTCGATGAGGTGAGCCTTTGGTCCTGCGGAAGCGCGGCCGGCGGGCGGCGGTTCCGGACGCGGCGATCGGGCGCATCGTCGCCCGCGCAGGCGCGCGGATCGGGTGGGCGAGCCGGGCCCGGGCGTCTAGACAGGAGCCGGACGCCCGCCGGAGACCCGCCATGCACGCCGCCCTCTCGCCCCTCGACGCCGCGGCCATCCTGATCGTCCTGTCCGCCGCCCTGGGGTGGTTCAACCACCGCTTCCTGAAGCTGCCCTCGACGGTGGCGCTGACCATGATGGGGGCGCTCGCCTCGGTGGTGGTGATCATCGCGGACCGGCTGCTGCCGCAGAGCGACCTGGGCGGGGTGGTCGGCGGCTTCCTCGAGGACATCGACTTCCACGAGACCCTGATGGAGGGGATGCTCTCCTTCCTGCTGTTCGCCGGGGCGCTGCACGTCGACCTCGACCAGCTGCGGCGGGGGCGGTGGCAGATCGCCCTGCTCAGCACCATCGGCGTGGTCGCCTCGACCGTGCTGGTGGGCGGCGGCTTCTGGCTGCTGACCGGGCTGATGGGCGTCGCCGTGCCGCTGGCCTGGTGTCTGGTGTTCGGGGCGCTGATCAGCCCGACCGACCCGGTGGCGGTGATGGGGGTGCTGAAGACCGCCCGGGTGCCGCCGACCCTGCAGGCGACGATCGCCGGCGAGAGCCTGTTCAACGACGGGGTCGGGGTGGTGATCTTCTCCATCCTGCTGGCCTCGGCCGCCGCCGGGACCGCCTTCTCCCTGCCGCACGCGCTGGAGCTGTTCGTGGTGGAGGCCCTGGGCGGGGCGGTGCTCGGCCTGGTCGTCGGCTGGATCGGCTACAGCGCCATGAAGGCCATCGACGACTATGCGGTCGAGGTGCTGGTCAGCCTGGCGGTGGTCATGGGCGGCTATTCGCTGGCCTCGGCCCTGCACATCAGCGGGCCGGTGGCCATGGCCGTGGCCGGGCTGCTGATCGGCAACAAGGGGGTGGCCGAGGCGATGAGCGACACCACCCGCGACTATCTGCTGAAGTTCTGGGCCCTGCTCGACGAGGTGCTGAACGCGGTGCTGTTCCTGCTCATCGGGCTGGAGGCGGTGGTGCTGGCGGAGCGACTGGGCCTGCTGGGGCTGGGTCTGCTGACCGTGCCGCTGGTGCTGGCGGCGCGGGCGGCCTCGGTGGGGCTGCCGCTGCTGGCGTGGCGGCGTCTGCTGCCGTTCGGCCTGGCCTTCCCGACCATGACCTGGGGCGGGCTGCGCGGCGGCATCTCCATCGCCCTCGCCCTGTCGCTGCCGCCGGGGCCGATGAAGGACGTGCTGCTGGCGGCGACCTATGTGGTGGTGCTGTTCTCGGTGCTGGTCCAGGGCGGCACGATCGGCGCGGTGGTGCGCCGCCACAGCCGCGTCGCCCCGCCGCCGCCGGAGATCGCCTGAGGGTTTCACCCGGGCGATATTGATCGCCCGGTTGGGTCCGGGTAAATCCGGAAGAACAGGGGCCCGACGGTCCCGTGAGTCCCGAATGCGCACCGTCGCCGGACCTCTGTCGCGCCCGGAGGAAAGCCTGCGCGCGCCCTGCGCCGGAAACGGTCGCAGGCGCGGCCGCTGAGGAGGTTTCCATGCCCATTCCCGCCGATCTGCCCGTCGTCGCCTTCGTCGGCGACCGCCGCATCGCCCGCGCGCCGCTCTCCCGCGCCCTGCCGGCGATCCACGCCGCCGCCGTCCGGGGCGGGGCGCCGGCGGTGTTCGAGCTGGTCAGCGGCCGGCCGGTGGATCTCGACCTGCGCAGCCTCCAGACGGCGCGCGCGGCCCTGGCCCCGCCGCCGGCGCCGGAGAAGCGCGGGCCGGGTCGGCCGAAGCTGGGCGTGGTCGCGCGCGAGGTGACCCTGCTGCCGCGCCACTGGGATTGGCTGGCGGCCCAGCCGGGCGGCGCCTCGGTGGCGCTGCGCAAGCTGGTCGAGGCGCAGATGAAGGCCGGGGAGGGGCCCGAGCGGGCGCGCCGGGCGAAGGAGGCCGCCTACCGTTTCATCACCGCCATGGCCGGGGACCGGCCGGGCTACGAGGAGGCGACGCGCATGCTGTTCGCCGGCGACTGGACGGCGTTCGACGCGGCGGTGGCGGGCTGGCCGGCGGATGTGCGGGAGACGGCGCGGGAGATGGCGGCGGGGGCGTGGCGGAACGGGGCTAGCATTCCGTGATACGCCCGGCTGTGGGCCCACCTGCTTGCCACGTATAACGTTATACGTTATAGAGAGAGGGGAATGATCCGAAGCTTCCGCGACCGCGAGACGGAGCGCTTCTGGGCCGGGATCGCCTCGCGGCGATTGCCGCCAGATATCCGGCGCGTGGCGCAACGGAAGCTGGAGCTGATCGAGGCGGCCTCGCGGCTGGACGACCTGAGACTCCCGCCGGGCAATCGGCTGGAGTCATTGTCCGGCGATCGGAAAGGTCAGCACTCTATCCGGATCAATCAGCAGTGGCGGATCTGCTTCCGCTGGATCGATGGAGGCGCTGAGGATGTCGAAATCTGCGACTACCACTGAGGTGGTGGTGGATCCGGTGACGCCAGGTGAGATTCTGCTGGAGGAGTTCATCCTCCCCGCCGGGCTGAGCCAGACCGCGCTCGCCAACGCCATCGGCGTATCGCCGCGGCGCATCAACGAGATCGTGCTGGGCAAGCGGGCGATCACCGCCGACACCGACCTGCGGCTGGCCCGCTACTGGGGCATGAGCGAAGGGTTCTTCCTGCGGCTCCAGAACAGCTACGATCTGCGCGTGCAGCGGTCGAAGATGGGTGCGGCGCTGGAGCTGATCAGGCCCAGGGCGGCCTGAATTCTACTCCCGTTCCGCAGGCGGGGCGGAACGGGCTGCGCCTCCGAAAAGAAGGGCGACCGTCGCCCGCGCAAGCCGGCGATTGCGTTCCGCACGAGCCGGATCGGGATCAGGTTCGAGTTCTGTGGGCCATGTCGCGCCTTCCGGCTTCGCGATGTGTTTGCAGAGGTTCAGCGCCATCTGCCTGCGAAGAACATCAAAGTTGCGGTCGTGGCGGTCGATATCGCCGTCGTCGTCGCGATCCTCATGGGTCGGCAGGGAGGTGTGCGTGCTCCAATGCGCCGGCTCCGGCTCCGGCGGCTCCAGGGTGTGCACTTCTGGCTGACCGTCGTCCCCGACGATCGTGACCTGCATGCTGCCGATGCGAGTTTCTTCGGCCTCCCGCCAGCCCGTGAAGACGGTGAAGGGCTCTACGTGGCCGTGGATCTCGGCCAATCCGCAACCGACCCGTCCATCGCCTCGCGCGGGATCTCTGAAGTCGACAGACAGCACCCGAGCGGCTGGCGCTTCCGAGACCAGCCGGGCCAGCAACTGCTCGTCCGTCGGCCTCGGCGGCCGATCCCCGGTACCCGCCTGCACAAGGGCGATCCCCGCGAGTATCGAGTGGAGCAGCATCACCCCACCTTCACCCGCGTCGCCGCTTCCGGCAGATCCTCGCCGAACGCGCGCTGGTAGAACTCCGCGATGGTCGGGCGCTCCAGCTCGTCGCACTTGTTGAGGAAGGTGAGGCGGAAGCCGAGGGCCACGTCGCCGCCGAAGATGATGGCGTTCTGGGCCCAGGTGATCACCGTCCGCGGCGACATCACCGTCGAGATGTCGCCGTTCATGAAGGCGTTGCGGGTCATGTCGGCGACGCGGACCATGGCCGCGATGCGGCGCTTGCCCTCGGCGTCGTTCCACTCGGGCACCTTGGCGGCCACGATCTCGGCCTCGACGTCGTGGTCGAGATAGTTGAGCGTGGTGACGATGTTCCAGCGGTCCATCTGACCCTGGTTGATCTGCTGGGTGCCGTGATAGAGGCCCGAGGTGTCGCCGAGGCCGATGGTGTTGGTGGTGGCGAACAGGCGGAAGAAGCGGTTCGGGCGGATCACCCGGTTCTGGTCGAGCAGGGTCAGGCGGCCCTGGGCCTCGAGCACCCGCTGGATCACGAACATCACATCGGGGCGGCCGGCGTCGTACTCGTCGAACACCAGGGCGATGGGGCGCTGCAGCGCCCAGGGCAGCATGCCCTCGCGGAACTCGGTGACCTGCTTGCCGTCCTTCAGGACGATGGCGTCCTTGCCGACAAGGTCGATGCGGCTGACGTGGCTGTCGAGGTTGACGCGCACCAGCGGCCAGTTGAGGCGGGCGGCGACCTGCTCGATGTGGGTCGACTTGCCGGTGCCGTGATAGCCTTGGACCATCACGCGGCGGTCGAAGGCGAAGCCGGCGCAGATGGCGAGCGTCGTCTGCGGATCGAAGCGGTAGGCGTCGTCGATGTCCGGCACATGGCTGTCGCGGGTGTCGAAGGCCGGCACCACCATGTCCGAGTCCACCCCGAACATCTCGCGCACGCTCACCTTGCGGTGCGGTTCGAGGGTCAGCAGCGGATCGGGGGAGGAGTCGAGGGGGGAGGTCATGGGGGCACACTTAAGAGGGCGGCCGCGCCCGGTCCAGCGCCAGCGGACGCCGGCTGGAAGAACGCCGCTTTACAGACGGCGGCCCCGGCCGTAATAACTGACGCGTCAGTCAGCAAGAGGGCCGGATGCTCCCGCCCGGCGAGCCGAAATTCCGTCGCCGACCCGCGGACCGCCCGGCCGAGATCCTCGCCGCCGCGCTGGAGGTGTTCGCCGCGCGCGGCTTCCAGGCGGCGCGGCTGGAGGAGGTGGCGAAGCGCGCCGGCGTCTCGAAGGGCGCGCTGTACCTGTATTTCGAAACCAAGGCCGACCTGTTCCGGGCGGTGGTGACGGACGCGATCTCGCCGAACATCGACCGGGTCAGGGCGGTGGCCGCCGCCGACCTGCCGCTGGAGCAGGTGGCGCGCCTGGCCCTGCCGATGCTGGCGCGGCAGGTGGTGAGCGACCGGCGCATCACCGGGGTGGTCAAGCTGGTCATCGCCGAGAGCCGCAACCATCCCGAGCTGGCGGCCATCTGGCGCGAGACCGTGGTCGAGCCGGGGGTGCAGCTGATCAGCGGGCTGATCGCGAAGGCGCAGGCCCGCGGCGAGGTGCGGGCCGGCGATCCGCGCCTGTTCGCCTTCGGCCTCATGGGGCCGATGGTGCTGTCGATGGTGTGGCGCGAGACCTTCGAGCCGGTCGGGGCCGAGCCCGTCGACGTGGTGGCGCTGGCGGAGCAGCATGTGGAAACGGTGCTGAAGGGGATGCGGCCATGAAGCGTCTGCGGCCGGTGCTGGCGATCGCCGGGGTGATCCTTGTCGGGCTGCTGGTCTGGGCGCTGGTCGCCCGGGACGGCGGGCCGCGGGTGCTGACCGGCTATATCGAGGGCGAGCGGGTCTATCTGGCCGCGCCCGTGTCGGGGGCCGTGGCCGAACTGTACGTGCGCGAGGGGGAAAGGGTCGCCGCGGGCGGCCGCACCTTCCTGATCGACCCGGCGGTGCAGCAGGCCCAGGCCGGGAGCGCGGCGGCGGCGGTGGGGGCGGCCGAGGCGCGGGTCGAGGACCTGCGCAAGGGGCAGCGCGCCGAGGAGCTGTCGGTGTTCGAGGCGGAGCTGCAGGCGGCGCTGGCGGCGGAGCGCCAGGCCGAGGCGGACTTCGCCCGGATCGAGCCGCTGGTGCGGCAGGGGATCTACGCCCCGGCGCGGCTGGACCAGGTGCGGGCGGCGCGCGATGCGGCGCGGGCGCAGACGGCGGCGGTGCGGCGGCGGCGCGAGGTGGCGACCCTGGGCGCCCGTCGCGACGCGGTGGCGGCGGCCGAGCGGCAGGCGGAGCAGGCGCAGGGCGGCCTGGCCGAGGCGCGGGCCCGGCTGGGCCAGCTGGCCCCGGCCGCGCCGGCGGCGGCGCGGGTCGAGGAGATCTTCTTCCGCCCCGGCGAGTGGGCGGCGGCCAACCAGCCGGTGCTGGCCCTGCTGCCGGACAACGAGGTCCGGCTGGTCTTCTTCGCGCCCGAGGCGGAGATGGCGCGCTACCGGCCGGGCCGGACGGTGCGCTTCACCTGTGACGGCTGCGCGGGCGAGGGGCGGGCGCGGATCGCCTGGGTCAGCCCGCGGCCGGAGTTCACCCCGCCGGTGCTGTACAGCCGCGGCAGCCGCGACCGGCTGGTCTACCGCATCGAGGCCCAGCCGGAGGGGGCGGCGACGCTGAACCCGGGCCTGCCGGTCGACGTGATCCCGCTGGCCGCGGAGGACTAGGTGGCCGCCGCGGACCCGGTCATCGACGTACGCGGGCTGAACAAGTCGTTCGGCCGCCTGCAGGCGGTGAAGGACTTCGGCATCGTGGTGGAGCGGGGCCGCATCTGCGGCTTTCTCGGCCCCAACGGGGCGGGGAAGACGACGACGCTGCGCATGCTGTGCGGCCTGCTGCGCCCGGACAGCGGCGAGGGGACCGTGCTGGGCTTCGACGTGCTGCGGCAGTCGCGGGAGATCAAGCGGCGGGTCGGCTACATGACCCAGAAGTTCTCGCTCTACGAGGACCTGTCGATCGAGCAGAACCTGACCTTCACCGCGCGGGTGCACGAGCTGGACCGCCGGCGCGAGCGGGTGCAGGGGGCGCTGGACCGGCTGGGCCTGACGGCGCGGCGCGCGCAGCTGGCGGAGACCCTGTCGGGCGGCTGGAAGCAGCGGCTGGCGCTGGCCGCCGCCACCCTGCACGGACCGGACCTGCTGCTGCTGGACGAGCCGACGGCGGGGGTCGACCCGGAGGCGCGGCGGACCTTCTGGGACGAGATCCACGCGCTCGCCGCCGACGGGATGACGGTGCTGGTCTCGACCCACTACATGGACGAGGCCGAGCGCTGTCACGAGATCGCCTATATCGCCGGCGGCCGGACGCTGGCGCGCGGCACGGCCGAGGCGGTCATCGCCGCCTCGGGGCTGGTGACCTTCCACGCCGAGGGGCCGGGCGCGGACCGGCTGGCCCGCGAGCTGAAGCAGGGCGCGGGCGTCGACATGGCGGCGGCGTTCGGGACGGTGCTGCACGTGTCCGGGCGCGACCGGGCGGCGCTGGAGGCGGCCATCGCCCCGTACCGGCGGCCGCCGCTGGTCTGGACCGAGACGCGGCCGACGCTGGAGGACGTGTTCATCCAGCTGATCCACGACCGGGCCGCGGCGAAGGCGGAGGCGGCCTGATGCTGTCGCTGACGCGCACCTGGGCGGTGATGGCCAAGGAGTTCGTGCAGCTGACGCGCGACCGGCTGACCTACGCCATGATCCTGATGCTGCCGATCGTGCAGTTGCTGCTGTTCGGCTACGCCATCAACGACGACCCGCGGAACCTGCCCACGGCGGTGCTGGTGCAGGACCAGGGCGGCTTCTCGCGCGCCGTCCTGACGGCGCTGGACAACAGCGGCTACTTCGCCGTCACGCGGGCGGTGCGCAGCACGGCGGAGCTGGACCAGGCCCTGGCCCGGGGCGAGGCGCAGTTCGCGGTGATCATTCCGGCCGACTTCACCCGCCGGGTGGTGCGCGGCGACCGGGCGCAGATCCTGGTGGAGGCCGACGCCTCCGACCCGTCCGCGACCTCGGGGGCGGTCGCCGCCCTCTCGCAGCTGCCGCAGCAGGCGCTGGCGCGGGAGCTGACGGGTCCGCTGGCCGGGCGGGCGCCGGGCGCGCCTCCGTTCGAGGTCGTGGTCCACCGCCGCTACAATCCGGAGGCGATCACCGCCTACAACATCGTGCCCGGCCTGCTGGGCGTGATCCTGTCGATGACGCTGGTGATGATGACCTCGCTGGGGATGGCGCGGGAGCGTGAGCGCGGGACCATGGAGAGTCTGCTGGCCACCCCCGTCCGGCCGGTCGAGGTCATGGTCGGCAAGCTGACGCCCTATGTGCTGGTGGGGCTGGTGCAGGCGACGGTGATCCTGGTGCTGGCGCGGGTGCTGTTCGCGGTGCCGATGAGCGGCGGCTGGCTGGCGCTCGGCGCCGGGCTGCTGCTGTTCATCGTCGGCTCGCTGGCGCTGGGCTTCCTCATCTCGACCCTGGCCCGGACCCAGCTGCAGGCGATGCAGATGAGCGTCTTCTACATGCTGCCGTCGATCCTGCTGTCCGGCTTCATGTTCCCCTTCCGCGGCATGCCGGACTGGGCGCAGGCGATCGGCACGGCGATCCCCGTCACCCACTTCCTGCGGGTGGTGCGGGGATCGCTGCTCAAGGGCGTCGGGCTGGAGAACGCCGGGCACAGCCTGCTGGCGCTGCTGCTCTTCGTGCTGGTGGTCGGGACGCTGGCGATGCTCCGGTACCGGACGACGCTGGACTAGGCCGCGCCGAGCCGCACGTCGACGTTGTTGCGGGTGGCGTTGGAGTAGGGGCAGACGGCGTGGGCCTTGCGGATCAGGTCGTCGATGACCGCCGGCTCCAGGCCGTGGTCGACGACCTGCAGCTCGATGTCGAGGTTGAAGCCCTCGCCGCGGGTGTTCCTGCCGAAGCCGACGGTGGAGCGGACCCTGGTGTCCGGCCCGACCGGCGTGCCCGCCTTGCCGGCGACGAGGCGCAGGGCGCCGAGGTAGCAGGCGGCGTAGCCGGCGGCGAACAGCTGCTCGGGGTTGGTCCCGTCGCCGCCCTTGCCGCCCATTTCGGTCGGGGTGGACAGGCGGACGTCGACCTTGCCGTCGTCGGTGGTGGCGCGGCCGTCTTCGCGGCCGCCGCCGCTGGCGACAGCGTGGGCGCGGTACAGGACTTCCATGGCGGATCTCCTTCGGTGGGGCCCCCTGAGGTAGGCGCCGCCGCCGGGGACGCTAGGCCAGCCCGGCCTTCTTGAGGGTCTTGTAGGCCTTGATCACCCGCTGGAGCTTGGCCTCGGCGCCCCGGTCGCCCTTGTTCAGGTCGGGGTGGAAGCGCTTGAGAAGCTCGTGGTAGCGGGCCTTGATGGCCTTCCTGTCGGTGCGGACGTCGAGGTCGAGGTCGGCGAGCGCGGCGCGCTCGAGGCGCCCGAGGCGCAGCTCGTCCTGGCCCTCCGGCGCCGCCTGTTCGCGGGTGCGGCGGCCGAACAGGCCGAAGCTGTCGCGCCAGTTGCCGGCGCCCTGGGTGTTGGCCGTGCCCATCTTGGCGGCGAAGGCGGCGGCCTCGCGGCTGAACTTGCCCGCCTTCATCTCCCAGGTCGGGCGGCCGCCGGTCATGGCCTCGTTCTCCTGCGCGGCGCGGATCTCGCCCTCGCTCATGCCGGCGTAGAAGTTCCAGCCCTTGTTGTATTCGGCCGCATGGCCCTGGCAGAAGTCGTAGAAGTCGTTCAGGCGCTCGCGCGACTTGGGCGCCCGGGCGGTCGCGGGGCGACGGCACTCCGGCCACTGGCAGGCCTTCTCGCCCGGCTTGAGGCCGAGCACGTCCGCCGCCGCCGCCTCCTCTTCGGGACGCGGGGGCTTGACCCGCATGTCCTTGAAGCGGGGCTTGTATTGAAAGGCGGACGACATCTCCCGAAGTGTAAGGGCGAATTGGTCCGCAACAAGGAGTCGGCGATGAGCGAAGGTCCGATCGCGCAGAAAATCCGGGAAAAACTGATCGCCGGCCTGTCGCCGGAGCGGATCGTCATCGAGGACGACAGCGCGCGGCACGCCGGTCACCATCACGAGGGCGGGATGGACGGGCGGTCCGGCGGCGAGAGTCACCTGAATCTGACGGTGGTGGCGGGGGCCTTCGAAGGGCAGGGGCGGGTGCAACGCCAGCGGGTGATCACCGGCCTGCTGCGGGAGGAACTGGCCGGGCCGGTGCATGCCCTGTCGATCCGCGCGCTCACTCCCGCCGAGGCCGGTTCCGCATAACGCCGTTCGTCGCACGGCCGTCATCGTTCATTTCGTCTTAGAACCTTGGACCTAGCGTTTCGCCGGGTTCAGGTTCGGGGGGCGCGCGCCATGGTGGAAGCGGACGGCATCGGCAAGGCCGCAGGCGATCCGGATGCCGGCGAAGCCGCCCAGGCGCTGCGGGCGATCCTGCAGACCCAGTATCTCCGTTATCTGATCATCACCAGCTGGGCCGTCGGCCTGCTCGCCACGGTCGGCATCAGCGCCGCCGCGCTATGGTTCGTCGGCACCCTGGCCGCCGGGGCGGTTCGCGGCGCGTTCGAGAAGCGCATCAGCCAGCGCGTCGGAACCGGCTGGGGTCTGGTGTTCCCCGCCGTGGCCACCGCCACCACCGCCGCCTGGGCGGCGGCGCCGTTGCTGGCGTGGTTCTCCGGCGCCGCCTTCGGGCCGGCCCTCGCGCTCGCCCTGCTGGTGTCCGGCTATGTGCTGGTGTTCGCCCAGCTGCGCAGCTCGCCGCGGCAGGCCATGCTCATCTCGTCGCCCTACGGCGTGGCCGCCCTGATCATCGCCGGCAGCCTGTGGGGCACGCCGCAGTTCTGGCAGTTCCTCGCCATCGTGCCGTTCACCGCCGCCGGCCTGTTCGTGCTGGTGATGATGACCATGCTGCGCGAGGAGCGCATCCGCGCCTTTCAGGAGCACCAGGCCCATCTGATCGAGGAGCTGGAGGCCGCCCGCGACCGCGCCAACGCCGCCTCCGACGCCAAGTCGAACTTCCTCGGGGTCATCTCCCACGAGCTGCGGACGCCGATGAACGGCGTGCTGGGCGCGGCGCAGCTGCTCAACGCCACGCGGCTCGAGGCCACCCAGCGCGAATACCTGTCGATCATCCGCAACTCGGGCGACAACCTGCTGTCGCTGCTCAACGACATCCTCGACATGACCAAGATCGAGGCCGGCAAGATGACCTTCGAGATCGTGGACGTGGACGTCGACGATCTGCACAAGCGGGTCACGGGCCCCTTCCAGGCCCAGGCCGAGGCGAAGGGCCTGACCTTCACGGCGCAGGTCGAGGGCGACGTCCCGGCGGTGGTGCGCGGCGACCCGCTGCGCGTCTGCCAGGTGATCCACAACCTGCTGTCGAACGCCGTCAAGTTCACGGACGCCGGCGAGATCGTCTACACGGTGCGCGGCGAGAGGGTCGGCGATCGCCGGGTGCGCTTCGACTTCTCGGTCCGGGACTCCGGCGCCGGCATCTCGGAAGAGGATCTCGAACGCCTGTTCCAGCCCTTCACCCAGGTGGACGCCTCGTCCACCCGGCGGTTCGGCGGCACCGGCCTGGGCCTGACCATCTCGCGGCGCATGGCCAACATCATGGGCGGCGACATCACCGTCGATTCCCGGCTGGGCGAAGGTTCGACCTTCACCTTCACGGTGGAGGCCGACGTGACCGAGTGGGCGCGCCAGGAGGAGGCCCGTCCGATCGTCGCCGAGCTCGACGGGGGCCAGTCCCTGAGCGTGCTGGTGGTCGAGGATCACCCGGTGAACCGCATGATCCTGGAAGCGTGGATGGCGTCCGCCGGGCACCGCTCGGCCACCGCCGAGAACGGGCAGATCGCCGTCGATGCGGCGGGCGAACGGCGCTTCGACCTGATCGTGATGGACGTCAACATGCCGGTGATGGACGGCCTGACCGCGACCCGCGCCATCCGCGCGGGGGAAGGCCCGAACCGGGAGACGCCGATCGTGGTGCTGTCCGCCTCGGCCCGGGTCGAGGACCACGAGGCCGGTCTGGAGGCGGGCGCCGACGCCTACCTCAACAAGCCGATCGACTTCGCCGCCCTGGCCGCCGTGATGAACCGCGTCGGCGCCGGCCGCGCGGCCGTCCGCGCCCTGGTGGACAACGGCGAGAGGCAAACGGCGGCGGCCTGAGCAAACACGTCCGAAAAGCGGCCCCCGGCTGAACCCCGGATGAGGCCGCCCGTTCAGGCGCGGCTCAACGGCGGGACTCCATAGTGCGGGCAAGTCGAAATCCTTCGGCCGCACCCGGAGACATCCCATGAAGAAGTTCGTCACCGCCGCCGTCGCCGCCACCCTCGCCCTCGGGTCCGTGGGCGTGGCCTCCGCCGCCGAGGCGCAATCGCGCGGCGATCGCTATGAGCAGCGCCACGATCGGCGCGAGTACCGTCAGGACCGCCGCGAGGATCGTCGTGAATGGCGGCAGGAGCGCCGCGAGGACCGCCGCGACGCCCGCCAGCAGCAACGGGCCTACGCCCGCTGGCAGCAGGCGCAGCGCCGGTACGCCGCTCCCCGCTACGTGGCGCCGCGCGGCCATGCCTACCGGCAGTGGTCGTACGGCCAGCGCATGCCCTACGCCTACCGCAGCAGCGGCTATGTCGTGAACGACTACGCCCGCTACGGTCTGGCCCGCCCGCCCCACGGCTACGAGTACGTGCGCAGCGGCAATGACGTGGTCCTCGCCGCCGTCGCCGGCGGCCTGATCACCGCGGTGATCGCCGGCCTGTTCAACTAGGACGGCCGCCCCGCACATCGAGGCGCCCCGGAAGGAGACTTCCGGGGCGCTTTCGCGTTTGGGGAAAGCTGTGCCTTGATGGGGTCCGATGCGCGCCTTCGCCGAACTGCTGGACCGTCTGGCCCTGACCGCCTCGCGCAACGCCCGGCTGGTGCTGTTGCGGGACTATCTCCGCGTCACCCCGGATCCGGACCGGGGCTGGGCGCTGGCCGCGCTCACCGGCGACCTCAACTTCGACGCGGCCAAGCCGGCGATGATCCGCAAGGCCGTGGAGGCGCGGGTCGATCCGGTGCTGTTCGGCTGGTCGCGCGACTACGTCGGCGACATGGCCGAGACGGTGGCGCTGATCTGGCCCCGGCAGGCGGAGGTCCGGCCGAACCGGGAGCCGGGGCTGGGCGAGGTGGTCGAGGCGCTGCGCACCGCCGGGCGCGGCGACGTCCCCCGCCTGCTGGAGGGCTGGCTCGACGCGCTGGAGCCGAAGGGCCGCTGGGCGCTGCTCAAGCTGATGACCGGGGCGCTGCGGGTCGGGGTGTCGGCGCGGCTGGCCAAGACGGCCGCGGCCATGATGCGGCCGGCGCTGGCCTCGGAACCGCCGGATCCCGAGGGCGGGGAGGGGCTCACGCCGCTGGAGCCGGTCGAGGCGTCGGAGATCGAGGAGCTGTGGCACGCGATCACCCCGCCGTACGCGGACCTGTTCGCCTGGCTGGAGGGGCGGGCCGCGCGCCCCAGCGCCGATGCGCCCGGCCGCTTCCGCCCGGTGATGCTGGCGGTGGCGCTGGACGAGGCCGTCGATCTGCCGCGCCTCGATCCCGCGGACTATGCGGCCGAGTGGAAGTGGGACGGCATCCGCGTGCAGGCGGTGCGGGAGGGCGGGGTCGAGCGGCTCTACTCGCGCACCGGCGAGGAGATCGCCCGCTCGTTTCCGGACGTGATGGCGGGGCTGTCCTTCGAAGGCGCCGTGGACGGCGAACTGGTGGTCTGGCGCGACGGGGCGGTGGCGCCGTTCGCCGACCTGCAGCAGCGCCTGAACCGCAAGACCGTCGATGCGAAGGTGATGGAGGTGCAGCCGGCGGCGATCGTCGCCTACGACCTGCTCGCGGAGGACGGCGAGGACCTGCGCCCGCTGCCGCTCGAGGCGCGGCGGGCGCGGCTGGAGGCGCTGGTCGCCCGCGGGGGACCGCGGCTGCACCTGTCGCCGGTGGTGCCCTGGGCCGACGGAAACGAGCTGGCGCGGCTGCGCGCCGATCCGCCGGTCGGGGCGGCGGCGGAAGGCCTGATGCTCAAGCGCCGGGACAGCCCCTATGTGGCCGGCCGGCCGAAGGGGCCGTGGTTCAAGTGGAAGCGCGACCCGCACGTCATCGACGCGGTGCTGATGTACGCCCAGCGCGGCAGCGGCAAGCGCTCCAGCTTCTATTCGGACTACACCTTCGGCGTCTGGACGGAGGGCGGGGCCCTGACCCCGGTGGGCAAGGCCTACTTCGGCTTCACCGACGAGGAGCTGAAGCAGCTCGACAAATTCGTGCGCGACCACACGGTGGAGCGCTTCGGGCCGGTGCGGTCGGTGCGCGCGGAACGGGACTTCGGCCTGGTGCTGGAGGTGGCGTTCGAGGGGCTGCAGCGCTCGGGCCGCCACAAGTCCGGCGTGGCCATGCGCTTTCCGCGGATCAGCCGCATCCGCTGGGACAAGCCGGCGCGGGAGGCGAACACCCTGGACGACGTGATGGACCTGCTGGACGCGATCGAGGGCGGGGGCG
>NZ_JACESB010000017.1 GCF_013912005.1 Brevundimonas sp. | reverse complement strand
GCTCATGGCCGAGACGACGTCGGCCTCGGGCATGCCGAAGGCGAACTTCAGCGCCGTGCCCCGGCCGCCGCCCCCGTCCGCTTGCGTACACAACGGCAAAGGTTGGACTTTCCCGTCCCGGAAGGGTACAAGAGACCTACCGCGAGCCTGGCTTTTTCCCCGAGCGCGTCGCGGCTGAGAGACATTGGGCCACCCCGCCTCGAACGGGGTCGATCGAACACTCCCGCTCCACCCGTCGGAAGGTTCGACCGTGTCCAAATTCAGCCTGCGTCTGCACCATCTCGCCGGCCTCGACCCTGTCGACGAGCCCCTCGACGTGCTCGAACTGGCCGAGGCGCGCGAGCTCGCCCGCGTCCGCCTGCTGCTCACCCGCGACTACAGCCGCGTCGAACTGCACCGCGGCGGCGAGGCGCTGGAGGTGCTGGAGCGCGACAGCCTGGCCTGAGCCGGCGAGGGGCCGGCGCGGGGCCTCAGGCGCCCGGGCGGCTCCAGCGCTGCGGATGCGGCCGGTCGCGCAGGCGCAGCCACGGGGCCATGCCCCAGGCCAGCGGCGTCGAGATCGCGCAGGTGGCGGCGATCATCCACCAGACGGCGGTGAGCAGCTCCGACGGGCTCAGCGGCGCCGCCAGCAGGGCGACCACGCCGACCCCGAACAGCACGGCCTGGATCATCGGCCAGATCAGGGCGGCGATGGCGAAACGGGTGCGCATAGGGGTCTCCTTCGTTCTGGTAAGAATGGCGCTGGCCGCCCGTCGTTCCGTCCGTCCGCAGCCGTCTGTCGCTTGCCCGACGTTGCGATCACCCGGCTCGTGATTCGACGTTCGCCCGACACGGGTGTTAGGCTTTGCCCGTTCGCGGTTCGGGGCCGCGCCCCCTGCGACCTGTCCGGCCCTGCGCCGTCCGTCCGTCCGCTTCCAACAGGGAGGCCGCCATGTCGCGTTTCACCCTGCGCCTGCACCGCGCCGGCCGCCCGCCGGAGGACGAGCCGCTGGACGCCGCCGATGTCGAGGAGGCGCGCGAGCTGGCCCGCATGCGGCTGCTGCTCACCCACGACTTCAGCCACATCGACCTGCGCCGCGGCGACCGCCAGATCGAGGGCTTCGACCGCGATCCGGGCGACTGACCGGGCGACTCGCGCCTGTCGCAAAACGGCGTTAGCGTGACCGCATGAGACACGCCCGCCTGCTCCCCCTCCCCTTCGTCGCCCTGGCGCTGGCGGCCTGCCAGCCGTCCGCCCCGCCGCCCGCCGACGCCCCGGCCGAGGCCTCCGCCGCGGCCGCGGACGGACGCCCGGCCCCCGACGCGCCGGGCGAGGCCCTGCTCGAGGCCGACGGCGTCACCCCGGCCAACCCCGGCGGCCGCGGCACGGCGCTGAAGTTCGCCTTCGGCATGCCCGAGGCCGACGTCGTCTCGGCCATGAGCCAGATGCGCGGCGGCCAGGCGCCGACCCGCGGCGCCAACGCCGAATGCCCGGTCGGTCCGCTGACCTTCGCCGACTGGGGCGACGACCTGCAGTTCGTCTTCGCCGACGGCCGCCTCGCCGGCTGGACCGCCGGCGACGGCGCGCCCCGCGGCTTCACCACCCTGGCCGGGATCGGCGTCGGCTCGACCGTGGCCGAGCTGAAGGCGGCCTACCCCGAGGCGCAGATCCGCGAGGACAGCATCGGGCCGGAGTTCGCCGCCGGCGAGATCTACGGGACCCTGTCGGGGACCGGCGACGACGCCCGCGTCACCGGCCTCTGGGCCGGGGCCAGCTGCATCTTCCGCTGACCGCCCGGGGGAACGGGGCCGGCCGCGCCGTTGTTTCCGGTGGGAACCCCGACCGGAGCCGTCCATGACCGAGACCCCCCGCCGCTCGCCCCGCCTCAACGGCCTCGCCGTCGTCGGCCTGATCGTCCTGTTCGTCGCCGTCGGCGCCTACATCTGGTTCCGCTGGAGCGCTGACGCCGAAACCGCCGCCGACGACGCCCGCGCCGCCGCCGTCCAGCCGGCCGAAATCCCCCCGCCCGACGCCGGCGCCGTCCCGGCGCAGCCCGGCGCCACCGGCACGGGCGACGCCTACAAGCCGCAGGACGAACGCGGCCTCAGCCCCGCCGAGGGCGGGCCCGCGGCGCAGTGATCCGCATGCGATTCACCCCCTGGTCACCGGCTTCTGATTATCCTGTCGGAACGAAGCGGGCGGGTCCCGCTTTTGACAGGCCATGCTCATGCACCTGAAAGCGCTGAAACGGCACGTCTGCACCCCCGATGAGCTCGACATGATCGAGCACTACCGGACGGATGCGGAGAAGACCGCCGACCTGGTGGTCCACGTCGTCGGCCTGACCCTGGCCGCGGTCGGCGGGGTGGTGCTGGCGGTGCTGGCCGCGCTGTACTCGGGCATCGGCGCGGTCGCGGCCACGGCCGTCTACGCCCTGTGCCTGATCGCCATGCTGACGGCCTCGACGGTCTACAACCTGACCCGCCCCTGCCCCGCCCGGCCGGTGCTGCGCCGCCTCGACGAGGCCGCCATCTTCCTGATGATCGCGGGCAGCTACACCCCCTTCACCACCCAGCGGTTCGAGGGCGGCTGGGCCATCGGCTTCACCCTGCTGGTGTGGGCCATCGGCCTCGGCGGCGCCTTGGCCAAGGTGGTGCTGCCGCGCCTGTCCGACGCCATCTGGAGCGCCGTCTACGTGGCCTTCGGCTGGCTGGCGGTGATCGCCCTGCGGCCGATGATGGACACCGTGCACCCGCTGGCGCTCGGCCTGCTGGTGGCCGGCGGCCTGATCTACACCGCCGGGGTGTTCGTCTTCATCAGCCCGCAGGTGAAGTTCCGCCGCGCCATCTGGCACGGCTTCGTCGTTACCGGCGCCACGGTCCACTGGGCCGCCGTCCTCGTCGGCGTCGTGCTGGCCCCCGGCGTCGGCTAGACTTTCGCGCCCGCAGCGCGGAAAGTGACGCGGCGCAACAGCTTGGGGGACGACGGGTGGCTGACAGGAAGTCCGCGAGCGACGAGACGGTCGTCATCAAGAAATACGCCAACCGGCGTCTCTACAACACCGCCAGCAGCGCCTACGTCACGCTCGAGGACCTTGCCCGCATGGTGCGCGAAGGTGTCGACTTCGTGGTTTACGACGCCCGCACCAACGAGGACCTGACCCGCCAGATCCTCACCCAGATCATCTTCGAGGAGGAGAGCCGCGGCGAGGCCCTGCTCCCCGTCCAGTTCCTGCGCCAGCTGATCGGCTTCTACGGCGGCCAGATGCAGGGCGTGCTGCCCGGCTACCTGGAGATGTCGCTCGACAACTTCGCCCGCCAGCAGGAGCAGATCCGCAGCCAGTTCACCAAGGCGTTCGGGGCCGCGCCCGGCGCCGGCCTGCTCGACGAGATGGCCCGCCGGAACATGGCCCTGTTCACCGAGGCCATGAAGATGTGGCCGGGCTTCGGCGGAGCCGCCGCCGCGCCGCCGCCCGCCGCGGCCGCGAAGCCGGCCGCCGAGGCGGACGCCGACCCCTTGGCCGAGATGCGCCGCCAGATGGACGAGATGCGGGCCCAGCTCGACCGGCTGTCGAAGTCGTGAGCGACGAGGTCACGCCCGTCGCCCCGGTCGGCCGCCGCGACCGCCGCGCCGCCGAGCGCCGCACGGCCGAACGCCGGGCCGGCTCCGCCTCCCGCGCCCTGGTCCCCGCCGCGCCCGCGGCGGAAGCTGCCGCCCCCCCGGCAAGACCTGCCCCGGCCCCCGCCGCGGACGCCGGCGGCGCCGTCTTCGCCGCCCAGCTGATGGGCCAGTCCGGGCAGCGCCGCGGGCTGAAGGGCGGACCGCCGGTGCTGGACGCGGCCCGCGCCGCCTATCTGGAGACCCGCTGGTCGGGGCCCGCCGACCGGCGCCCGAAGCCGGGACGCACCGAGGACACCGACATCTGAGCCGGCGGCACGGTCCTTGCTGAACCGGACGGCATCACGCCCGTTTCCGGACCGCCGCCATGCTGACCTTCCTGACCCGCACCATCGACGTCCTCGTCGTGGCCCTGATCTTCGTCGGCTTCAGCTGACTCAGGCGACTCCGCCGAAGTCGAGGTCCTTGCGGGCCGAGATGATGGTGACGATGAATCCCGCCAGCACGTCCAGCATGACCATCACCACGATCAGGAAGAAGGTCGAGGTGGCGAAGCCGCGGATCAGCAGGAACTCCACCAGCACGGCGACGAACAGGATCATCGACAGGGCGTGATTGACGATCGCCACCTTCTGGCTGGACGTCGACTTGAGCAGCTCGAAGAACAGCAGGATCAGCGCCAGCAGCAGGATCAGGTCGCCGGCCCCGACGTTCCAGCTGGTCCCCGAGGCCATCGGGATCGAGAACATCGGATCCCGCAGGATGGCGTCCGCCCCGCCCGCGGCGAGGGCGGCGTCGCTGCCGCCCCCGATGAGGCTGGACAGGACCACGATGTTGTACAGGACCACCGGGATCAGCAGCAGCGGCAGGGCGATCAGCATGACCAGGCTCCAGCGGCGGGCGGCCGCCCACGGCCGCGCTTGTTAACGATGAATAGCCCGCTTCGGCGCGCGCCGCTACGCCCCCTCGCCTGTCAGGCGAACCTCAGAATTCGCTGATCGCTCCGGGCCGGCGCGACCGGCGCTTCAGCCACATCACCCCGGCCAGATCGGACAGCGAGGCCACCAGCCGCCCCCAGTTGGTGTACTTCGACCGCCCGGTCTCGCGGTGGCGGTGGCCGACGTCCAGATAGCGGTTCTCGAACCCCTCGCGGATCACCAGCGCCGGCAGGTAGCGGTGGATGTGATCGAAGTAGGGCAGGCGCAGGAAGACGTCGCGGCGGAAGGCCTTCAGGCCGCAGCCGGTGTCGTCAGCGTCGTCCGCCAGCAGCCGCTTTCGGATGCGGTTGGCCCAGCGCGAGGCCCAGCGCTTGGCCTCGGAGTCCTGCCGCTGCGCCCGGCGCCCGCCGACCAGCGCCACGGTGGCGGGCGAGGCCAGCAACAGGTCGACCAGCCGCGGCGCGTCGGCGGGCGGGTTCTGGCCGTCGCCGTCGAGCGTGACCACGATCGGCGCCCGCGCCGCCAGCACCCCGGTTCGCACGGCCCGGCTCTGCCCCGCGTTCTGCGCATGGCTCAACACCCGCAGCGTCGGCAGCTCCGGCATCAGCGCCCGCAGCTCCGCCAGGGTGGCGTCGCGGGAGGCGTCGTCGACGAACACCATCTCGAACGACCGGCCGGCGAAGGCGGTCGCGATCTCGCGGGCCAGGGGACCGGCCGCCCCCTCCTCGTCGTGGACGGGAACGACGACGGAAATGTCGGGAACGGTCTCGGTCATGGCCGCTGTCTAGCCGGTTTCATCGTCGGGCGGGAGGCATGGCTGACGCGCCCGGAATCGCCGTGGTAGGAAGTCGGTCATGACGCGACCCGATCTCGACCGCTACATCGCCGGCTGGCGGGGGCCGCTCATGGCGGCCCTGGTCGCCCTGCTCGCCGGCCTGCCGGTGCTGGCCCTGCTGCCGCCGCTCGACCGGGACGAGAGCCGCTACGCCCAGGCCACCTCGCAGATGCTGGAGACCGGCGACTACGTCGACATCCGCTTCCAGGACGAACCGCGCTGGAAGAAGCCGGTGGGCATCTACTGGATGCAGGCCGCGGCGGTCGCGGCGACCACCGGCGTCGAGAGCCGCGCCATCCAGCCGTACCGGATCCCCTCCATCCTCGGGGCCATGCTGGCGGCGGCGGCCTGCGCCTGGGTCGGCGGGGCCATGTTCGGCCGGAGGGCCGGCTTCCTGGCCGGAGCCATGCTGGGGGCGACCTTCCTGCTCTCCACCGAGGCCGGCATCGCCAAGACCGACGCCATGCTGTGCGGGGCCGTCACCCTCGCCATGGCGGCCCTGGCGCGCATCTATCTCGCCACCCGGGCCGGGGCGGCGCCCGCGCGGGTCCACAAGCTGCTGTTCTGGTCCGGGCTGGGCCTGTCGATCCTGGTCAAGGGTCCGATCGGCCTCGTCGTGATCGCGCCGGCGATGCTGCTGCTGTCGCTGTGGGATCGCGACGTGAAGTGGCTTCGGCGGCTGGGCTGGGGCTGGGGCCTAGCGCTGGTCGCCCTGATCGTCGGCCCGTGGGGCATCGCCATCACCATCGCCACCGACGGCGGTTTCTGGCGCGAGGCCATCGGCGGCGACCTGGCGCCCAAGCTGGCCGGCGGCCACGAGAGCCACGGCGCGCCCCCCGGGACCTACCTCGCCCTCGCCGCGATCACCTTCTTCCCCGCCACCCTGCTCCTGCCGGCGGCGCTCGCCACCGCCTGGACGCGCCGCGCCGAGCCCGCCGTCCGCTTCCTCGTCTGCTGGCTGCTGCCCGCCTGGCTGATCTTCGAGCTGACCCCGACCAAGCTCGTCCACTACAACCTGCCGGTGTTCGGCGCCCTGGCCCTGCTGGCGGCGGCGGCGCTGACGCGGCCGGTCGGCCGCGTGTCCCGCTATGCGGGGGCCGGGCTCAGCGTGCTCGTGGCCCTGCTGCTGGCGGCGGCGGTGGTCGCCGGCCTGACCGAGTTCGGACGCTCCACCGCCCAGACCTGGGCCACCCTGACCATCGTCTTTACGGTGCTCAGCGGCCTGATCGGCGCCTTCCTGCTGCTGCACCGCGCCCCGGTCCCGGCGGTGATCGCCTCGCTCGCCCTCGGCGTCCTCGCCCACGGCGCCCTCGCCGGAACCCTGCGCCAGCTGAAGCCGCTGGCCGTGTCGCCCCAGCTCCAGCAGGTGCTGGAGCAGGCGGACCTGCACCCGCGCCAGGGCCGCCCCGGCCCGGTGGCCATCGCCGGATTCCACGAGCCCAGCTTCGTCTTCCTGACCGGACGCGACACCGAGCTCACCGACGGCGAGGGCGCGGCGCGGGCGCTGGCCCAGGGTCGCCCGGCGATCGTCGAGGAACGCGAGGCGCGGCCCTTCCGCGAGGCGGTCGCCCGCCTCGGGGTGACCGGCCGCACCGTCGGCGTGGTCAACGGCCACAACTACTCCCAGGGCGACGACGTGCGCCTGACTGTCTACGCCCCGCCGGACTCCGGCCCGGTCCCGGAGCGCGCCCGATGAGCCGGCCGATCACCATCGTGGAGGTCGGCCCCCGCGACGGGCTGCAGAACGAGAAGGTCGTGCTGGAGCCTGCCGTCCGCGCCGAACTGGTGCGCCGCCTCGAGGCCGCTGGCGCGCGCCGCATCGAGGCGGTCAGCTTCGTGCATCCGAAGTACGTGCCCCAGATGGCCGGGGCGGAGGAGGTCATGGCCGCCCTGCCGCCCGCCCCCGGCCGCAGCCGCATCGGCCTGGTGCTGAACGGCAAGGGCTATGACCGCGCCCTCGGCACGGCGGTCGACGAGGTCAACGTCGCCATGTCGGCGACCGACGGCTTCGGGCTGAAGAACCAGGGGCTGTCCGTCGACCAGCAGGTGACGATGCTGGCCGACATCGTCGCCGGCCGGCGCAACGCCGAAGGGCAGCCCGGGGCGACGCCCGCGCTGTCCGCCACCCTGTCCTGCGTCTGGGGCTGCCCGTTCGACGGCGAGGTCTCGACGCAGCAGGTCGAGGATCTGGTCGGCCGCATCGGCGAACTGGGCGTGGCCGAGATCGCCCTCGCCGACACGATCGGGGTCGGCGACCCGTGGAGCGTGACCCGCAAGGTCGAGGCGGCGCGCCGCGCGGCGCCGGAGGCGGTGCTGCGCCTGCACTTCCACGACACGCGCAACACGGGGCTCGCCAACGCCTTCGCCGGCGTCGAGGCCGGGGTGGACGTGCTGGACGCCTCGGTCGGCGGCATCGGGGGCTGCCCCTTCGCCCCCGGCGCGACCGGCAACATCGCCACCGAGGATCTGGTCTACATGCTGGAGCGGGCGGGCTTCGAAACCGGCTACGACCTCGACGCCCTGATCGAGACCGCCCGCTGGATCGGCGAGCGGATCGGCCGCTCCGCGCCCAGCGCCCTCAGCCGCGCCGGCGGCTGGCCGCGCGGCTGACGCCCGACGCGCCTCACCGGTACGGCGTCTCGAAGGCCCAGCGGATCGTCCGCGCCACGCCCGAGGTTCCGGTGCGCACCAGCGGCCGGGCCGGGAGGGGCGACGACAGGCCGTGCATGCGCCGCGCCCAGCCCGGCAGCAGATCGACGCCCGCCTGCAGCATCAGGGCCCGCAGCGGGCGGGCCGCCGGATCGCCGCCCTCGCGCGACAGCAGCAGCCGCGCCACCTCCCGGGTCCGCTCGTCGACCCTCAGCTCCGGCCGCATCGCCCGGATCAGCGCCCGCGCCTCCTGCCGCGACCCGGGGACCGGATCGGCCCCCAGACGTCGCCCGACCTCGGCCATCTCGGCGAAATACCGGTCGCGGTCGGCCATCGACATGCCGGGCTCCCCGTAGCGCAGCCAGCCGTTCAGGAAGCTGGTCGCCTCGGTCACGTGCACCCAGGCCAGCAGCCGCGGATCGTCGGCGACGTAGGGCGCGCCGTCGGGCAGCACGCCGCTGACCCGTCCATGGATGCGCCGCACCCGCTCGATGGCCGCCTCCGCCTCGTCACGACCGCCATAGGTGGTTACGGCGATGAAGCGGGCGGTCCGCCGCAGCCGGCCGTGCATGTCGGCGCGGAAGTTGGAATGGTCCCAGACGCCCGCCAGCACGGCCGGGTGCAGCATCTGCAGCAGCAGGCCCGACACGCCGCCGACCAGCATCCCGGTCACGTCGCCGTGCACCCGCCAGGCTACGGAATCCGGGCCGAACAGCCCGTCGGGCCGCCGCGCCACCGGGCGCTCCCCCTTGTCGGGGTCGTTGAACAGCCGCACCACCCGGCCGGCGATCACCCGGCGGACCGGGCGCGCCAGGCGATCGGGCAGGGGGTCGCGGACCAGGGGCGGGCGGATCGGAGAGGACATGCCCGAGCAACGTCCGGCGCCGCCGGCGGCTCCGCAAGCCGCCTGCGACGAGCGGCCGCCGGCAGGCCGTCAGCCGGCGGGCCGGATCACCTGCTGCGAGAAGCGCTCCATCTCCTCCAACTGCGGGCTCATCTGCAGGAGCACCAGATCGACGCCCGCATCCGCAAAGGCCTCCAGCCGCTCCGCCACGGTCTCCGGGGTCCCGACCAGGCCGGGCCGCAGGCCGCGGTTGGAGACGGAATACTCGCGGACCTTCATCTCCCGCTCCAGCTGCGTGCCCGAGAGCCACTGGTCGAAGTTGGCGAAGCCCGGCGGCGGCGCGCCTTCCGCGAGGCCCGGAATGATCGTGATCCGCTCCAGCTCGCGCTCCGCCTCCGCCTGGCTGTCCCGGACGATGGCGTAGGCGGCCATGCCGAACTGCAGCGGCGGCAGGCCCTCCCGGTCGCGCCGCTCGCGCATGTCGGCGATCTTGCCGCGGATGATTTCGGGCGTGTCGCCGTGCATGACATAGGCGTCGCACTGCCGCGCGATCATCGTCTTGGCGGCGTCGGACTCGCCGCCGGCGTAGACCACCGGGCGCGGCCGGCGGAACGGCTTCGGTTCGACGATCGCGTCCTCGAGCCGGTAGTAGTCGCCGGAGAAGCTGAAGCGCTTCTCCGACCACAGGCCGTCGACCACCTTCAGCCACTCGGACGTGCGCGCGTAGCGATCGTCATGCTCGTCGAAGTGCAGGCCGTAGCTCTGCGCCTCCTTCGCCCACCACGAGGACACCACGTTCAGCGCCAGCCGTCCGCGGGCGATATTGTCGATGTTGGCGGCGGCCTTGGCGAACAGCGCCGGCTGGTGGAAATTTGGCCGCACCGCCACCATCAGCTCGATCGAGCGGGTGACGGCGGCGAGCGCCGCGGCGGTGGACCAGGCGTCCAGCGCCGGCGCCTCGACGCCGCGGATGTCGTTCAGGTTCAGCTCGGCGATCAGGGTCAGGTCGTAACCGAGATCCTCCGACCGCCGCACCAGCCGCGAGATCGACTCCCAGTCGGCCGGTCCGCCTTCTTCCGGGATGTTGCGCAGCCAGCCGCCGAACACCGGAGCCCAATAGCCGTATCTCATTGTGCGCCCTTCCTGGCGGCGATCTCGTCGACGAGGTAGTCGATCAGGTTGTCGTGGGGGTCGAAGCCGAGCACCGCCTGCGGGTCGGCGACGAAGTTGGACAGGGCGTTGACGTCGTAGAACAGCACCGAGCCGTCGCGGTCGTCGACGAGGTACTCGACCCCGCCGACGTCTATGCCCGCCGCCTGAACGATGGACTCCGCCGCCGCGACCACTGCGGCCGGCGGTTCGACACGCTGGATCTGCAGCGAGGGCTTGCCCGGCGCCACAAGGCAGACGTCGGCGAGGCACAGGTCGAAGCCGCCGCTCTCGACGCTGCAGGCGTACAGGAAGCGCCCGCCCAGGGTCTCGATCCGCACGATGCGGCCGCCGCGGATCGGCGCCGCCTCCTGCACCAGGACGGTGCTGTTGATCCCCATCGACAGCTCCCCGCCCGCCACTGCGGCGGCGAGGTCTTCGGCCGTCTCGAACCGGCGGATGCCGGCGCCCGACCCGCCGATGTCCGGCTTGACCAGCACCGGGAAGCGCAGCTCCGCGGCGGCGGCCGGAAGGTCGACGATCCGGTGCGCCACCCGGGTCTCGGGGGCGCCGTGGCCGAGGCGCCGGATCAGCGAGATCTGCCGGGCCTTGGAGGTGTCGACGTCCATGGCGGCGCCGTTCACCACCCGCGCGCCCTGCCCCTGCCAGTGGTCGAACAGGGTGCGGGCGTAGAAGATCGGATGGTCGCTCTGCCGCAGGAAGGCCGACATGCCAATGCGGTTCAGGATCACCGGGGCCGGCGGCGCGCCGGGTCCCGGATCGAAGGTGTGGTCGCCGGCCGCGATCGCGCGCCAGTCCACGCCGCGGCGATCCAGCGCCGCGAACAGGGGTTCGAACCAGGTCGGGTGTTCGTAGAATACGGCCAGATCAGCCAGGGGAGCCTCCATCGCACGGATCGAGAACTCCACGGGCGACAGCGGGTGAGTCCGCCCGGAGGCGCCCCACTCATCTGTCGAGGACAGGGTCCCCGCAGGAGTTGGCACCATTCCGCAGCTGCGGCGGTTGCCCCGGCGTCAAAGGGCCTGCCCCTCAGCCGATCTCGATGAGTGGCGGTCATCTGGGGCGGCCGTCCGCAGCGTTCAAGGGCCGCCGCAGCCGATCTTCGGACGCCCTCGCAGGAAGGTTTCAGGCCGGGCTCAGAACTTGCTCATGACGCTCACCGCCCCCCGCCGCATGGATGGCCGCGCCAACCAGGGAGACAGGCGATGACGATGCAGGCGGAGAACGGGCGCGGACGGCGCGGCGCGAGCGGGTGGCGGCTGCTGCCGTGGATCGGGGCGGCCGTCCTGCTCTCCGTCCCGGCCGTGGCCATGCGTCTGGGCGCGGATGTGGACTGGACCGCCTTCGACTTCATCGTCGCCGGGATCATGCTGGCTGTGCCGCTGACCGTGTTCGAGCTGGCGCTGCGGGCCAGCGGCGGTCTCGCCTGGCGGGCGGGCGTGGTGGTGGCGCTGGGAACCGCCTTCCTGATCGTCTGGTCGAACCTCGCCGTCGGGATCATCGGCAGCGAGGACGACCCCATCAACCTGATGTTCTTCGGCGTTCTCCTGGTGGCCATCGCCGGCGCCTTCCTCGCCCGCTTCCGGGCGAAGGGGCTGGCGATCGCCATGGCGGCGACCGCCGTCGCCCAGGCGGGGACGGCGGTGGTGGCCCTGATCGGCGGCCACTTCACCTTCGTCATCGTCGGCGTCTTCACGGCCGGCTGGGCCCTGTCCGCCTGGCTGTTCCGCAAGGCGGCGGCGGAGGCCCGGCCGGCCCCCTGACGACCGCCCCTACAGGTTCAGCAGCGCCGGATCGCCGCCCTGGGCGGAGATGTTGTTGCTGATGGCCTTCTCGGCCGCATAGCGGATCAGGCTGTAGGGGCCGCCGGCCTTCGGGCCGGTGCCGCTGAGGCCCTCGCCGCCGAACGGCTGGACGCCGACGACCGCGCCGGTGATCGAGCGGTTGATGTAGACATTGCCCGCGGGCACCAGGCGGATCACCTCGCTGGCGAAGGCCTCGATCCGGCTGTGCACGCCCAGCGTCAGGCCGTAGCCGCGGGCGGCCAGCTTGCCGGCCACCTCCTTCAGCTTCGCCGGATCGTAGCGGTAGATGTGCAGGATGGGGCCGAACACCTCCTTCTCGAGGAAGTCGGGCGTGTTGACCTCGGCGATCGTCGGGGCGAACAGCTCGCCGCGTTCGGAGCCGGCCGGCAGCGAGGCGCGGGCGATGATCCTGCCCTCGCGGGCCAGCCGCTTCACGTGGCTCTCCAGCATCTGCCGCGAGGCCATGTCGATGACCGGCCCGATGTCGGTGCCCGGATCGGCCGGGTCGCCGACCACCTGGGCGGCCAGGGCGCCCTTCAGCCCCTCGATCAGCTGGTCGGCCGAGTCCTTCGGCACATAGAGCATGCGCAGGGCCGAGCAGCGCTGCCCGGCCGAGCCGAAGGCCGACAGGATCACGTCGTCGATGACCTGCTCGCGCAGGGCGGTGGTGTCCACGAACATGCCGTTCAGCCCGCCGGTCTCGGCGATGAAGGGGATGATCGGGCCGGGCCGCGCAGCGAGGGCGCGGTTGATCATCGTCGCCGTGTCGGTGCCGCCGGTGAAGGCCACGCCGTCGATCCC
This sequence comes from Brevundimonas sp., assembly GCF_013912005.1. Lineage (GTDB taxonomy): Bacteria > Pseudomonadota > Alphaproteobacteria > Caulobacterales > Caulobacteraceae > Brevundimonas. The sequence goes on along the minus strand of NZ_JACESB010000017.1, from coordinate 38,351 downwards.
CGGATGGCTGACCAGGGCCGCGCCCACGGTCTCGCCACGGCCCGGCACGAGGGCCAGCAGGTCCGGATCCAGACCCGCGTGGTGGAACAGGCGCACGGCCTCGGCGGCGATCAGCGGGGTCTGCTCGGCGGGCTTGGCGAGCACGGCGTTGCCGGCCGCAAGCGCGGCGGCGATCTGGCCGGTGAAGATGGCCAGCGGGAAGTTCCACGGGCTGATGCAGGCGAAGACGCCGCGGCCGTGCAGGACCAGCTGGTTGGTCTCGCCGACCGGCCCCTGGAGCGTCTCGGGCCCGCCGAAGTCGCGCTCGGCCAGCATGGCGTAGTAGCGGCAGAAGTCGGCCGCCTCGCGCACCTCGGCCACGCCGTCGTTCAGCGTCTTGCCGGCCTCGCGCGCCAGCAGGGCCACCAGCCGGTCGAGGTCGTTCTCCAGCACGTCGGCCATGGCGCGCAGCACCAGCGCGCGGCGCGCGCCGCCCTGCCGGTCCCAGGCGATCTGCGCCCTGGCCGCGGCGGCCGCGGCGGCGTCGATATCGGCCTCGTCCGCCTCCGAGACGTGGCCCAGCACCTGGTTGGAGTCGTAGGGGTTGGTCACGTCCTGGGGATTCACGCCGGCGCGCAGCATGCCGCCGATGATCGGCCCCGAGGTCAGCTTCTCGCGGTCGACCAGCTCCAGCGCCTGGGCGTGGCGTTCGCGATCCTCGCGCCGGCTGTAGTCGCGGCCGAGGGAGTTCTGCCTGTCGGTGTACATGTTCCTGGGGGCCGGAATTCTGGAGTGACGGTCGGGGTGGGCCTCGACCTGGGAGATCGGATCGGCGGCGACGGTCGTCGCCGGCACGCGCTCGTCGAGCAGGGCGTGGACGAAGGAGGAGTTGGCGCCGTTCTCGAGCAGGCGGCGCACCAGATAGGGCAGCAGCTCCTCGTGACCGCCGACCGGGGCGTAGCTGCGCACCACGAAGCGGTCGGCGCGCCAGATCTGCTCCGCCGCCTCGTACAGCGCCTCGCCCATGCCGTGCAGGCGCTGGAACTCCACCTTCTCGCCGGCGCGCCGGGCCATGTGCTGGACCGCCGCCAGCGACACCGCGTTGTGGGTGGCGAACTGGCCGTACAGGTGCGGCGCGGCGGCGATGATGTCGCGCGCGCACACCAGGTAGTTGAGATCCGTGGCCGCCTTGGTGGTGAAGACCGGATAGTCCGGCCGCCCCATGACCTGACCGCGCTTGATCTCGGTGTCCCAGTAGGCGCCCTTGACCAGACGGACCATGATCCGGCGTCCGGAGACGCGGGCCAGCTCGGCCACCCGGGCGATCACTTCCGGCGCGCGCTTCTGGTAGGCCTGCACCGCCAGGCCGAGGCCCTTCCAGTCGCCGAGTTCGGGATCGTGCGCCAGCGCGTCCAGCAGCTTGAGCGACAGCGCCAGACGGTCCGACTCCTCGGCGTCCATGCAGAAGTTGATGTCGTACGACGCCGCGATCAGGGCCAGCCGCTTCACACGCGGGTACAGCTCGGCCCAGACCCGCGCCTCCTGCGTCGCCTCGTAGCGGGGCGACAGGGCGGACAGCTTCACCGAGACGCCGTGGCCGGTCATCGGCCCCTGCATCTCCTTGCGCTCGGGAATGGCCTTGCCCACCCCGTGGATGGCCTGGGCGTAGACCGTCTCGTAGCGCTCGGCGTCGGCGGCGGTGCGCGCCCCTTCGCCCAGCATGTCGAAGCTGCAGAGCCAGCGCTCCCGGTTGGCGCGCTTGAGCGCCCCGCCGATGGTGCGGCCGACCACGAACTGCTCGCCCATCATCCGCACGGCGGCGGCCACCGCCTGGCGGATCACCGGCTCGCCGAGCCGCCCGGCCACCCGGCGGAGGAAGCCGGGCAGGTCCCGGCGGGCGTCCTCGTCGACGTCGACCAGCTTGCCGGTCAGCATCAGCCCCCAGGTCGAGGCGTTGACGAACAGGTTGTCCGAGCGGCCGATGTGCGAGGCCCAGTCGGAGGAGCCGATCTTCTCGGCGATCAGCTTGTCGCGGGTGTCCTCGTCCGGGATGCGCAGCAGGGCCTCGGCCAGGCACATCAGCGCCAGCCCCTCGCGGGTGCCGAGGCTGAACTCCTGCAGGAAGCTCTCGACCACGCCCTCGGTCTTCTGGGTCTTGCGCGCCAGTTCCACCAGGTCGACGGCCTGCGCGACCACGGCCTCGCGCTCCGCGGCGTCCAGCGGGACCCGCGCCAGAAGCCCCCGCACGATCTCGCCCTCGTCGGCGAACTTGCCGTGGTCGAGGGCATCCCAGTCCTGGGACAGGGCGGCGGGAGGCGGGACGTGCGCGTTCATGCGCCGCCTCTAGCTCCTTTTTCGGGGGAGCGGGAGAGGGCGCGACGTCTCGCCAATGTCGCCGCAAGGCGCTAGACCGTTCCCCCGATCAACGGCGGAGCCTTACGGCCCACATGCGCATCGTCCTGGCCACCGACGCCTGGGAGCCCCAGGTCAACGGCGTCGTCCGCACCCTGTCCCGGATCACCGCGGAATGCCGCGCCATGGGACACGAGGTCGAGGTCATCGAACCCAGCCAGTTCAAGACCATCCCCTGCCCGACCTATCCCGAAATCCGCCTGGCGCTGGGCGCCGAGGAGGAGATTCGCGAGCGGCTGCGGGCGTTCGAGCCGGAGGCGGTGCACATCGCCACCGAGGGCCCGATCGGCATCGCCACCCGCCGCATCTGCGTCGAATGGAAGCTGCCGTTCACGACCAGCTACCACACCAAATTCCCGGAGTATGTCTCGGCCCGGTTCCCGATCCCGGTCCAGGTCGGCTACGCCTACATGAAGTGGTTCCACAAGCCGTCGGGCCGGCTGATGGTCGCCACGCCCACCCTCCGCGACGAGCTGACCGCCCACGGCTTCCGCAACGTGTCCCCGTGGACCCGCGGCGTCGACACCGAGCAGTTCAACCCCGACCTGAAGCCGATTTACGACGAGCTGGGCGGCAAGGACTGGCCGCGCCCGTTCTGGCTGAACGTCGGCCGGGTCGCGGTCGAGAAGAACATCGAGGCCTTCCTCGAGACGGACCTGCCCGGCACCAAGATCGTCGTCGGCGACGGGCCGGCGCGGGAGGACCTGCAGGCCCGGTACCCCGAGGCCAAATTCCTCGGCGCCCGCTTCGGCGAGGAGCTGGCGCGCTGCTTCCGCGACGCCGACGTCTTCGTCTTCCCCAGCTGGACCGACACCTTCGGCCTTGTGATCCTCGAAGCCATGGCCACGGGCACGCCGGTCGCCGCCTACCCGGCCCACGGCCCGATCGACATCATCCCCGGGTCCAACGCCGGGGCGATCGACAAGGACCTGCGCACCGCCTGCCTCGAAGCCCTCAAGTGCGACCGCAAGACGGTCCGCGCCTATGCCGAGAAGTTCAGCTGGCGCGCCTCGGCCGAGGAGTTCGTGCAGAACCTCCAGCCCTACCCCGAACCCGAACGCGGCCGCTTCTGGCGCCGCCTGCGGCGTCTGGCCCGGCTGCGCAAGCGCGCCGCCGCCTGAAGGCGAAAAGGGCCCCGGATCGCTCCGGGGCCCTTTCCGTTCCGACCCGCGGTCGGATCAGTTCGCCGGCGCCTGCATCGGCGTCAGGGCGTTGGCGATGGCGCGCTGCGTCGCCAGTTCGTCCGCCGGCAGCGGCACCAGGCCGCGGTCCTGCAGATAGCCGCCGCGACCGGCCGAGGCTTCGGACATGAACTCCATCACGAACTGCTCCAGCCCCGGGATCACGCCCACGTGCTGCTTCTTCACGTAGATGTAGAGGCTGCGGGCCAGCGGGTAGGAGCCGTCGGCGATGGTCTCGACCGAGGGGGCGACGCCGTCGATGGTCTCGGCCTTCACCGTATCCATGTTCTGCTCCAGGAAGCTGAAGCCGAACACGCCCAGCGAGCCGGGGGTGCGGGTCAGGGTCTGGACGATGGCGTTGTCGTTCTCGCCGGAGTCGATCCAGGCGTTGTCCTCGCGCAGGGTGTGGGCGATCGTCTCGAAGCGGTCCTCGTCCGCCTGCTTCAGCGCGGCCATGGCCGGCAGGCGCTCGGCGCCGGGCGCCATGCCCAGCTCGAGGAAGGCGTCGCGGGTGCCCGAGGTCGGCGGCGGGCCGTAGACCTGGATGCGCTGGGCCGGCAGGGCCGGGTTGACCTGGTTCCACGTCGTGGCCGGGTTGGCGACGAAGGCGTCGCCCTCGCCGGGCACTTCCTTGGCGAGGCCGAGGTAGAGGTCCTGCAGGCGCAGGTTGAAGCCGCCGCCGTCGCGGGCGGTCGCCACGACGATGCCGTCGTAGCCGATCTTGATCTCGACGATGTCGGTGACGCCGTTCTTCTGGCACTCGGCGAACTCCGAGGCCTTCATCGGACGCGAGGCGTTGGCGATGTCCGGCGTGCTCGGGCCGACGCCCTGGCAGAAGGCCTTGATGCCGCCGCCGGTGCCGAGCGACTCGACCCGCGGCGCCGAACCGCCGGCGGTGCGCGAGAAGTTCTCCGCCACGCGCGTCGCGAACGGGAAGACGGTCGAGGAGCCGGCGGCCCAGATGCCCGAGCGGGCGGCCTGCGAGCCGGCGCCGCCGTCGCCGCAGGCGCCGAGGGCGAGAAGGGCCGCCGCCGAGGCGGCGGCGAGAAGGATGCGGGTCATGTCGGTCTCCGGACAGGCCTGGTTCGCGGCCGCTTAGACCAGAGGACTGTGACGGTTCGCCCGGCGGGGATGTGACGGTTCGACGACGGGGGGCAGCAGGCAGCAGGCAGCAGGCAGCAGGCAGCAGGCAGCAGGCAGCAGGCAGCAGGCAGCAGGCAGCAGGGGTCGGGCGGGACGGGGGCGGAGTCAACGGCGACTCCGCAATCCTCGAAACGACGGATCGAGACCGGGCGAGGCGCTCCTGCTGCCTGCTGCCTGCTGCCTGCTGCCTGCTCCCTGAGCCCTAGATGTGGATCGCGTGCCCCAGCGCCCGCAGCGACGCCTCGTGGAAGGCTTCGCCCATGGTCGGGTGGACGTGGATGACGCCGGCCACGTCCTCCAGCACCGCGCCCATCTCCAGCATCTGGGCGAAGCTGTTCGACAGCTCCGACACGTGCTGGCCGACGGCCTGGACGCCGAGCAGGCGGTGGTCGGTCTTCGAGGCCAGGACCCGCACGAAGCCGCCGTCGTCGCCCGCCTCCAGCGCCAGGGCGCGGCCGATGGCCATCAGGGGGAAGGTCGCGGTGATGACGTCGTCGCGGCCTTCGACGTCCAGCGGGCCGAGCCCGGCGGAGACGATCTCGGGCTCGGTGAAGCAGACCGCGGCGATGGTGACCGGGTCGAAGCGCTTGTCATGGCCGGCGATGATCTCGGCGACGATCTCGCCCTGGGCGCTGCCCTTGTGGGCCAGCATCGGTTCGCCCGTGAGGTCGCCGACGGCCCAGACGTTCTTCATCGAGGTGGCGCAGCGGTCGTCGATCTTCACGAACGGGCCGGCCATGGCCACGCCCATGTTCTCCAGACCCCAACCCCGCGTGCGGGGCTTGCGGCCGACGGTGACGAGGACCTTGTCGGCCTTGAGCTTGAGAGCCGCTCCGTCGGCGGCGGTGACGTTGAGCTGGCCCTTTTCGAAGGAGCCGGCCTTGGCCCCGAGGTGCAGTTCGACGCCGTGCGCCTCCAGCCATTTGCGGACGGGGTCGGTCAGGGCCTTGTCGTAGAGCGGCAGCAGGCGGTCGGCCATTTCGACGATGGCGACCTCGGCCCCCAGCTTGCGGTAGGCGATGCCGAGTTCGAGGCCGATGTAGCCGCCGCCGACCACGACCAGCTTGTTCGGCACCTTGTCGAGCGACAGGGCCTCGGTCGAGGAGATGACGTCGCCGCCGAAGGGCAGGAACGGCAGTTCGACCGGCTCCGAGCCGGTGGCGAGGATGACGTGTTCGGCGCTGATGACGATGTCGCCGTCGGCGGTCTTCACCGTGCAGGTCTTGGCGTCCGAGAAGGTGGCCCAGCCGTTGACGACCTTGACCTTCGCCTTCTTCAGCAGACCGGCGACGCCGCTGTTCAGCTTGCGGACGACGCCGTCCTTCCATTCGACCGTCTGCTTCAGGTCGATGGCCGGCTTCGAGGCCGTGATGCCCAGTGTCCCGCCGTCCGCAGCCTTGGCCACGGTCTCGAACTTGCCGGCGGCGTGGATGATCGCCTTGGACGGGATGCAGCCGACGTTCAGGCAGGTCCCGCCCAGCCCGTCGCCGCCGTCCACCAGCACGGTGTCGAGCCCCAGCTGGCCGCAGCGGATGCCCGCGACATAGCCGCCGGTGCCGGCGCCGATGATGAGGACTTTGGTTTTGATGGCTTCAGTCATTGTATTGTCCGTCGGTCTCCGGCGGCGGAGACCAGTCCTTTGCATCCTTGAGGTCGCCCAGGCGAAGCTCGTCGTGGAGATCGCGCCAACCGGGGTTGGTTTTCTCGATCAGTTCGAGTTTCCAGACCCTGTTCCACTTCTTGATCTGCCGCTCGCGCCGGAATGCAGATTCCCGGGATTCATGGACCTCGAACCAGACCAGTTGGTCGACGCCGTGCTTGGCCGTGAAACCCGCAAACGTCTTGTTCTTGTGCTGGAACACGCGCGTGACGAGATCTTCCGTGGAGCCCGTATAGATCGTTCCATTTCGCCCGCTGGCCACGATGTAGGTGAAGAAGGCCATCCCCTGACTCCGCTCATCCCCGCGAAAGCGGGGACCCAGTGCTGTCCAGCCTGACACTGTCGTCTCAGGACATCGACCGCAAACGAAGCCCGCCGCCCCATCACCCAAAGAACTGGGTCCCCGCTTTCGCGGGGATGAGCGGAAGAGAAAGGCATGATCACATCCACAGCGTCGCGGGATGCTCCAGCAGGCCCTTGATCCGCTGCACGAAGACCGCCGCGTCGTGGCCGTCGACGATGCGGTGGTCGAAGCTGGAGGACAGGTTCATCATCTTGCGCACGACCATCTGGCCGTCCTTCACCACGACCCGCTCCTGGATCTTGTTGGGGCCGACGATGGCGACCTCGGGGTGGTTGATGATCGGGGTGTGGACGACCCCGCCGAGCGTGCCCAGCGAAGTGATGGTGATGGTCGAGCCCGAGAGCTCCTCGCGGCTGGCCTTGCCGGACTTGGCGGCGGAGGAGACGCGGGCGATCTCGGCGGCGGTGTCGTACGGGTCGCGCGCCTCGGCGTGGCGGACCACCGGGACCATCAGGCCGTTCGGCGTCTGGGCGGCGATGCCGAGGTGGACGGCGGCGTGGGTGGTCAGGACCCCGCCCTCGTCGTCGTAGTGCGAGTTGATGGTCGGCTGGTCGCGCAGGGCCACCACCATGGCGCGGGCGAGGAAGGGCAGGACGTTCAGCTTGGGCTGGTCCGGCTTGCGGTTGGCGTTGAGGTGGGCGCGGAGCTCCTCCAGCGCGGTGACGTCGATCTCCTCCACATAGGTGATGTGGGGGATGCGGCGGACGCTCTCGGCCATCTTCTCCGCGATCTTGCGGCGCAGGCCGATGACGCGGGTCTCGGTGACGCCTTCCGCCTTCGCATAGGTCGACCCGGCCGATCCTCCGGAGGCGGACGATCCACGGCCGCCGGAGGCGACGAACGCATCCAGATCGCCGTGCTCGATGCGCCCGGCGGGGCCGGAGCCGGGCACGAACTGCAGCTCGACGCCGAGATCGCGGGCGCGCTGGCGCACGGCGGGCGAGGCGAGGGGGCGCTGGCCTCGTTCCGACAGCGCGCGCGGCGCGACCGCCCCTCCCCCATCCTTCGCCTGCGGCTTCGGACGGTCCTCCTCCCCGTCACGGAGCGATGGGGAGGGGGACCGCGAAGCGGCGGAGGGGCTGGCGGCCGCAGCCGCGACATTCCCCTTGCCCTCGACCTGGAACGACACCAGCGGCCCGCCGACAGCCATCTGCTTGCCGGCCTCGCCGTGCAGGGCCAGCACCGTGCCGGCCACCGGCGAGGTGATCTCCACCGTGGCCTTGTCGGTCATCACCTCGGCGAGGATCTGGTCCTCGGCCACGGCGTCGCCGACGGCGACGCGCCAGCCGACCAGTTCGGCCTCGGCGGTGCCTTCGCCCACGTCGGGGAGCTTGAAGACGTAGTTGGCGCCGGGCGCGGCCGTCGTCGGGTTCGCGGCTTCGACCTTGGGCGCTTCGGCCCCGGGAGCCGGAGCGGGGTCGGCCGTAACCGGCTGCGCGGCGGTCGCAGGCTCCTCAGCCTCCGCATTCCCCGCCCCCTCGACCTCGAACTCGACCAGCGGGCCGCGGACGGCCAGCATCTGGCCCGGTTCGCCGTGCAGCTTCGAGACCACGCCCGCCACCGGCGAGGTGATCTCCACCGTCGCCTTGTCGGTCATCACGTCGGCGACGATCTGGTCCTCGGCCACCGCGTCGCCGACCTTGACGTGCCAGCCGACCAGTTCGGCCTCGGCCGTGCCCTCGCCCACGTCGGGCAGCTTGAAGACGTAACGACCCATCTCAGCGGCCTCCCTTCATCGTGGCCTTCAGCGCCTCGGCGACCCGCTCGGGGCCGGGGAAGTACTCCCATTCGAAGGCGTGCGGATACGGCGTGTCCCAGCCGGTGACGCGGGCGATCGGCGCCTCGAGGTGGTAGAAGCAGCGTTCCTGCACCAGGGCCGACAGCTCCGCGCCATAGCCCGAGGTCTTCGGCGCCTCGTGCACGATGACGCAGCGGCCCGTCTTCTTCACCGAGGCCTCGATGGCCTCGATGTCCAGCGGCACGAGGCTGCGCAGGTCGATCACCTCGGCGTCGACGCCGGCGTGCTCGGCCCCGGCCAGCGAGACCCACACCATGGTGCCCCAGGCGAGGACGGTGACGTCGGCGCCTTCCTTCATCACGCGCGCCTTGCCGAGGGGTTCGACGTACTTGCCGGTCGGGACCTGGGCCAGCGCCTGGGCCTTCCACGGGCTGACGGGCTTTTCGTGCCAGCCGTCGAACGGGCCGTTGTAGAGGCGCTTGGGCTCGAAGAAGACGACGGGGTCGTCGTCCTCGATGGACGCGGTCAGCAGGCCCTTGGCGTCGTACGGGTTGGACGGGATGACCACCTTCAGCCCGGCGATGTGGGTGAACAGGCTCTCGGGGCTCTGGCTGTGCGTCTGGCCGCCGAAGATGCCGCCGCCGTAGGGACTGCGGATGGTCAGGGGTACGGTGAAGCCGCCGGCCGAGCGATAGCGGATCTTGGCGGCCTCCGAGACGATCTGGTCGTAGGCCGGGTAGATGTAGTCGGCGAACTGGATCTCCACGCAGGGACGCAGTCCGTAGGTCGCCATGCCGATAGCGGCCCCGACGATGCCCGTCTCCGAGATCGGGGCGTCGAAGCTGCGGGTCAGGCCGTGCTTCTGCTGCAGCTGGTCGGTGACGCGGAAGACGCCGCCGAAATAGCCGGCGTCCTCGCCGAACGACAGGACCGTGGGATCCTCGGCCATCTTCGCGTCCAGCGCCGAGTTCAGCGCCTGGATCATGTTCATCGGCTGCACCGCCGGACGGGCGTCGGCGGTCGAGGCCGGCTCGTGGCGGGCGACGTCGGCCATGTCGGGCTCGACGCCGTCCCGGCGGTCGGACTCGGTGAAGGTGTGCTGCTCGCTCATGCTCAGACCCCCACTTCGCGGCGCTGTTCGACGAGGCGCCAGTCCTCGGTGGCGTAGACGTCCTCGAACATGGTCTTCACCGACGGCCGCGACTGGCCCAGGGTGCCGATGGCCTCGGACTCCCGGCCCGCCGCGCGGACCTGCTCGACCGCCTCGTCCTCGGCGGCCTTCTGCTGCTCGTCGGACCATTCGCCGAGGGCGATCAGATGCTGCTTCAGCCGGGCGATCGGGTCGCCCAGCGGCCACTTCTCGTGCTCGTCGCCCGGCCGGTAGCGGCTGGGATCGTCGGAGGTCGAGTGCGGCGCGCCGCGGTAGGTGAACAGCTCGATGACCGTCGCGCCCTGGTTGGTGCGGGCGCGCTCCTCGGCCCACTGGGTCGCGGCCCAGACGGCGAGGAAGTCGTTGCCGTCGACGCGCAGGGCCGGCAGGCCGTAGCCGATGGCCTTGGAGGCGAAGGTCGTCTCCAGCCCGCCGGCGATGCCCATGAAGGAGCTGATGGCCCACTGATTGTTGACGATGTTGAGGATCACCGGGGCCCGGTAGACGGCGGCGAAGGTCAGGGCCGAGTGGAAGTCGCTCTCGGCCGTCGAGCCGTCCCCGATCCAGGTGATGGCGATCCGGTCGTCGCCCCGCACCGCCGAGGCCATGGCCCAGCCCACGGCCTGCGGATACTGGGTGCCGAGGTTCCCCGAGATGGTGAAGAAGCCGTACTCCTTCGAGGAGTACATGATCGGCAGCTGCCGGCCTTTGATCGGGTCGGCGGCGTTCGAATAGATCTGGTTCATCATGTCGACCAGGGGATATCCCCGGGCGATCAGCAGGCCCTGCTGACGATAGGTCGGGAAGCCCATGTCCTCGCGGCTGAGGATCATGCCCTGGGCGACGGCGATGGCCTCCTCCCCGGTGCACTTCATGTAGAAGCTGGTCTTCCCCTGCCGGTGGGCCCGGTGCATCCGGTCGTCGAAGGCGCGGGTCAGGATCATCGCCTTCAGGCCGCGACGCAGGGTCTCGGCGTCCAGCTTCGGGTTCCACGGCCCGACCGCCTGGCCCTCGTCGTCGAGGACCCGCACCAGCCGGAAGGCGTGGTCGCGCATGTCGAAGGGCGCGGTCGAGACCGCCGGCCGCTCCACGGCGCCGGGGGCGTCCAGCTTCAGGTGGCTGAAGTCCGGCGCGTCGCCGGGCCGTCCCGAAGGTTCCGGCACCCGCAGGCTGAGCGGTTGCGTATTTGGCTTCTTCATTCCGTCCTGCCGTCCGGTTGATCCGACCGCGTTTCCTCAGATCGCGCATCTAGCACGGGCCGCGCGGGAAGGCTCGCTTGATTTCGACCTTGCGTCCGGCGGTTTGCCGGTATTTTATTGCGCAAATGCCCTAGCTGGAGAAACGCCTTGGCTGACGAGCTGGATCCCGTCGACGCCCGCATCCTCGATATCCTGCAGCAGGACGCGGGCCTGTCGGTGGCCGAGGTCGCCGAACGGGTCGGCCTGTCGGCCTCCCCCTGCTGGCGACGGATCAAACGGCTGGAGGACACCGGCCTGATCCGCAAGCGCGTGACCCTGCTGGACGCGGCGAAGCTGGGCCTGGACTTCGAGGTCTACGCCATCGTCAAGCTGAACCTGCCGTCCAGCGACAATCTCGACGTCTTCGAGAAGGCCGTCGCCGGCTGGCCCGAGGTGGTCCAGTGCGCCACGATCACCGGGCGCGAGGACTATGTGCTGCGCATCGTCACCTCGGACATGCACGCCTTCGACAAGTTCCTGCGCGAGAAGCTGCTCAGCCTCGGCATCGTCTCCGACTGCGAGAGCCACATCGTCACCCGGGGCGTGAAGAACGTGACCGCCCTGCCCCTCGGCATCGTCACGCCGCACGTCGGCTAGGGCAGGACAAGCCCGCGGCGGGCCGCGGCGGAGGCGAGTCGCCCCGGCGGATAACGCTCGACGAGGGAGCGGCCGTGCAGCCCGGCGCGAGCCTCGTACGCCGCGAAGTCCGTCCTTTCGCCGGTCGCCTCCAGCCCCTGATGGATCAGGGCCAGCCAGCCGAGGGTCTGCGTCTCGCTGTACTTGTCCGGAACGCCCGCAGCCGCGGTCAGCCGGAGGAGCCCTTGCCGGTACCGGGCGTAGGCCTGGTGGAACGGCAGCCCTCCGGGGCCCAGCATGGCCCACCCGACGCGGACGTGATCACGATGGCTGAAGGCCGACGGATCGACGCCGCCCGTCTCGAATGCCTCCAGAAGAACCTGCTCAGGGAGCATCTCCGGTCTCCGTCAGGGTGTGGGCGTCGTTCGCGGTCAACTGCAGTCCGTACACCGCCCGGAGCTGCCGTATCACCTCAAGGGTCTCCGGCCCGAACGCCGGCCTGCCCTCGAAGGCGTGCAGGGTGATGCCCTCGAGGAGGTCCCCCAGGCTGCGATCCTGATGCTCGGCGAGCGCCTTCAGCACCTTCAACAGGCGCTTCTCCATCCGGACGCCGGTTTGCACGCGTTCGACCTTCATGCCCGCTCCCTACCACGGTACCGTGGTAACATACAAGAGGCTTGGCAGCGCCCGCGGGAGATCGGATAAGGCGTGGAGGGGAGTGGCGACATGATCGAGATGGTGATCGAGGCCCGACGCAAGGACCTGGGCGGCTTCGAGGTCGGACGGGTGCTCCCGTTCCACGCCCGACGCATGGTCGGCCCCTTCATCTTCCTCGACGAAATGGGACCGGCTGAGTTCGCGCCGGGGGCCGAGGCCATCAACGTCCGGCCGCATCCGCACATCGGCCTGTCGACCCTGAGCTATCTGTTCGAGGGGGAGATCCTGCACCGCGACTCGACCGGCGTGACCCAGCCGATCCGTCCCGGCGAGGTCAACTGGATGACGGCCGGCAAGGGCATCGTCCACTCCGAGCGCACCGACCCGCTGAAGAAGAGCACCGGCGGTCCCATGCACGGCATGCAGGCCTGGGTCGCCCTGCCGACCGAGAGCGAGGACGTCGAGCCCTCCTTCCACCACCATGGCGAGGAGGGCCAGCCGTCCTACGACAACGGCGGCCTGTTCGCCCGTCTCGTGGCCGGCGAGGCCTATGGCGCGAAGGCCGCCGCCCCGGTCTCCTCGCCCCTGTTCTACGTCCACTGGGAGCTGTCGGAGGGCGTGCGCACGGCGGCGCCTCCCGGCCGGGGCGCGGGCGGCTATTCCGAGCGGGCGCTCTACGTCGTCCGGGGCGAGGTGGAGATCGCCGACCGGACCTTCCACGGCGGCCAGATGGTGGTGCTGGAGCCGACCGCCGAACCGACGATCAAGGCGCTGCGTCCGTCCACGGTCATGGTGCTGGGCGGCGAGCCGGTCGGGCCCCGGGTGATCTGGTGGAATTTCGTCTCCTCGTCCCAGGCGAAGATCGACGCCGCCAAGGCCGACTGGAAGGCCGGCCGCATGGCCCTGCCGCAGGACGACGACCACGAGTTCATCCCCCTGCCCGACGTGCCGGCGACGCCGGAACCCGCTCCGGCCCCGGTGAAGCCGGCCCCGACCGACCCGGTCTAGCGCCCGGCCCGGGCGGCGACCCAGTCGACGACGGTCTCGAGGACCGACGGGTCGAGGCTGGTTTCGATCTCGCCGTACTCCTGCAGCAATCCGGTCCCGGAAGGCTGGAAGAGATGGTTGAGGCCGGGCAGCACCACCACCTCGGCGTCCGGCTTCAGGCGCGCCATCGCCGGCGCGTTCTGGTCCGCCGGCACCTGCAGGTCGCTGCCGCCGAACACCGCCAGCATCGGGACCTCGATGGCGCGGATCGCCCCGGCAGGGTCGTAGGCCACGAACGCCCGGTACCACGGGCTGGACATCGCCTGCGCGGTCCGGGCGGCGACCTCGGCCGGGAGCCCCGCCGCGACGGCGGCCGCCTCGACTTCCCGGCGCACCGCCTCCCCGTCGGCGGCGTTGTCGGCCACGGCGGTCATCAGCCGGGCCTGACGGGCGGCGATCGTCTCCACCTCCTCCGGCGGCAGCCCGCCGGCGACGGCGATCCGGCGCGTCTGTTCGGTGATGATCTCGCTCCCGGCGACCGCCGGCCCCGCGAGGGTGACCAGCCAGGCGGGCCGCAGCCCGGCCTCCATGGCGAGATAGGCGAACACCGCCCCCTCGCTGTGCCCGATCAGGCCGACGTTCCCGCTGTCGATGTCGGGGCGGGCCGCGAGGCCGGCGAAGACCGCCGCCACGTCCGAAGCGAAGTCCACGCCCGTCGCCGCGGCGAAGTCGCCGGTGGAGCCTCCGATCCCCCGATCATCGAAACGCAGCACCGCCACGCCGCGCCGCGTGAGAGCGTCGGCCCAGATGGCGAACGGCTTGTGGCCCTCGATGGTCTCGTCGCGATCCTGAGGACCCGTGCCGGTGATCAACACGGCGGCGGGGAAGGGTCCCGCCCCCTGCGGCAGGGTGAGGGTTCCCGCGAGCCGGACGCCCGGCGCCGCGGGATTGTCGAACGCCACCTCTTCCGACCGGTAGGGAAAGGGCGGCTGCGGCGTCTGGGGCCGCGGCCGCGTGAGATCGGCCGTTTCGGCCGTCCGGCTCAAGACGAGGGGGAGTTCGGCGCCGCCCTGGCGGAAGGTTCCGGTGATGGTCCGCCCGTCTTCGGAGAGCCGCCCCTCCACCGAGACGCCGAGGCCGGGGGCGGCGAAACGCACCTGTGCATCCTCCACGGCCGGAGGCTCCAGCGGGATGTCGCGGGCGCCCTGGTCGGGGCTGTCCATCACCGCGCGCCCGTCCGACGCCACCCGGAAGACCAGCCGGAGGGACCGCCCGCCCACGGCGAGAGGCCCCTCCCACACCCCGGCGAGCGGCGTCGCGGCCCGCCGGGCCAGCACCACGGGCAGGCTCGCCCCGCCCTGATGCAGCGCCCCGTTCAGGCTCGCGCCGTCCTCCGACAGCCGGCCCTCGAAGCGCCCACCGATGGCGGGCACGGCGATGCGGACCATCCCGGCCTCGACCACCGGCGCCTGGGCCGGAATGTCGAATCCGCCCTGGTCGGGGCTGTCCATGGTCGTGGTCCCGTCCGCCCCGATGTGGAAGACGACGCGGATCGACTGGCCGCCCACGACCACGCGCCCCTCCCAGACTCCCGCCAGCTCCGGCGCGGCCTGGGGAGCCGCGGACACGGCGCCGACGACGGCGATGGCGATGGCGTTGGTCGTGATCACGGCGGCCCCTCCGGCGATGGTCGCGGCCAGCCTCGTCGAAAAGGCGCGATCGGGGCAAGACCCTTGATCCCCCGGTCCGCAACACGATCTGTAGCGAATGACCGCCTTCTCCGTCCTCGACCTGTCCCCCATCGTGGAGGGCGGCGACGCCCGCCGCGCCCTGCTGGAAACCACCGAGCTCGCGCGCGAGGCCGAGCGGCGGGGCTTCACCCGCTTCTGGCTGGCCGAGCATCACAACATGCCGGGCATCGCCAGCGCCGCCACCGCCGTGGCGCTGGCCCATGTGGCGGCGAACACGGAGAGCATCCGCGTCGGCTCCGGCGGGGTGATGCTGCCCAACCACGCGCCCATGGTGATCGCCGAACAGTTCGGCACCCTGGAGGCGCTTCACCCGGGGCGTATCGACCTCGGTCTGGGGCGCGCCCCCGGCACGGATGGAGCCACGGCCCGGGCGCTGCGCCGCTATTTCGAGGCTGCCGACCAGTTCCCGCGCGACGTGCTGGAGCTGCAGGCCTTCCTCGCCGACCCGGTCGAGGGGCAGCGGGTCACCGCCTGGCCGGGCGCGGGCTCGAAGGTGCCGATCTGGCTGCTGGGCTCCAGCCTGTTCAGCGCTGAGCTCGCCGCGCAGCTCGGCCTGCCCTTCGCCTTCGCCAGCCATTTCGCGCCGGAGATGCTGCTGCAGGCGCTGCGCGTCTATCGCGACGGCTTCCGCCCGTCGGCGCAGCTGGAGCGGCCATACGCCATGGCCGCCATCAACGTCTTCGCGGCCGACAGCGACGCCGTGGCCCGACGGCTGTCAACCTCGATGCAGCAGTCGTTCGCCGCGGTGGTCACCGGCAAGCCGGGCCGGCTGAAGCCGCCCGTGGACGACATCACCGCCGTGCTGGACGCCCGCCAGATCGCGGCGGTCGAGAGCCGGCTGACATACGCCGCCATCGGCGACGAGGCGACCGTGCGCGGGAAGCTGGCGGAGTTCGTCGCCCTGACCGGCGTCGACGAGGTCATGGTCACCGGCATGATCTTCGACCTCGAGGCGCGCCTGCGCAGTCTGGAGATCACCGCCCGGGCGGTGGAAGGGCTTCAGGCGAAGGCCGCCTGACTGCGGGTCGCCATTACCAAGTATTAAATGGCGACGCTTGCCGCTGCACGGCATAGGGCGGCGAGATCAGGAGCCCCGTCATGCGTCTCGCCGCTCTCGTCCTGGGGTGTGCGCTCGCCGCCGCCCCCGCCGCCTTGGCCCAGACCGGGCCCGCTGCGCCGCCGGCCTTCGACTCCGCCGGATGGGTCGCCGACCTCGACCAGGTGCGCGAGGCGATGGCCTCGCACTACGCCAATCTGGAATGGGCCGCGACCGAGCGGGAGGCGCCGCTGGGCGCCCTGTTCGCCATGGGGCGCCAGAGGTTGGCGGCCGCCGGCAGCGAGGCCGAGGCGCGCGAGGTCTTCGAGCGGCTGGAGCGCTATCTCGGCGACGGCCATGTGGATTTCGTCTGGCCGCGCGCCGGCGCAACAGGCGTGGCCGGCGCCCCGGCCGGTCCGCAACCGGCGGATGACCGTCCGCCCTGCGACCAGCTCGGCTTTCGCGCCGATTCCCGCGACGGCGGCGCCGTCGCCACCCGCCTGCCCGGCTATCGCCCGCTTGAGGGCGACAGCGGCTTCCCGGCCGGGGTGGTCGAGGTCGACGGCCGCACCGTCGGCGTGATCCGCATCGCCCTGTTCTCGCCCCAGGCCCATCCGGCGGCCTGCGCGGCCGCCCTGGCCGAGCTGAGGCCGGCGGGCGAGCCGTGCGACGACGCCTGCATGGACCGGCTGTGGACCCTGGCGGCCGACCGGGTGACGGCGGACTTCTCGGACCGGCTGCGCGCCCTGGAGGCGGCGGGGGCGACCACCCTGCTGGTCGACATCGCCGGCAATGGCGGCGGCTCCGAATGGGTCGAGGCGGTGGCGCGCACGGTCACGCCCGTTCCGCTGCGGTCGGCGCCAGTCGGCTTCGTGCGCCATCCCCATTGGGTGGAGGCCTTCGCCGAGGGCGAGCGGCGCATGCGCGAGGCGGCTGTGGGCCAGCCGGCGGAGGACCGCGCCCGGCTGGAGGGTTACGCCGCCGCCTACGCCGCGGCCCGGGTTCAGGCGGAACAGCCCTGCGACCCCGCACCCCTGTTCGAGGGACGCGCCCCGGGCTGCGACTGGCTGGGACGCGGCGACCTCTACAGCACCGGGCCGGTGGCCGCGCTCGACCCGGCGATCGTCGGCAAGCCGTGGGCGGCCGAGGTGTTCACCCCGCTCGCCTTCGCCTTCGAGCCGGGGGTGTGGACCGGGCCCCTGGTCGTTCTGGTGGACGACGGGACAGCCTCGGCGAGCGAGGAGTTCGCGGCCCTGCTGCAGGACAATGGAGCGGCGGTGATCCTCGGGTCGCCGACGGCCGGGGCCGGCTGCGGCCACACGCGCGGCGGCATCGACGTGACCCTGCGGCACAGCGGCGCCGTGCTGCGCCTGCCCGACTGCGCCCGCTTCCGCGCCGACGGGCGCAATGAGGTGTCGGGCGTCGATCCGGACGTGCTGATCGGTTTCCGCCAGAACGACGGCCCGGCCCGGCGGGGCAGGCGGCTGGCCGCGGCCCTGCCGGCGGCGATCGACCGGGCGCAGCGGCAGGCGGCGGAGCGCTAGTCGGCCAGGCCGCCGAGGAACTCCAGCAGGAAGCCGTTCACCTCCTCCGGCCGCTCCTGCTGGATCCAGTGGCCGGCGCCGGGCAGGACGCGCTGAACGCGGAGGTCGGGAATCCAGTCCTTCATCGCCGCCTCGTGGGCGCCGGCGTAACGGCGGACGGGGTCGCGCTTCCCGACCATGAAGGCGGCCGGAACCCGGATGCGCGCGTCCTGCAGGAAGGCGGTCTGCGTCCAGTTCAGGTCGAGGCAGCGGTACCAGTCCAGCGGCCCCCTGAAGCCGCCGGCGGCGAAGGCGGCGACGTAGTCTTCGAAGTGCGCCTCGCCCATCCACGGCGGCAGGGCGGCGTCGTCGGGGACGGTCGAGAGGAAGTTCCGGCCTTCGGGTATGAAGCCGGTCGACTGCCGGTCGTCGGGCGTGGCGCCGTCATAGGCGTGGAACATCTTGCGCAGCGCCGTCCGCGGATCCGCGTCGAACGCCTCGTGGGCGTCCGCGGCCTGGAAGCGGCTGATGTAGAGATCGCCCAGGCCCGCCCGCTTCGACAGCGCCGCCATGGCCGCGGTCGGCGGCCCCTTCGGCCGGCGCGGCTGGAACGGCACGGAGAGGGCGGCGACGGCGGTGAACAGGTCCGGCCGCGTCAGGGCGCAGTGCCAGGCCACCGCCGCGCCCCAGTCATGGCCGACGACGACGCAGCGCGCCTCACCCAGCGCCCGCACCAGGTCGACCATGTCGCCGACCAGGTCGAGGACGCCGTAGGCCCCGGTCCCGGGCGGCCTGTCGGTTCCGCCGTAACCCCGCATGTCGGGCGCCACCGCGCGGAAGCCGGCCCCGGCCAGCGCCTCGACCTGCCCCCGCCAGCTCACCGCCAGCTCGGGGAAGCCGTGGACCAGCAGCACGAGAGGGCCGGAGCCCGCCTCGAGGATGTGCTGGTTCAGGCGATCGGTCTGGATATGGCGCTGGCGCATCGCGGCAGCGGACCACCGCCGCCGCCGGCTGGCAAGCCTAGAGGGTCACGCCCGTGGTGCGCATGATCTCGGCCCGCAGCTCGGGCAGGCCCTCGCCCTTCTCGGCCGAGGTCAGGGCCACCGCGGGATAGGCGGCCGGCCGCTTGGCGATGGCCTTGAGGGTGGCGGCGGCCATCTTCTCGCCCTCGCCCTTCTTGAGCTTGTCGGCCTTGGTCAGGACGATCTGGTAGCTGACCGCGGCGAGGTCGAGCGCGTCCAGCGCCTCGTCGTCGACCTTCTTCAGCCCGTGCCGCGCGTCGATCAGCAGATAGACCCGCTTCAGGGTGACGCGGCCGCGCAGGTAGTCGCGCCCGAGGTCCTGGAACTTCCTCACCGTCGTCTTCGACGCCTTGGCGAAGCCGTAGCCCGGCAGGTCGACCAGCCGCAGCTTGCCGTCGAGGTCGAAGAAGTTGACCTCCCGGGTGCGCCCCGGCTCGTTGGAGGCGCGCGCCAGCTTCGACATGCCGACGAGGCCGTTGATCAGGCTGGACTTGCCGACGTTCGACCGGCCGGCGAAGGCGACCTCGGGGAGGTCCGGCTCCGGCAGCTGCTCGATCTTCGCGCACCCCATGACGAAGGTCGCCGGGCGCGCGAACAGGATGCGCGCCTGCTCCAGGTCCTCGGGGGTGAAGTCCTCCACCCTACGCCTTCGCCTTCTTCAGCCGGGCGAAGAAGGTGTCGATCGGATTCTCCGCCTTCAGCCGGTGCATGATCACGTACTGCTGGACGATGGTCAGCACGTTCGACCAGCCCCAGTACAGCAGCAGGCCGGCGGGGAAGGTGGCCATGATGAAGGTGAAGACGATCGGCATCAGCTGGAACAGGCGGCGCTGCATGGGATCGGGCGCCGGCGGGCTCATGGCCATCTGCAGCCACATGGTCAGGCCGTAGACGATCGCCAGGATGCTCAGGGCGAAGGTGCCGGTCAGGTGCGGCCCCAGCAGCGGCACGGTCGCCGGATCCCAGGGGATCAGCCCCCACAGGTTCCAGATCGTGGTCGGATCCTTGGCCGACAGGTCCTGCAGCCAGCCGAAGAAGGGCGCGTGACGCATCTCGATGGTCACGAACAGCATCTTGTAGACGGCGTAGAAGACCGGGATCTGGAGCAGCAGCGGCAGGCAGCCGGCCAGGGGGTTGATCTTCTCCTTCTGGTACAGCGCCATCAGCTCCTGCTGCTGCTTGGGCGCGTCGTCCGGGTACTTCTTCTTGATCTCCTCCATCTTCGGCTGGAGGTTCCGCATCTTGGACATGCTCTCGTAGGCCTTGTTGGCCAGCGGGAACATGATCAGGCGCACCGTCAGGGTCAGCGCCAGGATGGCGAGGCCGAAGTTGCCGAGGATGCCGTAGAAGAACTCGACCAGCAGGAAGATCGGCCGGGTCAGGAAGAACAGGAAGCCCCAGTCGATGGCGTAGATGAAGCGCGGGATGTCCAGCGACTTCTCGTAGGCCGACAGCACCTCGTTGCGCTTGGCGCCGGCGAACAGGCGGGTGGTTTCGGTGACCTGCCGGCCCGGCGGGATCAGGTGGGCCTCGCCCAGCATGCTGGCCGAATGGGTGGCGGTGCCGACGTCCTCGCCGGTCACCCGGAAGGCCGCCTCGATGCGCTCGTCCTGGGCCGGCACGATGGCGGCCAGCCAGTACTTGTCGGTGATGCCGAGCCAGCCGCCGGTGGACTCGTGCTCCTGCACCTTGTCCTTGAACCAGGCGCCGTACTTGATCTGCTCGGTGGTGTAGCCGTCGCCGTCGCCGAAGGCGCCGATGGCGCCCTCGTGCAGGATCTGGTTGCGGCCCAGCTCGCCGGACACGCCCTGGCGCTCCACCCGGCCCCACGGCGCCAGCGTCACCGGCTGGGCGCTGAAGTTGGCCACCGTGTCGGTGACGGTGAACATATAGCTGTCGTCCACCGAGATGCGGCGGGTGAAGCGCAGGCCGGCGCCGTTGTCCCAGGTCAGGGTCACCGGAGTGGCCGGGGTCAGGGTCGAGCCGCCGGTCAGCCGCCACGGC
The DNA here is from genome assembly GCF_013912005.1 of Brevundimonas sp. Taxonomy (GTDB): domain Bacteria; phylum Pseudomonadota; class Alphaproteobacteria; order Caulobacterales; family Caulobacteraceae; genus Brevundimonas. The sequence goes on along the minus strand of NZ_JACESB010000017.1, from coordinate 17,930 downwards.
GTCGCCTTGCCCGGCACGCCGCCCGGAATGTTCGGCCCGCTCCAGCCGAACAGGGCCTGGTAGGCGTGGCGCATGCCCTCCGGCCGGAACAGCTCCACCGCCTGCGAGTCGGCGTCCAGCGTCTCGCGGTAGTCGGTCAGGAACAGGTCGTCGATGCGCGCGCCGGTCAGCGACAGCGAGCCGCGCAGCTTCGGCGTTTCGATCGGCACGCGCGCCGCCGCCGCGAGGGCCGCCGTGCGGTCGGTCGTGAACACGGCCGCGCTGGGCGCCGGTGTGGTGATCGGCGACTGGACCGTCTGCTCCGCCGCCGACTGCTGCGCCGCCCGCCGCTTGGCCGCCTGCGGCTGCATGACGAAGATGCTGTAGACGATCAGCATGAGGCCCGCGATCACGACGAAGAGGATCGTGTTGCGGCTGTTGTCGTGAGGGGGCATGGAGATCAGGAATCCTGGCCGGCGGCGGCGGGCGGGCGAGACGGTTCTGGCGCGTCTTCGGGCGCCGTTCGCGGGGTCGCGAGCCTTGTAAGCGCCGATTTCACATCGTCAAGCAAGCGCTCCCACGGCCGCTCGGCCGTGCCCATGCGCGCGATGAACACATAGTCGCTGCCCGGCGCCCCGTGGGCGGGGACCAGCGCCCGGGCGGCCTCGCGCAGGCGGCGCTTCGCCCGGTTGCGCACCACCGCCCCGCCGACCTTGCGGGTGGCCGTGAAACCGAGGCGGATGGCCGGATCGCCGTCCTGCCGGTCGAGGCGCTGGACGACCACCGCGCCGCGCGCCTGCGACACGCCTTTCGCGGCCGCCAGAAACTGGGGCCGCGACTTCAGGCGTTCGATTTTTGGAAGATCTGTCATGCGCCCGCGGGCGGACGCCCGACGGATCAGGCCGTCAGGCGCTTGCGGCCCTTGGCGCGGCGGCGGGCCACGATCTTCTGACCGTTCTTCGTGGCCATCCGCGAACGGAAGCCGTGACGGCGCTTGCGCACGAGTCGCGACGGCTGATAGGTCCGCTTCACGGTCGGCTCCTCACTCTTTTGGTCTTACGGGCGACGGAAAGACGTCCGCCGCAGGAAGGGCGGGCGTATAAGGGGCGCGACCCGCGGAGTCAACGCCGGACGGGTCGGGGCCCTTGCCGCGGAGAGAGAATGGACCGGCTGAAGCGTTTCCTGCCCCTGATCGTGCTGGCGGGCGTCATCGCCCTGATCTTCGGCATGGGCTGGAACCGCTACCTGACGCTCGACACCCTGCGCGATCACGGCCAGGCCCTGCGTCAATTCACGGCGGACAACTATCTGCTCAGCCTGCTGATCCTGATGGCGGTGTTCGCCGCCCTCACGGCCAGCGTCGTGCCCGGGGTCTTCTTCGTCACCATCACCGCGGGCTATCTGTTCGGTCCCTGGGTCGGGGGCGTGGCGACCTCCCTCGCCGCCACCGCCGGGGCCCTGGTCATCTACGGCGTGGCCCGCACGGCGCTCGGGCAGAGCCTGCGCGAGCGGGCGGAACGCGATGCGGGCCTGATGCAGGCGGTGTGCAACGCCATCGACCGCGACACCTTCTGGTACGTGCTCGGCTCGCGGCTGGCGGTGGTGGTGCCCTTCCACATGATCAATGTGGCGGCGGGCCTGATGGCGGTGAAGCTGCGCCCCTACACCCTCGCCACGGTGGTGGGCCTGCTGCCGGCCCACACCATCTACTGCTGGATCGGCGCCCGGCTGAACGCCCTGCTGGTCGAGAACCCCAACCCCGACTTCCAGGCGCTGTTCGCCCGCTTCTGGGCGCCGATGACGGGAGTCTTCGTCCTCGCGGTGGTGCTGCCCTTCGCGCTCAAGGCCCTGCAGAAGGGGCTGTCCGGCAGGCGCACGGCATGATCGTCGCAGCTTCCGGCCCGAGCTTTGCGTTGGCGTGGGCATGACCGCCGCTCCCGCCCCCCTCGACGCCCTGCGGCGACGGTTCGCCGCGCCGGGCGGCTGGCGCGAGCGGCTCGGCTTCCACGCGCCCGACGCCCTGGCGTGGCGGCTGCTGCTGCTGACCTTCGCTTTCACGGCGGTGGTCGAGGTGCTGATCGTCGCTCCCAGCGCCGCCAGCTTCCACGAGCGCTGGCTGCTCGACCGGCTGCAGTCGGCCGAACTGGCCTCGGTCGGGGTGGAGGCCCTGCCCTATTCGGCGGTCGAGGACGACACCGCCAACCAGCTGCTGGCCATCGGCGGGGTGCAGGCGGTGGTGGTCGGCGACCAGGGCGTGCGCCGCCTGCTGCTGCAGGCCCCCAACCTGCCGCGGACGCCCGAGCTGATCGACCTGCGGCGCAACCGGCCGATGGCGCGGCTGCTCGACCCGTGGCGCACCCTGTTCGGACACCCTGAGCGGTCGATCCGCGTGCAGGCGCGGCCGCGCTACCGCTCGGGCGACTTCATCGAGATCCTCGCCCCCGCCGAACCGCTCAAACGCGAACTGCGCGCCTTCCTGCTCAACAGCCTGCTGACCTCCCTGCTCATCTCCCTCGTGGCCGGGGCCCTGCTCTACGCCGGTCTCGCCTATCTGGTGCTGCAGCCGCTGCGGCGGGTGACCCGCTCCATCGAACATTTCGCCGCCGACCCCGAGGCCGAGGGCGATCCCCCCAGCGACCGTCACGACGAGATCGGCCGGGTCGAGCGCGAGCTGGCGCGCATGCAGGAGGAGGTGCGGCAGTCGCTGCGCTCGCGCGCCCGGCTCGTGGCGCTCGGCGAGGCCGTGGCCAAGATCAACCACGACCTGCGCAACATGCTGACCTCGGCCCAGATGGCCTCGGAGCGGCTGGCCGCCTCGCCCGACCCGCAGGTGGCCAAGGCCCTGCCCCGGCTGGAGCGGGCGCTCGGCCGGGCCACGGCCCTGTCGCGCAACGTGCTGGAGTACGGACGCAGCGAGGAGCCCGCCCCGCAGAAGACGCGCATTCCCCTGGCCGCCGCCGTCGCCGCCGCGGGCGAGGACGCGGGCCTGTCCGCGGAGGGCGTGCGTCTGGTCCGCAACCTCCCGGCGCGCTGCGCCGTGCACGCCGATCCGGACCAGTTGCACCGCATTCTCGTCAACCTGATGCGCAACGCCCGCCAGGCGATCGAAAGCGACCCGACGCGCGAGGGCCGCGGCGTGGTGCGTGTCGGCGCAAGCACCGAAGACGCCGCCTGCGTCGTCCGGATCGCCGATGACGGTCCCGGCATCCCGTCCCGCCTGTCAGACCGGCTCTTCGAGGCCTTCGTCAGCGGTCGCGCCTCCGGCGGGGTCGGCCTCGGCCTGACCATTTCGCGGGAGCTGGCCGAGCTGAACGGCGGCTCGCTCAGCCTGGTCGACACCGGCCCCGCCGGCACCGTCTTCGAACTCCGCCTGCCGACCTGAACTCCGGGGGCCGGCTTCTTGACAGCGCCGCCTCGGGGCGCCCCCCTGCGGCCCCGAGACGGAAGGAGAAGCCGATGCGTTCCCTCACCCTGGCCCTGCTGGCCGCGAGCCTCGCCGTTCCGGCCTTCGCCCAGACGCCTCCGGCCGCCCCCGGCTCGGCGGAATGGCTGCGCCAGCGGGGCGAGACGTACCAGCGCGCGCCGGACGCCGAGCAGGACCCGGCCGAGGTGGAGGCGACCACGCGGCTGAACGCGCAGATCGCCGCCCGCAACGAAGCGGCGGCCCAGGCCGAGGCGGAGGCCCAGGCCGGCTATGAATCCGCCAACGCCAAGTGGCGCGCCGGGGCGGCGGCGGCCGAGACCGCGCGCGCCCAGTGGGAGGCCGACGCCCGCGCGGCCGAGGCCGCCCGCGCCCGCTGGGAGCGCGACCGGGCGGCCTGGGAGGCGGAGGTCGCCGCCTGCCGGGCCAGCGGCCGCACCTGCATCACGCCGCAGTAGGATTCCCGGTCGGCGCCAAGGTGGCGGCGCGCGGCGAGCTGGGTCATAGTCGGCGCATGACGTCCCCCGCCGACCGCACGCTCGGAGCCGGAAGGACGGCGGTCTACCGCCATCCGTGGGTGGTCCGCGTCACCCACTGGGTCAACCTCGTCTGCCTCGTCGTGCTGCTGATGAGCGGGCTGCAGATCCTGCGCGCCCACCCACACCTCTACTGGGGTCTGGCCTCCACCTTCGACGATCCGTGGCTCAGCTTCCCCGACATCCCCGGCTGGGCCACTCTGCCGAGCTGGCGGGACCTCGCGCTCGGCCGCCGCTGGCACTTCTTCTTCGCCTGGCTGTTCGTGCTGAACGGGCTGATCTACCTCGTCTGGATCGTGGTCGGCGGCCGGCTTCGGCGAATGCTGGAGCCGTCGCGCGAGGAGCTGGCCAGCTTCGGCCGCAGCGTCGTCGAACACGCCCGCCTGCGCTTCCCCGAAGGCGAGGCGGCGCGCCATTACAACGTCATCCAGAAGCTGGCCTATCTGGCGGTGCTGTTCGGTCTGCTTCCGCTGATGCTCATCACCGGACTGGCCATGTCGCCTGCCATGAACGCCGCTCTGCCGGGCCTGCTGGAACTGCTGGGCGGCCGCCAGTCGGCGCGGACCCTGCACTTCCTGGCCGCGTCCGGCCTGGTGCTGTTCACCCTCGTCCACGTGGCGCTGGTCATCCTGTCCGGGCCGGTCAACAACCTGCGGGCCATGATCACCGGCTGGTACGTGATCCATGATCGGGAGACGCGACCATGAGGACTCCGGACCGCCGTCGCCTGCTCGCGGGCGGCCTGCTCGCGGGCCTTCCCCTGCTCGGCGGCTGCGACAGCCTGTCCCGCTCCAGCCAGGTCCAGTGCACCCTGCGCAAGGCCGAGCAGGTCACCCGCCGCGCCCAGCGGGCGCTGGCCCGCGACGCCCTCGCCCCGGAGTACGGCGAGAAGGACATCTCCGCCGACTTCCGCGCCAACGGCTCGGTCGACCCCGCCGACGCCGAGTACCGGCGCCTGAAGGCGGACGGCTTCCGCGACTACCGCCTGCAGGTGGGAGGCCTGGTGGAGCGGCCGCTGCAGCTGTCCCTGGCCGAGCTGCGGCGCATGCCGTCGCGCACCCAGATCACCAAGCACGACTGCGTCGAGGGCTGGACCTCGATCGGCAAGTGGAAGGGCACGCGCCTGTCCGCGGTCCTGCGGCGCGCCGGCCTGCGCCGCGAGGCGCGCTTCATCGTCTTCCACTGCTTCGACGCCCTCGACCAGCAGCCGGACGGCGAGCGCTACTATGAGAGCATCGGCCTCGACGACGCCTTCCACGAGCAGACCATCCTGGCGTGGGAGATGAACGACCGCCCGCTGCCGATCCGCCACGGGGCGCCCGTCCGCCTGCGGGTGGAGCGCCAGCTCGGCTACAAGCACGCCAAGTACATCCGCCGCATCGAGGCGGTGGAGAGCTTCGCCCACATCGGCCGCGGCAAGGGCGGCTACTGGGAGGACCGGGGCTACGACTGGTACGCGGGCATCTGAGGCCCGCAGGCCTCAGGCGTCCGCCGCTTCTTCCTTGCGCCGCTTCATCATCGCGTCGAAGCTGCCCCAGACGCCCTCGGGGCCGTGCCACGAGCCCTTGGTGGCCGCCTTCGAGTACTCGGTGGCCCGCGCCTCGAAGAAGTTGGCGTGCTCGACCCCCGACAGCAGGGCCTGCAGCCACGGCAGCGGGTTCTCCTTGACGTGGTACAGCTCCGGCAGGTGGAGCTGGCGGAGGCGCCAGTCGGCGATGAAGCGGATGTAGGCCTTGATGTCGTCGGCGGTCATGCCCTGCACCGGCCCCATCTCGAAGGCCAGGTCGATGAAGCGGTCCTCCATGTCGACCACGGTCCGGCAGCACTCGACGATGTCGTCGGCCACCGTCTTGGTCACAGCCCCCGTCTCCTTGTTGAAGGCGTGGTAAAGCTTGATGATTCCCTCGCAGTGCAGGCTCTCGTCCCGCACCGACCAGCTGACGATCTGGCCCATGCCCTTCATTTTGTTGAAGCGCGGAAAGTTCATCAGCATGGCGAATGAGGCGAACAGCTGCAGCCCCTCGGCGAAGCCGCCGAACATGGCCAGGGTGCGGCAGATGTCGGCGTCCGTATCCACGCCGAAAGTGCCCATGTAGTCGTGCTTCGCCCGCAGCGCGTCGTATTCCATGAAGGCCCCGAACTCGGCCTCGGGCATGCCGATGGTCTCGAGCAGCAGGGCGTAGGCGGCGATGTGGATGGTCTCCATGTTGGCGAAGCTCGCCAGCATCATCTTGACCTCGGTCGGTTTGAAGACCCGGCCGTACCGCTCCATGTAGTTGTCCTGCACCTCGATGTCCGCCTGGGTGAAGAAGCGGAAGATCTGGGTGAGCAGGTTGCGCTCGCCGTCGTTCAGGTTGGCCGCCCAGTCCTTGCAGTCCTCGCCGAGCGGCACCTCCTCGGGCATCCAGTGGACCTGCTGCTGCTTCTTCCACATGTCGAAGGCCCAGGGGTACCGGAACGGCTTGTAGGCGGCCGACGGGGTCAGCAGGCCGGGGGTCGAGGGCGTGATCGGGGCGTGCGCGTTCATGACGAACCCTGTCGGCGAATCCGGAAGGAAGAGGCCTTCACCATGCGGGTCGGCGCGCCCGGCGCCAAGCCGGAATACGGCTATCTTGCGATCACATTTTCTCAGACCGCTATATCTGGTAGCTGAGCCATAGGTCGTTGGGGACGAAGCGGGGGACAATCCCCGGGCCCCTCCTCCCTCCGGAGCAGCCACAAGCGCGCCTTGTGGAGCGGCGAGCGATTCGGGGGAGCCGCCGCCGCGCATCCGTCGCAGACTGCGCGGAGGGCCACGGAGAACGGACATGACCTACACCGTCTACGGCGCGGCCGGCTCCGGCTCGGTTCCCGTGGAGGCGGCGCTGACCCTGATCGGCGCGCCCTTCGAGGTGATCGAGACCGTCACCTGGGAAGGCGACCACGAGCGCGACAAGGTCGCGGCGGTCAATCCGATGCGGCAGGTGCCCGCCCTCGTCACCCCGGAGGGGGAGACGATCACCGAGAGCGCCGCCATTCTGATCTGGCTCGCGGAACAGCATCCGGAGGCCGCCCTCGGCCCCGGGCCCGGCGATCCGGGACGGGCGCAGTTCCTGCGCTGGATGACCTTCATCCCGGCCTCGATCTATTCGATGTTCTGGGTCCGGGACGAACCGTCGCGCCTGGCCGGCGACGACCCGGCCGCCCAGGCCTTCATCCGCGCGCGGACGGCGGAACGCATCGCGCACTGCTGGGGCGTGATGGAGAGCCAGCTTGCGCCCGGGCGCTTCCTCCTCGGCGACGAGTTGACCGTGCTGGACCTCTACGTCGCCGTCGCCAGCCGGTGGACCCCGCGGCGCCGGCGCTTCGCCGAGGTCGCGCCGCGCATGCACGCCGTGATGGAGCGGGTCGACGCCCTGCCTGAGCTCCACGAATTCTGGCTCCGCCGCTTCCCGTCCGGGCCGGCCTAGGCTCAGGCGGCGAGGGCCGCCCGCGCCGGCGGCAGGTCGTCGGCGAGCGCCCGCGTCACCACGGCGAACAGGGCCGCCTGGCTGACCGGCTTGGCGAGGTGGGCGTTCATGCCCGCGGCGAGGCAGCGCTCGACGTCCTCGGGCATGGCGTCGGCGGTCATGGCGACGATCGCCAGGGCCGCGCCGGCCGTCCCCGAGGCGCGGATGCGGCGCGTCGCCTCAAGGCCGTCCATGCGCGGCATGCGCACGTCCATCAGCACCAGATCGAACGCCGCGGCGGCGGCCGTCTCCACGGCCTCCACCCCGTCGCAGGCCTCGATCACCTCGCAGCCCAGCGCCTCCAGCATGATCCGCGCCACCTCCCGGTTCACCGGGTGGTCGTCGACGACGAGGACGCAGGGCGCGCGGGCGGGCGCCTCGACCTCCCGCCGGGCGGACGGGGCGGCGGGCGGCGGCTCCGTCGCGACAGCCGCCGGCGCCGGGCTGTCGGTCGCGCGCGGCAGGGGCAGGTCCAGGGTGAAGACGGAGCCCTCGCCCGGCCGGCTGTCCACCGAAATCCGCCCGCCCAGCCGGCGCACGTTGCGCGCCGCCAGCGCCAGGCCGAGGCCGACGCCGGCGTGGCTCCGGCTGATCGAGGCGTCCCCCTGGGCGAAGGCCTCGAACAACTCCGGCAGCACCTCCGCGCAAATGCCGCAACCGGTGTCGGACACGCGGATCGTAACCCCGTCCGCGGCCCGGTCGAGACGCACCCGCACCTCGCCCTGCTCGGTGAACTTGACCGCGTTCAACAGCAGCGGGTGCAGGGCCTGCCGCAGGGCGCGGGGATCGGCCACATAGCGGGCGCGGGGCGGCAGCCGGTCCTCGACCACCAGCGACAGGCCGCGCGCATCGGCGGCGGACCGGGCCGGCGCCGACGCCTCGCGCACGGTGGCGGCGAGATCCAGCGGCTCGGGCGAGACGTCGCTCTCGCCCCGGGCGAAGTCGAGGATGTCCTCGACCAGCATCAGCAGGCCGTCGCTCGACTCGCGGATCTGGCGCGCGTGCCGGACCGCCTCCGGGTCGAGCCCCGGGCGGGCCGCCAGCAGGTCAGCGAAACCGGCCACCCCGTTCAGCGGCGTCCGCATCTCGTGGCTCATCATGGCGAGAAAGCGCGAGCGGGCGGCGGCGGCGTCCTCGGCCCGCCGCCTCGCCTCCAGCGCCGTCTCCGTGCGCGCCCGCAGCCGCGCCTCGAGCCGGCGGCGCTCGGCCATCACCGTGCTCAGCGGCAGCACCGAGGCCACCACCGTCAGGATGTAGAGGTGATAGACCCCCAGCTGGCGGAACAGGGGCGGGACGCCGACGAGTCCGGGATCGGAGTCGAGGCGGACCAGGTGGATCGGTCCGTGCCCGGTCAGGGTCGCCGCCCCGCTGATCGTGGCGAGGAGGATCAGGGCCGTGGCCGCCATGGTCGGCGACAGACGCAGGCCGATGAGCAGCATCGGCATGACCGTCAGGAACAACAGGGGCGAGGTCGTCTGCCAGAACACCCCGGCGGTCACCGCCGCCATCAGGCCCATGATCACGACGGTCTCGCGCCGCCCGGCCGCCGCCGGGGCGGTGAACCGGTGGCGCCGCGCCAGCAGCAGCAGGACCGGCGTCACCAGCAGCAGGCCGGCCACCTCCATCAGGAAGAAGTTGCGGAGCTGGAACAGCCACACCTCAAGCGGCGGCTCACGCACCGCCCACAGCAGGGCGAAGCCCGCGACGCTGGCCGCCGCCGCCGCCGCCGCCGCGGCGCCGGCGAACCGCAGCAGGCGTTGCGGCCGGCGCATGTCGAGGGCGGCGCCGCACCACCGACGGGCCAGAAAGGCCGCCAGCGCGGCCTCCCCGAGATTGAGCAGCGGGTTCACCCAGAGGAAGACGCCCGGATCGCCGCGGAACAGGTTGCTGAACAGGTTGATCGCGAAGCAGGCGGCGACGACCGCGACGGCCGGACGCCGGTGCAGCTGGAGCAGGGCGGCGGCCATGACGCCGTTCGACAGCCAGATGGCGACCGCGCCGTAGGTTGCGACGCTCCAGTGGCCGAGCAGCTGGGACGCGGCGAACAGCGCCACATAGACCCAGGGCGGCGGGCCGGCCGCGCGCCCCGCCTCGTGCCTGAACAATCGCCAACGCCCCTTCACGCGGCGCGCCTCCCGGTCCTGCCGACCGTTCAGGCCTATCGCGGAAGGCGTAAACAAAATGGAGACTGGCGCGGCGCGGGGATCGAGGAACCGGCTCCGCACCGGAGCCGTTTCCCCGCCCGCGCCGCCTTCCGCGTCGCGGAGACAGCGGACCCCATGTCAGACACCGTGCCCGATCCCGGCTACAGCCCGCCCGCCGAGGCGGTCGCCTTCTACGCGGAATCCCTGGGGCTGCTGAAGGAGAGCGGCATCCCGTTCCTGCTTTCGGGCACCTACGCCGTCACCGCCTACACCGGCATCCGGCGGCCCACCAAGGACCTCGACGTCTTCTGCAAGCCCGGCGACTATCCCCGCATCCTCGCCTTCTTCCAGGCCCGCGGCTTCCGCACGGACGTCGAGGACGAGCGCTGGATCGCCAAGGTGTGGAAGGACGACCGCTACTTCTTCGACGTGATCTTCGCCATGTCCAACGGCACCATCGCCGTCAACGACAGCTGGTTTGGCGACGACACCATCGAAGTGTACGGGCACAAGGTCGGCATCACACCGCCGACGGCCCTGATCCTGTCGAAGGTCTTCATCCAGGACCGCTACCGCTACGACGGCGCCGACGTGAACCACGTCATCCTCAAGCAGGCCGACGCGATCGACTGGAAGGGCCTGCTGGACCAGATGGACCTCTACTGGGAGGTGCTGCTGGCCCACCTGCTGAATTTCCGCTTCGCCTACCCCACCGAGCGGGACAAGCCGCCGCGCTGGCTGATGGCGGAACTGACCGAACGGCTGCAGGCGCAGGTGAACCTGCCCGCCCCGCGGATCCGCGTCTGCCGCGGCCGCCTGTTCAGCCCCCGCGACTACATCGCCGACATCACCGAGTGGGGCTTCAGCGACGTCGTCGGCAAGGGACTTGAGGAACGACATGAACCCGTCGACTGACACGCCGGGCGGCGGCCACCCCGATCCCCAGACGCGTCAACCGGGGCTCGAGCCGGGCCCGGCGAAGCGCCTGCGCGTCGCCGCCGTGGGCGACCTGCACGTCGGCGAAGGGCAGGAGCGCCCGCACCGCGACCTGTTCGACCGGGTGCACGAGGAGGCGGACGTCCTGTGCCTGTGCGGCGATCTGACCAACTTCGGCAAGACGCGCGAGGTCGAGATCCTGCTCGAGGACCTGCGCCACTGCCGGATTCCCATGGTCGGGGTCCTGGGCAACCACGAGCATGAGTGCGGCCAGCCGGAGCGGGTCAAGGATCTGCTCTGCGACGCGGGCGTGAAAATTCTCGACGGCCAGGCCTATGAGATCGAGGGTGTCGGTTTCGCCGGGGGAAAGGGCTTCGTCGGCGGCTTCGGCCGCTACATGCTCAGCTCGTTCGGCGAGGACTCGATCAAGCGCTTCGTGCAGGAGGCGGTGGAGGACGCCAACGTCATCGAGAACTCGATCCGCATGCTGCGCACCGAGCGCTCGGTCGTCCTGCTCCACTACTCGCCGGTGGTCGACACGGTGATGGGCGAGCCGCCCGAGATCCACGCCTTCCTCGGATCGTCGCGCCTGGGCGAGACGGTGGACCGCTACGACAACATCAGCCTGGTGGTGCACGGCCACGCCCACCGCGGCCAGCCCGAAGGCCGGACCAACAAGGGCACGCCGGTCTACAATGTCGCCCTGCCCGTGCTCAGGACGCTCGGCGACAGACCCTACCGGGTGTTCGAGGTCTGAAGCGCCCGCCGCGGGCGGAAGCCGCGCCAGGCCGCCCACACCAGCAGGGCGACGCCGATCCCCGCAGCATCGGCGGCCAGGTCGAGCAGGTCAGCGTCGCGCCCGACCAGTCCCTGCACCACTTCCACGGCGCCGCCGAGGGCCACCGCCAGAACCGCCGCCCACAGCCGCGGCATGGACGGGAACAGCACCCCGAAGCTCCACAGGATCAGGCCGAAGACCAGGAAGTGCGCCAGCTTGTCCGACACTCCGCTCCCCGCCTCGACGTTGCCGAACGGGCCGATCATCAGCGTGAGGGAGACGAGGAGGACGGCGACCGCGAGGAGGCGGATCAATCGGGACATACGGTGCTCGGGCGCGGGGGAGGCCCCTGCTCTACATCAGCCCGCCAGCAGAACCCAGAGCCCCGTGCCGGCGAATCCCAGGGCGGCGGCGATCCGGATCCAGCGCAGCGGCAGCCGCCGCGCCGCCGCCTCGCCGATCAGCACCGCCGGCCCGTTGACCAGCATCATGCCCAGGGTGGAGCCGGCGACGACCACCGCCACAGACTGGAACTGGGCGGCCAGCATGGCCGTGGCCACCTGGGTCTTGTCGCCGATCTCGATCACGAAGAAGGCGGCGGCGGTGGTCCAGAACACGCCGGAAAAGGTCCTTTCGGTCGTGTCCGGCCGCTCGTCGAAACGATCCGGGACCAGGGCCCAGACCGCGAACCCGAGGAAGGCGATCCCCACCACCCATCGCACCCAGGGGCCATGCATGAACTGGGCGAGAACCGCCCCGGCGACCGCGGCGAACAGGTGATTGGCCAGGGTCGCCGCGAGGATGCCCAGCAGGATCGGCAGCGGCCTGCGCCAGGCCGCGGCCAGAACGATCGCCAGCAGCATGGTCTTGTCGCCGATCTCCGCCACGGAGACCAGGCCGGTCGAAATCAGGAAGGCGTCCAAAACGTCATCGTGCGCGGGGGCCTCGGCGGACGGACCAGTGGCGTTCGCAGCCGGACCCCCGCGTGGAAGCGCCCTGCGAAGCCAGCGGTCTTGCCAGGACCCGAAGGTCTGATCGCGCCATTCCCTCCGGGCGAGGGAAAGTGTGTTGACGCGAGCCCCGCTGACGGCGCGGGCGGCTACTCCCCGATGACGGCGGGCTCTGTATCGGGGGCGGGGGCGTCATGCAACCCGCCCGACCGGCGCGACTGACGGCGCTGGACCGCCCAGGCCATCAGCCAGAGGCTCATCGCCCAGGCCGCTCCGGCGCACCATCCCGCGATCACGTCGGTCGCCCAGTGGGCGCCCAGGTAGACCCGCGTCGCCCCGACCAGGCCGGCCACAGTCATGGCGGCGCCGAGCACGAAGGCCTTCAGGCGCCGGCGGGGCATGGCGCGGGTCAGCATGACGCCCAGCGTCAGATAGAAGACCGTCGAGAGCAGGGCGTGGCCGGACGGGAAGCTGGCGTTCAGGGTCTCGACCGCCTGGAAGGCCGCAGGCGGGCGCTGGCGTTCGAACAGGGCCTTCAGGCCTTCGCTCAGGGCCACGCCGCCGACGAGGCCGACGACGAGGAGCGCGGCGGACAGCCGCTTGCGCTGGATGAGCAGGAATCCGAGGGCGATCGCCGCGAACAGGGTGAGGACGGAGATGCCGCCGAGGGAGGTCAGGTCGGCCGCGGCCTCCTGCAGCCACCACGGTCCGCGGGGCTGGCCCGGGACCGGCTGCAGCCAGTGCAGGATCGCCTGGTCGACGGCGCGACCGTCGGCCTCGGTCATGTCGTCGGCGACCTCGATGAAGGCCAGGACGCCCAGCGCGGCCACCAGCAGGGCGGCCAGCGCCGCGATTTCGGCGCGGGCCAGCCGGACGGCCCGACGGGCCAGATCGAGCATCGCCGATGTCTCCATGGCGAGCCAAACGGTCCCGCTTGTGTGACGTTCCCCCTCACGCGTTCGTGAAGCGGCGGGGGCGTCCGGCGTCATGCCCTCGTCGCGGGCCGTCCACAGGCTCATCCCCCGCCTTGGCGACGATTCGCCCAGAAAGTGATCGTCAACCCCGTTGACGGTTGGTTAGCCATCTGCGCCCCATATGTGGGCTTGGGGAGCGCTACGGCCACTAGATGCTGTGGTCGGCGGCGCAGGCATCACCTAATCGATCTAGTTCAGGGCGAATGATCCGATGGCCGGCGGCGAAGCGTTGAAGACGGTAGAATTCGAAGGTGCTGCGGGGGCTGACGCCACGCTGCGTCCCCACCTGTCGGTGGTGCCTTCGCTGAAGCTCGACCGCACCCGGGACGCGCTCCTGACGGACTTCGGCAAGAAGACGCTGGAGGACCGCTACCTGCTGAAGGGCGAGTCCTACCAGGACATGTTCGCCCGCGTGGCGACCGCCTTCTCGGACGACGCCGAGCACGCCCAGCGCGTCTACGACTACATGTCGAAGCTCTGGTTCATGCCGGCGACCCCGGTGCTGTCGAACGGCGGGGCCGACCGCGGCCTGCCGATCAGCTGCTTCCTCAACGCCGTCGGCGACAGCCTCGACGGCATCCAGAACGTCTGGAACGAGAACGTCGCCCTGGCCTCCAACGGCGGCGGCATCGGCACCTACTGGGGCGGGGTCCGCTCGATTGGCGAGAAGGTCAAGGGCGCGGGCCAGACCTCGGGCATCATCCCCTTCATCCGGGTGATGGACTCCCTGACCCTGGCCATTTCGCAGGGCTCGCTGCGGCGCGGCTCGGCGGCGGTCTACCTCGACGTCCACCATCCGGAGATCGAGGAGTTCCTCGAAATCCGCAAACCGTCGGGCGACTTCAACCGCAAGTCCCTGAACCTGCACCACGGCATCAACATCACCGACGCCTTCATGGAGGCGGTGCGCGACGGCCGGTCGTTCGAGCTGAAGTCGCCGAAGACCGGCGAGGTGATGAAGACGGTCGACGCCCGCACCCTGTGGCAGAAGATCCTCGAGATCCGCCTGCAGACCGGCGAGCCCTACCTGATTTTCTCGGACACGGTGAACCGCCAGATGGCGCCGCACCAGCGCGAGCTGGGCCTGTCGGTCAAGCAGTCGAACCTGTGCGCCGAGATCATGCTGCACACGGGCCGCGACCACCTCGGCGTCGACCGCACCGCGGTCTGCTGCCTGTCCTCGGTCAACGCCGAGAAATTCCTCGAGTGGCGCGAGGAGCCGCGCTTCGTCGAGGACCTGATGCGCTTCCTCGACAACGTGCTGGAGGACTTCATCCGCCGGGCCCCGCCGGCGATGGCCGCGGCCGTCTATTCCGCCAAGCGCGAGCGTTCGGTGGGTCTGGGCCTGATGGGCTTCCACTCCTTCCTGCAGCAGCAGGGCGTGGCCTTCGAAAGCGCCATGGCCAAGTCGTGGAACATGCGGCTGTTCAAGCATCTGCGTCGCGAGGCCGACAAGGCCAGCCGCCTGCTGGCCGAGGAGAAGGGCCCCTGCCCCGACGCCGCCGAGCGCGGCGTCATGGAGCGCTTCTCGCACAAGCTGGCCATCGCCCCGACCGCCTCGATCTCGATCATCTGCGGCGGCACCTCGGCCGGCATCGAGCCGATCCCGGCCAACATCTACACCCACAAGACCCTGTCCGGCTCCTTCGCGGTGAAGAACCCGTACCTGGAGGAGGTGCTCGAGACGAAGGGCCTCAACACCGACGCGGTCTGGGCCTCGATCCTCGAGCACGAGGGTTCGATCCAGCACCTCGCGGAGCTGTCGGACGACGAGAAGGCGGTGTTCAAGACCGCGTTCGAGCTCGACCAGCGCTGGCTCGTCGAGCTCGCCTCGGACCGCGCCGCCGACATCTGCCAGGCCCAGTCGCTGAACCTCTTCATCCCGGGCGACGTCGACAAGTGGGACCTGCACATGCTGCACTGGATGGCGTGGGAGCGGGGCGTGAAGTCGCTCTACTACCTGCGCTCCAAGTCGGTGCAGCGCGCGGCCTTCGCCGGCGCCGAGGCCAAGGGCGAGCCGGAGGCGGATCCCAACCAGCCGGACCTGTTCGCCGTCGCGCGCACCGACTACGACGAGTGCCTCGCCTGCCAGTGACGGCCGGCTGAGCGCGGCCATATGGAACCCCGCCGCGGGGCCGCCGTTCGTCGGGGGCAGACTGTGGCGTGAAAACGTCAGTTGGCGGGGCCGCCGTGATGGTGCAGGGTTGGACCCGTTAACGGACTGAGGGGACCGTTGATGCGTTCATTGGCGATCATCGCAGGAGCCCTGGGCGCCGCCGCGGCCGCCTCCGGCGCCGATGCGGGCGAATCCGCCCTCCCGCAGGTCGCCATGCCGGACCCCTGGGCCACGGCCGATGACCGCCCCGTCACGGTTTCCGACCTGCTCTTCCGGCTGAGCCGCGACGACGCCTTCGCTGACATCGACGGACGGCCGGCGGCTCCCGCCTACCGGGACGAGCTGCAGCCGATCCGCGAGGACGGCGCCGCGTGGGCGGTGTCGCGACAGGCGGTGCGGTTCGATGACGGCCGCTTCAGCGACCGGCTGAGCCTGCGGACGGAAGGCCGCCTGCGGCGCGCCGACGGATCGCCGCTGCCGCCGGGACCGCTCGATCCCGCCGCGATCGAGACCGAGCACTACGATCTGACCTACACCCGCGGCTGGACCGAAACCCTGGGGCGCACCAGGTCGGGTCTCGACGTCACCCTGACGCCGCATGTCGGCGTGGGCGTCGGCAGCCGCGGCGGCACGACCGAAGCCGGCGCCACCCTGCGCATTGGCCCCGATCTCGACGACCTGGTGCCCGACGGCGCCGACGCCTTCGGCGACCGCCCGCGCTGGTACCTGTACGCCGCCGGCTCGGGCCGGGCCGTGGGCTACAACTTCGCCCGTACCCGCGACGGCGACTTCGCCCGTTCCGGCGTCAGCCACGACTCCGGCGCCTTCATGGGCGACGCCTCCCTCGGCGTGGCCATGCGCCGCGGAGCGGTCCAGAGCTCCTTCGGCCTCGTCTATCGCGAGATCGAGACCGAGGGCCTGCGCGCGGGACACGGGGTGGACACGGACGTGTCCGAGGGGCTGGTGGCCTTCCAGCTCTCGATCAAGCCCCAGTAGCTTGGCAGGCGCAGGTCAGGGCCGCGCCACCCCTTCCCGCCGGTCGTCGGCTCCGCCGTCCCAGCCCCAGCCGCCGTCGGCGCGCCGCCGCCAGACGCCCCCGTGCAGACCCGAGGTCTCGCTGTCGTTCGGCTCGAGCTCGACCCCGCGGGCGGCGAGCGCGGCGCGAAGCTCCGCCGAAAACCGCCCGGTATCAGCCCCGAACCCGTCCCCTCGCGCCACCAGGTTGGGCAGGTCGAAGGCCTCCTGCACCGGCAGCCCCCAGTCCAGCACGGCGATCAGCGCGCGGGCGTTGTAGGCGAGAATGGAAGGCCCGCCCGGCGAGCCGAGCGCCCCGACCAGCCGGCCCTGCCGGTCGAGGATCAGCACAGGCGCCATCGACGAGCGCGGCCGCTTGCCGGGGGCCACGGCGTTGGCCGCGGGACCGCCGTCCGGCCGCTGCGGGTCGAAGGAGAAGTCGGTCAGCTGATTGTTGAGGAAGAAGCCGGCCGCCATGCGACCCGAGCCGAACACGCTCTCCACCGTCGTGGTCATGCTGACCGCATCGCCCTCGCCGTCCACGATGACGAAGTGGGACGTGCCGGTGGGCTCCAGGGTGGCGTCCGGACCGGCGAACACCCCGCCCGGCGGCGTCCCGGGTTCGGCGGCGCCGGTCAGGCCGGCGGCAAGGCCCGCGCGGCCGGCGACATAGTCGGGGTCGAGCAGCCCCTGCACCGGCACGCGCACGAAGGCGGGGTCGCCCACGTACCGGTCCCGGTCGGCGTACATCAGTCGCTGCAGCTGGGCGAAAGCCGTCCAGGCGGCGGCGCTGTCCGGGCCTTCCGCGACGGCGGGCGTGTGTTCCGCCATCGCCAGCAACTGCAGGAGCGCGACTCCGCTGGACGGCGGCGGCGGCACGCAGATCACCCAGATCCGGTACGGCCGGCACAGGGCGCCGCGCTCGATCGGCTGATAGGCCGCGAGATCGGCTTCCGTCAGCGCGCCGGGGCGAGGTTCGGCCGAGACGGCGGCCACGATCTCCCGCGCGATGCGGCCGCGGTAGAAGGCGTCCGGTCCGCCCGCCGCGAGCGCGGCCACGGTGTCGGCGTAGGCGGGGTTGCGGAGCACGTCTCCCGCAACGTAGCGGCCGCCGTCTTCCCGGGTGAAATACCGGTCCGCCCAGCGCGTGCGCGCCTGGCCACGACCGGCGGCGATGAAGCCGGCGAGGCGCGGACTCACCACGAAGCCCTCCCGCGCCAGCCGTTCGGCGTCGTCGAACAGCGCACGCCACGGCAGCCGGCCGTGCGCGGCCTGGGCCATGGCCAGCATCGCCACCGCCCCCGGGGCTCCGGTCGAACGGCCGCTGAGCACGGCGTCGGGGAAGGCCAGCGGCCGGCCGTCCTCGCGGAACAGGTCCGGGGTGGCGGCGGCCGGCGCCGTCTCGCGCCCGTCATAGCTGGTCACCTCGCCGGTGGCCGCGTCGTAATGCATCATGAAGGCCCCGCCACCCAGGCCGGAGGACTGCGGCTCCACGAGGCCGAGCACCGCCTGCACCGCCACCGCCGCATCGACGGCGGAGCCCCCGTCGCGCAGCACCCGCAGCCCCGCCTCCACCGCAAGCGGATTGGCGGCC
>NZ_JACESB010000016.1 GCF_013912005.1 Brevundimonas sp. | reverse complement strand
GACGCGCCACGGGTCGACGTCGCCGGGCGCGCCGCCGCCGCCCGCCGACGTCGACCCGTGGCGCGTCCGTCCCCGGACGCTGGGAGATCGCATCGGCCAGGGACTGCGCAACGGCCTGCCCGGCTGCGCCTTCCGCGGCGAACTCAGCGCCGCCCAGCAGGCGGTCTGCGACCGGCGCGCCGCCGCCCGTCCGGCGCCCGACATCACCGGCAGCGGGAATCCCGAGCGCGACGCCGGCTTCGCCGCCGAGGGCGCGCGGGCGCTGGCCCGCTACGAGGCGCGGCGCCGGCCGCTGTCCGGCGGGGTGGGCGTCGTGGGGCCGCAGGACGGGCCCGGCTCCAACTTCGGCATGGGGGTCGCCGGCGCCCACCTCGACCCGTCGCTGCGGCCGGACTCGACCAGCAACATCCGCACCCGGCGGGACGGCCCGCGGGACTGAAGCCTACTTCAGGTTCGGCTCGGTGAGATCGTCGACGGGCTCGTACGGCCCGCGCGCCGGCGGGGTCTGCGCGGTCGCCGTCTCGGCGGCGCTCTCATAGCGCTGCGGGGCCGGCGTCTTCGCGAAGAAGTGGGTCCAGCCGTAGATGGCGATGGCGCTGAACACCAGCAGCGCCAGCGCCAGCGGAACCGCCAGCGCCATGCGCTTGGGGGTCTTCAGGCCTTCGGGCGTCGACATGGGCGTCTCCTTGCGTGTCTCGCAAGGACAACCCGCGAACGGCCGGCGGGTTCGCCCCGGGCGGCCCGTCGCCTGCAGCGCGAGCGCCGGCGCCGCCACACAGCAAAAGGGCGGCCCCGTCGCCGGGGCCGCCCTCCTGTCCGATGTGGACCCGGATCAGCCTTCCGACTGCTCCAGCTCCAGCGCCAGGTCGGCCGGCAGCGGCTCGACCGCGTCCTCGCGGGCCTGGGTCAGCTGCGCATCCCGCTCGTTGGCGATCTTCTGCAGCGCGCGGAGGTAGGCGCCGGTGCCCGCCGGGATCAGCCGGCCGACGATGACGTTCTCCTTCAGCCCCTCCAGGGTGTCCCGCTTGCCGTTGACCGAGGCGTCGGTCAGCACGCGGGTGGTCTCCTGGAACGACGCCGCCGAGATGAAGCTGCGGGTCTGCAGCGACGCCTTGGTGATGCCCAGCAGGACCGGCTGGGTGGTCGCCGGACGGCCGCCGCGCTTCTCGACCTTGGCGTTCTCGGCGTCGACCTCGGGCTTGTCGACATGGTCGCCCTTGATCAGCGTCGTCTCGCCGGAGTCGAGGATCTCGACCTTCTGCAGCATCTGGCGAACGATCACCTCGATGTGCTTGTCGTTGATCGGCACGCCCTGCAGTCGATAGACCTCCTGCACCTCGTTGACGAGGTACTCGGCCAGCGCCTCGACGCCCTGGATGCGCAGCAGATCGTGCGGATCCGGGTTGCCGTCGATGATGTAGTCGCCCTTCTGGATCAGGTCTCCGTCGTGGACGGAGATGTGCTTGCCCTTCGGGATCAGGAACTCGACCGCCTCGCCCTGGTTGCCGTCCGCGTCCGGCTCCGGGGTGATCTTGATGCGGCGCTTGTTCTTGTAGTCGCGACCGAATTCGACGCGGCCGTCCATCTCGGCGATGACCGCGCAGTCCTTCGGACGCCGGGCCTCGAACAGCTCGGCCACCCGCGGCAGACCGCCGGTGATGTCGCGCGTCTTGGCGCCTTCGGTCGGCACGCGGGCGATGATCTCGCCCGGCTTGACCTCGTCGCCGTTGTTCACGGACAGCACCGCGCCCACCGGCAGCAGGTACCGGGCGTCGGAGCCCGAGGCCAGCTTGGCGTAGGCGTCGCCGTTGGTGATGCCCATGGCCGGACGCAGGTCCGAGCCGCGCGGGCTGGCGCGCCAGTCGCTGACCACGCGCTGGGCGATGCCGGTGGCCTCGTCGGTCTCTTCCTTGACCGACAGACCCTCGACCAGGTCCTCGAAGCGCACCACGCCGGCGACCTCGGTGAGGATCGGGGTGGTGTAGGGGTCCCACTCGGCCAGACGCTGGCCGCGCGCGATCTCCGCCCCGTCGCGGACCCGGATGCGGGCGCCGTAGGGTACCTTGTGGGTCTCGCGGTCCTTGCCGTCGACGGAAACGGTGACCACGACGTTGCGGCTCATCGCCACCAGGTCGCCGTGCGGCGCTTGGACGGTCGGGCCGGTGACCCGGGCCACGCCGGCGTTGGTCGCCTCGAAGAACGAGGTCTCCGCCACCTGCGCGGTGCCGCCGATGTGGAAGGTCCGCATCGTCAGCTGGGTGCCGGGCTCGCCGATCGACTGGGCGGCGATGACGCCCACGGCTTCGCCGATGTTGACGTTGGTGCCGCGGGCCAGGTCACGGCCGTAGCACATGCCGCAGATGCCCGCCTCGGCCTCGCAGGTCAGGGCCGAGCGGACCTTGACCGACTGGACGCCGGCGGACTCGAGGACCTCGATCTCCTCCTCCTGGAGGTAGGTGTCGGCCGGGAACAGCACGGTGTCCGTGCCGGGCTCCTTGATGTCCTCCGCCGCATAGCGGCCGAGCACGCGCTGGCCCAGGGAGACGAGCACGTCGCCGCCCTCGACCACCGCCCGCAGGGTGATGCCGCGGGTCGAGCCGCAGTCTTCCTCGGTGACGATGGAGTCCTGGGCCACGTCCACCAGACGGCGGGTCAGGTAGCCCGAGTTGGCGGTCTTCAGGGCGGTGTCGGCCAGACCCTTCCGGGCGCCGTGGGTGGAGTTGAAGTACTCCAGCACGGTCAGGCCTTCCTTGAAGTTCGACACGATCGGCGTCTCGATGATCTCGCCCGAGGGCTTGGCCATCAGGCCGCGCATGCCGCCCAGCTGCTTCATCTGCGCCTGCGAGCCGCGGGCGCCCGAGTTGGCCATCATGAACACCGAGTTGATGTCGGGGTTCTGGCCCTTGATCAGCACGCGGGGCTGGGCGATCTCGCCCATCATCGCGTCGGCGATCTTGTCCGTGGCCTTGGCCCAGGCGTCGACCACCTTGTTGTACTTCTCGCCCTTGGTGATCAGGCCGTCGGCGTACTGCTGCTCGTACTCCTCGACCTGCTTGCGGGTCTCCTCGACGTACTCGACCTTCTTCTGCGGGATGACGATGTCGTCCTTGCCGAACGAGATGCCGGCCTTGGCCGCCTCGCGGAAGCCCAGCTGCATCATCTGGTCGGCGAAGATGACCGTCGCCTTCTGACCGCAGTGCCGGTAGACCTGATCGATCAGGTTGCCGATTTCCTTCTTGGTCAGGTTCTTCTCGAGCAGGCGGTAGCCGATGTTCGGGTTCATCGGCAGCAGGGCGCCCAGCTTCATCCGGCCCGGCGTGGTGTCGATCACCTTGGTGACCACCTCGCCGGCGGCGTTCATCTCGGTCCAGCGGGCCTTGATCTTGGTGTGCAGGGTCACGACCCGGGCGTCGAGCGCCGCGTCGATCTCACCCATGTTGGCGAACAGCTTGCCCTCGCCCGGCTCCCCGTCCTTGACCAGCGACAGGTAGTAGAGGCCCAGCACGATGTCCTGCGACGGCACGATGATCGGCTTGCCGTTGGCCGGCGACAGGATGTTGTTGGTGGACATCATCAGCACGCGCGCTTCCAGCTGGGCCTCAAGGCTCAGCGGGACGTGCACGGCCATCTGGTCGCCGTCGAAGTCGGCGTTGAAGGCGGTGCAGACCAGCGGGTGCAGGCGGATCGCCTTGCCCTCGATCAGCTTCGGCTCGAAGGCCTGGATGCCGAGGCGGTGCAGGGTCGGGGCGCGGTTCAGCAGCACCGGGTGCTCGCGGATCACCTCGTCGAGGATGTCCCACACCTGCGGCTGCTCGCGCTCGACCATCCGCTTGGACTGCTTGACGGTGCCCGACAGGCCCTTGGCGTCCAGCCGCGCGTAGATGAACGGCTTGAACAGCTCCAGCGCCATCTTCTTCGGCAGGCCGCACTCGTGCAGCTTCAGCTCCGGACCGACGGTGATGACCGAACGGCCCGAGTAGTCGACGCGCTTGCCGAGCAGGTTCTGGCGGAAGCGGCCCTGCTTGCCCTTCAGCATGTCGGCGAGCGACTTCAGCGGACGCTTGTTGGCGCCGGTGATGACGCGGCCGCGACGGCCGTTGTCGAACAGGGCGTCGACCGACTCCTGCAGCATCCGCTTCTCGTTGCGGATGATGATGTCGGGCGCGCGCAGCTCGATGAGGCGCTTCAGGCGGTTGTTCCGGTTGATGACCCGGCGGTACAGGTCGTTCAGGTCCGAGGTCGCGAAGCGGCCGCCGTCCAGCGGCACCAGCGGGCGCAGTTCCGGCGGGATGACCGGCACGACGGTCAGGATCATCCACTCCGGCTTGTTGCCGCTCTCGAGGAAGGCCTCGATCAGCTTCAGCCGCTTGGAGGCCTTCTTGGCCTTCATTTCCGACGGGTTGTCGGCCAGCTCGGCGCGGTGCTTCTCGGCCTCGGCGTTGAGGTCGATGCCCATCAGCAGGTTGCGCACGGCCTCGGCGCCGATCTCGGCGGTGAAGCCGTCGTCGCCGTACTCTTCCTGGTAACGGTAGAACTCGTCCTCGGTCAGCAGCTGGTTCTGCTTCAGCGGGGTCAGGCCGGGCTCGGTGACGATGTAGTTCTCGAAGTACAGGACGCGCTCGACGTCCTTCAGCGCCATGTCGAGCATCAGGGCGATGCGGCTCGGCAGCGACTTCAGGAACCAGATGTGGGCGACCGGGGAGGCCAGCTCGATGTGGCCCATCCGCTCGCGGCGGACGCGGGCCAGGGTGACCTCGACGCCGCACTTCTCGCAGATGATGCCCTTGTACTTCATCCGCTTGTACTTGCCGCACAGGCACTCGTAGTCCTTGGTCGGACCGAAGATGCGCGCGCAGAACAGGCCGTCACGCTCGGGCTTGAACGTGCGGTAGTTGATCGTCTCCGGCTTCTTGATCTCGCCGAACGACCACGAGCGGATCTTCTCCGGCGAGGCCAGGGCGATCCGGATCTGGTCGAAGGTCGGGGTGACCGGGACCGGGTTGAAGATGTTCAGGACTTCCTGGTTCATCTTGGTTCCTTGCTGCGGGAGGACCCGCGAAAAATCTATGAGAGCGGAGCGGCGGCTGTGAAAAGTGAAGAGTGAGCAAGAGGTGAGCGAAGATCAGTTGCCCTGGGGCTCACCTCTTCGCTCACTTTTCACTCCTCGCTCACCCGTCCTCAGCTGTTCTCCAGCTCCACGTTCAGGCCCAGCGAGCGCATTTCCTTGACGAGCACGTTGAAGCTCTCGGGGATGCCCGCCTCGAAGCTGTCGTCGCCGCGGACGATGGCCTCGTAGACCTTGGTCCGGCCGGCCACGTCGTCCGACTTCACCGTCAGCATTTCCTGCAGGGTGTAGGCGGCGCCGTAGGCTTCGAGGGCCCACACCTCCATCTCGCCGAAGCGCTGGCCGCCGAACTGCGCCTTGCCGCCCAGCGGTTGCTGGGTGACCAGCGAGTACGGGCCGATCGAGCGGGCGTGGATCTTGTCGTCGACCAGGTGGTGCAGCTTCAGCATGTAGATGTAGCCGACCGTGACCGGACGCTTGAACTGCTCGCCGGTCTGCCCGTCGTAGACGATCGACTGGCCCGAACGGTCCAGCCCCGCCTTTTCCAGCAGGTTCTCGATGTCGTTGATGTGGGCGCCGTCGAACACCGGGGTGGCGAAGGGCACGCCCTTCGACAGGTTCCGGGCCAGCTCGACCAGATCCTCCTCGTCCTCCGGCAGCGGGGTCTCCGGGCCGTAGATCGAGCGCAGGTGGTCGATCAGCGCCTGCTTCTGGCCGCCCTGTTGCCAGGCTTCCAGCAGGCCCTGGATCTGCTTGCCCAGACCCGCGGCGGCCCACCCGAGGTGGGTCTCGAAGATCTGGCCGATGTTCATGCGCGAGGGCACGCCCAGCGGGTTCAGCACCAGGTCGACGGTCGTGCCGTCCTCGAGGTGCGGCATGTCCTCGATCGGCAGGATCTTGGAGATGACGCCCTTGTTGCCGTGACGGCCGGCCATCTTGTCGCCCGGCTGAAGCTTGCGCTTCACGGCCACGAAGACCTTGACCATCTTCATCACGCCCGGCGGCAGTTCGTCGCCGCGCTGCAGCTTCTCGACCTTGTCCTCGAAGCGGCGGTCGAGCGCCTTGCGGGCGTCCTCGAACGACTTCTTCATGGCCTCGAGCTCGCCCATGGCCTTCTCGTCGTCGAGGGCGATCTGCCACCACAGGCCGCGCGACAGTTCGCCCAGCTTGTCCTCGGTGATCTCGCCGCGGCCCAGGCCCTTCGGGCCCGAGACGGCGTTCTTGCCCAGCAGCAGCGGCTTCAGACGACCGTAGACGTTGCGCTCGAGGATCTTGAGCTCGTCGTCGCGGTCCTTGCCCAGACGCTCGATCTCGGCGCGTTCGATGGCCAGGGCGCGCTCGTCCTTGTCGACGCCGTGGCGGTTGAACACGCGCACGTCGACGATGGTGCCGGCCACGCCCGGCGGCAGGCGCAGCGAGGTGTCGCGCACGTCCGAAGCCTTCTCGCCGAAGATGGCGCGCAGCAGCTTCTCTTCCGGGGTCATCGGGCTCTCGCCCTTCGGCGTGACCTTGCCGACCAGGATGTCGCCCGGCTGGACCTCGGCGCCGATGGCCACGATGCCGGCCTCGTCGAGGTTGCGCAGGGCTTCCTCGCCGACGTTCGGGATGTCGCGGGTGATCTCTTCCGGCCCCAGCTTGGTGTCGCGGGCCATGACCTCGAACTCCTCGATGTGGATCGAGGTGAAGACGTCGTCGCGCACGATCCGTTCGGAGATCAGGATCGAGTCCTCGAAGTTGTAGCCGTTCCACGGCATGAAGGCGACGAGGGCGTTGCGGCCCAGCGCCAGTTCGCCGAGGTCCGTCGACGGGCCGTCGGCGATGACGTCGCCGGCCTTCACCTCATCGCCCACGCGCACGATCGGGCGCTGGTTGATGCAGGTCGACTGGTTCGAGCGCTGGAACTTCGACAGGCGGTAGATGTCGACGCCCGAGCGGCCGGCGTCGAGGTCGCCGGTGGCGCGCACGACGATGCGGGTGCCGTCGATCTGCTCGACGACGCCGTCACGACGGGCGACCACCACGGCGCCGGAGTCGACGGCCACGACCGCCTCCATGCCGGTGCCGACCAGCGGCGCGTCCGACTGCACCAGCGGCACGGCCTGACGCTGCATGTTGGCGCCCATCAGCGCGCGGTTGGCGTCGTCGTTCTCGAGGAACGGGATCAGCGCCGCGGCGACCGAGACGACCTGCTTCGGCGACACGTCCATCATGTCGACGTCGGCCTTGGTCAGCAGCTGGGATTCGCCGTTGATCCGGCCGGGGACCAGGTCCTCGACGATCTCGCCGTCCTTCAGCTCGATGTTGGCCTGGGCGATGACGTGCTTCGCCTCTTCCATGGCCGAGATGTAGACCACCTCGTCCTGGGCCTTGCCGTCCTTCACCCGGCGGTACGGGCTCTCGATGAAGCCGTACTTGTTGACGCGAGCGTGGGTGGCCAGGGAGTTGATCAGGCCGATGTTCGGGCCTTCCGGCGTCTCGATCGGGCAGATGCGGCCGTAGTGGGTCGGGTGCACGTCGCGCACCTCGAAGCCGGCGCGCTCGCGCGTCAGACCGCCCGGGCCGAGCGCCGACAGGCGGCGCTTGTGGGTGATCTCCGACAGCGGGTTGGTCTGGTCCATGAACTGCGACAGCTGCGAGCTGCCGAAGAACTCACGCACCGCCGCCGCGGCCGGCTTGGCGTTGATCAGGTCGTGCGGCATGACCGTGTCGATGTCG
This sequence comes from Brevundimonas sp., assembly GCF_013912005.1. Taxonomy (GTDB): domain Bacteria; phylum Pseudomonadota; class Alphaproteobacteria; order Caulobacterales; family Caulobacteraceae; genus Brevundimonas. The sequence continues at coordinate 49,368 of NZ_JACESB010000016.1, read as the reverse complement.
ACCGAGCTCATGCGCTCCTTGATCGCCCGCTCCATGCGCAGCAGGCCGACGCGGTACTGGTTCTCCAGCAGTTCGCCGACCGAACGCACCCGGCGGTTGCCGAGGTTGTCGATGTCGTCGATCTCGCCCTGGCCGTCCTTCAGGCCGACGAGGATCTGCAGGACCTTGAGCACGTCCTCCTTGCGCAGCACGCGGATCTCGTCCGAGACCTCGGGGCTCTCGAGACGCATGTTCATCTTGACCCGGCCCACGGCCGACAGGTCGTAGCGCTCGGCGTCGAAGAACAGCGACTGGAACATGGCCTCGGCCGCTTCCGGCGTCGGCGGCTCGCCCGGGCGCATGACGCGGTAGATGTCGAACAGCGCGTCCTCGCGGCCGGTGTTCTTGTCCACCCGCAGGGTGTTGCGCATGTAGGCGCCGACCGTGACGTGGTCGATGTCGAGCACGTCGATGGTGGTGAAGCCCTTCTCTTCCAGCAGGTTGATCGTGGCCTGGTCCAGCTCGTCGCCGGCCTCGGCGAAGATCTCGCCGGTCTGGAAGTCCACCGCGTCAGCCGCCAGGTAGCGGGTCAGCAGGGCGTCGGCCGCCAGCGACAGCGACTTCAGGCCGTTGTCGGCCAGCTTCTTGGCCTGGCGGGCGCTGATCTTGGTCCCGGCCGGGGCCACGACCTCGCCGGTGTCGGCGTCGACCAGATCGAACTCCGGCTTCACCCCGCGCCAGCGCTCCGGCTTGTACGGCGTGACCCAGCCCTCGCCGCGCTTCTCGTACGGGACGGTTTCGTAGAAGGTCTTGAGGATCTCCTCGCCGTCCATGCCCAGGGCCATCAGGAAGGTGGTGGCGGGCAGCTTCCGGCGGCGGTCGATGCGGACGTAGACGATGTCCTTGGCGTCGAACTCGAAGTCGAGCCAGGAGCCGCGGTACGGGATCACCCGCGCGGCGAACAGCAGCTTGCCCGAGCTGTGCGTCTTGCCCTTGTCGTGGTCGAAGAAGACGCCCGGCGAACGGTGCATCTGGGAAACGATCACCCGCTCGGTCCCGTTGACGATGAAGGTGCCCTTGTCCGTCATGAGCGGGATGTCGCCCATGTAGACGTCCTGCTCCTTGATGTCCTTGACCGAGCGCGCGCCGGTCTCCTCGTCCATCTCGAACACGATCAGGCGCAGCTTGACCTTCAGCGGCGCGGCGTAGGTCATGTCGCGCTGGATGCACTCCTCGACGTCGTACTTCGGCTCCTCGAATTCGTAGGAGACGTATTCGAGGATGGCGCGTTCGTTGAAGTCCTTGATCGGGAAGACCGACTTGAAGACCGCCTCGATGCCCTCATCGGTGCGCTGGCCCGGACGGCCCTCGCGCTGGAGGAACTGTTCGTACGACGCGCGCTGGACCTCGATCAGGTTCGGCATCTGCACCGCTTCCGGGATGCGGCCGAACGAGTGGCGGATGCGCTTCTTGCCGGTGAACGAGGTGGCGGTGAGGAACTGACCGTTGACGGTGAGTTCCGCTTTGGACTTGGCCATTCTGTCTTCCCAATGCGGCGGGCCGGGCAGCCCGCGCTCAATGCAGCAGCCACGGTCCGCCGGGCGGCGATCCGTGGCCATCGGTTTCGGCGTCCACCCTCGGGCCTCGCGGCTCCAGGACGCCTGAATTCGGGGCCCCCTTGGGAAGGGGCGCGCCTTCGCACCGGTCGGAGGGCGACAAACCGGGCCTCGGCGCTTTCGCGCAGACTCGTGACGGAGTTAGCGGAACGCGCTGATATACTCGCTTTGACGGCGAAATAAAGGTGGGCGCGGAAAAAGTTCGAAGAGGCCTCGACGCGCGCCCGCGGAGCCACTGGCCAACCGCCGCCAAGCTGCTAGCGTCGCCGCATGAAGCACCTCGTCCCGCTCGCCGCCGCCCTCGCCCTCGCCGCCTGCGCATCCACGCCGGAGCCCGCGCCCGCCGTCCAGCCCGGGACCGGCACCGCCGAAGGCTGGGCCGCCGGCAACCGCGAGTACCTGCGCATCAACGGCCAACGGCGGGGCTGGACCACCACGGAGAGCGGCCTCCAGTACCGCCGCGTCGGCCGGGCCAATCCGTCGGGCCGCCAGCCCACCGCCGCCGACACGGTCAGGGTCCACTACCGCGGGACCTTCGTCGACGGCCGCCAGTTCGACAGCTCCTACGACCGGGGCGAGCCCGCCGAGTTCCCGCTCGGCCGCGTCATCAAGGGCTGGACCGAGGGCGTGGCCCTGATGCGCGAGGGCGAGACCTTCGAGTTCGTCATCCCGGCCGAGCTCGGCTACGGCGAGCGCTGGGTGGGCGGCGACGAACTGCCGCCGAACTCGACCCTGCTGTTCACCGTCGAGCTGCTCGAGGTGAAGCCGGCGGGCTGAGCCGGAACCGGGAACATGACAGGGATTTAATGCGACGGCGGCCCTCGCGGGTTGACCGGGCCCGCGGCGCACGGGTGTTCTGCGCCTCCCGCCGTTGCTGCCGCGAGTCCCGTCGATGATGCGTCCGTCCGCCCGCCTGCTGGTCTCCGCCTGCGCCTTCGTCCTCCTCGCGGGAGCGGGACCTGTCGCCGCCCAGGTCGGGACGCCGGCGCTGCCGGCAGCGCTCGCTCCGGTCCCCGCCCCGCGGGCGGCCGCCTTTCCCGGCGTCATCGACATCGCCGTGGACGCGACCGACATCGATCGCCGCATCGTCTCCGTCCGCCAGACCATTCCGGTCGCCGGCCCCGGGCCGCTGGTCCTGCTCTATCCGCAGTGGATTCCCGGCAACCACGGCCCGGTCGGCCCGGTCGACGACATCGCCGACCTGCAGATCACCGCCGGCGGCCGGACCCTGCCGTGGGTGCGCAACACGGTTCACACCAACGCCTTCCAGGTGGACGTCCCCGCCGGCGCCAGTTCTGTGGAGGTGGCCTTCAAGTGGCTCACCCCGATCGAGGGGAACCAGGGCCGGGTGGTGATCACCGACGAGATGCTCAACATCCAGTGGGAGAAGGCGCTGCTCTATCCCGCCGGCTACGACACCAGCGGCATCACCTTCCGGCCGTCGCTGCGCCTGCCCGCCGGATGGAACTACGGCGTGGCGCTGGAGACGGAGTCCTTCGTCGACGGCCTCGCCACCTTCCGGCCGATCAGCCTCGAGCACCTCGCCGACAGCCCGGTCTTCGCCGGCGCCCACTACCGCCAGATCGACCTCGACCCCGGCGGCCGTTCGCCGGTGCGGCTGAACGTCGTCGCCGACGATCCGGAGATGCTGGCCGCCACCGACGCCCATATCGAGCTGCACCGCAATCTCGTCGACCAGGCCGACCGCCTGTTCGGGGCCCGCCATTTCGACCACTACGATTTCCTCGTCGCGGTCACCGACGAGCTCGGCGGCATCGGGCTGGAGCACCACCGCTCGTCCGAGAACAGCGTCGACGTCCGCTACTTCACCCAGCCGCAGGCGACGCTCGGCGACCGGGACCTCCTCGGCCACGAGTACACCCACTCGTGGAACGGCAAGTGGCGACGTCCGGCCGACCAGCTGACCGCGACCTTCAACGAGCCGCTGCAGAACTCCCTGCTCTGGGTGTACGAGGGCCAGACCCAGTACTGGGGCCTCGTCCTCACCGCCCGGGCCGGGCTGATGAGCAAGCAGCAGGCGCTGGACGTCTTCGCCATGACGGCGGCGACCTACGACGACAACCCCGGCCGCGACTGGCGGGCGCTGCAGGACACCACCAACGATCCGATCATCGCCCAGCGCCGCCCGCAGCCCTGGCCCAGCCTGCAGCGCAGCGAGGACTACTATCGCGAGGGCGCGATGATCTGGCTGGACGCCGACACCTGGATCCGCGAACGCTCCGACGGCCGCCGCTCGCTGGACGACTTCGCCCGCGCCTTCTTCGGGGTGCAGGACGGCAGCTTCGACCCCGCGCCCTACACCTTCGCCGACGTCACCTCGACGCTGGACGAGGTGCAGGCGAACGACTGGGCCGCCTTCCTGCGCGCCCGGCTCGACGCCGTCGGACCGGACGCCGAAGGCCCGCTCGGGGGTATCGAGCGCGGCGGCTATCGCCTTGTCTGGCGCGAGACCGAGAACGACTACCAGAAGGCTCTGAATGCGGAGTACGGCCGCAACGACTTCCAGTACTCGCTGGGCGTGATGACCAACGGGTCGAACCGGATCACCTCGGTGCGCTGGGGCTCCCCGGCCTTCGAGGCGGGCCTGACCTCCGGCTGGGACATCGTCGCCGTGAACGGCCGCGCCGCCAGCCCGAAGGCGCTCGCCGACGCGATCACCGCCGCGAAGGACCCCGCCGCCCCCGTCGAGCTGATGGTGCGCCGCGGCGACCGCTTCCGCACCCTCCGCTTCGACTATGCGGGCGGCCTGCGCTACCCGCACCTCGAGCGCATTCCCGGAACCCCCGACCGGCTCGGCGACATCCTCGCCCCCCGTCGCCGCTGATCGCGAGGAGCCCGACCATGATGATCCGCACCGCCGCCCTCGCCCTGCTGCTCGCCTCGGCCGCCCCCGCGGCCCTGGCCCAGACCTCCCAGGCGCAGACGCCCCTGCCCGTGCCGACCAGCTTGCCGCGCCCCCTGCCGCCGATCCCGGCGCCGCAGGACGTCGACTACCCGGGGACCATCGGCATCCGCGTCGACCTGACGGACCTGGCCCGCAAGGTGATCCGCACGCATCAGACGGTTCCCGTCCGTCCGGGCCCGCTGGTGCTGCAGTATCCGAAATTCCTGCCGGGCAACCACGCCGACACCGGCCCGATCCAGCTGGTCTCGGGCCTGACCGTCACCGGGAACGGCCGTCGCATCGAGTGGGTGCGCGACACCGTCGATCCGCACGCCTTCCACCTCGACATCCCCGCCGGGGTGGAGACGATCGAGGTGGACTTCGAATGGCTGACCCAGCCGGACAACTCGACCTGGCGGGTCGTGATGACCGACGAGATCGTCAATCTGCAGTGGGAGAAGGCGCTCCTCTACCCGGCCGGCTACCATCACGACCGCATCACCTTCACCCCCTCCGTGGTCCTGCCGGAAGGTTGGAACTACGGCGTGGCGCTGGACACGGTCTCCCGGGAGGGGAGCGTCGCGACCTTCGCCCCGATCTCGCTGGAGCACCTCGCCGACAGCCCGATGTTCGCCGGTCGGCACTACCGCCGGGTGGAGATCGATCCCCGCGGCGACGACGTCCACCTCAACCTCGTCGGCGACACCGCCGCCGCCATCGAGATCACGCCGGAGTGGACCGCGAAGTACGAGACCCTGGTGCAGCAGGCCGACCGCCTGTTCGGGGCCCGCCACTTCGACCGCTATGAATTCCTGTTCGGCCTGACCTCCCGCCTCGGCGGCATCGGCCTGGAGCACCACCGCTCGTCGGAGAACACCGCCGCGCCGGACTACTTCGCCTCGGCCAGCCCCGCCTTCGGCTCGCGCGGCCTGCTGCCCCACGAATACGTGCACAGCTGGAACGGCAAGTTCCGCCGCCCGTCCGACGAGCTGGTCCCCAATTTCAACGTCCCCACCCAGAACACCCTGATGTGGGTCTATGAGGGCCAGACCGAGTACTGGGGCGACGTGCTCACCGCCCGCTCGGGCCTCGGGACCTACGAGGAAGCCGTGGTCAACCTCGCGGAGATCGCCGGCTTCTACGACCAGCAGCCCGGCCGCGCCTGGCGCGCCCTGCAGGACACCACCAACCACAACCTGCTCGGCTACCGCACGACCAATCCCTGGCCGTCGTGGATGCGCGGCACCGGCGACTACTATCGCGAGGCCGCCCTGATCTGGCTGGACGCCGACACCCTGATCCGCGAGGCCACCGGCGACCGCAAATCGCTCGACGACTTCGCCCGCGCCTTCTACGGCGTCGAGGACGGCGTCTGGGAGGCCCGGCCCTACACCTTCGAGGACGTGGTCGAACACCTCAACGCCGTCCATCCGTACGACTGGGCGACCTTCCTGCGGGCGCGCCTCGACGCGGTCGGCCCCGACGCCGAAGCCCCGCTGGACGGTCTCGAGCGCGCCGGCTGGCGTCTGACGTACGTCGATGAGCTGACCCCGCTCGAGAAGCGGATGATGGGCGGCTGGGCCAATGACTTCCAGTATTCGCTCGGCTTCATCCTCGGCGGCGGCAACCGGATCGCGGGCGTGCGCTGGGGCTCGCCGGCCTTCGAGGCCGGCCTCGGCCACGGCTGGGAGCTTGTCGCCGTCGGCGACCGGGTCGCCTCGGCCGAAGTCCTGCGCGAGGCGGTGACCGCGGCGAAGGGCGGCCAGGAGCCGATCCGGCTGGTGGTGAAGCGCGGCGAGGAGTTCCGCACCGTCGAGCTCCCCTGGCGCGACGGTCTGCGCTACCCGCGCCTCGTCCGCATCGAGGGAACTCGCGACCGGCTCGCCGACATCTTCGCCCCGCGGCGGCGGTAGCGGGGCCGCGTCAGTCGCCGTCAAACTGCGACGGCGGTTCAGCCACGCCGCGCCGGGGCGCCGCCGCCGCCATGCGCGCCCGGGCACGCGCGACAACCTCGAGCGCGTCCGCCAGCGCCTCGGCCCCATCCGTTCGGGCGTCCGCCAGATAGGCCGCCACCGCCTCCTCGGTGTCGAGATAGTCGGCGGGATCGAAGGGTCGCGTCTCCATCACCTGACCTCCTTCGCCAGCTGCTTCGACCGGGCGATGTCGCGCGACTGCGAGTTCTTGTCGCCCCCGCACAATAGCACGATCAGCGATTTCCCGCGGCGAACGAGATAGATCCGGTAGCCGGGCCCGTGGTGGATGCGAAGCTCGCTGACGCCTGCGCCGACCGGGCGCAGATCACCGGGAGCGCCGGCGGCGAGCCGGTGAATCCGGCGGGCGATGATCGCCGCCGCGGCGCGGTCCCGAAGACCACGCAACCACCCATCGAACAGTTCCGTGCGACGAACCTCGATCATCGCTCCCTCGCCCGGACCAGCTACGGCCACGCGTCGCCCTCGCGCAACCGCAAAGAAAACGGGCCGGGGATCGCTCCCCGGCCCGTTCGTCGTTCAGCTTGCGCTGGACCAGTCTTACTTGATCTGGACCTTGGCGCCGGCTTCGGTCAGCTTCTTGGCGATTTCGTCGGCCTGCTGCTTCGAGACGTTCTCGACGACGTTCTGCGGAGCGCCTTCGACGAGGTCCTTGGCTTCCTTCAGGCCGAGGTCCGAGCGAACGCCACGCACTTCCTTGATGACGTTGATCTTCTTGTCGCCGCCGTCGACGAGGACGACGGTGAACTCGGTCTGCTCTTCAGCGGCTTCCGCCGGAGCGCCGCCGGCGGCGCCGCCGGCCGGCATGGCCATGGCCACCGGAGCGGCGGCCGAGACGCCCCACTTTTCTTCCAGCAGCTTCGAGAGTTCGGCGGCTTCCAGGACGGTCAGCGCCGACAGGTCTTCAACGATCTTGGCGAGGTCAGCCATAGGGATAGTTCCTTCGGTAGGATGGGTTCAGGGAGTTGTTTGCAGAGATGGAAGGTCCGCTTACGCGGCGTCCTTGGTGGCGTAGGCGTTGAACACCCGGGCCAGCTGGCCGGCCGGGGCCTGCAGCACGCCGGCGACCTTGGTGGCCGGGGCGTTGATGAGGCCGAGCAGCGAGGCGCGGATCTGGTCCAGCGACGGCAGCTTGGAGAGGGTCTCCACGCCCTTCGCGTCCAGAACCTTTTCACCCATGAAGCCGCCGAGGACGACGAACTTGTCGTTGCCCTTGGCGAAGTCGGCGGTGACCTTGGCGGCCGTCACCGGGTCGGCGGCGTAGGCGATGCCCACCGGGCCCTTGAAGAGGCCGTGGTAGTCGCTGCCGTCCTCGGCTTCGAGCGCCTTCAGCGCCAGGCGGTTCTTGACCACCTTGAACGTGCCGCCTTCCTTGCGGAGGCGGCCACGCAGGTCTTCCATGTCCGCAACGGTCAGACCCAGGTTGTGGGTCACGACCACGGCGCCCGCGTCGGCGAAAACGCCCTTCAGCGTTTCGATCGACTCGGCCTTTTGTGCGCGGTCCATTGCGGTCTCCAGTCAGTCGTTCGACGCCGGGGCTATTCCCGACGCCGGATTGGCGAAAGCGCCGCGCATCGCTGCGGGGCGTTCACGCCGGTCGTATTGTCCGAAGGAAGCTCATATCCCCGTCCGTCCCGGAACCGGGCCGACGTCGGATCGTCTGCATCCCCATCTCCCCACGGCGCCAGAGGGCTCTCTGACAGTTACGGCATGGGTGGCCCCCACGCCCCGAAGTTCTCGGACAGGCCCGCCGCGGCCGAAGCTGCGACGGAGAAGGCGCGCTCTATACACGGACGCCGCGGAAACTCAAGCGGGGGCTGGTCAGAACGGCGAAAGAGGTTTCTCCTGCCAAGGTCGAGGGGAGATGACGCATGACCGCCGTCCGTGACACCGCCGCCGAAGACGGCGCTCCCCCGCCCTGGCTCGGCCCCGTCCGGCTGGGCGTCGGCCTGCTGCAGGGACTCGCCCTGTGGTGGCTGCACCGGGTCTCCGACGGGGTGACCGGCTGGCCGTGGGCGCCCGCCGGGTTCGTGATCCTGCTGCTCCTCTTCGCCTTCACGCCCCTGCTTCTCCTCGCCGGGATCGGCCGGATGCGCTGGAGAACGCTGGCGGCGTGGGCCGCCGCCGCCGCTGCTCTCCTCGGGCTCATGGGCTGGCACGAGACGGCCAGCCAGGCTGCGGAAACCCTCCGCCAGCCGCCCTACATCGCCGGCCCCATGCCCCTGTTCGCCGCCGCCGCCCTGTTCATCGGCCACCACCTCGTCCTCGCCGCCGACATGGAGCGGCGCTGGATCGCCGCCTTCCCCACCTATTTCGACACCGCGTGGAAGGCCGGGGTGCAGGTGGTCCTGTCGATCGGCTTCACCGCCGCCTTCTGGATCCTGCTCTTCCTCGGCGCGGGCCTGTTCCGCGTCATCGGCCTCGACTTCCTTGAGGACCTGACCCGGAAGACCTGGTTCTACATCCCGGTCACGACCCTCGTCTTCGCCACCGCCGTCCACCTCACCGACGTGCGGGACGGCCTGATCCGCGGCGTCCGCACCGTCGGGCTGATGCTGCTGTCGTGGCTGCTGCTGGTCATGACCGTCCTCGCCGCCGGCTTCGTGCTCGCCCTGCCGTTCACCGGGCTTCAGGGCCTGTGGGACACCGGCAGCGGGACCTCCCTCGTCCTCGCCGCCGTCGCCGCCCTGATCGTCCTGATCGGAGCCGCCTACCAGGACGGCCGGCCCGAAAACCGGCCGCCGCTGCCGGTGCGGCTGGCGGTGCAGGTCGGCTCCCTGCTGCTGGCCCCGCTGGTCGTCATCGCCTTCTTCGGTCTCGCCCTCCGCATCGGCCAGCACGGCCTGACGCCGGACCGCATCATCGCCCTGGCCTGCGCCCTCGTCGGCGCCGTCTTCGCCGCCGGCTACGGCTGGGCCTCGCTCCGCACCTTGCTGCGCAAGGGCGAGTGGATGCGCCCGCTGGAGCCGACGACCCTGGCCGGCGCCGTCGTCGCCTTTACGCTCATCGTCGCCCTGTTCAGCCCCCTCCTTGATCCCGCGCGCCTCTCCGTGGCCGACCAGGTGGCCCGGCTGCAGCGGGGGGCGGTGACGCCGGATGCGTTCGACTACGCCTTCCTTCGCTTCGAGAGCGGCAGGGCGGGCCGGAGGGCCCTTGCAGCCCTTGAACGGTCCTCCGACCCGGAGATCGCGCGACGCGCAGCCCGGGCGCTCGCCGCCACGGCCCGGTGGAACGACCGCCCCGTCACCGAGCCCCACCGCACGCCGGTTTACTCCGTCTTTCCGGCCGGCCGCGTTTTGCCCGAAGGCTTCTCCGGACCGGTTCCGGCCACGGACGGCCGCGCCGTCTGCACCTCGACCGCAGCATGCGCGGCCGCGCCGATCGACCTGAACAGCGACGGCCGCACCGACGTGCTCCTCGTCCACCGGTTTCACGCCCGTGTCTGGACCCGGGACGCGGCAGGAGTCTGGACAGAGGCGGGCGGCTACAGTTTCCAGGATTGCGGCGCCGAAACGGGCGATCTGCGCGAGGACCTCAGGGCGGGTCGGCTGCGGGTCGCACCGCCTGCGTGGAGCGACGTGATCCTCAGCGACGGCCGGAGGTCGGGCTTCCAGCCGGCGACGCCCCCCTGCACCCCGCCTGAACAGCCGGTCGCTCCCGCCCCTTAACCCTCCGCTCACCCTGCCCCCCAACCCGATCTTCACCTTGTCCGGCCTAGAACGTCCCGGAATGAGCCAGCTCCGCCGTATGAGAGCCGGCCGGACGTGATGGAACAGGGGCCGCCCGCATGGCGAAGACCGTACTTGTCGTCGACGATGATCCGACCCAGCGCCGGCTGGCGCAGGCGGTGCTGGAGCGCGAAGGCTATGCGGTGGTCCACGCAGCCTCCGGCGGCGAGGCCATCGACCGCCTGACGAAGGGCGGCGGCGCCGATGTCGTCCTGCTCGACATGGTAATGCCGGGCATGAGCGGCCTCGAGGCCCTGGCCGAGATCCGCACCGCCGGGGTGCAGACGCCGGTCATCGTCCTGACCGCCTCCGGCGGGGTCGAGGCCGTGGTGAAGGCCATGCAGGCCGGAGCCCAGGACTTCTTCGTCAAACCGGTCTCGGCCGAGCGCCTGCTGGTCGGGGTGCGCAACGCCCTGCAGCTGACCCAGCTGACCGCCGAGGTCGGCCGCCTCAAGAAGCACGTCGCGGGACGCACCTCCTTCGACGACCTGGTCGGCCAGTCGGCCCCCATGCGCCTGGTCCGCTCGCTCGGCCAGCGCGCCGCGAAGTCCTCCATCCCGGTGCTGGTCACCGGCGAAAGCGGCGTCGGCAAGGAGGTCATCGCCCGCGCCCTGCACGGCGCCTCCGACCGCGCCGGCAAGCCCTTCGTGGCCGTCAACTGCGGCGCCCTGCCTGCCAATCTCGTCGAGTCCATCCTGTTCGGCCACGAGAAGGGCAGCTTCACAGGCGCCCACGACAAGCACCTCGGCAAGTTCGCCGAGGCCAACGGCGGCACCCTGTTCCTCGACGAGATCGGCGAACTGCCGCTCGACATGCAGGTCAAGCTGCTGCGCGCCCTTCAGGAGGGCGAGATCGACCCGGTCGGCGCCAAGCGGCCGGTCAAGGTGGATGTGCGCATCGTCTCGGCCACCAACCGCGACCTCGCCGCCCAGGTGCGCGAGGGCCGGTTCCGCGAGGACCTGTTCTACCGCCTCAACGTCTTCCCGATCGAGGCCCCGGCCCTGCGCGAGCGGCGCGAGGACATCCCGGCGCTGGTCGAGCACTTCATCGCCCGCTTCAACGTCGAGGAAGGCAAGCGCGTGGCCGGCTGCAGCGCCGAGACCCTCGCCCTGCTGCAGGCCTTCGACTGGCCCGGCAACGTCCGCCAGCTCGAGAACGCCGTCTACCGCGCCATCGTGCTGGCCGACGCCCCCTTCCTCCAGCCCCACGACTTCCCGGCCATTTCGGGCAAGGCGATGAGCCTGCCCCCCGTCGAACATGCAGAGGGGGACGATCCGGAGCCGGAAGGGTCCGCCGAAAGCCCGACCGCCGGCCTCCCGCCCCTGCCCGACGCGCCCATCCGCATCCTTGACGACCGCGGCCACCTGCGCACCCTCGAGGAGATCGAACGAGACCTCATCCAGCACGCCATCGAGGTCTACGCCGGCCACATGTCGGAGATCGCCCGACGCCTGGGCATCGGCCGCTCGACCCTCTACCGCAAGGTGCGCGAGCAGGGGCTCGAGGGGGTGCTGCGCGAGGCCGGCTGAGCGGACCCGCCGTCCCGTAGCCGGAATTCTGAACGAAAGTTCATTGGCGCCGCGACCGCCGCCGGTCGATGACGGCGTGTGCCGCCGCGCGATCGGCAACCGAAGGTTTCATCGCTGAAACGCGACGGAAAGGCAGGCGCGGGACGTTAGCGGTTCGTACCTCCCCGGGATTCGCCGATGCTGCTCGTCACCACCGCCCTGTCCGGCCTCATGGCCGGCGTCATCCAGACTGCGCCGCCGCAGACTCCGCAGACGCCGCCGACGCCGGCGGCCGGGCAGGAAGCGCGGCCGGCCACGGCGCCGGACGACGCCTACGATCTGGGCACGGTCTCGGTGACCGGCACACGCCCGCGCGGCAGCGTCGACACGGACATTCCGCCGGACGTGACCCTGACGGCCGACGAGATCATGGCCTACGGCGCGTCGGACATCGCCGAACTGATGACCTATCTGGAGCCGATCACCCGCAGCTCCAGCGGCCGCACCGACCTCCAGCCGGTCTTCCTGGTCAACGGCCGCCGCATCTCCGGCTTCCGCGAGATACGCGGCATCCCGACCGAGGCCATCGAGCGCACGGAGATCCTGCCCGAGGCCGTCGCCGTCCAGTTCGGCTACCGGCCCGAGCAGCGGGTGGTGAACTTCGTGCTCAAGGCCGACTTCCGCTCGACGACCTTCGAGGTCACCGGGCGCGTTCCGACCCAGGGCGGCCGCACCACGGGCGAGGTCGAGGCCGACCTGCTGCGTATAGCCGGCGCCAACCGATGGTCGCTGGATGTCGAGTACGAGCGCTCGACCCCGCTGTATGAGTCCGAACGGGATATCGTTCGCGACGGCGGCTCGACGCCCTACGACCTCGTCGGCAACGTGTCCGGGAACCCGTTCGGCGACCCGATCGACCCCGCCCTGCCCGGAGACGCGACGCCCGTCCCTGACGGCCTGACCAGCCCCATGCTCGCCGACTTCGTCGCCGCCGCCGGCGACCCGCGCACCGGCGACCTCGGCGCCTACCGCACCCTGCTGTCGGCCTCCGAGCGCGCCCAGGTCAGCGGCACGATCAAGCGCGACCTGAACAGCACCACCCAGGGCACCCTGAGCGCCAGCGTGGAGGACACCTCCAGCCGCAGCTTCAACGGCCTTCCCGGGGTCACCCTCGGCCTGCCGGCCGCCAATCCCTTCTCGCCCTTCGCCGACGACGTCCTCGTCCACCGCTTCATCGACGACGCCGCCGCGCTGGGCCGCGAGACCGACCGGCTGCAGGCCGAGGTCGGCTTCGTCCTTGACGGCTTCATCGGCGAGGCGTGGCGCTGGACCGCCACCGGCGAATACACCCGCACCGAGAGCGACACCGTCACCGGCCGCGGCTACGGCGCCGACCCCTTCCAGGCCCGCCTGACCGCCGGCGACCCGACCGCCAGCCCGTTCGGTGCGCTGGACCCGGCCGACTTCGCCCGCATCGCCAACGACACCGCGCGGTCCGTGTCCCAGCGCCTCGACACCGAGCTGGTCCTGACCGGCGACGTGTGGGCGCTCCCGGCGGGCGACGTCAGCTCGACCTTCACAGTGGGCGCCGACAGCCTGTCGCTGGACTCGACCAGCACCCGCGGCGGCGTGACCGCCGACCGCCGCCAGTCGCGCGACCGTCTCAGCGGCCAGAGCAGCTTCAACTTCCCCATCGCCAGTCGCCGCAACGAGGTCCTGCCCCTGCTCGGCGACCTCTCGGTCAGCGTCGACGCGGGTTTCGAGGACCTGTCCGACTTCGGCGGCCTGTCGACCTTCGGGACCACCGTCAACTGGTCGCCGATCGAGAAGCTGTCCTTCCTCGCCAGCTGGACCGACGAGCAGGGCGCCCCGACCATCAGCCAGCTCAACGACCCGCTGATCGCCACCCCCAATGTGCCGGTGTTCGACTTCCGCACCGGCGAGACCGTACTGGTGACCCGGTTCACCGGCGGCAACCCCGACCTCGACGCCGACGACCGGCAGGTGGTCCGCATCGGCGGCACCCTGCGCCCGCTGACGGATACCGACCTGTCGCTCAGCTCGACCTGGACGTGGAGCCGCACCGAGGACGAGATCGCCTCCTTCCCGGCCATCACCCCCGATCTCGAGGCCGCCCTGCCCGGCCGGTTCGAGCGCGACCCCGACGGCAACCTGGTCTCCATCGACGCCCGGCCGCTGAACTTCGAGCGCTACGAGCGACAGGACCTGCGCACCGGCCTGAACTTCTCGCGGGCGTTCGGCACGCCGACGCCGCGCGCCGAAGGCGAGGGCGCGCGCGGGCCTGCGGGTCCCGGCGGCGGCGCGCCGATGGTGATCCGCATGGAAGGCGGCGGCCCGCCCCCGGGCGGCCCCCCCGGCGGCGGCGGCCAGATCCGCATGGGCGGCGGCGGCCGCGGCGGCGCGATGCAGCCGGGCCAGGGCCGTTTCAATCTCTCGATCTATCACACCTGGCGAATCCAGGACGAGATCGTCATCGCCGACGGCCTGCCGGTGCTCGACCTGCTCGACGGCGCCGCCACCTCGGCCCGCGGCGGCAGTCCGCGCCACGAGATCCAGGCCATGGGCGGCGTCTTCCGCAACGGCCTCGGCTCGTTCGTCATGGCCAACTGGCGCCAGGGCACCCGCGTCGATGGCGGGACGGGCCCGGATCTGGAGTTCTCGGACCAGCTGACGGTGAACCTCAACGTCTTCATGGATCTCAACCAGCGCACGTCCTGGGTCGAGCGCTTCCCCTGGCTCGCGGGCTCGCGGATCCAGTTCGGCATCCAGAACCTGTTCGACAGCCGGCCGGAGGTCACCACCGCCGGCGCCGACGTCCCCCTCAACTACCAGCCCGACTATCTCGACCCCGAAGGCCGGACGGTGCGGCTGACGTTCCGCAAGATCCTGTTCTGACGGAACGGCTGTCCGGGGGCCCCGTTGATCCTGCAACGGATCAAACGGAGGCCCCGATGGGCAAGTCGAAGAAGAAGAAGCAGGCGGTCCTGCCGAAACGGATCGCCGGGGTGAAGGTCCCCAAGGGCCTGCGCAAGGGCCGGGCGGGCCGGTTCCTCGCCTCGCCCATGGGGATCGCCCTCGTCTCCGAAGCCGCCGTCGCCGCAGGCGCCTGGGCGGCCGGCAAACAGGCCCGTCCCGGATCGGCGACGCGTCGCTTCGCCGACCACCCTCTGGACAGCCTGTCCCGCCTCGCCGATGACGCCCGCCTGCGCGGCAGCGCCTCGACCGAGGCCCTGCGCGAGGCGTTCGCCGCCGCGTCGGCGGCCTTCGCCGACACCCTGCGGCACAGCGCCGACGTCGTGGACCCCGCGTCCCCAAAAAAAGCCGCGGCCCGCGAGGCGGCGCGGGCCAGCTGATCCCTGTCCCCTGCGACCCGGCGGCCGCCTCGCCGCCGGCTCCGGTCGAGCGATCCCATCCTGTCCGCGACTGGGCCGCACGCCAGGCGGCGCGCGCCCTCCGCGCCCGTGCGCGCCGGGAGGCCCGCGAGCTGTCCGACGCTCCCCGTACGGGCGTGGTCTGGCCGTGGACGCGGCGCCCGGGCGGCGGGGGCGACCAGACCCTGCGGGCCTTCATCCAGATCAACGTCCTGCCGCGGCCGCGCTAGGCCTTCGGGCGCCGTCCCCAGCGCGGGCGCGGCGCCTCGCCCTTCGCCTTGGCGGCGATCTCCTTGAGTTTGCGGCCCTGCATCGCCGACAGCGCCTGTCCGGGCGCGCCCAGTTCGGGGTCGCCGAAGGCGCGGCCGTGGGTCTTCACCCGCTCACTGACCGAGTCGAGGAACTCCCCTTCCCACTCGGACAGGGGCACGCCTGCCTTCTCGGCCGTCCGCCGCGCCCGCTTGAGCGCATTCAGCGCCGCCCGCTGCGCCGCCTTGCGCTGGGCCTCGAAGGGGGAGAGCGGCGGCTTGCGTTTCACGGGCGGGATGAGGGATCAGGGATGAGGGATGAGGCGGCAGTCAGGCCGTGGCTAGGGCATGCTGATCCCTGATCCCTGATCCCTCATCCCTCATCCCCTGGCGGCGAAGCCGCCCTCAGACCTCTCCGAGCGCCGACAGGTAGAGGTCGAGGATCGCCTCCTCCTCCTGCCGCTTGGCCTTGTCCTGCTTGCGGATGCGGATGACCTTGCGCAGCGTCTTGACGTCGTAGCCCTCGCCCTTGGCCTCGGCGAAGACCTCCTTCATATCGGTCATCACCGCCTGCTTGTCCTCCTCGAGCCGCTCCAGCCGCTCGATGATGGTGCGCAGCCGGCCCTGGGCGGTGGCGGTCAGCACCTCGGGCGAGGCGTCGAAGGCGGCGTCGTCGGCCATGGCGGGAACTCCGGTCAGAAAGGTTGGAAACGGCTAATCACGTCGCGCCCCGGCGCGGAAGGCCGGACGCGAAAAAGGCTGCGGACAACATCCGCAGCCCTGTTCATTTCAGACCGCGCCGCGACGGGCGCGAGACCGTGTCAGCCCTGCTTGGCCTTGAAGCGCGGGTCGGTCTTGTTGATCACATAGACCTTGCCCTTGCGGCGCACGACCTTGCAGTCGCGGTGGCGGGTCTTGAGCGACTTGAGCGAGCTGCGGACCTTCATGGTCGTCGGGCCTCGGAAAAGCGAAAACAGAAAAGCCGCGAGGCGGACCTTGCGGCGGGAGCGGTGCCTATAGAGAGGCGTGCGCCCGTCGTCAACCGGCGAAGCCGTGTCCGCCGCGGTCTACCGTCGCGCCGGAAGGCCCGACACCGATGAGTCGGTGATCGGCCCTTCCACGCGGGCGATGCAGGTCAGGGGGAAGGTGTCGGTCCGGACGACCCGCACCCTGGCTTCCTCTCCCACGCAGATCCGCTCGCCGACCCCCCCGGTCGGTTCGAGCGAGAGGCTGGTGACCCCGCGGCCGAAGCAGGCGCCCGGCCCGGACAGGCGGTAGACATAGCCCTGATTCGACCGGACGTAGGTCGAGTCGTCCGGCGTGCTGAACGTATGGATCTGGCTGGCCCGGAAGCACTGGCCGGTCGCAGCGGTCATGTGGCCCGAGGCTTCGCCTCCGGTCCCCACGGGCGCGCACCCCGCGAGGGCGAGTCCGGCGATGACGGGAAGAAGCAGTCGCATGGTCGGTCTCCACAGCTTCCTGGGACAACCACCATACCCTTTTCCGGTGTCCCGGTCTGCGGCCGGCCGTTCCGCGCCCGGACACGAGCCGCCGCGCGGCGAGCGATAGCGCTCCCAAGAAGGTTGGAGGCCTGGCCTCCGAGTCGAACGGAGGGATTGCGGGGTTGCACCCCCGCCGCGTTGCCGCTCCGCCACCAGGCCGCTGAGCGCGCGGATTCCCTAGGCCGGCGCGCATTTCCGTCTCAAGAAAATTGAGGGTTAACGACGCTGGGCGGCGAAATTTACGGCAACGCTTTCTCCATCCGGGCGCTGTATGCCGCTCAACCGGACTCGCGGACTTGTTATGAGGCCTCGTCCGGCCGGGAGATTACCTTGCGAATCATGCGTCTCAGCCTCCGCCTTCTCCTGATCGGAACCGTCGCCGCCTGCGCCCCCATGCTGCCGGAGGCCCCGCCCCTGCCGGGCGCGGCGCCCGTTCCGGCCCCGCCGACGCCGGCGCCGCCGGCCCCCGAACCGGTCCAGCCGCCGGCGGCCGACGCCGCCGATCTCGCCGGTTTCGAGGGCTGGAAGCAGGGCTTTCTCGCCCGCCACGGCGGCGTCCGCCGCGCCGCCTACGAGCGCGAGCTGCAGGGCCTCGTCCCCGACCCGTCGGTGATCCGCCTCGACCGCAACCAGCCCGAGTTCAGCCGGCCCGCCGGCGCCTACGTCCAGAACGCCGTCACCGCCACCCGCATCGCGCAGGCGCGCCAGCGGGTCGACCGGGTGCCGTGGGAGGTGGTCCAGCGCTTCGGCGTTCCCTCGGAGATTCTCGTCGCCATCTGGGCCCAGGAGAGCGCCTTCGGCCAGGTCCAGGGCGACCTTGACGTGATCCGCTCTCTGGCCACCCTCGCCTTCGACGGGCGCCGCCGCGACTGGGCCGAGGCCCAGCTGAAGGACGCCCTGGACATCGTCGTCGACGGGCGCCGCGCCCGCGCCGGGCTGAAGGGCAGCTGGGCCGGGGCCATGGGCCAGACCCAGTTCATGCCCGACAACTACCTGCGCCTCGGGGTCGACCAGACCGGCGACGGCCTCGTCGACATCTGGGGCTCCGACGCCGACGCCCTCGCCTCGGCCGCCAACCTGCTGGCCCAGGCCGGCTGGAAGCGCGGCCAGGCCTGGGGCTATGAGGTGATCCTGCCGGCGAGCTTCGACTACGCCGACGCCGAGGGCCCGCGCCATCCGTGGTCGTACTGGGCCGCCCGCGGCGTCCGCCTGGCCCACGGCGGCGCGCCGACCGCCGCCGAGGCCGCCGAGGAGGCGACGATCCTCCTGCCCCAGGGCGCTCGCGGCCCGGCCTTCCTCGCCCTGCCCAACCACTATGTCATCCGGCGCTACAACAACTCGGTCAGCTACGCGCTCGCCATCGGCCTCACCGCCGACGGGATCCAGGGCAAGCCCGGCCTCGTCGGGACCTGGCCGGATGATCCGCCCCTGTCGCGCGAGCAGCGCATGGGCGCCCAGCGCGCCCTGACCGCCCTCGGCTACGACACCCAGGGCGTCGACGGCGTCATCGGGGCCAACACCCGGGCCGCCCTGCGCCGCTGGCAGCAGGCCAACGGCCGACTCGCCGACGGCTACCTCACCGCCGACCTCGCGGACGAACTGATCCGCCGGGCGGGGTAGGCGGCCGGGTCCGCCTCCCCCCATGCGGGGGCGCGAGACGCGGCGATGCCGGACGGTGAAAGCCGCTGCGCCCTCTGTCTGATCGTTGTTAACCCGCCGCGGCTTCGCTACGCCTGTCCCCTCACCATCCGGAGCCGCCATGACCCGCGCCAGCGACCGGTTCGAGGGCACCTCGAACTACATCGCCACCGACGATCTGAAGATCGCCGTCAACGCCGCCGTGACTCTCGAGCGGCCGCTGCTGATCAAGGGCGAGCCCGGCACGGGCAAGACGGTGCTGGCTTACGAGATGGCGCGGGCGCTCGGCGCGCCCCTGATCACCTGGCACGTCAAGTCGACCACCAAGGCGCACCAGGGCCTGTACGAATACGACGCCGTCTCCCGGCTGCGCGACAGCCAGCTGGGCGAGGCCCGGGTCCACGACGTCCGCAACTATCTGAAGAAGGGCAAGCTGTGGGAGGCCTTCACCGCCCCCGTCCGGCCGGTGCTGCTCATCGACGAGATCGACAAGGCCGACATCGAGTTCCCCAATGACCTGCTGCAGGAGCTCGACCGGATGGAGTTCTACGTTCACGAGACGGACGAGACCATCCGCGCCGAACGCCGGCCGGTGGTGGTCATCACCTCCAACAACGAGAAGGAGCTGCCGGACGCCTTCCTGCGCCGCTGCTTCTTCCACTACATCCGCTTCCCCGACGCGGAGACGATGAAGGCCATCGTCGAGGTCCACTTCCCCGGGCTGAAGCCGCGTCTGGTCTCGGAGGCGCTGAAGACCTTCTACGAGATCCGCGACACCCCCGGGCTGAAGAAGAAGCCCTCCACCTCGGAGCTGCTCGACTGGCTCAAGCTGCTGATGGTCGACGACGTCGATCCGGAGGTGCTGCGCGAGAAGACGCCCGGCAAGCTGATCCCGCCGCTCCACGGCGCCCTGCTCAAGAACGAGCAGGACGTGCACCTGTTCGAGCGCCTCGCCTTCCTCGCCCGCCGCGAAGGCGGCCGGCCCGGCGCGTAATCTTCCGCCCCGCCGTGAACGCGGCGCGGCCACGCCGGTTACCGCGATTTCACTGGCTTTGCCGGTCGTTCGGCTCACCATAGGACGCGTACAAGGACATCTCCCATGTCGTTCCGCCCGCTTCTGTTTCCCGCCGTCTGCTGCGCCGCCGCCCTGACCGCCGCCTGCGACGGCGACAGCTCGGTGCGCATCTCCTCGACCCGCACGACCGAGGATGGCGCCGGCAAGGGGGTGCTCAAGGTCGTCGAGGCCCTGCAGTGCCCGCAGGTCCAGGGCTCCCTGACCCGCAAGGGCACCGCCACCGCCGGCGGCACGGTGTGCAGCTACGTCGGCCCGCGCGGGACCGAGGTCAGCCTGCATCTGGTGGCGCTGGACGGAGACACGCCCGCCGAGGCGCTGAAGGCCTTCGAAAACCGCCTGTCGGGGCACCTGCCGCAGGCCGTGGCCGGGCTCCAGGCCGCGGCCGACGAGGCGAAGCAGGACGCCGCCCGCGCCGGGGCGGACGCCGCGGCCGACGGCTCCGCCACGGCGGAAGCGACGGCCGGAAAGGGCGACCAGGCCTCGGTCCGCGCGCCCGGCGTCGCAGTTGACGCGAAAGGCGACGACGCCACGGTCCGGCTGCCGGGCCTGCACATCGAGACCCGCGGCGAACAGGCCAGCGTGCGCATCGGCGGCTTCCACATCGACGCGGACGACGGCGCCGGCGCGGTCGACATCGAGGGCGGCGCCGACGGTGACAACGTCAGCATCCGCGCCCGCAACGACAGCGCCGAGATCCGCGCCAACGCCGCCGGCGAGGCCACGCGGGCCAGCTGGATCCTGACCGACAACCGCCCCTCGGCCGAGGGCTGGCGGCTGGTCGGTTACGAGGCCCGCGGGCCGGTCGGCGGTCCGCTCGTGGTCGCCACCGTCCGCTCGCGCGATCGCAACCGCGGCCGCGCCTTCGAGGACGCCAAGGACCTGGTGACCCTCAACGTCGGGGAATGAGGGCCTTGATCGTCGCGGCCGGATGGGTCACCTGACCGCCCCAGCGACAGGAACCCGCCTTGGCCGTCACGCCCCGAACCGCAAAAGCCCCGCGCGCCTGGCAGCGCATGCTGTCCGGCCGCCGGCTCGACCTGCTCGATCCCTCGCCGTTCGACATCGAGATCGAGGACATCGCCCACGGCCTCGCCCGCGTCGCCCGCTGGAACGGGCAGACCACCGGCGAGCACGCCTTCTCGGTGGCCCAGCACAGCTGCGTGGTCGAGGAGATCGCCGCCCACATCCGCCCCGGGCTGGAACCGAAGTGGCGGCTCGCCGCCCTGCTGCATGATGCGTCCGAATATGTGATCGGCGACATGATCTCGCCCTTCAAGTCGGCCCTGGGCGTCAACTACAAGGCCTTCGAGGCCCGGCTGGAGGCGGCCATCCACCTCCGCTTCGGCCTGCCCCCGAAGAATCCGGTCGAGATCAAGACCCTGATCAAGAAGGCGGACCGCGCCTGCGCCTTCTTCGAGGCCACCCAGCTGGCGGGCTTCACGAAGAAGGAGTCGCTCGGCCTGTTCGGCGCCCCGCCGGCCGGCTACGACCTGGTCATCGAGCCGCTCCCGGCGCCGGTGGCGCAGCAGCGCTACCTCGAGCGCTACCGCGTCCTGGCCGAGGCCGTCGGCCTGATCCCCGCCCCCGACGCCTGGCACACGGAGTGACCATGGACGCCGCGCCGCCAGAGTCGATCGGAGCGGCCGGCGTGCGCATCGGCCTGTCGGCGGTGGTCATCGCCCTGCGCGACGGCGTCGCCTGCGTCCTCACCACGCCGGGGATCGACGGCGCCGCCGCCCTCCCCTTCGGCCCCTTCGATCCGGTGCGCGACCGCACCTTCGAACTGGCCCTGCGCGCCTTCGTCACCGCCCAGACCGGCTTCCGGCTCGGCTTCGTCGAGCAGCTCTACACCTTCGGCGATCTCGGCCGCGACAGTCCCCGCGCCACCCCGGGGCCCGAGCGCCGGCGGGAGGTCTCGATCGGCTATCTCGCCCTCACCGCCGACAGCGCCGACGCTCCCCTCGCCGGGGCCCGCTGGACCCCCGTCCTCGACGTCTTCCCGTGGGAAGACCGCCGTGACGGTCCCGCCGCCTGTCTGCCGGCCATACTCGAGGCGCTCGCCGCCTGGGCGGGCGGCGACCCGCGCCGGCAGGCCCGCGTCGACGCCCTGTTCGCCGCCGGCCCCGACGCCCGCTGGAACGAGAGCCGGGTGCTGGAGCGTTACGAGCTGCTGTACGAGGCCGGGCTGGTGGCCGAGGCGGCCCGCGACCGCGACCTGCCGCCGCCGCCGGTCGTGTGCGGCCGGCCGATGGTCTCCGACCACCGCCGCATCCTCGCCACCGGCCTCGGCCGCCTGCGCGCCAAGCTGCGCTACCGGCCGGTGCTGTTCGACCTGATGCCGGAGACCTTCACCCTGTCCGGGCTGCAGGCCGCCGCCGAGGCCGTATCGGGCCTGTGCCTGCACAAGCAGAACTTCCGCCGCGGCGTCGAGCGCACCGGCCTGGTGCGGCCGACGGGCCGGCTCTCCGTCGCCACCGGGGGCCGCCCGGCCGAGCTGTTCCGCCTCGCCGACGGCGACCTGTCGGCCGCCGACGCCCTCGGCCTTCCCCTGCCCGCGCAGCGCTGACGAAAATCCGCGCCCCCCGCTTGCGGCGCGGCCCCGCTCCGACTAGTTAGGCGCTCCGTTCGACCAGAGACGTTCGGCCCCGCGGAGAGGTGGCAGAGTGGTTGAATGTACCGCACTCGAAATGCGGCGTACGTGGAAGCGTACCGGGGGTTCGAATCCCCCCCTCTCCGCCATCTCTTTTCCCGAAATATATCCATAGCTTGACGCCCCGCCGAACTCCGGCGTCTGCGGCGCGCGGACCTGTGTCGCCCACGGCGGACGCCCGTGGGGACCGACCCGCTGTGGCGAAAAGGCCCCGATGCCGTCGGGGCGCCGCCCCCCTCATGCGTTCGCGGTTGCGGAGAGTTATAGTATAACGTAAGCCGCATCCCGAACATCAGTCAGGGCATCGTTTCATGCACAGCCGCGCCGCTCTTCTTTCCGCCGCCAGCCTCGTCAGCCTCGTCGGCGCCAACAGCGCGCTCGCGCAGTCCGCGCCGTCCCACGATCCCGACGCGGCGCACCTCGAGGACATCGTGGTCACGGCGGATCCCCTCGGCCGCTCGCCGTCGGACGTGATCGCCAACGTCGCGCTCATCCACGGCGACGACCTGGTCCATCGCCGCCAGGGCACGCTCGGCGAGACGCTCAACGGCGTGCCCGGCGTCAACTCCGATCCGTTCGGCGGCGGCGCCAGCCGGCCCGTGATCCGCGGCCAGACGGCGCCTCGCGTCCGCGTCCTGACGGACGGCGCGGCGATCATCGACGCCTCGGAGGTGTCTCCGGACCACGCCATCACCGGCGATCCCCTGCTGCTCGAAGGCATCGAGATCCTGCGCGGCCCCAGCGCCCTGATCTATGGCGGCGGCGCCATCGGCGGGGCGGTCAACCTGCTGGACAAGAAGGTGCCGAGCCGCGCGCCGGAGGACGGTTTCGACGGCGTGATCGAAGGCCGCCTCGGAACGGCGGACGAGGAACGAAGCCTCGTCGTCGGCGCGACGATCGCCGCCGGCCCCCTCGCCTTCCGTTTCGAGGGCGTCGACCGCCGGACGTCCGACTATGACGTTCCGCGCTTCCTGCCGCACGACCATGAACATGAGGACGAAGGGGAGGAGGACGAGGATCACGAGGAACATGAGGAGGCCGAGGCCTTTGATGTTCTCGCCGGTTCCTTCAGCGAGTCCCGGACCCTCACCGGCGGCGTCTCCTGGATCGGGTCGCGGGGCTATCTCGGCGCCGCCTACACCGAGCAGACCAGCGACTACGGCCTGCCGGGCCACGCCCACCAGTACGAGGACTGCCATCCGCACGGCTCCAGCCTGCACTGCGGCTCGCACGACGAGGACGAGGACGACCACGACCACGACCACGGCGACGAGGAGGGCGACATCCCCGTGGTCGATCTGGTCAGCCGCCGCGTCGATGTCCGCGGCGAGCTGAACGATCCGTTCTCCGGCGTCGAGCGCCTCCGCTTCCGCGGCGGTTACACCGACTACCAGCACGACGAGATCGAGGACGGCGAGGTCGGGACGACCTTCACGAACGAGGGCTACGACCTGCGGATCGAGGCGCAGCATGCGCCGATCGCCGGGTTCCGCGGGGTGATCGGCGGCCAGGCCAGCCGCAGCGATTTCGAGGCCAGCGGCGATGAGAGCTTCATCCCGCCGACGCGCACCGAGTCCGCGGCCCTGTTCATGGTCGAGTCGATCGACCTCGGCGACTGGAGCCTTGAAGGCGCCCTGCGGCAGGAGTGGCAGACGGCCAGCGCCTTCGACGGCGCCGTCCCGGCCATCTATCCCGACCAGGAGCACAGCCCCTTCTCGATCTCGGCCGGCGCGTCCTGGCGCTTCGCGCCCGACTTCCAGCTGTCACTGACCGCCTCCCGGTCGCAGCGCGCGCCGACGGTGCAGGAGCTCTACGCCCGCGGGGTCCACCTGGCGACGAACACCTATGAGATCGGCACGCTGGGTCTCGACGAGGAGACGGTCCTCTCACTCGAACTCGGCCTCGAGAAGACCGCCGGCGACACGACCTTCAACGTGAGCGCCTACCGCTACGACTACGACGGCTACATCTACGCCGACACCCTCGACCAGTTCGAGGACTTCCGGCTGATCCGCTACACCCAGGCGGACGCCGTCTTCACCGGGCTGGAGGGCGAAGTGACCCGTCGCTTCGCGCCGGGCCTCTCCGGCACGATCTTCGGCGACCTCGTCCGGGCGGAGCTGGACGGGGGCGAGGATCTTCCCCGCATTCCGGCCGCGCGCCTCGGGGGGCGTCTGGACGCCTTCCGCGGGCCGTGGTCCGGCGCGGTCGAGTACATCCGCGTCTTCGAGCAGGACCGGATCGCCGACTTCGAGGAGGCGACGCCCGGATACGACATGGTCAACGCCACCGTGGCCTACGATTTCCAGATCGCCGGCGCCGGGGCGCAGGTCTACGTCCGCGGCAGCAATCTTCTGGATGAAGTCGCCCTGAACCACGCCTCCTATCTCAGCGCCCTGGCCCCGCTGCGCGGCCGGAACTTCACCCTCGGCGTTCGCACGCGGTTCTAGGGCCGGGGCGGCCGCGCCGGCTTCTCACCGAATGCGGGAAGACGGCGCGCCGCCGGACAGGTGGCGGTCCGTTTCGGACGAGGCCGCCAGCAGGGCGGCCGCGCCCTGCGCGATGACCAGCTGCTCGTCCGTCGGGATGACCAGCACCTGCACGCCGCTGTCGGGCCCGCTGATCCGTCGCTCGCCCGCGGCGTTCGCCGCCACGTCCAGCCGGGCGCCGAGCCAGCCGCAGAGGTCGACGATGCGGGCGCGGATCGGGGTGGCATTCTCGCCCACCCCGGCGGTGAACACGAGCGTGTCCAGCCCGCCCAGGGCGGCGGCGAGAGAGCCGATCTCGCGCGCGATGCGATAGACATAGACCTCCAGCGCCTGACGCGCGTCCGGCGCCTCGCTGGCCAGCAGGGTCTTCATGTCCCCGCTCAGGCCTGACAGGCCGAGCAGGCCGGAGCGGTTATACAGCAGGTCGGTGAGGGCCGCGGCGTCCATGCCCCGGTCCTGCATAAGATACAGGATGACCCCCGGATCGAGGGCGCCGCTGCGCGTGCTCATCGGCGGGCCGTCGAGGGCCGAGAAGCCCATGGTGGTGGCGACGCTGCGGCCGTGGTCGAGGGCGCAGAGCGAGGCGCCGCTGCCGAGGTGGAGGACGACCGCCCGGCCGCCGGCCCGGGCCCCGTCCTGCGCCCGCAGCGCGCCGGCGATGTAGTCGTAGGACAGGCCGTGGAAGCCATAGGCCAGGACGCCCTCGGCGATCAGGTCGCGCGGCAGGGCGTAGAGACGCGCCGTCTCCGGCTGGCCGGCGTGGAAGGCGGTGTCGAAGACGCCGACCTGCAGCGCATCCGGAAAGCGGCCGGCCGCCCGCGCCACGCCGCGCAGGTTGAAGGGCTGGTGCAGCGGCGCCAGCGGCGCCAGCGTCTCGAGGCGCCTGAGGACGTCGGCCGTGAGGGCGGCGGGGGCGCGGAAGTCCAGCCCGCCGTGGACGATGCGGTGGCCGACGGCGGCGAGACCCTCGCTCCAGCCCGCGGCCTCCAGCCAGTCCAGCGTGCGGTCGAGGACGGCGTCCAGGCTGCTTGCGCCCGCCCAGGACTCGTCGGCGAGCGTCTCGTCGTCGACCTGCACCCGCAGGCGCGGGGCGGCGCCCAGCCCCGACACCTGCCCGGACAGCCGCAGCGGCAGCTCGGCCGTCGCCTCGTAGACCGCGAACTTGAGGCTGGACGAGCCGGCGTTCAGGGTCAGCAGGCGCGGCCCGCTCATCGCGCGTATTTCGCCGGCTTGTGCTGACTGACCAGGATCGCCAGGGCGCAGGAGGCGAGGCGCGACGCCGCGGGGTCGGACCGGCTGGTCAGCATGATCGGGACCCGCGCCCCCATGACGACGCCCGCCGACTGGGCGTTCGACAGGTAGAAGAGCTGCTTGGCCAGCATGTTGCCGGACTCGATGTCGGGCACGATCAGGATGTCCGCCCGGCCGGCGACCGGGGAGCGGATGCCCTTGGCCTCGGCCGCCGCTTCCGAGATCGCATTGTCGAAGGCCAGCGGGCCGTCCAGCACGCCGCCGATGATCTGGCCGCGGTCGGCCATCTTGCACAGGGCCGCGGCGTCGAGGGTGGAGACCATCTTCGGGTTCACGGTCTCGATCGCGGAGAGGATCGCGACCCGGGGCTCGGCGATGTCCATGGCGTGGGCGCAGTCGATGGCGTTCTGGACGATGTCGCGCTTGGCGGCCAGGTCGGGGGCGATGTTCAGGGCCGCGTCGCTGACCAGCAGCGGACGGGGATAGGTCGGGACGTCGAGCACGAAGACGTGGCTCATGCGCCGGTCGGTGCGGAGCCCCGAGGCCTGCGCCACGACCGCCTCCAGCAGTTCGTCGGTGTGCAGGGCGCCCTTCATGATCGCCGCCGCCTCGCCCCGCGCGGCCAGTTCGCACGCGCGCGTCGCCGCCTCATGGCTGTGTTCGACATCGATCAGGACCAGGCCGTCGAGGTCCAGGCCGGCGGCCGCGGCGGCGGCGCGGACGCGGGCCTGCGGCCCGATCAGCAGGGGCTCGATCAGCCCGCGGCGGGCGGCCTCGACCGCGCCGGTCAGGGACAGGGCGTCCACCGGATGGACCACCGCCGTGCGCAGGGGCGGCTGGGCCTCGGCCATCCGCATGAGGCGCTGGAGTTGGGCCCCTGCGGGAGCGGGCCCGGGCCCGGGGGAGACGGGATCTGCGAGGACCAAGGACGGCTCCAGCTGGCGACGCCCCGGCTCCGGGGCCTGACGACGGACGGTGCGGAGCACGCCCCGGAACCTGCGTTCGCGGGTCCGAACCTATCAGGCCGGAACGCCGCCGAATTGACCGACATCAACGACCGGGCCGCGCGGTGGATCCAGGATGCCCCGGCGTACCAGACCCGTCCATCAGACTGGAGGCCGAGCCATGAACCGCCTGTCCGACAAGGTCGCCGTCGTCACCGGGGCCGCTGTCGGCCTCGGCCGGGCCACCGCCATCCGCATGGCGGAGGAAGGCGCTTCCGTCGCCCTGCTCGATGTCCGCGAGGCCGAGGGGCTGGGGCTGATCGAGATGCTGCGCGAGCGGGGCCTGCCGGTCGCGTGGTGGCGCTGCGACGTCTCCAGCGAGGCCGAGGTCCAACGCACCATGGCCGAGGTCGTCGAACATTTCGGGCGCATCGACATCCTGGTCAACAACGCCGGGGTGGCGGGGGTCAGCAAGCCCACCCACGAGATCTCCGAGGCCGAGTGGGACCGGGTCCAGGCGATCAACGTCAAGGGCGTCTTCTTCTGCACCAAGCACGCCATTCCTCACCTGAAGCAGGCGGGCGGTGGCTCGATCATCAACCTGTCGTCGATCTACGGCCTCGTCGGCGGGCCCGATGTGCCGCCCTATCACGCCTCCAAGGGGGCGGTGCGGCTGATGACCAAGACCGACGCCCTGCTCTACGCCCCCGACCGCATCCGCGTGAACTCGATCCATCCGGGCTTCATCTGGACGCCGATGGTCGAGGCCCATCTGTCGGGCCAGGGCGACCTCGAACAGGGCCGCACGGCGACCGCGGCCCTGCACCCCCTCGGCCACCTCGGCGAGCCGGACGACATCGCCTGGGGCGCCGTCTACCTCGCCTCGGACGAGGCCAAATTCGTCACCGGTTCGGAGCTGGTCATCGACGGCGGCTACACCGCCCGCTGACCGGCGGCCGAATCCTCATCCAGCAGGAGCAGCCCATGGACCACGCGCTCAGACAGGAGATCATCGAGGTTCTGGAACAGGGGCGGGACCTGACGCTCGCCACCCTGCGGGCGGACGGCGCGCCCCAGGCGACCACCGTCAGCTACGTCAGCGACGGTCTGTCGATCTATTTCGGTTGCGGCGCCCGGTCCCAGAAGGCGAGCAACCTCGCCCGGGATGATCGGGTCTCTCTCGCCATCGACCTGCCCTACGCCGACTGGAACGAGATCCGCGGCCTCTCGCTGTTCGGGCGGGCCCGGCCGCTGACGGCGCCGGCGGACATCGAAGCGGTCGGACGGCTGTTCCGGGCGAGGTTTCCGCAGATGGCCGCCTTCGCCGAAGCGCCCTTCGACATGACGCTCTTCTGCATCACGCCCCAGGTCGTGTCCGTGCTCGATTACCGGAAGGGCTTCGGCCACACGGAACTGGTCACGGCGGCCGAACTGGAGACGGCCCCGGCGCAGGCCGCGGCGGGATAGACGCAGCCGCCCGCCGGACGGCCCGGCGGGCCCTTCTGAGGCGCTCTTGATCGGGATCGAGATCTTCCGCTTCGAGGCGTCGGCGTCCAGCGGCGCCGTGACGGTCAGCACCCCGTCCCTGAGGTCCGCCTTGATCCTGTCGGCCTTGACCGCATTGATCTGGCGCAAGCCGCCGCGGCCGCGCCGGGCCTCAGCGCCCGGCCGTGGAGCCGGACCGCATCCGGACCGCGGCGCCGTCGGTGACGGACTGCCCCGGATGCAGCACCACCCGTTCGCCCGGCTTCAGCCCGGCGCGGACCTCCGCCAGGTCGCCGTTGTTCTGGCCGATCTCGACCCGTTGCAGGCGGGCGCGGCCACCTTCGACCCGAAAGACGGCCCAGTGACCCTGATGCCGGAACAGGGCCGCCACCGGCGCCCGGACCACCGCCGCCGCGCGCCAGACCGTAACCGCCGCCTCGACGCGGTAGCCGTGGCCGACGTTCGCCCAGGCCGCGGGCGGATCGACCGGATCAATGATCACATTGACCCGCTGCTCCTCGACGCCGAGAGCCGAGACCTTGAGGAATCCATAGGGCTCGACCTTGCGCACCCGGCCCCGGACCGGCGGCCCGTCGCCCCAGGCGTCGATCATGGCGCTCGCCCCCGGGGAGATCCGCGCGGCGTCGCTCGAAAGCAGTTCGGCCACGACCTCGAGATCACCGGGATCCCCGATCTCGATGATCGGGGATCCCTGGGCGAGCACGCTCTCGCTCTCCTGCAGCACCCGAAGGACCCGCCCGGAAACCGGCGCGCGGATGGTCACGGCGCGGCCGCTCGCGCTGGCGGCGCCCGGCTCGATCAACCGCGCCCGGGCCGCCTCGAGCGCGGCTTGCCGCACGCCGACCCCGGCGCGGCTGTTGTCGACGGCGGCGGCGGCGGTGCGGACGTCGAGGCGGGCCCGGTCCAGGGCGCTCTGCGAGGCGACGTCCGCGGCGAACAGGGTCTCGGTCCGGTCGGCCTCCAGCCGGGCGTGCGCCAGCCGGGCCTCGGCCCCGTCCAGCTCGGCGCGCGCCAGCGTCAGGGCCGCCTCCGCCGAGCGGACTCCGGCCTCGATCTCCCGACGGGAACGTTCGTCCACAAAGGCCGCCGGCGCCGGCTGGATGACGGCGATCACGTCCCCGGCCCTGACGCCTTCGCCCGCCCGGTCGCCGATCCGCAGCAACCGCCCCGCGACCGGGGCGGAGACCACATAGAGGTCGCGGGCGCGCGTGCGCGCCTCGTCCTGCACCGCGACGGTCAGCGGGCCGCGGTCGACCCCGCCGATGTCCACCAGGACCGGTCGCGGCCGGAAGGCGAGAACCAGCAGCACCGCCAGCCCGAGGGCGGCGGCGACCCAGAACAGGGTCCTGAACCTCAAACTGGACCGGCTCATTGTCAGCGCCCTATTCCCCCGTCTTCAAGGCTTCGGCCAGGTCGAGGCGGTCGATCTGGCGGCGCACCATCAGGCTGGCGACGGCCGTCACGACCAGCACCACGGCGGCGGACACGCCGAAGGTCGCCGGCGAGACGGCGAACGGCAGCCGGAAGAGCTCCGAGCTCATCGCGCGGCTCAGATACCAGGCGAGGGCGGCCCCCGCCGCCGCGCCCAGCGGCAGGGCCAGCAACGTCAGAAAGGCCACCTCGCCGAGCAGGATGTAGGACACGTCCGCGCGCGAGAAGCCGAGCACCCGCAGCGAGGCCAGCTCCCGCTGGCGCTCGGCGAAGGAGATGCGCACGGTGTTGTAGACCACGCCGGAGGCGATCAGGCCGGCGAAGAGGGAGAAGATCAGGATCGACCGGCCCAGGTTCTCGTCGATCATCGCCGCGAGGCGTTTGACGGCGTCGGACTGGAGACCCACGCCGGCGACCGAGGGGATCTCCTTGAGGCGGCCATACAGCCGTCCTGTCCGGTCGGCGTCGACGGTGAGCCAGGCCCCCGACACCAGCGCCCCTTCCTCCAGCGCCCGGTTCAGGTCCTCGATCCGCATCCGCGCCCCCGAGCCGACATAGCTGGCGGTGACGGCCGAGACGGGAATCGCCAGCCGCGGCCGCCGGCCTTCCGTCACCTGCGCCTCGACGACGTCGCCGGCCTCGATCCGGAGTTTGGCGGCGAGGTCGCTGGACATGACCAGGCCGCCGGGGTGCGGCTGAACCGCCCGGCTGTGGATGTCGACCATACGCGAGAGGCTGCCGTCCAGCGGCGCCCCGGTGATCACCGCCCGCTCCTCGCGCGCGCCGTGGCGCAGCCGGACCGGAACGACCCGGAACGGCTCGGCGGCCAGCACCCCCTCCTCGCGGGCGAGACTGAACAGGGCCGCCCGCGAGCGGGGTTCGACGAGGTTCACCGACACGTCATAGGGGTTGGAGATGTCGAAGCTGGAATCGATCATCACCCTGATCCCGTCCCGCATTGAAAGGGTGCCGGTCAGCAGGGCGCCGGAGGCGGCGATGCCGGCCACCGTCAGGCCGGCGCGCCACGGCCACCGGACGATCTGGCGCAGGATCATGCGCGATTGCTGGTCGATGAACCGCATTCGCGTGATCCAGGCTCCCGCCGCCCGGGAATAGTCGGGCGGGGGCGCGGGGGTCATCGCTTCCGCCGGGTTCAGGGCCGCGGCGCGCCGCACCGCCAGGGCGGCGCCGCCCAGCACCGTCAGCATGGCCACCCCGATCACGGTCGCGTAGTCGGCCGGGTTGGCCTGGAACACCAGGAAGGGGAAGCGGTAGTATCGCATGTACAACTCCGCCATGCCGCGACCGAGCCAGATCCCCGCTGCGCCGCCGATCAGCACGCCCGTCGCCGCGATGACGGCGACCAGTTTGAGGTAATGGGCGATGATGTCGCGGTCGCGGTAGCCGAAGGCCTTGAGCAGCCCGACGCCGGCGCGCTGGACGGCGATCAGCC
Source organism: Brevundimonas sp. (assembly GCF_013912005.1). GTDB lineage: Bacteria > Pseudomonadota > Alphaproteobacteria > Caulobacterales > Caulobacteraceae > Brevundimonas. The sequence continues at coordinate 18,062 of NZ_JACESB010000016.1, read as the reverse complement.
TTGAGACCACGACATTGACCAGGAAGGCCGCCACCAGAAGGAAGACCGGCGGCAGCACCCGCCCCATGGTGGCCAGCTGGTCGATCTCGCTGGACACGAAGGCGTCCGAGATCTGGTCGGCGCGTCCATAGGCTCCCGGCGCGCCCCAAGGCTCCAGGAGACGGTCCAGCCGGTCGATCACCGCCGGTTCGGAGGCGTCGCGGGAGAGCCGCACCACCGCCTCGTTGAAGGCCTCGTCCTGGTTGACGGCCTGGGCCAGGGCGCCGCGCCGCATCCAGAAGACTCCGTACAGCCTCTCGTCGGGAACGAACTGGCCCGGACCGATGGCGTAGACGTGCTCCGGCGACAGGGCGACCCCGACCACGGTCAGGCGCCGGCGGCCGCCGTAGAGGGTGACGGGAACCGTGTCGCCGATCTCCAGGCCGTGGGCGTCGGCGAAGGCCTGGAGCGCCACCGCCTCGTCCCTCTGTCCGACCGTCGGGAGGCGGCCGCGGAGCAGGTGGAGCCGGTTGACCGCCGCCTCGCCCGAGTCCGGCAGCGAGATGACCTCGCCGGTGGCGGGCGCGCTCATCCCCTCCATGGCGAACAGCGCCGGCGCCCGGATGCGGGTCGCCGCGGCCTGGACGCCCTCGATCGACCGTATGTCGTCGATCAGCCGCTGCGGCGCGCGCACCACGGGGGCCCACAGGTCCGCGAACAGATAGCGTTCGTAATAGGCCCGCCGGGTCTCCTGCAGCGAACTCAGCATGCCGGCGGCGAGCAGGTGGACCGCGACGCCCCCGGCCACGACGAAGGCGATGGCCAGCGCCTGGGTCTTCATGCGCCACAGCTCGCGCACCAGCTTGCGGTCCAGCGCGCCCATCCAGACCGGCAGCCGGTTCACCAGGAAATCTCCCCCGGGGACCGCTTGTCGGCGTTCTCGCGCACCTCGCGCACGCGTCCGTCGGCGAACACCACCACCCGGTCGGCGATGGCGGCGATGGCGGCGTTGTGGGTGATCAGCAGGGTCGTCGCGCCCAGACTGTCGTTGACGGTCTTCAGCGCCTCCAGCACCCGCACGCCGGTGGCGGAATCCAGCGCGCCCGTCGGTTCGTCGCAGAGCAGGACCGAGGGTTGCTTGGCCACGGCGCGCGCGATCGCCACGCGCTGCTGCTCGCCGCCGGACATCTGGGCGGGAAAATGATCCAGACGGTTCTCCAGGCCGACCATGGCGAGGGCGTCTTCCGGCCCCAGAGGGGCCTCGGCGATCTCGGTGACGAGGGCGACGTTCTCGCGCGCCGTCAGGCTCGGCATCAGGTTGTAGAACTGGAAGACGAAGCCGACGTGCCGGCGGCGATATTCCGTCAGCTGGCGCTGGTTCGCCCGGCTGATGTCCTCGCCGCGGAAGAGCACCTCGCCGGTGGTGGGCGTGTCCAGCCCGCCGAGGATGTTCAGGAAGGTCGACTTGCCGCTGCCGGAGGCGCCCAGCACCACAACCATTTCGCCGTCCGGCAGGTCGAGATCGACGCCGCGCAGGGCGTGCACCGCCGCCGGACCCGGATTGTAGACCTTGGTCACGGCCCGGGCGCGGAAACAGAGGCGGGGCTCCGCCGGGCCCACCCCGGGTGCGGCCGGAGCGCTCTGGATCGCGTCGCTGCGGGTCATCGGTCGGCTGAAGCGGTTGATGATCATTTCTCACGGCGAAGCGGCGGTGAACCGGGTCGCCGACGGCAGGCTTGGCACGCGGGTGACGCCGGAGCCGTGATCTGGATCAATCGGGGGTCTTGCTCCGCGCGGCCGGCTGCGGGGACGCGGGCGGGACGTGGCCGGCGGCCCGGGCGGCAGGAACGCCCGGGCCGCCGCCCCGTCAGGCCGAGGGGCCTTCGGCCTTGGGGGTGACGGTCGCCCGCCACGCCGTTTCCGGGCGCAGGTAGCGGCGGGCCAGTTCGCGGATCCGCCCGGGCGTGACGGATTCGAGATCGGGGATGGTGTCGAGGGTCTCCTGGACGGCTTCCGGCTTGATCGCCACATCCGCCAGCTGGCTCAGCCACCAGTAGTTTGCGTTCATGCTGCGCCGGGTGGACTCGATCATCGGCGCCCGGGCCCGCGTCAGTTCGTCATCGGAGATCAGGTTCTCGCGCAGGTCCGCGGCGATGGCGTCGACGGTCTCGAAGAAGGCGGGCAGGTTCCCGGGGGTGGTGGCCGCCTGCACCGACAGGTAGCCGTAGTCGGGGTAGGTGTCCGAGAAGGTCGAGCCCACCCCCGGCGAATAGGCCAGGGCCTGGCGCTCGCGGATCTCCGCCAGGGCGCGCAGCTTGACCACTTCGGAAAGCACCGCGATCTGCCGCGCCTCCGTCCGGTCGCCGATGACGTCGGTGGTCGGCCAGGCCACCACCCCGAGTCCCTGCTCCGGCAGGCCCTCATGGTGCAGGCGCACCGGCTCGGCGGTCGGATCCGGGAAGCGCCGCTCGCCGGCTCCCGGCGCCGGGGCGCCCGCCGGCCCCCGCGGCGGCAGGGCGCCGAAGGTGGCGGCGGTGGCGGCGATCGCCTGGTCGACGGTCACGTCCCCGACCATGGTGATGCGCACCGGGCCCTCCGACAGCAGCCGCCGGAGCTCGTCGCGATACGGCTCGATCGTCCAGGCCTCGACCAGCTCGGGCGGCGGCGGGGCCTTGCGCCGGTCCCCGCCGGCGAGCAGGGGACCGCCCTCCATGCCGAACACGCCGGCCGGCGTGGCGCGGCTCAGGGCCAGGGCGGCGGGGTAGTTGGCCTTCATCCGGTCGAACGGACCGCTGCGGAAGGCCGGATCGGTGAAGTAGGCGGCCATCAGCTGCATCTGCAGCTGGAGGTCCTCGGGACGGGTGCCGCCGTTCATGACGAAACGGTCCTCGGCCGTGCTGAGCCCGGCGCCGACCGATCGGCCGGTCAGGGCGTAGCTGATCTCGTCGCTGGTCATCTGTCCGAGACCGCCGGCCCGCAGGGTGCCGATCATCGACTGGCGCGGGTCTTCCCGATCCGGCGAGAAGGCCCGCTCGCCGAGGCCGGTCGCGACCATCACCTGGATGGCCTCCTCCTCGAAGTCGGTCGACTTGACCGTCAGCTCGACCCCGTTGGCGAAGCGGACCACGGTCGCGCCCAGCTCGGGAATCTCGCGGCGCTCCGCGACCGCGCCGGCCGGCCCGAAGTCGGTGTAGGGCCAGTCCATCTTCACCAGCGGCGTCGGCGCCGCGACCGGGGTGCGCATGGACGCCTCGAGGACCGCCGCGATGCGCGCCTCGCCGCCCTCGACCGGCTCCGGCGCGGTCATCAGCGTCAGCGGGCCGTCGCCCTCGAAGGCGGCGCGGATCGCCGCGTTGACCGCCTCCGCGGTGAGGCCGGCGACGGCGGCCTCGAACAGCTCCAGGTCGGTCCCGGGAGCGGTGAAGACGGTGTCGCCGTTGACCGCGCCCAGCAGGCCGTTGGCGAGATCCGTCGTCTGGCGGGTCGCGGCCGACTCGACCCGGTTCTCCAGCGCCGTGCGCCAGGTGTCGATCTCCCGCTGCAGCTCCGCCGGCGAGACCCCGTACTCGACCAGGCGACGGCGCTCCTGGTCCACGGTCTGCAGCGCCCGCTCCCAGTCCCCCGGCAGGAAGGTGGCCGACACGGTGGTGATGTGGATGCTGTCCAGCAGGTTGTCGGCGGTCACCGAGCCGGTGACGATCGGCGGGTCGTCGGCGCGCGACAGCTCTCCGAGACGCCGGTTGAGGACCGCAAAGCCCAGCGCCCGGATCAGGTTCTCGCGGCGCTCGGCGACGGTGTCGGGGTCGAGGTCCGGTTCGGACGACCACGCCAGGCTGACACTGTGCGGCAGGCCGGTCCCGACGATCAGCCGGGTCGCCGGAGTCCGCGGCAGGACCTCGCCCAGGTCGGGCTCCGGCCCGGCCGGACCGACCCCGCGCCAGTCGGCGAAGGCGTCGCGGATCTTGCGCTCCATGGCGTCGACGTCGAAGTCCCCCACGGCGATCAGGGTGGCGCGCTCCGGGCGGTAGTAGCTCCGGTAGAACTCGACGAACCGCTCGCGCGGCGCGGTGCGGATGATCTCCAGGTCGCCGATCGGCATGCGGCGGGTGATCTTCTGGCCGGGGGCCAGGAACTCGAGCTGCTCGCGACTGGCGCGGAACTGCGGCGTGTTGCGAAGCCGCTCCTCGCCCTGGATCACGCCGCGTTCGGCGTCGATGTCCTCCGGGTCCATCAGGGCCTCGGACACCTGCTGGCGAAGGATGTGCAGGGCGGTGTCGACGGTCTCGTCGCTCGAGCGCGGCAGCTGCAGCACATAGGCGGTCTGGTCGAAGCTGGTGAAGGCGTTGGTGTCGGCGCCGAAGGCCAGCCCGAGCCGCTCAAGGATCGCGACCAGCTCGGTCTCGGGGATGCCGGTCGTGCCGTTGAAGGCCATGTGCTCCATGAAGTGCGCCAGCCCCAGCTGGTCGTCGTTCTCCATCAGCGAGCCGGCGTCGATGCGCAGCCGCAGCGCCGCCTGGCCGGGCGGCCGGGTGGCGTGCATCACCGCGTAGCGCATCCCGTTGTCCAGCACCCCGAAGCGCACCGCCGGATCGGCCGGCACGTCGCTCGTCGCCTGGGGCCAAGGGTCCGACGGCGCCACCGGAGCCTGGGCGGCCGCGGGCGCGGCGGCGTGGATGGCCAGGACCGAGACGGCCGCGAGCAGCAATTGTCGACTCTTGATGCGCATTCTGATGATCTTCCCAGTGAGCGGGATTGCTCGTCCGCGTCCGCGCGCCGCAGCACATGCAGCGCCGCGGGAGCTCCCGGATCGCGAGGTTTTTCGGAAGACATCGGGGTGCGCAACTTACTCAAAAATAATGTTTGGAAGCCCAAGGAAATCCGGCCGCCGTTCGTCCTTGTGTTGAATACAGCATGAGGTTTCGCCGGGGCGGACATATGCGCGAAGACGCTCGACAACGGCTCGTCACCTGGGTGGCGACCTCGGTGATGCCGCACGAAGGCAGGGTTCGGGGCTGGTTGAGACAACGGCTGCAATCGCCGGAGGACATCGACGACCTGATCCAGGAGGCCTACGCCCGCCTTGCGGCGCTGGACCGCTTCGACCACATCGCGCGGCCGGACACCTTCTTCTTCCAGATCGTCCGCAACCTGCTGGTCGACCAGATTCGCCGCAGCCGGGTGGTCCGCATCGAGGCGGCGACGGAACTGGACGTCCCGTCCGTCTATGACGAGACGCCGACGCCGGAACGGATCGCCGGGGCCCGGCGCGAACTCGCCCGGGTGGGTGAGCTCATCGAGGGACTGCCGGAACGATGTCGCAAGGTCTTCACCCTCCGCAAGGTTGAGGGCCTGTCGCAGAAGGAGGTGGCCGAACGCCTCGGGGTCAGCGAGAGCGTGGTCGAGAATGAAGGCGCCAAGGGGATCCGGCTGATCCTCAGGGCGATGCGGGAGGAGACGGTCGATCCCGAATACCGAAGCAGGGTGCGAGATGAACGTGCGACAAAGCGCCAGTGAGATCGAGTCCGACGCCGCCCGCTGGGTGATGCGGATCGACCGGGAAGGCCGCTCCCCCGACGTGGAAGCGGACCTGAAGGCCTGGCTGGCGGGCGACAGCCGCCGCGCCGGCGCCCTGCTCCAGGCGGAGGCGGTCTGGAGCATGACCGACCGGGCGCGGCTGCTCGAGCCGGCGCCCCGCCGCGCGCCCTTCGGGCGGGTCCTCGCGGCGGCGGCGGCGACGGCGGCCGCGGTCGTTCTGGTCGGGGTGCTGCTGCTCGAACGGCCCGACAGCTACGTCACAGAGGTCGGCGAGGTTCGCCGGGTGCCGCTCTCCGACGGCTCCAGCGCCTCGATCAACACCGCCAGCCGCCTTGAGGTGGAGATGGGCGAACGCGTCCGCCGCGTCCGCCTGGACCGCGGCGAAGCCTGGTTCCAGGTGGCGAAGGACGCGGCCCGCCCGTTCCGCGTCGAGATCGGCCGGGTGCGCGTGGAGGCGGTGGGCACCGCCTTCTCCGTGCGCCGGCTGGAAGGCGGGGCCGAGGTCCGCGTGACCGAGGGCGTCGTCCGCACCTGGGTGGAGGGCGCCGCGCGGGCGCCGGTCGCGCTCGCGGCCGGGGCCGTCTCCATCGTCGACGAGCGGGCGGGACCGGCGACGCCCCGGGTGGAGCCGGCGGCCATCGACCGTGAACTGGCCTGGCGCGCCGGCCGCATCGACCTGGCCGGGGAGACGCTCGCCGAGGCCGCCGCCGAGTTCAACCGCTACAACGCGCGCCCGGTCGTGATCGCGGACCCCGCCCTGGCGGACGAGCGCCTCTACGGGGTGTTCCGGCTGGACGATCCGGAGAGCTTCGCCGCCAGCGTCGGCCTCAGCCTCTCGGCGCCGGTCGCCGCGGACGAGGCGGCGATCCGCATCGGCGATCCGCCCGGCTGAAGCCGGCGGTTCCGGCCGGACGGCGCGACCCTCGCGCCGTCCGGCTCCGGTTCAGAAGCGCTTGGTGAGCGCCAGATAGAAGTTGCGCAGCCTCGGGTCGCCGAAGCGGCTGTAGAAGGTGGAGTTGATCGACACGTCCACCGGCGGCTCGGCGTTCAGCAGGTTGTTCACGCCGGCCCGCAGGTCCACGTCCGGCCGCACCTCCCAGCTGGCGAAGAGATCGTGGTAGATCTGGCTGGGGATGCGCGCGGCCCCCTGGTTGGGATTCACCGTCCGATCCTGGCGCAGATAGTAGTCGTTGAAGAACCGGGTGCGCCAGCCGACCGACCAGGTGTCGTTGGTCCAGGCGACCGTGGAGTTGCCCTTCCAGGTCAGTCCGCCGGTCGAGCCGAAGCCGCCGGCGAAGATGCCGGTGACGACCCCCGCCCAGTCGGTGAGCGAGGTGTCCTCCGACAGCTGGACCGACAGCTCCGCCAGGTGGGTCGCCTCCGCCTTCAGATCGAGGCGACCGCCCCAGAGGTCGTGGCTGTACTCGACCGAGACGTCCCAGGCCTCGACATTGCTCCCGGCGAGGTTGGCGATCGACATGTCGGCGGCGATGATGGGCCCGACCTCGAAGCCGCCGCTCGCCGGGCCGCGAACGAACCGCTCCGGATGGGCCCGCAGGAAGGCCTCGAACAGGGCCTGTCCCTCGGAGTCCGCGCCCGAAGGGTTCAGCAGGGTGCGGGGATCGAAGTAGTTGTCCCGCTTCTCGATCCGGGTCCAGTCGACCGAGATGCGCAGATCCGGGATCCAGCGCGGCGTGAAGATGGCGCCGGCCGAGAAGGTCTCCGATCGTTCGGGCAGCACGTCCGGGTTGCCGCCCAGGAAATTGCCCGGCCCCTGCAGCAGGTTGAAGCCCGGGAAGAGCGGCGTGCCGACCGGCTCGCCGCCCCGCTCCGGGTCGCGCACATTGACGATGTGCAGCGGGGTCGGCTCCTTGATCAGCTGGTGCAGATAAGGCGGCAGGTAGCCGGTGCCGTAGGAGGCCCGGAACGCCAGATCCTCGAAGGGGGCCCATTTGGCGCTGTAGGTCGGATCCGTGCGCGAGCTCGTCGACTCCTGGTAGACCGGGGCGACGCCGCCGGGCGGACAGGCGGCCGTCCTTTCCGCCTCGGTCAGGGGCCGCGGCACGCTGAGACAGGTGATGCCGCTGCGGGCGCCCCGGCTTTCATACTCGTCGTAGCGGGCCGAGACGCCGAAGCCGAGTTCGTGGACGAAGGGGATCCGGTTGTCCGGGCCGATCAGCGGCGCCCAGATCTCGGCATAGGCGCTGTTGGTGTCCTGCCACCGCTCCGGGGTGAACAGGACCGTCGAGGAGGTGGCGGTGTTCTGGATCAGCTGGGACTCCCCCACCCACTGCTCGGTCCGCTCGAGCAGGACGTTGAGCGAGGGCCGGCCGCCCGGCAGGGAAATCGGCAGGGGACCGGCGAAGCGCATGGCGTAGGCCTCGGTGGTCGACTCGGCGGGGTTGCGCAGCGTGCCGAAGTCCAGGAAGCCGTAGGACAGCGGAAGGACGGCGGGGTCGCGGATAACGTCGACCGCGCCGCTGCTGAACCCGGTGAGGGTCGGGAGGTCGATCGGCGGGGCCGCGATGCGGTCGGTGAACCGGTTCCAGTTGTAGGTGTAGTCGAGGTTGCCCTGCCAGTGGAACGGCAGCTGCAGCACCGCGCCGGCCAGGTAGCGTCGGGTCTCGCTCTTCGACTCCCCGCGCCCGTCGGCGCCGACGTGGGGCACGGCCACCACGATCGCCTGCTGGAAGGGGTTGTTCGGGGCGTTCGCGGCCAGGGTGATGGAGCTGGGCGCCCGCACGAAGTTGCTGGTGCTGCGGGTCTCCTGGGCCTGCACCTCCCCGTACAGGCGCAGCCAGGAGGTCATCTCCCGCCGCAGGGCGAGCGATCCGCTGAGCGACTCCTGGCCTTGGGTCAGGGTCTGGCCCTCGCCCTGGGCGTTCGGCGCGAGGTCGAGGTTGTACCGCCCGGCGTTGGCGATCAGCGGGGCCGCCCCGTCAGCCGCCAGGCCGCGGTAGCCGTAGGGGGCGAAGGTGTGGTTGGAGCCGAGAGAACCGCCGCCGAACGCCGGATCCAGGGTCAGGATCGCGCCCGACTGGCTGCGGATGTTGGGCGTGGCGCCGAGCACGAGGTTCTGGTCGAAGTACGGTCCGCCGGCCTCGACCATGTGTCGGTAGCCGCGTCCGGCGAAGTCGCGGTCCGCGGCGAGCAGGGGCGCAGCGTCCCGGTAGCTGGCCGAGACCGAGATGTTGGTGCGCCCGTCCTCCAGGTTGAGGCCGCCGGAAAAGTCGAAGCGGTAGTCGGGCGCGTCCCCGTCGGCGACGTCGGCGTAGGTCGCGGTGGTCTCCGCCCCCCGGTAGTCGCGCTTCATGATGATGTTGATGACCCCGCCCGTCGCGCCGCCGCCGTAGACCGAGGAGGCCGAGGACGGCAGCACCTCGATGCGCTCGATCTGGGCCATGGGGATGCCGACGATCGTCGGTTGCTCGAGGAAGCCGGCGCCCGTGTTGACGCTGGCGAGCCGGCGGCCGTCGACGAGGATCAGCGTCTCGTTGACGCCCAGGCCGCGCAGGCGGATCTGGTTGCGCCCGCGGGTCTGGTCGGTCTGGTCGCTGCTCACCGGCGAGACGTTGGCGCCGAGGTTGTCGCGGAAGAACTGCTCGAGACTGGAGGCCCCGGACCGGCGCAGATCCTCCTGGGTGAAGATCTGGTACGGCTGGGCGTCATCCTCGGTGTGGCGGATGCTGGTGTTCAGGGTCCAGCCGGGGCTCTCCACCAGGATCTCGGGCAGGACCGAGGCGACGCCCTGGACCCCTGCGTCGTCGAAAGGGACGATCACATAGGCGTTGTCGCCCGAGCTGCGCGCGGTCAGGCCCGTCCCCTGCAGAAGCGCTGTCAGTCCGGCCCTGACCGTGTAGGCCCCGACGACGGCGTTGGTCTGGCGGCCTTCGGCGTCCGCGGCCGAGATCAGCAGTTGCACATCGGCCTGTCGGGCGAAGGCGGCCACCCCGCTGCGCGCGGGCTGGGCCGGAACATTGAAGGTCCGCGCCTGCGCCCACGCGGCGTCGGCCGCGAGAACTGCGACAGAGGCGGCCGAGGCGAACAGGGCGCCACGCACACAAAGCGAACCGGTGGTCGACATTACAGCATCCCCCCCAAGGGCCCGGGACCTTGATTGATCCCCTCGGCGTTAGGACGGACGGCGAGCGGGTTTCCTTTAACCTTGTGCAAATTTCCGTCCGGCCTCGCCGCGAAAGCCGGTAGAACCCGCCGTTCAGCGCCCCCTGCCCTCCGTGCAATCTCGGCGTCTCCGTCCGGCGAGTCGAGCCGCCGGCCGGATGGAGATCCGTCCGCAGGAGGCGGGGCGATCGGATCGTCGCGCCCCGCAGGGCGGAGCGAGGGACGGGACGCCCCCTCCCCGCCGGAGAACCTCACGATCGGCCGAAAATTGCGCAGACGGTCTTTCCCGCCTCGATCTTTGCAAGATTTTTTCCGTTGACCGGCGCCCGGGCCCACTCCAGCCTGAACTCACTCATCAAGACCGGCTGAGGGATAGGCCCTTTGACGCCGGGGCAACCATCGGGTTCCGCCCGAAACGGTGCCAACTCCTGCGGGGATCGCCAGCGGTCCGCGAGAGATGAGTGGAGGCGTCGATGAGGCGACGCCGCCACCGGTCTGTCACCGCGTCCGGAGTCTTGCTGAGCAGGACCCGGGACGCAGATGGATTTCGTCGCCTCCGCCATACGCCAGCCGCAACGCCCGTCCGGGGCGGCCGCGGCGCTGGCGCGGGATTTGAGGATCGCTCTCCCGCCAGACTTGCGGCTCGGCTCGGGCGACCGCCTGCGCCAGGACGCGATCCACGCGCGGCTGCACGGGCCGCAGGGCGCGCCGGTCGTCATCGTGGCGGGCGGGATTTCGGCGGACCGCTTCGTGCACCGCACGCCGACGAACGGGCTGGGCTGGTGGTCGGGGATGGTCGGCCGCCGTGCCCCCGTCGACCTCAACCGTTGCCAGGTGCTGACGCTCGACTACCCGCCTGAAGCGGGACCGGGGCGCGCGCCGGTCACCATCAGCACCCACGACCAGGCGCGCCTGTTCGCCCTCGTGCTCGATCGTCTGGAGCTCGACCGCGTCGCCGCCTTCGTCGGCTGCTCCTACGGGGGCATGGTCGCCCTGGCGTTCGCCGAGCTCTTCCCGCTCCGGCTGGACCAGCTGGTGGTGATCTCGGCCGCTCATCGGGCCCATCCGCAGGCCACCGCCTGGCGTGGCGTCCAGCGTCGGATCCTGCAGCTCGCCGCGGCGGCCGGCCGCGAAGCCGAGGGCGTGGCGCTGGCCCGGGAGCTGGCGATGATCACCTACCGCACCGCCGAGGAGTTCGGCGACCGCTTCGCCGGCCCGCCGCCGCCGGGCGCCGGCCAGGCCTACCCCGTGTGCGACTACCTGATCGCGCGCGGCCGCAGCTATCGCCATCGCACCTCCCCCGGCCGCTGGCTCAGCCTGTCGGACTCGATGGATCGCCACAGCGTCGCGCCGGAAGCCATCCGGGTCCCGGCCACCGTGGTGGGCTTCAGCAGCGACCGCCTGGTTCCCGTCGAGGACATGTGCGAACTCGCCGCGCGGCTGCCCCTCGCCTTCCGCTTCGTCGAGGCGCCGTCCCGCTACGGCCACGACGCCTTCCTGAAGGAAGACGCCCTGCTCGGCGAAATCCTTCGCACAGCCCTCAAGGACATCGCCTCATGAGCCTTTCCCCGCAGCAGCCCTGTACCCTGGCGGCCCGCTCGGGCGTCGATCGCGACGTCGCCCACGGAGCGGTCATGCCGCCGCTGTACCTGTCCTCGAACTACGCCTTCGAGGGCTTCGACCGGAAGCGCCCCTACGATTACACGCGGTCGGGCAATCCGACCCGCGACCTGCTCGGGGAGACGCTCGCCGGCCTGGAGCACGGATCCGGCTGTGTCGTCACGGCCACCGGCATGGCCGCGATCGACCTTGTGCTGTCCCGCCTCGGGCCGGACGACCTGCTGGTGGCGCCGCACGACGGCTACGGCGGCACGTGCCGGCTGCTGAACGCCCGGGCCGGCAAGGGACAGTTCCGGGTCCGCTTCATCGATCAGGGCGATCCCGCAGCGCTGGACGAGGCCCTGGCGCTCAAGCCGCGGCTGGTGCTGGTCGAGACGCCTTCCAACCCGCTGCTGCGGATCGTCGATATCGCGGCCATCTGCGCGCGCGCCCGCGCCGCGGGCGCGCAGGTCGCGGTCGACAACACCTTCCTCTCGCCGGCGCTCCAGCAGCCGATCCGGCTCGGCGCCGACTTCGTCCTCCATTCGACCACCAAATACATCAACGGCCACTCCGACGTGGTCGGCGGGGCGGTGGTCTCGGCCGCGGCGGCGGATCATGAGGCGCTCGCCTGGTGGGCCAACTGCACCGGCGTCACCGGCTCTCCCTTCGACGCCTATCTGACGCTTCGCGGGGTCCGCACCCTGTTCGCGCGCATGGGGCAGCAGCAGGCCAGCGCCCTGCGGATCGCCCGCTTCCTGGAGGTGCACCCCGCCGTCGGCGCCGTGCACTACCCGGGACTGGCCTGCCACCCGCAGCACGCGCTTGCGCAACGCCAGCAGGCCGGCCCCGGGGCCATGCTCAGCTTTGAACTGGAAGGCGGCCCGGACGCCGTGCGCCGGCTCACCGAAGCGACCCGCCTGTTCACCCTGGCGGAGTCCCTGGGCGGCGTCGAAAGCCTGATCGCCCACCCCGCCACCATGACCCATGCGGCCATGACGGCGGAGCAGAGAGCGACCGCCGGGATCGGCGACGCCCTGCTTCGCCTGTCGATCGGGCTGGAGGACGTCAACGACCTGATCCGGGACCTCGACCGCGCCCTCGACGCCGCGCCGGCGGCGGTGAGGGCCGCCTGATGTCGCTCCCGCACCTCGAGGCGGAGATCCCCCCGCCCGCCGCGCCCGGCGCCGTCGCCGACCCCCTCGCCCGCCGTCTGCGGGTGCTCAAGTTCGGCAGCTCGGTCCTTGCGACGCCCGGGGACATGGCCACGCTCGTGTCGGAAGTCTACGCCCACGTCCGGCGCGGCCGGAAGGTGGTCGCCGTGGTCTCGGCGCTGGCGGGGGAAACCGACCGGCTCCTGCGCGAGGCCCGGGCGCTGGGCCTGCCCCACGAAACCGGCTGGCTGCCGGCCCATGTGGTTCAGGGCGAGGCGCGCTCCAGCCTGCTGGCGGCGCTCGCCTGCGACCGGGTCGGACTCGACGCCGCGGTTCTGACGGTCCGCGAACTCGGATTGCGCGGCGAGGGTCCAGCCTGCGATCTGCACCCGGTCGCGCTGGACGGATCGGCGCTGCGCGACGCCCTGGCGCGCCATGAGGTGGTGATCGTCCCGGGCTTCGGCGCCCTCGACGGGCGGGGTCGGGTCGGGCTGCTGGGCCGCGGCGGCTCCGACATGACCGCCGTCTTTCTGGCGGCGGAGCTGGGTCTGGACCGGGTGACGCTCGTCAAGGACGTGGACGGTCTCTACGACCGGGATCCCGCCGAGGATCCGCAACACGCCCGACGATACGACCGGGCCTGCTGGTCGACCGCGCGCGCCGTCGGCCGCGAGGTGATCCAGCCCCAGGCCATCGGGCTTGCGGAGGCGCGGGGTCTCGAGATCGAGATCGTGGCCGCCGGCGGCCGCCCGGGGACGATCATCGGCCGGTCCGCGACCGCGCCGCGCCCCCCCGCGCCGCGGCGACGCACGCGGCTGGCGGTCGCCGGCTGCGGCGTGGTCGGAGGCGGCCTTCTCGCTCGGCTCCTGTCCGACGACCGCTTCGAGGTGAGCGGCGTGCTCGTGCGGGATCCTGCGAAGTCCCGCGATGAGGCGACCCCGGCCGGGCTGCTGACGGACGACCCGCGCCGACTCCTGGCGGAGCGTCCCGACATCCTGCTCGAAGCGGTCTCGGACGGCGCCGCCGGCGAGGCGCTGATCCGGGCGGCGCTGGAGGCGGGCGTGCACGTCGTCACGGCCAACAAGCAGGCCCTCGCCCGCGACCCGGCGGGGCTACAGGCCCTGGCGGCGGCGCGGGGGGCGCGCCTCGCCTTTTCGGCGACGGTCGGCGGCGGCGCCCCGATGATCGAGACCATCCGCGCGGCGCGGGAGGCGGGGGAGATCTCCGGCTTCGAGGCGGTGCTGAACGGCACGGTCAACTTCATCCTCAGCGAACTCGACCGGGGGGCGGACTTCGACGCCGCGCTCGCGGCGGCCCGGCGCGCCGGGTTCGCCGAGGCCGACGCGAGCGCCGACCTGGAAGCGCTGGATGCGGCGGCCAAGCTGCGCCTGCTGGCCTTCGAGGCCTTCGGGGAGGCTCCGGCGCTGCTGTCCATCCCGCGCCCCGCCCTGGACGCTGCGGGGGCGCGAAGGGGAGTCCGGCAGATCGCGATCTGCCGGCGCACGGCGGCGGGCGTCCGCGGCGAAATCATCTACCGGGACGTGAGCGATGACCCGGAATTGCTTGATCTCACAGGCGAACGGAACCTGCTGCGCGTCCTGACCCCGGACGGAGTTTGCTGGTCGTGCCGCGGACGCGGCGCCGGCCGTTGGGCGACGGTCGAGGCGATGCTGGCGGACGTGCGCGACTGCCTCATGGCCCCGTGAAGCTCCCGACGCCGCGCGCGAATCTTTCCGCCCCCCGGGAATAATCGGCCCGCTGGCGACGTCCATCGTCAGGACCGCGCTGCGCGAGTCGGGGTCCGCGCCAGGCGGGCCAGTTCTTCCCGTCCTCACGGAGGCCGATCCCCCATGCTGCGTCAGACCTCGCTCGCGACCTGCCTTTCCGCCGTCCTCTTCGCCGCCGGCGCCCATGCCCAGGCGGTCCCGCCCGGTCCGGTCGCCGCCGGCGACCGCGTCTATGCCGCCGAGCAGTTCTCGAACACCGTTTCGGTGACCGATCCGTCCACCAACCGGCTGCTGGGCTTGATAAAGCTGGGCGATCCGTCTCCCGCCAGCCTCAGCCCTCTGTACAGGGGTCAGCTGCTGGTCCACGGCCTGGGCGTCTCGCCCGACGGCGGGACCCTGGCCGTGGTGTCCATCGGCTCCAACTCCGTCAGCTTCATCGACACCGCCACCAATGCGGTGGAGCATGTCACCTACATCGGCCGTTCGCCGCACGAGGCCTTCTTCACGCCGGACGGCCGGGAGCTCTGGGTGACGGTGCGCGGCGAGGACTACGTCTCCGTGATCGATCCGGTCAGCCATGAAGAGGTCCGTCGCATCAGGACGCCCGCCGGGCCGGGCATGACCGTCTTCTCGCCGGACGGCCGCTACGGCTACATCTGCTCGTCCTTCAGTCCCGAGACCGTGGTGGTCGACACGGCCACGCACGGAATCGTCGGCCAGGTGGCCCAGCCCAGCGCCTTCTGCCCCAACATCGCCGCCTCGCCCGACGGCTCGCAGGTGTGGTTCACGCTCAAGGACATCGGCAGGACCGTGGCCTTCAACGCCCGCCCGCCGTTCAATGTGCTGGCGACCCTGGACACCGGGCCCATCACCAACCACGTCAACTTCGCCCGGACGGCGCGCGGCCAGCTGGCCTATGTCACCGTGGGCGGAGAGAACGCCGTCAAGGTTTTCCGCACCGACGACTTCAGCCCGGTCGCGACCATACCGGTCGGAGCCCTGCCGCACGGCCTGTGGGCGTCGCCGGACGGATCGCGCCTCTATGTCGGTCTCGAGAACGCCGGCGAACTGGCGGTGATCGACACCGCCTCCAACGCCGTCATCGCCAATGTCGGCGTGGGCCAGGCGCCCCAAGCCGTCGTCTATGCGCCCGGGGCCGTCCCCCCGGGCGCCGGCGACCGGAACCTGCAGCCCCGGTCGGACGCGGGCCCGGTCCTGATCCGCATGCGGGCCAGCGACGGAACGGAAGTCGGCGCCACCATCAGCCTGTACGACCAGGGCCTGATCCAGGTCCTCCAGGGGGCGGTGTCCGGACTGGCGCCGCGCTCGCCCCATGTGCTGGCCCTGGCGCAGGCGCCGGACGGGTCCGGCCCCCTCGATCCGATCGCCGCCTTCACGACCAATGCCGCCGGCGGCGCCGTCGTCAACGCGCTGGGGCCTATCCGCCAGCAGATACGGGCCGAGGGAGGCGCGCCCCGCCGCTATCTGGTGATCGCCACCGGCACGGCGGCCCTGCCCGGCGCCCCGGTGCAGATTCAGCTCCCGACGCCCTAGGATGCTCGCATGACGGACATGGGACAGTTGATAGAGCCGGTGATCCCGGGGCTGCGGCGATACGCCAACGCCCTGGTCCGCGACCCGGCCGAGGCCGACGACCTCGTGCAGGACTGCCTGGAGCGGGCGGTCGCCCGCTGGGGCCAGCGCCGCGCCGACGGCGACACGCGCAGCTGGCTCTACGCCATCCTGCACAATCTGGCGGTCAACCGGTGGCGCACGCTGCGCCGCCGGGGCGTGATGGCCCCGCTTGAAGCCGTGGACCCGGGGTCGTTGTCCGTCGCTCCGGCGCAGGAGCACGGGCTGGCCCGCGCCGACGTTCTGCGCGCCCTGGACCGGTTGCCGGACGAATACCGCGGCGTGATCCTGCTGGTGACGGTCGAGGCGCTGTCCTATGCCGAAGCGGCCCGGGTGCTGGGCGTGCCGCTCGGCACGGTGATGTCGCGTCTCTCGCGCGGACGCGCCCGGCTGGCCAGCGCCATGGCCGATGACGCGCCCGTCAGATCGCATCTCAGGAGGGTGAAATGAGCGCCGACCGCCCGATTGGCGAAGACGAGCTTCATGCGTACCTCGACGGCGTGCTCGACGAGGGCCGGCAGGCCGCGGTGCGGCGCTATCTGGACGCCCGGCCGGAAGAGCGCGCCCGGCTCGCGGCCTACCGCCGGCAGGGCGAGGCCTTGCGTGAGGCCCTGGCGCCGGTCGCCGACCAGCCCCTGCCCGCCGAACTGAATCTCAACGCCATCCTCGAACGACGTCGCAGGACCCTGGCCGCAAGACGACGGGTCGCGGCCGCCGCCGCCATCCTCTGCATCGGCGGTCTGTCGGGGTGGTTCGGACGGGCGGCGGTCGCGCCGCCCGCGCGCGGGATCGACGCCCTGGGCCGGGAGGCCGTCGACAACCATGCGGTCTACGCCTCCGACACGCTTCGCCCCGTCGAACTGGCGTCGGACCAGCGCGCGACGCTGATCCGCTGGGTGTCCGAACGTCTCGACGCGCCGGTCCAGGCGCCCGATCTGCAGGGCGCCGGCTACCGTTTCCTCGGCGGGCGACTGGTGACGACTCCCAACGGCCCCGCCGCCCTGTTCGTCTACGAAGGAGCCTCGGCCGACCGGCTGACGGTGATGGTGCGGCCGATGCAGATCGACAGGAACCGGTCCATGTCCGAGCGGTCCTACGGGGCGCTGGAAGGCGTGACCTGGTCGAAGGACGGCCTCGGCTTCAGCGTCGTCGCGCCCCGCGCCTCGACCGATCTGCGGCCCGTCGCCGAGCAGGTGCGGCGGCAGGCGTCCTTCTCCTGAACCCGTCCGGCCGATGGCCGGCCCGTCGAGGGACGCCGGCGCTGCCCGCCGACAGAACCTAGCCGCGAGCCGGCTTCCGCGAGGACAGGCTTGCATAGACGGCGTCACGCAGGGACTTGAGGCGCGTGTTGAGGTCGCCGAGCTCGGGGGCGGTCTGTCCCGAGGCCTCCAGCAGGGCCTCGCCCAGACAGCCTGCACGTTCGCGCAGGGCCCGGCCCTCGCCGGTCAGGGTGATCACCACCTGACGCTCGTTTGCGGGGTTGCGCGCCCGCCGGACGAGACCGGCCGCCTCGAGCCGCTTCAACAACGGCGTCATGGTGCTGGGCTCCAGCGCCAGTTCGTCCGCAATGTCGCCGACCGTCCGCCCGTCCTCCCGCCACAGGACGTTCATCACAAGGTACTGCGGATAGGTCACGCCCAGGTCGTCCAGCAGGGGCTTGTAGGCCCGCTGGATCGCCATGCCCGTCGAATAGACGGTGAAGCAAAGCTGGTCCTCCATCGGGACGGGACCTCTGGATCTGGACATTCGGGCCTGCTCGCTGCTGCACAAGGCGAAACGTATATCGCAATAACTATTCGCTCCGCAAGGGCAAGCCCCGGCGCTGCGCCTCCCGTCGCGCCGGAGAGCGAACCTGGAACGCTCCACCCCTCGGAGCCGGCCGCGGGAATAATCGGGCCTCTCGCGACGTCTATCGTCAGGACCGCCCCTTTCGAGCCGAGGCCCGCCATGCCGATCCCAGTCTTGCGCAAGCCCGTGGCGGTCGTCGCCATCCTGGCCGTGATGGGCCTCGCCGCGCCGCCGGCCGCCAGCACGCCTTCCGATCAGTTCATGGCCGAGAACGATGCAGCGATGGCCCGGATGCACGCCGCCATGGAGATCACGCCCACGGGCGATGTCGATCGGGACTTCGTCGCCATGATGATCCCCCACCACCAGGGCGGCATCGACATGGCGGTGGCGGTGCTGCGCCACAGCCGGAACGACCGGGTCCGGCGGCTGGCGCAGGAGATCATCGTCGAGCAGCAGCAGGAGATCGTCGCCCTGAGGCTGGCGGTCGGCGCGCCGTCGCCCCCCGCCCTTCCTGCCGCGCCCC
>NZ_JACESB010000015.1 GCF_013912005.1 Brevundimonas sp. | reverse complement strand
GTCCCTGCCGGGCCTCGGCGGGCGACAGGGCGGTCCGCTCGCTCCACGGCGTTCCGGCGGCGACGCCGGCGGCGTAGTCGCCGATGCGGCGATGCGCGACGGTGGCGGTCCGCGCGCCGGCCAGCGTCAGCCGCCCGTGCGCGCCCGGGCCGACGCCCAGATAGTCGCCGCCGCGCCAGACGTGCAGGTTGTGGGACGAACGGGCGGCGACGCCGCGGGCGTGGTTCGACACCTCGTAGGCCTCGAACCCCGCGGCCTCGAGCACGCGCCCGGTGGTCTCGTAGAGGGCGGCGGCGAGGTCCTCGTCGGGCGGGATCAGGGTTCCCCGACGCAGGGCGCGGCCGAAGGCGGTCTCCGGCTCGATGGTCAGCTGGTAGGGCGAGACGTGCTCGAAGCCGAGGTCCAGCGCCTCGCGCAGCTCGGCGGTCCAGGCCGCCGCCGTCTGGCCGGGGCGGGCGTAGATCAGGTCGATGGACAGGCGCGGGAAGGCCCGCGCGGCGACGGCGACCGCGCGCCGGGCCTCGTCGGCGGAATGGTTGCGCCCGAGCCGGGCGAGGGCGGCGTCGTCCAGCGCCTGCACCCCCATGGACAGACGGTTGACCCCGGCCGCCGCGAGGGCGGCGAAGCGGCCCGCCTCGGCGTCGGTCGGATTGGCCTCGAGGCTGATCTCGATGTCTCCCGCGGGCGGGAACAACGTCCGGGCGCGGTCGATCACCGCCGCGACCGCGGCGGGGTCCATCAGCGAGGGGGTGCCGCCGCCGAAGAAGATCGAGGCCAGCCGCCGCGGCCCCGTCAGCGCCGCCTGGGCCTGCAGGTCGTCCAGGATGGCCCCGAGCAGCGCGGCCTGCTCCTCCGCCCGCCCGCGGTCGCGCACCACGTTGAAGTCGCAGTAGGGGCAGATGCGGCTGCAGTACGGCCAGTGGACGTACAGGGCGAGGTCGGCGGCCGGTGCGGGGGTCAAGGGCGAGATTGGGGATTAGGGATTGGGGACTGGGGATTGGGAAGAGGGATGAGGGATGAGGGATGAGGGATGAGGCAGGGGCGACCACAGATCGCCGGAAGAGCTGTCCGGGGAGCAGGCTCCCGATCCCCAATCCCCAGTCCCTAATCCCTAATCCCTCTTCCCTCATCCCTCGTCCATCAGCGCCGCCTTCAGCCGGGCGAAGGCCCTCGCCCGGTGGCTGATCGAATCCTTCAGGACCGGATCCATCTCGCCGAAGGTCTCGCGGTAGCCGTCGGGAATGAAGATCGGGTCGTAGCCGAAGCCGCGGTCGCCGCGCGGCGGGAAGGTCAGGGTCCCGTCGACCCGACCCTCGACCACCACCGCCGGACCGTCGGGCCAGGCCACCGCCAGGGCCGAGGTGAACCAGGCGCGGCGATCGTCCGAGCCGGTCTCCTCCAGCCGTTCCTCGACCCGCCGCATGGCGTGGGCGAAATCCTTGTCCGGACCGGCCCAGCGGGCGGAAAAGACGCCCGGGGCGCCGTCCAGCGCGGCCACCGACAGGCCGGAGTCGTCGGCGAGCGCCACCTCGCCCGAGCGGTCCGCGGCATGGCGCGCCTTGAGCAGGGCGTTGCCGGTGAAGGTGCTCTCCGTCTCGTCCGGCTCGGGCAGGTTCAGGCTGCCGGCGGTGACCACCGCGTAATGTCCGTGCAGCAGAGCCTCGATCTCCCGCGCCTTGCCGGGATTGTGGGTCGCGGCCACGAGCCGCATCCCTTTGACAAGTTTCAACATTCTGACCTCAGGCGGCGCTGTTACGTTTCATTGCACAAGTTTAATATCGTTAAACGATATGTAACGTGATTTTCGGCGGGGCAGGGTCTATCTCTTATCGCAAGGACGGAGGCCGCACCGTTCCTTGATCCAAGGCAAAGCCGGACGATCCTTGCAGCGGTAACGGACAAACAGGGCAAAACCCGCCCCTCTCAGGACTGACGGAGAACGACGATGGACACCATGAACGCTTCCTACTTCATCGAAAAGGTCGGCCACGGCGTGCTGAACGCCTTCCTGCTGGCCGCCATGCCGACCGCCCTGGTCGCGACGATCGTGCAGTTCCTGTGATCTTCACCCTGTCGATCGCCGGAGCTTTGACGATCTGCATGACACACGCGATGAATGAAGCCGCGCGAGGGTTCGCCGGACCCTGCGCGGCGATCGCGCCCTGACTTCCGGCCTGCTGAGAGGCCGACCGCCCATGCGACTCCCGAAACCAGCGTCTTTCGGGATCCGGCTGACCGCCCTGCGCGCCCCCGCCCTGCCGGGCCTCGGGCCCGGGCCGATGAGCCGCCTGCTGGGCGTCGCTCTCGGAGCCGCCTTCTGGGCCCTCGCCCTCGCCGCCTGCGCCTTCTTCATCGCCCTCGTGTTCGCCGCCTTCGTGCCGCTGGGACCGCTGGGCGTGACGGTGACCGCCGAGGACGGCGGCACCAGCGTTCCGGTCCCGCGCGCCTACATCCTGTTCGGCCTCGGCGCCATCATCGGCTACCTCGGCGGCTTCGCCTTCATCCTGCGCAACCTGCGGGCCATGGTGCACACCCTCAGGATCGGCGACCCCTTCCACCCCGACAACGTCCAGCGGCTGCGCCAGATCGGCCTCGTGCTGGCCACCGTCACCGGCGGCGCCTGGATCGGTCAGACGCTGGTGTCCCGGCTGGTCCGTGGGGCGCTGGAGCCGCCCAGCCCGTTCGATCTGGTCACCCCCGCCTTTTCGGTCCTCGTGGTCTTCGTGCTCGCCCAGGTGTTCCGCGAGGGCGCCCGGCTGCGCCGCGAGGCCGAGCTGACCATCTGAACGGCCTTCCGACCCTCCGCGCCCCGGTATAGAGACCCCTGCCATGGCCATCCGCGTCCAGCTCGACCGCATCCTCCTCGAACGCCGCATGTCGCTGACCGAGCTGGCGGACCGCGTCGGCGTGACCCTGGCCAACCTGTCGATCCTGAAGACGGGCAAGGCGCGGGCGATCCGCTTCACCACCCTCGACGCCCTGTGCCGGGAGCTGAACTGCCAGCCCGGCGATCTGCTGGCGTGGACGCCGGGGCCGCAGGACGCCGGCTCCGACGAGGATCCCGACGGGACCGACCCGGGCTCGAAATGAGCCGGAGCGACGACCTCACGCCGGAGGATCGCCGCATCTGGGCCCGGGTGACCGGCACGGTCACGCCCGCGAAGCCGAGGAAGGCCGCCAGAATCGTCGCCGCCGCCTCGGGAGAGGCCCCGCCGGTCCCGCGGACCGGTTCGCCGCCGCCGAAGACGGCGCCCCGGTCGCCCCCAACCGCAGCGACGCCCGCGGCGGAGAAGCCGACGCTCCACCGCCAGCGCGGCCATCCCGAGGAACTGGAGCCCCGCCGCCAGCGGCGGCTGTCGCGCGAGCGCGATCCGATCGAGGCCCGCATCGACCTGCACGGCTACGGCCGCTTCCAGGCCCAGGACGCGCTGACCGCCTTCCTGCTGGGGGCCCAGGCGCGGGGCTATCGCTCGGTGCTGGTGATCACCGGTCAGGGCCGCCGCGGCGGCTCGGGCGTGATCCGCGCCTCGGTCCACGAGTGGCTGCAGGCCCCGGCGCTGCGCGGGGTGGTGTCGGGCTTCGCCCCGGCCGCCCGCCACCACGGCGGCGACGGGGCGCTGTATGTGACGATCCGGCGGGGTAGCTAGTCGTGAATAGTGAATAGTGAATAGTGAATAGTGAATAGTGAGTAGTGAGTAGTGATCAGGGTGGGGAGGGTCGGCGAAGCCACCGCTCATTCCCCACAACTTACTACTCACTACTCACTCTTCACCCCTCACTCTTCACCCCTCAAGGCCGAGCGGAAGCCCCGCGTCCTGCGCCAGCGTCTCCAGCGACGTCATCGGGCGCGGACCCCAGTGGGCGATGACCTCCGCCGCCGCCAGTGATCCGAGCCGGCCGGCGTCCGCCAGCGGCAGACCGCGGGCGAGGCCGAGCAGGAAGCCGGCGGCGTACTGGTCGCCGGCGCCGGTGGTGTCGACGACCTTGTCGACCGGGCAGGCGGCGACCTCGACGCGCTCCTGTCCGCCGCGTCCGAACACCACCGAGCCGGCGGCGCCCCGGGTCACGGCGGCGGTCTCGACGATGCGGCCGAGGTGGGCGGCGGCGTGGTCGAAGTCCTCGGTCTCGAACAGGGCCGCCAGCTCGGCCTCGTTGGCGAGGACGATGTCGGCCGAGGCCTCGATGAAGGCCAGCAGCTCGGCGCGCCAGCGGTGGACGACGAAGCTGTCGGAAAGGGTGATGGCCACCTTGCGGCCGGCGGCGTGGGCGGCGGCGGCGGCGGCCTCGAAGGCGGCCCGGGCCGGCGCCGGGTCGAACAGGTAGCCCTCCAGATAGACGATCTCCGAGGCCCCGATCAGGTCGGCGTCGATGTCGGCGACGGTCAGCTGGTTGGCGGCGCCGAGGAAGGTGCACATGGTGCGCTGGCCGTCGGGGGTGACGTTGATCATGCACACGCCGGTGGCGTGGCCCGAGGCGGCGCCGTCGTGCAGCGGCGGGGTGGCGAAGTGGACGCCGACGGCGTGGATGTCGTGGGTGAAGACCCCGCCCAGCTGGTCGTCGGCCACCTTGCCGATGTAGGCGGCGCGGCCGCCGAAGCTGCCGACGCCGGCGACGGTGTTGCCGGCCGAACCGCCCGAGGCCTCGACCCCCGCCGCCATGGCGGCGTAGAGGGCGGCGCTGCGGTCGGCGTCGACCAGCTGCATCGAGCCGGGGGTCAGCCCCTGGGCCTCGAGGAAGGCGGGTTCGCATGGGGCGAGGACGTCGACGATGGCGTTGCCGACGGCGCAGACGTCGAAGGCGGCGGGCGGAGCGGGCTGGGTCATGGCGCGCCCTTAGCGGGCGCGCCCCCGATTGGCGAGGGGCTGTCGGTGAATCGGGCTGCTGAGCAGGGGGCGGGCAGGCTCGCGTGGGCATTCGGCTCACCTCTTGCTCACCAGCGCTTTTCACCGGGTATCGGGCGCGGCTATCACCCTGCCATGACCCAGATCGCCGTCCTCACCCCCGATCCCGCCGACCTGTCCTTCGCCGGCCAGTGGCCCGGCGTGCTGGAGCGGCTGGCGGCGGCGCTGGCCGGGGCCGGGATCACGGCGCGGCCGACGCCGTGGACCGATCATGCGATCGACGCCGCGGGACTGGCGGACGTCCCGCTGGTGCTGCCGGTGATCGCCTGGGGCTATCACCGCGACCACGATCGCTGGCTGCAGGCCTGCCGGACCTGGGAGGCGGCGGGCGTGCGGATGCTGAATCCGCCGGCCGTGCTGGCGTGGAATTCGGACAAGTCCTACCTCGGCCGCCTCGCCGACCGGGGCGTGGCCGTCCCGGAGACGATCTGGGCCGACGGGGTCAGCCAGGCCGACGTCGACGCCGCCTTCGACCGGCTGGGGACCGACACCCTGATCGTCAAGCCGCGCGTGTCCGGCGGGGCGTGGAAGACCCTGCGCCTGTCGCGCGGCGACCGCCTGGCCGACGCGCCGGAGGGGTCGGCCATGATCCAGCCCTACCTGCCGTCGATCGAGAGCGAGGGCGAGACCAGCCTGCTGTTCTTCGGCGGCGCGCTCAGCCACGTCGTGAACAAGCGGCCGGTGCAGGGCGACTTCCGCATCCAGACCCAGTTCGGCGGCCGCTACGTCGCCCTGCCGGAGCCGCCGGCGGGGGCGCTGGAGCTGGCCGAACGCACCCTCGCCGCCATCGACGAGGACCTGCTCTACGCGCGCATCGACATGGCGCAGGGGCCCGACGGCGGCTGGCGGCTGATGGAGGCGGAGCTGATCGAGCCGGACTTCTACCTCGGCGCGGCGCCGGAGGGCGGGGCGCGGTTCGCGGCGGCGGTGAAGGCGCGCCTCTAGGCCGCCTCTCCCAGCGCCTGCAATCCGGCCCGCGAGGGGCAGAGGTCGGCGATCACGCAGGCGCTGCACTTCGGCTTGCGCGCCGTGCACACGTAGCGGCCATGCAGGATCAGCCAGTGGTGGGCCTTGGGCAGCCAGGCGTCCGGCACGACCTCGTGCAGCTGGGCCTCGACCTTGTCGGGCGTGGCGGCGTTGGCGAGGCCGAGGCGGTGGGAGACGCGGAACACATGGGTGTCCACCGCGATCGCCGGCTCCACGCCGAGCTCGTTGAGCACCACGCTGGCGGTCTTGCGGCCCACGCCCGGCAGGGCCTGCAGCGCCTCGCGCGTCAGCGGGACCTCGCCGCCGTACTGCTCCAGCACGAGGCGGCTCAGCGCGATGACGTTCCTCGCCTTGTTCCGGTACAGGCCGATCGAGGAGATGAAGGGGATCAGCCCCGCCTCGCCGAGGGCCAGCATCTTCTCCGGCGTGTCGGCGACCGCGAACAGCCGGGCGGTGGCCTTGTTGACCGCGACGTCGGTGGCCTGGGCCGAGAGAGCGACGGCGACCACGAAGGTGAAGGGGTTGGTGTAGGTCAGCTCCGTCTTCGGGTCCGGCATGACGCCGGACAGGCGGGCGAAGATCGCCTCCACCCGGTCCTCGTCCGGCGGCCAGCGCAGCACCGGGACCATGGGGCCGGTGAGGACGGCGGGGCGTTTCGGGGCGACGGATCTCGCGCGGGCCTTGGGCGGTCTCATCCCTCCTCGTCGCCGGGCCCCGGCGACGGGTCAAGGCCGAGCGCCGCCAGCGCCTGCCCGGCCGCGCGCTCGCCCTCCAGCCAGGCGCCGTGGGCCGTGCCGTAGAAGTCGGGCGAGGTCGCCTCGCCGGCGAGGAACAGGCGGTTCTCCACGGGCCGGGCGAGGCGGGCGCGGGCGTCGGCGGCGCCGGGGCGGGCGTGGGAATAGGCGCCGCGCGCCCACGGATCCGACCCCCACATCGAGACGGCGACCGGCTCGAGGCGCCGGCGCATGTTCGAGCCGAGCAGGTCGGCCAGCTCGTCGGCGGCGAAGGCGGCGAAGGCGGCTTCGCCCTCGGCCTCCAGGGCGCGGGCGAGGTCGGCGCTGAACCAGGCCTCGATCATCGGCCGGCCGAAGGGGCGCAGGTGATAGCCGCCGGTCTCCGCGGTGTCGTTTCGCCCCCACAGCTGGCTGTCGGGCGGGAAGTCTTCCGCGCCGGTCACCGCCAGATGCAGCTTGGAGGCGAGGCCCAGCGGCAGGTCGGCGGCGGCCTCCACAAGATCCGGCGACGGCGGGTCGAAGCGCAGGGCGCCGGCGGCGATCAGGTCGGTGGGCGCGGTGACGATCGCGGTGCGCGTCTCGATGACGCCGCGGGGGGTGTCCAGCCGCAGTGCGGGCCCCGAGCGATTGATGCGGGTCACCGGACAGCCGGTGTGGATGTCCATGCCGGAGCCCAGCCGGGCGACCAGCGTCCCGTAGCCCTCGACCACCCGCCAGTTCACGTCCGTGTCGCGGTAGGCGGCGTAGTCGCGGATCGACACCTCGGCGAACCGGGCGCCGTTCAGCGCGCCGGAGATGGCGTCCATGCGCGGGTTCCAGCGGCAGCCGGGCTCGAACAGGGCCGAGGCCGGTCCCTCCTCGCCGCGGGCGGCGGCCTGTTCCAGCCGCGCCTCGAAGGCCGCGAAAGCCGCCCGGAACTCCGCCTGCTCGGCCGGGGTCATCTCGTGGTCGAAGGCCTGGCGCTCCCAGGGCGGCGGGGTGCGGTCGAGGGTCAGGCCCTGCGGTTCGACGAGGGCGGCGAGCGGGTTCTCGTCCGCCGAGTGCAGCCAGCCGCAGCCCATGTCGAGCGCGAAGCCCGCCGCTTGCAGGGTGAAGGCGCGGCCGCCGACGCGGTCGCGGGCCTCGAGCACGGCCACGGCGAGGCCGCGGCCGCGCAGGGCGCGGGCGGCGGCGAGGCCGGCGGGGCCGGCGCCGATGACGGCGATGTCGAGGGCGGCGGGGAGGCTGTCGGTCATGGGTCGCTAACGCGCTGAAACATGACGTGTCGCCGGGCGCGCGCAAGCCGGTTGATTTATGGACGCAACTGTCCATTTTAGCGGCCCGCCCCTCCCCGATCCGAGTTCGCCGATGAACCCCGTCCTCAAGAAGCGCCTGCCCCTGATCGTCGCCGCCGTGGTCGGCCTCGCCCTGCTGGTCGGCGGTTTCGTCTGGTGGCAGGGCAAGCAGCGCTGGGAGGCGACCGACAACGCCTTCGTCCAGGCCGACACCACCGAGGTCAGCCCGCAGATCGAGGGCTATGTCGTCGAGGTGCTGGTCGGCGACAACCAGCGGGTCGAGGCGGGGCAGGTGCTGCTGCGGCTGGACGACGCCGACGCCCGGGCGGAGCTGGCCGAGGCGGAGGCCAATCTGGCGGCGCTGGAGGCCGGGGTGCGCAACGTCGACGCCCGGGCCGCCCAGGAGCAGGCGCTGATCGCCGCCCGCGCGGCGGCGGTGAGCCAGGCCGAGGCGCAGGCCGAGCTGGCGGCGCAACAGGTGGATCGCTACGGCCGCCTGGCCGCCCAGGGCTGGGTGTCCGAGCAGCGCATCGAGACCGAGCGGGCCGGGGTGCGGACCGCCCGCGCCTCGGTGGCCGAGGCGCAGGCGGCGCTGGCCGCCGAGCAGCGCGCCGCCGGGGTGCTGGGCTCGACCCGCAGCCAGTCGCTGGCCTCCGTGGAACAGGCCCGGGCGGCGGTCGAACGCGCCCGCATCCGGCTGGACCGGACGGTGATCCGCGCGCCGGTGGCCGGCGTGGTCGGCGCCCGCGGCGTGCGCGTCGGCCAGTACGTGCGGCCCGGCGGGGCGGTGCTGTCGATCGTGCCGCTGGGCGACGCCTATGTGGTGGCCAACTTCAAGGAGACCCAGCTGGACCGGCTGCGCCTCGGCCAGGCGGTCGAGATCGAGGCCGACGCCTTCCCCGGACGGACCCTGTCCGGCCGGATCGACAGCTTCGCTCCGGCCACCGGTTCGGAGTTCGCCCTGATCCCGATCGAGAACGCCACCGGCAACTTCACCAAGATCACCCAGCGGGTGCCGGTGCGGATCCGCATCGAGGGCGCGGACGCCGCCGCCCTGCGGCCCGGCCTGTCGGTCGAGGTCAAGGTCGACCTGAAGAGCCGCGGCGGTCCGAGCTTCGCCGAGGCGGCGGTCGCGCCGGTGCGCACGGCGGACCTGGGCCCGGGCGCGGCCCGGTGACCGCCGCCGCTCCCGCGGTCGCCGCGGCCGGCGACCGGCCGGAGATCAACTGGACGGCCCTGCTGCTCGGCTTCGCCGGCATGGTCATCGGCCAGTTCATGGCCATCCTCGACATCCAGATCGTGGCCTCGTCCCTGCCGCAGATCCAGGCGGGGGTGGGCGCCTCGGCCGACGAGATCAGCTGGATCCAGACCGCCTACCTGATCCCCGAGGTCGTGATGATCCCGCTGTCGGGATACCTGTCGCGGCTGTGGGGGACCCGCAACGTCTTCCTCGTGTCCTGCGCCGGCTTCATGCTGATGAGCGTGGCCACCGGCCTGTCGTCGTCGATCGAGGCGATGATCGTGTTCCGCGCCCTGCAGGGCTTCGTCGGCGGGGCGATGATCCCGACCGTCTTCGCGGTGGCCTTCACCGCCTTCCCGCCCGAGAAGCGGGTCACCGCCAGCGTGGTCATGGGCCTGATCGTCACCCTGGCCCCGACCATCGGCCCCACCCTGGGCGGCCACCTGACCGAGTGGCTGGACTGGCGCTGGCTGTTCTTCATCAACGTGCCGCCCGGGCTGGCGGTGCTGTTCCTCGTCGCCCGCTACGCCAACTTCGACAAGGGCGATCCGTCGCTGGCGCGCGGCTTCGACTGGTGGGGCCTGGGCCTGATGGCGGTGTTCCTGATGAGCCTGCAGTTCGTGCTGGAGGAAGGGGCGAAGAACGACTGGTTCGCCGACGACCTGATCCTGCTGCTGGCGGTCACCGCTGCCGTGACAGGGCCCGCCTTCGTGTGGCGGGCGCTGAGCTACCGCAATCCGATCGTCGAGCTGCGCGCCTTCACCAACCGCAACTTCCTCGTCGGGGTGGTGATGACCTTCACCGTCGGGGCGGCGCTGTTCGGCGGCACCTTCCTGATGCCGCTGTTCCTGTCGCGGGTGCGCGGCTATTCGGCGGCCGAGGTGGGCACCACCATGGTCGTCTCGGGCCTGGCCATGTTCGCCACCGGCCCCTTCGCGGGGCGGCTGGTGCGCCGGCTGGACGCCCGCGTGCTGATGTTCGGCGGCTTCATGCTGTGCGCCTGGGGCATGTGGGACGCCCACGCCCTGACCTCCGAATGGGGCTTCTGGGAGCTGGCCGGGGTGCAGGCCCTGCGCGGGGCCGGGATCATGCTGGCCATGATCGCGGCCCAGCAGGTGACCATGTCGACCCTGCCGCCGCACATGGTCAAGAACGCGTCCGGCCTCGTGAATCTGAGCCGCAACGTCGGCGGCGCCTTCGGCCTGGCCCTGCTCAACACCTCGCTGACCCGCAACACGGCGCTGCACCTGAACGAGCTGACCCAGGCCATCCCGTCCTCCGACGTCGGCATGCAGGATCTGCTGACGGGCCTGCAGGCGCGGTTCGCCGGGTCGATGGATCCGGCCGGGGCGGCGATGAAGGCGGTCTACGGCATGCTGGAGCGGCAGGCGACGACGCTGGCCTTCGGCGACGCCTTCGCCATGCTGGCGATCGCCTGCGGCTTCGCGGCCTTCGTCACCCTGCTGTCGAAGCCGGTGCGCGCCGCGCCGCCGATGACGGACGCCCACTGATGCCGCGCAGCCCCGGACAGATCGACGAGAGCAAGACGGAGGCCATCCTCGACGCGGCCCTGGCGCTGTTCCAGGAGAAGGGGGCGCGCGCCTCGATGGAGGCGATCGCCCGGCGGGCCGGGGTGTCGCGCCAGACGCTGTACAACCGCTTCCCGTCGAAGGTGGACATCGGCCGCGCCCTGGCCGCGCGCCGGTCCGACGCGGTCAGCGCGCCGCTGCGCGGAGGCGGCGATCCGGAGACGGTCCTGACCGCCGTCGCCGCGACCCTGCTGGAGAAGCTGTGCGCGCCGGAGGGCGGCGGCTCGATGCGCGGCGTCGCCCTGATGTCCCCGGAGGCGCCGGAGCTGGCGCAGGCCATCTACGAGGCCGGCCCCGCCGAGGGGCTGCGCCGGCTGTCGGCCTGGCTGGCCGCGCAGGACCGCTCCGGCGCCCTGGCCATCCCGGACCCCGACGCCGCGGCCGAGATGTTCTCCGGCATGGTGCTGGGTCATGGCCACCTGCGCAGCCTGCTGGCGGTGCCGCACCCGCCGTTCGACCGCGCGGCGCGGGCCGCCGAGGCGGCGCGGCGGTTCCTGCGGGCCTTCGCCCCCTGACGGTTGGCGGGGCGCGGCAATCGGCCTAGACCGGCGCCGAAGTGTTCCGGAGTCCCCGCATGCTGATGCACCTGTCGTCCTGGCCCGAGATCGACGCGCGGCTGAAGACCACGAAGACGGTCGTCGTGCCGATCGGCTCCAACGAGCAGCACGGGCCGACGGGCCTGCTCGGCACCGACTGGCTGTGCCCCGAGATCATCGCCCACGCGGCCGAGGCGCAGGACGAGAGCCTGGTCGTGGCGCCGACCTTCAACATCGGCATGGCCCAGCACCACCTGGCCTTCGCCGGCACCATCTCGCTGCGCCCCTCGACCTTCATGGCCGCGATCACCGACTGGGTGTCGTCGCTCTCGCGGCACGGCTTCGAGCGGATCTATTTGCTCAACGGCCACGGCGGCAACGTCGCCACCATCGAGGCGACCTTCGCCGAGATCTATGCGGAGTGGTCCTTCGTCGAGGAGCGGCCGCCGTTCATCCTCAAGCTGCGCAACTGGTGGGACCTGCCCGGGGTGCACGCCTTCTGCTCGAACATGTTCCCGACCGGGCACGGCATGCACGCCACCCCGTCCGAGATCGCGGTCACCCAGGCCGCCTATCCGGAGCGGGTGAAGACGGCGGAGCTGGATCCGAAGATCGCCCCCGTCGGTCCGATCCGCGACGCCCTGGACTACCGGGCGCGGTTTCCCGACGGCCGCATCGGCTCCGACCCGCTGCAGGCCAGCCCGGAGAAGGGCCGTCAGATCATCGAGGCCGCCGTTCCGGCCCTGCTGAAGGATGTGGCGGAGTTCTCAAACGAGCGCTTGCCGTAGGGCGGGGCGGGGCGCACGGTCCGCCGATGAAACACGCCAGTCACGCCGCCCGCACCCATCGCGCCAGCCAGGAGCTGATGGAAGCCTCCGGCGACGTCATCGCCCGACGCCTCGAGATCATGGCCGAGGCGGTGCGCGACCCGCTGAAGGCCGACTATGCGGAACTGGCCCTGATGGGCTCGGAGAAGGTCGAGGCGCTGACCGCCTCGGCCGCGATCGGGGTTTCCGGCGCGCTGCGGGCGGCGGAGACCGTCCGCCGGGCCGCCGAGCGCGAGGGCGTCGCAGCCCGCAAGGCGCTGGACGCCATGGCGGCGGCACGCACCCCCGTCGAGGCGGCAGGGGCGCAGGGCCTGTGGGCGCTCAACGCCTGGAACCGGACGCTCCGCGACAGCTGGGCGCTGGGCGCGGCCATGCTCAAGCTGCAGGCGGATGCCCTGCAGCCGATCCACGCGGCCGCCACGGCCAACGCCCGGCGGCTGAGGAGATAGGCTCCCCATGGCGGGCGGAACGCGGCTGATGCGCCGGGGCCTGACGCTCTGCCTTGCAGCCCTCGTCGGCGCCTGCGCCGCCGGGTCAGGGTCGGGGAGCAGGGACGCGGCGGTCCCGGCGTCGGCTGGCCTTGAAAGCGACGCGGACCGGGTCGCGGCCTGGATCTCCGAACACGAAGCCGCTCCCGTCGACGCGCTTCGTCCGGTCGTCGCATCCTGGGGAGACGGCGAACTCCGGCTGCACTTCACCTACCTGACCGGCCGCGACTACTGCGGCTCCGGCGGCTGCACCCTGCTGATCCACCGGACAGCGGGCGGCCGGGTCGAGGCGCTGGGCAGGCTGACGGTGGTGCAGCCGCCGGTGACGGTGCTGCCCACAACCACCAATGGCCTGCCGGACCTGGCCGTGCGGATCGCCGGCGGCGGGATCGAGCCGGGGACGGCCATCCTGACCTTCGACGGCGCGAGCTACCCCTCGAACCCCACCGTACCGCCGGCGCGCCGGGCCGCACGGGCGCCGTCGGGCCATGAGGTGATCACGGAGGCGATGGTCTGGCCGGCGCCCGCCGCGCCCTGAGACTCGCCTACCGGAACGGCGGCTCGTCGAAGGCGCGCAGCTTGCGGGAGTGCAGGCGCTCGCCCTCGGCCCGCAACAGGCCGACGGCCTGGATGCCGATCTGCAGGTGCTCGGAGATCGAGCCCTCGTAGAAGCGGTGGGCCTGCCCCGGCAGCTTGATCTCGCCGTGCAGCGGCTTGTCGGAGACGCACAGCAGGGTGCCGTAGGGCACGCGGAAGCGGTAGCCCTGGGCGGCGATGGTGGCGCTTTCCATGTCGATGGCCACGGCCCGGCTCTGGTTGAAGCGCAGCGCCGACTTGGAATAGCGCAGCTCCCAGTTGCGGTCGTCGGTGGTGACCACCGTGCCGGTGCGCAGCCGGCGCTTGATCTCCTCGCCCGGCATGCCGGAGACCGACTTGGCGGCGTCGTAGAGGGCGCGCTGGACCTCGGCGATCGAGGGGATCGGGATGTCCGGCGGCAGCACGGCGTCCAGCACATGGTCGTCGCGCAGATAGGCGTGGGCCAGCACATAGTCGCCGACCGTCTGGCTGTCGCGCAGGCCGCCGCAGTGGCCGATCATCAGCCAGGCGTGGGGCCGGGTCACCGCCAGGTGGTCGCAGATGGTCTTGGCGTTGGACGGCCCGACGCCGATGTTCACCAGGCTGATCCCGTTCCAGCCCGGCGCGGTCAGGTGGTAGGCCGGCATCTGGTGCTTCTTCCAGGCCGACTCGGCGATCGCCGCCTCCGGGTCGGCGGTGTCGCGGGTGACCACGACTCCGCCGGGGGTGGACAGGCTTTCGTAGGGGCTGTCCGGGTCGCGCAGCCGGTCCAGCGCCCAGCGCACGAACTCGTCGACGTAGCGGTTGTAGTTGGTGAACAGGATGAAGGACTGGACGTCCTCGACCGGCGTGCCGGTGTAGTGGCGCAGGCGGGCGAGGGAGAAGTCGGTGCGCAGGCCGTCGAACTGGGCCAGCGGGAAGGCCTCGGCGGGGTCGAACAGGCCGTCTGGGATCTCGTCGCCGATGTGGGCCAGGTCGGTGGTCGGGAAGTGGCGCGCGATGGCGGCGGTGTTGGACGGGTCCAGCGCGACGTCCGAACCGTCGAGCACATAGGGGAAGGGGATCTCCTGCTCCGACGGCCCCACGTCGAAGCTGGCGCCGTAGTCCGCCTCGAGCAGGCGCAGCTGCTCGGTCAGATAGGGCCGGAACAGATCCGGCCGGGTGATCGTGGTCGCATAGACGCCGGGCCGCGACAGGCGGGCGTAGGCGCGGGTCGCGAGGTGGCCGGGGCGGTCGCCGAACCAGCTGACCCGCAGCTCGGGGTAGGCGAACAGGCCGGCGGCGCGGGCCTCGGCCGACGGACGTTCGCCGGTGTCGAGGAAGGTCTTCACGGCCGCGCGCAGGTTGGCCACGGACTGGGTGTAGAGGGTTTCGAGGCGGTCCAGCGCCGCCCGGGCTGTCATCGTATCTGTCATGGCCTCCCTTAACGAAGGAACGTGACCTTGGCGAGACGCTGTCAGGCGAGCGCCGCGCGCAGGAAGCCGGTGACGTCCTCCAGCACCGGCGCCCGCTTGCGGAACAGGGGCGAGAAGGTGGCGATCAGGTCCTCATGGGTGAGGTCCCGGTAGAGCTTCGCCTCGCAGCGGCCGCCGACCGCGCGCATCCGTTCGCACAGGATCACCGTGTCCTCGGCGTGGACCACCCGGTCGGCGGTCCCGTGCCCCAGCCACAGCGGCGGGGCGTCCGGGCGGACGAAGGTCACCGGCTGGGTCAGGGTGGGGTCCGGCGCCCGGCCGAAGGCGTTGATCGAGGCCGAGACGTCGAGCGGCAGGAATTCGTAGGGGCCGGCGAGGCCGGCGGCGGCGCGGATCACGTCCGGCGCGCCGGCGGCCTGCATGTAGCGTCGGTCCAGCGCGATCATCATCGCCAGATGGGCCCCGGCCGAGTGGCCGATCACGCCCAGCCGGTCCGGCGCGCCGCCGTGGGCCCGGACGGCGTCGACGGCGAAGGCCGTGGCGGCGGCCGCGTCCTCGACGAAGGCGGGGAAGCGGACCTCGGGCACCAGCCGGTAGTCGGGAGCGGCCACCACGAAGCCGCGGGCCGCCAGCGCCTGGGCGGCCCAGCCGTAGAGGTCCTTCTCGCCGCTGTCCCAGCCGCCGCCGTAGAAGAAGACCAGCACCGGCCAGCCGTCGGCGGGCCGGGGGCCGTCAGGAGCCCACAGGTCGAGGCGCTGGCGGGGGTCCGGTCCGTAGGCGAGGTCCTGGGCCACCCGGCCGGCGCCGGGGTCGCGCGGGCCGAGCCGGTTGAGCAGGGCCAGCGGCGAACAGGCGGCCGCGGCGGCGCCGAGCAGGGGAGCGAGCAGGCCTCTGCGGGTCATGGGCGTCCTTCGTCAGCGCAGCGACGGGCCACGCCTCGCATGGAAGGCGTCAGCGGCTCAAGGGTTCAGCGGGCGGAGGAGACCAGGGCGCCGCAGTTGGCGTCCTCGGCCAGGCCCGGGTCGACGAAGGGCAGCAGGGCCGCCAGCGGATTGATCAGGGCCCCGAGCGCGGCCCCGAGACCGGCCTGACCCGCCACCGAACCCCCGTCGACGCCGACCTGCGGCCCGGTCAGGGGGCCCTGGACGGTGATCGGCGACCACAGGCGGACCAGCCGCGCCTGCTTGGTCTCGCCGTCGATGCGCAGGTTCATCGTCTCCGCGCCGAGGTCGATGGTTCCCGAGCCGCGGGCCAGAACGGGGGTGGTGTCGATGACGAAGGTCTTCGCCGTGGCCGTGCCGCCGGCGACGTCGAAGCTGGCGACCGCGCAGCGGATCTCGGCGGTCGACTCGTCGCCGCCCAGCAGCCGGAACAGGCCGGCGGTGGCGTTGATGCCGAGCAGTTCGGCGAAGGCGGCCCGCATCCGGCCCTGGGGCACGACGAGGCTGAGCCGGCCCTTCGAGCGGGCGGCGAAGTCATGCACCGAGGCGCCCGGCCCCTCGAGCTGCGCCCGGCCGAGGGCGCGGCCGGTGACGGTCGGGGCGCCGCCGCGGGCGGGGATGATCGACTCCAGCGGATAGCCGCGCAGCCGCAGGTCGACGGCGCTGTAGGGCGTGTCGCGGGTGGCGTTGATCTTCGCCGTGCCGCGCAGCTCGCCGCGGGTGAAGGTGAAGGCGACCGGGTCGAGGTCCAGCACCCCCGCCTCCAGCGCGGCGCCGATATCGACCTGGCGGACCTCGAGGGCGTTCCGCTTCACCCGGGCGGCCCGGTAGCGCAGCTCGCCGTCCATCACCCGCAGGCGCCCTACGTTCAGCGGCGCGTCGGGCAGCAGCCGCCCCGGCCGGCCGGAGGCGGCCCGGGTGTCGCCGGAGCCGGCCGCCCGCGGCTCGGCCCCGAGCACGGCGGCGAGGTCGTCGAGGTCCAGCAGGTCGGAGCGGAGGTCGGCCTCGACCCGCCGCCGGTCGCCGGCCTTGTCGACCACCAGGTCCCCGGACAGGTCGGACGAGCCGACCCGGCCGGAGAAGTCGGCGAAGGTGAAGCGGGCGTCCTCGCGCACGAGCCGTCCGGAGAGCCGGTAGGGCGGCGTGTTCGGGGTGGTGATGCCGGTGAGCAGATAGACGTCGGCGAGGTCGCGCCCGCGCAGGCTCAGGTCCGCGGTGAAGCGGCCGAGGTCGAAGGGGCGGGTGATCGCCCCGTCGGCGACGATGCGGGTCCCCGCCCCGGCGATCTCGCCGTGGAAGGCGTAGGGCCGGTCGCGGCGCACGTTGATGAAGGGCCCGCCGCGCACCGCCAGAGTCAGGGGCGTGCCGTTGATCGTGCCGCGGCCCTCGAGCCGGAAGCCGGCCTCGCCGCCGGCCCCTTCCCGGGCGTTGACGGTGGCTTCCAGCCGGATGTCGCGCCCCTGCTCGTCGAGGGACAGGCGGCCGTCGCGGATGATCAGCCGCTGGATCAGCGGCAGCTTCAGCCCCTCGCCGGTGTCGGGGGCGTCCGGGTCGAGCTCCCAGCTGCGGCGGCCGTCCGCGGTGGAGATCAGCACCGCCTCGGGCCGGGCGATGGCGACCCGCGGCAGCTCGACCCGTCCGGCGAACAGCTGGCGCAGGCGGACCGAGGCCTGCAGGTCGCCGACCCGCAGGGTGTCGCGCTCGCGCGCCCAGTCGGGGCCGCCGATGCGCAGGTCGCGGACCTGCACCGAGGGGGTCCAGCTGAACAGGTGGACGTCGAGGTCGCCGTTCAGCTCGATCTGGCGATCCCAGCGGGCGGAGGCCCAGCGGCCGATCGGGCCGCGCAGCAGGTTCCAGTCGAACAGGGCGAGGAACAGCAGGACCGCGGCGACGAGCCCGAGGGTGACGCTGGCGGCCACCTTCTCCGGGCGGCCGGGCCGGCGCACGGCGGCGATCACGGGATCGTTGGCCAGCATCCAGTCGCGCCAGCGCGCCGCCCGCGCCCCCGCGGGGACCAGCGCCCGCTCGCGGAGCGCCAGCCATTTCCGATTGTCCTGCAACGGGTTTTTCAAGCGGCTGAGCTCCGGCGGCCCTCGGGAACGCGCAAGGGCGGCGAAAGGCTCAGGCGCGCCGGTGCGCCATCGCTGTAAAATTTCCGCCGTTGAACTGTCGTCAAATCTTTACAAACGGAGACAAAGGCGCATTCTCTCGTCCGGGTTCTGATCGATTTCCGCTTCTGAGGAGGGTTCCATGCGGCTGTTCCGGACTGTTCCCCTGACCCTGCTGGCGGTCGCCGCCGCCGGCGCCGCCGCGGCCCAGACCGCGCCGCAGGCCCCGGCCCGGGGCGAGCGGGAGGCCGACGCGCGCGGCGTCCTGATCTGCAAGACCGACACCGCCTCGCGGCGTGCCTTCGCCCGCGCCTACGGCGAGCGGCCGGTGTTCATCACCGCCCGCGAGGCGCTGGAGGTCCGCCGGGCCGACCCGCGCTGGGAGGCGCCGCGCTGCATGACCGAGCGGGAGCACGCCCGCTACGAGCAGGCGGCGAACACGGTCGCCCGCGCCCGCTGAACCGGCCGGCCTGAAAAGCGACGGGGCGCTCCGGCCGGAGCGCCCCGCGTTGTCGTGTCCCGCGCCGGCTCAGTCCGCCGGCTTGAGGTAGCGGTCCAGCCAGCCGAACACCTCGGTGTGCCACTGCAGGCTGTTGGCCGGCTTCAGCACCCAGTGGTTCTCGTCCGGGAAGACCACCAGCCGGCTGTCGATCCCGCGACGCTGCAGGGCGGTGAAGGTCGACAGGGCCTGGGCGGTCGGGATGCGGAAGTCGCGGTCGCCCTGGATGACCAGCATCGGGTCGCGCCAGTTCTGCACGTGGTTGGCCGGGTTGAACTGCTGGTAGCCGCGGGGATTCTCCCACGGCGTGCCGCCGTACTCCCACTCGGTGAACCACAGCTCCTCGGTCGAATAGCCCATGCCGAAGGTGTCGAAGACGCCGTCGTGGTTGACCAGGCAGTCGAACGCGCCGGACCAGTTCCCCGCGATCCAGTTGATCATGTAGCCGCCGTAGGAGGCGCCGAGGGCGCAGGCGTTCTGGCCGTCAAGGAAGGGGTAGCGCTGCTGCGCCGCCGCCCAGCCCTTCTGCAGGTCCTCCAGCGGGCGGTCGCCCCAGTGCTGGCTGATCGCGTCGGTGAAGGCCTGGCCGTAGCCGGTCGAGCCGTGGAAATCGATCATCACCACCGCATAGCCCGCGCCGGCGTAGGTCATCGGATTCCAGCGGTACGACCAGCTGTTGCCGAACGAGCCCTGCGGTCCGCCATGGATGAGGAAGGCCACCGGGTACTTCCGGCCCTCGACATAGTTGGCCGGCTTGATGACGTAGCCGTGCACCGTCTCATTGTTCCAGCCCGGGAAGCTGAACTGTTCGGCCTCGCCGAAGGCCTTGTCGTCGAGCTGCGGATTCACATTGGTGATGCGGATCGGCATCTCGCGGCCGAGGAAGGTCTTCACATACAGCTCGCTCGGACGGGTCAGGCTGTCCTGGGCGATGACGAAGCCGGAGGGGGTCTGCTGGAAGGCCGAGACGTGGCCCTCGCCGGTCACCGGGGTGACCACGCCGTTGCGGGTGTCGATGGCGAACAGACGGGTCTGACCGACGTCGCCGGCGGTGGTGTAGAGGGTGTTCCCGTCCTTCGACCATTGCAGGGTGTCGGCCGAGCGGTCCCAGTTGGCGGCGATCTGGCGAACCTGGCCGGTGTCCATGTCGCGCAGGAAGATGGCGTAGCGGTCGGCCTCGAACCCCGGCCGGGCCATCGCCCGGTAGGCCAGGGTGCGACCGTCGGGCGAGAACACCGGGCCGGTGTCCCAGGCGTCGTTGTCGTCGGTGAGGTTGGTCAGCCGGCCGGGCTCGGCCAGCGACACCTGGTAGAGGTCGAAATTGGTGCTCCACGGCTCGGAGCGGCCGGCCTCGCGGGCGGAGAAGACCACCCCCTCCCCGTCCGGGGTGAAGGTGAACTCGCTCTCGTCCCCGAAGGGCTTGGAGGGCACGTCGCCGTCGAAGCCGCGGGTCAGCCACACCGGCTCGGCGGGCCCTGCGGTGGGGACGACGAACAGGTGGTTCTGCGTGCCGTCGCTCCAGCTGTCCCAGTGGCGCACGAACATGCGGTCGTAGACCTGGCCGGTGGAGGGGCTGTCGGCCTCGGCCTTCTGGCGATCGACGGTGCAGGCGAGATCGCCGCATTCCGGGAACACCGCGAGGGAGACCGCCACCTTCGAGGCGTCGGGGCTCAGGCGGTAGGCGTTGACGTCCAGCGGCAGGCGGGTGACCTGCTCGGGCCGGGTTCCGTCGGCGTCGGCGCGCCACACCTGGCTGGAGCCCGAGCGGCCGGACAGGAAGTAGAGCTTGCCGTCGCCGCCCCAGCGGGCGGTGTTGGCGCCGCCCTCGTTGATGGCCAGGCGGCGCGGCTCGCCCGGGTTCTCCAGGTCCATCATGTAGAGGGCGCCGGAGCGGCGGTTGGCCTCCACGTCGGTGGTGGTCACCGAGTAGACCACCCGGCGGCCGTCCGGCGACACCTGCGGATCGCCCAGCCGGTTGGCCGAGATCATGTCGCGATAGTCGAAGGCCTCCGGCTGCTGCGCGGCGGGGGCGGCCGCGGCGGCGGCGGGGACGGGCGCCTCGGCGACGGCCGGCAGGGCGGCCGCGCCGAGCAGCGCCACGGCGCTCAGGCCGGTCAGAAGGCGGGACAGTCGGGACATGGATGCTTTCTCCGCGGACGAAATCGTTCGGGGCGAAGGCGTGGCGCCCTGCCGCCCGGGCGTCAATGGCGCGGCGCGGTCGCGGGCGCTTGCGGAGCATCGCGCAAGCGGCGACAACCGGCCGGATGACCGCCGTCCCGACAGCGCCGCGACCGGAGCCGCACATCTGCGACGTGCTGATCGCCGAGCGCGCGCCGCGGCTGACCGGCTCGCCCCTGTGGCCGGTGATGCGGCCGGCGCTGCACCGGCTGCTCAACTACCGCCAGGCGGTGCGGATGGCCGACGCTCTCGCCCCCCTGTCGGGCGCCGAGGCCCTGGCCTGGATGAGCGACCTGCTGGACCTGAAGGTGTCGGCGCTGAACGCCGACCGCATCCCGGCGAGCGGCCGCTGCCTGGTGGTGGCCAACCACCCGACGGGCATCGCCGACGGCATCGCCGTGTACGACGTGGTCGCCGCCCGCCGGCGCGACGCCATCTTCTTCGCCAACGCCGACGCGCTGCGGGTGTCGCCCCGGCTCGGCGAGGCGGTAATCCCGGTGGAGTGGGTGGTGGAGAAGCGCACCCGCGAGAAGACCCGCGCCACCCTGCAGGCGGCGCGCGAGGCGTTCGAGGCCGAGCGGTGCGTCGTCATGTTTCCCGCGGGGCGGCTGGCGCGGGTGGCGCGGAACGGTTCGGTGACCGACCCCGAGTGGGCGACCACGGCGGCCTCGCTGGCGCGCCGGCACCAGGCGCCGATCGTGCCGGTCCACGTCGCCGGGCCCTACTCCCGCCTGTTCCACGCCTTCGACCGGGTGTCGCAGGAACTGCGCGACATCACCCTGTTCCACGAGCTGCTCAACAAGCGCCGGAAGCCGTTCCACCTCAAGGTGGGCAAGCCGATCCCGCCCTCGCGGCTGGACATCGACGCGGCCAAGGCGACCTACGCCCTCAAGGCCTTCACCGAGCGGGTGCTGCCCGGCCAGCCGGACGCCGACTTTGCCTGACCGGATCCTCGACCTCCCCGACGCCGACGCCACGGCCCGGCTGGGCGCCGCGATCGCCCGCCGCCTCGCGGCCGGCGAGGCCGTCCTGCTGTACGGCCCGCTGGGCATGGGCAAGTCGACCCTGGCGCGCGGCCTGATCCGCGCCCTGACCCGGCCCGACGAGGACGTCCCCTCGCCCACCTTCACCCTGGTGCAGTTCTACGACAGCGCCCCGCCGGTGGCGCACTTCGACCTGTACCGGCTGGAGCGGCCCGGGGAGGCGGCGGAGATCGGACTGGACGAGGCGCTGGACGAGGGCTGCGCGGTGATCGAGTGGCCGGAGCGGCTCGGCGACGACCCGGCCGCCTGGCTCGGCCCCGACCGGCTCACCATCACCCTCGCCGAAACGCCCGACGGGCGGCGTGCGACCGTTTCTGGCGCAGGGGCGTGGGAGAGCAAGGCAAGGGACCTGCATGTCTGACCGCGAACACCTCCGCCGCGACTTCCTGACGGCCGCCGGACTGGGCGAGGCCGCGCGCGCGCCCCTGCCCGGCGACGCCTCGACCCGCCGGTACGAGCGGCTGACCACGCCGGCGGGGGCGACCCTGATGCTGATGGACCAGCCGCCGGCGGCCGAGTCCCACCCCTGCGACCCGGCGTGGACGCCGGAGCAGCGCCGGGCCGCGGGCTGGAACGCCGTGGCGCGCCTGTCGGCCGGACGGATCGAGGCCTTCGCCGCCGTCGCCGAGCACTTCCGGCACGCCGGGCTGTCGACGCCCGAGATCGTGGCCGTGGACGCCGGGGCGGGGCTGGCCGTGATCGAGGATCTCGGCGACGACCTGTTCGCGCAGGTCATCGCCGAGGGCGAGCCCCAGGCGCCGCTGTACCTCGCCGCCGTCGACGCGATCGCCCGGCTGCACATGTCCGCCCTGCTGCCCGAGATGATGCAGGGCCCGGCCGGCGACTGGCCGCTGCTGACCTATGACGCCACGGCGCTGCAGGGGGGCGTCGACCTGTTCGTCGAATGGATGCCGAAGCTGCGGCCGGAGCTGGACTTCGGTCCGGCGGCGCTGGACGAGTGGCGGGCCGCCTGGGCGCCGGTGGCGGCCATGGGCGAGGAGAAGGCCTGGACCATCGCCCACCGCGACTACCACGCGGAGAACCTGATCTGGCTGCCGGAGCGGACGCACCAGCGGCGGGTGGGGATGATCGACTTCCAGGACGCGGTGCTGGCCCATCCCGTGTGGGACCTGCACTCGCTGCTGCAGGACGCCCGCCGCGACGTGCCGCCGGAGCTGGAGAAGGTCGCCTTCGACCACTACTGCGAGGTGATGATGGTCGACCGCGAGTCCTACTGGCGGGACTATGTCGCCCTGGCGGCGCTGAACGAGGCGCGCATCCTCGGAGTCTTCGCGCGGCTGGTCGCCCGCGACGGCAAGCCCCGCTACCTCCAGTTCATGCCACGGGTGTGGGACCACCTGCGCCGGAACCTGCGCCAGCCCGGCATGGACGCCGTCGCCGACTGGTTCGCGCGCCATGTCCCGGAAGAGGGACGACAATGACCGCAGCCCTGCCGAAGACCGCCATGGTGCTGGCCGCAGGGCTCGGCACGCGCATGCGGCCGCTGACTGACGACCGGCCCAAGGCCCTGGTGGAGGTCGGGGGGAGGGCGCTGATCGACCATGTGCTGGACCGGCTGGCGGAGGGCGGGGTCGAGCGGGCGGTGGTCAACGTCCACTGGTTCGCGGACCGGCTGGAGGCGCACCTCGCCGCCCGCGACCGCGGACCGGCGATCGCCATCTCCGACGAGCGCGACGCGCTGCTCGAGACCGGCGGCGGGCTGAAGAAGGCGCGGCCGCTGCTCGGGGCGGCGCCGGTGGTGGTGGCCAACATCGACAGCGTCTGGACGGACCGGGGGAACGCCCTCGATCAACTCGCCCGGCTGTGGAATCCGTCAATCATGGACGCCGCCCTTCTTCTCGCGACGCGCGAGGGGGCGATCGGCTTCGAGGGCGACGGCGACTTCTTCCGCGCCGACGACGGGCGCCTGACCTTCCGCGGCGACGCGACGTCCGCCCCCTACGCCTACATGGGCGTGCACATCTGCCGGCCCGACTATGTCGCCGACGGCCCCGACGGCCCCTTCTCGCTGAGCGGGTTCTGGCGGCGCTCGGCGGCGGCGGGGCGGCTGTTCGGCTGCGTGCTGGACGGCGACTGGATGCACGTCGGCGATCCGGCGGCGCGCGACGCCGCCGAGGCGCGGCTGGCGGGGCCGGCGTGAGCGGAGGCTTCGACCCGTTCGCCGGCGCGGGCCCCCGCTGGTGGGCCATCGAGGCGCGCCGGCCCTTCCTCGACGACCTCGCCGCCGGGGTGCTGGCCTGGATCGGCGAGCGGCCGCCGGAGCGCCTGACCGACGCCGTCGTCCTGCTGCCGAACCGCCGCGCGGCCCGGGCCTTCACCGAGGCGCTGGCGCGGCGGGCGGAGGGGCGGCCGGTGCTGCTGCCGCAGGTGCGGCCGCTGGGGGACCTCGAGGAGGACGAGCCGCCCTTCTCGCCGGGCGCGCTGGGGCTGGACCTGCCGCCGGCGATCGCGCCGCTGACCCGCCGCTTCGAGATGGCGCGGATGATCGTCGAGCGCTTCGACGACGGCCTCAGCCCGATGCGCGCCCTCGACCTCGCCGACGCCCTGGGCGGCTTTCTCGATTCCTGCCAGCTGGAGGAGGTCGAGGCGCCGGAGCGCGTCGCCACCCTCGTCGAGGGCGAGATGGCCGAGCACTGGGAGCGTTCGGCCGAGTTCCTCGGGCTGGCGGTGCAGGCCTGGCCGGCGCGCCTGGCCGAGCTCGGCCTGGTCGATCCCGCCTGGCGCCGCGTCACCCTGCTGCGGCGGCTGGCGGAGCAGTGGGACGCGCAGCCGCCGGTCCAGCCGGTGATCGCCGCCGGCTCGACCGGGACCGTCCCGGCCGCCGCGGCCGTGCTGGGGGCGGTGGCGCGGGCGCCGCAGGGCTGCGTCGTCCTGCCGGGGCTGGACCTCGACCTCGACGAGGACGTCTGGGCCCAGATCGACGCCGACAACGAACAGCATCCGCAGCGGGCCCTGAAGCGGCTGCTGGAGCGGCACGGGACGGCGCGGGCGCAGGTGCGTCGCTGGTTCGCCCCGGCCGAGGCGCCGCAGGCGGCCCAGCGCGGCCGGGCGCGGCAGCGGCTGCTCAACGAGGCGCTGCGCCCGGCCGACGCCACCGGCGACTGGCGCGCGGCCATCCGCGAGCTGCGCCGGCGCGCGGCCGCCGCCGGCCAGGCCGCCGATCCGGTGGCCGAGGGGCTGGAGGGGCTGAGCGTGCTGGCCCTGCGGCACGAGGAGGAGGCGGCCGCGGCCATCGCCCTGATGATGCGCGAGACGCTGGAGACGCCCGGCCGCACCTGCGCCCTCGTCACCCCCGACCAGACGCTGGGCCGGCGGGTGGCGGCGCGGCTCGAGCGGTGGGGCGTGGTCCCGGACATCTCCGCCGGCCAGCCGCTGGCGCGCATGCCGGCGGGGACGCTGGTCGACCTCTGCGCCCGATGGCTGGCGGATCCGGCCGATCCGCAGGTGCTGCTCGGTCTGCTCAAGCATCCGCTGGTCCGGCTGGAGCCGGCCGGGGACGGCCGGCGATCCGCCGTCGAGGCGCTGGAGCGCTTCGGCCTGCGCGGCCCGCGGTCGGGCGGCTTCGACCGGCTGCTGCGTCGGCTGGAGCGGGCCGCGGCGCCCGACCGGGACGGGACCCCGGCCCCGGCGGCCCGGCTGGCCCGGCTGGAGGCCGCTGCGGCCCTCGCTGCGCGCCTGCGGGCCCTGGTGGAGCCGGCGTCGGCGCGCGCGGCGAGGGCGGCGCCCGACGTCGCCGCGCGGGCGCTGGCGGAGCTGATCGAGGCGCTGGCGGGACAGGAGGCCTGGGCCGGCCCCGACGGCGAGGCGGCGGCCCAGGCCCTGTCGGCCCTGATCGAGGGCGGCGCGGCGCTGGGCGAGGTCGGCCCGGCGGAACTGGTCGAACTGGTGCAGGGCCTGCTGGCCGACGCCGTGGTGCGCACCGGCGGGGCGACGCACCCGTCGCTGCGCATTCTCGGGGCGATCGAGGC
Source organism: Brevundimonas sp. (assembly GCF_013912005.1). Lineage (GTDB taxonomy): Bacteria > Pseudomonadota > Alphaproteobacteria > Caulobacterales > Caulobacteraceae > Brevundimonas. Next base: position 37,052 of record NZ_JACESB010000015.1, on the reverse strand, counting down.
GCGGCTGGTGCGGGCCGACCGGATGATTCTCGCCGGGCTGGAGGAAGGGGTCTGGCCCCAGCCGGCCCCGACCGACCCCTTCCTGTCGCGGCCGATGCGCGCGGCGCTGGGGCTGCCGCCGCCGGAGCGCCGCATCGGTCAGAGCGCCCAGGACTTCCTGCAGGCGGCCTGCGCCGACGAGGTGGTGCTGGTGCACAGCGGGCGGCGCGGCGGCCAGCCGGCGGTGCGCTCGCGCTGGCTGTGGCGGCTGGACATGCTGACCCGCGGAGCCGACGCCCCGGACTCGCCGGTGCGGCTCGCGGCCCCGGCCGGGGTGGAGGCGTGGACCCGCGCGCTGGACGCGCCGCGCCGCCCGACGCCGGACTACGCCCGCCGGCCCGGGCCGACCCCGCCGGTGGACCGCCGCCCGCGGCGGTTGCCGGTCACCTCCATCGAGCGCTGGGTGCGCGACCCCTATGCAGTCTACGCCGAACGCATCCTCGGCCTGCGCCGGCTGGACCGGCCGGGGGAGTCGGCCGAGGCGCTGGCGCGGGGCACGGCCATCCACGCGGCGGTGGAGCGGGTGGTCCACACCTGGCCGGAAGCCCTGCCGGACGACTGCGCCGCGGAGATCGAGCGCTTCCTGCACGAGGCGCTGGACGAGGCCGGCTTCGCGGAGCCGGCGCTGGCGCGCGAACGTCCGCTGGCCCGCAACTGCGCCCTCTGGCTGGAGCGGTTCGAGCGCGAGCGGCGGGCGCGCGGCGCCACCCTGCTGGTCGAGCAGGCGGGGGAGCTCGCCTTCGACGCGCCGGGCGGCCGGTTCGTCCTGACCGCCCGCGCCGACCGCATCGAGCTGGACGCCCACGGCGCGGCGGTGATGGACTTCAAGACCGGCTCCGCGCCCAGCCAGGCCCAGGTGCTGCAGGGCTTCGCGCCGCAGCTGACCCTGACCGCCGCCATCCTCGCCGCCGGCGGCTTCCCGGCCCCGCCGACCGAGGCGACCGAGCTGCTGTACGTGCGGCTGACGGGACGGCGGGATCCGGCGAAGGTCGACGACGTGGCGCGGCAGGTCCGCAGCAACAGCCTGACCGCCGCCCAGCTCGCCGAGCGGGAGCTGGAGCGGCTCAAGGCCGGCGTGGCCGCCTTCGACGACGAAAGCCGGCCCTACACCTCGTGGATGGCCCCCCAGTTCATGGGCAATTTCGGCGGCAACTACGACCACCTCGCCCGGGTCTGGGAGTGGCACGTGGTCGGCGGCGAGGACGAGGCCCCGGAATGAGCAACGTCGTGTCGATCGACCCCGCCGCCGCGGCCCGCGCCCACCAGGCCACCGCGGCCGACCCGGAGCTGTCGGTCTTCGTCACCGCCAACGCCGGGTCCGGCAAGACCACCACCCTGGTGAACCGGGTGGCGCGTCTGCTGCTGCGGCGGGTGAGGCCGGGAGACATCCTGTGCGTCACCTACACCAAGGCGGCGGCGGCGGAGATGCAGGCGCGGCTGTTCGCCAAGCTGGGCGGCTGGGCGGTGGCCGACGACCGCGAGCTGGCGCGCGAACTGGCCGGGCTGGAGGGCCGCGACCCGGAGACGCTGACGGGGGCGGAGCTGTCGGAGGCGCGCCGGCTGTTCGCCCGGGCGCTGGAGACGCCCGGCGGGCTGAAGATCCAGACCATCCACGCCTTCTGCGAAAAGCTGCTGCGGCGCTTTCCGCTCGAGGCGGGGGTCGCCCCCGGCTTCGAGGTGCTGGAGGACCAGGCGGCGCGCGACCTGTCGCACGCGGCGCGGGAGGAGCTGGCGCGGGCGGCGCTGCAGGATCCCGACGGGCCGGTGGGCGCGGCCTACGCCCATTTCGCCGTCGAGCTGGACTTCCAGGCCTTCCACGCCCTGCTCGACGCGGTTGAGGCCCGGCGCGAGGCCCTGCTCGAATATCTGGATCGCATCGAGGCCGGGACGGCCCCGGCGCCTCGGGTGCTCGCCGGCGCCGACGCGCGGTCCCTGGCCGAGGTCGAGGCCGACTTCATGCGCTGGATCGGCCGCGACGACTGGCTCGCCGCCGCCGAAGCCATGGCGACCGGCTCGGCCGCCGACCGGGAGTGCGCCGGGCGGATGCGCGCGGCGGCCCAGAGCTGGACCTTCGCGGCGCTGGAGCCGGTGTTCCTGACCGGCGGCGAGCCGCGCAAGCGGCTGGCGACGAAGTCGGCTCCGGCCGCCACGGCCGAGTGGCTGGGGCGGCTGGCGGACCGCTATGCGGCGACGCTGGAAACGGTCCGCGCCGCCCGCATCGCCGACGAGACCGAGAAGCTCCTGACCCTCGCCCGGGTGCATGCGGCGCTCTACGAGGCCGGCAAGCGGCGACGGGGGGCGCTGGACTTCACCGACCTGGTGGCGCGCACCGCCGACCTGCTGACCCGCCGCTCGGCCGCGGCCTGGGTGCTGTACAAGCTGGACGGCGGGGTCGAGCACGTGCTGGTCGACGAGGCCCAGGACACGGCCCCGGAACAGTGGAACATCCTGCGCGCCCTGACCGAGCCCTTCTTCGCCGGAGAGGGGGCCGAACGCGCCGCCGCCCTGCCGCGGACCATGTTCGCGGTCGGCGACGTCAAGCAGTCGATCTACTCCTTCCAGGGCGCGCGGCCGGAGCGGCTGCTGCAGGAGGCCCAGGCGCATGCGGCGATCGTGCCGGCGGAGCGCTTCCGTGCGGTGCCGCTCGACACCTCCTTCCGGTCGACGGAGGAGGTGCTGGCCTTCGTCGATGCGGCCTTCGAGGGGCCGGAGCGCACCCGCGCCCTCAGCGGAGAGACCGGCGACATCGCCGTGCACCGGCCGGCGCGGCGGGGACAGCACGGCTCGGTCGAACTGTGGCCGCTGTTCGAGGAGCCGGCCGCGCCGGCCCGCGAGGCGTGGAACGCCCCCGTGGACAAGGAGGACAACCGCAGCGCCCGCAAGCAGCTGGCCCGGGCGCTGGCGCGGGAGGTGCGCCGGCAGGTGGAGACCGGGACGCCGGTATGGACCACTGGCCGCGACGGCCGTCCCGCGCTCCGGCCCGCCCGCTACGGCGACTTCCTCGTGCTGGTGCGGCGGCGCGACGCCACCTTCGAGGAGATCATCCGGGCTCTGAAGACGGAGGGCGTGCCGGTGGCCGGGGCCGACCGGCTGAAGCTGAAGGCGCACATCGTCTTCGACGACCTGATGGCGCTGGCGCGGTTCGCCCTTTTTCCGGAGGACGATCTTTCGCTCGCCGAGATCCTGCGCAGCCCGTTCTGCGACCTTCCCGACTTCGGGCCGGCCGACGCCCTGTATCCGCTGGCCGACCGGGTGGCGCGCGAGGGGCGCTCGCTGTGGCGGGAGCTGCAGCGGCGGGCCGACGAGCAGCCGGCCTGGACGGCGGCGCGCGACCTGCTGCGCGACCTGCTGGAGGCGCGCGACCGGGATCCGTTCGCCTTCTTCTCGACCGCCCTCAACCGCACGGGGTCGGACGGCCGCACCGGCCGTGCGCGAATTCTCGACCGTCTGGGCCGCGAGGCCGAGGAGGCGATCGACGAGACCCTGGCGCAGGTGCTGGCCGCGGAGGCCCGCGGCGGCCACGACCTCGAGACCTGCCTCGCCTTGCTGGAGCAGGCCGACGTGGAGGTGAAGCGGGAGATGGAGGGGGCCCGCGACGAGGTGCGGGTGATGACGGTGCACGGCGCCAAGGGGCTGGAGGCGCCGGTGGTGATCCTGCCCGACACCACCTCGAAGGCGAAGCCGCAGGGCCCCACCCTGATGCCGGTGGCGCTGGAGGACGGCGGCGAGGCCTGGCTGATGTGCCCCGCCAGCAGCAAGCAGGACTGCGCCGCCTCGGCGCGGGTCCGCCAGGCGCGCGTCGACCGCACCGACGCCGAGTCGCTGCGCCTGCTCTATGTGGCGCTGACCCGGGCCCGCGACCGGCTGATCGTGATGGGCCGCCGGCTGGCCCGGCCGAAGGAGGGCTACGACCCGGGCTGCTGGTGGGAGGTGATCGCGGGCGCCTTCGGCCGGCTGCAGGCGACGCGTCCGGGGGAGATCGCGGAGCTGGAGACCGGCGTCCTGCGCTTCGGCCCCGGATCCGCGTCCGGAGACACCCGGCCGGAGACGGCCGCGGCAGGGGTCGAGGTCCCGGCGTGGGCGCGGCGGCCGCCGGCGGCCGATCGCACGGCCCGGCCGGCGGCGCCGTCGCAGATGGGCGGCGCCCTGCGCGTCCCGGCCCCCTCCCCGCTCGCCACGGCGGGCGCCCCGGGCGGGCCGCTGGGGCGGTTCCGCCGCGGCGACCTGATCCACCGGCTGCTCGAGCGCCTGCCCGACCTGCCGGCGGAAGAGCGGCCCGACGCAGCGCGCCGGATGCTGGCCCGCGAGCGCGACCTGTCGGACGCGCAGCGGGCGGAGATGATCGCCGCCGCCTTCTCGGTGCTGGAGGACGCGCGCTTCGCCGCGGTGTTCGGACCCGGGTCCCGGGCCGAGGTGGCGATCGCCGGACAGTACGAAGGCGCCCCGGTCGCCGGCCGCATCGACCGGCTGGTGGTCACGCCGGACCGGGTGCTGGTGGTCGACTACAAGACCAACCGTCCGGCGCCCGACCACGCCGCGGACGCCGACCCCGCATACATCCTGCAGCTGGCGGTCTATGCTTCCGTGCTGCGCGACCTCTATCCGGACCGGCCGGTCGAGGCCGCCCTGGTGTGGACCGACGGCCCTCGCCTCACCCCGATTCCGCCGGAGCTTCTGGACGCCGCGGCCGCGCGTTGAAAACCGCGGCGAAGCGCCCCACATGCCAGCGAACCGCCGGAATCACTGCACGATGCCCGGCCCACAGACAGCGCCGCGCTTCCCACGGCGGCGGATGGAGAGAGATTGCATGGCCACGGTCAAGGTCACCGACGACAGCTTCGAAGCCGACGTCCTGAAGGCGTCCGAGCCGGTTCTCGTCGACTTCTGGGCGGAATGGTGCGGCCCCTGCAAGCAGATCGGCCCGGCGCTGGAGCAGATCGCCGACGAGTTCGCCGGCAAGGTCACGATCGCCAAGGTCAACATCGACGACAGCCCGATGACCCCGTCGCGCCTCGGCGTGAAAGGCATCCCGACCCTGATGCTGTTCAAGGACGGCCAGATGGCCTCGATGAAGGTCGGCGCCATGCCGAAGGGCAAGATCGTCGAGTGGCTGGCCGACGCCGGCATCACCGCGGGCGACGCCGGATCCTCCGCCGCGGGTTGATGCGCCGGCCGATCGGTGTTCTCCTGCCGGGGTTGGTCTCACGGCCCCGGAGGTTTTCATGCTGAGCGTCCTCATCATCAGCGCCGCCCTGACCGTCGCCGCGCCACCCGCCGACCAGGTGGCCGTGATCGCTGCGACCCCTCCGCCCGCCGAGGCGCGGCGCGATCCGGACGAACCCGCCACCCGCCGCGTCTGTCGCTTCGAGCGGGCCACCGGCTCCAACATGCAGCAACGCGTCTGCCGGGACGTGCCGCGCGGCGGCTTCGTCCAGGACCAGCAGACCCGCGAATTCCTGCGCGCCCAGCAACGCATGCGCCTGCCGGACGGCGAAGCCATGGCCACGCCCGCCGGGCCGAACGGCTGACGTTCAGTCGGGCCAGGTCTCGCGGGCGGCGCCCAGCACCTCGCCGGCGAGGTACAGCGAACCACAGATGACGATCCGGCCCGCGCCCAGCCGCAGGGCCTGACGCAGCGCCTGGAGGGGGTCGGCCGCCGGGGTCGCGCCAAGGCCGTGGCCGCGGGCGACGGCGGCCAGCGCCTCGGGATCCGCCGCCGCGCCCGCGAACGGGACGGTGAACACCGTCGCCTCCGCCTCCCGCAGGGCCGCGAAGAAGCCGCCGGCGTCCTTGCTGGCCAGCATGCCGACGATCAGCGCCGTCGGACGGGGCGCGCGAGCGCGCCGCTCGGCGAGGGCCGCCGCCAGCGCCCGTCCGGCGTGCGGATTGTGCCCGCCGTCCAGCCAGAGTTCGGCGTCCGCCGCCTTCGCCGCCTCGCCGTAGGGACCGGAAGTCAGGCGCTGCAGCCGCGCCGGCCAGCTGGCCTCGCGGAGGCCGCGGGCGATCGCCGCCTCCGGCAGGTCGAGCTCCAGCGCCACCGCCGTCGCCAGCCCGGCGTTGGCGAACTGGTGAGGGCCCGGCAGCGCCGGAGCCGGCAGGTCGAGGAAGCGGCTCTGGTCCTGGAAGGCGAGCCCGCCCCGCTCCGCCCAGGCGTCGAAGTCCACCCCCATCACCGTCAGCGGCGCGCCGACGCGCGCGGCGGCGGCCTCGATCTCGGTCATGGCGGCCTCCGCCTGCCGGGCGATCAGGCCCCGCGCGCCCGGCTTGAGCACCCCCGCCTTCTCCCGCGCGACGCCGGCGAGGGAGTCCCCGAGGAACTCGGCGTGATCGAGATCGACCGGGGTGATCACGCTGAGCAACGGCCGCTCGATGACGTTGGTGGCGTCCAGCACCCCCCCGAGGCCGACCTCGATGACCGCCAGGTCGGCCGGGGTCTCGCTCATGGCGAGGAAGGCCGCGGCGGTGGTGCTCTCGAACACCGTGGCGTCCAGTCCCGGCGCCTCGACCCGGTCGAGGATAGCGTTCAGCCGGTCGTCCTCGATCAGCCGCCCGGCGAGGCGAATGCGCTCGTTGAAGCGGACGAGGTGGGGCGAGGTGTAGGCATGGACCTTCAGGCCGGCGGCTTCGGCGATGGCGCGGATGAAGGCCACGGTCGAGCCCTTGCCGTTGGTTCCGGCCACGTGGATGACCGGGGGCAGCCGGTGCTGAGGATCGCCCAGGGCCGCGCACAGCGCCCGCATCCGGTCGAGCGACAGGTCGATGCGCTGCGGATGGCGCGCGCGCAGGCGTTCGGAGATCGGGTCCATCGGGCGGTTCTAGGCCGCGCGGCGCGTCCCGCCCATCAGCATCGACAGGATCTGGCCGATCACGCGCGGCAGGTCGGCGCGGGTCACGACCTTGTCGACCATGCCCTTCTCCTGCAGGTATTCGGCGCGCTGGAAGCCCGGCGGCAGCTTTTCGCGGATGGTGGCCTCGATGACCCGCGGGCCGGCGAAGCCGATCAGGGCCCCCGGCTCGGCCAGATGGACGTCGCCCAGCATGGCGTAGCTGGCGGTGACGCCGCCGGTGGTCGGGTCGGTCAGCACCACCACGAAGGGCAGCTTGGCGACCTTCAGCTCCTGGATGGCGAGGGTGGTGCGGGCCATCTGCATCAGGCTGAGCGCCCCCTCCTGCATCCGCGCTCCGCCGGCGGCGGTGAAGCAGACCAGGGGAACGCCCCGCGAGATCGCCTCGCGCGCGGCGGCGATGAAGGCCTCGCCCGCGGCCATGCCGAGCGAGCCGCCCATGAAGGTGAAGTCCTGGACGATGACCACCGCCGCGGTTCCGCCGACGGCGCCGAAGCCGATGGCCATGGTGTCCTTGCGGCCGGCGGCCTTGCGCGCCGCCTCCAGCCGCTGCCGGTAGGGCTTGCCGTCGGAGAACTTCAGCGGGTCCTCGGGCACCTCCGGCGTCTCGATCGCCTCATAGACCCCGCCGTCGAAGGTGAAGCGCAGGCGGGTCGGGGCGTCGATGCGCATGTGCCGGCCCGACGGCGTCACCCAGAGGGAGCCCTCGAGGTCCGAGCGGTACAGCATCTCGCCGGTGTCCGGGTCCTTGACCCAGAGATTGTCCGGCGTGTCGCGCCGGCTGACGATCTTGCGGACGCCGGGGGCGAAGCGGCTCAGCCAGCCGCCGCGCTTCTCGGTCTGGGGCTTGTTCTTGTCGACCATGGGCGGCGCTTTAGACGGTTTCCGGCGTCCTTGCACCCCGGACGGCGTCCGCCAGGGCCCGGACCTTCGCCAGAACGCGCGGCGCGGCCGGGGCGTTCTCGGCCAGCGCCGCCGCCACCTCGTCCACCAGCACCGAGCCGGCCACGACCGCGTCGGCGACCCGGGCGATGCTCGCGGCGCGCTCGGGGGTCTTCACCCCGAAGCCGACGGCCACCGGCAGGCCGGAGGCGCGGCGCACCCGCTCCACCGCCGGAGCGACCGCGACCGCCTCCGCCTCCTTGACCCCCGTCACGCCGGCGACGGAGACGTAGTAGACGAAGCCGGAGGTCCCTTCGGCGATGGTCTTCAGTCGGGCGTCGTCGGAGGTCGGGGTCGCCAGCCGGATCAGCGAAATCCCGACGGCGTCGAGGGCGGCCGTCAGGGGGCCGGCCTCCTCGGGCGGACAGTCGACCACGATCAGCCCGTCCACGCCCGCCGCCGCCGCGTCGCGGGCGAAGGCGGACAGGCCGTAGCTTTCCAGCGGATTGAGATAGCCCATCAGGATCAGCGGCGTGTCGGCGTCGCCGGCGCGGAAGGCCGCGGCCAGATCCAGCGTCCCCCTGAGCGTCAGGCCGGACCGGAGGCCGCGCAGGGCGGCGCGCTGGATGGGCGGGCCCTCGGCCATCGGATCGGAGAAGGGGAAGCCGAGCTCGATCAGGTCGGCGCCGGCCGCAGGCAGGCCGCGCAGGATGTCGAGCGCCTCGTGGGGGGACGGATCGCCGGCCATCACATAGGCGACGAAACCGGCCCGTCCCTCCGCCTTCAGGGCGGCGAAACGGGCGTCGATGCGGGCGGTGGTCATGGTTGCGGCGCGGGCGTCTCGGCGGGGGGTTGTCCGGCGCAGACGTCGCCGGGAATAGGTCCGAACCCGAGGTAGCCGATGGCTTCGGGGCCGGCCGGGCGGGAGGTGTCGTAGAAGGCCTGCATCTGCAGGCCGTCACAGCCGCCGCCGTCGCGGCGGCGCACGAAGACCACGCGGTTGTCCTCGCCGCCGGCGGGGATCCAGCCGCGGGTCTGCAGGTCGGCCACGTAGGCGTCGGCGAGGGCGCCGATGCCCGCCAGAGGGGCGCTGACGCAGAAGGCGCGGCCGGCGAGGCCGTAAAGATTGCCGCAGTCGGGGGCCAGGGTGGCGCCCGGCAGCACGAGCTGTTCGGGCGCCGCCGGGGTCTCCTGGGCCGCCGCGAGCGCAGCAGGCGCAGCGAACAGGGCCGCCGCGGCGATCAGGCCGGAAATGTTCATGGTCGTCAGAGCTCCACGCCCAGGTGCTTCGCCACGGCGAAGATGTCCTTGTCGCCCCGCCCGCACATATTGAGCACGACGTCGCCGCCCTTGCCCACCTCTTTCGCGATCTCGCCGATCCGGGCCAGGGCGTGGCTGGGCTCCAGCGCCGGGATGATCCCCTCCAGGCGTGCGCACAGCTGGAACGCCTCCAGCGCCTCCGCGTCCGTGGCGGCGCGGTATTCGGCGCGGCCGATGTCCTTCAGCCAGGCGTGCTCGGGGCCGATGCCCGGATAGTCGAGGCCGGCGGAGATGGAGTGGCCCTCGAGGATCTGGCCGTCCGCGTCCTGCAGCAGATAGGTGCGGTTGCCGTGCAGCACGCCGGGACGGCCGCCCTGCAGGCTGGCCGCGTGTTCGGAGCCCTCCAGCCCGCGGCCGGCGGCCTCGACGCCGATCAGGCGCACGCCGGCGTCCTCGATGAACGGGTGGAACAGGCCGATGGCGTTCGAACCGCCGCCGATCGCCGCCACGCAGGCGTCGGGCAGCTTCTCGCGGCGGGCCAGCATGGCGGCGCGCACCTCGCGCCCGATCACGCTCTGGAAGTCGCGCACCATGGCCGGATAGGGGTGCGGCCCCGCCGCGGTGCCGATCAGGTAGTAGGTGTCGGCGACATTGGTGACCCAGTCGCGCATCGCCTCGTTCATGGCGTCCTTCAGCGTGCCGCGGCCCGAGGTCACCGGCACCACCTCGGCCCCGAGGAGCTTCATGCGGAACACATTGGGCGACTGCCGCTCGACGTCGGCGGCGCCCATGTAGATGACGCAGGGCAGACCGAATCGGGCGCAGACGGTGGCGGTGGCCACGCCGTGCTGGCCGGCGCCGGTCTCGGCGATGATCCGGGTCTTGCCCATGCGCATGGCCAGCAGGATCTGGCCCATGCAGTTGTTCACCTTGTGGGCGCCGGTGTGGTTCAGCTCGTCGCGCTTGAACCAGATGTCGGCGCCGCCGTGGTGTTCGGTCAGGCGTTCGGCCAGGTACAGGGGGCTGGGCCGGCCGACGTAGTCGGTCAGGAAGCCGTCCAGCTCGGCCTGGAACGAGGGATCGGCCTTCGCCGCCTCGTACGCCGCATCCAGCTCGTGGATCAGCGGCATCAGGGTCTCGGCGACGAAGCGGCCGCCGTAGGGGCCGAAGCGGCCCTCGGCGTCGGGCCAGGCGTAGGCGTTGGGGAGAATGGCGTTCACGGACGGAAACTCGCGCGGGGGAGCGGCGGAAATCAGGCCGACCTCGCCGCCTCCAGAAAGGCCGCGATCCGGCCGGGGTCCTTAACACCGGGCGCGCTTTCGACGCCAGAGGACACATCGACCGCAGGCGCGCCGGTGATGCGCACCGCCCCGGCCAGGTTGTCCGGCGACAGGCCGCCGGCGAGGAACCACGGCTTCGCGAACGACCGCCCCGCCAGCAGGCTCCAGTCGAAGCTCGCCCCCACCCCGCCGGGCAGGGTCGCCCCCTCCGGCGGCTTCGCGTCGAACATCAGCCAGTCGACCACCGGCTCGAAGGCCGCGGCGGCCTCGAGATCGGCCGCCGTCCGCACCGGCAGGGCCCGGATGATCCCCGCCCCGGTCAGCAGCCGCGCCTGCGCCGCCCGTTCCGGCGTCTCGGCGCCGTGCAGCTGGATCAGGTCCGGTCGGAGGATGAGGGCGATCTCGGTCAGCAGGGCGTCGTCGGCGTCGACGGTCACCGCCACCACCCTGGCCCGGCCGCGGGCGCGCTCGAACAGGGCGGCGGCGGCGATCAGCTCGAGGTGGCGCGGGCTCTTCGGAAAGCTGACCGCCCCGACGAAGGCCGCGCCGCCGGCGAGCGCCGCGTCGAGGGTTTCGGACGTGGTCAAGCCGCAGATCTTGGCGAGGACGCTCATCCCGCGAAGATGGCGGCGATGTCGCCGTCGTCCAGCAGGCGCCATGCGCCGGACGCCAGGTCGTCCGGCAGGGCCAGGCCGCCCAGACGCTCCCGGTGCAGCGCCTCGACGTGATTGCCGACGGCCGCGAACATGCGGCGGACCATGTGGTAGCGGCCCTCGGTCACCGTGACGCGGGCCTCGGTCGGCGAGAGAACCTCCAGCCCGGCCGGCTTCAGAGGCCGGTCGTCGCCCTCGAGCATCAGCTCGCCCGAGGCGAACAGCGCCGCCTCGGTCCCGGCCAGGGGCCGCGCCAGCGTCGCGCGGTAGACCTTGGCGACGTTCTTCTTCGGGCTGATCACCCGGTGCAGCAGGCCGCCGTCGTCCGTCATCAGCAGCAGGCCGGAGGTGTCCTTGTCGAGCCGCCCGATGGTCGAGATGGCGGGATCGCGGCGTCGCCAGCGGTCGGGCAGGACGTCGTAGACCAGCGACCCGTCCTCCTTGTGCGAGCAGGTCATGCCGACCGGCTTGTGCAGCATCAGCACCAGCCCCTGCGGCGGGTCCAGCGGCTCGCCGTCGACCTGCATCCGCGCCGGCAGGTCGGGCGTCACGAGGAGGCGTTTCGACACGTCCGCCACCTCGGCCCCGTCGAGGCTCACGCCGCCGGCCCGGGCGAGCCGCGCCATCTCGGCCCGCGAACCATAGCCCAGCGAGGAGAGCAGCTTGTCGATGCGGGCGCTCGGGACCTTGTTCACTTCACCGCCTCGAAGACCTTGTAGCCGCCGGCGTCGGCGACCATGCGCCAGCGCTTGAAGGCCGCATCCAGTTCGGCCTCGTAGGGCAGGTGACGGTTGGCGACCAGCCACAGGACGCCGCCCTTCCGCAGCAGGCCCGCCGCCTTGCGGATGAAGGCCTGACCCAGCCGCCGGTCCTCGGCGCCGCCGTCGTGGAAGGGCGGATTGCTGACGACGAAGTCGGCCGCCCCGTCCTCGGGGAGGGTGCGGGCGTCGGCCCAGTCGAAGGTCGCCCGCGGGTCCGCGACGTTGCGGCGCGCGGCCTCGACCGCGCGACGGTCGATATCCACCAGCCGCAGGCCGGTGACGGCGGCGGAGCGCAGGACGACGGTCGCCAGGGCGCCGTATCCGCAGCCGAGGTCGACGCCGGCTCCGGCCAGGGGCGGCAGCCGGGCGGCGAGCAGGGCCGAGCCAGGATCGATCCGGTCCCAGGCGAAGATCCCGGGCCAGGTCCAGGCGTCCAGCCCGGGCTCCAGCCGCAGCCCGCCCGCCCGGATCGCATCCTCGATGCTCTCCGGGAGATCTGCGGGCCGGACCGCCAGACAACGGCGGTGGTGGGCCTTGGCGGTCTCGGCCACCTCGAGCCCGAACGCCTCCAGCTCCTTGCGCAGCCGGGAGCCGCCGCGGTCCTTCGGGGCCATCGCGTCCAGCCGGCCGCCCGGCTTCAGCGCCCGCAGCGCGCGGGCGAGGGTGTAGCGCCGCTCCAGCACGCCGGGAGGCGCGTAGACGACGGCGGCGTCGGCCGAGGCTGCGGCCACGTCCTCGAGCGCGGCGGAGCCCGGGATCAGGGGGGAGGTCTGGACCGCATCGGACGGCGGGTCGAACACCGCCGGCGGACGGCCGTAGATCAGGGTGGTCATGGGGCGCCTATAGCCGCAAGCCGCGGCCGCGCGAAGCCGGTCAGGTGCGGTCGTCGGGCAGGTCGGAGCCGACGCCGGCGCGGTAGCACTCGCAGGCGGCCGCCTCCAGCGCCGCCCGATCGACGACGGTGATGCGGCCGCGGGCGTAGCGGATGGCCCCGCGATCGACCAGCGCCTGGGCGCCTTCGTTGACGGTGGTGCGCTGCGAGCCGAGCATGCTGGCGAGGTATTCCTGGGTGAGGGGCAGGACGTCGCGCGCGACCCGGTCGTGACAGCGCAGCAGCCACTTGGCCAGTTTCTGGTCCGCCCGGTGGAGGCCGTGGCAGGCGGCGCTGCGTTCGAGTTCGTGCTGGAGGCCGGCCTGGAAGTGCAGCAGGGCGTTGCGCAGCGCAGGCCGCTCCGCGGTCAGTTCGCGCAGTCGCGCGGCGTCGACGCTGAGGCAGGAGCCCCCGACCTGACAGGCGACGCGAGTGGCCGCCGACGCGGGGATCAGGGCGGCCTCGACGCCGGCGACCCCTTCCGACCCGATCATGAACACCTCGACCGAGCGCCCGTCGCTCATTTCCCCGACCGCGGAGATGACGCCGTCGAGGACGAAGTGGACCTGACGGATGGCCTCGCCGGGCGCGACGAACTCCTCGCCCACGGCCATGTTGCGCCGCGTGCAGTAGCCGAGCAGGGCGGCGCGGTCATCCTGGGGAAGGGCGTCGATGATGCGGTTGGAGGAAGCTTCGCCCATCCTCCCTGAACCGCTCGCAGCGGCCGGGGTTCCGGCTCAGCTTCGCCGGTCGTCCCGCACGGAGGCGGTCGCGCGGTAGCATTCGCAGGCCACGCGCTCGAGGGCGGCGCGGTCGAGCACCCGGATGCGGCCGCGGGAATAGGTGATCGCCCCCGCCTTCTGCAGGCCCTGCGCAGCCTCGTTCACCGTGGTCCGCTGCGAGCCGAGCATGGAGGCGAGGTATTCTTGGGTGAGGTTGAGGGTGTCGGCCTGGACCCGGTCGTGGGAGCGCAGCAGCCACTTGGCGAACCGCTGCTCGGCGCGGTGCAGGGCGTTGCACGCGCCGGACTGCTCCAGCTCGCCCTGCAGGTCGGCGGCGAAGCCGGCGATCGCCTCGCGAACGCCGGGGCGGGCGGCGCACAGCTGCCTGAGCCGCGGGGCCTCGATCCGACGCGAGGCGCCGGCCACCTGGGCGGTGTTCCGGGTGAAGGCCCGGTGGGGCACGATGGCGGCGGCCGAGCCGGTCAGGCCCTCGGCGCCGATCATCACCGTCTCGACCGTGCGGCCGTCCTCGAGCACCACCACCGAGGAGGCGATGCCGCTGTCGATGAAGTGGATGTGCTCGATTTCGTCGCCGGGCTCGAAGAATACGAAACCCTGCGGGAAGTCGGTGCGCGCGCAGTGCGACAGCAGCGCCGCCCGATCGTCCGGCTCAAGACTGGCTATGAGGCGATTGCCCGGCGAGAATCCGTTCATATTCCGCGCATAGGGCGTTCCGCGGCGACGCGTCCGCCGGAACTCGACTTAACGCTGCAGGCGCAGAACCGGCGGGACTGAGGGGGTCGCCAGGCGCGGCTCGCGCCGGTCGCGAAGCCGCGGCGCGGACGCGCCGGCCCCGCGGACCTCGTCGGCCGCCCGCTCCATGCGGACGACCATCCGCTCCCCCTCCCAGATCTCCACGGCGAGGGCGCTGCCGTGCTCGCCGAGGTGTCTCACGCCCTCCCGGACAGCCTCACCGTCGTCGGCGCAGTGGGAGAAATCCAGCGCCGGCCTGCCGCCGTCGGCCCCGATAAAGTGGAACTGGTACAAGGACATGACGACTTCCCGCTGCGGGAGCAGGGTTATCCCGACCGGGTCCTGTCCGTCTGTCCAATGGTCGACGCGGCGGTTCGCCTCAGGCAGGGCGTCTGGGACCAGCCGGACGGGCGGCGTCGCACAGGGGCTGTTCCTGGCCGCCGAACAGGCCGCGCGCCGGCACCCAGCCCCGCTGCCGATGAAACCGCACCTCGCACCAGCCGTCCTCGCAGCCCTCCAGCGACACCAGGGAGCGCGGCGCGAGGCGGGCGCGGACGGCGGCGTCGGGCGAGCGCCCGGCGCGGATCGGCGCCTCCGCGTTCGTCGGGTTCAGCAGGCTGCGCCGGCTGGAGACCACGCTGCGGTGCACCCAGGCCACGGCCCCGTCGGGGTCGCAGATCTTGCGCCATTCCCGGGTCTCGGCGATCACCTGCACCGGCAGGCCCGCGGCGTGGTATTCCCACAGGATGCGGTAGTCGAGGCCGGGCCCCTGGCGGGCGCGGACCTCGCTCGACTTCAGCGACAGCCAGCGCGGCACCGGCTGACCGCTGGGCGTCGGCCGGCCGTCGGGCATGCGGTCGCCGGCGCCGGCGAACACGGCGGTGACGAGCGCGGCCGCGACGAGGGCCGTCCGGGCGAGGCCCTTCGGTGCTTGGCGGGGGGCGAGGTTGGTCATTAGACGGAAGCGGAAAGCGAAGGCCCTTGAATGTCGACCTCCAGGCTTAAGGTGGTGTTAACCAGACGGCTGCCGGACGCCGTCGAGACCCGCATGCGGGAGCTGTTCGACGCCGAGCTGAACCTGACCGACCAGCCGATGGACCGCGCCGCCCTCGAGGCCGCCGTGGCGCGGGCCGACGTGCTGGCGCCGACCATCACCGACCTCATCGACGCCGACCTGATCGCGCGGGCCGGCGAGCGCCTGAAGATGATCGCCAACTTCGGGGCGGGGGTGGATCACATCGACGTGGAGGCGGCGGTCGCCCGCGGCATCGTGGTGACCAACACGCCCGGCGTGCTGACCGAGGACACCGCCGACCTGGCCATGGCCCTGATCCTGACCGTCAGCCGCCGGATCGTGGAGGGGGCGCGGGTCGTCGAGGAGGGTCGCTACGAGGGCTGGGCCCCGACCTGGATGTGCGGCCGCAAGCTGTGGGGCAAGCGGCTGGGCATCGTCGGCATGGGCCGCATCGGCCAGGCGCTGGCCCGGCGGGCGAAGGCCTTCGGCATGCAGGTGCACTACCACAACCGCAAGCCGGTCCCGGACCTCGTCGCCGAGGAGCTGGGCGCGACGTACTGGGACGATCTGGACCAGATGCTGCCGCGCATGGACGTCGTGTCGCTGAACTGTCCGGCGACGCGGGAGACCCACCACCTGATGTCGGCCGCCCGACTGGCGGCGCTCAAGCCGGGCGCCCTGCTGGTCAACACAGCGCGCGGGGAACTGGTGGACGAGGCGGCCCTGGCCCGCGCCGTGGCCGACGGCGGGATCGCCGGGGTCGGGCTCGACGTGTTCGAGCACGAGCCGGCCGTGCATCCGGACCTGGTCGGCCGCCCGAACGTCGTGCTTTTGCCCCACCTCGGCTCCGCCACCCTGGAAGCGCGGCAGGACATGGGCGACCGGGTGATCGCCAACATCCTGACCTTCGCCAACGGCCACCGGCCGCCGGACCGGGTGATCCCGGCGATGTTCTAGCGCCTCAGCCCCCGCAGGCGGGGCAGGTCGGGTCGGGGGCGACGCGGACCGTGCGCGCGGCGCCGGCGAGACCGTCGTAGACCAGAAGCCGACCCGTCAGCGGCTGGCCCGCGCCGGCGAGGATCTTGATCGCCTCCAGCGCCGCCATCGATCCGACCACCCCCGCCAGGGCCCCGACCACGCCGACCCGGGCGCAGGTCTCGGCGTCGGGCGGCGGCGCGGGCACCAGGCAGCGGTAGCAGGGCCGGCCGGAGAAGACCCCGACCTGACCGCTCCAGCGGCCGAGCGCGCCGGACACCAGCGGCCGGCCGGCGGCCAGACAGGCGTCGTTGACCGCAAAGCGGGCGGCGAAGTCGTCGGTCCCGTCGATGACGAGGTCGCAGTCGGCCAGCAGGGCCTGCGCCGTCTCCGGCGTCAGCCGCGCCGGACGCGGCTCCAGCGCGACCCGGTCGTTCAGGGCCGACAGGCGGGCGGCCCCGGCCTCGACCTTGGGCCGGCCGAGGTCGGCGGCGTCGAACAGGATCTGGCGCTGCAGGTTCGACAGGGCGACCGCGTCGTCGTCGATCAGCCGCAGGGCGCCCACCCCGGCGGCGGCGAGATACAGGGCGGCCGGCGCGCCGACGCCGCCGAGGCCGACAAGGGCCACGCGGGCGGCCTTCAGCCGTTGCTGGCCCGGTCCGCCCAGCTCGGCCAGCACCAGATGGCGGGCGTAGCGCTCGATCTCGTCGTCGGAAAAGGTCACGGCCGACTGTTAGGCCGCTGCGGCCGCGAGGTCACGCCGTCAGGCGGCGCACAGGTTGAGGATGGCCTCGGCGTCGTTGGCGGAGACCCCGGACAGGCAGGGCACCCCGACCCGCGCCAGCCGGTCCCCGACGTTGCCGCAGAGGGCCATCGGCTGCTCGAGGCTGCGGTCGGCGACCGGCCGGTCGCTGACGATGCGCAGGTTGCGGTGGCGCCGGTCGGCGCGCACCCGGCGCAGCAGACGATCGATGTCGACTCGCCGGCCTTCCACCGCCTGCAGGATGTGGCCGCCGTGGAACATCATGCAGCCGGTGATCTCGTCGCGACGGTTGTTGGCCACCGAGACTCCGAGGATGTGGGCGATCGAGACCGCGGTGGCCCCGGTGTCACCGACAGCTTCACTGGCGAAAATCACGCGATACAGCAATGGACTGTCCGAACTCGAACTGAAAGGGGACTGGTTTTCCGTGTAACAGGTTACATCGGCATCATTATGGCTCCTCGGGCCTGCCGGCCTGATCCGCTGTCCTGTCGACTTGCCGGGGTCGCGGCCGCACGCCATCTGGGGGGCATGACGCACTCCGACTCCAGCTTCCCCGCCTGGCACGGCACCACCATCCTGGCCGTGCGCAAGAACGGCCGCACCGTCATCGCCGGCGACGGCCAGGTCTCGATGGGCCCGACCATCGTCAAGGGCGCGGCGCGCAAGGTCCGCACCCTCGCCGGCGGCCGGGTGCTGGCCGGCTTCGCCGGCGCCACGGCGGACGCCTTCACCCTGATCGAGCGTCTCGAAGCCAAGCTGGAGCAATACCCGGACCAGCTGGCGCGCGCCTGCGTCGACCTGGCCAAGGACTGGCGCACCGACCGTTACCTGCGGCGGCTGGAGGCGATGCTGCTCGTCGCCGACCGCAGCTCGATCTTCACCGTCACCGGCGTCGGCGACGTGCTGGAGCCCGAGCACGGGGTGGCGGCGGTGGGCTCGGGCGGCAATTTCGCCCTCGCCGCCGCGCGCGCCCTGCTCGACCATTCCGACATGGGGGCGGAGGAGATCGCCCGGAAAGCCATGGCGATCGCGGCCGACATCTGCGTCTACACCAACGGCAACCTGACGGTGGAAACCCTGGACTGAGGTCCGCCCCGCCGGCCTTTCGCCGAATTAACGGGACAGCGGCGCGCTGCTGCGCTCCCTTGGCGGCGGGAGGATATCGCATGCGCACCCTCGTGTTCGCCGCCGCGCTGGCCGCCGCCGCGCCCGCGGCCGCCCAGCAGCCGGAGGCCGCCCCCATCGTCGCGGCCGAGCGGGCCTTCGACGCCGACTTCCCCGCGCTGGGCCTGGCCGGCAGCTTCTCGAAGTGGAGCGTGCCGGACGCCGTCATCATCGCCGAGGGTCAGGCGCGCACCGTCGAAGCGCTGTTCCGGGATGCGCCGCGCACCCGCCAGCCGGGGGAGCCTCTGCTCGAATGGTGGCCGGTGTTCGCCGGCGTGGCGCGGTCGGGAGAGATGGGCTTCACCACCGGCCCGGCGGCGCGCGACCAGGAGCCCTACGGCCACTACTTCACCATCTGGCGGCGCCAGCCCGACGGCTCCTGGAAATGGGTCTACGACGGCGGCGCGAACGCCAGTCCGGCCGGGCAGCCCGGCCCCGACAGCGAGCCGCGGCTCCTGCCCACGGCGACGGTCGGCTCGGCCTCGCCCGAGATCGCCTTCGCCGAGGTGCGGGCGGCGGAGCGCGCCCTCGCCGAGGCCGCCCGGGTCGACCAGAAGGCGGCGCACCTCGCCGCCCTCGCGGGCGACGGCCGGCTGTACGTCTCGTCCCTGCCCCCGGCGGACGGCCCGGACGCCTTCCCGGCGGCGCTGGACGGCTGGCCCGCCCGCTTCGAGTTCGGCGAGACCGAAGGCGGCGGCGCCTCCGACGCCGGGGACATGGTCTGGACCTGGGGTCCGGCGGCGTGGATGCGGGACCAAACCCGCCGGCGCGGCCATTACATGCGCCTGTGGCAGAAGCGGCCGGAAGGCTGGCGTATCGTCATGGCCCAGCTGCTGCCGGCCCCGATCGCCGCGCCCCCTCCCGCCGGCGGCTGAGCCGTCCTATCTGCGGTTCATGACCGACCTCTCCCCTCGCGAAATCGTCTCCGAACTCGACCGCTTCATCGTCGGCCAGCACGACGCCAAGCGCGCCGTCGCCGTGGCCCTGCGCAACCGCTGGCGTCGCAAGCGCGTGCCCGAGGACCTGCGCGACGAGGTGACGCCGAAGAACATCCTGATGATCGGGC
The DNA here is from genome assembly GCF_013912005.1 of Brevundimonas sp. GTDB lineage: Bacteria > Pseudomonadota > Alphaproteobacteria > Caulobacterales > Caulobacteraceae > Brevundimonas. Next base: position 18,000 of record NZ_JACESB010000015.1, on the reverse strand, counting down.
CGACGGGCGTGGGCAAGACCGAGATCGCCCGGCGGCTGGCGAAGCTGGCGGGCGCGCCGTTCATCAAGATCGAGGCGACCAAGTTCACGGAGGTCGGCTACGTCGGGCGCGACGTCGACCAGATCATGCGCGACCTCGTCGAGGCGGCGCTGGTCATGGTGCGCGACAAGCGGCGTTCGGGGGTCAAGGCGCGCGCCGAGGGACAGGCCGAGGAACGCATTCTCGACGCCCTCGTCGGCCCCGGCTCGCAGCCGGCGACCCGCGAGGCCTTCCGCAAGCGCCTGCGCGCCGGCGAGCTGGACGACAAGGAGATCGAGATCCAGCTGGCCGACACGAGCTCGCCGATCCAGGGGCTGGACCTGCCCGGCGGCGGCAACGTCGGGATGATCAACCTGTCCGAGATGCTGGGAAAGCTGGGCGGCGGCCGGACGAAGAGCGTCAAGCTGCCGGTGCGGGACGCGCTGGGGCCGCTGGTCACCGAGGAGTCGGACAAGCTGCTGGACCAGGAGAGCCTGACCAAGGAGGCCCTGCTGCTGGCCGAGAACGAGGGCATCGTCTTCCTCGACGAGATCGACAAGGTGGCGGCGCGGTCCGAGGCGCGCGGGGCCGACGTGTCGCGCGAAGGCGTGCAGCGCGACCTGCTGCCGCTGATCGAGGGCACCACGGTGTCGACGAAATACGGGCCGGTGAAATCCGACCACGTGCTGTTCATCGCCTCGGGCGCCTTCCATGTGGCCAAGCCGTCCGACCTGCTGCCCGAGCTGCAGGGCCGCCTGCCGATCCGCGTCGAGCTGAAGGCCCTGACCCGTGACGACTTCAAGCGCATCCTGACCGAGCCCGAGGCCAATCTGATCCGTCAGAACCAGGCCCTGCTGGCCACCGAGGAGGTGACGCTGGAGTTCACCGAGGATGCGGTCGAGGCGCTGGCGGACGCCGCGGTGGCGGCCAACACGGCGGTCGAGAACATCGGCGCCCGGCGTCTGCAGACGGTGCTGGAGCGGGTGCTGGAGGAGACCAGCTTCAGGGCCTCTGACCTGACCGGCCAGACCATTGTCTTCGACGGCGACAAGGTGCGCGAGCGGGTGGCCGACCTGGCGAAGAACGCCGACCTGAGCCGGTTCATCCTCTAGGGGCCGGTTGAATCCGGAACGGATGCGGAACATAAGGTCCGCATGCCCGCGGCCGCCATGCACATCGAGCTGGTCTTCAGCCGGCCTGAGACCACCCTGTCGGTGACGCGGGGGGCGGCGCGACTGCTGGTCGACCTGGGCTATGCGCCGCTGCTGGAGGTGGGCCTGCCGAACGGACGGCGCGCCGACGTGATGGCGCTGGGTCCGAAGGGCGACATCGTCATCTGCGAGGTGAAGTCGGGCGTCGACGACTACCGCGTCGACCGCAAATGGGGCGAGTACGGGCCGTACTGCGACGCCTTCTACTTCGCCGTGGCGCCGGAGTTTCCGGAGGGCGTGCTGCCGGAAGAACCCGGACTGATCGTCGCCGACGGCTTCGGCGGGGCGGTGGTGCGCGAGGCGCCGCTGACGCCGCTGGCGCCGGCCCGGCGCAAGGCGCTGACCCTGGCCTTCGCCCGGCTGGGCGCCCTGCGCAGCCTGCGCGATCAGCCCGCCGGCTGAGGCGCGGGCCGTTCCGTCACCGGACCGCTTTCGCCGGCGGACGCCAGCGCCGCGGTCGCGGCCCCGCAGCCCATCAGCGTCTCGCCGCCGACCTCCACCAGCGCCGTCAGCGGATAGGTCCGGTCGCTCATGCCGTCGGAGCACTCGGTCTCCGTCAGGGTGATGGCGATGGGCGTGCCCGAGGCGGTGGTGGTCTCCAGCGTCGCGACCGTGCCCTGGATGACCGGCTTCGGCTGGGGCCCGCGCTGCTCGGGCCGGTCGACGCCGGCGTAGACGATCTCCGAACCGGTCAGGTCGAGGCTCCAGAACGGCTCCGTGCCGAGCAGGCGGACCGGCCGGCCGAGGTCGACGCCGCCGAGCCTCGGCGCGGGCGCGGGCTCGAGCGCCGGCCCCTCCTCCGTCGCTGGCGAGTCCGAACAGGCGGCGGCGGCGAGGACGAGGCAGGCGACGGCGAGAAGGCGCATGGGGAGCTCCGCGGCGGGAGCCGCAGAAAGCGCCGCCGGCGCGGCCGGGTCAAGCGGTCAGGGCTGGCCGACGCTGGGGGAGACCGAGGCCAGCAGCAGGCCGTCGGAGGGGCTGGAGGGCCGGTTGTAGATGAAGCCGCTGGTCGGATAGACGGTCGTGCCCAGGTCGTTGATCGGGTTGTACCAGACCTTGACCGCCGACCAGTCGTTGGCGTCGGAGACGTCGACCACGGTGACGTTCTCCTCGACCTTGCCGCGGCTGCCGCCCCAGTTGGCGTGGGTGACGCGGATCACCCGGTCGGTGAGAACCTCCGAAACCACCGCCACGTGCCCGAGCCGCATCCGGCCGCTGGACTGGAAGGCGAGCACGGCGCCGGTGCGGGGCCGCGAGCCGGTGTCGAACTTGCCCTGGGCCTGGCTCCACCAGGTGTGGGCGTCGCCGAAGATCTCGATGCCCGAGAACATCCGGGCGAAGGTCACGCACTGCCAGTAAGGCTCCGCCTTGACGGAAGGGGCGCTGAAGCCCAGCGCGAAAAATCCGAAAAGCGCCGCAACCGCGGCGGCCTGGAGCCGTTTCATCATGCTGGCGTGTTCCCGACCTGCCTTGGGAATTCGTCCTTAGACGATAGTTTTCGAGGGTTGAAGCACCCTGTCGGGCGAATCCGCCTGCGGCTGCGCCACCTCCTGACCGGCGCCGTTGCGCGCCGCCAGCCCCCGGAGGGCCTTGCGGGCCGGGCGTTCGACGAGGTGGTAGGTGGCCATGGCGGCCACCGGAATGGCCGCGACGATCCCCAGCCACACAAAAACGTGAAACCGCTTGTCGTCGGCGCCGAGCGCCCGCGCCGCGAGGTTGGTCATGACCAGCAGCACCGGGGCGCAGACCATGTAGACCGAGTAGCTGATCTCACCGAGGTAGACCCCCGCCGGAGAGGCCAGGGCGCCGGCGCGGTCGTTGGCGAGCGAGCCGAGGGCGAGGATCAGGCCGCCGGCGAAAAGGACCGTGACCGGGTCCCACAGCGCCAGGGAGGCGCTGGCCAGCAGCCCTGCGCTGCAGACCAGGGCCGCCGCCCCGGCGTGGCGCAGCGGGGCGCGGCGGTAGACCAGGTAAAGGGCGCAGCCGAGGGCGAAGCACGGCACGATCCGCAGCGCGCCCCAGCGGAAGGTGGCCTCGGTGAGCGGAAAGCCGGCGAGACGCTCGAAGCCGGCGTAGAGGGCGATCGCGCCGGTGGCGGCCAGCGCGACGGCGACCCAGGGCCGGGCGCGCAGACGCCAGGCCGCGGCGGCGAAGACCGGGAAGGTCAGATAGGCGAACCATTCGGCCGAGATGGACCACGACGGATGGTTGAAGGCCGCCGACGGGGCCAGGCCCCAGGCGTGGATCAGGCCGAGGTGGGCCGGGAGGGCGCGCCAGTCGGTCAGGCTGGCGTCGACGGCGATCCCCCCCGCCGTGGCGGCCAGGCCCAGTCCCGCCATGGCCGCGAGGGTCACGAGGTGCAACGGATAGACCCGCGCGATCCGCGCCCAGAGGAAGCCGCCGTAGGAGAACCGGCGGGAGCCGGCCTGCTCGAGGTAGACGTGGCTGAGGATGAAGCCGGAGAGGACGAAGAACACCTCGACGCCGAGGTAGCCCTTGGTCACCGCCGTCGGGACGACCCCGACGTCCAGATAGGCCCAGGCGGTGTAAAGCACGACCCAGGCCGCCGCGAGGAAGCGGAGGGTGGTCAGGGCGCGGAGGTCGGGCGGCGTGGCGACGGGGGTCATGAGCCCGGCAGCCTAGGCGCCACAGGCTGCAGGATTCGTTAAGCCGCGCACTCGGCCGGCTTCGTCTCCCCGGGCCCGTACATGTCGCAGGCGCGGTCGATCTCGCCCTGGATCATCGTGCAGGGGTTGGCGACGTTGCACGGCGGATGGGTGGCCGGGCTGACCATCACGCAGCGCTCCACCAGCCGCGCGGCGGCGGCCTCGCCGATCTCGTCGCGGCAGGCGACCCGCTCCGGCGGCGGCGCGGCCGGGGCGATCTCCTCCTGCGGCGGCGCGTCGGCGGGCATCTCCGGCGCAGCGGCGGCTTCGGGCGGCGCCGCGGCGGGCTCGGGCGACGGCGCCTGGCAGCCGGCGAGGACGGCGGCGACGGCGAGAGCGAGAACGGCGCGACGCATGGGGGAGCCTCCGGTCGGTCGGGACTCCAGCCTAGACCGGCTTCGGCCCGGCTGGAAAGGTCAGCGGCCCAGCGCCGCCCGCTGCAGGGCGAACAGTTCGGCGCAGCCGCCTTCGGCCAGCTGGAACAGCCGCTCGAACTCGGGGCGGCTGAAGCCGCGCTTCTCGCCGGTGGCCTGGATCTCGACGATGGTCCCGGCGCCGGTGAGCACGAAGTTGCTGTCGGCCTCGGCGGTGGAGTCCTCCTCGTAGTCGAGGTCGAGCACCGGCTCGTCGGCGCAGACGCCGCAGGAGACGGCGGCGACCTGGTCGAGGATGGGGTCCGTCTTCAGCACGCCCTCGGCGCGCAGGTAGTCGAGCGCCGAGGCCATGGCCACCCAGGCCCCGGTGACGGCGGCGGTGCGTGTGCCGCCGTCGGCCTGGATGACGTCGCAGTCCAGCACCACCTGCCGCTCGCCCAGCGCCTTCAGATCGACGACGGCGCGCAGCGAGCGCCCGATCAGGCGCTGGATCTCCTGGGTCCGGCCGGACTGCTTGCCGGCCGCGGCCTCGCGCCGGCCGCGGGTGTGGGTCGCGCGGGGCAGCATGCCGTACTCGGCCGTGACCCAGCCCGAGCCCTTGTTGCGCATCCAGCCCGGCACGTTCTCCTCGACCGTGGCGGTGACCAGCACCTTCGTGTGGCCGAAGGAGACAAGGCAGGAGCCCTCGGCGTAGCGGTTTACGCCGGTCTCGAGCGTCACCGGACGGAGCTGGTCGGGGCGGCGTTCGGACGGGCGCATGGGAACTCCTTGAAGCGATGGCGGGGGTGCTTATCCTGAAACCGTGAGCCTGTATGCCCCTGCATCGAACAACGGGATCCCCCGCCCTCGCCGGGCGCGGCGATCCCGCGTGGCGGGGGCGCCCCGGCCTGTGCAGGAGGCGCGCTCATGATCACCTTCTCCGGCTCGTCGCTCGGGGGCCCCGGCGCCAGCCTGCCGGCCCTGGACGAGCGCGCCCGCGACATCTTCCGGCGCATCGTCGAGACCTATCTGCAGACCGGGGACCCGGTCGGCTCCCGCACCCTGTCGCTGACCGGGGTGTCGCTGTCGCCCGCCTCGATCCGCAACACCATGCAGGACCTGACCCTGGCCGGCCTGCTGGCCTCGCCGCACACCTCGGCGGGGCGGATCCCGACCCACGCCGGCCTGCGCCTGTTCGTCGACGGCCTGCTGGAGATCGGCGACATCAGCCGCGAGGAACGGCGGGAGATCGACGCCCGCCTGGTCGGGCGCGGCCGCAGTTTCGAGGAGGCGCTGGACGAGGCCTCCACCCTGCTGTCGGGCCTCGCGGGCGGGGCCAGCATCGTGGCCAGTCCGGTGCGCGACGCCGGGGTCAAGCATGTGGAATTCGTCGCCCTCGGCCACGACCAGGCGCTGGCGGTGCTGGTCGCCGACGACGGCACGGTCGAGAACCGGCTGATGCCGCTCAAGGCCGGGGTGACGCCGGCGACGCTGCAGGAGGCGTCCAACTTCCTGAACGCCCGGCTGAAGGGGCGGCCGCTGCACGAGGCGCGCAGCGAGATGCGCGTGGAGCTGGACGCCGCCCGGCGCGAGCTGGACGCCACCGCCGCGCGGCTGGTCGAGGACGGGCTGGCGGCCTGGTCCGGCGGGGCCGAGCGCGAGCGGGCGCTGATCGTGCGCGGCCGGGCCAATCTCCTGCAGGACCGGGAGGCGGTCGAGGATCTCGAGCGGGTGCGCGTGCTGTTCGACGACCTCGAGCAGAAGGAGCAGCTGATCGGCCTGCTGGACGGCGTCTCCAGCGCCCAGGGCGTGCGCATCTTCATCGGCGCCGAGACGCGACTGTTTTCGCTTTCGGGTTCCGCCGTGATCGCGGCGCCCTATATGACGGGCCGGCAGCGGGTGCTGGGCGCCATCGGCGTGATCGGCCCCGCGCGACTGAACTATGCCCGAGTGATCCCGTTGGTGGACTACACCGCCCGGGTGCTGGGCCGGATGCTGGACGGACAAGACACGTGAACGACACCCCTGAGACTACGGACGCGACCGAGCTGGACGCCGACATCGGCGAGGCCGAGACCAACGCCGAGGCCGGGCTGGACGCCACCCCGGGCGACGACCTCGGCCCGATCGACGCCTTGGTCGCCGAACGCGACCAGTGGAAGGACCGCGCCCTGCGCGCGATCGCCGACGCCGAGAACACCAAACGGCGCGCGGAGCAGCAGAACAACGACGCCCGTGCCTACGCCATCCAGAAGTTCGCCCGCGACCTGCTGGGCGTGGCCGACAACCTCGAGCGCGCCCTGCAGGCGGCGCCGAAGGACGCCGGCGACGCCGCGGCCGGGCTGGTGACCGGGCTGGAGCTGACCCAGAAGGCCCTGCTGCAGGCGTTCGAGGCGAACAATCTGAAGCGGGTGGCGCCGGAGCCGGGCGAGGCCTTCGACCCGCACCTGCACCAGGCCATGATGGAGCAGCCCTCGGATACGGTGGAGGGCGGCAAGGTGATCCAGACGCTGCAGCCCGGCTACGCCCTGTTCGGGCGGACGGTGCGCGCCGCCATGGTGGTGGTGGCGGCGAAGGGGTCCGGCGCGCGGCCGAACCCTGCCGACCAGGCCGCCGGGGCCGCCGCCTACGCCGCGGCCGCCGACAAGGGCTGACGGCTCAGCCCTTCAGCCGGGCGTCGAGGAAGGCCACGAGCCGGCGCCAGCCGTCGGCCGCCGCGTCGGGCGTGTAGCTGGCCCGGTAGTCGGCGTGGAAGCCGTGCGGGGCGTCCGGATAGACGACGATCTCGCTGGCCGTCTGCCCGGCCCGGGCCAGGGCGCTGCGCATGACTTCGACGCTGTCCAGCGGGATGCCGCGGTCGGCCTCCCCGTAGAGGCCGAGCACCGGGCATTTGAGATCGTCCGCCAGGTCGACCGGCCAGGGTTGGCCGGCGGCCGCCTGTTCCGCCGTGGCCTCCGCGGCGGGGGCGAGGCGGCCGTACCAGGCCACGCCGGCGTCGAGCGTCGCGAAGCGGGCGCAGGCCTGCCAAACCACCTTCCCGCCCCAGCAGAAGCCGGTGATGGCCGCGCGTTCGCTGTCCGCCCACAGCTGCTGGCTGGCCCAGTCGAGGGTGGCGGCGACGTCGCCCATGACCTGCTCGTAGCCGGCGGCGGCGACGATCTGCTGGATGCGCTGCATGTCGGACAGGGGCGCCGGATCCTCGACGCGGACGAAGAAGGCCGGCGCGATGGCCGCATAGCCCGCCCTGGCCAGCCGCCGGCAGACGTCGCGGATGTATTCGTGGACGCCGAAGATCTCCGAGGCGACGACGACCACAGGGAACGGGCCGTCGCCCTCGGGCCGGGCCACGAAGGCCGGGAGCTGGAAGCCGTCGGGCGCGGGGAAGGTCACGTCCGCCGTGACGAGGCCGGCGGCGGCGGTGGTCACCGGCGCGGCCTGGGCGGCGAGGGCGGCCGGCGCATAGCCGGCGAAGAACAGGCCGCCCAGCGTCCCTGTCGCAAGCGCGCGGCGGCTGAGGCGGATGTCGTCGGGGTGCGGGCCTTCGGGGCGGATCAGGGAGGTCATCGGCGGCTCCGTGGCGGCGAAAGCGGGACAGTGGCCGCGGCGTCCGCAGCCGTCGAGTCACGATTGGCGTGAGGTTCCGGCGGCCCGGCGCAGGGTCAGGTTGATGCGGCCGCCGCCGGGCACGAGGCTCGAGGAGCCGGGCAGAAGACGATCGATCCCGTGCCGCGCCAGCCGCGCGGGTCCGGTGAGGGCGCAGACGTCGCCGGAGGCGAGGCGCAGGCTGCGGGTCGGCCCGCCCGCCGCCCCGCCGATGCGGAAGACCGCGCTGTCGCCGAGGGAGACCGACAGCACCGGCGCGTCGAGGTCGGCCTCGTCCCGGTCCTGGTGCAGGCCCATGCGGGCCGCGCCGCGGTAGAGGTTGACGAGGCAGGCGTCGGGCGGCTCCGGCGCGTCCAGCAGAACATCCCACAGCTCGAGCAGCGGACGCGGGATCGGCGGCCAGGCCGCGCCGGTGACCGGATGGACGGGCTGGTAGCGGTAGCCGGCCCGGTCCGAGACCCAGCCGAGCGGGCCGAGGTTGGTCATCTCAACGGAGAAGGGACGGCCGCCGGGCGTGACCGGCCGGTAGAAGGGCGCCTGCGCCGCGGCCGCCAGCACCGCCTCCAGCAGGGCGGCCTGCGCGTCCGGGGACAGCGCTTGCGGCCACCAGCGGAAGCCCGGCAGGCCGGTGTCGATCTCGCGGGGCGGCGGCATGAAACGCAGTTAGGCGCCGGGCAGGAGAATTTTAAGCGGCCGGCGCCAGTCTGGGGGCATGGATCGTCGCGCCCTTCTCGGACTCGCCGCCGTCGCCGCCGCGACCGCCTCCCCCGCCATGGCCGGCGGCGGGGGCGGGGGAAGCGCCCAGCCCAGCTACATGCGGCTGCCGACGGTCACCGCCAATGCGCCGCGGCCGGGCGGACGGCGCGGCGTGATGACCGTGGAGACCGGCATCGACGCGCCCGACGCCGCCCTGCGCACCCGGGTCGCCCAGTCGGCGCCGCGCCTGCGCGCCGCCTATGCGGCGGTGGTCCAGCAGGCCGCCTCGGGCCTGCTGCCCGGCCATCCGCCGGACATCGAGCGGCTGGTCGCCGACCTGCAGGCGGCCACCGACCGGACTCTCGGCCGCCGCGGCGCCCGACTGCTGATCGGCACCGTGATGGTGGTCTGAGGCGGTCAGCGCCTGCCGGGCTGCCGCCTGGCTCTTCCCTAGTCCTTCGTCGGATCGGCCTGGGCGGCGTCGCCATAGGTCAGGGCGAGGAAGACGTCCTCGAGGTCGGGATCCTCGGTGGCGATGTCGGCGATGGTCACGCCCGCCGCCCGCACCGCCGCCAGCACCTGCTCCACCGAGGAGCGGCCCTTCCGGTACGAGACGGCGAAGGCCCCGTTCGGCCGCGGCGTCACCTCGAAGCCCGGCAGCGCGGGCGGGGCCGGCAGCTCGCCCTCCGGCGTCACCACCACGTGGCGGGTGTCGAGCCGGCGCAGCAGCTGCGGCGTGGGTTCGCACGCCACCACCTCGCCCCGGTTCATGATGGCGATGGTGTCGCAGAGCTCCTGCGCCTCCTCGAGGTAGTGGGTGGTCAGGAGGATGGTGACGCCCTCGGCGTTCAGCCGGCGGACATAGTCCCACAGCTGGCGGCGCAGCTCGACGTCGACCCCGGCGGTGGGCTCGTCGAGGATCAGGATCGGCGGGTTGTGGACCAGCGCCTTGGCCACCATCAGCCGCCGCTTCATGCCGCCCGAGAGCGCCCGGACATAGGCGTTGGCCTTGTCGGACAGGCCGAGGGCGGCCAGCAGTTCGTCGGAGCGCCGCTCCTTCGCCGGCACGCCGTAGTAGCCGGCCTGGACCTCCAGCGACTCGCGCGGGGTGAAGAAGACGTCGGCGACGATCTCCTGGGCGACCACGCCGAGGGCCGCCCGGGCGTCGCGCGGCTCGCGGTCGATGTCGCGACCCCAGATCGCGGCCGTGCCGCCGGTCTTGTTGACCACGCCGGCGAGGATGTTGATCAGCGTCGACTTGCCGGCCCCGTTCGGCCCCAGCAGGCCGAACATCGAGCCGCGCGGAATGACCAGGTCGACGCCGCGGAGGGCCGTCTTGGGCGGCGCCTTCTTCGAGCCGGCGTAGGTCTTCTCCAGCCCGCGAACCTCGATGGCGTTGTCAGGCAGGGCTTGGGTCTCGGTCATTCGTGCGCTTTCGGGTGTTCCGGGCCGCCCGGTTTGACGGTATGGAGCGGCGGCGCATACCTATGTGCCCCCGCCCCGATAGCCAAGTCAGAGCCCGCCGAATGCCCCCGCGCCCGACCACCGAGATCGTCCCGCCGCCGGAAGAGATCGTGGTGACGTCCAAGCGGGTCGCCTGCGACGGCGGCGGCGGCGTGCTCGGCCACCCGCTGGTCTACATGGACATGGGCGACGACGACTTCGTCGAGTGCGGCTACTGCGACCGGCGCTTCGTGCTGGGCAAGAAGCGCAAGGCCGAGAGCGAGTACCACAGCCCCGCCGCCCGGGACGCGTCCTCGCACTGACGCCGGTCAGGCGGCGGGAGCCCCGCCGCCCGCCGCGATCCAGGCGTCGACCTGGCCCTCCAGCACGTCCAGCGGCACCGAGCCCGAGCCCAGCACCACCGCGTGGAAGTCGCGGATGTCGAAGCGGTCGCCCAGCGCCGCCTGCGCCCGCTGGCGCAGCTCCATGATCTTCAGCTCGCCGATCTTGTAGCTGGTCGCCTGGCCCGGGTTGGTCAGGTAGCGCTCGACCTCCTTGACGATGTCGCGCTCGCTCAGCAGCGAGTTCTGCCGGAAGTAGTCGATCGCCTGCTCGCGGCTCCAGCGCTTCGCGTGCAGCCCGGTGTCGGTGACGAGGCGCACCGCCCGCCACAGCTCGGTCGAGAGCCGGCCGAAGTCCGAATAGGGATCCTGGTAGAAGCCCATCTCCTTGCCGAGCCGCTCGGCGTAGAGGCCCCAGCCCTCGGCGTAGGCCCCGTAGCCGCCGAAGCGGCGGAACGACGGCAGCCCCTCCATCTCCTGGGCCCAGGCGATCTGGAAGTGATGGCCCGGCGCCCCCTCATGGTAGCTGATGCCCTCGATCTGGGGCTTCAGCACCTGGGTCATGTCGGACAGGTTGACGTAGTAGATGCCCGGCCGCGAGCCGTCCGGCGCGGGCTGGTTGTAGAAGGCGATCGAAGCCGTCGCCTCCCGCCACGGCTCCACCGCCCGCACCTCCAGCGCCGCCTCGGGCAGGTCCGAGAACCAGCGCGGCGCCGCCTCCATCACCTGGGCGATGAAGGCGCGGCTGTCCGACAGGTACTGCTCCTTGCCCTCGGGCGTGTTCGGGTACTGGAAGCGGGGATCGGTCTTCAGGAAGGCGAAGAACTCCTGCAGCGACCCCTCGAAGCCGACCTGGTTCATGATCGCCTGCATCTCGCCGTGGAGGCGCTCGACCTCGGCGAGGCCGATCTCGTGGATCCGGTCGGCCGTGAGGTCGGTGGTCGTGGAGAGCTGGAGCCGGGCGTTGTAGTAGGCCTCGCCGTCCGGCAGCCGCCACACGCCGGCGTCGCGGTCGGGCATGGCCGCGGCCTGCTGCTGCACCTCGGCGAGGGCCGCCAGCACCTGCTCGTAGCCGCGCCGCCACTCGCCGGTCAGCGCCGCCCGGCCCTCGTCCAGCAGCCGGGCCCTGGTCGCCTCGTCGGCCTCCAGCGCCGCGACCTTCCTCTGGAAGTCGGCCCACACCGGATTGTCGGCGCCGTCGTCGAAGGGCGCGCCGGCGATGATGTTGCGGGTGTTGGCGATCGAGGGCTCGAACACGAAATTCGGCGAGATCACCCCGGCCGCGGCGCGCTGGCGCAGTTCGGCGGCGATCTCCTGCATGACCCGCTCGGCGTCGCGCAGGCGCGAAACGTAGGCCTCGGCGTCCTCCACGCTGTCGACGCGGTGGTTGTTGATCATGAAGACCGGCAGGCCGGTGGTCGGATTGCCGTTGGCGGCGAACTGGTAGCCCCAGTCGCGCCAGCGGTTGGACAGCCGGGCCTGTTCGACGCCGTATTCGAACAGCCGCATCGACATGCGGCTGTCGGCGCTGACCCGGGCCGGGTCGAACTCCGCCTTCATCCGCGCCAGCTGGGCCTCGGCCAGGGCCAGCGACCGCTCCGCCGCCGCGTCGGTGCCGTCGTCGAGGCGGCCGTAGTCGCGCTTGATGCCGAGCGAGGTCATGGTCTGCGGCGACAGGGCGATCCGCTCCTGGAAGGCCTGCTCGAAGAAGGCCGCCAGCCGCGCGTCCTCCGCCTCGGTCGCGGCCGCGGCCGGAGCGGCGTGGGCGCCGTGGCCCGCGGGGACGTCCTGCGCCAGGGCGGCCGGGGCCAAGGCCAGCACCGCGGCGGCGGCGACGGTGGAGACGAGCAGACGACGCATGGAACCCTCCGGAACACTGAAGGGGCGACCTTCGCCGCCCCGCCCGGCCGGCGCAAGGCTCGTCAGAACTCCCGCCAGCTGTCGCCCGGGTCGCGTTCGCCGGGGTCGACGCTCTGCTGGCCCCAGGCGACGATCATCAGCAGCTTGTGGCTGCGGATGCGGAATTCGCCGGTCATCGGGATGATGGCGCCGAGCGGGGCGCCGGTGCGGGGCTCGTAGAGGAAGCCCGAGAACTCGGCGACGCCGACCCGGTCGCGGCGGCTGTAGACGGACAGCTCCGGGATCGAGACGACGTTGAAGCTGTCGTTGATCGGCACCCGCATGTCGGGCAGGCCGAAGACCCGGCGCATCTGCTCCAGCGACAGGGTCCCGGCCCGCACCTCCAGGACCGCGTCGGCCTCGTTCTTCGACGGCGCCAGGGCGTAGCCGGCCTCGGACAGGGCGGCGCGGATGGCGCTGATGGCGTAGGGCGCGGACTCGGCCCGGAAGTAGGCGTCGTCGACGAAGACGCGCGAGCCGCCGGGGATGGGCAGGGTCAGCCCCTCGACCGCCCGGTCGGCGGCGCGGGCCACCAGCAGCTGTTCGGTGGCGGTGCGGGACGGATAGGTCTCGGAGGTGGAGGCGCAGGCGGACAGCCCCAGCAGGGCCAGCGGCAGGACGGCGAGACGCTTCACGATCACCAGCTCCCGGTGTTGGGCATCGAGGCCCAGGGCTCCGCCGGCGGCAGGGGCTCGCCCTCCTGCAGCAGCTCGATCGAGATGCCGTCGGGCGAGCGGACGAAGGCCATGCGGCCGTCGCGCGGCGGACGGTTGATGGTCACCCCGCCGTCCATGAGCCGTCGGCAGGCGGCGTAGATGTCGTCGACCTTGTAGGCCAGGTGCCCGAAGTTGCGGCCGCCCGTGTAGGTCTCGGGGTCCCAGTTGTAGGTCAGCTCCACCTCGGGCGAGCGTTCGGCGGCCGACCGGTCCAGGTCATTCGGCGCGGCGAGGAAGACGAGGGTGTAGCGGCCCGCCTCGTTGTCCATGCGCCGGACCTCCTCGAGCCCCAGCAGGTCGCACCAGAAGCGCAGGGAGGCGTCGAGGTCCGTCACGCGGACCATGGTGTGCAGATAGCGCATGGGTCGTCGGCTCCGGGGAGGGAGGCGGCCTTATAGCGGGGGACGGCCGCGGCCGCGACTCACAGGCGGTTTCCGGCCCCTCGTCAGGCCGCGGCTTTCCGGCTAACGACGCGGCTCGAGCTTTCACGGACCCGCCGATGACCGATCTCCGCAACCAGCACGCCGACGACCCGCGGCAGGGGTTCATCGCCCTCGTGGCGAGCCTGGCGGCGGCGAGCGGTCCGGACGGCCTGACCCTGCACGAGATCCGCGACCGGCTGGACGAACGGGCCTTCGGCCTGATGATCCTGATCCTCGCCATCCCCTGCCTGGTGCCGGCCCTGTACGGCGTGCCCCAGATCGTCGGCGTGCCGATCCTGATCCTCGCGGTGCAGATGCTGGCCGGCCGGGTCGAGCCCTGGCTGCCCGAGGCGGTGCTCCGGCGCCGGGTGTCCAAGGCCTGGCTGGAGCGGATGGCCGACTTCGCCACCAAGCGGATGGGCTGGTTCGAACGCCTGTCGCGGCCGCGGCTGACCGTCTTCGCCGAGGGCTGGGCCGAGCGGGCGGCGGCCTTCTTCATGATCCTCGCCACCCTGACCATCGTCCTGCCGATGACCAACACCGTGCCCTCGGTGGCGCTGACCCTGCTGTCGGTGGGCCTGATCCAGCGCGACGGCCTGTTCGTGGCGGCCGGGGCGGCGGTCGCCACGGCCTGGGCGGGGGCGCTGGCGACGGTCGGGATCGGCCTGGTGGTCGGGGCCGGCTGGGCCGTCGGCCTGCTGGCCCGGTTCGGCGGCTGAGCCGCATCGACGGCGGGCCCCGGCGCGGCTATGAACGGGGTCCGATGAGAGGCCTGTACCGACTCCTGACGCGGTGGTGGACCGCCTTCGCCCTCGCGGCCTCGCTGGCCATGCTGGGGGCGGCGCATGCGTTCGAGCGCTTCGCCGGCCTGGCGCCGTGCAACCTGTGCCTCAAGCAGCGGGAGGTCTACTGGGGCGCGGTCCTGATCGCCCTGCTCGCCACCGTCTGGCACCTGGTCAGCCGCGGCAGCCGCGGCACGCCGCGCATCGCCGCCTTCCTGCTGGCGGTGACCTTCGCCACCGGGGCCGTCACCGCGGTCTTCCACATGGGCGGGGAGCTGGACTGGTGGTCCCTGCCCGCCGCCTGCGCCGGGGGCGGCGAAGTCGACCTCGAGAGCCTCACCGCCCTGGCGCTCGGCACCGGTCCGGTGGCCCGGCCGGCCATGTGCGACGCCGTGGTGTGGAGCTTCCTCGGCCTGTCCATGGCAGGGTGGAACGCCCTGATCTCGACCGCATTGGCCGTGTTCAGCCTGCTCGCCGCCAAGAGGCCCAAGGATGCCCGCGCCCCCCGCAACTGATCCGGCCGAACGCCGCACGCCCCTCGCCCGCCCCGGACGGGGCGCCAGCAAGCGGCGACGGGACGAGATCCTGCGCGTCGACCACGCCGGGGAGTACGCCGCGGTGCAGATCTACCGCGCCCAGCGGGCCGTCTTCGCCGGCCGGTCGGGCAAGACGCAGATCGCCGCCGACATGGCCGAGATGCGGGCCCAGGAGCAGGTGCATCTGGACCGCTTCAACGCCCTGCTCAACGCCGAACAGGTGCGGCCGACGGTCATGACGCCGGTGTGGCGGCTGGCGGCCCTCGGCCTGGGCGCCGGCACGGCGCTGCTGGGCGAGAAGGCGGCCCACGCCTGCACCGAGGCGGTCGAGAGCGTCATCGGGGACCACTACGCCGACCAGATCGCCGAGGTGCAGGAGCGGGATCCGGCGCTGGCGGCGGAGCTGACCCGCTTCCGCGACGAGGAGCTGGCGCACCACGACCACGCCGTGGCCCACGGCAGCCGCGAGGCCCCCGGCTACCGCCTGCTCAGCGCGGTGATCAAGGCCGGCTGCCGGGCGGCGATCAAGGTGTCCGAGCGGGTCTAGGAGGCGGCCGGCGCGGCCGGGATGAGGTCGGCCCTGCGGCAGGAGCCCGACGGCCAGGACTGATTCCGGCGCAGCCGGCGGCGTCGGTGGTCAGCCGCACAGCATCAGGACGCGGACGGCGCCGCCGGGCTCGGCGAGGCGCAGTTCCGCGGGGGCGATGGCCAGCACCCGGTGGACGATCTCCGTCGGGGCCGCGTCCGGAGCCGCATCGTCGGCGCGGTAGCTGATGCGGACGAGGTCGCCCTCGGCGCGCCAGGTCCCGCCGCCGGCGGCGTCCCGGAAGGTCGACCCCTCGAACGCCAGGCTTCGGCCGGCGGCGCAGTCGGCGGCGCTCGCGGCCCAGGTTCCGTTGAGCATGTCGACGCCGCGGGCGTCTTCGGACAGGAGGGCGTTGAGGTCCAGCGCCGGGGTTCCCGCCGCGTCGGCCACGGCCCGGGGCGCGCCCGCGTCGGCCGCTGCGGGCCCCGGGGTGCTCGAGGCGGCCTCCGGCGCGGCCCCGGCTCCGGGGTCCCCGCACCCGCCGAGCGCCAGGGCGGCGGCGGACAGGACGAGGACGGACGACAGGGCGTTCATGGGCGACTCCCGGAGCTGGCGACGGGGGTCATACTGATCGCGCCCGGCCGCGGCGGGCAAGGCCGCCCGCGCCTCACGCCGCCCGCCGGCCCCGGCCGCGGCCCCGGCCGGCGGCGGCGCCGGGGTCCTGCTCGAACAGCTCGGCCAGCTTCTCGATCATGGCCCCGCCCAGCTGCTCGACGTCCACGATGGTCAGGGCCTTGCGGTACCAGCGGGTCACGTCGTGGCCGATGCCGATGGCGATCAGCTCCACCGGCGAGCGGGTCTCGATCTGCTCGATGACCTGGCGCAGGTGCTTGTCCAGATAGAGGGCGGCGTTGGCCGACTGGGTCGAGTCGTCGACCGGCGAGCCGTCGGAGATGACCATCAGGATCTGGCGCGCCTCGGGCCGGGCCAGCAGGCGGTCGTGGGCCCAGAGCAGGGCCTCGCCGTCGATGTTCTCCTTGAGCAGCCCCTCGCGCATCATCAGGCCGAGGTTGCGCCGGGCCCGCCGCCACGGAGCGTCGGCGGCCTTGTAGATGATGTGGCGCAGGTCGTTGAGCCGGCCCGGGCTGGCGGGCTTGCCGGCGCTGATCCACGCCTCGCGGCTCTGGCCGCCCTTCCACGCGCGGGTGGTGAAGCCGAGGATCTCCACCTTGACGCCGCAGCGCTCGAGGGTGCGGGCGAGGATGTCGGCGCAGACGGCGGCGACCATGATCGGACGCCCGCGCATCGAGCCGGAGTTGTCGAGCAGCAGGGTGACGACGGTGTCGCGGAACGGGCTCTCGCTCTCGGCCTTGAAGCTGAGCGGCGAGGTCGGGTCGGTGATGATCCGGGTCAGGCGGGCAGTGTCCAGCACCCCTTCCTCGAGGTCGAAATGCCAGCTCCGGTTCTGCTGCGCCAGCAGCCGGCGCTGCAGCCTGTTGGCCAGGCGGGCGACCACCGAGCTGAGGGCGGTCAGCTGCTGGTCGAGCAGGGCCCGCAGCCGCTCCAGCTCCTGCGGATCGCACAGGTCGGCGGCGTCGACGGTCTCGTCGTAGGCGGTGGTGAAGACGCGGTAGGCGTCGACGGCGCGGCCGTCGTCGGCGGTCTGCCGCCGGTTGGGCAGGGCCCCCTCGTCGAGGTCGGGGCCCTCCTCGGTCGCGTCCCCCTGGGGTTCGGCCGGCGCGCCGTCGGGACGGCTCTCGCGCTCCTCGCCCGGCGCCTGGTCGTCGGTCGCGCCGTCCATCGACTGGCCCTCGCCGCCGCCGGCCTCGTCCTCCTCCTCGTCCTGGTCGTCGGCCGCGTCAGGCTGCTGTTCCTCGGGCCGGTCCTCGCCCTCGTCCTCGGAGGGATCGTCGGACTGGCCGTCGCCGGGGTCGAGGTCGAGCGCGCGCAGCACCGCCTTCAGCCGGCCGGCGAAGGCGGTCTGGTCGTCGGCGGCCTCCACGAGGGCGTCGAACTGCGGCCCGGCCCTGCGCTCCAGTTCCGGGCGGACGAGGTCGAGCAGGGCCCCGGCGCCGTCGGGGGCGCGCCGGCCGGTCAGCCGTTCGCGCGCCAGCAGGGCCGCCGCCTCGGCCAGCGGGACCCGGTCGGCCTCGGCGACGCGCAGGGCGCCGGAGCGCTCCAGCCGGGTCAGCAGGGCGGCGTCCATATTGGCGCGGACCCCGGCGAGGGCGCGGGAGCCGACCGCCTCGACGCGCGCCTGCTCGACCGCCTCGAACACCTCGGCCGCCTGGCGGTCGGTGGGGCGCAGGCGGGCGTGGGCGGCCTCGTCGTGGTTGGCGAGGCGGAGCGCCAGCCGGTCGGCCTGGCCGCGCAGGGCGGCGCTCTCCGGGCCGGCCGGATCGCGCGGCGGATGCGGCAGGGTGAGCACGCCGTTGACCAGCTTCGGCCCGTCGGAGCCGAAGGCGACCTCCAGCTCCGACTGCTCGGCGAGGGCCCGCGCCGCGTGGGCGAGGGCGCGCTTGAACAGCTCTGCGGGGGTTTCGGCGGCGGCCATGGGATGCAGTTAGCGCGTCGGGGGCGGCGGTTGAAGGGCGGGCGCGTCGGTTCGCCGCTTCCGGGAGGGAAGCGGTGGCGGGAAGGGTGCGGGGCGCCGGGCCTCGCCCGGTCTGTGGGATGAGTTACCGTTTCGACGAGACAGACGCCCCGCGCAGCCGTTGGACGCGCGCTCTCCGGCTGGCGGCCCTGACATTCGAGCCTTGCCGGATCTCCGCCGGGACCGTTGCCGGGC
>NZ_JACESB010000014.1 GCF_013912005.1 Brevundimonas sp. | reverse complement strand
CCCCCGCCCCCGCCCCCGCTGCGCTGGCGCCCGCGCCGCGCGCCCCTGTCGCCGAGCCGCCGCTGGACAAGGGCCAGCATCCGGTCTGGGCGATCGTCTCCACCCTGCTGCTGGGCGGCCTGATCTGGTGGCTGAGCGGCAGCTGGGTGATCGCGGCGGCGGCCATCTGGGGCCTGTTCGTCCACGAGTACGGCCACGTGCTGGCGATGAACCGGCTCGGCATGGGCCCGGCGCGGATCTACATCGTTCCCTTCCTCGGCGGGGTGGCCCGCAGCCAGCGCCTGCCGCAGAGCGAATGGCACGGGGTGCTGGTCTCGCTGGCCGGGCCCGCCTTCGGCCTGCTGGCCGCCATCCCCTTCTTCGGCCTGTTCATCGCCACCGGGCAGGGGGTCTGGCTGCTCGGCGCCGGGATCATCGCCCTGATCAACCTCGTCAATCTCGCGCCCGCGCCGCCGCTGGACGGCTCCAAGGCGCTGGGGCCGGTGCTGGCGCGGGTCCATCCGATGCTGGAGCAACTGGCCATGATCGCGGTCGGGGCGCTGGTGGTCTGGTGGGGCGTCAGCACCGGGCGATTCATTCTCGCCGCCTTCCTCGCCATCGCCCTGATCGGCCACCTGCGGCGCGGCGCCTGGCGCCCGGAGGGGCGGCCGCTGACCGTGCGGGAGTCGCTCGCGAGCGTCGGCCTGTTCGTGGCCACGGCCGCGGCTTGCGCCGGGGTCGGCGTGGCGGCGGTGATGCCTCTGGCCGAGGGATCCCTGCCCGGCGCCCTATCCATCGCCGGCGGCTATCTCGGCGTCGGACGGTGAGCCGCATCGTCCACGACGGGCCGCTGATCGTCGGCGGGGGACTGGCCGGGCTTTCGGCGGCGCTGGAAAGCGCGCCGCGCCCGACCCTCGTCGTCGCCCCGGCGCCGCTGCTGCAGGCCTGTTCGTCGGCCTGGGCGCAGGGCGGCGTGGCCGCGGCCCTGACGCCCATCGACACCCCGGCCCTGCACGCCGCGGATACGGCGGCGGCCGGAGCCGGCCTCGTGAACCCGGGGACGGTTCGGACCCTGACCGACGACGGCCGGGCCACGGTCGAATGGCTCGCGGGGCTCGGAGCGCCGTTCGACCGCGACCCGGAGGGCGGCTTCGCCGTCAGCCTGGAGGCCGCCCATTCGCGGCCGCGCGTCGCCCGGGTGGGCGGCGACGGCGCGGGCAAGGCCATCCTCTCGGCGCTGGCGGCGGCGGTGCGCGCGGCGCCGCACGTGGAGACGTGGGAGGACGCCCGTCTGCGCGGCCTGCTGCAGGACGGCGAGGGACGGGTGCGCGGCGCCCTGATCGAGCGCGACGGGCGGATGGTCGAGGTGCTGGCGCCGGCCGTGGTGCTGGCCACCGGCGGGGCGGCCGGCCTCTACGCCCGGACCACCACCCCGACCGCCCTGCTGGGCGAGGGCATGGCGCTGGCCTGGCGGGCCGGGGCCGAGATCCTCGATCCGGAGTTCGTCCAGTTCCATCCGACGGCGATCGACGTCGGGCTCGATCCGATGCCGCTGGCCACCGAGGCGCTGCGCGGGGAAGGGGCGCGTCTGGTCGACCGGACCGGCGCCTTCCTGCTGGGCGAGGCGGCGGACGCCGACCTCGCCCCGCGCGACGTGGTGGCGCGGGCGGTGCATGCGGCGCGCGCCGAGGGGCGCGGCGCCTTCCTCGACGCCCGCGGCGCGGTCGGCCGCGCCTTTCCGGAGGCCTTCCCGGCGGTGTTCGCCGCCTGCATGCGCGCCGGGCTGGACCCGCGCGAGGCTCCGATCCCGGTGGCGGCGGCGGCGCACTACCACATGGGCGGGATCGCCGCCGACCCCGACGGCCGCACGGCCGTGCCCGGGTTGTTCGCGGTCGGCGAGTGCGCGGCGACGGGGGTTCACGGCGCCAACCGGCTGGCCTCCAACTCCCTGCTCGAGGCGGCGGCGTTCGGACGCCGGGCCGGACGGCGGGCGGCGCAGGAATCGACCGCCGGCGCACGCGTCCGCCGGGCGGGCCCGCCGCCGCGGGATCTGTCGGCGCGGGAGCTGGCCCAGCTGCGCCTGGGGATGAGCGACCTCGCGGGCGTGATCCGCACCGGCCCCGGACTGCGCAACCTGGTCGACCTGCTGGACCGGCTGGAGGCCGAAGGGCGGGACGGGCCGACGCCGCTGCCGGTGAGCGCGGCGCGGCTGATCGCAGAGGCGGCGCTGGCGCGGCGGGAAAGCCGCGGCGGCCATTTCCGCGCGGACTTCCCGCAACCCGACCCGGTGGCGCGACATACCCGGCTCCGCCGGCAACCTGCGGCGGCCTCCGCTTTCGCGGATGCGGAAGCGGCGGCATAGTGGCGGCCGGCGTCCGGAATGACCGCGAAGACGCGCGGCAGGGGGGCGCCGACGCCCGTGATCTCCGACCGCCTCCCCATTGATCTCTCCGAGCTGCTCCAGAGCCATGCTGCCTGACATCCTGATCGAACCGGTGGTGCGGCTTGCGCTCGCCGAGGACCTTGGCCGCGCCGGCGACGTGACCGCCCGGGCCTGCATCCCGGCCGACGCCCGCCTGCGGGCGGCGTTCGTCGCGCGCCGGCCGGGGGTTCTGGCGGGGGTGGACTGCGTCCGGCTGGCGGTGCGGGCTCTCGACCCGGCCGCCACGGTCGAGCCCCGGCTGCGGGACAGCGCAGCGTTCGAAGCCGGCGCGACGCTGGTCGAGGTCGAGGCGGACGCCCGCGCCCTGCTGGCCGCCGAGCGCACCGCGCTGAACCTGCTCGGCCGCCTGTGCGGCGTGGCGACCCTGACGCGGGCCTATGTGGACGCGGTGGCCGGCACGGGCGCCCGCATCGCCGACACGCGCAAGACCACCCCCGGCCTGCGCGCGCTGGAGAAGCATGCGGTGGCCTGCGGCGGGGGGCTGAATCACCGCTTCGGCCTCGATGACGCGATCCTGATCAAGGACAACCACGTGGCGGTGTGCGGCGGCGTCGGCGCGGCCGTGCGTCGGGCCCGGGCCGCCGCCGGGCACCTGATGAAGGTCGAGGTGGAGGTCGACGGGCTGGATCAGCTGGACGAGGCGCTGGCGGAGCGTCCGGAGGTGGTCATGCTGGACAACTTCTCGCTGCCGATGCTGGCGGAGGCGGTGGCGCGGGTGCGCGCGTCCGGCGTCGCCCGGCCTGTCCTGGAGGCGTCCGGCGGGGTCTCGCTGGAGACGGTGCGGGCGATCGCGGAGACCGGCGTGGACGTCATCTCGGTCGGGGCCCTGACCCACTCGGCGCCGTCGCTGGACGTCGGCCTGGACGCCCTGCCGGCCTGAGCGGCCGAACGGCGCTACGGAACGAGGCGGAAGGCGGGCGGTTTCCTCTCTGACGGAAGGAGACCACCATGAGCCACGCCCCGAAAATCCCGAAAGAGCAGCGCAGCTACGCCGACAAGGGCGCGCAGAGCCAGACGCAGGCGGAGGACGCCGACCGGCGCGATCTGCACACCAATGTGCGCACCGGCCAGCCCGGCGACGCCGACCTGAACACCGCCCAGCAGGGCCGGTTCGGGGACATCAAGCGGAACACCACCCACCAGGGCTACCAGCAGGACCGCTGATCATGACCGACAACAACCAGCACACGCCGGAGCCGGTCGACGAGAAGCGCTGGGGCGGCCCGGGTTCGAGCCACCAGAACGCGAAACAGGAGCCGCCTGCGTTCGAGGACCCGCGGGACGGCGGCCCGACCAATCCCCGCAACAGCAAGATCTCCGGCGGCGGCGGCGAGCGCGACCTCAAGCACAGTCACATCGACGACCGCCGGTCGTCGAAGGGGCATCGCGACGCCTGACGGTTCAGGCGGCGGGCGTGGGGGTCTCGGCCGGCTCGGGCCGGTCCGCCGCCGGCGGGCTGGCGGGACGGGCGGCGCCCCCCGCCGCGCCGGCGGGCTGCGGCCGGGAGGCGGCGGGCGGCGCGGACGCCGACGGAGCGGCGGGCTCCGGGAGGGCCCGGCCTTCCTGCGCCAGCAGCAGGCTGTAGGCGACGGCTCCGGCCTCGCGGGCGGTGGCGGTGGGGTCGAGACTGGCCTGGATCAGGCGCGGAGCCTCCGCCTCGGCGGACGGTTCGGCGGCGGCGTAGGAGAAGGCGGCGCGCGACCCGGCCCGACCGCCAAAGCGGTAGAACAGGTGATCGCCCACCTGCCCGACCCGGACGAGGGTGTGGCGCCAGCCCGGAGCGACGGCGGTGGTGTGGAAGTGGGTGGCGTTCCCGACGCGGGCGTAGACCTCGCCGGAGAGGGCGGCCGAGGCGATGTCGCGGGCGCGGTTCCAGGCGGCGCGGTTGACCCGGCCCCGCATGGATCCGTCGCAGGTGAAGCTGAACTGGCAGCCGGTGCGCCGGCCGGCGCCCTGGAACACCACGCCGCAGACGGTCTTGGGGAAGGCGGGGTGGCGGACGCGGTTGAGCACCACCTGGGCCACCGCCCTCATCCCGTCGCGGCCTTCGCCGCGCGCTTCGTAGTAGGCGGCCTGGGTCAGGCATTCGAGGTCGCGGGAGGCGTCGAGGGCGCTGCCGAGGCGGAAGGGCTGGGCCGCGACCGGCCCGGTCAGGCTGACGTGGCGCAGGCCGACCTGGGCGGAATCGCCGCGCAGCTGCTCGAGACGCGCGGTCAGCAACTCGGCCTGGCGGTCGCGTCGGCTCGGTCCGGCGACGGTGTAGGGGTCATGCCGACGGGCGATGGCGAGGGCGCTCTCGTCGAGACCGCCCGCGGCGGCGGCCAGCGCTTCCTCGGTGAAGCCGGCCGCCGTGGCGCCCTCGATGCGCTGCGCCTGGGCCCGCAGGGTCGAAGCCTTGGCCGCCGCGCCGCCCAGCCAGGCGCCGCCGACGGACAGTCCGAGCAGGGCGCCGAACAGGGCTGCGGCCGTCGCGGGCCGAATCCGGGCCACGTGGTCGGCAGCAAGGTTCGCACGCATCTGCGAGGGAGTCGGCAACGATCCAGTCCTGTTCGGCAGGGCGCAGCGCCGCCCCCGGGTAGTCTCGCCGCCGGGCGACGGTGGGTCGCAATCCGGCTGCAGAAGTCACAGCGCCCGGACAGGCCGGGCATAGAGGTCGCGCCTTAAGCCAGCCGTTTGTGGCCTGAATGTGGTCGATTCGCAAGATTGTGCTGCGGCGCAACATCGCGTTCCGCCCGGAATGTATGTGGACAGTCTGCTGCAGGCTGGCGGCGGCAATCGCTGAAGTCGTTGATGCGAATACTGCATTGATCGTCCGGGCCTTAACGCTCGCGTGCCCGGACGCGACTTTTTGCAGTTGCGAGGGGCGGCGGCTGTAGTCGAGGCGGTGAATCCCCGCGCGGGCTCTTCTTGCGCCCCGCGACGGAACCGGGGCCGCCGGGCCAACGTTCAGCCGCACACAGGAGATTCACGCATGCGCAGCCTCGTCACCGTTCTCGCCGTCGCCGGTCTGGGCCTTTCCGCCGCCGCCTGCGGCGCGACCATCGAACAGAAGGCGGCGACCGGGGCGATCGCCGGGGCCGTGGTCGCCGGCCCGGTGGGCGCGGCGGTCGGCGGCGCCGCCGGCGCAGCGGCCGGCCACGCAGAGAAGCCGAACTGACACACCTGGAGACCGTCAGGGCGCGCAGCCGCGCGCGCATCTTGCTTTCGGCCCCTATATAGGGTTAGCCGACCCGCCCGCCGCGGCCGAGCGCCGCCCGTCGCGTGCTCGCGCAGCTGACGCCCTGATCAAAGGATACGACGACTCCTCGCATGAGAGATCTGAAACAGACCGCCTTCACCGACCGCCTCGCCGCCCAGCAGGAGGCCAAGAAGGCGCTCCTGGCCCGCTTCAAGCCCAAGCCCGCCGCGCCCGACCCCGAGTTCGAGAAGCTCGCCGAGAAGCGCGCCGCCGAGAAGGAGGCGCTGCGCCGCGAGCACGAGCTGGCCAAGGCCGAGGCGCGTCGCGAGAAGGCCGAGAAGGAAGCCGCCCGCATGGCCGCCGAACAGGCCGCCCAGGAGGCGGTCGAGGCCGCCCGTCGCGCGGCCCGCAAGGAGCGCAAGCAGCTCACCAAGGAAGAGCAGAAGGCGGCGCGCGACGCCCGCTACGCCGCGCGCAAGGCGCGCCAGCGCTGACCCACCCGTCCGGGGCGGGTCATTCCGCCCCGGGCCGACGGCTCCCCGCCAGAACCTGCGCCAGCTGCTCGCCCGAATAGGGCTTGCGCAGGAAGGGCCACGGCGCGTCCGCCAGAGCCTGATCGACGTCCTCGCCGGCGTAACCCGAGGTGAGCACGATCCGCATCTCCGGATAGTCGCGCGCGCACTGCCGCGACAGCTCGATGCCGGTCATGCCGCCGGGCATCACGACATCGCTGAGCATCAGGTCGAAGCGCTCTCCGGCCAGGGCTTCCAAGGCCTTGGGACCGGTGTCGACCGTCCGCACCTCGAGTCCGAGCGTCTCCAGCAACTCCACCGCGACCGCCGCCACGCCCGGATCGTCCTCGACGAGCAGCAGGCGGCGACCCACCAGGCTGTCGGCCGGCGGCGCGGCGGCGGGGACCGGGGCGGGGCGGTCCTGGCGCTCGATCGGCGGCAGGTAGATGCGGATGTCTGAGCCTTCGCCGGGCGCTGAATTGATGCGAACGCCGCCGCCGCTCTGGCGGGCGAAGCCGTAGACCTGGCTGAGGCCCAGGCCTGTGCCCTTGCCCACAGCCTTGGTGGTGAAGAAGGGCTCGAAGGCGCGGCGCACGACCTCCGGATCCATGCCGGGGCCGTCGTCGCGGACGCTGACGCACATGTAGTCGCCGGGCGGAAGCTCGGCGATCTCGCCCGCGGCGACCTTGCAGCTCTCGGTCCGCACGGTGATGCGCCCGTGATCCCCGACGGCGTCGCGGGCGTTGACGACGAGATTGAGCAGGGCGGCCTCGAACTGCGCCGGGTCGACGTTCACGCGGGCGCCGCCGCGGCGGAGCTTCAGTCCGAACTCCACCGCCTCGCCGACGGCGCGGCGCAGCAGCGGCTCGCTCTCGCGGATCAGGGCGTTGAGGTCGGTCGGCTCCGGCCGCAGCGCCTGCCGGCGCGAGAAGGCCAGCAGCTGGTGGGTCAGTCCCTCGCCCCGCCGGGCCGCCGAAAGGGCCGCCTCGCCCAGCTTGCGCTGGCGCTCTGAGTCGGCGGGCGAGCGCAGCATCATGTCGAGCGCGCCGATCACGACCGTGAGCAGGTTGTTGAAGTCGTGGGCCACCCCGCCGGTGAGCCGCCCGACCGCCTCCATCCGCTGGGCATGCATCAGGTCGGCCTCGGCCTTGGCCTTCTCGGCCAGCGCCTCGCCCACGCGCTCCTCGAGCAGCTCGTTGATGCGCTTGAGATCCTGTTCGGCCTGCTTGGCTTCGGTCACGTCGATGTTGGCGCCGACGTAGCCCTGGAACCGCCCGGCGCCGTCGAAGCGGGGAATGCCCTCGCAGCGCAGCCAACGCCGGCCGAGCTGCGGGTGGTCGATCGCCATCAGGCCCTCGAAGCGGTCGCGGCGCTCGACCGCCGCCTCGAAGGCGGCGCGGAAGTCGTGCAGGCGGAAGCGCGCCTCGGCGGCGGCCCAGCCGGCCGCCAGATCGCCGTCGCCAAGATTGAAGAAGGCCTTGTAGCGCCGGTTGGCGAAGGCGAGGCCGCCGTCCGGGCCGGTCATCCAGATCTGCGCCGGGGCGCTGTCGGCCACCGTGCGGAAGCGGGTCTCGGACTCCAGCAGCCGCGCCTGGGACTCGCGCATGTCGGTGACGTCGAAGGCGACGCCGACGAAGCCGATGACCTCGCCGTCGGCGCCGAAGCGGGGCCGGCTGAAGGATTTGAGCCAGCGGTACTCGCCGTCGTGGTGGCGATAGCGCCCCTCCAGCGAGAAGGGCTGGCGGGTCGCCTCGCCGGCCAGCGACTCCTGCAGGATTCGCTCCTGGTCGTCGGGGTGGATTGCGGCGCGCCAGTCCCCGAGGCGCGCCTCCTCATAGGTCCCGCCGTAGAAGGCCACATAGGCCTGGTTCACGAAGGCGCGCACGCGGTCCTGGCCGGTGACCCAGATCAGCACCGGCGCCGTGTCGGCGATCGCGCGGAACCGCTCCTCGCTCTCGCGCACCTCCGCCTCGGCCCGGGTGCGCTCGATCTCGGCCCAGGTGCGCGCCGCCACCTCCTGCAGGAGCTCGCACTCCTCGTCAGTCCATTCGCGGACCCGGGAGTCGTGGGCGTAGAGGAAGGCGCGCAGGCGGCCGCCCCGGATCAGCGGCGCCCGGATCAGGGAGCGGGTCTGCAGCCGTTCGAGCACGGGCAGGGCGTCGCTGGTGCGGGGATCCTCGCGCACGTCCGGAATGCGGATGGACCGGCCCTCGGCGAGGTCGGCGATCAGGCCGGAGCCCATCTGCTCCAGCGGGAACTCGCCGGCGGCGCTGGCGACGCCCGTGGTCCAGTCGCGGGTCATCCGCACCAGGCCGCGCTGCTGGTCGACCTCGCCGTAGCCGACGCGGGCGGCGCCCAGCTCCTCGCCCAGGGCCTCCTCGACCCGGACCATGATGGCCTCGGCCGTGGTCAGGTCGCGCAGGGAGTCGATCAGGCCAAGCAGGAAGGACTGTCGCCGCTCCTGCCGCGCCACCGCCTCGATGGCCTCGCGCGTGTCGGTCACGTCGAAGGACATGCCGACGTAGCCGAGGAAGCCGCCGTCGGCGTCGAAGCGCGGGTTGACCGCCACCCGCATCCAGCGCCACGCCCCGTCCGCCCGCTGGAACCGGGCCTCGAATCCGTAGGGTTCGTGCAGGGGCCGCCGGGCCTGCTGAGCCTCGTTGACGAGCGGGACGTCGTCCGGATGCAGGGCCAGCCGCCACACGTGGCCGAGGATGTCCTCGGCCGGGCGGCCGTAGAATTCCACCAGCGCGGCGTTGACGAATTCGACCTCGCCCGCGGCGTTGGTCAGCCAGACCGGGGAGGGCGCGGTGTCGGCCATCAACCGGAACCGCTGCTCGCTTTCGCGCAGCGCCGCCTCGGCGGCCTTGGCGTCGCTGATGTCGACGACCACGGCGATATAGCCCTCGACGAGGCCGCCGGGGCCGGTCAGGGCGCGGATGCTGATCACCACCCAGACGGTTGAGCCGTCCGGGCGGATGTAGCGTTTCTCCAGCTGGGCGCCGCCGCTGCGGAGCGCCTCGCGCAGGGCGACGCGCGTGCGCTCGACGTCCTCGGGATGGCTGACCGCCTCGGTCGTCAGCCCCGCCACGCGGTCATGCGGCAGGCCGAGGATTTCGGCGTAGCGCGCATTGGCCGAAACGATCGAGCCGTCGAGCGCGACCCGGGCGATCCCCGCCGAAGCCTGGTGGACCATGGCCTGCAGCTGGGCCTCGCGCTCGCGCAGCGCCGCTTCGGCCGCCCGGGCGTCGGTGACGTCGACGTTGACGCCGATCATGCCGCGGAAGGCGCCCTCCGCGTCGAAGCGCGGACGCGCCTCGGTGTGCACCACCCGCCACTCGCCGTCCGCACGCTGGTAGCGCGCCTCCACGTCCAGCAGCGCCCGCGCGGCCAGGGCCCCGGTGGTCGCGGCGATCACCCGGTCGCGGTCGTCGGGATGCAGGTAGCGCGTGAAGTCGAGCTCGCCAGACCCCTCCTCGATCCCCCAGAAACGCCGCAGCGCCTGGTTCAGGTGCACGCAGGCGCCGTGCTCGTCGCTCATCCACAGCATGACCGGGGCCAGCTCGCTGATCAGGTGGAGCCGCCCCTCGGTGTCGACCACCCGCGCGGCGGCGGCGCGGTGCTCCTCCACCGTCACATCCAGCCGGCGAAGCGCCTTGCGCAGGGAGGCGGCGACGACGGTGGAGAAGAGGCCGACGAGGATGAAGTTGGTCGTCGCCACCTTGCCGAGGCGATTGCCGACCCCCGCCCCGACGGCGTCGAGACCGAGCATCGCCCATCCGCCGAGCAGGCAGGCGACGAGCGCGACGAGACCCGCCGCGCGTCCCGCCGACAGGGCCGCCACGATCACGGCCGGCAGCAGGATCATGAAGCCCGTGACTTCCGCATAGAAGCCGGACAGGGCCTTGCGCACCAGCAGCATGACCGCGGCGCAGGCGAGTCCGATCAGGACCGACGCCCACCACGGACGAGGCCTTACACGCGCCAGTCGACTGACGCCGGCATCAATGTCGAACAACCGTCCAAGGCCGGTGACCGCGCCCATTCACCCCCCGTGCCGCTTCCGCGCGACCAACTGCAACGCCTTCGTCCTCAATGCGTTCCTCGCGACGGCGCGGACGGCTTGCGGCGCGCTCCGACCCGCCTATCTGCAGGGGCCGGAGACCCGCTGTGTCTGTGGAGCCAGATCAAGACCGGCCTGCGGCCGGGACGTTCCGCAGGCCCGGCCCCTTGAATGACAGTGTTTTTTCGCCTGAAAAGCGCCCTGCTTCGCAGGCATGAAGCCCGGACCGGCGCCTGCGCCGCAGAGGAGTTGAACTTGGCCATCGACTGGAGACGCCCCGGCAGGACGACCCGCCGCCTCGCCGCCGCCGCGCCGGCGGCGCTGGCGGTGGTCGGCGTCGCCATCTCGGCCTCGTCGACGCCGCGGCCGGAGATCGACCGCCGCGCCGAGGCCGTCCGCCAGATCACCGGCGGCGACCTGTCCGATCGCGGTCT
Organism: Brevundimonas sp.; assembly: GCF_013912005.1. Lineage (GTDB taxonomy): Bacteria > Pseudomonadota > Alphaproteobacteria > Caulobacterales > Caulobacteraceae > Brevundimonas. The sequence goes on along the minus strand of NZ_JACESB010000014.1, from coordinate 58,982 downwards.
GGCCGCCATCGCCGCGCGCATGACGCCCTCCCAGGTGGCCATCGCCCGCCGCCACGATCCCGCCGCGCGGCGCCCCGCGCTCTATGGCCTGACGCCCGGCTGGGAGAGCCTGACCCTGGCGGGCAAGCCGACGCTGGATCTCGGCGCCAGCGGTCTCGAGGCGATCCGGCTGAACGCCGCCACGCCCGGGTCGGCGGGGCTGCTCAGGGCCGCCCGTCCGTTCGAATTCAAGCCGGCCACCGCCGAAGACCGCCGCCGGGCGCGGCGCTGCCTGACCCAGGCCATCTACTACGAGGCGGCGCTCGAACCCGAGGTCGGGCAGGAGGCGGTGGCGCAGGTCATCCTCAACCGCGTCCGGGACCCGAACTACGCCAACAGCATCTGCGGCGTGGTGTACGAAGGCGCCGAGCGCACCACCGGCTGCCAGTTCAGCTTCACCTGCGACGGGTCGCTGGCCCACCCGCCGGTGCGCTGGGCCTGGGACCGGGCGCAACGGGTGGCGGACCGGGCCCTGGCCGGCCACGTCGCGGTCCGCGTCGGGACGGCCACCCACTATCATGCCGACTATGTCCGGCCGTGGTGGGCGCCGACCCTGAACAAGCTGACCCAGATCGGCGCGCACATCTTCTACCGCTGGAAGGGCGTCTACGGCGAACCCGCGGCGTTCCGCCAGGCCTACGCCGGACGCGAGCCGGCGATCGACGAGGCCCGCTTCGCCCGTCCCCGCCTGCAACTGGCGGCCGACGCGCCGGCGGAGAGCAAGGCCGAGGCGGAGCGGACCGTCGAGATCGACGGCCAGACCCGGGTCGTCGGCGTCGCCTCGCTCGGCGGCCGACGCCAGGCCACGCCGGCCGACATCGCGGCGATCAACGAGCGGCTGGCGGCCTTCGAGGCCCCGGCGCCGGCCGCGCCGACGCCCGCGCCGGCCGTTCCGGGCGCCGTGGCCATGGCGGTGGAGGAAGTCGGGCGCCCGACACAGTGACTTGAAGTCGCCGGTGCAACGTCTGTCCCGCCATGGCATTTAGGCAGCCGGAACAGGCGCACGGCGCCGCTTGAGGCCCGCGCGTGCAGCATACCGACAGATCGACCTTGTCCGAGGAACGCGCCCGCGACCGCTACGAGGCGCTCGCCGCCATCGCCGACGCCATGCCGCAGATGGTCTGGTCCACCCGCCCGGACGGCTTCCACGACTACTATAACGCCCGCTGGTACGAGTTCACCGGCGTGCCGGAGGGATCGACGGACGGCGAGGCCTGGAACGGCATGTTCCACCCCGACGACCAGGAGCGGGCCCGGGCGCGCTGGGCGCATTCGCTGGAGACGGGCGAGCCCTACGAGATCGAGTACCGCCTGCGGCGCCACGACGGGATCTACCGCTGGACCCTGGGCCGGGCCATGCCGCTGCGGGGGCCGGACGGGCGGATCGTCCGCTGGTACGGCACCTGCACCGACATCGACGACCTGAAGCGGATGGAGCAGGCCAAGGAGCTGCTCAGCCAGGAGCTCAGCCACCGCATCAAGAACATCTTCGCCGTGGTCTCGGCGCTGATCGCCCTGTCGGCGCGCCGCTATCCCGAGGCGCGGGAGTTCGCCGCAGCGGTGCGCACCCGCATCAACGCCCTGGCGCGGGCGCACGAGTTCGTGCGGCCCCACACCGAGGCCTCGCGGCCGACGGTGGGGACCCGGACCCTGCACGCCTTCCTGTCCGACCTGTTCAAGCCCTATGCGGCGCCCGACGGCGAGGCGCGGGTGCGGCTGTCCGGCGATGACGCCAGCTTTGATGACCAGGCCGCCACCTCGGTGGCCCTGCTGTTCCATGAACTGGCCACCAACGCCGCCAAGTACGGAGCCCTGTCGGTGGAGGGCGGGCGGGTCGATCTGGACACCCGCCGCACGCCCGACCGGTTCGTCCTGACCTGGACCGAGCGCGGCGGGCCGGGGGTGGAAGGCGAGCCCCGGCGGACCGGCTTCGGCAGTTCGCTGGCGACCCTGTCCGTCGAGGGCCAGCTGGGCGGCCGGCTGACGCGCACCTGGGAGCCGTCCGGCCTGACGGTGGTGGCCGACCTGCCCGCGACCGCCCTGTCGCGGCGACGGGCGGCGCAAATTGTCGCGCCGACGACTTAGGCGTGAAACCCGCAACGCAACAGGACGTTCACATCCGACGCCCTAGCGTGCGCCCTCACACCAGACTGACTGCGCCTTCCGAATGACCGCCCGTATCCTGATTGTCGAAGACGAGGCTCTCGTGGCCATGGAGCTCCAGTTCGTGCTGGAGGACCTGGGTCACGAGGTCGTGGGGACGGTCGCCGATGCGCGGACGGCGCGCAATCTGGTGCGCGAGAACGACGTCGATCTGGCGCTGGTGGACATCCATCTGTCCGACGGTCCGACCGGCGTGGAGCTGGGGCGGGAACTCGGGCAGGAGATGGGGGTCACGGTCCTGTTCATGACCGCCAATCCCGGCATGGTCCGGCAGGGCGTGGCGGGCACCATCGGCGTGCTGTCGAAGCCGACAGACGAGCGCGCCGTGCAGACGGCGGTGGACTACGCCCTGCGCCGCCGCACCGGCGAGCCGGTGCAGTACGCCCCGCCCCAGCTGCAGCTGTTCGGCTGAGGCCGGCCGGCGTCACCAGACGCCGATCTTCTCCGCTTCCCGGTGCGGGATCGGGTGGCCTTCGGCCTTGTGGTCCTGTTCGGCGAGGAAGCGCACGGCTTCCAGCGCCGCCATGCAGCCCATGCCCGCCGCGGTGACCGCCTGGCGGTAGATGTCGTCGGTCACGTCGCCCGCCGCCCAGACGCCCTCGACCTCCGTCGCCGCCGTGCCGGGCTTCACCTTCAGATAGCCGCCGGCGTTCATCTCCAGCTGCCCCGCGAACAGCTGGGAGGCGGGGGCGTGGCCGATGGCGATGAAGACGCCGTCAGCCGCCAGATCCCGGAGCTCGCCCGTCTTCACGTTCTTCAGCCGGGCCCCTGTGACGTTGACGCCGCCCATGGCGTTGGTTTCGCCGAGGATCTCGTCGATGGCGGAATCCCAGATCACCTCGACCTTCGGATTGGCGAACAGGCGGTCCTGCAGGATCCGTTCGGCCCGGAACTCGTCGCGCCGGTGCACGACGGTGACCTTCGAGGCGAAGTTGGTCAGGAACAGCGCCTCCTCGACCGCGGTGTTGCCGCCGCCGACCACGATGACCTCCTTGCCGCGGTAGAAGAAGCCGTCGCAGGTGGCGCAGGCCGAGACGCCGAAGCCCTGGTACTTCGCCTCGCTCTCCAGTCCCAGCCACTTGGCCTGGGCGCCCGTGGCGATGATGACCGTCTCGGCCAGCATCTCGGCGCCGCTGTCGAGGGTCAGCCGGAACGGCCGTTGCGACAGGTCCGCCTTGACCACGATGTCGTGGATCACCTCGGTCCCGACGTGCTCCGCCTGCTTCTGCATCTGCTCCATCAGCCAGGGCCCCTGGATGACGTCGGCGAAGCCGGGATAGTTCTCCACATCGGTGGTGATGGTCAGCTGCCCGCCAGGCTGCAGGCCGGCGATGACCACCGGGTTCAGCAGGGCGCGGGCGGCGTAGATGGCGGCGGTCCAGCCGGCGGGGCCGGACCCGATGATAGCGACGCGGACAGTGCGGGGAGTGCTCATGCGCCTATCTAGGCGCGATTCACCGCCGGGGGGAGACGCTAGCCGGCCCGGTACGGCTGGAATCCGCAGCTGGCGGGCTCGCTGAGCAGGAAGAGCGTCGGTTCCGACTGGCCGGGCAGCAGTCCGCCCGTCAGCACGGCGAGACCGTCATGCTCGCCGACGAGCTCCAGCTCGTCCAGCGCGTACACCCGCGGAAGGCCGTGCTTCACATAGCGGCGTCCCTCGAAGGTGATGGGATCCCCGTCGCGGAACCACGACCGGCTGGCCCCCGTCGGGTAGGGCGCCTGGTCCGGGTGCATCCAGCGCGTGCCGACGCGGATCGCCTGACCGTACGCGTCGGCGAACGGCGGGTCGCCCTCGAAGAACAGGCCCACCTCGATCGGGATCAGGGTGTTGGAGCCGGTCAGATAGCCGCAGCCCTCGCGGACGCGGTCCGGCTGGTGGACGGGCTCCTTCGCGACCTGCGGGCCGATCAGAAGCATGGCGAGGGCGAGGGCTGCGAGGTTCATGGGGGCATGCTAGGCTCCCCGGCCCATCGGCGGCAACCGGGAGTCAGTTATGGAAGGGCGCAGCTTTCTGGGCGTCGGGATCGGCCTCGGCCTCGCCATCGGCGCGGGGCTGGGCGTGGCGACCGACAATGTGGCGCTGGGGCTGGGACTCGGCGTGGCGATCGGCGCCGGGCTCGGCGTGGCGCTCGACCAGGCGGGCCGCGCCCGGAGCAAGAACGACGCGACCAAGACGCCCCCGGAGGACGAGCCGCGTCCCTAGGGGCGGGCCAGCGTCTCGAGCACCGCCTTCGCCGCGCGCTCCGTCTCCGCCAGCGGCGCGTAGGCCCAGCTGTCCAGGGAGCCGTCGAAGAGCCGCGCCGCGCCGCGCTCGCGCAGGTCGGCGTGCAGGCGGGCGAACTTGTCCCCGGCCTTGCGCGGGACCATCGGCAGGACGTGCACCGGCTTGCCGGTGGAGGCCGCTTCGGCCGCCATGTTGGCGCTGTCCTCGGTGACGAGCACATGGTCGGCGTAGTGCAGGAAGGCGAAGTAGGGATTGGCGCCGGTCCCGTCCCAGATCCAGCCGGGCAGGGACGACAGGCGCGCGGACATGGCGGTCTTGGCCGCTTCCGGCGTGCGCCGCGAGAAGGTCAGCAACAGCGAGCCGCCCGCCGCCTCCACCGCCGCGGCGATGCGGTCGGCCAGGGCCGCGGCGTGGGCTTCCGGCAGATCGTGGGCGCGGGAGGCGCCGCCGACGAGCACCGCGACCCGGGGCCGCGGCAGACCCTCTATCCGCCCGGCGAAGGCCGGCGCGGCCGCGGCGAGCCGGTCCGGGGTGATCCGGTGCGGCGAGCCGGTGATCGACAGCACGTTGGGCCCCGTCACCGCGTCGTGCCGTGGCGCCACGACCAGGTCGAAGGCCCCGGTGCGCCAGCGCGGATCCTGGGTCTGGACGACGAGGGTGCGGCCCCCGCTGCGCGCCTTCGCCCGCAGCGACAGGGGCAGGGTGGCGCGGCCGGTGGCGATCCACAGGTCCGGCCAGGGTTCGCCCGGGGCCGGGAAGACGGGATCCGACGCCGGGTCGAGCATCCACGGCGCCTTCAGCGCCGAGGGCAGGCGGTCGAAGGCCTTGCGCCAGCGGATGCGGCGCACCTCGATCGTCGACGGCGAAAGGCGCTGGACGGCTTCCGCCAGCCCCAGCGCCTGGTTCTCCATGCCGATCCGGCCGTCCGAAACGACCCGGATCGAAAGCGGGCCGGGTCGGCCTACTTCCACTCGACCTTGAGGATTTCGTAGGCCTTCACGCCGCCGGGCGTGTTGACCTCGACCACGTCGCCGACCTCCTTGGAGATCAGGGCGCGGGCGATCGGGGACGAGACGGAGATCTTGCCCGCCTTCACGTCGGCTTCGTGTTCGCCGACGATCTGGTAGGTGCCCTCTTCCTCGGTGTCCTCGTCGACCACGGTGACGGTCGCGCCGAACTTGACGACATCGCCCGACAGCTTGGTGACGTCGATCACCTGGGCGCGGCTGATCTTGTCCTCGATCTCGGCGATCTGGCCCTCGATCCAGCCCTGCCGCTCCTTCGCCGCGTGGTACTCGGCGTTTTCGGACAGGTCGCCGTGCTCGCGGGCCTCGGAGATGGCCGCGATGACGCTCGGCCTTTCGACCGACTTCAATTGCTTCAGCTGATCGTCGAGGACGCGGTAGCCCTCGGCCGTCATCGGCACTTTTTCCATGATGTCGTGAGTTTCTTGTTACGCCCGACTGAAAGACGACTCGGCACAGGGATCGCAGGGCGCGCGCGACCGGCCAGAGAGGGTAGGGCGCCCGGGCCCAAGGTTCAAGGGCGGCCCGCCCGCGCCGGACGGCGACCCCGGTTTCCGGCACGAAGCAGGCTCCACGCCAGCCACGCCACCGCGGCCAGGCCCGCGATCATGAACAGGGTCGACACGAACACCACGCCGGCGGCCATGAAGGCCAGCAGGAAGGCGACGGCGGCCGCCAGGGCGGCGACGATCTGGATCATCTTCAGACGCATGGAGCCGTTAACGCCCCGCCGTTCCGCCGGTTGCGCCGCCGATTGGGGTCATTCCGCGGCGGGAGCGTAGGCGTACGCCCCGCCCCGGGCCAGGGCCCGCCGGTACGCCGGCCGGGCGTGGATGCGATCGAGAAAGGCGCGGCAGTTCGGGCGGTCCGGGCCGAAGCCGACCCGGGCCCCGGCGGCCTCGACCGGGAAGCTCATCATGATGTCGGCGGCCGAGAAGGCCTCGCCGGCGAACCAGCCGCCGCGGCCGAGTTCGGCCTCCCACCAGGCGATGTGGTCGCGGATCTGCGGCGCGACGAGCGTGGCGTCGACCTTCCGCGAGATCGCCTTCGCCACCGGCCGGACCAGCACCGGCGTCCGCTTCGGGATCTGGCTGAACACCAGCTTCAGCAGCAGGGGCGTCATCGCCGAGCCCTCGGCGTAGTGCATCCAGTAGGTGAAGCGACGGCCCGGCGCGGTCCCGACCGGCGGGCGAAGACCCGATTCCGGAAAGGCCTCGAGCAGGTGTTCGATGATGGCGCCGGTCTCCGCGACCACGACGCCGTCGTGCTCGATGACCGGCGACTTGCCCAGCGGGTGGACCGCCCGCAGCTCGCGCGGGGCCAGCAGGGTCTTCGGGTCCCGCTCGTAGCGGCGGATCTCGTAATCCGCCCCCAGCTCCTCGAGCAGCCACAGCACCCGCTGCGAGCGGGAGTCGTTCAGATGGTGGACGACGATCATGGGCGGACCTCCGAAGCGGCGCCCTGTTGTGAGGCGTTGACGCAGCGTCCGTCCAGCGTCTTCAGCGCGCCGGAGCCCGGACCGGTCGGCTCGGCGGAGACACGCCCGCCGGCGAAAAGGCCTCGACGGCGAACCAGTAGTCCACGCCGGTGTTCAGCGCCCGCACCTCCAGCCGGTCGTCCATCTCGCGCAGGTCGTCGAAATAGACCTGGTGCGTCTGGAACAGCCGGTCCGGCGCCGTACCCCAGCGGATGTTGTAGCCGAGGGCGTTCGACACCGGCTCGACGCGGACCCGGGCGTTCCGCGGGTCGGCGTCGCGCTCCACGCGCAGGGACGGCGTCCCGGGGGCGAGGCCGTCCGTCGTGCCGAAGACCCGCAGGTCGGCGATCGCCAGGTTGGCGGCGGCGACCTCGCCGTGCTCGTAGCGGATGAAACGGGCGTCGACCGGCGTCTCGCCCTCGACATAGGCGTTGGGCCGGTCCCGGTCGGAGTTCGAGAGGTCGGCGAACACCCCCCAGTCCTGACCGTCCCGCGACCACAGGATCCGGAACCGGGTGCGGATGTCCGGCCGCTCGGCGTAGATGCCGCTCTCGTGGTCGGCGTAGTTGACCTGCACCGCGTGCACCCGCTTCAACCCGCCCAGGTCGAGGGTCAGGGTCTCTCCGGCGGCGTTGCGATCGGCGACCCAGAAGGTGCGCGGGTTCTCGTCCACGGCCCGGGCGGGCGCGAAGTCGCCCCGGGTCGAGGAGGCGGTCGCCTCGACCTTGTAGGACAGGGGGAACCAGCCGGTGAACAGGCTCTCCGGGTTCTCCACCAACCCCGTCGGCAGGCGCTGGGGGTAGTCGCCGAAGCGGGTGATGAAGTGCATCTCCCCGTCCGGGGTGAAGCCGCCCGGGAACATCGCGATGCGGCGCTCGAAGCGCCAGTTGTGGCCGATCCACGGGGTGCCGCTGTTCCACCAGTTGCCGTGCCGGTCCTGGAAGGTCGAGCCATGGCCGGCGCCCTCGACGAAGCCGCCGGGCTTGTAGCTGACGGGGTTGTAGTCGGCGTACTCGAACGGCCCCAGCGGAGTGTCGGAGACCCAGACGCCGTTGGCGTAGGCGTTGTACTCGGTCCCCGGCGCCCCGTACTGCAGGTAGTACCGCCCCCCGTGTTTCGTCATCCAGGCGCCCTCGATGTAGGGCGGGATGGACGTGCCGTCGGGCAGGCCGCCGGAATGGTTCTCCCCGAACCGTTCCCAGCCGTGCCGCGCCGGATCCAGCCGCCCCAGCGCCGCCGGCTCGCTCACAAAGCGCACCGGGGGGGTCGGATCGATCTCGGCGCCGTAGATCGGATAGACGTTCGATGAGCCCCAGTAGAGGTACCAGCGCCCGTCGTCGTCGATGAACAGGCCGGGATCCCACGGCCCCGGCGGCAGCTTGCCCTCAGGGAGGCCGCCGTCGCCGTAGCGGCCTTCCTCGCCCCGGCTCACCGCACCCGGCACCGGCGGCAGCTGGCGTGTGTGCCAGTCCCACCGGCCAGTCTCCGGATGCTCGCTGACCAGCAGCGGCCGCGGCTCGAACGCCGACTGCATCAGGTACAGCCGCTCGCCGTCCGACACCGCCGCCGGCGCCACGTGCCCCTCGAAGGGCCATTTGTCGGGGCGCACATAGGTCCAGTCGACGAGATTCCCGCTGGTCCAGTAGCCGTCGGCCAGCGTCTGGAAGAGGAAGTATCGATCCCGGTGCAGCACGATCGCCGGGTCAGCGCCGGTGCGGTAGCTGATCCCCTGATGGGTCTGCTCGAAGTTGTACTTGTAGTCGAGGTCGACCGGATTGGCCCAGGTCCGGGGGCGGGCGTCCTGGGCCGCGGCGGGGAGGGCGGAGAGAAGGGCGGCGGCGGTCATCAGCAGGAAACGCTTCATCAGGCGAGGGTATCATCCGCCCCCCGCAGTTGAGTTCACGCTCGGTTTCGCCCTAAGCCGCGTGCATGACCGACGCCGCCGAACCCCGCCTGACCTCTCTCGCCCACGGCGGCGGCTGCGGCTGCAAGATCGCCCCGGGCGTGCTGCGCGACATGCTGGCCTTCACCCCGCAGGCCGCGCCGTTCGCCGACCTGCTGGTGGGGACCGAGACCTCGGACGACGCCGCGGTCTGGCGCCTCAATGACCAGCAGGCCCTGATCGCCACCACCGACTTCTTCATGCCGGTCGTCGACGATCCCTTCCACTTCGGTCAGATCGCCGCCACCAACGCCCTGTCCGACGTCTACGCCATGGGCGGGACGCCGATCCTCGCCCTCGCCATCGTCGGCATGCCGGTCAACGTGCTGTCGCCGCGCACCATCGGGCGGGTGCTGCAGGGCGGCGCCGCCGCCTGCACGGCCGCCGGGATCCCCGTCGCCGGCGGCCACTCGATCGACAGCGTCGAGCCGATCTACGGCCTCGCCGTCATGGGCCTCGTCCACCCCGACCGGGTGCTGACCAATCGCGGCGCGCGGCCCGGCGACGTGCTGGTCCTGACCAAGCCGCTCGGCGTCGGCGTGCTCAGCGCCGCCTTCCGGCAGGAGCGGCTCGACGGCGAGGGCTACCGGGCCCTGATGGAGACGACCACGCGGCTGAACAGCTTCGGGGCGAAGCTGGCCGGCCGCCCCGGCGTGCACGCCCTCACCGACGTCACCGGCTTCGGCCTGCTCGGCCACGCCCTGGAGATGGCCCGCGGGGCCGGCGCGACGGTCGAGATCGGCGCCGCCCCGCCGATGCTGTCGGGCGTGCGCGACCTGCTCGAGGGAGGTGTCCGCACCGGCGCCTCGACCCGCAACTGGGCCAGCTACGGGGCCGAGGTCGCCCTGCCGGACGGGTTGGAGCCCTGGCGGCGCGACCTGCTGACGGATCCCCAGACCTCCGGCGGCCTGCTCATCGCCGTAGCCGGGGCGGAGCTGGACGACCTCGCCGCCTTCGCACGGACCAACGGGACCGGCTTCGAGGTGGTCGGCCGGGTGGTCGAGGGCCCGCCCCGGGTCCGGGTGGTCCCGTGATCCGCCGGACCACGGACCTGTCGCCGGCCGCCCGCGACGCCTTCGAGGCCGTCATCGACGTGCGCAGCCCGTCGGAGTTCGCCGAGGACCACCTGCCCGGCGCCGTCAACCTGCCCGTCCTCGACGACGCCCAGCGCGCCACGGTCGGGACGGAATATGTGCAGGGCTCGAAGTTCGAGGCCCGGCGCGCCGGCGCGGCCCTCGTCGCCCGCAACATCGCCGGCCACCTTGAAGGGGCCCTCGCCGACGTCGGGGGCGGGTTCCGGCCGCTGGTCTACTGCTGGCGCGGCGGCCAGCGCTCGGGGGCCATGGTCGCCGTGATGGAGCAGGTCGGCTGGCCGGTCACCCTGCTGGAGGGCGGCTACCGGACGTGGCGGCGCCAGGTCGTGGCGGCCCTGTACGACGCGCCCCTGCCGCACCGCCTCGTCGCCCTCGACGGCCCGACCGGCTGCGGCAAGACCGCCCTGCTGCAGGCGCTCGCGGCCCGCGGCGTGCAGACGCTCGACCTCGAGGCCCTGGCCGCCCACCGCGGCTCGCTGTTCGGCGCCCTGCCCGGCGGGCAGCCGTCGCAGAAGGCTTTCGAGACGGCCCTGCACGACGCCCTGTCGCGCCTCGACCCGTCCCGCCCGGTGGTGGTCGAGGCCGAGAGCAGCCGCATCGGCGAGCGGGTCGTGCCGCCCGCCCTGTGGGCCGCCCTCGCCGCCGCCCCCGCGGTCGAACTGGCCGCGCCGCTGGACGCCCGGGTGGCGCGGATCGTCTCGGACTACGGCGACATCGCCGCCGATCCCGCCGCCCTCGACGAGGCGCTGGGCCGCCTGCCGCGCCACCACGCCCGGGCCGAGATCGCCGCCTGGCGGGCCATGGCGGCCGGGGGTCAGATCGCCGGGCTGGCGGAGGTCCTGATCGAGGCGCACTACGATCCGGCCTACCGCCGCAGCGCCGCCGCCCGCCAACGCCCGATCCTGCGCCGGCTGGAGCTGCCCGAGCTCTCGCCCGGCGCCCTCGCCGCCGCCGCGGCCGGGCTCGCGGAAGTGCTCGACCCGGCGGCGCGGCCCGCCTAGCTTCCGCGGATGACCCGCTCCCGCACCGCCGCCGTCCTGTCCTCGCTCAGCCTGCAGGTGCTCGCCGCCCTGGTCGCCGGCCAGCTGTGGCTCAACGCCCTGCGCATGACCATCATCCCCTTGGTCTTCAGCCTGCTGGTCACCGGCATCGCCTCGATCGCCGACGCGGCCGCCACCGGCCGTCTGGCGCTGAAGGCGGTCTGGGTCTTCGCCGCCCTGCTGGTCGGGGCGACGCTCTACGGCGTGCTGGTCTCGCAGGGGCTGCACGTGCTGTGGCCGATCGACCCGGACGGCGCCCGCCTGCTGCTGGCCGGCGCCCACGGCGACGCCGCCGTGCGCGAGAACCTCGGCGGCGGCGGCCTGGCCGCCTTCCTGACCAGCCTCGCGCCGTCGAACCCGGTGCGCGCCGCGGCTGACGACGCCATCCTCGGGATCGTGGTCTTCGCCATCGTCTTCGGCTTCGCGGCGACCCGCCTGCCGGGCCGGCTGCGCCAGCCGATGACGGTCTTCTTCGAGGCCGTGGCCGAGACCATGATCGTCATCGTGCACTGGGTGCTGCGGGCGGCCCCGATCGGGGTCTTCGCCCTGTCGCTGGGGGTGGGCCTGCGGGCCGGGCTCGGCGCCGCCGGGGTGCTCGGCCACTACATCGCCCTCGTCGTTCTCTCCCTCGTCGGCCTGATCCTGCTGACCTACGCCGTCGCCGTGCTCTGGGGCCGGGTCACCCTGCCGCGTTTCGCCCGGGCCGCCGCCCCCGCCCAGGTCGTCGCCTTCTCGACCCAGTCGTCGCTGGCCTGCCTGCCGGTGATGGTCGAGCGCGCCCGCGACCGCCTCGGGGTCTCGGCGGCGACCGCCGGTCTGGTGCTGCCGCTGGCGGTGGCGGTGTTCCGCATCACCTCCACCGTCGCCAACCTCGCCGTGTGCATCTACGTCGCCCACCTGTACGGCATCGAGCTGTCGCCGGGCGTGCTGCTGGCCGGCGGGGTGACCGCGCTGGCGGTCAGCGTCGGCACGGTGGGCCTGCCCGGCCAGGTCAGCTTCTTCGCCTCCATCGCCCCGATCGCCATCGTCATGGGCCTGCCGCTGGAGGTCCTGCCCCTGCTGCTGGCGGTCGAGGTGGTCCCCGACATCTTCCGCACCATCGGCAACGTCACCGCCGACCTCGCCGCCGCCCGCATCGTCGAGGGCAGGGACGCGACCGCCGATCCGGAGGCGGGGGCCGGGATCTGACCCGAAAGGGCGGCGCCGCCCGACCGGGTCAGGCGTAGTCCTGCACCGGCCGCACGTCGAGGTCGCCCGCCTTGATCGCCGCGATCGCCCGCGCCGCCGCCACCGCCGCGGGGACGGTGGTGTAGTAGGGGATCTTCATCATCAGCGCCGTGCGGCGCAGGGAGAAGCTGTCCTGCAGCGACTGCTTGCCCTCGGTGGTGTTGATGACCAGCTGGACCTCGCCGTTCTTCATCGCGTCGACGATGTGGGGCCGGCCCTCCAGCACCTTCTTCACATGCCCGACCCGCAGGCCCTGCTGCTCGAGGAAGGCGTGGGTGCCCCCGGTGGCGATCAGGGTGAAGCCCTCGGCCAGCAGGGCGCGGGCCGCCTCGAGCACGAACGGCTTGTCGTCGTCCTTGACGGAGACGAAGGCGCAACCGGCGACCGGCAGCAGGGTGCCGCCGCCGATCTGACTCTTGGCGAAGGCGCGGGCGAAGGCGGGCTGCAGGTCGGCCTCGCCCTCGCGCTTCCAGTCGAGGCCCATGACCTCGCCGGTCGAGCGCATCTCCGGGCCCAGCACGGTGTCGACCCCGGCGAAGCGGGCGAACGGGAACACCGCCTCCTTGACCGCGATGTGGTCCAGCGGCCGGTCGACGAGGCCGAAGCCGGCCAGCTTCTCGCCGGCCATCACCTTGGCGGCGATGGCGGCGACCGGCGCGCCCATGGTCTTGGCCACGAAGGGGACGGTGCGGCTGGCGCGCGGATTGACCTCGAGCACGAAGATGCGCGGCGCGTCGGAGTGCGGCTCCTCGATGGCGAACTGGACGTTCATCAGGCCCCGGACCTTCAGGGCCCGGGCCATCTCCGCCGTCTGGCGCTTCAGCTCGGCGATGGTCGCGGCGGACAGGGAGTAGGGCGGCATCGAGCAGGCGCTGTCGCCCGAGTGCACCCCGGCCTCCTCGATGTGCTCCAGCACCCCGGCCACGAAAACCGTCTCGTCGTCGCACAGGGCGTCTACGTCCACCTCGGTGGCGCGGTTCAGGTAGTGGTCGATCAGCACGGGATCGTCGCCCGAGACCTGCATCGCCTCATGGACGTAGCGGTCCAGCTGCTCGCGGTCGTGGACGATCTGCATGCCGCGGCCGCCCAGCACGTAGGAGGGGCGCAGCACGACCGGATAGCCGACCTCCTCGGCCTTCCGCGCGGCCTCCTCGGCCGAGCGGGCCAGGCCGTTCGGCGGCTGCATCAGCCCGATCTCGTGCAGCATCTGCTGGAACCGCTCGCGGTCCTCGGCGAGGTCGATGGAGTCGACGCTGGTGCCCAGGATCGGCACGCCGTCCGCCTGCAGCGCGTGCGCCAGCTTGAGCGGCGTCTGGCCGCCGAACTGCACCACCACGCCCAGCAGCTCGCCCTTCGAGCGCTCGACGTCGATCAGCTCCAGCACGTCCTCGGCCGTCAGCGGCTCGAAATACAGCCGGTCCGAGGTGTCGTAGTCGGTCGACACCGTCTCGGGGTTGCAGTTGACCATGATCGACTCGACGCCGATGTCGGCGAAGGCGAAAGCCGCGTGACAGCAGCAGTAGTCGAACTCGATCCCCTGCCCGATGCGGTTCGGACCGCCGCCGAGGATCACCGCCTTGCGGCGGTCGGACGGCTCAGCCTCGCAGGCGGGAACCTGGCCCAGGGCGCCGGTCTCGTAGGTCGAGTACATGTAGGCGGTGGCGCTGGCGAACTCGGCGGCGCAGGTGTCGATGCGCTTGAACACCGGGCGGACGCCCAGGGCGCGGCGGGCCTTGCGCACCTCGGCCTCGGTCGTGCCGGTCAGCTGCGCCAGCCGGGCGTCGGAGAAGCCCTTCGACTTCAGCCGGCGGAAGGCCCCGGCGTCGGTCGGCAGGCCCTGCACGCGGATATGGCCCTCGGTGCGCACGATGTCGGCGATCTGGCGCAGGAACCACGGCTCGTACGAACAGGCCGCCTCGACCTCCTCGACGGTGAGCCCGTGGCGGAAAGCCTGGGCGATGACGCGGATGCGGTCCGGCGTCGGCTGGCCCAGCGCGCGAACGACGGCGGCGCGCGCCGAGGCTTCGTCGTCGACATCCGCGACGCCGTCGATCTCGACCTCGTTGAAGCCGGTCAGGCCGGTCTCCAGCCCGCGCAGGGCCTTCTGCATCGACTCCTGGAAGGTGCGACCGATGGCCATCACCTCGCCCACCGACTTCATCGAGGTGGTCAGCAGCGGCTCGGAGCCCGGATATTTCTCGAAGGCGAACCGCGGGATCTTGGTGACGACGTAGTCGATCGACGGCTCGAACGAGGCGGGCGTCACCTGCGTGATGTCGTTCTGGAGCTCGTCCAGGGTGTAGCCGACGGCCAGCCGGGCGGCGACCTTGGCGATCGGGAAGCCGGTGGCCTTGGACGCCAGGGCCGAGGAGCGGGACACGCGCGGGTTCATCTCGATGACGACCATGCGGCCGTCCTTCGGATTGATCGCCCACTGCACGTTGGACCCGCCGGTCTCGACCCCGATCTCGCGCAGCACGTTGATCGAGCCGGTCCGCATGCGCTGGTATTCCTTGTCGGTCAGCGTCAGCGCGGGGGCGACGGTGATCGAGTCGCCGGTGTGGACGCCCATCGGGTCCACGTTTTCGATCGAGCAGACGATGATGCAGTTGTCCGCCCGGTCGCGGACCACCTCCATCTCGTACTCCTTCCAGCCGAGCACGCTCTCCTCGATCAGCACCTCGGTGGTCGGCGAGAGGTCGAGGCCGCGTTCCACGATCTCGCGGAACTCCTCGACATTGTAGGCGATGCCGCCGCCGGTGCCGGCGAGGGTGAAGCTGGGGCGGATGATGGCCGGCAGGCCGACGAAGGCGAGCGCGTCCTCGGCCTCGTCGATGTGGTGGATGGCCTTGGAGCGCGGGCTCTCGAGCCCGAGCTTGTCCATGGCGTCGCGGAATTTCTGGCGGTCCTCGGCCTTGTCGATGACGTCCGCCTTCGCGCCGATCATCTCGACCCCGTGCCGGGCGAGGGCGCCGGAGCGCTCGAGCGCCAGGGCGGTGTTCAGCGCGGTCTGGCCGCCCATGGTCGGCAGCAGGGCGTCCGGCTTCTCGGCGGCGATGATCTTCTCGACCATCTCCGGCGTGATCGGTTCGATGTAGGTGGCGTCGGCCACCTCGGGATCGGTCATGATGGTGGCCGGGTTGGAGTTGACCAGGATGACCCGGTACCCCTCGGCCTTCAGCGCCTTGCACGCCTGCACGCCCGAATAGTCGAACTCGCACGCCTGTCCGATCACGATCGGACCCGCCCCGATGATGAGGATGGACTGGATGTCGGTCCGCTTGGGCATGGGCAGTACTCGCGCACGCGAACCCGGCGCGGGCAGGCGGCCGGCGCGGGAACGGTCGGGTTGTCGGTTAAGCGGCCCGTCTAGAGAAGGCGGCAGGTCGGAGCAAGATCAAATGCAGGCGACTGAGCAGTTGCCGAGGCGCGACCGGCGGCTCCCGCCAGCAGACGTCCGAACAGCGCCGTCAGGCGGCGGGGTCGTGCCTCAAGAACCACAGTCCCGCCGCAATTTGCATCTCCAATGACCGTTCTTCGGCAGATTTGTGTCCCGCGCGGTTGCTTGCCGACTTGCGCCAACGCTAGGCTGCCGGCTGATCCGAAGCGTACCCAGGATATTTCGATGACTTTGCGCAAGCGACTCCGCGACACCTCGGCCCTCGCCGGCCTCGCCGCCGTTCTTATCGCCGCTCCGGCGTTCGCCCAGGAGGCGAGCCCGCAGCCGAACGAGGATCAGGACGAGGAGTCCGCGTCGCTTGGCGAGATCGTCGTCACCGGTTCGCGCATCCCGCAGAACGAGTTCACCAGCCCGTCGCCGATCCAGGTGCTGACCACGGAGCGCGCGGAGCAGCGCGGCCTGAGCGACACGGCCCAGCTGCTGCAGAGCTCGACCCTGGCCGCGGGTTCGCCGCAGGTGAACTCGACCATCTCCAGCGCCTTCGTCACCGACGGCGGGCCGGGCGCCGCCACCATCTCGCTGCGTGGCCTCGGCGCCAACCGCACCCTGGTGCTGCTGAACGGCCGTCGCGCCGGTCCGGCCGGCACGCGCGGCGGCGTGTCCTCGTTCGACCTGAACGTCATTCCGCAGTCGGCGATCAGCCGGGTGGACGTGCTGAAGGACGGCGCCTCGTCGATCTACGGCTCCGACGCCGTGGCCGGCGTGGTCAACCTGATCACCGAGCGTGAGCGGGACGGCGGCGAAATGTCGGCGTTCGCCAGCGTGCCCTTCGAGGGCGGCGGCGAGCAGTTCAACATCTCCGGCTCGTTCGGCAAGACCTTCGATCGCGGCTACATCAACGTCTCCGCCGACTACTACCGGCAGGAGAAGCTGGCCGCCGGCGAACGCGACTACCTGAACTGCACCAACCAGTACGTTTTCGAGCCGGGCACCAACACCCGCGCCGACCGTATCGATCCGCGCACCGGCCAGCCGCAGTGCCTCGACCTGGCCTGGGGCCAGGTCTACGTCTACGGTCCGGATTTCTCGGGCCGCGCCGGCCGGTTCCAGTACGACTACGACGGCGATCTGGGGAACTACATCCCGGTCACCAACGGCAGCCCGGCCTATCCGAACGCGCCGGCGGGCTTCTACCTGGTGAACTACGATCCCGCCTCGCGCGCGGTCACCAACAACCTGCACCCGTTCGCGCTCGAGCAGTCGATCATCCCGGAAACCGAGCGCTACACCGCCTTCGTCGAGGGCGCCTATGAACTGGGCGGCGGCGTGGAGGCCTACGCCGAGCTGCTCCTGAACCGCCGCGAGAGCCGTACCGACAGCTATCGCCAGTTCTGGAACTACACCTACACGGCGGACTTCCTGGACTACTACTACGGCCCCGGCGCCGGCGGTGACCCGCTGACCGGCTTCACCGGTCTGAACCTGCTCAGCGCGACGCCGGTGACCGACCACTTCGACCAGTCGCAGCAGGTCGATTACACCCGACTGGTGGCCGGGCTTCGCGGCGACATCGGCGGCTGGGACTGGGATGTCTTCGCCCAGTACAGCCGTTCCGACGGCGACTACACGTCCGACGTCATTCTCCAGGACGCGGTCGACTCGACCAGCTTCAAGACCAGCTCGTGCGTCGGCTCCAACCTGCCGGTCAGCGGCCGCCCGTGCATCGACGTCGACTTCACCAATCCGCGCGTCCTCGCCGGCGACCTGACCCCGGAAGAACGGGCCTTCCTGTTCGACACGGAGACCGGCAACACGGTCTATGAGCAGTACTACATCGAGGGCGGGATCGCCGGAACGCTGTGGGATCTGCCGGCCGGCCCGATGGGCCTGGCGGCGGGCTTCCACCTGCGCAAGGACGAGATCGTCGACACCCCGGGCGACGTCACCCTGGCCGACAACAGCTGGGGCCTGAGCGGCGCCGGCATCACCGAGGGCGAGGAGACCACCAACGAGATCTACGCCGAGCTCGCGGTGCCGCTCCTGGCCGACATGCCCTATATCCAGAGCCTGGATCTGTCGCTGTCGGGCCGCTACACGGACACCGACACCTCGGGCGACGCCACGACCTACAAGGTCGGCCTGAACTGGGCGATCAGCGACACCATCCGCGTGCGCGCCACCCACGGCACCTCGTTCCGCGCCCCGGCCCTGTTCGAGCTGTACCTGGCCGACCAGACCAGCTTCGTCGGTCAGCGCAACATCGATCCCTGCCTGAACCTCGACCAGCGCGTCGCCGACGGCAGCCTGCAGACGACGGACCTCCTCTACGTGAACTGCCGCAGCGCCTCGGGGCCCGGCGGCGGCGTGGCGGGCAACTTCACCGGCGGCGTCTCGTCGGCGGAAGTCGTCACCGGCGGCGGCCTCGGCGTGCTTGAGCCCGAGACCTCGCAGTCGACGGTCATCGGCGTGGTCCTGACCCCGCCGGACAGCAACCTGAGCGTGGCGGTCGACTACTTCGACATCACGATCGAGGACCAGGTGGCCAACCTCGGCGCCGGCGGCATCCTGCAGGCCTGCTACCTGTCGGAGAACTTCCCGACCGATCCGATCTGCGCCCAGTTCGACCGCGATCCGGCGACCAGCTCGATCACCGAGGTGCGGGACAGCTTCCTGAACATCGCGGAACAGAACAACCGCGGCCTGGACTTCACGACCCGGTGGATCCACGACTTCGACTGGGGCACCCTGGTCCTCGACAGCCAGACCACCTGGACGCTGGAGTCGAACCAGTCGACGTTCGCCGACTTCGGCACCGACTTCCTGGGCGACATCGGCAACCCGGAACTGGTCGGCAACATCAACGCCACCATCTCCCGCGGACCGTGGACCGCCTTCTGGGGCTTCGACTGGATCGGCAACCAGGACGACCGTCCGGATCGCGCCCGGAACGGCCAGTCGATGTTCCAGACGATCGACGGCCGCGTGACCGAGATCAAGGCGGACGCCGAGTTCACCGGCTTCCACAGCGTGTCGCTCACCTATGAGTCCGAGGGCGACGGCTGGACCGGCGGCTGGACCGTCTCCGGCGGCGTGGCCAACCTGTTCGACGAGCTGCCGCCGGCGGCTTCGGCGGTCGCGGTGGGCACCCAGGGCAACTCGGTCTTCGCCTCGCAGTACACCGAGGCGTACTACGGTCGCCGGGCCTTCGTGCGGCTGTCCAAGTCGTTCTGATCGGCCATGCCTGACTGAACGGAGGGGCGGCGGAGACATCCGCCGCCCCTTCATCGTGTCCGTCCGGCCGCAAAGCCGGGACCGGCGGACGCCCGTGACTGCGCGAGACCCATCCGATGGCCATCATTCGAGGCATGAAGGACACCCTGAACGAGCGGGTCGCGTCCTTTCCCCAGGCGCCCCTGCGTCAGCCGGTGCTGGTGAACAGCATCCCGAAGGGCGGCACGCACCTGTTGCGCAACATCCTGAGGATGTTCGTGCCGGTCGAGCAGCACCACGACCGCGATTTCGTGCAGATCCCGAACATGCATCTGCACCTCGACGCCTTCAATCCGCATGCGCCGAAGCTGGCTGCGGCCCATCTCCTGTTCAGCGACCAGTCGCTGGCCAATATCCGCCACGCGCGCCACATCCTGCTGGTGCGCGATCCCTATGACTGGGTGCTGGCGCGGGCGCGGTTCTTCGTGTCGGAAGAGTTCGAGCAGGAGAACATCCAGCATCTGAAGACGCCGGGCCTGTACTCGGCCGAGGCGATCCTCAACATGATGATCTTCGGCATTCACCAGAAGTCGCCGGCGCTGATCGACATCTACACCCACAACGCCGCGGCCTGGCTGGGGACCGGCGTCCACCTGGTCCGCTACGAGGACGCCGTGCGGGCGGTGAAGGCCCTGGACGCGCCGGAAAGCGAGACCTTCTTCAGCGACCTTCTCGAGGCCGCAGGCATCGAGCGTCCGGAGGACTGGCGGGAGCGGGTCCGCACCGGCGCCGACCGCAAGCTGAGCCGCACGGCGCGGGAGAACCTCAAGCTGCCGGGCGGCCACGAGTTTCCGGCCGAGCTCCCGGAGGTGCAGAAGCAGCTGGTGGATTTCCACGCGCCCGGCCTGCGGGCGCTGCTCGGCTACGCCTGAGGCGCGCGCTCCCCGATCCAGCGGGGCAGGGCGCCGATTGTCTCCAGCGCGGCGAAGCGCGGATGCCCGTCCGGCGCGTCGGCCATTTCGTGCGCCCAGGTGATCGCATAGGGGATGTGAACCGCCCAGGCCCCGGCCTCCAGCGCCGGCAGCACGTCCGACTTCATCGAATTGCCGACCATCAGCGCCTCGGCCGGCCCTGTGCCGTGCCGATGGAAGACGCGGTCGTAGGTGTGGGCGTGCTTCTCCGACACGATCTCGACCGCCGCGAAGAGCTCGCCGAGGCCGGACGCGGCGAGCTTGCGCTCCTGGTCCATCAGATCGCCCTTGGTGACGAGGACGAGGCGATGGCTGCGCGAGAGCTCCTCCAGCGCCTCCTCGACGCCGGGGAGGGGTTCGACCGGGTGGGACAGCATCTCGCGACCCGCGGCGAGGATCTCGCGGACCACCCCGGCCGGCGCCTGGCCGTCGGTGAGCTCCATGGCCGTCTCCAGCATCGAGAGGGTGAAGCCCTTCACCCCATAGCCGTAGAGGCGGAGGTTCCGCTGCTCGGTCGCCGCCAGCCGGGCCTCGATCGAATCGCGGTCCCCATGCTCGGCCAGCAGTTCGACGAACCGGTCGTGGGTGAGCCGGAAGATGGTCTCGTTGTGCCAGAGGGTGTCGTCGGCATCGAGGCCGATCGTGGTGATGCGCATGGCGGGTCCATGCCGTCCCGCGGCGGTCGGCGCAAGCGTCCGGAATCAAGACTCCGTTGACCACGTCGGTCAGGAAAATGTTGGTGAACCGGCGCCACGCTGCCGGATTGCATCTCCGGGGGGCCGTCAAGGGAGTCGGTCATGGAGACGCCTGCAGAAGGGCCCGGGGGCCTCGCCCGGGAGCCGGAGCGCAGGGCGGGGCTTGCGCCCGTCCCGGAACGCCGCCCCTACGCCCAGCCCTATGACAGCCTCGCCTTCACCGTGGTTAGCCGGGCCGCGCGCGAACTCACCATCACCCTGGCCGCCCAGCCGGTGTTCGATCTGGGGCGGTCCGCGCCGGTGGCGCGGCGCGTGCGTCGGACGGTGCGCCATGCGGGCGGAGAGCGCGCCCTCCGCCCCGGCGGCCGGACCCTGGAGACGGGGGACCTGCACCGGATCGACGCCCTGACCCTCCGCGAGGGTCTGGCCATGCTGCGCCCCGGGCCGTCCGACAGCGGGATTCTGCCCGCCTACTGGCGCACCGTCGCCTCCAGCCGCGGGCGCTTCGCCCGGCTCTGCGCGGAGCTGCAGCACGCGCGGGCGCCCGGCTCGCTGCTGATCGAGGTGGTCGGCGGAATGGAACAGGCGCCGCCCGGAGCCGTCGCCGACGTCATCGGCCATTTCGAGACCGCGGCCCAGGGCGTCATCCTGCACCTCGCGCCCGATCCGGCGACGGTGGCGCGGGCGGCCGGCGTCGGGGCGCGGTGCCTGGCCCTCGACTTCGCCGGGGTGGCGCACGAGCACGCCAGCGACTGGCGCTCCGCGGCCGAGCTCATCGCCGCCGCGCGGGCGGCGTGCGGACAGGTGCTGCTCCTCAACCTGAGGCCAGACCGGGGGCTGGCGGCCCGGTCCGCGGGCGCGACGCACGCCGTCTTCGCCGGGATGGAGCCCGTCCTGGTCTGACCCTCTTCCCGAAAAACCGGCCGACGCGTTGACCGACCGGTCCGGGAGGCCTAACCACGCCGCCGTTTGTCCGCCCGGTTTCGGATGTACGGAGCGCCCATGACCGACAAGCTGCTACCAGGCGTCACCGGCGTTCTCGCGCTCGCGGACGGAACCGTCATCCAGGGACTGGGGTGCGGCGCGACCGGCTCCGCCCTCGGGGAGGTGGTCTTCAACACCGCCATGACCGGCTATCAGGAGATCCTGACCGACCCCTCCTACATGAGCCAGATTCTGGCCTTCACCTTCCCCCACGTCGGCAACACCGGGGTCACGGTCGAGGACGTCGAGCAGATCGGCGGGGGCGCGGAGACCTCGGCGCGCGGTGCGATCTTCCGCGACCTCCCGACCGATCCGGCCAACTGGCGCGCCGACGGCGATTTCGATGGCTGGATGAAGCGCCGCGGCGTCGTCGGCCTGGCGGGGGTGGACACCCGGGCGCTGACCGCCCGTATCCGCGACTCCGGCGCGCCCCACGCGGTGATCGCCCACGACCCCGAGGGCCGGTTCGATCTCGAGGCGCTGGTGGCGCAGGCGCGGGCGTGGAGCGGGCTGGTGGGGCTGGACCTCGCCAAGGCCGCCTCGACCCTGCAGTCGTTCGACTGGGACGAGGGGCTGTGGGACTGGCCTGAAGGCTACCCGCGCGTCGACGCCCGCGACCGCTCGGTCGTGGTGGTCGACTATGGCGTCAAGCGCAACATCCTGCGGGCGCTGGCCTCGACCGGGGTGAAGATCACCGTGGTGCCGGCGACGACCACGGCCGAGGACATCCTCGCCCGCAACCCCGACGGCGTGGTCCTGTCGAACGGTCCGGGCGACCCGGCGGCGACCGGCGCCTATGCGGTGCCGGAAATCCGCAAGCTGGTCGACAGCGGCAAGCCGGTGTTCGGCATCTGCCTCGGCCACCAGATGCTGGCGCTGGCCCTGGGGGCGAAGACGGTCAAGATGGACCAGGGCCACCACGGGGCCAATCACCCGGTGAAGGACCTGACGACCGGCAAGGTCGAGATCGTGTCGATGAACCACGGCTTCACCGTCGATCGCGACAGTCTGCCCGAGGCGGTGGTCGAGACTCACGTCAGCCTGTTCGACGGCACCAACTGCGGCATCGCCCTGAAGGACCGGCCGGTGTTCAGCGTCCAGCACCATCCGGAAGCGTCGCCGGGGCCGACCGACAGCCTGTACCTGTTCCAGCGCTTCGCCGACTCGATGAAGCGCTAGGACCGCTCAGGGGAGGGGGGCGAAGCTCTTCTCCTCGCGCAGGGCGCTGGCCTTGCGCACCGCGGCCGGCGCGGCGTGCAGCCAGTATTCGGCGTCGTCGAGGCGATTGCTGCGCAGGCGTTCGAGGCCCCTCAGGCGGCGGAGCGCCGCATTCTCCAGCAGGCGGGCGTGCAGGGCGCGCGGCGGGAGCGTGGGGACGGGCGGGGAACCGGGGACGGCGACGGCGTCGGGGCCTTCAGGCTCGACCGCCGGACGGGTGACGGCGATGTACATGGGAACTCGCTTCCGAACGGCTGCGCCGGCTTCGCCGCGCCCCGCCGAGACTCCGCTCCTTCTGGCGCGGTCACAGGGTTAATCCACAAGGCTTGTGGATAGTTCCAAGAAAAAACGTCCTGAATCAGACGGTTATGGTGTCGATTTGGCCTTCTTGGTTAACGAAAGGTAAAGGGCCGCCTTTCGCTGAGTCGCGCGCTATAAGGCGGAGTGCGCTTCGACGAACGCTTCCTTGAGGAACTGAAGGCCCGCCTTCGCCCGTCCGACATCATCGGGCGGACGGTGAAGCTCAAGCGGCAGGGGCGCGAGTACGTCGGCCTGTCGCCCTTCACCAAGGAGAAGTCGCCGAGCTTCTTCGTCAATGACGACAAGGGCTTCTTCCACGACTTCTCGTCGGGCAAGCACGGCGACGTCATCTCCTTCCTGCAGGAGACGGAGCGGCTGAGCTTCGTCGAGGCGGTGCAGCGGCTGGCCGGGGAGGCGGGCATGGCCCTTCCCGCCGAGGACCCGCAGGCGGCCGAGCGCGAACAGAAGCGGCAGGGCCTGTCGGACTGGATGGACCTCGCCCAGAAGTGGTTCGCGGCCAACCTGCGCCGCTCGCCCGGCAAGGCGGCGCGGGAGTACCTCGAACGGCGGGGCTTGCCCGAGGACCAGTGGGAAAGGTTCGGGCTCGGCTACGCCCCGAACGACCGGGAAGGTCTGAAGAGCGCGCTCGTCCAGCGCGGGGCCCGGCCCGGGGAGCTGGTCGAGGCGGGGCTGCTGATCGCGCCGGAGGGGGGCGGCAGCCCCTACGACCGGTTCCGCGACCGGCTGATGTTCCCGATCCGCGACGCCCGCGGCCGCATCGTCAGCTTCGGCGGCCGGGCCATGAATCCCGACGACCGGGCCAAATACCTGAACGGGCCGGAGAGCCCGCTCTTCCACAAGGGCGCGACCCTGTACGGCCTGCCGGAGGCGCGCCGCATCCTCGGCGCCGAGAGCCGGTCCGACCAGGCCGTCGTGGTGGTCGAGGGCTATATGGACGTGATCGCCTGCCAGCGCGCCGGCATCCCCGCCGTCGCGCCGATGGGCACCGCCCTGACCGAGGAGCAGATGGAGCGGCTGTGGCGCGTGTCGCACGAGCCGGTGCTGTGCTTCGATGGCGACGCGGCCGGCCGGCGCGCGGCCTACCGGGCGATCGACCGCGCCCTGCCGCAGCTGAAGCCGGGCCGCTCCTTCCGCTTCACCCTGCTGGAAGGCGGAAACGACCCGGACGACATCCTGCGCGAGCGCGGCGCGCCGGCGCTGCGGCAGGCGCTGTCGGTGACCCGGCCGTTCGCCGAGGTGCTGTTCCAGAAGGAGGCCGAGGCCGAGCCGCTGGACACGCCGGAGCGGCGCGCGGGCCTGAAGGGCCGTCTCAGACAGGCCGCCGCGGCGATCCAGGACCGGGACCTGGCCGAACAGTACCGTCGGGAGTTGTTCGACCGTTTCGACGCCCTGTTTCCGGCCCGTCAGCCGGCGCGCCGCGCCGAGCCCGGGTCGGCGGGCGGCCGCCGTTTCGGGCCGCCGCCGGTGCTGGGCCAGACGGCGGAGGGGGCCCAGGCGATGCAGTCCCTGAGCCAGGCGATCGAGCCGGTGGCCGCCGCGCTGGTCCACGGCGCCATCGACGATCCCGAGCGGATGGACGACCATCTGGAGGCCATCGCCGCCCACGGCTTCGGCGACCGCGCGCTGGATGGACTGGCGCAGGAGCTGGTCCGGCTGCGGTTCTCCGGCCAGAGCCTTGACTCTGCTGCGCTCCGTCGCCATCTGGCGCAGTCGGGTCATCACGTCTTGATGCGCGAGGTCGAGAAGGCGGCGGCGAAGTCCGGCGCGCCTTTCCTGGCAGCAGACAAGCCCCTCGCCGAGGCGCGGATCCGTTGGTCGCAGGCGTTCGACGCGCTCACCCGCGTCGCCGCCCTGGAAGACGCCCTGGCGTCGGCGCGCAGCGTGCCGGGCCAGGACGATGCATTCCGCAGGCTGAAGGCCGAGCGGGATGCGCTTCGCCGCGCGATCAAGACCGGAGAGATTTGGGAAGACAGCGCGGGCTCGTAACCAACGAACTCGCCACGTGTTGTATTGGCGGCAGGCCGGACCAGCCCTCCGCCCGGAGAAGAGACCGAATGAGCGCCCAGACCGAGACGCAGGAAGCCGAAGTCCAGACCGACGGCCCGCTGCTCGACCTTACCGACGCGGCGGTGAAGAAGTTCATCAAGCAGGCCAAGGCGCGCGGCTACGTCACCATGGACGAGCTGAACAAGGTGATGCCGTCCGAGGAGGTCTCGGGCGACGCCATCGAGGACACGCTCGCCATGCTGTCGGAGATGGGCGTCAACGTCGTCCAGGACGAGGAAGAGGCGGCCGAGAAGGAAGGCGAGAGCACCGAGGTGGCCGCCGCCGCGGACACCGCCGTCGCCGAGGCGCCGGCCAAGGCCGCCTACGACCGCACCGACGACCCGGTGCGCATGTATCTGCGCGAGATGGGCTCGGTGGAGCTGCTCAGCCGCGAGGGCGAGATCGCCATCGCCAAGCGCATCGAGGCCGGTCGCGACGCGATGATCTCGGGGCTGTGCGAGAGCGCCCTGACCTTCGAGGCGATCATGGTCTGGCGCGACGAGCTGGCCAACAATCGCATCCTGCTGCGCGAGGTGATCGACCTCGACGCGACCTACGGCGTGCTCAACCCGTCCTCCCTGCCGCACAACCAGCCGCCCGCCGGCGAGGCGCCGGCCAAGGAAGAAGGCGGCGAGGAGAAGCCCGAGGGCGACGAGGACGACGACGACTTCGACGACGGCGGCGGCATGTCGATCTCGGCCCTCGAGGCCGAGCTGCGCGACGGCGTCATGGAGGTGCTGGACGCGATCGCCGCGGACTTCGGCGCCTTCCGCAAGCTGCAGGACAAGCTGGTCGAGGCGCGGCTGAAGGGCGAAACCCTCAGCGCCAAGGACCAGAAGGCCTACGACCAGCTGACGGCGGACATCTCCGGCCGGCTGAAGACCATGAAGCTGAACAACAATCGCATCGAGGCGCTGGTCGAGCAGCTCTATGCGATCAACAAGCGGCTGATGGGTCTCGAGGGCCGTCTGCTGCGCCTCGCCGACAGCTACGGCATCTCGCGCCCCGAGTTCCTCAAGGCCTATTTCGGCCGCGAGCTGGACCCGAACTGGGCCGAGACCGTCAAGGACATGGGCGTGCGCTGGACCAAGTTCAGCGAGAACGAGGCGGCCCAGATCGCGCAGATCCGAGGCGACATCGCCGCCGTGGCCACCGAGGCCGGCCTGCCGATCGACGACTACCGCCGCATCGTCCAGACGGTGCAGAAGGGCGAGCGCGAGGCGCGGCAGGCCAAGAAGGAGATGGTCGAGGCCAACCTGCGCCTCGTGATCTCCATCGCCAAGAAATACACCAACCGCGGCCTGCAGTTCCTGGACCTGATCCAGGAGGGCAACATCGGCCTGATGAAGGCGGTCGACAAGTTCGAGTACCGCCGCGGCTACAAGTTCTCGACCTACGCCACCTGGTGGATCCGTCAGGCCATCACCCGCTCGATCGCCGACCAGGCGCGGACCATCCGCATCCCGGTGCACATGATCGAGACGATCAACAAGATCGTCCGCACCAGCCGCCAGATGCTGCACGAGATCGGCCGCGAGCCGACCCCGGAGGAGCTGGCCGAGAAGCTGGCCATGCCGCTGGAGAAGGTGCGCAAGGTGCTGAAGATCGCCAAGGAGCCGATCTCGCTCGAAACCCCGATCGGCGACGAGGAGGACTCGCACCTCGGCGACTTCATCGAGGACAAGAACGCCGTCCTGCCGATCGACGCCGCCATCCAGTCGAACCTGCGCGAGACCACCACCCGCGTGCTGGCGTCGCTGACGCCGCGCGAGGAGCGGGTGCTGCGGATGCGGTTCGGCATCGGCATGAACACCGACCACACCCTGGAAGAGGTCGGCCAGCAGTTCTCGGTCACCCGCGAACGCATCCGCCAGATCGAGGCGAAGGCGCTGCGCAAGCTGAAGCACCCGAGCCGGAGCCGCAAGCTGCGCTCCTTCCTCGACAGCTGAGAAAGCAGGGGCGGCTCCGCGGGGCCGCCCCTTCTTCTTTCAGGCCGTCCCGTGCAGCGTCAGGGGGCGGGAATCAGCTAGCCTCGCGGCATGGGCGCGCACCCGGCCGTCATCCGCATCGTCCTGCTGTCCGCCGCGTGGCTCGCCGGCTGCGGCCCGATGCTGCCCGATCGCCCGACCGGCCCGATCCCGACCAACCGGCCCGAGGCGCCGCTGGTCGGCGGCCTGATCGACCGCCCGCTCGACGCCGGCACCCGCAGCGCGATCCTGCGCGAGAGCGCCGACCTGGGCCGGTGCATGGCGGAGCTGACCGCCGCGCGCGTCGACTTCAGCCCGCGGCCCGACCGGATCGACAGCGACTCCTGCCAGCAGATCCAGGCGGGCCTGCTCGGGGCCGACATGGGGACGGTGGCGCGGATGAACCCCGCGCGGCCGGAAATGACCTGCCGCCTCGCCCTCGCCCTCAGCGTCTGGCGGCGTCAGTCGCTGGAGCCGGCGGCGCGCGAAATCCTCGGCTCGGACGTGGTCCAGATCGATCACTTCGGCGCCTACGCCTGCCGGAACGTCAACAACGGCGTCGGCAGCACCCGCGTCAGCGCCCACGCCCAGGCGGCGGCGCTGGACGTGGCCGGCGTACGGCTCAGGGACGGCCGGCGGATCACCCTGACCGACGATTGGCAGGGCGACGACGCGGAGGCCCGCTTCCTCCGGCGCATCCGCGACGACGCCTGCCGCATCTTCGGCACGGTGCTCAGCCCGGACTACAACGCCGTCCACCACGACCACCTGCACCTCGAGGCCACCGACACCCGCTTCTGCCGCTGAGCGCGGGTGAAGGGGCGGTCGCGGAGGCCGCCCGGGGGTTCAGGCCCTGCCTTCGAACACGGGGGCGAAGCCGCCCCACATCATGCGCTTGCCGTCGAACGGCATGTCCATGCCGTCGAAGTCCGGGTCGTTCATCATCTCGGCGAAGCATTTGTCGGCCGTGGCGCGGTCGGGCCAGCGCAGCCAGGAGAAGACCACGACCTCGTCGTCCTCCCGCTTCACCGCCATCGGGAAGCTGGTGTGCTCGCCGTCCGGCACGTCCTCGCCCCAGCATTCGACCTGCTCGAGGCAGCCGTACCTCTGGAAGGCCGGCCAGGACTTGCGGGCGGACTCGACGTAGCGCTCCTTGTTTTCGGTTTTCACGGGGATCAGGAAGCCTGTGACGTAGCTCATGGTCTCTCTCCTTGCTGGACGGGTCAGCCGACGGCGTCGACGGCGGCTTCGAGGGCCGCGATGTCGATCCGGCGCATGCCCATCATGGCTTCGAAGGCGGCGCGGGTGCGGGCGGGGTTCGGGTCGTCGTAGAAGGCCATCAGCCGCCGCGGCGTGATCTGCCAGCTGACGCCCCAGCGGTCTTTGCACCAGCCGCACATGCTCTCCTGCCCGCCGTTGCCGACGATGGCGTCCCAAAGGCGGTCGTTTTCGGCCTGGTCGTCCGCCAGGATCATGAAGGAGACAGCTTCGCTCTGGGGGAACTGCGGACCGCCGTTGAGGCCGATGTAGCGGCGGCCGGCGAGGGTGAATTCGACCACCAGCTCCGCGCCGGCGGGGCTCGAGGGGTTGTCGGCGGGGCTGCGCACGACCCGGTCGATGCGGCTGTCGGGCAGGCCCAGCGAGACATAGAATTCAGCGGCCGCGCGCGCCTGGCCGAGGTCGTACCAGATGCAGGGCAGGATCTTGTCGGACATGAAGGCGCTCCGGCGTGGGTATCCAAGCGTGCGGGTGGGTGTTACCTATGTCAACCATGAAGTTAGAAAAAGTAACTGAAAAGGCCGGGCGGCGGTATGACGACGCCTGCGGGACGGCGCACGGGCTGGAGATCCTCGGCGAGCGCTGGGCGTTGCTGGTGGTGCGGGAGCTGATGCTTGGGCCGCGGCGGTTCGGCGACCTGCGCGCCAGCCTGCCCGGTCTGAGCGCCAATGTGCTGACCCAGCGGCTGGACGGCCTCGAGGCCGCAGGCGTGGTGGTGCGCCGCCGCCTGCCGCCGCCGGCCTCCGTCCCCGTCTACGACCTGACGGACTGGGGGCGGGAGGCGGAGGCGGTGATCCAGGCGCTGGGCCGGTGGGCGGCCCGCTCGCCGGACCACGATCCGACCCTGCCGCTCAGCCCGGTGTCGATGATGCTGTCGCTGCGCACCATGTTCGACCCGACGAAGGCCGGGGACGCCCTCCTGGCCCTTGGCTTCCGCTTCGGCGAGGTCGCCTTCCGGGTCTGCGTGGCCGACGGTCTCCTGACCGTCGAGCGCACCGCGCCCGAGCACGTCGCCGCAGTGGTCGTAGGGACGCCGGAGGCGGTGGCGGCGGTGATCTACGGCGACGCCGAAGGGGCCGCGGCGCGGATGCGCGATCTGCTGGCGGTCGAGGGGGACCCGGACGCCTTCCTGCGCTTCGCCGGCTGGTTCGAGCTTCCGCCGAAGGCTACCCGTCCGGCCTGACCGTCAGGCCAGCAGGTCGAGCAGGGTTCCGGTCATCTCGTCGGCGGTGCGGAGCACCGAGGCGTTGGCCTTGAACGCCGTGGCGGCGCTGATCCGCTCCACCGTCTCCCCGGCCAGATCGGCCAGCGGCTCCGCGGCGGTGCGCCGGGCGCTGGCGTCGAAGCGGGCGGCGGCGGAGGTCAGTCCGGCGGCGGCGATGGCGTGGGCCTGCATGGCGGTCTCCGGTGCGTCCGGCGAGGATGCGTCCCCGAGGCTAAGGGCGCGCCAATAAAACTGGTGAACGCGGCGCGAGATCGGCGTTCGCCGAATGGACAGCCGCCGGGGGACATGATTGGCTGTGTGCGCGCCCCCGCGGAACTGGACGGTCGCCATGATCAGCCTCGCCCACCTGAAGCGCCGCCTTGGCCAGTACGCCGCTCTCTGGGTCACGGCCTTCCTGCTGTCGGGAGCGGCGATTGTCGCCGGCCTCACCCTGACGGACCTGATGGCGGCCATCGACGCCGTGCTGCCGCCCCTGCTCGCGATCGTCGCCCTTGCGCTGGGCGCCGGCGTCGTGGCGAGCCTGGTCTCGCGGGAGACCCTCGGGACCAGGCTGCTGGTGCTGCTGCTGGCCGTGTTGCTGACCTTGCCGGCGCTCTGGGCGCCGGTCTCGGCGGCGGTGGCCATCGCCTTCCTCGCCGACCGTTCGATCGAGTATTCCCAGGCCTACGTGGGCTTCCAGATCGGCGTGGCGCGGGTGCTGTTCCCGGTCAGCCAGGCGATCGGCGACGGGGCGCTGTTCGGCTGGGTGTGGCAGGCCTTCCAGTGGATCTCGACCCTGGTCGGCTTCCTGTCGGCGATGGCCAGGGTGTGGCCGATGGTGCGCCGTCTGCTGGGGCCGGAGCCGGCTGACGAGGGAGCCTGATCCGCCCGGGCGCCCGGCCAGATTTCCCCGGGCCGGGGGCGGCCCTTCACCGGGTTGACGGGGAGCCCGGCGGAATCCGCCCCGCGGGAAAGGCGCAGAAGCGGGATGGTGCGTCCGCGGCCGCTTGCCCCGCGGCGGCGGCGGAGTCATCGTGCCGCCATGACCACGCAAGAGCCGGCGGGCGAACGCTTCGCCTCGTTCGAGGCCTTCTATCCATACTACATCCACGAGCACTCCAACCGGACGTGCCGGCGCATCCATGTCGTCGGTTCGGGGCTGGTGCTGGTCGCGCTGGCGCTGGCGGTCGTCACCCTGAACCCGTGGTGGCTCCTGGCCATGCCGGTGATCGGCTACGGCTTCGCCTGGGTCGGACATTTCTTCTTCGAGAAGAACCGTCCGGCGACCTTCCGTTACCCGCTGTGGAGCCTGATGGGCGACTGGCGGATGTTCTTCGAGACGGTGAGCGGCCGCCGGCGGTTCTGACGCTTCAGCGGTTGGCGGGGTCCTGGAAGGCGAACAGGCTGACCGCCAGGACGGCCACCGGGTCGCGGTCGGCCGAGCCGGCCGGCGGCAGGTAGAAGGTCGGGCGCAGGCCGTTCAGGTCGACGGCCCCGACGTCGACGCCGCCGCGACTGATCACATAGCCCATGACCCGACCGCCGCCCCACGGCAGGCCGCCCACCCGTCGGGTCTCGACCCGGTAGACGGCGTCGCCCCAGGCCATCTCGCCCGCGCGCTGCGGCTGCTGCAGGCGCGCGAACAGGCTGCCGCGGGAGAGGGCGAGCGTCAGCCGCGCGCCGGCCGGGGCGGCCCCGGCGTACTCGCACTCATAGCTGAGGGTTTCGCGGTCGAAGGTGATCCAGAGGATCTGGCGGTGGGCTTGGCCGCCGCCGCAATCGCCCCGGACCTCGCCCAGCGTGGGCCCGGAGACGTCGAACTCGGCGCGGGCCATGTCGCGGGACTGCCACGGCAGCCGGGTGCTGGAGGCGCGGGAGGCGACGGAGCCGACGTATTCGCCGATCGCGAAGCCGGGGCGGAAAAGGCTCGGGCCGCGTCGGCCCTCCAGGCCGATCCGCTCGGTGCGCTCCGTGACCGGCGCGGCGTCCTGGGCGGCGGCGGGAACGACCGCGGCGAGCGCGACGCTCGCGACCATGCTGGCGAGTTTCATGAGCCCCTCCTCACGAGGAGGGTGAGCCTGCCACGATCTCGCCGAACGTCAATCGGCGAAGACGGGCTTCAGTTCGAGCCGGCCGAAGTGGTCTGGGTCGAGGCCATCAGCGTGGCCTGGCTGGGCACGCGGTCCCACGACGGCGGGCAGCCGTCGAAGCGGCCGGCGTCGACGATCGAGACGCGATCCTGGTTGAAGCGCATGGCCGGCTGCATCGAGCCGCGGCCGTGGCCGGTGTAGAGGTCGATCTTCTGGCCCTTGATGGCGCCGCCGGTGTCGGAGGCGTACCAGTAGCCGTCGTGGATCGTGCCGTCAGGCATCCGCATGCCGACCGTCTCCGGGATGAACAGGCGGGTCCGGCGCGGGATGTAGCGGGGATCGACCGCGACGGTGCGCATCGGGATCGGGCGGCAGCCGAGGCTGTCGTTCCCGGTCGCTCCGCCACCCCCCGCATGGTAGAGGTTGACCCGGGCGTTCCAGCGCGGATCGGCCTCCAGCATGGCGCGGGCGTCGGCCGGCAGTTCGGCGTCGCTGGCGGAACCATCGTCGGACGGGGTCGTTGGTTCAGCGCCCAGACCGCTGGCGACAGCGGCTTCATAGGACACCGGTTCTCCGGTAGCCGCCGCTTGGGCGGGGAAGGCCAACGCCCAGACGAGGGCGAGCGCAGCGGCAGTGCCGAACATGCGATGACTCACGGAATCACCGGCCCCTGACGCGTCCGGCGAGGGGCTTGTGGCGTGAGAGTGTGTCCAAATCCAGACGTTCGGGACGCGGTGCGACCACCTGTCCTCTGCCGCAGTGGATAAGCGCGCCTTCGGCATGGATCAGCTGAATCGGCGTCGGCAATGCCGCGGACGTCTGTTAGCTGTATCCACAGATCATCAACTCTATGCTGGGCTGCTATGCTTACTGTGTATGGAGATATTCGCTCGGGCAACTGCTTGAAGGTCCGATGGCTGCTGACGCGCCTCGGGATCGATTATCAGTGGATCGAAACAGACATCATGTCCGGGACGACCCGGACTCCAGAATTCCTCAAGATGAATCCGGCTGGACAGCTGCCGACCGCGGTCCTCGCCGACGGGCGCGCGCTGGCCCAGTCGAACGCCATACTTGTCCACATGGCGGAGGGGTCGCCGTGGATCCCGGCCGATCCCTTCGCCCGCGCGAAGATGTTCGAGTGGCTGTTCTGGGAGCAGTACAGCCATGAGCCGTACATCGCCGTAGCGCGCTTCCAGCGGACCCTGGGCGGCAAGGCGGAGGCGGATGTCGAGCCGCGACTGATGGAGCGCGGCCGCGCCGCCCTGGCGCGGATGGAGGCGGCGCTGGCGGCGGCCGACTGGCTGGCGGGGGACGGGCCGACGATCGCCGACCTGGCGCTGGTCGCCTACACCCGGGTCGCGCCGGAGGGCGGTTTCGACCTGGAGCCCTGTCCCGCGGTGCGGGCATGGATTGCGCGGGTGGAGGCGGTCTTCGGGATCGTCTAGCGTCGCCGCATGCGCGACCATCCCCGCCAGCCCCTGACCGGCTATCCGCCGCTGGACGATTCCGAGCGGACGTCCCGGGCGACCGCCTTTCGCGAGCTGATGGGGCGCCGGCGCACGGTGCGCGAGTTCGCGCCGACTCCGGTTCCGCGGGCGGTGGTGGAGCAGGCGCTGCTGACCGCCGGCTCGGCCCCCTCGGGCGCCAACCACCAGCCATGGTTCTTCAGCGTGATCGAGAGCCCCGCCCTGCGGCGGCGCATCCGCGAGGCGGCCGAGGCGGAGGAACGGGAATTCTACGCCACCAAGGCGCCGCAGGAGTGGCTGGAGGCGCTGGCGCCGCTGGGCACGGATCCGGACAAGGCCTTCCTCGAGACCGCCCCGGTGCTGATCGCCGTCTTCGGCCAGCGGCGCGGCGGCCCCCGGTCCGGCGACGCGAAGAAGAACTACTACGTCCCCGAGAGCGTGGGCATCGCCACCGGGTTCCTGATCGCCGCCCTGCACTCGGCGGGGCTCGCCACCCTGACGCACACGCCCGCGCCGATGGGATTCGTCGCCGACATCTGCGGCCGCCCTCCGGAGGAGAAGCCCTTCCTTCTGCTGGTCGCCGGCCATCCGGCCCCCGACGCCACCGTTCCTGCGGCGGCGCTGGACAAGAAGCCGCTGGATGCTATCGCGGCGTGGATCTGACCCGCCCCCCCCGTTCCGGACATCCTCCCATGAGAAGACTCGCTGTCGCCGCCGCCGCCGTCTGCGCCGTGGCGCTCGCCGCCGTTCCCGCCGCTGTCTCGGCCTGGGGCAGCACCGGACACCGGCTGATCGGCGTCGCGGCGGTGCGCGCCCTGCCGGACGAACTGCCCGCCTTCCTGCGCACGCCCGGCGCGGCGGCCGAGATCGGCGAACTGTCGCGTGAGCCCGACCGGACCAAGGGCGGCGGGCAGCCGCACGATCGCGAGCGCGACACCGCCCATTTCGTGGACATGGACGACCAGGGCCGGGTCATGGACGCGCGCGGCATGTCGATCGACGCCCTGCCGCGGCTGAAGTCCGAGTACGATGCGGCGCTGACGACCGCCGGGCTGGACGTCGATGACGCCGGCTACCTGCCGTACGCGATCATGGACGGCTACCAGCAGCTGGTCCGCGACTTCGCGACATGGCGGGTGCTGCACGCCGCCGAGGCGCGCGAGACCGATCCGGGCAAGCGCGCCTGGTACCGCGAGGACCGGCTGCGGCGCGAGGCGCTGATCCTGCGCGACGCGGGCTATCTCGGGCACTACG
Source organism: Brevundimonas sp. (assembly GCF_013912005.1). Lineage (GTDB taxonomy): Bacteria > Pseudomonadota > Alphaproteobacteria > Caulobacterales > Caulobacteraceae > Brevundimonas. Next base: position 24,644 of record NZ_JACESB010000014.1, on the reverse strand, counting down.
TCGGCGACGGGGCCCAGCCGCACCACACCACCATCCACTACAACGGCTGGAGCCGCGACGTTCCCAATCCCGAAGGCTTCACCACCTCGCGCCAGACTCACGGCGCCTTCGAGGGCGAGTTCACCGCGCGGGTGGCGCGGCTGGACTCGGTCGAGGCGGCGATGCGGGCGCCGCAGCTGGACGGCTTCGACCTGCGCGCCCGCGTGCCGGCCTATCTGCGCGCCACGCTGGCCGAGGTGCTGCCCTTCTACCGGCTGGAAAAGGCGGGCGGCTTCGCCGAGGGCGACCCGCGCGGGCGCGACTTTGTGATCGCGCGGCTCGCGGCCGGGGCGTCGGAGCTGCGCGACCTGATCGTGCAGGCGTGGCGGGACTCGGCCGATGACGAGATCGGCTGGCCGAAGGTGAAGGTGGCCGAGGTGGAGGCCGGGACTGTCGACCCGTGGCTGGCCATGTACGGCGAGGACTGAGCCCGGCGCGGGTGAAAGGTGCTAGTGAGCGACGGGGTGAGCCGCCGGGCCGGCTGCCGCCGCGATCAGACTCACCTCCGGCTCACTGACACCTCTCGCTGACCAGACCCCGATTTCAATGTCCGACCCGATCCCCCCCGTCGTCATCCTCGACCGGCCCCAGCTGGCCGACAACATCGGCGCCGTGGCGCGGGTGATGGCCAATTTCGGCCTGTCGGAGCTGCGGCTGGTCAGCCCGCGCGACGGCTGGCCGCAGGATCGCGCCTGGGCCGCGGCCTCCGGGGCCGACTGGGTGCTGGAGGGGGTGAAGGTGTTCGCCAGCGTCGGCGAGGCCATCGCCGACCTGACCACCGTCTTCGCCACCACCGCGCGGCCGCGTGAGACGCGGATGCCTGTGCGGACGCCGCGGGAGAGCGCGCGGCTGCTGTACGACGACGCGGCCTCGGGGCTGAAGGTGGGGCTGCTGTTCGGCGGCGAGCGGGCCGGGCTGGAGACGGTGGACATCGCCCTGACCCACGGGATCACCACCATTCCCATCGACCCGCGCCACCATTCGCTGAACCTGGCCCAGGCGGTGGCGATCAACGCCTACGAATGGCGCACCCTGATCCTGGACGCCCCGCCGCCGAAGTTCCGCGAGGGCGCGCCGCCGGCGGACAACGCCCTTCTGCTGGGCATGTACGAGCACCTCGAGTCCGAGCTGGACGAGGCGGGCTTCTTCCATCCGGCGGAGAAGAAGCCGTCGATGAGCCAGAACCTGCGGGTGATGCTGGGCCGCGCCGCCTTCAGCGAGCAGGAGGTGGCCACCTTCCGCGGGGTGATCCACGCCCTGTCGAAAGGCCGCGGGCGGCGGCTGGAGAAGCTGGCGGCGCGGAAGGCGGGGGACGCCTAGGCGAGGAGCTCCCGGACAAAGGCCGGCGCCACCTCGGTGGCGGGGCCGTGGCGGGTCTCGTCGAAGAAGCGGCTGCCGAGCGAGGGCTCGAGGTTGAGCTCCACCGTCCGGGCGCCGGCGAGGTTGGCGAGCTGGACGAAACCGGCCGCCGGATAGACCGCGCCGGAGGTGCCGATGGAGACGAACAGGTCGCAGGCGGCCAGCGCCCGCTCGATGCGGTCCATCCCGAGCGGCATCTCGCCGAACCAGACGATGTGCGGGCGCAGGCGGCCCTGCGGGTGGAAGGGCGAGGTCTGGTCGGCGGCGAGGTCGCCGGGCCAGTCGCAGACCTGGCCGGTGGCGGTGCACTGCGCCTTGAGCAGTTCGCCGTGCATGTGGATCAGGCGGAAGCCCGACGCCGGCGGCGTCTCCGCATGGGCGCGGTCGTGCAGGTCGTCGACGTTCTGGGTGACCAGCAGGAAGCCGCCGTCCCAACGCGCGGCGAGGTCGGCCAGGGCGCGGTGGGCGGCGTTGGGCCGGACGGCCGCCAGGTGGCGGCGACGCTGGTTGTAGAAGTCCTGCACCAGGGCCGGGTCGCGGGCGAAGGCCTGCGGTGTGGCGACGTCCTCGACGCGATGGCCCTCCCACAGCCCGTCGGCGGCGCGGAAGGTTGGCACGCCGGACTCGGCGGATATGCCGGAGCCGGTGAGGATGACGAGGTTGCGGTGGGCCATGCCGGGCGGACGGTTATGGTCGTTGGTGAACAGTGCTAGTGAGCGAGAGGTGAGCCGATGCGGGCAGGCGAGCGCCGTCCTTGCTCACGCCTTCGCTCACTAGCACTCTTCACCCGTCCTTGCCTGCCGTACGGAGCTTATCGATGAAAACCCGCGCCGCCGTCGCCTTCGAGGCCAAACGCCCGCTCGAGATCGTCGAGGTCGACCTGGAGGGGCCGCGCGCCGGCGAGGTGCTGGTCGAGATCAAGGCGACCGGCGTCTGCCACACGGACGCCTACACGCTGGACGGGCTGGACAGCGAGGGCATCTTCCCCTCGATCCTCGGTCACGAGGGCGCCGGCGTGGTGGTCGAGGTCGGGCCGGGCGTCACCTCGGTCGAGGTCGGCGACCACGTGATCCCGCTGTACACGCCGGAGTGCCGCCAGTGTAAGTCGTGCCTGAGCCGCAAGACCAACCTGTGCACCGCCATCCGGGGCACGCAGGGCAAGGGGCTGATGCCGGACGGCACGTCCCGGTTCAGCTACAAGGGGCAGCCGATCGCCCACTACATGGGCTGCTCGACCTTCTCCAACTACACGGTCCTGCCCGAGATCGCGGTGGCGAAGATCCGCAAGGACGCGCCGTTCGACAAGGCCTGCTACGTCGGCTGCGGCGTGACCACGGGCGTCGGCGCGGTGGTCAACACGGCCAAGGTCGAACCGGGGGCCAACTGCGTGGTGTTCGGCCTCGGCGGCATCGGGCTGAACGTCATCCAGGGGCTGAAGATGGTCGGGGCCGACATGATCGTCGGCGTCGACATCAATCCGGCCAAGGCCGAATGGGGCCGGCGCTTCGGCATGACCGACTTCGTCAACCCGAAGACCGTCGACGACGTGGTGGCGCATCTGGTCGAGCTGACCGGCGGCGGGGCCGACTACACCTTCGACTGCACCGGCAACACCACGGTGATGCGCCAGGCGCTGGAGGCCTGCCACCGCGGCTGGGGCGAGAGCGTCATCATCGGCGTGGCCGAGGCGGGCAAGGAGATCAGCACCCGGCCGTTCCAGCTTGTGACGGGGCGGGTGTGGCGCGGCTCGGCCTTCGGCGGGGCGCGCGGACGGACCGACACGCCGAAGATCGTCGACTGGTACATGGACGGGAAGATCGAGATCGACCCGATGATCACCCACACCCTGCCGCTGGAACGGATCAACGAGGCCTTCGACCTGATGCATGCGGGGGAGAGCATCCGCAGCGTGGTAGTGTTCTAGAGGCGCGAATGAGCCAGACGGCCAGGGTCACCGGGCTCAACCACCTGACGTTCGCGGTCGGCGACCTCGAGCGATCCGTCGCCTTCTACCGTGACGTTCTGGGCTGCGAGCTGAGGGCGATCTGGGCGACCGGGGCCTATCTGGAAGCGGGAAGCCTCTGGCTCTGCCTGTCGCTGGACGCGGAGGTTCGCCGCGCGCCGCACGCGGACTACACCCACGCCGCGTTCAGCGTGGAGGCCGACGCCTTCGAGGCCCTGGCGGCGCGGCTGCGGGAAACGGCGGTGATCTGGAAGGACAATCGCAGCGAAGGCGCTTCGCTGTATTTCCTCGATCCCGACGGGCACCGGCTGGAACTCCACGTCGGCGATCTGGAGACGCGGCTGCGCCACTATCGCGAGCGGCCGGAGCTTGGCGTGACCGTCAGTTAGTTGCCAAACAAAACGGTCTCGTTTAGGCCTCCATCGATACAGGGAGGGAAGCCATGTTCACCCACATCACAGTCGGCGCGAACGACGTCGAGGCGTCGCGGCGGTTCTACGACGCCGTGCTGACGGCGCTGGGCCACGAGCCGGCGCAGGGGCCGGACCCGAAGGGCCGCTACTGGTGGCGGACGGCGCGCGGCGCCTTCGCCATCGGCAAGCCGATCGACGGCGAGCCGGCGTGCCACGCCAACGGCGGCACCATCGGCTTCGCGGCGAAGACGCCGGAGATGGTCCATGCCTTCCACGACGCCGGCGTCGCCGCCGGCGGCCGTTCGATCGAGGACCCGCCGGGTCTGCGCGAGCATGCCTACGGCAAGCTCTACCTGGCCTATCTGCGCGACCCCGACGGCAACAAGGTCTGCGCCCTGCATCGGGTCGGCTAGCCGCTGCGCGCCTTCCGGGATGAGCCGGAGGGGGGTAGAGGTCGGGGCATGGAAACGACCAAGACCCACGCCGTCCACGGCGGAACCCTCCGCTACCTGAAGCACGACAGCGCCGTGACCGGCACGCCGATGACGCTGTCGGTGTTCACGCCGCCGGGAGACGGGCCGTTTCCGGTGCTGATCTGGCTAAGCGGCCTGACCTGCACCGAGGACAACTTCACCACCAAGGCCGGCGCCTACCGGGCGGCGGCGGCGCACGGGATCATCGTCGTGGCGCCGGACACCTCGCCGCGCGGCGCGGGCGTGGCCGACGATCCCGCCTATGACCTGGGGCAGGGGGCGGGCTTCTATGTCGATGCGACGCAGGAGCCCTGGGCCCCGCACTTCCGCATGGAGAGCTACGTCGTCGCGGAGCTTGTCGGGCTGATCGACCGCGCGTTCCCGACCACGGGCGCCCGTTCGATCTCGGGCCACTCGATGGGCGGGCACGGGGCGCTGACGCTGGCGCTGAAGCATCCGGAGCTGTTCCGCAGCGTCTCGGCCTTCGCCCCGATCGCCTCGCCGACCCGGTGCCCGTGGGGGGAGAAGGCCTTCGCCGCCTATCTGGGCGACGACCGCGCCGAATGGGCGAAGCACGACGCGGCGCGCCTGATCGAGGCGGGCGCCGCCGCCGGCCGCTTTGACGACATCCTCGTCGACCAGGGCGACGCCGACGCCTTCCTGGCGGAGCAGCTGAAGCCGGAGCTGCTGGTCACGGCGGCGGGGGCGGCGGGCCAGAAGCTCACCCTGCGGATGCAGCCGGGGTACGACCATTCGTACTTCTTCATGGCCAGCTTCATCGACGACCACATCGCCTTCCACGCCGCCCGACTGGGGGACCTGTCGTGAGCGGGGAGGGCGCCGGACCGGACTATGAGGCGATGTTCGCGGATCTGTGCCGACAGGTCGGGTTCTGCCTGCACCCGAAGGGCGAGGCGCGGGTGATCGCGGCCCTGCCGAAGGGCCTGGACGCCGGCGTCCGCGCGGTGCTCGCGGCCGAGGGCGTCGACGAGCCGTCGGCTTCCGGGGACCTGAAGCGGGCGATCCGCGACTGCCTGAAGGCGCACGTCGGCAAGAGCTGAAGGCGGTTCGTGGTATGAGGAGGCGTCGCAGGAGGCTTCCGATGAGACCATCCGCCCTGATCCTCGCCCTCGCCGCCCTGCTCGCCGCTGCGCCTGCGACGGCGCAGCAGCAGATGGTGGATCTCGACTTCAGGCCGGACGTGGCGCGCCCCGCCTATGCGAACGGCGGCCCGGTCGTCTCGATCGACGCCGCGCACCACAACTTCCATACGGCCGACGGCCAGTACGCCCCGTTCGCGGCTCTTCTGCGGGCGGACGGATACGAGGTGCGGAGCGGCTCGAGAGCGTTCGACGCCGGCGGACTGGACGGGGTCGACGTGCTGGTGATCGCCAACGCCGGCGCCGTGCACGAGCCCGCCGCAGCCATCTTCAGCGACGCCGAGATCGCGGCCGTGGAGGCCTGGGTGCGCGGGGGCGGGCGGTTGCTGCTGATCGCCGACCATGCGCCCTTCGGGCAGGCGGCGGCGCCGCTGGCCGCAGCCTTCGGAATCCGCATGGGCCAGGGCTACGCCTTCGCGACGACCACCGCGGGCGGCGTGAGCACCAATCTGACCTACCCCGCCGAGGCGCTGGACGATCACCCGATCGTCACCGGCCGGAGCCCGGACGAGCGGGTCCAGAGCGTCACGGCCTTCACCGGCCAGTCGCTCGCCGGCCCGCCGTCGGCCGCGATCCTGTTGCCGATGACCCGCGGGGCGCGCGAGGCCGCCGATCTGCCGACCCTGCAGCGGCTGGTCGAGCGCCTGCAGGACGGCGAGGATGCGGAAGCGGCGCTCGCCGAACTGTCCGTGGAAGCCTTGCCGGCGCAGGCGCTGGCGTTCGAGCACGGCCGCGGCCGGGTGGTGGCGCTGGGGGAGGCGGGCATGCTCTCCGCGCAGCTGGTGCGCTACCCCGAGGGCTCGGGTCAGCCGGACAGACGGTTCGGCATGAACGCAGCGCCGGAGAACGCGCGGTTCGGCCTCAATGTGATGCACTGGCTCAGCGGGCTGACGCCCTAGCCCTACCAACCGCGGCGTCCGCCCCGGTTCTCGTCGCGGCGGCGGCGGTGGTCGCGCCGATCGCCATGACGGCGGTCCTGACGGTCCGGGGCGACGTAGACGGGAGCCACGTAGACGGGCGTCGCATACGCGCGCTGATTGGCCTGCCACGCGGGTTCGCAGTACTGGCGGACCACGCCGAAGCGGTCGGTGTACCAGGTGCAGACGGGCTGGTTCTCCAGTTCGTAGGCGAGGGTGTCGAGGCCGTGGGAGAGGGTCTCCCAGAACTCCGGATCGCTGCTGCAGCCGGACAGTCCCAGCCCCAGACCCACGACCGCGAGCGTCTTTCCCAACCCCGCCATGGCGACCTCCCGTTGCGACGGAGCGACGTTCGGGCAACCCGGCGGGGGCGACAACCGTTCGAAACCTGACAGCAAATCGCCCCGTCCGCCTTGGGCCGGACGGGGCGACGGCCTACATGCGCCAGCGTACCCTTTCGTCGACCACAGGAGCCTCCCCATGGCCTTCACCCTTCCGCCCCTGCCGTACGCCTATGACGCCCTGGAGCCGGCGATCGACAAGGAGACGATGACCTTCCACCACGACAAGCATCACCAGGCCTATGTCGACAACCTGAACAAGGCGGTCGACGCCGACGGCAGCCTGCAGGGCAAGTCGCTGGAAGAGATGTTCGCCGGGATGTCGAAGCTGCCCAAGGCGGTGCGCAACAACGGCGGCGGTCACTGGAACCACAGCCTGTTCTGGGAGCTGCTGGCCCCGCAGGGCCAGACCGGCGAGCCGTCGGCGGAGCTGGCCGCGGCCATCGACCGCGATCTGGGCGGGATGGACAAGTTCCGGGAGGACTTCAACGCCGCCGGCGCCGCCCAGTTCGGCTCGGGCTGGGCCTGGCTGATCGTGCAGGACGGCAAGCTGAAGATCACCTCGACGCCGAACCAGGACAATCCGCTGATGGATGTGGCGGACGAGAAGGGCGCCGTGGTGCTGGGCGCCGACGTGTGGGAGCACGCCTACTATCTGAAGTACCAGAACCGCCGGGCCGATTACCTGAAGGCCTTCTGGTCGGTCGTGAACTGGAACAAGGTCAACGAGCTGTACGCGGCCGCGACCGCCTGAGGACCCTGCCGGGCCGCCGGGTTTCGCGCCCGGCGGTCTGGCGTCGCGCGGCCCGGCCCCCAGATAAGCGGGACCATTGACCTTCCGGAGCGCCGCCATGACCTTCCACGCCCGCCTCGCCGCCGCCGGCCTGCTGCTCGCCGCCCTCGGCGCCGGAGCCTGTTCGCCGGAAGAGAAGAAGGCGGCCGGGACGGAGCCCGCCGGCGCCGCCGTCGCGGCGTCGGAAGACGTCCACCCGTTCCGGATCGGGGCGCTCGAGGCCGCGGCGCTGAGGGACGGGGCCCTGAACCTCCCCGCGAGCGATGCGGAGATGAGCCCGTGGGCGCCGGCGGAGGCCGCCGCCCTGCTCAGCGCCGCGGGCGTGGCGGACGGAACCATTCACCTGTCGATCCAGCCGCTGCTGGTCCGCGACGGCGAGCGGGTGGTGCTGATCGACACCGGCGCGGGCGGCGAGATGGGGACGGAGAACCGGCTGCCCGGCTCGCTCCGGGCGGCGGGGGTGGAGCCGGGGCAGGTCACGGACGTGCTGATCTCCCACGCCCACGGCGACCACATCGGCGGCCTCGCGGCCGACGGCGCGCTGGCCTTCCCCAACGCCGTGATCCGGATGGACGAGGCGACCTGGCGGGAAATCCGCGAGGAGCCGCGGCTGGCCGACCTCGTCCGGCTGATCACCCCGCGCGTGCAGACGTTCACGGCCGGCGCCGAGGTGACCCCGGCGATCACGGCCGTGGCCCTGCCGGGGCACTCGCCCGGCCATACGGGCTACGAGATCGGCTCAGGGGACGACCGGCTGCTGTACATCGGCGACGCCCTGCACAGCTCGATCATTTCGGTCCACGCCCCGACCCTGCGCAACGCCTGGGATTCGGACGGCCCGCTGGCGATCCGCACCCGCGAAGGCCTACTGGAGCGGGGCGCCCGCGACGGCATGCGCATCTATGGCGTCCATTTCCCCTTCCCCGGCATCGGCCGCTTCGAACGCGTCGACGGCGGTTTCCGCTGGGTTCCGGAACGCGGCGCGCCGCTGCCGGCCGACCACCCGGCGACCGGCGCGGGCTGAGCGCGCCTTGACTCCGGCGGGGCCGGACGCGATAAGCCCCGCCTTCACGCCCCGGGCCCCGGTCCGGGGCGCGTCGCATGACGGACGATGCGTGGACCGCCGTTGGGATCGTCCCTCCAATCCGGGAGGGACCGGGCCGCATCAACATAGAGAGTGACTTATGTCCAAGCGCCACAGCGCCAAGTACAAGCTCGACCGGGCCATGGGTGAAAACCTGTGGGGCCGCTCGAAGTCCCCGGTCAACAAGCGCAGCTACGGCCCCGGCCAGCACGGCCAGCGCCGCAAGTCGAAGGTCTCGGACTTCGGCCTGCAGCTGAAGGCCAAGCAGAAGCTGAAGGGCTACTACGCCAACATCACCGAGAAGCAGTTCTCGGCCATCTACGCCGAAGCGACCCGCCGCAAGGGCAACAGCTCGGAGAACCTGATCGGCCTGCTGGAGTCGCGTCTGGACGCCATCGTCTACCGCGCCAAGTTCGTGCCGACCCCGTGGGCGGCCCGCCAGTTCGTCAACCACGGCCACGTGACCGTCGACGGCAAGAAGGTGGACATCGCCTCCTACCGGGTGAAGCCCGGCCAGGTGATCGAGGTCAAGGAGAAGAGCCGTTCGATGGCGCTGGTGCTGGAAGCCCAGCAGTCGTCGGAGCGCGACGTGCCCGACTACCTCGAGCTCGGCGATCGCGGCTTCTCGGTCCGCTACGTCCGCGTGCCGGAGCTGGCCGACGTGCCGTTCCCGGTCAAGATGGAGCCGAACCTGGTCGTCGAGTACTACTCGTCCTAAGGTCGGGTCCTACGACACCGAATGTGATGAGGCCCCGGAGCGATCCGGGGCCTTTTTGCTGCCGCGCAAGGCGGGCGCGGTTTTCTTCGCGGTCGAAGCAGGGCAAAATCGGGGCGTTCTGAAGCGGCGGGCGAGGGAGGCCGGAATGAGATCGTCGACCATGCTCGCGGCCGTGGCGCTGGCGCCTGTTCTCGCCGGCTGCGCGATGCTGGACCGCGCCCTGGGCCGGGAGCCTGCGCTGGCGGCGGTTGACCTGCCCGGTCAGATCGAGCCGATCCACGCTGCGGCGATCGCCGACGACCAGGCGGTGTTCTGGGTCAGTTCGAACGGCTGCACGAACAAGGCCGACCTGACCCCGGTGGTGCGCCGGGCGCGGAGCGGATCGGTGATCACCCTGCGCCGGATCAAGCAGGATCTTTGCACCGATCCGCGGCCGCAGGGGGTCGAGGTGAGCTGGTCGTTCGAGGAGCTCGGACTGGAACCGGGCGCCCGCCTTTCGGTCGAGAATCCGTATCAGTTGCCGCGCACCTGACGCGCCGGCGCGTGTCCGATTGTTCACGTGCCATTCAGCCGCAGAAACGGCACATAGCGGCCAAGCTTCGATACTGAAGCGACCATCGAACGATTGAGGCCTCCATGCTCCGTCTCGCACTCGCGATCGTCATCGCGGCGCCGCTTCTCTCCGGCTGCATCGTCATCGCCAGCGAAAAGCCGACCACCCGGGTCATCCACCAGGCGCCCGCCGAGGCGGCGGACTGATCCGCAGGGGGCGGCGATCGCCGCCCCTGAACGGCCTCAGCGCCGCTCGAAGGCCGGGAGGATGTCGGCCGGGATGCGGTGCGGCCGCATGGTCGCGGCGTCGACCAGCACCCATTCCGTGACGCCCTGGGCGCAGAGCCGGCCCTCGCCGTCCTCGATGCGGACGTAGCGATTGAAGCGCGGACCCTGCGGATCGCCCACCCAGGTGCGGGCCTTCACGCCCTGGGCGTCCGGCATCAGCGGCCGGAAATAGTCGATCTCGTGCCGGGTCCCCACCCAGGACCATTTCGCCCGCGCCTCGGGGCCGAAGCGGGCGTTCCAGTGGGCCGTGCCGGCGTCCTGCAGCCAGCCGACGTAGACGACGTTGTTGACGTGGCCGTTCTCGTCGATGTGCTCGGGCCGGACCTCGAGCGGCAGCTCGAAGATCTCGCGGTCCGGTCGCGGCTCCAGATGCGGCCGCGCCATCAGGCCTCGGCGCCGCCCAGGGGCACGCCCTTGTCGGCCATCAGCGTCTGCAGTTCGCCGGCGTTGAACATCTCGCGCACGATGTCCGAGCCGCCGACGAACTCGCCCTTCACGTACAGCTGCGGAATGGTCGGCCAGTCGGTGAAGGTCTTGATGCCTTCGCGCAGGGCCTCGTCCTGAAGCACGTCGACGCCGACGAAGGGCGCGCCGATGTGGTCGAGGATCTGCACCGCCAGCGAGGAGAAGCCGCAGCGCGGGGAATCGGGCGTCCCCTTCATGAACAGGACGACGTCGTGGGTCTTCACGGCGTCGGCGATGAAGGCGTGGACGGGGTCGGCGACGGCGGGATCGGTCACAGGAACGGCCTTTCGGTGAAGGCCGTCAGCTAGGAGCGGCGGCGGGCAGGGTCAAGGGCGCAGGTCCCCGGCCAGGCCCCTCAGGCGGCCTGGGCGCCCGCGATCCGGGCCATCTCGATCTGGGCCGCAAGCCCGGGCGGCATGTCCCGGTCCGGCACCAGGGCGAGGGTGTTCAGCCGTTCGACGGTGGACGCCTCGATCAGGACGCTGGAGACCGACGGATCGGTCAGGGCGTAGGCGAGGCAGATGGCCTCGGCGGTCCAGGCGTTGGTCTGGTGCAGGAAGGCGAAGGTGCCGGCGCCGGCGAGTGGATCGTCCTTGGCGCGGCCCTTCGGGCGGCCGAAGCCGAAGAAGCCCTTCTTCTCCTCGTGCAGGCTGGCCGCCTTGCGGGCGGTGTCGAGGCTTTCGGGGAAGTAGCCGTAGACGAAGATGGCCATGTCCTGCTCGCGGGCGACGCGCAGCCGGTGACGGACCTGCCAGGGCGAGTTGACGTGGTACGGCGTTGCGAGAACGTCGAAAGCCCCGGTCGAGACATAGGCGTCCATGACCTCCCCGTCGCCGGAGACGCCGAGCAGGCGCACCCGCTGGGTGGCGCGGAGGGCCTTCAGCGCGTTGAGCGACGACTGCGGCAGTTCATGGTCCGCGGGTTCGTCCAGCAGGGCCAGATCGAACCATCCCAGGCGTGACGCGTGCAGCGTGCGGTCGATGGCGGCCGTTATGCCCTCGGCCGAAAAATCCCTGTCGGAGCCGCGGCGGCCGTCGCCGGCCCCGAGGGTGAGGGCGACCTGGACGAGCTTGCGCTCGACATGCTGCAGGGCCTCGCCGAGCACCTCGGCGAGCACCGGGTCGGCCGAACAAAGGCGATAGCTGTTGATGCCGGCCTCGAGCGCCGAATAGATCAGCTCGCGGGCGGCTTCGGGACCGCGCGCGATGTCGCGCGGGCCGAGGCTGAGGGTGAGGGCCGAGACGGCCTGGCCGGCCGAGCCGTAGGGACGGTAGCGCATCGATCAGTCTCCCGACGGCGCCGAGGTCTCGAGCGCCAGGGCATGGAGCTCTCCGCCCATCCGCCCCTTGAGGGCGGCGTAGACCAGCTGGTGCTGGCGAACCCGGGAGAGGCCGGCGAAGGCCGGCGAGACGATGCGGGCGCGGTAGTGGTCGCCGTCGCCGGCGAGATCCTCGATGGCGATCTCGGCGCCGGGAAAGGCTTCGGTCAGGTACCGGCGAAGCTCTTCGACGGGCATGGGCATGGGCAGGAGGCCTCCGATGGGCGGGAGGATGCGGCGTAAACCTTAATGTCGAGCTACGCCGCGCGACGTTCCAGCAGCCGGACCGGTCCGCCCTTGTAGGTCGTTTCGGCGTAGGGCGCATAGCCGGCGCGGGCGGCGAGCGCCAGGGAAGGGGCGTTGTCCGGCGAGATCATGCAGACCGTGCGCGGCGCGTTCAGCGTCTCGTCGCACCACGCCAGCGCCGCCGACAGCGCCTCGAAGGCGAGGCCCCGGCCCTGGAAGCGCGGGGCGACGCCCCAGCCCAGCTCGGGCGCGTCGAACGGAGGGTCGAGCAGGCGACGGTAGTCGAGCACGCCGACGCTGCCGACGTAGTCGCCGGTCGCGGTCTCCCGGATCGACCAGTTGCCGTAGCCGAGCGCCTCCCAGTGGCCGATGTCGCGCAGCAGCCGGAACCAGACATCCTCCGCCGTCAGGGCGGCGGGGAAGATGGCGGTGGCGAAGGCGGGGTCGCCCCAGAGCTCCACCAGATCGTCGAGGTCGGAAACCTGGGCGGGCGTGAGCGTGAGGCGTTCGGTGATCAGGGTGGTGGTCGTGATCGTCATGTCGACGGCGGATCGCTCTGGCTTTCGGTGCGCCCAGTCTGCGCGCATCGTTCACAACGGAAAGGTAACGTCCACGACCAGTCCCGACGGTTCCCAATGCCGGGACATGACGCCGTTGATCTGACGGACAACGCTGCTCTTCAGGACGGAACCGAAGCCCTCCCGGAGCGGTGCGGATACCGACGGGCCGCCGGTCTCGCGCCACGTCAGTCTCACCTGGCCCCCGTCTCTCGCCCAGCGGACGGAGACCCGGCCGTTGTCGCGACTGCAGGCCCCGTACTTGTTGGCGTTGGTGGCGAGTTCGTGGAGCAGCAGGCTCAGGGGTTGAACCTGCTCCGGCGAGAGCGACACCTCCGGCCCCTCGACGTCGATCCGGTCGCGCGGGCAGAGCGCTTCCAGCTCTTCGCGAACCACGTCCTCGAGCCGGCCGTCCTCCCAGCGCCGGTTGGCGAGAGAGGTCTGGGCCCGCGCCAGGGCGTTGATCCGGCCGGCGAGGGCCTCCTTGTAGGACTCCAGGTCGTTCGCGTGGGTGAGCCGGGTGAGCGAGTGCACCACGGCCAGAACGTTCCGCGCCCGGTGGTCCACCTCCCGCATCAGCAGATCGCGGGCCTCCTCGATCCGCTTCGCCTCGCTGATGTCGCGCACCTCGATGATGGTTCCCACCACCTTGGCCTGATGGTCCTGGACGGGACTGGCGGTGAAGGCGACCGGGTAGAAGGAGCCGTCCTTGTGCACAAACACCTCCTCTCCCCGCGTGTTCGCATTGTCGGGGAAGGCGCGGTCGATGGCGCACTCCGAGACCGGGAAGGGCGACCCGTCCGGGTAGGTGTGGTGGATGACGTCGTGGAGGGGACGACCCGTCACCTCCTCGAAGGCGTAGCCGGTGAGGTCCTCGGCCGCCTTGTTCATGAAGACGCAATGCTGCCGCTCATCCATGAGGAAGACGGCCATGGTGGTGTTCGCGAGGATGGCGTCCAGCCGCATCGACACCTGCCGGAGGTCGGTCTCCACCTTGCGTCGGGCGGTGATGTCCTGGATGGCGGCGAAGAAGACGCGGTCGCCGTCCTCGTCAAAGACCTGGAGCTTGACCGCGACGTCGTAGTCCGTTCCGTCCTTGCGCCGGTGCACGGTTTCGAAGTCGAGCCGCCCCACCTCGCCGCGCAGAAGGGGCCCGACCATGTCGATGAAGGCGTCCCGGAGAACAGTGGGCTTCAGGTCCCAGGGGGTGAGCCCTGCGAGCTCGGCCATGGAGTACCCGAGGTTCTCCCGCGCGCCCCTGTTGACGAGGCGGAACCGGAAATCGGTCGCGGAGAAGATGTAGACCTCGCTGGCGGCTTCCTCGACGATGCGGCCGAGGCGCTCGCTGGACATGCCCTTTTCGCCGGTCTCGCGGGGAGGGATCGCATTCATCGGACAGGGCCGCCGCATTCGTGGGAAAACACCTCCTACGGCATCCACAGCTTCGCGGCCATCGTGGCGCCGCCGGGCCAGCGTCGCACCCGCGGAACCGGCCGGCGGCCCCGTCTACATCAGCCCCAGCTGCCGGAAGCTGGCCACCCCCTCGCGGCCGACGACCAAGTGGTCGTGGACGGCGATCTCCAGGGCCCGGGCGGCGTCGATGACCTGACGGGTCATCTGGATGTCGGCGCGGGAGGGCGTGGGATCGCCCGACGGATGATTGTGGACGATGATCAGGTTCTTGGCCGAGAGCTCGAGGGCGCGGCGGACCACCTCACGCGGATAGACCGGCGCATGGTCGACGGTGCCGCGATTTTGCACCTCGTCGAGGATCAGCTTGTTGTGGTTGTCGAGGAACAGGACCCGGAACTGTTCGCGCGGCTCGTGCTGGAGGGCGACGCGGACGTAGGCGACCAGCGCGGTCCACGAGGCGATGACCGGCCGGTTGGCCGCCTCCTCGCGCAGCACCCGGCGGGCGACCTCGTGCAGGGCGGCGAGATCCAGGGCGGTCTCGACGCCGACGCCCCGCACGCGGCCGCGGGCGTCCTCGGTCCGGACGGTCATCAGGTCCTCGACCGGTGCGGCGAGCACGGCGGCCAGCGAGCCGAAGCGGGCCAGCAGGGCCTTGGCGACCGGCTTGACGTCGCCCTGCGGCTGGCTGCGGAACAGGAACAGCTCGAGGAGCTCGTAGTCGGGCAGGTGGTGGAGGCCGGCGGAACGGGCGCGCTGGCGGAGGCGCTCCCGATGCCCTCCGGCGCCGGTCGCCCCGGAGCGCCGCGGCTTCGCTGCGGGCGACGGGGCCGGACGGTCCGGCACAGGAAACGGCAGCACTGAGGACATGGCGGCCTCCGGTTCAACCGGAGCGGCACGATGTCAGAACAGACGGTGAACGTCCAGTGGCGTCAGAACTTCGGGCGGAAGAGCCCGGCGGGGCTGGCGGTGAACAGTTCGCAACCATCGTCGGTGACGCCGATGGTGTGTTCGCACTGGGACGACAGGGACTTGTCGCGGGTGACGGCGGTCCAGCCGTCGGACAGCACCTTCACGTGCGGCTTGCCGAGGTTCACCATCGGCTCGACGGTGAAGAACATGCCCTTCTTCAGGGTCGCGCCCTCGCCGCGGCGGCCGTAGTGCAGCACGTTGGGGCTGTCGTGGAAGATCCGGCCGATGCCGTGGCCGCAGAAGTCGCGGACGACCGACATGCGGTTGGCCTCGACCACCTGCTGGATGGCGTAGCCGATGTCGCCGAAGGTCGCGCCCGGGCGGATCACGGCCAGGCCGGCGGCCAGGGAGTCGTAGGTCACGTCGATCAGCTTGCGGGCGCGCGCGTTGACCTCGCCGACCGCGTACATGCGGCTGGAGTCGCCGTGCCAGCCGTCGACGATGACGGTGTGGTCGATGTTGACGATGTCGCCGTCCTTGAGAACCTTGTCGCCGGGGATGCCGTGGCAGACGACGTGGTTGATCGAGGTGCAGACGGTCTTCTCGTAGCCCTTGTAGCCGAGGCAGGCGGGAAGGCCGCCGTGGTCGAGGGTGAACTCACGGATGCGGTCGTCGATCTCGCCCGTGGTGACGCCGGGCCGGACGTATTCGGTGATCATGTCGAGCGCCCGGGCGACCAGATTCCCGGCCGCGCGCATCCCCTCCCAGGCCTCCTCGTCCTGGTGGACGCGGATCTCATGGGTGCGGACGAAGTGGTCGGTGTCCAGTTCGGGAGTCTCGTACATCGGGCGTCTTCCGGCGCGTCAGGCGCGCCACGGCAGGGGGCGATCAAGGCGGATCGCTTCGGGGGACAGGTGGCAACTGTAGCACAGAACCTCAACCCCGCGGGAGGCGGCTTCCCGGAGAGCGGGCCCGTAGGCGCGGTCGATGTCGTCGGCCGTGGTGAATACGTCGCAGTCCATGCGCTGGACGACGAACAGCATGACGGCCCGGCCGCCGGCGTCGACCACCCGCTCCAGCGCTTTCAGATGCTTGACGCCGCGGACGGTGTTGCAGTCCGGGAACTCGGCGAGACGGGCGGATCGGCTGAAGTGGCAGTTCTTGATCTCGACCCAGCAGGACGGACGCTGCAGGGCGTCGGGATCGGACTGGAGCAGGATGTCGATGCGGCTGTCGACGTCGTAGCGGACCTCGCGGCGCAGGATCGGATAACCCGCCAGCTCGGGAATCTCGCCCCGCGGGATCGCGGCCTCGGCGATACGGTTGGGATTCAGGGTGTTGACGCCCACCGGTCCGGCCCCGGGCAGTTCGACCGCCTCCAGCGTCAGCGGCAGCTTGCGCTTCGGGTCGGGCGAGCGGGACAGCCAGACCGGCAGGCCGGGCGCGGTCAGGCCGAGCATCGCCCCGGGGTTGGGGACGTGGACGGTGGTCTCCGATCCGTCGGCGAGGATCACGTCCGCCAGGAAGCGCTTGTAGCGGCGGACCAGGGTTCCGCGTTCGAGGGACGACTTGAAGCGCATGCAGGAGGCTCTAGCCTGCGCGGATGAGCGACGCATCCCCCACCGCGGCCGTGCTGATCATCGGCGATGAGATCCTGTCCGGGCGGACCCGGGACACCAACCTCAACACCATCGCGCGCTTCGTGGGGGCGCTGGGAATCGATCTGCTGGAGGCGCGGACGGTGGGTGACCGGCAGGCGCAGATCGTCGGGGC
Source organism: Brevundimonas sp. (assembly GCF_013912005.1). Lineage (GTDB taxonomy): Bacteria > Pseudomonadota > Alphaproteobacteria > Caulobacterales > Caulobacteraceae > Brevundimonas. The sequence continues at coordinate 7,863 of NZ_JACESB010000014.1, read as the reverse complement.
GCTGAACGCGCTGCGGAGCAGCCACGACTACGTCTTCACCACCGGCGGGATCGGGCCGACGCACGACGACATCACCGCCGATGCCGTGGCGGCGGCGTTCGGGGTGGAGCTGGTCGAGCACCCGGCGGCGCTGGCGATCCTGGAGCGGCGCTACGGGGCGGAGTTCAACGCCGCACGGCGGCGGATGGCGCGGATTCCCGCGGGCGGGACGCTGATCGCCAACCCGGTGACCGACGCCCCGGGCTTCCAGATCGGCAATGTCTTCGTGATGGCGGGCGTGCCGAAGATCATGACCGCCATGCTCGAGGACGTGGCGCCGCGGCTGCGGACCGGCGCCGTGGTGCACGCGCGCACGGTCCGGGTGACCGGGGTCGGCGAGGGCAGCGTCGCCGACATCCTGTCGGCCGCGGCGCGGGCGCACCGGGAGATCAGCTTCGGCAGCTATCCGTTCGGAGCCGGGACCGTCGGCGAGATCGGGACGAACCTGGTGGTGCGGGGGCGGGACGAGGTCGCGGTGGACGCCGCCGTGGACGGACTGCTGGCGGAGCTGGCGGCGGCGGGGATCGCGACGGAGCGGGTCTGACCGCCTCCGGGCCGCGACTCAGGCCCCGGCGCGTCCGGTGAAGGCGTCGACGAGGGCCTGATACGCCGGGTTGGGGCGGCCGTCGGCGTCGAGCAGAAGCGCGCTTTCGTCGGCCCGGCCCTTGCCCTCGGCGCGGACCAGCCAGCTGTCGGAGTCGCGCAGGCCCCAGGTGGTGAAGGCGTAGCGCTGGCGCTCCGGCAGGGCGGCGAAGGCCTCGGCCAGCTCGCCGACGCGGGCGACCTGCTGGGCGCGGCGCTCGGCCATGGAGCGCAGGTCGGGCATATGGCCGCCGTCGCGCTGGAGCGGGAAGTCCAGCTCCGAGACGTGGATCGGCAGGCCCAGCGAGGCGGCGTCGCGGAAGAAGGTCGTGATCTGGCCGGCCGGTATCTCGATGCTCAGGTGCGACTGGGTCCCGATGCCGCCGATCGGAGCGCCGAGCGACAGCAGGCGCTCGACCAGGCGGAGGAAGGTCGCGCCCTTGGCCGGTATGTTCTCCAGATTGTATTCGTTGAGAAAGAGGATCGCGTCCGGATCGGCGGCCTTCGCCTGCTCGAAGGCGCGGACCATGTAGCCTTCCTGGCCCAGGGCCCGGCTCCAGTGGCAGTCGCGCAGGCCGTTCCCGTCCTCGGCCACCGGTTCGTTGACCACGTCCCAGCCGGCCATCCGGCCGCGATAGCGGCCGACCAGGGCCTCGATGTAGCGATCGTATTCCGCGGCGAAGCGATCGCGGGGGACGTCGTCGCTGAACACCTCGCCGCCCTGGGAGTACCAGATCACCGTATGGCCGTGGACGCGCAGGCCGTGATCGCCGGCGAAGGCGACGACCCGATCGGAGGCGGAGAAGTCGTGGGCGAAGCCGGGGCCGAGGGTGCGCTCCATCTTCTGCTCCCACTCGGGCGTGAGCTGCGCGCAGTGGCGGAGCATGGCCGCGACCCAGTCGGGATCGTCCAGCTGTCCGCTCATGGCGGTGGCGCCGAAGGGGGCGGGAACGAGGTCCTTCAGCGGCGGGGCGACCGCCGCGGGAGTCTGCGCGGTGGAGCGGCCGCAGGCGGCGAGCGCCAGCGCCGAGCCGAGAACGAGACGGCGGCTGGGGCGGGCCCTAGACCGCACGGCGGCGGAGGCCGAGTTCGTCGAAGGCCGCCGTCTCGCGCCGGCTGGCGGCGATGATCGCGTTGAGGCGGGTGGTTTCGGCGACCTGCTCGAACTTCTTGAGTTCCTCGAAGGCGCCGGTCAGGGCGTCGCGGGCGCCCGCCTCCTCCGCCTCGATTTCGGCCACGTCGGCCTCGGCGGCCGATTTCCGCATCTTCCAGCCGTTGAGATACGCCTGCAGCAGCAGGGCCGCCTCCGCGTCCTGCCGCGCGCGTTCCTGCTCGACCTCGGCCTCCGCCTCGAGCGTGGCGATCCGCATCTCGGCCGAGGCGCGGCGGGCGGTGATCTCGGCCAGGCGCTTCTGCAGCGTCTCGACCTCGTAGTTCGAAATCCGGATCAGCGACTGGGCCCAGGCGGTCATGCGTTCTCTCCGGTCACTCTTGGATCATGCCCTGGTTCAGGATTGCCTCGAGCCGGGTAAAGGAATCGGTAAGACGTGTGGCGTCGTCCTTGTCCTGACCCAGGAAGGCCTCGAGGGCGGGGTTGAGGGCGATGGCGCGGTCGACGATCGGGTCGGCCCCGGCGCGGTAGGCGCCGATCTTGATCAGCTCTTCCATGTTGGCGTAGGCGCTGAGGCACTGGCGGGCGCGGCGGTTCAGCTCGCGCTCGGGCGGGGTCTGGCAGCCGGGCAGGGTGCGGCTGACCGACTTCAGCACGTCGATGGCGGGGAAGCGGCCGCGCTCGGCGATCTTGCGGTCCATGACGATGTGGCCATCGAGGATGCCTCGCACGGCGTCGGCGATGGGTTCGTCATGGTCGCCGCCGTCCACCAGCACGGTGAAGAGGGCCGTGATCGGCGCCGCGGTGGTGCCGTCGGGGCGGACAGGACCGGGGCCGGCGCGCTCGAGCAGCTTGGGCAGTTCCGTGAAGACGGTGGGGGGGTAGCCCTTGGTCGTCGGCGGCTCGCCGGCGGCCAGGCCGATCTCGCGCTGGGCCATGGCGAAACGGGTCACCGAGTCCATCAGGCACAGGACCTCGAGGTCCTGGTCGCGCAGGAATTCGGCGCAGGCCATGGTCATGTAGGCCGCCTGCCGGCGCTTCAGGGCCGGCTCGTCCGAGGTGGCGACGACGACGATGGCCCGGCGCAGACCCTCCTCACCGAGGGTTTCCTCGATGAACTCGCGCACCTCGCGGCCGCGTTCGCCGATCAGGCCCACGACGACCGCGTCGCAGGTCGCCTGGCGGGCCAGCATGGACAGCAGCACCGACTTGCCGACGCCGGAGCCGGCGAAGATGCCGAGGCGCTGGCCGCGGCAGGTGGTGGTGAAGACGTCCATGGCGCGGACGCCGAGGTCGAGGCGCTCGCCGACCCGGCCGCGGGAGTGGGCCGGGGGCGGGGGCGCGCGCAGGGGATAGGCGGCCGGGCCGCTCGGGAGCGGCCCCTTGCCGTCGATGGGGTTGCCGAAGGCGTCGATGATCCGGCCCAGCCAGGCGGTCGTCGGACGCACGGTGGCGGCGGTGTCGATGATGCGGATGTCGGCGCCGGGGGCGACGCCCTCGACCGGGCCGAACGGCATCAACAGGGCCTTGGCGTCCCGGAAGCCGACGACCTCGGCGGGGAGGGGGTGCTGGCTCCGGCCCCGCTCGATCTCGGCGCGCGCGCCGACGGCGAGGCGGCTGAGGCCGCCGCGGGATTCGATCAGCAGGCCGTTCACGCCCGCGACCTTGCCGGTCACGACCAGCGGGTCGACGGCTTCGACGGCGGCGACAAGATTGCGCAAGCTGGACCCCGGAAACAGGGGATCAGGGATGCGGGATCGTGGTTAACGGGGGGTGAAGTTGGACGTCGGCCTTTGCATGGGCCCCGGCGAACCTATCTTGGTCCGACGCCCCCCGAAGCCGAACGGAGCCCTGCCATGACCGACGCCGCCTATGATCCCGCCCGCCATCGCAAGGCCGGCCGCGGAAAGGTCTACGGCTCCATCGTCGAAACCATCGGCGACACGCCCCTGGTCGAGCTGCCGCGGCTGTCGGCGGAGCTGGAGCCGAAGGCGCGGGTGCTGGCCAAGCTGGAGTTCTTCAACCCGCTGGCCTCGGTGAAGGACCGCATCGGGGTGGCGATGATCGAGGCGCTGGAGCAGACCGGCGCGCTGCAGCCGGGCGGGGTCCTGATCGAGCCGACCAGCGGCAACACCGGCATCGCCTTGGCCTTCGTGGCGGCGGCCAAGGGCTACCGCCTGATGCTGGTCATGCCGGAGAGCATGTCGATCGAGCGCCGCAAGATGCTGGCCCTGCTCGGGGCGGAGCTGGTGCTGACGCCGGCGGAGAAGGGGATGAAGGGGGCGATCGCCCGGGCGCAGGAGCTGCTCGACTCGACGCCCGGCGCGGTGATGCCGTCGCAGTTCGAGAACCCGGCCAACCCCGCCATTCACCGGGTGACGACGGCGGAGGAGATCTGGGCCGACACGGACGGGGAGGTGGACCTGGTCGTGGCCGGGGTCGGCACCGGCGGCACCATCACCGGCGTCGGCCAGGTGCTGAAGCAGCGCAAGCCGTCGGTGCGCATGATCGCCGTCGAGCCGACCGCCAGCCCGGTGCTGTCGGGAGGAGAGCCCGGCCCGCACAAGATCCAGGGCATCGGCGCGGGGTTCGTCCCGGCCAATGTCGACCGCTCGGTGGTGGACGGCGTCGAGCAGGTCACCAATGAGGAGGCGTTCGAGATGGCCCGCCGGGCGGCCCGGACGGAGGGCATCCCGGTCGGCATCTCCTCCGGCGCGGCCCTGGCGGCGGCCTTCCGCCAGGCGGCGCTGGACGAGAACGCCGGCAAGACCATCGTGGTGATCGTGCCGAGCTTCGCCGAACGATACCTGTCGACGGCCCTTTTCGAAGGGCTCTGACCCTCAGCGCCGGGGGCGTCACAGCCGGTTAACCGCATCCCCCTAGGCTGGCCCGTCATGTCCGAGCCCGCCGTCACGCCCGAGGAGGACGCGCCCGCCGCGCGCTTTCGCGCACGCCACGCGCTGCTCAAGCGGCTGGCCGACGTGGTGTCGCTGCCGGCGAGCCGGATCAACGCGTTCGAGCGCTCGGTCACCGGCGATCTGCTGGTCGAGATGCTCCGTCTGGCCGCGCCGGAGGACCGCAAGCGGGTGGCGGCGCGGCTGGCGCCGCTGGCCGAGCTGCCGAACGCCCTCACGCGCATGCTGCTGCGCGACGAGCCGTCGATCGCCGGGCTGCTGATCGAGCAGTGCGCGGCCCTGTCGGACGCCGATCTGGTCGCCTGCGCCCGCGACGCGACCATGGAGCACCGCTTCCTGATGGCCAGTCGGCGCGGCCTGTCCGAGGTCGTGAACGAGACGCTGATGAGCTTCGGCGAGACGCCGGTGATCGAGGCCGTGCTGCGCAACGGCTCGGCGCGGCTGGGGCAGGTGGCGATCGAAGGCATCGTCAGCCTGAGCCGCACCGAGCGCGGGTTGTGCCCGCATCTGCTGAAGCGGCCGGAGCTGCGGCCGTCCGGAGCCTATGTGATGTTCTGGTGGTGCGGGCCGGAGGAGCGCCGCACCATCCTGCAGCGCTTCGCGGTGTCCCGCGAGGTGATGCAGGAGGTGGCGGAGGACGTCTTCGCCATGGCCGCGCAGGAGAACTGGCAGGATCCGGTGTCGCGCAAGGCGCTGCAGTTCATCGAGCGCCGCCAGCGCAACCGCGCAGCGATCGAGAAGAGTCCGTTCGGCGGACTGGAGCAGGCCGTGGCGGCGGCCGGGAACACCGGGCTCACCCGGGAGATCGCCACGGAGATCGCCTACCTCTCCGGCGTGAAGCCCATCACCGGCGCCAAGATCCTCGGCGACCCGGGCGGAGAGCCCCTGGCCATCCTGTGCAAGGCCACCGGACTGGGGCGCGCTGACCTTCAGGCCCTCTGGCGGTCCATGCGCCGGCCGGAGACAACTCCGGACGGGACGCCTGATGCGGTCTGGGAGCGGGTGCAGGTCACCTATGAGATGCTGGCCGTCGACCGGGCGCAAACGGTCCTGCGGTACTGGAACTGGTCCCTGTCCTCCGCCCTCAGCCCGGCGTTGCTGAGGGCGATCCGGGACGGCGAGGAAGAGGCGCTGGACGACTATTCAGCCCCGGAGCGGGCGGCGATGTTGGCGCTCGCCGAAAACTTCGGCCGCTGAGGTTCAGCGCAAGGCGGCGGTCAAGCTGCTCATCATTGAGGTTAATCCTCAGGCGCATTGCTTTCGCGCCGGAACGTCTTTATTCGAACCAAGACCGACAGATCGAGCTGATCAGTCGATTCGAGAGACCTCCAGGCGGGAAATGCAATGGAAGAGAATTCGCAACTGCTCGAGATGACGGCTGACATCGTCTCGGCCTACGTCGGCAACAACAACGTCCAGGCTTCCGAAGTGCCGGGGCTGATCTCCAGCATCCATGCGGCGCTGTCGCAGGTCTCCACGGGCGGCGCGGAACCGGAGCCGGAGCCCCGCGAGCCGGCCGTTCCCGTCCGCAAGTCGATCACCCCCGACTACCTGATCTGCCTGGAAGACGGCCGCAAGTTCAAGTCGCTGAAGCGCCACCTGCGGACCAAGTACAACATGAGCCCGGAGGAGTACCGGACCAAGTGGGGCCTGCCCAAGGACTATCCGATGGTCGCGCCGAACTATGCGAAGGCCCGGTCGGAACTGGCCAAGCAGATGGGTCTCGGCCAGGGCGGCCGGAAGCCGGCCCGCGCGCCCCGCGCCAAGAAGTAGGCCGACCTCGCAACGTTGGCGAAGACGCCCGCCGGATCGCTCCGGCGGGCGTTTTCGTTGTCGGGATCAGGCGGCCTGGGCCCCGCGGCGCATGCGCCAGAAGCGGAGCGTGCGCAGGGCGGCCTCGCGGGACAGTTCCGCATACATGCGGGCGTAGGCGTGCGCCTTGGCCATGGCGTCCCCGTCGTCATTGAGCAGCACGACCGCGTAGGTGAGGAACAGGGCGCGGTCGAGATCGGCCGCCTTGCAGACCACGGCGAGGGCGTCGAGTTCGCGGCGCTCGACGATCTGGCGGGCGGTGTGGAAGTCGATGTCCGACAGCTGGGCCAGCGCGATCAGGAAGGACGTCCGCCCGCCCGAGCGCAGGAAGCGCGCCAGCATCTGCGGCGTCAGCTGTCCGGCGGCGCGGAGCTCCTCGACGTAGGCCAGGCATTCCGAGTAGTCGGCCGGAAGGGAGCCGTCGTCGGTGGCCACGCGGGCGCGGCCGGCCGCGAGCGCGCTCTCGAGCAGGGCGGGGTCGAGGCGGGCGTTCTGTTCGAGAATGCGGCTGCGCAGCCGGGCCTCGACCACGAAATACATGTCGTTGAGCAGATCCGGCGGAAGGTCGGCGCGCGACACGGCCGGCTCGTGCAGGGCGGGGTTGGCGCGGGCGCGCTCGACCGCGGCCTCGGACGCCTGGCGCGACAGGCGGGCGCCGTCGTTGCGGAGCAGGGTTCCGAGGGTTTCGTCGTCGCCGCGCTCGACGATCACGTCCGAGACGGCTTCCGACACCGAGGCGCGGTTCGAGACGGCGCGGAGGTGGTCCTGACCGTGGCGCCGCACGACGCCGAGCAGATCCTCGTCGGTCAGCACGGGCGAGTTGGACAGGACGGGGGCGGCGACGGACGCCTCGTCGTTGGCGAGGCGGCGGATGAGGGTGCGGGGCGCGTCGGGGGCGCTGGCGAAGCGGGCGGACAGCTCGGCCCGGACCGCCGTCTCCATCTCGTCGGCCAGGCGGGCGAGCACGGCGCCGTAGAGGCCGTCCTCGGTCTCCGTGCGGGTGGTCGAGCCGAAGAAGTGGTCGGTCAGCTCGCGCAGGAGGGCGCGGCGCTTTTCGCTCGATCCCTCTTCGGCGAGCGCGATGAGGTCGGGCAGGCGGGAGGCGGTCTCGACGGTCACTGGTAGTCGCCCTCCGGCGCGGCCGGCTGGGTGCGGACCCGCCCCTGCGCGTCGCGGATCAGGGTCGGGCCGGGCTCCGGCGCGGCGAGATCCGGGGTCGCGGGGGATTCGGTCATCGTCACCGCCAGGGCGTCGACATAGGTCGGCTGCGGCAGCTCCACGGCGTCGGGCTGGCGGCCGTGCTGCCGGTGAACGGAATAGTAGCGGGCGCCCTGGGACGCGGGGCGGTCGGCCGGGTTCGGGGTGACGACGGCGACGCGGGCGGGCGCGGGGGCGGCCGAGGCC
>NZ_JACESB010000013.1 GCF_013912005.1 Brevundimonas sp. | reverse complement strand
CCGCCGCACCGGTCCCGCCGCGGCCGGCCGCGCCGCCGTCCGCGCCGGCCCCGCCGCCTCCGCCCCCGCCGGCTGCGGCGAGCTGCACCCCGTCGCGCAGGATGCGGGTGTCTCCGCCGGCCTGCCCCGCTCCGGCGCTTCCGCCCTGGCCGCCGGCGCCGACCACGACGCTGACGCCGCCCGCCAGATCGGCGGCGGACCAGACGAGGCGCGTCAGGCCGCCCGCGCCGCCGCCGCCGCCGCCCGGGCGGTCGCCCGCCGGACCGCCGGCCCCGGCTCCTCCGCCCCCGCCCCCGCCGACCAGCACCGCCTCGACCGTGCGGGCCCAGGCCGGCGGCTGCCAGCCGCCGTCGCCGGTGAAGACCGAGACCTCCCGGCGCAGCGCGCCCTTCGGGAAGGCGACCCGCCCGCTGGCGCGATCCACCCGCAGCGCCTCGCGCCAGGTCCCGCCATCGTCCCCGACCTTGAGGACCAGATCGTCGTCGCCGATCAGGCCGATCTCGGCCCGTCCGGACCAGCCCGACTGGAACAGCAGCGACAGGACGTCGGCGCTGGTCTCCTTGTTGAGGGTCAGGCGCAGATCGCCGTCGCCCCCGGCGCCGGACTCCCGGGCGGTCCAGAGGGCGTTGTTCAGCCGGGCCAGGAACGGATTGGCCGCATCGGGATCGGCGCCGAGCCCCAGTCGCTGCAGCTGGCGGACAGCGCCCAGCCGGTCCCCCAGTTCGACCCAGCCGCCCGCCTCGCGCACCACGAGGCGGGCGGCGTCGCGCACCCAGGCGACAAGCCCGTCCGGCGCGGGCACGCGGCTCCAGGCGCCGCCCTCCGCCCGCAGCAGGTCTCCGCCCGCGAAGGCCGCCCATGCGCCGGCGCCGCCGCCCTCCGGCGCGATGAAGAGGAGGCCGTCCTCCGGCTCCGCCGGCGGCTCCGCCACGGTCCGGCTCTCGACCGCCGTCTGCACGAGGGCGTCGAGCCGGGTCAGCGCCTCGTTGTGCGTGACATGCTTCTGCATCTGGCCGGCGGCCAGATAGGGCAGCGCGAGGCGGGCCGAATGGTCTTCGTTCATGGCGATCTCCGGAAAGGGGCGGAGATCAGTCTGCGAGCCTCGTCTCCTCAGGGGCGCAGATGACGCTGCCCTTCCGGAATTCCGGTGCGGAGTCCGCGCCCTGGCTTCGACAACAGCGAGCGAAGCGCATTAACTCCCGCCGCTTCTCAGTCGTGCAGGTAGACGATGCGGCTCAGGCGGGGATCGGCCCGCAGGGTCTGGACATGGCGCTCGTGATCGCCCGAGGCGCGCGCCTCCCGCTCGCTGGCCTCGACCCAGTGGGTGCTCTCGATGTCCTTCTGCAGCGCCTTGGCCGCCATCAGGTGGCCGCGCAGCAGCAGGTCCGCGACGCTGGGCACGAAGTCGAGGAAGGGGACCTCCCCGACCAGGGTGACGGCGCTGTCCAGCCCGAGATAGGCGATCATCCGCGCCACGGTCCCGGGGCGGGCGCGCACCCGCGCCGCCTGCAGCAGCAGCCAGCCGGCCGTCCCCACGCTGTAGGCCGTGCCGACCACCGGCACCCAGGTGAGCAGGCCGTCGAGGCCGACGCCGAACGGGCCCACGCCGACGACCCGGTCGGAAAGCTTCTTCACACCCTCGACATGGGACCAGATCTTCTCGATATCGCCGATAGTGCGTCTGGCCATGCCATCCTCCGAAGCGGGACCGTAACGCGCCATGACGACCGGCGTTCACCCCTGGCGCAAGCCCCTCCGCCGCGCCTTCCGACGGGCGGTGCGGCTGGCCGCCCTCGCCGCCGTCGGCGGACTGGCGCTCACCGCCGTCGCGGCGCTGGCCGGCGTCGGCCACCGCGCCCCCGACCTGCTGGCCCAGTTCGCCGCGCCCGCCTTCGTCGGCGCCCTGGTCCTGCTCGCGGCTCTCGTTCTGCTCCGGCGGCGGCGCCTGGCGGGCGGGGCCGCCGCCGCGACCGCCGCCCTCCTCCTCGCCGTCTGGCCGCAGTGGTTCCCGCCGCAGGGCGAGCCCGGGCCCGGCGCCCCAGGCGTCCGCATCTACGCCGCCAACCTCTGGGCCCGGAACCGGGACGTCGACGCCATCGCCGCCTCCATCCGCGCCGCCGACGCGGACATCCTCGTCCTGATCGAGGTCGGCGACGCCCCGGCCGCGCGACTCGACGCGATTCTCGCCGGCTATCCGCACCGCGTGGCCTCGCGGCGCATCGAGCGCAGCAGCGGCGCGGCCCGGTCGGTGATCGCCGCCCGCTGGCCTCTCGCGCCGATCCCTGACCGGCCGGACGGCCTGCACGCCCTGGGCGCGATCGCGGAAACGCCCCTCGGTCCGGTCAACGTGGTCGGCGTCCACCTCACCCGGCCCTGGCCCTTCCAGGAGCAGTGGGGGCAGATCTCCCAGACCATGGCGCTGGCCGACCTCCGCCGGTCCTTGCGGGGGCCGGTCGTGGTCGCCGGCGACTTCAACAGCGTCTCGACCGCGCGCATCGGGCGGCAGATGAAGGCGCAGACGGGGCTGGTTCCCGCCTCCGGCTGGCCGGGGAGCTGGCCGGCGGCCGCGCCGGCGCCGCTGCGGATCAACATCGACCAGGTGTGGCGCTCGCCCGACCTCGCCCTGACGCGCCGTCGTCTCGGGGCGCCGACCGGATCCGATCACCGGCCGGTGGTCGTCGAGATCACCCCCGCCGCCGGCTGACCAGCGCCGCCAGCCGCGCCTCGTGCCCCCCGACCGGGAAGTCGTCAGCGATCCAGGCCGCCTCGAACGCCTTCAGGAGCCGTCCGGTCTCCGGCCCCGGCGGAACCCCGAGCCGCGCCACCTCGCGCCCGCCGACCGGCAGGCACGGCGGGGTCCAGCTCCCGGCGAGCGCGAGCAGGCGGTCCGCGGCGGCGGCGTCGGCCGGCCGCTCCGCCCGCCGGCGCTGCAGGGCGTCGGAGACCGCGCGGCTTCCATGGCGGTAGACGGCGGCGCGGATCGCAGGCTCGCCCATCGACAAATCCACCCCGGCTGCCGCGCGGGCCGCCGCCGCCAGCCGGTCCCGCACGGCGTTGGGCAGGCGGAGCCGGCGGCTGACCGCCGCGGTCGCTTCCGGGTCCGGCGGGAGCAGGATCATCAGACGCAGGACGGGATCCGAACAGGTTTCCGCCAGGGCGGCGAAGGCGGGGGCCAGGTCCGCCTCTGGCAGCACCCGGGCGAGAACGCCCGCGGCGGCCATCGCCCGGACCGCCGGCTCGGGGCGCTCCGCCGCCAGCAGCTTCATCAGTTCCTTGGAAATCCGCTCCGCCGACAGCCGGCCCATGCCCTCGGCCAGGGCCGCGCAGGCGGCCAGTCCGGCGGCGTCGGGCTCTCCGCGGCCGTACCAGGCGAAGAAGCGGAAGAAGCGCAGGATGCGCAGATAGTCCTCGCGGATACGGGTGAGCGGGTCGCCGACGAACACGATCCGCCCCGCCGCCGCGTCCGCCAGCCCCTCGCCCGTCGGATCGAACACCCGTCCCTCGCCGTCCGCGTACAGGGCGTTGAGCCGGAAGTCGCGGCGGGCGGCGTCCTCCGCCCAGTCGTCGGTGAAGGCGACGGTGGCGTTGCGGCCGTCGGTCGAGACGTCCCGACGCAGGGTGGTGATCTCGAACGGCCGGCCATCGGCGACCGCCGTCACCGTTCCGTGCGCGACGCCGGTCGGAACCGCCTTCAGCCCCGCCGCGCGGATCGCCCGCTCGGTCTGGTCCGGATGCAGGGTGGTGGCGATGTCGACGTCGTCCACCGACGTCCCGAGCACCGCGTTGCGCACGCAGCCGCCGACGAAGCGGGCGCAGCCGGCGCCGCCGGCCGCCTCCAGCGCCGCCATCACCCTCCGGGTGGCGGGCGCCTCCAGCCACGGCTGTCCGGCCAGGATCACGCCGCGTCCTCGTCCACGGCGGCGGCGGGCGCCGGCTCCTCGCCGTACAGGCGCGTGCGCAGCGCCCGCACGATGCCGGCGGTGACGCCCCAGATGTAGCGCTGCTCCCACGGCACGGCCCAGAACCAGCGGCGGGCCTCGCCGTCCAGCTGGTAGGAATCCCGCCGGTGGTTGGCCGGGTCCATCAGGAAATCCCAGGGAACCTCGAAGACCTCGGCCACCTCCTCCGGCGCCGGGCGGGTCTCGGGCACGCCCTCGAGCCAGCCGACCACCGGGGTGACGAGGAAGCCCGTACCGGTCTCGTAGGCGTCGCCCAGGCCGATCACCTCGACCGCACCCGGATCGAGAGCGACCTCCTCCCACGCCTCGCGCAGCGCCGCCCGGGCCGCGGTCTCGCCGGGGTCCAGACGGCCGCCGGGAAATGCGATCTGGCCGGTGTGGCTGGCCAGGGTGTCGGCGCGGCGGGTCATCAGTACGGCGGCGCCCTCAGGCCGGGCGATGACCGGGATCAGCACCGCCGCCGGCCTGAGGCGCCGGGCGGGCCGGGGGGCGTCGGGGTTGAGATCGAAGTCGGAGCGGAGCGGCCCGGTCGCGGGCGACCAGGCGGAGACGGGGTCCAGCCGGGCCTCGAGCCGGCGCCTGAGCGACTGCAGGCTCATGCCGCCGGCCCGAGGGGGAAGGCGGCGCCGTTCGAGCGGATGACCAGCCGATCCCCGTCGACCCGCGCCCGGTCCACGAGCTCGTAGAACACCGGGCGGGCGATCCGCGCCCACAGGTCCGCGCGCACCCGCAGGCGCGGCGCGGGCTCGCCCGTGGCCGGGTCGGTCGTCACCTCGACCGGATGGTCGGGCCCGGCCTCCACCTCGTCGCCGACATCGGTCCGGAAGACCAGCGCCTCGCCCCGCGGCTCGACGGCCACCGCCCGGAAGGGCAGATCCTCGACCCGGATCGACAGTTTCTCGACCGGGGTCACCAGACAGTAGCCGTCCGGATCCTTGCGCAGCACGGTGGAGAACAGCCGCACCAGCTCGGGCCGGCCGATCGGCGAGCCCTCGTGCATCCACACGCCGTCGCGGCGGATGACGATGTCGATGTCGCCGCAGTGGGCGGGGTTCCACAGGTGCACCGGCGGCAGGCCCCGTCCCGGTGCGCCGGCCGCCGCCGCCACGCCCGCCAGTCCGTCGCCTCTGTCGTTCGCGTCCGCCATGCCCCTGACTTAGGACTGTCCGGCGGAAGCGCAAAGCGCTCAGGCGGCGGCGACCGTCCCTTCAGCCGGTCGGGCGCCCTTCCACAGCACGCGGCGGGGGTCGACGGGACCGGGCAGCCGCGCCTCGGGCGCGTGGATGAAGCCGAAGCGCTGGAAGTAGGGCGGATCGCCCACCAGCAGGACGCCGGCGTCGCCGGCCGCCTCAAGGCACGCCTCGACGAGGGCCGCGCCCATGCCCTCGCGCCGGCTGGCCGCCTCCACCGCGATCGGACCGAGGAACAGCGCCGGCGTCCCGCCCACGCGAACGGGCCACAGCCGGACGGAGCCGACCACCCGGCCCTCGCTGCGGATCACGAAGCCGGCCGCCGGATGCGCGCCCTCGCGCAGGCGCTCCGCCGTCCTGGCGAACCGCCCCGGGCCGAAGGCGGCGAGCACGAGGGCGTCGACCGCCGCGGCGTCGGGCGCCGCTTCGGGCTCGACCCGCCAGGCGGGGACTTCGGCGGCGGCGGGCTGGAGGGCGTACGACATGGGGCGCGCGCACCTACGCCCGCGCCGCCGGCGAATCAACCGGCTTTCGAAAAGTCCGGGGCGCGCTTCTGGGTGAAGGCCATGAAGGCCTCCATGGCCTCGGGGCTCTTCATCTGGCTGCCGAAGGCCTCCCCCTCCAGCTGCATCCGCCGCCACAGCGCCTCGGCGTCGCGCATCAGCCGCTTGGTCTTGCGCAGCGAGTTCGGCGCCCGCGCCGCCAGCTTCGCCGCCAGATCCGCCGCCGTCGCCTCGACCTCCGCGGCCGGAACCGCCCGGTTGACCAGCCCCCAGGCCAGGGCCGTGCGGCCGTCGACCGGCTCGCCGAGGGCGAACAGCTCGAACGCCCGCTGGTGGCCGAGCGTCTGCGGGAGGAGCAGGGAGGAGGCCGCCTCCGGGGCGAGGGCGAGGTTGACGAAGGGGACGGAGAGCAGGGCGTCCTCCGCCGCCACCACCATGTCGCAGTGGAGCAGCAGGGTCAGGCCGATGCCCACGGCCCGCCCGCGCACGGCGGCCACGGCCGGCTTGTCGAGATCGGCCAGCGCCTTCAGGAACCGGAACACCGACATGTCGAACGGCTGTTCGGTCTGCGAGCCGATGGCGATGAAGTCGCCGATGTCGTTGCCGGCCGAGAAGCTGTCGCCTTCGGCGCGGAACAGCAGCACCCGCACCGCGTCGTCGGTCCGGGCCCGCTCGGTCGCCTCCGACAGCGCGGCGTACATCGCCTGGGTGATGGCGTTCTTCTTCTCCGGCCGCGCCAGGGCGACCGTCAGCACGCCGCCGTTCAGTTCCGTCTTGATGTGGTCGGTCATGCCGCCCTCCCCTTTTCGATCGTCTGCCACCAGTCGACGCCGTCCGCATCGCGCACGCGCCTGACCCGCCCCTCGCGAAGCAGATGGTTGAGGTGGGCGACGGCCTCGCCGGTCGCCATGCCCCGCACGCCGTCCCCGACGGGCCGGGCGAAGAGCGAGCCGAACACGTCCACCGCCCGTTTCGGGCTCTGCAGGGTTCGCTCCAGCCGCCGCAGGGCGGTCCGGTGGCCGCGCAGCAGCGCGTCCAGCCGCGCCTGCACGCCGTGGAAGGGCGGCCCGTGGGAGGGCGCCACCAGCACCTCGTCGGGAAACACCGTCTTCATCCGCTCGAGCGAGCGCAGCCACTCTCCCAGCGGATCGGCGTCCGGCTCCGTCGGCCAGACCGAGACGTTGGAGGAGATCTTCGGGAGGATCTGGTCGCCGCCCAGCACCACGCCGTCGCTCTCTCGCCAGAGGCAGGCGTGTTCGGGGCTGTGGCCTTCCCCGACGACCACCCGCCACGCCTCTCCGCCGATGACCAGCCGGTCGCCCTCGCGCATGCGGACGAAGCCGTCCGGGAGCGGGGCGACCGCGCGTCCGAACTGGCCGAACTCCTGTCGGTAGCGCTCCAGCTGCGCCTCGTCCCAGCCGGCCGCCCGGTAGAAGGCCGCGCCGCTCTCCGGGGCCGGCCGGCCGGTATCGGCCAGCAGCATCCGGGCCGTGACGTATTCAAGGCGCGTCATGACCAGCGGCGCCTGGAAGCGCTCGCAGAGCCACCCCGCCAGTCCGATGTGGTCCGGATGCATGTGGGTGCAGATGACCCGCGTCACCGGCCGCCCGCCCAGCGGACCGGCGAGGATGCGATCCCACTCGTCCCGGGTCGCCGGAAGGGCGAGGCCGGTGTCCACCAGCGCCCAGCCCCGCCCGTCGTCGAGCGCATAGACGTTGATGTGATCCAGGGCCAGGGGCATGGCCAGGCGCATCCACAGCACGCCGGGAGCCAGTTCGACGGCCTCGCCCGGGCCGGGCGGGGCGGCGAACGGGAAGTCCAGGGCTCCTCGCCCCTCCTGCGCCCCAGCGGTGGCGACGCTGTCCGCCAAGTCCGTCTCCAATCGAAACCTTATTCCCGCATACTCCGAAGCGGCCGACCGCGTCCAGCGGCCCCGCCGCCTTGACCCCGCCACATGCCCCCGCCAGAAAACCGGTCGCATTTCATCGGAGCTGCCCGTGTTCACCAGATCCTTGCTCGGCGGCCTCGCCGCACTTCTCCTCGCCGCGCAGGCGCCTGCGGTGATGGCGCAGGTCGCGCCCACGGACTCGCGGCCGAGCGCGGACTCGGACAACCGGCCCGACCGGTCGGTGACCGAACGGCGCACGCAGCGCGGCGCGGGACGCGCCGAAGCCCGTCCGCAGGCTCCCGCCGCCCCCTCGCCCGAAGCGGTCCTGGCGGCCGCGCAAGCGCAGGTGACCAGCGCCGGTCTCGACTGCCAGGTGGCCGGCGCGGCCAACCCGGGAATGATCGGCGAGCACCAGGTCTACGAGGTCGCCTGCGCCTCCGCCCCGGGCTACATCCTGATCGCCTCCACGCCGCCGCAGGCCTTCAACTGTCTTGAGCTCGCCGGCACCGCCTGGGTCGCCCGCCGCACCGATCCCGCGGCCGATGCGGGACAGCAGTGCGTCCTGCCCGCCAACCAGAACGGTCTGGCCCTGGTGAGCGAATGGGCCCGGGAAGCGGGGGCGAGCTGCACCGTCGACGAGGCTGTCGCGGTCGGCAAGAACGAGACCAACGGTCTGGTCTACGAGGTCGGCTGCACCGGCGTCGACGGCTACCGGCTGGAGAAGGTCGACGGGCGCTGGACGCTTCAGGACTGCCTGCAGATCGTCTCCGGCGGCGGGACGTGCCATTTCACCACCGCGGAAGAGCAGAACGCCACCCTTCAGGCGAAGCTCGCCGACACCGAAGCCGCCGGCTGCAGCGTCCAGCAGGTCCGCCTGATGGGATCCAACGCCAACGGCCGCTTCTTCGAAGTGAAGTGCGCCGCTGAAGGCGAGGGCTACATCGCCCGCCTCAAGGACGGGGCGACGCA
Source organism: Brevundimonas sp. (assembly GCF_013912005.1). Taxonomy (GTDB): domain Bacteria; phylum Pseudomonadota; class Alphaproteobacteria; order Caulobacterales; family Caulobacteraceae; genus Brevundimonas. Next base: position 68,579 of record NZ_JACESB010000013.1, on the reverse strand, counting down.
GCAGATCTATCCCTGCGCCACCGCGCAGAGGATCGGCGGCGGCTGCACCCTGACGCCGGCCCCGGCCGCCGCGCCCGCCGCCGAGCAGTAAGCGCCGCGCCTGAACGGAACGGACGCCCCGGGGGAGACTCCGGGGCGTTTTTCGTCGGGACATCCGAGCTTCACAGACCGGCCCGACACGGCGTAGGCATGGCGCATGCGCATCGCCACCTGGAACGTCAACTCGGTCAACGCGCGCCTGCCCACGGTGCTGGCGTGGCTGGAGGCGGCGCGGCCCGACGTGGTCGGCCTCCAGGAGATCAAGTGCCTCGACGAGAAGTTCCCTCGCGAGGCCATCGAGGCGCTCGGCTACAACGTCGAGACGCACGGGCAGAAGTCCTACAACGGCGTCGCCCTGCTCTCGAAATTCCCGCTGTCCGACGTGCGGCGGGGGCTGCCGGGCGTCGACGCCTCGGGCCACGAGGCGGAGGCGGAGCAGGCCCGCTACATCGAGGCGGTGATCGAGACGGCGCGGCCGGTGCGCATCGGCTGCCTCTACCTGCCCAACGGCAATCCGGTGGACAGCCCGAAGTTCGCCTACAAGCTGGCCTGGTTCGACCGGCTGCAGGCCCACGCCCGCACCCTGCTGGCGCAGGAGGAGGCCTTCACCCTGTGCGGCGACTACAACGTCATTCCGACGCCGGAGGACGCCCGCAACCCGTCGGCCTGGGTGGGCGACGCCCTGTTCCGGCCCGAGAGCCAGGCCGCCTTCCGCGCGCTGCGCCACCTCGGCCTGTATGACGCCGGCGAACTGGGCCGGCAGCCGCCGGGGACTTACACCTTCTGGGACTACCAGGCCGGAGCCTGGCAGCGCGACCACGGCATCCGCATCGACTTCCACCTGCTGTCGCCCCAGGCCGCCGACCGCTTCCGGGGCGTCGAGACCCACCGGGACGCCCGCGACATGGACAAGCCGTCGGACCACGTGCCGGTGGTGGTCGAACTGGAGGACTGAGCCGTGGCCGAGGCGCTCCGGGTGGTCCTGCTGGTGGCGCTGGCCGCGGCGGCCCTGACCACCGGCGCCCTGCTGCTGGCGTGGTGGATGGAGCCGGTGCGGCGGATGAAGCGCGCCCTGCTCAGGTCTCTCGGCGTGGTTCCCGAAGCCGAGGCGCTGTCGCCGGCGGAGGGGCGCGCCGCCGGGCTGGACTTCGACGGCGCGCAGATCGCGGTGCTGTGGAACCGCGGCGCCATGGGACTGGTCTACGCCTTCGACGAGATCGAGGGCGGCGAGGTCATCGTCGACGGCCACGTGGTCGCCCGGGTGCGGCGGGGCGAGACCCGCAAGTCGCTGGACGTGATGGCGCCGGACGCCGAGCAGGTGGTGCTGCGGCTGATGTTCGCCGACGCCCGCAACCCGGAGTTCGAACTGGCGCTGTGGGACGCGACCCTGCCGGTGCAGACCAGCTCGCCGGGCGAGGCCCTGCGGCTGGGGCGGCGCTGGCTGTCGCATCTCGAGGCGCTGCTTCGGCCCTGAGCGGGGTTCCGCCCAGGACGGGGGAACGCTAGAAGCCCCGTTCCCATTTCCGACCGAACAGCCCTGGAGCGCCCGCCGTGGCCCGCCTTTTCGACGCCGTCATCATCGCCGACTGGACCGCCGCGGAGGGGAAGAAGCTGGGCGACCAGTCCGTGTGGATCGGGGTGGCCAAGCGGGACGTCCGGTTCCGGCTCTACACCGAGACCCACAACACCGCGACGCGGGCCGAGGGCGAGGCCCTGCTCAACAAGCTGATCTCCGAGCACCGCAAGCGCGGCGACCGCGTGCTGGTCGGCTTCGACTTCAACTTCGGCTTCCCGGCGGGCACGGCGGAGCGGCTGAAGCTGACGGGGACGCCGTGGCAGGCGATGTGGAAATTCCTCGCCTCGAACGTAGTCGACAAGGCCGACAACACCAACAACCGCTACCAGGTGGCGGCCAAGATGAACCGGCTGATGACCGACGAGGCCTGGCCGTTCTGGGGCGCGCCGGCCAAGCAGGCGCAGCGCTGGCTGACCACCACCAAGCCGCCCGCCGGCGCGGGCGCCGACATCCCGGAGTTCCGGGCCACCGAGGACGCGGCCCGCAAGGGCAAGCTGCAGCCCAAGTCGGTGTGGCAGATGCACGGCGCGGGCGCGGTGGGCGGCCAGACCCTCGTCGGCGTGCCCATGGTGCGCCGCCTGCTGGAGAGCCTGGGGCCGTCGGGCGCGGTGTGGCCGTTCGGGACCGGCTGGCGGGCGCTGGACGCCGCCGACGTCGAACCGCTGTCGGCCCTGGTGGTCGAGGTCTGGCCGTCGATGTTCGACGGCAAGCCGCAGCCCGGCGAGTTCAGGGACCAGGCCCAGGTGCGCGCCACGGCCGAGGCGCTGGCGAAGATGGACGAGGCCGGCGAACTGGCGAAGGCCTTCGCCCCGCCGAAGGGCGCCGACGAGGCCCTGATCGCCCGCGTCGAGCAGGAAGAGGGCTGGATCCTCGGGGCCTGAGGGGCGCCTTCGCCCTCACCTCCCCATCGCAGATGGGGAGGGGGACCGTCCGGAGCCGAAGGCGGAGAATGGTGGAGGGGGTGGCGCAGGCCGCCGGACCGGTCGCCAGTCACAACCGCCCGCGCCGCCCTCACCTGGTCTCGCTGCGCTCGACCTGTCCTCTCCATCGCCTTGCGGGGCGATGGAGAGGTGAGGCGGAGGCGCCCCGCCCTAGCCCGCGATCTTCCCGAAGTCGGCGACCCGGCCCATGACGTCGCGGACCTGGCCGAGCAGCTTCAGCCGGTTCTCCCGCTCGGCGGGGACCTCGGAGTTGACCATCACCTGATCGAAGAAGGCGTCGACCGGGGCGCGCAGGGCGGCCAGGGCCGTCATGGCGGCGGCGAAGTCCTCGCCCTCGAGCGCCGCGTCGACCGCGGTGCGGGCCGCGCCCACGGCGAAGGCCAGGGCGACCTCGGCCTCGGGCTGGCCGGGCAGGCCGGTCTGGACCATGCCGGCCGGCAGCTCGCCCTTCTTGGCCTCGGCCTTGAGAATGTTGGAGGCGCGGCGGTGGCCGGCCAGCAGGTTGGCCCCGTCGTCGGTGGCGAGGAAGGCGTCGAGCGCCTCGACGCGCCGGACGATGCGGACGAGGTCGTCGTCGCCGAGCGCGAAGACGGCGTCCACGAGATCGTGGCGCTTGCCCTGGTCGCGGAGGAGGACCTTCAGGCGGTCGGCGAAGAAGGCGAGGAGTGCTGCGAACGACTCTGCAATCGCGCCACCGTCCTGCTCCAACGCTTCAATCAGCGGCGCAGCCACCCACGCGACTGCATCAGGCGAAGCGGCCTTGTTGGCGACCTCTCCGCGGCGGTGACGTTCGTTCAGGAGCGCCGGCGCGGACTGCTTCAGGGCGATGCCCATCAGCATTTCGGGAAGCGTCTCAAAGCCGAACTCGGCCAGCGGCATCCGAACGCCATTCTCCAGCACCAGCCGGATCACCCCCAACGCCGCCCGGCGCAGGGCGAACGGATCCTTCGATCCCGTCGGCTTCTCGTCGATGGCGAAGAAGCCGACGAGGGTGTCGAGCTTGTCCGCGAGCGCCACCGCCACCGTCAGCGGCGCGGTCGGCACGGCGTCCGACGGCCCCTGCGGGCGGTAGTGATCGCGCACGGCGTCGGCGACGGCGTCCGGGTGGCCGGCTTCGCGGGCGTAGTAGCCGCCCATGATCCCCTGCAGCTCCGGGAACTCGCCGACCATGCCCGAGGCGAGGTCGGCCTTGGCGAGGCGGGCGGCGGCCTCGGCCTGGTCCGGGTCGGCCCCGACCAGCGGGGCGATCTCGCGGGCCAGCGCCGCGATGCGCTCGACGCGCTCGGCCATGGTCCCCAGCTTCGCATGGAAGGTGACGCCCTCCAGCTTCTTCAGCCAGGCGTCGAAGTTTCCGGCCTTGCGGTCCTCGTCCCAGAAGAAGCGGGCGTCGTTCAGCCGGGCGGAGAGCACGCGGCTGTTGCCGGCCGCCAGCGCCGTGCCGCCGTCGGTCGCCTCGACGTTGGCCACCACCACGAAGTGCGGGGCCAGCCGGTGGGTGGCCGGGTCGCGGACGGCGAAATACTTCTGGTGCACCTTCATCGACAGCTGCACCACCTCGGGCGGCAGGTCGAGGAACTGCGGGTCCATGTCGCCGAGGATGGGCGTCGGCCATTCGGCCAGGCCGGCGACCTCGTCCAGCAGCCCGTCGTCGTCGACGAGGGCGAGGCCGCGGTCGGAACAGACCGTCTGCGCCGCCTCGAGGATGCGCAGGCGGCGGTCGGCGGCGTCCAGCAGGACGTATTCGGCCTCCAGCTTGCGGCGGTAGTCCTCGAAGTCCTTCACCGCGAACGGCCGGCCGGAGCCGAGGAAGCGGTGGCCCTCGGTCAGGTCGCCCGAGACAATCCCGTCGATGTCGAACGGTACCACATGGCCGTCGAACAGGGCGACGATCCGCTTCAGCGGCCGCACCCAGCGGAGCGTCCCGGTCCCCCAGCGCATCGACTTGGGCCAGGGGAAGCCGCGCACGATCTGGTCGACCATGGCGGGGACCAGGTCGGCGGTGCGCTGTCCCTTCGAGCTGATCACCGCGAAGAAGACGCCGTCGCGCTCGACCAGCTGCTCGCGGGTCAGGCCGGTCTTGCGCAGGAAGCCCTCCAGAGCCTGCGCCGGCGCCGAGGTCTTGGGCCCCTTGAGCTCCTCCTCGCGGTCGGGGGTGGCGGCCAGCAGGCCCTCGACCACGAGGGTCAGGCGGCGCGGCCCGGCGAAGGCGGTCAGGGCGTCGTACGCCAGACCGGCGGCCTTCAGCCGCTCGGCGGCCATCCGCTCCAGATCGCGCGCGGCCCCGCCCTGCATGCGGGCGGGGATCTCTTCGGAGAACAGTTCGAGAAGGAGCTGGGGCATCAGGCGGTTTTCCGCTCTTGTTCGACGTAGGCGACCGCGCACGCCTTGCACAGGTCGCGGATGCGGCCGATGTAGCTCTGCCGTTCGGCGACGGCGATGGCGCCGCGGGCGTCCATCAGGTTGAACAGGTGGGAGGCCTTCAGCACCTGGTCGTAGGCCGGCAGCACCAGCGGCTGGCCCTGCGGGCCGGTCATGGCCAGCAGGCGCGACACCTCGGCGACCATGTCCTCGAAGCGGCGCTTCAGCCCGTCGACGTCGTAGCCATGGAAGTTCGCCTCGGACTGCTGGCGCTCGTTCTCGAGGAAGACCTCGCCGTAGGTGGTCCCCTCCCTGGTGAACTTCAGGTCGTAGACGTTGTCGACGCCCTGGACGTACATGGCCAGGCGCTCCAGGCCGTAGGTCAGTTCGCCCGAGACGACGTCCACCTCGATGCCGCCGACGCCCTGGAAGTAGGTGAACTGCGTCACCTCCATGCCGTCGCACCAGACCTCCCAGCCGAGGCCCCAGGCCCCGACCGTGGGGTTCTCCCAGTCGTCCTCGACGAAGCGGATGTCGTGCAGCTTCGGATCGATCCCGATCGCCTTCAGCGACCCGAGATAGAGCTCCTGCAGGTTGTCCGGATTGGGTTTCAGAATAACCTGGTACTGGTAATAGTGCTGTAATCTATTGGGATTTTCGCCGTAACGCCCGTCGCCGGGGCGGCGGCTGGGCTGGACGTAGGCAGCCTTCCACGGGCGGGGGCCCAGGGCGCGCAGCACGGTGGCCGGGTGCAGGGTGCCGGCGCCGACCTCGATGTCGTAGGGCTGCAGGATGGCGCAGCCCTGATCGCCCCAGTACTTGTGGAGCGTCAGGATGAGGTCCTGGAAGGCGAGCGGCTCGGTCGTCACGGCAGGCATTTCGTCCCGGGGAAGAAGGCGGCGGACCCTAGACGGGCGGCCTTGGACGGGCAAGGCAGCGCCGCCCTTCTCCCCTTGCGGGAGAAGGTGGCCGAAGCGGAGCGAGGTCGGATGAGGGGTCGATGACTCCTGTCGCAGCTGCGACCCCTCATCCGTCGGCCTTCGGCCGCCACCTTCTCCCGCAAGGGGAGAAGGAATTTTAAAGCCGCTCCGCTATGCGGAACCCATGCAGCTGATCGACCAGATGCGCCGCCGGGCCGCGCGCCACCTCGACGTCGAGGCCGTGGAGATCGCGCCGGCGCGCGGGATCTTCTCGCTCAGCTTCGACGACTTTCCGGCGAGCGCGTGGACGGAGGCCGGACCGATCCTCGCCGATCACGGGGTGAAGGCCACCTACTACGTCTGCGGCGGCCTGTGCGGCGGCGTGAACATGGATCGCGAGCAGTACCGGCTGGAGCACCTGCAGGCCCTGCACGCGGCGGGGCACGAGGTCGGCTGCCACACCTTCGGCCACACCAGCGCCCTGCGCATGAGCCGGGAAGCGCTGCGCCTCAGCCTCGACGCCAATGCGGCCTGGGTGGCGGAGCGGCTGGACGGTCACCGCATGACCACCTTCGCCTGGCCGTTCGGCGACTGCTCGGTCGAGGCCAAGCGCTATGTGCGCGGGCGGTTCGATCTGGCGCGGGGGGTGCGTGACGGGGTCAACGCCGGGCGGGAGGACCGCGGGCTGATCAGGTCGATCGGCCTCGAGAGCCGACGCCTGCCCGGCTACGACCTCGAGGCGCTGATGGCGGAAGCGGCGGAGGCGCGCGGCTGGCTGACGGCCTATGGCCATGACGTGTCCGACGACCCGACGCCGTACGGCTGCACGCCAGACGATCTGGACCGGGTGCTGCGGCTGGCGAAGGCGGCCGGGCTGGAGGTTCTGCCGGTGGCGGCGGCGTGGGAGAAGGTCCGGACCTAGGCGGCTTCGGACAGGCCCTGCGCCTGACGCCCGTCCGCCCAGCGGATCAGCGCCGCCCGCGGCCAGGCCACGATCCATGAACGCGCGACGTACTCGCCCTTCTCGATCAGCGCCTTGCGCGTCGGAGAGGAGGTCGAGGCGCGGATGGTGTGGATCTCGCCCGGTCCCTGATGGATCATGAAGGCGCCATGCTTCAGCGGGTTGAGGCGAAGATAGGCGAGGCGCGGGCTGATCTGCTCGAGCGGCGGATCGTAGAACCAGCTGGAGCCGATCATGCCGGCCATGTGCGGGCGGCGCTTCAGGATCTCGGCGGCGGTGGCCCAGGCGCGGTCCCAGCCGGCCTCGTTGAAGTCGGACAGCTCGCGGCTTTCGGTGTGCACCTCCAGCCACGGCCGCCATCCGCGGCTGGATATCCATGCCGGAACGGCCGACCAGCCGTGGCCCTCGCGGGCGTGGCGCAGCACCTGGCCCGGCCCCAGCGGCGAGGACAGGTCGATCATCTGGGTGCGGGCGCCGGGCACGCTGAGCACCAGGGAGATGCGCACATCCTTGGCCCAGAAATCGCGGTCGTACGGATCGGCGGCGGCGGTCAGGAAGTCCGCAAGGCGCTGAAGCCACTCAGGATAGAGCTCGAGCACCGCCGGCGGCAGGTCGGCGGCGGGGATGCGCGCCGGCGTCTCCAGCGCCCAGATCGCCACCAGGGCGCGGCGGTGGTCGTCGGTCAGGGCGTCGCCGAACGCGGCCCGCAGCGCCTCCTCCGCCCGGTGGGCCGGCTGGTCAAAGTCCCAGTGGGGGGCGGACGCTTCCGCCGCAGCCGCGGCGGCGTCCTTAAGGCTGTGAAGGCGGGCGCGGTCGTCAGCCGACACGCGGCCGAGCACGGCCTCGAAGGCGGCGATCCGGGCGGGGCTCAGCAGGTCCATACGGACGAGCCTACCGCGAGCCGGTTCGCCAACGGTTAAGCGCGACGGGCGGTCAGAGGTCCGGCGTCGGGGCGGGGTTTCCGGGGTCCTCCCACCTGTCCACCTGGCCGTCGGTGGGGTGGCGCACCGGCGGCGAGGCGATGACGGTCACATCGTCGGCGTCCGGGGCAGGCGCGGCGGCGGCCGGAGCGGTCTGCGGCGGGGTCTCGGGCGCCGTCTCGGGGGCGGTCGGCGCGGCCGGAGCCGGGTTGGCCGTGGCCGGGGACGGCGCGGCGGTCGGCGCGGCGGCGGGCGCCGTGCGCTCCGCCGGCAGGGTCGGCGGGGTCTGCGGGACGGTCTGGGCGACGGCGGCCGGGGCGGCCAGCAGGAGGGCGGCGGCGAGGAGGTGCGGACGCGGCATGGGACATCCTTTTTGTGCGGGCGACCGCCGCGAGGCGACGCGGCGGACCCCCGGTCTGCGATGTCCTGAAAGGCCGCTGCCGACCGGCGGGTTCCCCCGCCGCCAGGCTCAGGACAGGGTCGCGGGCGCGATCCACCAGTCCGGCCGGGCCCGGGCCAGCCCCGCCGCCGCAGCCGCCGCCGTCGCGGGCGAGCCGAACAGGGCGAAGACGGTGGCGCCCGAGCCGGACATGCGCGCGAGCCGGACGTCCGGGAGGGCGGCGACCTCGGCCAGCGCCTCGCCGATGGCCGGCTGGAGGCGAACGGCCGGCTCCTGCAGGTCGTTGCGCTGCGCCGCCAGCCAGTCCGTTACGGCGTCTGCGGTCCACGCCGGCGGCGGCGAGGGCCGGTCGGCGGCGACCGGCTGGCCGTGATCGTAGGCGCGATAGACGGCGCCGGTGGGCGACGGGACGCCCGGATTGACCAGCAGCGCCGGCAGCTGCGGCAGCTGCGGCTCGAACTGCAGCCGGTCGCCCCGCCCCGTCGCCCAGGCGGCGCGGGCGTGCAGGCACATGGGTCCGTCGGCGCCGATGGTCGCGGCGACCCCGGCCAGCGCCGAGTCGTCGAGCGCCAGGCCGAGGGCGTCGCGGGCCAGCCGGAGGGCGGCGCCGGCGTCGGCCGAGCCGCCGCCGAGGCCGGCGGCCACCGGCAGACGCTTGTCGAGCGTGACCGCCAGCGGCGGCTCGCCCACCCCGGCGACCTCGCCCAGGCGGCGCAGGGCGCGCAGCACCAGATTGTCGGCTTCTCCCTCGAGGGCGCCGGCGAACGGCCCCCGGACCGAAAGCGACAGCCGGTCGGCCGGCGCGACGACGAGCTCGTCGCCGAGGTCGGCGAAGGCCACGAGGCTGGCCAGCGGGTGGTAGCCGTCGAGGTCGGGCGGCCCGACGTGCAGGAACAGGTTGACCTTGGCGGGCGCGACGGCCCGGAGCGCGGACATGGCGGTCAGGCGCCGCCGTCGGTGGCCGCCGCCGCCGGATCGGGCAGACCCTGCGCCAGCTTGCGCTCGACCTCGGCCCGGCGCTCGGCGTCCGGATCGAGGGTCAGCACCCGGTTCCACTGCCATTCCGCCTCGCGCCGGCGGCCGACGCGCCAGTAGGCGTCGCCGAGGTGGTCGACGATCTCGGGGTTGGCGGGCTCCTTCTCGACCGCGCCCTCGAGCGTCTGGACGGCCTCCGTGAACAGGCCCTGGCGGTACTGGGCCCAGCCGAGGGAGTCGCGATAGCTGCCGTTCTCCGGCTCGGCGGCGTGGGCGCGCGCGATCATCTCGGCGCCCTGGTCGATGCGCCGGCCGCTGTCGACCCAGAGGTAGCCGAGGTGGTTGAGCAGCATCGGATCGTCCGGTTGCGCCTGCAGGGCGGTCCACAGTTCGGCCTCCGCCTCGGGAATGCGGCCGAGCTGCTCCAGCGCGGCGCCGCGGAGGAAGCGGGTCGCGGGCGCCTGTCCGGCGGTGTCCACCGAGGGACGGTCGAGGATCCCGAGCGCCTCGGCCGCAGCCCCCTGCGCCAGGAGCTGGCCCGCGAGTTCGAGGGCGACCCGGGTCTGGCCCGGCGCCGCGGCGTCGGCCCGCCGGAAGGCGGCGAGGGCCTCGTCCGCCCGCCCCTCCCGGCGGTGGCTGAGACCGAGATTGTACTGGGCGCCGGCGTAGAGCACCGCATTGTCCCGGCCCACGGCCGCGAAGGCGGTCCGGGCGGGGGTTTCCTGCCCCGCGCCCGCGAGCGCCAGACCGAGCCGGAGAGCCGTCAGATCCGAGGGGGCGAGGTTCCCCGACAGGCGCAGGTAGATGGCGGCCAGTTCGTCGAGGTCATACTCCCCGGCCTCGAGCGCGGCGAAGTTGAGCGCCTCCGCGGCGGCCTGCCGGAGCGACGGAGCCGCCGGCGCGCGGCCGCGCCCGGCGAGGCGCTGCAGGCCGGCCAGCGCCGCGGGATCGGGCGCGGGGCTCTCCAGCGACGCGCGGTAGCGTTGCGCCGCTTCGTCGCGCCGGCCGCGCCGCTCGAGGAACTCCCCGTAGGCGACGCCGAACAGGCGCGCGCCTTCCGGGAGAGCGACCAGCGCCTGGAACTCGGCGTCGGCCTCGTCCGGCCGGCGGCGGAGCTCCAGCAGCCGGGCGCGCTGCAGGCGGAGGATCAACCCGGCGGGGTCGCGCTCGACCGCCTCGACCGGCTGCAGGGCCGTGTCCCAGTCGCCCGCGGCGGCGGCGACGGCGGGCGTGAGATAGCGCGCTACGGACGTGTACGGACCCTCGAACGGCGCGCGTCGCAGCGCCGCCAGCGCCCTGCGGCCGTCGTTCCGCTCCAGCCCCAGCACGACCTCGAACAGCCGCCCGGCCCCGGCGAGCAGGGGCGCGCCTTCGACGCGCGGGGCGAGGTCGACGACGGTCTGCAGGTCGCCGTTGAACAGGCCGGAGCGGAAGGCCTCCTCGGCGATGGTCGGCTGTTCGGGGACCAGGGCCTGGCTCCGCGCCAGCAGTTCGGCCGACTCGGCGCGGGCGCCGCGGAAGCCGGCCACGCGGCCGGACAGGTAGAGGCCATAGGCGGACCGGCCCTCGGCGTCGACCGGCGCAGGCGCCCAGACCTCCGGGATCGCCGGCGCCGGCGCCTCGCCCTCCGCCGCCGCCTCGTCCGCGGGCGCCGCCGACGCGGCGGGCGCGGCGGCTTCCGGCTCGACGGGAACGGGCGCGTCCTGGGCCGCGGCGGGCGCGGCGAAGGCGAGCAGGGCGGAGCCGGTCAGGAGCAGGCGAAAACGGGACGAGCGCATGGGCCCGAACCTTCCCGGAATATGCGGCGGCGGCAAGGCCCCTCGCCCGCCGCCCTACATGTTCGGGTAGTTCGGCCCGCCGCCGCCCTCCGGCGTGGTCCAGACGATGTTCTGCGACGGATCCTTGATGTCGCAGGTTTTGCAGTGGACGCAGTTCTGGGCGTTGATGACGAAGCGCGGGTCCGACCGCGTCGCCTCGTCGCCGTAGACGACTTCGTAGACGCCTGCCGGGCAGTACAGGCGCGCGGGCTCGCCGTACTTCGGCAGGTTCACCCGGACCGGCACCGAGGGGTCGAGCAGCCGGAGGTGGGCGGGCTGGTCCTCGGCGTGGTTGGTGTTCGAGACGAACACCGAGGACAGCTTGTCGAAGCTGAGCTTGCCGTCGGGCTTCGGATAGACGATCGGCCGGTGCTTCGAGGCGGGTTCGGTCGAGGCGGCGTCGGTCTTGCCGTGCTTGAGCGTGCCGAACAGGGAGAGGCCGCCGAACAGGGTCTGGAACCACATGTCGAACAGGCCGAGCGCCCCGCCAAGGCTGGTGCCGAAGCGCGACAGCAGGGGCTTGGCGTTCCGGACGCGGCGCAGCTCGCGATAGACCCAGCTGGCTTCGTATCCCGCCTGATACTCGACCAGCTGGTCGCCGGCGCGCCCGGCGGCGAGCGCGTCAAAGGCCGCGTCGGCGGCCAGCATGCCCGTCTTCATGGCGTTGTGGCTGCCCTTGATCCGCGGCACGTTCACGAAGCCGGCCGAGCAGCCGATCAGGGCGCCGCCGGGGAAGTACAGCCGCGGCACCGACTGGAAGCCGCCCTCGGTGATGGCGCGGGCGCCGTAGGAGATGCGCGTCCCGCCCTCGAGGTGCTCGCTGATCGCGGGGTGGTGCTTGAAGCGCTGGAACTCGTCGAAGGGCGACAGGTGCGGGTTGCGGTAGTTCAGGTGCACGACGTAGCCGACGGCCACGTAGCGGTCGCCGAAGTGGTACATGAAGCTGCCGCCGCCGGTGTTCTCGTCGAGCGGCCAGCCGGTGGTGTGCTGGGCCAGGCCGGGCTGGTGCTTCTCCGCCGGCACCTGCCACAGCTCCTTGATCCCGATGCCGAACTTCTGCGGCTCGGCGGCGGCGCACAGGTGATGGCGGGCCATGATGGTCTTGGCCAGCGAGCCGCGGACGCCCTCGGCGATGAAGACGTACTTGCCGTGCAGCTCGATGCCCGGCTGGAACTCGCCGGTCGGCTTGCCCTCCCGGTCGATGCCGAACACCCCGGCGACGACGCCCTTCACCCGCCCGGACGGCTCGTCCCAGACCACGTGGCTGGCGGCCATGCCGGGATAGACCTCGACGCCCAGCGCCTCGGCCTGCTCGCCCAGCCAGCGGCAGAGGTTCCCGAGCGAGGCGATGTAGCAGCCGTCGTTGTGCATCATCGGCGGCAGCAGGAACATCGGCAGGTCGGCCTGACCTTGGGGGCCGAGGACGAGGAAGCGGTCCTTCGTCACCGGCGTCTCCAGCGGGGCGCCGCGTTCCTTCCAGTCCGGGAACAGCTCGGACAGGGCCTTCGGGTCGATGACCGCGCCGGACAGGATGTGGCCGCCGATCTCGGCCGACTTCTCGAGCACGGCGACCGAGACCTCGCGGCCGTCCTGCGCCGCCCGCTGCTTCAGGCGGATGGCCGCGGCGAGGCCGGCGGGGCCGCCGCCGACGATCACCACGTCGTACTCCATGACCTCGCGCTCGACGCCGGCGAGAGCCTCGGCGGGCGGCAGCTTGTCGATGACGGCTTCCTGCCACGCGTTCGCCGCGCCGCCCTCGATCGCTTGTTCGGCCATGCCCCTGAATTCCCTCGCGGTCGGTGTGGTCGGATGTATGCGCCTTATCCGAACGTGACGCGAGGTCGGTCAAGGACTATCCCTGTCGCCGAGCCATGTCCGTCCAGCCCCTCGACAGCGCCGCCACCGAGAGCCTGCTCGCCTTCTGGCGCGACGCGGGGGTCGACGCCTGCTTCGAGGACGCCCCGGTCGACCGCACCCATGTGGCCCCGCCGCCGGCGGTGAAGGCGGTGGCGAAGGCGACCGCCTCGGTGGTCGCCCAGGCCCCGGCCGGCGACGCCGTCGCCGAGGCCCGGCGGCTGGCGGCGGCCGCCGACACGCTGGAGGCGCTGGGCGAGGCCATCGCCGCCTTCGAGGGCTGCCCCCTGCGCGGCATGGGCGCCCGGCAGGCGGTGTTCAGCCGGGGCGACCCGCAGGCGCCGGTGATGGTCGTGGGCGAAGGCCCAGGCGCCGAGGAGGACGCCCGCGGCGAGCCGTTCGTCGGCAAGGCGGGCCAGCTGCTCGACCGCATGCTCCGCGAGGCGGGGCTGGAGGGGCGGGTGTTCATCACCAACACCGTCTTCTGGCGGCCGCCCGGCAACCGCACCCCGACGCCGGCCGAGCAGGCGACCTGCGCGCCCTTCCTGGAGCGGGCCTTCGCCCTGCTGAAGCCCCGGGCGGTCCTGTTGCTGGGAGCGGCCGCGTCGAAGTCGGTGCTGGCGACCGACGAGGGAATCATGAAGCTGCGCGGGCAGTGGAAGGAATGGCGCCTGGCCGAGGGCGGGATCGCCGCGCCGGCCCTGCCGACGCTGCATCCGGCCTTCCTGCTGCGCACGCCGATGGCCCGGAAGGCGGTCTGGGGCGATCTGCTCTCGCTCGCCGCACGGCTGGACGAACTCGCCTGAGACGGTCATCGGGCGGACTCAAATGCGCCCAAAACAGCGGTCAGAACTTGACACTGGCCGGGGCCGTGGCGCCTTTCTGGCCTGACGACCGAACGTAAGGCGCGCGGCCGGATCGAATCGAGACGATTCCGCCGCCGCTCCAAGGGGGGCCGCCAAGTGCCTATGCAATTCCGCCGCGCCATGCTTGCGCCGACGCTGGCGATCACGCTCGCCTTCTCCGGGGGCGCTGCGGCGCTCGCTGCAGAAACCGCCGCCCCGGCGGAAGGTTCCGACAACCGCCCGGTGTCCGCGCTGAGCCCCGCCGACCGGCTGAGCTACACCACCGCCTTCGACGCCCTGCGGCGCGGCGACCTCGACGCGGCCCGCGCCTCGGCGCAGCAGGCGCAGGACCGCATCCTGCTCGGCCAGGTCGAGTTCGAGCGGCTGTTCCACCGCAACCACACGGCGACCTTCGAGGAGCTGTCGGCCTGGCTGGAGCAGTACGCCGACCTGCCGTGCGCGGACCGGGCGTACGATCTGGCCATGCGGCGTCGTCCGGACGGCGCGCCCGAGCCGCGGCGGCCGGCGCGCTTCTTCGGCCGCAGCTGGGCCGGGGTGGCCGCCGCGGGCGGCAACGTCGAGGGCGATCCGACCCGCGCCGCGCGCGTGGCCCTGAACCGCGACGACCTGGCCGGAGCCGTGGCCCTGGGCGAGCAGATCGGCGACTGGTGGACGGTCGCGCTGGCGCAGTACCGGCTGGGCGAATTCGGCCGGGCGACCAGCGCCTTCGAGCGGGTCCTGGACGACCCGACCGAGGACAGCTGGGTGCGGGCCGGCGCCGCCTTCTGGGCCGCCCGCTCGGCCGCCCGCTCGGGCCAGCAGGATCGCGTCCAGCCGCTGCTGCGCCGCGCCGCCGCCTGGCCCGCCAGCTTCTACGGCCAGATCGCCCTCGCCCAGCTGGGCGAGGAGCCTGAGATCGAGAATCTCGGCCCGCGCCCCTACAACGCCCCCACGTTGCAGCGCGCCGTCTACACGCCGGAGCCCGTCGGCGTGGACGCCGAGGCGCTGCGGGAGTTCGTCCAGAGCAATCCCGAGGCGCGCCGCACCGTCGCCTACTACGAGGTCGGCCGGCGCGACGACGCCCGCGACTCGCTGCGAACCGGCCTGCGCACCGCGCTGAACGAGCGGGCGCGCGAGCTGTGGGCGGCGCTGGGGCGCGCGCTGGGGCCGCGGGTGACCGGCAACGACGCCGAAGCCCGCCGCATCGACGCCGACCGCTACCCGCAGCCGGTCATCGAGCCGGAAGGCGGTTTCGCGGTGGAGCGGTCGCTGGTCTATGCGATCGCCCGCAAGGAGACGGGCTTCAACGCCCGGGCGCGCTCGGGGGCCGGCGCCTACGGCCTGATGCAGGTCATGCCGACCACGGCGGCGGAGCTGACCGGCGACGCCGGCTTCGTGGCGGAGCCGGAGCGGCTGTTCGATCCGAACGTCAACGCCCGCTTGGGCCAGGCCTACATCCAGCGGGTGCTGGCGATGCCGGCGATCGACGGCGACCTGCTGCGCGCGGCCGCGTCCTACAATGCGGGGCCGGGACCGATGGTGGCGGCGGTTCGCAAGCTGGGGCCCGACGCCGACCCGCTGCTGCTGATCGAGACCATCGACGTGCCGCAGGCGCGGGACTACGTCGAGAAGGTGGTGGCGGCCTACTGGATCTACCAGCGCATGAACGGCCGGCCGCTCAACACCCTGCAGGCCATCGCCTCGGGCGCGACCCGGGCGCCGCTGAGCCTTGACCACGTTCCGCCGGCCATCCCCGCCGCGGCCCCGCTGGAAGTGGCGGCGATCCCGCCGACCGGGGGCTAGAGGCCCGCCAGCAGCAGCGCCGGCAGGCAGCAGGCGACCATGATCATCAGGCCGTAGATCATCAGGCCGGGACGGCGGTTCTGCGGTTGCTCTGCGGGCGTCGACATGATGGACCCTGAACGCTCCGGAAGGGGCGATGCTCCCCGGATAGCGATGTTGTCTTAAGGGGCGGTTCGGTCGTGCGGTTAACGCAAGGCTTCCGCGCTCCACTCGAGGAAGTCGGGCTGGGCCAGCAGGGCGTCGCGATAGGCGGCGGCCGCGCCGTCGTCGCCGAAGCGGTCCAGCTCGACCTGGTAATGCCGGAAGCGCGTCGCCACCGGGGTGAAGAAGGCGTCGGCGATCGACCACTCCCCGAACAGCCAGGGACCGTCCGCGCCGAACCGCCGGCGCATCTCCGTCCACAACGCGACGATGCGCCGGATGTCGCGCTCGACGCCGGGGTCGTCCGGAACGGACGAACGGTCCGGGCCGACCATCGTATGGTCGGGGCCCATGCCGCACAGGGTCCGCAGGGCCGTGAAGCCGCCGTGCATCTCACAGACCGCGGACCGGGCCAGCCAGCGCGCCCGATCGTCCGTCGGCCACAGGGGGGCCTCGGGGAAACGCTCGGCGCACCAGACGGAGATCGCCAGCGAATCCCAGATGAGTTCGCCGTCGACCTTCAGCAGCGGCACGAGGCGGGACGGCGAGACGCGCGCCAGCTCCGCCTGCCCTTCAGTCGAGTAGATGTCCATCTCGCGCACGCTGAAGTCGGCCCCGCAGCGCCTGAGGACGAGCCACGGCCGCAGCGACCAGGTGGAGTACAGCCGCGGTCCGATGATCAGTTCCATGAGTCCCTCCGTTGCGGCGAGGCATACGCCCACGCCGGGCGCGCCGCCATCCGGCCGAGCCCGAGTTCCGTCGCCGCCGTCACAAGCGGCGCTTGACTCGTCGGGGCTCGGGACCGACACCCCGCGCCCATGATCACGCGCTATTCCCGTCCCGAAGCCGTCGCCATCTGGTCCCAGGAGACCAAGTACCGGATCTGGTTCGAGATCGAGGCCCACGCCGCCACGAAGATGGCCGAGCTGGGCGTGATCCCGAAGGCGGCGGCCGAAGCGATCTGGGCCAAGGGCGAAGGCGCGGTGTTCGACGCCGACCGGATCGACGAGATCGAGCGGACGACCAAGCACGACGTCATCGCCTTCCTGACCCATGTGGCCGAGATCGTCGGCGACGAGGCGCGCTTCCTGCACCAGGGCATGACCTCGTCCGACGTGCTGGACACCTGTTTCGCGGTGCAGCTGGCGCGCTCCACCGACCTGCTGCTGGCGGGGGTGGAGCGTGTGCTGGCGGCGCTGGAGACGCGGGCGAAGGAGCATCGGCTCACCCCGTGCGTCGGGCGCAGCCACGGCATCCATGCGGAGCCGGTCACCTTCGGCCTCAAGCTGGCGGGCTACCACGCCGAATTCCAGCGCGCCCGCCGGCGCCTGCTGGCCGCCCGGGAGGAAATCGCCACCTGCGCCATCTCGGGCGCCGTCGGCACCTTCGCCAACGTCGATCCGGCGGTGGAGGCCTATGTGGCGGAGAAGATGGGCCTGCAGGTCGAGCCGGTCTCGACCCAAGTGATCCCGCGCGACCGCCACGCGGCCTGGTTCGCGGCGCTGGGCGTGGTGGCCTCGTCGGTGGAGCGGCTGGCGGTGGAGATCCGTCACCTGCAGCGCACCGAGGTGCTGGAGGCCGAGGAATTCTTCGACAAGGGCCAGAAGGGCTCGTCGGCCATGCCGCACAAGCGCAACCCGATTCTGACCGAGAACCTGACCGGCCTGGCCCGGCTGGTGCGGTCGGCGGTGGTCCCGGCGATGGAGAACGTCGCCCTCTGGCACGAGCGGGACATCAGCCACTCCTCGGTGGAGCGCGGCATCGGCCCCGACGCCTCGATCCACCTCGACTTCGCCCTGCACCGGCTGGCGGGGGTGATCGAGCGGCTGAACGTCTATCCGGAGAACATGCGGAAGAACCTCGACCGGCTCGGCGGTCTGGTGTTCTCGCAGCGGGTCATGCTGGCCCTGACCCAGGCCGGGATGTCGCGCGAGGACGCCTATGCGGCCGTGCAGGAGAACGCGATGAAGGTGTGGCGCGGCGAGGGCCGGTTCCTCGACTTCCTCAAGGCCGACGCGCGGGTGATCCTGCCGGACGACGAGCTGGAGGCCCTGTTCGACCTCGGCTACCACACCAAGCACGTGGACACGGTGTTCGCGCGCGTGTTCGGCGACTGAATGCTGAAGACCGGTTTCCCGCCGGTCGTGGACGCCGACACGCGGCTGCTGATCCTCGGCAGCCTGCCGGGCGACGCCTCGCTGGCGGCGGGCCAGTACTACGGCCACCCCCGCAACGCCTTCTGGCGCCTGGCCGGGGCGGTGATCGGGCGCGATCTGGCCGCCCTGCCCTATCCGGAACGACTGGCGGCGCTGCAGACGGCGGGGATCGGCCTCTGGGACGTGATCGTCCGCGCCCGGCGGCCGGGGAGCCTCGACCAGGCGATCCGCGAAGCGGAGGCGGCGGACCTGCCCGCCCTGGCCGGCGGCCTGCCCCGACTGAAGGCCGTCGCCTTCAACGGCGCGACGGCGGCGCGCATCGGGCGGCGCTCGCTGGCGGGACTCGAGGGTCTGGCGCTGATCGACCTGCCGTCGTCGAGCCCGGCCCACGCCGCGCGGAGCTTCGAGGCCAAGGCCCGGGCGTGGAGCGCGCTGCGGCCGTTCCTCGGCTGATACGGCGACGCTTTCGCGGCGAGACGCCGCAGGGGGCGATCCGGTCCGACCCAGGGTCCGTACGCTTCAGGACGCCGACGCAAGGCGTCGCCAGGAAGGAATCCCCCCATGAAGACCCGCAATTCGCTCGTGATCGCCGCCGGCGCCCTCGCCTCGGTCGTTCTCACCGCCGCCTGCAGCAACGCCGAGGAAACCGCCGCGCCGGCCGACGCCGTGCCGACCGAGGCCGCCGCGCCGGCGCCGGCCCAGGCCCAGGGCACGATCGTCGCCGTGGCCCAGGGCGCCGGCGACTTCTCGACCCTGGTCGCGGCCGTGCAGGCGGCCGGACTGGTCGAAACCCTGAACGGCGCCGGCCCCTTCACCGTCTTCGCCCCGACCGACGCCGCCTTCGGCAAGGTGCCGGCGGCCACCCGGGAAGCCCTGATGGCGCCGGCCGGCAAGGCGGACCTGACGAAGATCCTGACCTATCACGTGGTCCCCGGCCGGGTGGACGCGGCGACGCTGACGCAGCAGATCCGCGACGGCGGCGGCAGCGCGACCCTGACCACGGTGGAAGGCGGGACGCTGACCGCCCGCGCCGGCGCCGACGGTTCGGTCACCCTGACCGACGAGACCGGCGGCATGGCCCGCGTGGTGCAGGCCGACGTCGCCGCCTCGAACGGCGTGATCCACGCCATCGACACGGTGGTGATGCCGAACTGATCGCCCCGCTCCCCGAAATGCGAAAGGCCGCCCGGAAGGGCGGCCTTTCTGCTGTCGGAACGAAGCCGCCGGGGGCTATTCGCCGGAGCGGATCTGCTCGCGGGCGACGGAGGACAGCTCGTCCATCTTGCGGCGGATCTCGCCTTCCGAGACGGTCAGGCCGGCGCCCTCCAGATCCTGGGCGATCTTGCGGTAGACGTCTTCCTCGCCCGGCTGTTCGAAATCGGCGCGGACCACGGCCGAGGCGTACTGGTCGGCGCTTTCGGCCGAGAGACCCATCTTCTGGGCGGCCCAGAGGCCCAGCAGCTTGTTGCGCCGGGCGACCGCCTTGAATTCCTGTTCCTGATCGAGGGCGTACTTGGACTCGAAGCCCTTTTCCCGATCGTCGAAGGTGGTCATGGGGTGCGCAGGCTCCGATAGGCGGCCGGAATCGTGGCCGCATCGGGGTGCTCTATAGCCCCCCCGGAGCCGAACGCAATCGGAACCGGCGGGGTTGCGGCGGCATGTCCCCGGCGGCGGGTCGGCGGCGCCCCGGTTTGTGTCCGGAACCCGGTTCCGCTAAGGGATGGCGCGACCATTTCTCCCGCCCGCCGATTCAGGATCGCGCCGCCCGGACCCCGCGCCGGCCGCGCGATTTTCGTTTCCGGCGCGGCCCCGCCGGACCGGAACGCATGAACGTCAAGCGCAAGAAGCTCTACGAGGGCAAGGCCAAGATCCTGTACGAGGGCCCCGAGCCGGGCACCCTCATCCAGTACTTCAAGGACGACGCCACCGCCTTCAACGCCCAGAAGAAGGCGACCCTCGAGGGCAAGGGCGTGATCAACAACCAGATCAGCGAATTCATCATGTCGCGCCTGAACGGCATCGGCGTGACCAACCACTTCATCAAGCGCCTGAGCCTGCGCGAGCAGCTGATCCGCGAATGCGAGATCATCCCGCTGGAGGTGGTGTGCCGCAACATCGTGGCCGGCTCGATGAGCCAGCGGCTGGGCATCGAAGAGGGCACGCCCCTGCCCCGCTCGATCATCGAATTCTACTACAAGAAGGACGAGCTCAACGACCCGATGGTCACCGAGGAGCACATCACGGCCTTCAACTGGGCGAGCACCCAGGAGCTGGACGACATCCTGGCCATGACGGTGCGGGTGAACGACTACCTGTCCGGCCTTTTCGCCGGCGTCGGCATCACCCTGGTCGACTTCAAGATCGAGTTCGGCCGCATCTGGGAGAACGACTTCAGCCGGGTGATCCTGGCCGACGAGATCAGCCCCGACAGCTGCCGCCTCTGGGACACGGCGACCGGCGAGAAGCTGGACAAGGACCGCTTCCGTCGCGACCTCGGCAATGTCATCGAGAGCTACACCGAGGTGGCCCGCCGCCTCGGAATCATGAAGGGGATGCCGACCGTGATCCAGGGAGGACTGCACTGATGGCCAAGGTGAAGGTGCACGTGTTCCTGAAGCCCGGCGTGCTCGACGTGCAGGGCAAGGCCGTCGAGGGCGCGCTGAACGGCCTCGGCTGGGCGGGCGTGAAGGACGTCCGCGTCGGCAAGCTGATCGAGTTCGACTTCGACGGCGAGGACCCGGCCGGCGAGGCGAAGAAGATGTGCGAGACCCTGCTCGCCAACACGGTGATCGAGTCCTACCGGATCGAGGCGGCGTGAGGTGCGGCGGCTGGTCAAGCTGACCGTCGCCCTGTTCATCGCCGCCGCCTGCGTGGTGTTCGCCGCCGCCCTGGCCGGCGGGCTGATGGACGACCGGGCGTTCACCCCGGAAGCCGTGGGCGCGGCGCACTGAGCGGGACTTCCGGACCGCTGTTGCGTTAGGGTTGCTGCGCCGAAAACAGCGGAGGACGCGCCATGACCTTCACCCTCAGCTCCAACGACATCGTCGACGGCGGCGTGCTGCCGGACGCGCAGGTCAAGGCGAAGGGCAATACCTCGCCGCACCTGATGTGGTCGGGCGCGCCGGAGGGGACGAGGAGCTTCGCCGTCACCTGCTATGATCCGGACGCGCCGACGGGTTCCGGCTTCTGGCACTGGACCGTGGCCAACATTCCGGCCGGGGTGACCGAGCTGCCCACGGGCGGGCCGGTTCCCGCGGGGGCGGTCGAGGGCCGCACCGACTACGGGGAGCCGGGCTTCGGCGGGGCCGCCCCGCCGGCGGGCCACGGGCCGCACCGCTACGTCTTCACCGTCTTCGCCGTGGACGTGCCGAAGCTGGATGTGACGCCAGGCGATTCGGGCGCGGTGTTCGGGTTCAACCTGCACTTCCACACCCTGGCGAAGGCGTCGATCACCGCGACCTACGAGAACAGGGGATGAGTCCCCGGCGCGGCGAACAGCCGGATCGCATCACGGGCGTCTGAACCCGGTCGAACCGGCCCACTGACATCGCGGGCGAAGCCTGCTAAACGCCCGCGCCATGAGCGCCGCCGTCATCGTCTTCCCCGGGTCCAACTGCGATCGCGACTGCAAGGTCGCGGTGGAGCGTTCGACCGGCGAAGCGGTCCAGATGGTCTGGCACCAGGAGACCGAACTGCCGAAGGGGCTGGACCTGATCGTCCTGCCGGGCGGCTTCTCGTACGGCGACTACCTGCGCTGCGGGGCCATGGCGGCGCTGTCGCCGGTGATGCAGGCGGTGAAGAAGGCGGCCGACGACGGGGTGGCCGTGGTCGGCATCTGCAACGGCTTCCAGATCCTGTGCGAGGCCGGGATGCTGCCGGGCGCCCTGCTGCGCAACGCGGGGCTGAAGTACGTGTGCAAGCCGATCACCCTCGAGGTGGCCAACGGCCAGACCCGCTTCACCTCCGGCTACCAGGGCCAGCGCGAGGTCGTCATGACCCAGGGCAACGGCGACGGGAACTACTTCTGCGACGCCGAGACCCTCGCCCGGATCGAGGGCGAGGGCCAGGTGGTGTTCCGCTACGTCGACAATCCGAACGGTTCGGTGGCCGACATCGCCGGCCTGCAGAACGCCCGCGGCAATGTGCTGGGCATGATGCCCCACCCGGACCGGGCGTTCGAAGCCGAACTGGGCTCGGCCGACGGCGCGACCCTGTTCCGGAGCGTGTTCGCGGCGGCCTAGGCGAACGACGGCCCCGTCAGACGCCCCAGCTCGCCGGGCCGCCGCCGTAGCTGTCGATGGCCTGGAACATCGACGAGACCAGCTCGCGCTCCTCGCCGGTCATCTCCGGCTTCCACACGTCGAAAATGAGGATGGTGCGGTCCGCCGCCCCGTCGTTACGCGCCTCGTGCTCCACCGTGTCGTCGAAGGCCCAGGCGACCCCTTCCTTCCACTCGCGGACCTCGTTGCCGACGCGGAAGCGGTTTCCCGGCGGCACGATCAGCGGCAGGTGGCAGATCAGGCGGGTGTTGATCAGCCCGTGGTGCGGCGGGATGCGCGCGCCCGGCTTCAGCCGGGAGAAGAGGATCGAGGGCGTGCGGCCGGGCACCCGGCACAGCGGCGCGTCGGCGAGGGCCGCGAGCGTGCGCGGACAGCGGCGGGCGACCCCGGCCTGTTCGACCCCGTCCTTCCACAGATAGAGGGCGCTCCAGTCCGGATTCTCGACCATGCCCGCCGTGTCGGTGTTCGGCCGGTCGGCGCGGCGCTCGACGTAGGGGCGGAACAGCTCCGGCTCCGCGAGAAGGGCCTCCAGCTCGGCCCGGATGTCGTCGGCGGCCGCCTCCACCGTCTCCAGCCACGGCAGGGTCTCGCGCGGCTGGAACTGGATCTGCGGCAGACCCGGGAACAGGTAGAACAACGGCTGCGACAGGTAGAGGCGCTTCCGCCCGGTCAGCAGATCCAGCGACTGGGCGAAACGCTCGCTGGAGCGCGCGGGGTCGAATCCCGCCGCCCCGAGGCTGGTCTCGAGATGAGCCTCGAAGCGCCGCGCCTGCTCGCCCGCGGCCGCCTGCGCCCGGCGCAGTTCCGCCGCCAGGGCCGGGCTCAGGGCGCGGCCGTCGCCGGCGGCCCTCAGGGCGACGCTGTAGAAGCGCGCGCCGGCGCGGGGGTCCCCCAGGGCGGTCAGGGCGTCGCCCTTGACGATCAGGGCGCCGATGTCCCGGGGATCGACCGCCAGCCGTCGATCCGCCTCGGCGAGCCGCCGACGGTGGGCCGGCTCGTCCTGACTTCCGATCGCCTCCATCCGGAGATCGGAGGTCGCCGAGCGCCGTCCGTCAAGAGCTTTCGATCAGCCGGCCTGGCGGGGCGGGGTGACCTGCGTGTCTTCCCGGGCCCCCTGCACGCCCAGCGACTCGTCGAGGACGTCAGCGCCTTCTTCCTCCGCGCCGGGCTCCACGTCGGGGGTCCGCACGCCGCCCGGATCCCGCTGGGCCTGCAGTTCGCGCGCCCCGAAGCCGAGGCCCTGCTCGCGGGCGCGATCGGCGCGGACGGTCCTGGTTTCGAAGGTGCGGCCTTCGTCCGCCGCGGTGTTTTCATTGTCGGCCATGCCGGTCTCCCTTGCGTGAACCGGATGAACCGGTCGGCGGCCCGGCGGTTCCGGGGTGAACCGAACCGGTCCGCCGGACGTAGAGCAGACGACCTGCGCCGGAGCTCTCCATGTCCTCGATAGTCCGTCCGACCCCGCCCCAGATGACCCGCCGCCTGCTCGTGCTGGCGGCCGCGGTGTTCGCCGTCGTCATCGCCTACGCCCAGATGGCCATGGAGTGGGGCCAGACGCCGGCGGAGTTCGCCGCCGACAGCGATGCGACGCTGCGCGTGGCCGGCTACGCCTTCTCGATCTGGGGGCTGATCTATCTCGGTCTTCTGGTCTACGCCGTGCGGCAGGCGCTGCCGCAGACGGGGGAGAGCCGGCTGATCCATCGCCTCGGCTGGCCGTCGCTGGCGGCCCTGCTGGGCATCGGCTGGTGGATCGTGGCCTCCGCCTTCGACTGGGAGTGGGCCACGATCGTGCTGATCTTCGGCTCGCTGCTGGCGCTGCTGGTCCCCCTGCTGATGGAGGCGTCGACGATCCGCAGTCTCGACCGGGCCGACCGGGACCGCTGGACGGTGGCGTGGCCGCTGGCGGCGCTGGCGGGCTGGCTGACCGTGGCGTCGCCGGTGAATCTTCTGACCGTGCTGACCGGCAACGGGGACCTGCCCTCCAGCCCCTCGCCCGAGGTCTGGGCGCTGCTGGCGGTGGCGGTCGTCGCCGCCGTGGGCCTCGGCGTCACGGCGCGGCTGCGCACCCTGGCCTATCCCCTCCCCGTCGCCTGGGGACTGCTGGGCGTGTTCGTGGCCGAACTGGAGCGCGGCCGCGAGGCCGTGGCCTACGGCGCCCTCGCCGCCAGCGTGGCGGTCGTGGTCGGGGCGGTGATCCTCAGCTTCCGCCTGCGCCGGGGCGTCGAACGGGCGACCTAGCCGCCGCCCCGCGACCCGGGCTCGGCGCCGCCCGGCTCCTCGCCGGCGCCGACGTCGAACGCCCCCGCCTCGTCGTAGCCGACGCTGCCGACCCCGGTGGCGGAGCCGGTCAGGCGCTGGCGCCGGCTGTGCATCGCCACCTCGGGCGCGGCCTCGTCCATGGCCTTCGTCACCGCCGGATCATTGGAGCGATCCATCTGCTGGTGGTCGGCCGGAGTGGGCGAGGTTTCGGCGGGGGTGGGATCGGGCGTCGACGGACCACGGGCCATCAGGCGTCCTCCCCGGCGTCGTCCGGCTCCCGGGCCTGATTGGCCGCGCGCTCGGCGGCGGCGCTGGCCCCGACGTCGTCGGCGGCGATTTCGGGCGCGTCCGGATCCTCGGGGGTGGCGGCAGGGTCGATCGGCTGGTCGGTCATCGGGCTCTCCCTTGGCTTCGCCGGAACAATGACGCGCCGCGGCCGATGTTCCGCTTGCGGCTGACACGTCTCCGTTCTGCCGCTATGAGGCGCGGCCATGAGCGCTCCCCAGAAGTCCATGGCCGAACTGGCCGCCGAGTACGGCCTCGCCCCCAACGAGTACCAGGTGATCCTCGACCGGCTCGGCCGCGAGCCGAACCAGGTCGAACTGGGGGTCTTTTCGGTGATGTGGTCGGAGCACTGCTCCTACAAGTCGTCGAGGATCCATCTGGGCAAATTCCCGACCAAGGGGCCGCGGGTGATCTGCGGACCGGGCGAGAACGCGGGCGTCATCGACATCGACGACGGCGACGCCTGCATCTTCAAGATGGAGAGCCACAACCACCCGTCCTACATCGAGCCCTACCAAGGCGCGGCCACGGGCGTGGGCGGCATCATGCGCGACGTCTTCACCATGGGCGCGCGGCCGGTGGCCCTGCTGAACGCCCTGCGCTTCGGCGATCCGTCGCACGAGAAGACGAAGCGGCTGGTCTCGGGCGTGGTGTCCGGCATCGGCGGCTACGGCAACTGCGTGGGCGTGCCCACGGTGGGCGGCGAGACCAACTTCCACCGCGGCTACAACGGCAACATCCTGGTCAACGCCATGTGCGTCGGCCTGGCGAAGGCGGATTCGATCTTCTACTCGGCCGCCCCGTCGCCGGGGCTGTCGGTGGTCTATTTCGGGTCGAAGACCGGACGCGACGGCATCCACGGGGCGACCATGGCCTCGGCCGAGTTCGACGAGGATTCGGAGGAGAAGCGCCCCACCGTGCAGGTCGGCGATCCGTTCGCGGAGAAGCTGCTGATCGAGGCGACGCTGGAGCTGATGGCCTCGGGCGCGGTCGCCGCCATCCAGGACATGGGCGCGGCGGGCCTGACCTCGTCCTCGGTCGAGATGGCGGGCAAGGGCGGCGTCGGCATCGAGCTGAACATGGACGCCGTGCCCCAGCGCGAAGAGGGCATGACCGCCTATGAGATGATGCTCTCGGAGAGCCAGGAGCGGATGCTGGCGGTGCTGAAGCCGGGCCGCGAGGAAGACGGCCACCGCATCTTCAGGAAGTGGGGCCTGGACGCCGCGGTGATCGGCCGGACCACCGACACCGGCCGGCTGGTGCTGAAGCATCACGGCGAGACGGTCTGCGACGTGCCGCTGGCCCCGCTGTTCGACGATGCGCCGATGTACGACCGCCCCTGGGTGCAGCCGGAGCTGCAACCCCGGCTGGACGCCAAGACCATCCCGGCCCCGGACAGCTGGGTCGACGCGGTGATCAAGGTCGTGTGCTGCCCGGACATGGCGTCCAAGCGCTGGATCTGGGAGCAGTACGACCGGCACGTCATGGCCGACACCCTGCACGACTCGGCCACCGGCGCGGACGCCGGGGTGGTGCGGGTGCACGGCACCGACAAGGGCCTCGCGGTCACCTCGGACGTCACGCCGCGTTATGTCCAGGCGGATCCCTACGAGGGCGGCAAGCAGGCGGTCGCCGAGGCGTGGCGCAACCTGACCGCTGTGGGCGCCCGGCCGATCGCCATCACCGACAACCTGAACTTCGGCAATCCGCAGCGGCCCGAGATCATGGGCCAGATCGTGCGCGCCATCGACGGCATGGCCGAGGCCTGCCGGGTGCTGGAGTTCCCGGTCGTGAGCGGCAACGTCAGCCTCTACAACGAGACCAACGGCGTCGCCATTCCGCCGACCCCGACCGTCGGGGCGGTGGGCCTGCTGCCCAACTACGACGTGGTCGCCGGCTTCGGCGGCATGGCCGAGGGCGACGTGCTGGTGCTGATCGGCGACACCGTCGGGGAGCTGGGCGCCTCCATCTACCTGCGCGAGGTGCTGGGCCGCGAGGACGGGGCGCCGCCGCCGGTGGACCTGGCTCTGGAGAAGAAGACCGGCGACTTCGTGCGCGGCCTGATCGAGGCCGGCGACCTGACCTGCGTCCACGACCTGTCCGACGGCGGCCTGATCGGCGCGGCGGCGGACATGGCCCTGGCCTCCGACTGCGGCGTGGAGCTGGACGCCAGCAGCCCGACCCACGCGCACATCCTGCTGTTCGGCGAGGACCAGGCGCGCTACCTGGCCGCCGTCACCGACGCAACGGACCTGATCGCCAGGGCGCAGGCGGCGGGGCTGCACGCCTCGGTGGTCGGGCGCGCGAAGGGGCGCGATTTCGCCTCCTCCGGCCCCGACGGCGACCTGTTCCGCCTGCCGCTCGACCACCTGCGCGAGATGCACGAAGGCTGGATGCCGAACTGGATCGAGGGCCGCGCCTGATGCGGCGGCTGGCGGTCCTGGCGGCGCTGACGCTGCCGCTGGCCGGCTGCGAGGGCGGAGATCCGGTCGAGAGCGCCCTCCGCGAGACCGCGGCCGCCAACCACGCCGCGGCGACCCGGGAGACGCCGCTCGACGCGGCTCCGGCCGCCGATCCCGACGCCGCCGTGGTGGCGCGGCTGCTGGCCGCCGAGAGCCAGGCGCTCGCCGCCGCCGAGGCGGCGCTGGCCCGGGCGAACGATCCGCAGGTCCGACGGCTGGCCGAGGCCTCGCGCGACGCCCATCGCCTCCGGATCGCGGAACTGCGGGCGTGGCGCCGGCCGGCGTGACGACCGTCACATTTCCGGGCTAGGTCCGGGCGGACCCAAGGAGACTCCGATGCGCCTGCCCGATTCCGTTTCCCGTCGCGGTCTGATGCTGGCGCTCGGCGCCGGCGGCGTCGTGCTGGGCTCGGGCCGCGGCGCGCTGGCCGATCCCGTGTTCGCGGAATACCCGTTCCAGCTGGGCGTCGCCGCCGGCGACCCGACCCCCGACGGCTTCGTGATCTGGACCCGTCTGGCCCCGCGCCCGCTGGAGCCGGGCTACGGCATGCCCTCGGCCCCCGTGCCGGTGAAGTGGGAGGTCGGAACGGACCGCGGCCTCTCGAACGTCGTCCGGCGCGGCGAGGCCGTCGCCCGGCCCGAGCTCGGCCATGCCGTGCATGTGGAGGTCGAGGGGCTCGAGCCGGGCCGGGAGTATTTCTACCGCTTCACCGCAGGCGCGGAGCGCGCCGCGACGGGACGGGCGAAGACCGCGCCGGCGGCCGGCGCGGCCGTGGCCCGCTCGCGCTTCGGCGTGGTCGGCTGCCAGGCGTACGAGCAGGGCTTCTACACCGCGCACCGGCGGATCGCGGGCGAGGACCTCGATTTCGTCTACTGCTACGGGGACTACATCTACGAGGGGCGGAGCAGCCGGACCTACACCGGGTCGGGGGGCACGGTGGAGAACCCGCGCCAGCACGTCGGGGGCGAAACCTACAGCCTGGACGACTACCGGCGGCGGTACGCGCAGTACAAGATGGATGCGGACCTGCAGGCCAGCCATGCGGCGGCGGCGTGGTTCGTGACCTGGGATGACCACGAGGTGGCCAACAACTGGGTGTCCAGCTTCGACGACGGCGTGCCGCCGGAGGTCTTCCTGCTGCGCCGGCAGGCCGCGGCCCAGGCCTTCTACGAGCACATGCCGCTGCGCCGCTCGGCCTTCCCGCGCGGGGCGGAGATGCAGCTGTACCGCCACGCCGCCTGGGGCGACCTGCTGGACCTCAACCTCCTCGACACCCGCTCGCACCGCTCCGACCAGCCGTGCGACGACCGCTGGGCGACGACCTGCGCGGGCGTGACCGATCCGGCCGCCCAGGTGCTGGGCGAGGCGCAGGAGCAGTGGCTGTACCGCAACCTCGAACGCAGCCGCGCCCGCTGGAAGGTGCTGGCCCAGCAGGTGATGGTCATGGATCTCGATCGCCGCGAGGGCCCGGAGCCGGGCTACAACCTTGATTCCTGGGCGGGATACCGGATTCCGCGGCAGCGCCTGCTGGACCGGCTGCGCGACCGGCGCATCGCCAATACGATCGTCCTGACCGGCGACGAACACCAGAATTACGCGGGCGAGCTCTACGTCGACAGCCGCAACCCGGAGGGCGCGCCGGTGGCGGCGGAGTTCGTCACCACCTCGATCAGCTCCTCCGGCGACGGGGTCGACCAGCGACCGGACGGCCGCCGCTACCTGGCCGACAACCCGTTCCTGAAGTTCAACAACGCCCAGCGCGGCTACGTCGTCTGCGACGTCACGCCGGAGGCCTGGCGCACCGAGTTCAAGGTGCTGGACAAGGTGTCGGAGCGGAACGGGACGCTGACGACGCGGGCGGTGTACGCGGTCGAGGCCGGCGACGGACGGGTGGTCCCGGCCTGACCCGAAAGGGGGCGTCGCGACCTCGTACAAGCACGACAACTCCGGGGCGCCAGAACCCGCACATCTCCTGCGACTCCTGGGACAATCCTGGTGGGCATCCGCACCGGAACGCTCGGCCCTGCGGCCGCGGCCGCGAGGGCCGGACGGCGGCGCCGGTTCAGACCGCCGGGATGCTCTGACTCAGCCGCCCGCCGACGCGGATCGGCTCGACGCGGGTGGCGAGGCCGGTGCGGTCGTCGGTCTCGACGTACACGCCGCAGATGGTGGCCGGGCCATGGGCGGGGGTGTAGCGGCCGCCGGAGAGGCGGGTGGTGAAGCGCCGCAGCGGCTCCTCCTTCTCGTTGCCGATCACAGAGTCGTAGTCGCAGCAGCCGCCGGCGTCGGTCTGGTAGGCGGTGCCGCCGGGCAGGATCTGGCAGTCGGCGGTCGGCACGTGGGTGTGGGTGCCGACGACGAGGGAGGCGCGGCCGTCGCAGAAGTGGCCCATGGCCATCTTCTCGCTGGTCGCCTCGCAATGGATGTCCACGATGATGGCGTCGGCGGCCGTGCCCAGCGGGCAGGCGGCGAGCTCCTTCTCGACCGCGCTGAAGGGGTCGTCCATCGGGTCCATGTGAACGCGGCCGAGCACGTTCATGACCAGCACCTGCTTGCCCGAGTGGGTTTCGAACAGGTTCGCGCCGGCCCCGGGGGCGTCCATCAGGCGCGGGTAGTTGAGCGGCCGGATCAGGCGCGGCTCGCGCACGATGTAGGTCAGGGCCTCGCGCTGGTCCCAGCTGTGGTTGCCCAGGGTCAGGCAGTCGGCCCCGGCCATGAACAGCTCGTTGGCGGTGTTCTCGGTGATGCCGAAGCCGCCGGCGGCGTTCTCGGCGTTGATCACCACGAAGTCGAGCTTCAGGTCCCGCTTGAGGGCGGGCAGGTGGTCCGAGAGGCCGTCGCGGCCGGACTTGCCGACCACATCGCCGAAGAACGCGAGACGCATGGGAGATCAGACCTTTCGGGCGGCGGTATAGCCGGTCTCGGTCAGAACGCCATGCAGGCGGATGTCGTGCCCTTCCAGCGGCAGGCGGTCGACCTGCTGGCCCGCATAGGCGAGGCCGATGCGCAGGGCGTCCGGGAGGGCGGCGAAGGTGCGGTCGTAGTAGCCGCCGCCCTGCCCCAGCCGGCCGCCCGCGGCGTCGAAGGCCAGCAGCGGCGTCAGGACCAGGTCAGGCGTCACCGCCTCCGCCAGCGGCAGCGGGGCCGGCACGCCGGCGGCGTCGAGCTCCAGAGGGTCGCCGAAGCGCCAGCGGCGGAACAGCATGGGCGCGTCCGGTTCGACCACCACCGGCAGGCAGAGCTCCCGTCCCTCGCGCTCCAGCGCGAGGGAGACGGCGTCCGCGTCCAGTTCAGAGCCGATGGCGCGATAGACGGCGACGATCCGGCCCGCCGGCAGATCGCCGATGTGGGCGGCGGCGCGGGCGGCGGCCTCCGGCGACTGTCCGGCCAGCCCCTTGCGGCGGGCGCGCATGGCGGCGCGAAGGGCGCGCTTGTCGGTCATGGGAGGGAGGTAGCGCATATGGAGGGGCGTCGTCGCCCCCTCCGCCACCGGCCTCGCCGGCGGTCCCCCTCCCCCTGCGGGGGAGGAAGAAGGTGGCGGCGCCGCGTGAACCGTGAAGGACTGTTCAATCCTCTCGACCTGGGTAGCCAGGTGGGCTCCGTGTGCCCGGGCCCTCGAGCCCGCACAGGGACAGATCCCTTCGAGTGAATTAAGGTCGCGAGGATAAGTCGCCTTCGACGTGAGCCGCAGCAGGACCCGCCGGGAACGAAGATAGTCGGTCTCCCGGGGCGGAACAATGGCGTCCCCGCTTCCGCGGCGATGACAATTCCTGCGGGGACGACGCTTTCCGTTACAGGCCCTGGACGATCTTCTCGAGGCGGGCGGCGACGGCGTTGAGGGCTTCGGCCACGCCGTCCTGCGAGGCCGCCGCGGGAGCGGGGGCGGCGCCGCCGTTCAGGCGCACCTCGTGCAGTTCGTCGGCGAGCAGCAGGCCGGCCATCAGGAACAGGCGGATGTCGCCGACGTGGCCCACCTCGCCGGCGACCTGACGGACGTGGCCGTCGAACTGTTTGGCGAGGATGCGCACGCGCTCCTCCTGCCCGTCGGCGCAGCCGACCGCATACGGCCGGCCGTTGATCTCGACCGTCACGGTGGCCATCAGCGGGCCTCCTGGTCGGCGAGGGTTTCGCGGATGGCGTCGGCGGCGCGGGCGAGGGCCCGGGCGGCGTCCTGTCCGGCCGCCTCAAGCTCGTGAATGCGGGCGCGGTCCGTCTCGCTGGACGGCTGGGGCGCGAACAGGTCGTCGTCGGGCACGCGGCTCGCCCCCGCGGCCCGGCTCTTCAACTCCAGCAGGCGACGCTCCAGCAGCGCGAGAGCGCGATCGACCCGGTCCCTGGCGGCCGAGGCAGCATCCATCGGTCACATTCTCCTCGAAAGCGTATAGAACCCGCGGGCGCGCCGGGGTAAAGCGGCGCGCCTCCCTTTTTCCGCCTCCCGACGAAAGGTCCCCGCCGTGACCGACGCCAAAGCCGTATCCGCAAAGCCCTCGACGAAGCAGATGGCCGACGCCATCCGCGTGCTGGCGATGGATGGCGTGGAGCAGGCGAAGAGCGGCCACCCCGGCATGCCGATGGGCATGGCGGATGTGGCGACGGTGCTGTTCAGCCGGTTCCTGAAGTTCGACGCCAGCCGCCCCGACTGGGCCGACCGCGACCGCTTCATCCTGTCGGCCGGCCACGGCTCGATGCTGATCTACGCCCTGCTGCACCTGACCGGCTACAAGGCGGCGACGAAGGCGGAGCTGTCCAACTTCCGCCAGTGGGGCGCGCGGACGGCGGGCCACCCCGAGTACGGCCACATGCCGGGCGTCGAGACGACCACCGGACCGCTGGGCCAGGGCCTGGCCAACGCGGTCGGCTTCGCCATGGCCGAGCGCCATCTGGCCGCCCGCTTCGGCGAGGACCTGGTGGACCACCGCACCTGGGTGATCGCGGGCGACGGCTGCCTGATGGAAGGCGTGTCCCAGGAGGCCATCACCCTCGCCGGCCGCTACCGGCTGAACCGGCTGACGGTGCTGTGGGACGACAACGAGATCACCATCGACGGCAAGGTGTCCCTGTCCGACGCCACCGACCAGAAGGGCCGCTTCAAGGCCGCCGGCTGGGCCGTGAAGGCGATCGACGGCCACGACGAGCACCAGATCCGCGCCGCCCTCAAGTGGGCGACGAAGCAGGACAAGCCGACGCTGATCGCCTGCCGGACGAAGATCGGCCGCGGCGCGGCGACCATGGAGGGCAGCCACAAGACGCACGGCGCCGCCCTGGGCGCGGCCGAGGTGGCGGCGACCCGGCTCGGGCTGTCGTGGACCCACGACCCGTTCGAGCTGCCGGAGAACATCGAGAAGGCCTGGCGCAAGGTCGGTCGTCGCGGCGCCAAGGCGCGCAAGGCGTGGGAAGCGCGGCTGGCCGCCTCTCCGCAGGCCGCGGAGTTCACCCGCGCCATGAGCGGCGAGCTGCCGGCGGGGGCCTTCGACCGGCTGGACGCGAAGATCGCCGAACTGGTCGAGACGAAGCCGGCGCAGGCCACCCGCCAGGCCTCGGGCGCGGCGCTGGACGAGCTGTTCGCCGCCGTTCCCGAACTGATCGGCGGCTCCGCCGACCTGACCGGCTCGAACAACACCTTCGTCAAGGGCACGCCGATTTTCGACGCGCCGACCTACGAGGGCCGCTACGTCAACTGGGGCATCCGCGAGCACGGCATGGCCGCGGCCATGAATGGCATGGCCCTGCACGGCGGGGTGATTCCGTACGGCGGCACCTTCATGGTGTTCTCGGACTACAGCCGGCCGTCGATCCGGCTGGCCGCGCTGATGGGCGTGCGGGCGATCCACGTCCTGACCCACGACTCGATCGGGCTGGGCGAGGACGGGCCGACCCACCAGCCGGTCGAGCACCTGGCGTCGCTGCGGGCGATCCCGAACCTGCTGGTGTTCCGCCCGGCCGACACGGTCGAGGCGATGGAGTGCTGGCGCCTGGCGCTGGAGCACCGCACCTCGCCCTCGGCCCTGGCCCTGTCGCGGCAGAAGACGCCGGCCGTGCGCACTGTCGCGGCGACGGAGAACCTGTCGGCCCGGGGCGCCTATGAGCTGAAGGCGGCGAACGGCGAGGCGAAGGCGACCCTGTTCGCCACCGGCACCGAGGTGGCGGTGGCGCTGGCGGCCGCCGAACGGCTGGAGGCCGAAGGCACGCCGACGCGCGTCGTCTCGGTCCCCTGCTTCGAGCTGTTCGAGCAGCAGGACGCCGGCTACCAGGCCTCGGTGATCGGCCGCGGCACGGCGCGGGTCGCGGTCGAGGCCGCGGTCAAGCAGGGCTGGGAGCGGTTCATCGGCGAGGACGGCGGCTTCGTCGGCATGACCGGCTTCGGCGCCAGCGCGCCCGCCGAGGTGCTGTACGAAAAGTTCGGGATCACCGCCGACGCGGTGGTCGAGCAGGTCAAGGCGCGGCTCTGATGCGCCGGGCCCTCGCCGCCATCACGGCCGCGGCGGGGATCGGCCTCGCGCCCGGCGCGCTCGCCCAGACCGCGCCGGCGGAGACGCCGATCGTCATCGGGACGTCCTACGCCCTGCCCTCGGCCGCCTATGGCGGGACGCGCGAGATCAACGTCTGGCTGCCGCCCGGCTACGCGGAGAGCGCGGCGACCTATCCCGTCCTCTACCTGCTGGACGGCGGGACCACCTGGCAGGACTTCCACCACATCTCCGGCCTGGCCCAGCTGGGCACGGTGAACGGCACGACGCGGGACGTGATCCTGGTCGGGGTGGCCTCGGTCGACCGGCGGAACGAGCTGGCCCTGCCGACGGAGAACCCGGAGCTGATCGCCCGCTACCCGACCCAGGGCGAGTCGGAGCGCTTCCGGCGCTTCCTGGCGGAGGAGGTGCAGCCCTTCGTCGAGGGCCGCTTCCGCGGCAACGGCGAGACGGCGCTGATGGGCGAGTCGCTGGCCGGGCTGTTCGTGGTGGAGACCTTTCTCAAGGCGCCGGAGATGTTCGACGCCTACGTCGCGGTCAGCCCGAGCCTGTGGTGGGACGGCGGACGGCTGGCCGAGCAGGCGGGGGCGCATCTGCGCGACCATTCCAATGCGCCGCGGACGCTGATCCTCACCCTCGGCGACGAGGGGCCGGAGATGCAGGCGCCGATGGACCGGCTGGTCGCGAACCTGCGCGACCACGCCCTGCCGGCGCTGGACTGGTCCTTCACGCCCCGGCCGGGCGAGAGCCACGCCACCATCTACCACGGGGCCGCGCTGGACGCCTTCCGGCGGCTGTTCCCCGTTCCCACGCCCTGATCCCGAGGACGCCCCGATGAAGCTCGGCACTCCGCTGTCCCCCTCCGCCGTCCGCGTCATGCTCCTCGGGGCCGGGGAGCTGGGCAAGGAGGTGGCCATCGAGCTGCAGCGGCTGGGGGTCGAGGTGATCGCCGTCGACCGCTATCCGAACGCCCCGGCCATGCAGGTGGCGCACCGCAGCCACGTCATCCCGATGACCGATCCCCAGGTGCTGAACGGCGTCATCCTCGCCGAGGCGCCGCACATCATCGTGCCGGAGATCGAGGCCATCGCCACCGAGGTGCTGGCCCATATCGAGGCGGCCGGGCTGGCGACGGTGATCCCCACGGCGCGGGCGACGCAGCTGACCATGAACCGCGAGGGCATCCGCCGCCTGGCCGCCGAGGAGCTGGGGCTGCCGACCAGCCCCTACGCCTTCGCGGGCTCGGCGGCGGAGCTGGCGGAGGCGGCGCAGCGCATCGGCCTGCCCGTCTTCGTCAAGCCGGTGATGTCGTCCTCGGGCAAGGGCCAGTCGATGGTCGAGGCGCTGGAGGACGCGGCCAACGCCTGGGCCTATGCCCAGTCCGGCGGCCGGGTGGAGACGGCGCGGGTGATCGTCGAGGGGCGGATCGAGTTCGACTATGAGATCACCCTGCTGACCGTGCGCTCGCTGCGCGACGGCGAGGTGGTCACCGACTTCTGCGACCCGGTCGGGCACCGCCAGGAGAAGGGCGACTATGTGGAGAGCTGGCAGCCGCAGGCGATGAGCCCGGCGGCGCTGGCCGGGGCGCAGGAGATCGCGGCCAAGGTGACGGGGGCCCTGGGCGGGCTGGGCGTGTTCGGCGTCGAGCTGTTCGTCCGCGGCGACGAGGTGTGGTTCTCCGAGGTGTCGCCGCGGCCGCACGACACCGGACTGGTGACCCTGGCCAGCCAGACGATGAGCGAGTTCGCCCTGCACGCCCGCGCCATCCTCGGCCTGCCGGTGGACGTGAGCCGGCGCGATGTGGCGGCCAGCGCGGTGATCTACGGCGGCGTCGAGGCGGCGGGGATCGCCTTCGAGGGCGTGGCCGCGGCCCTGTCGGTCCCGACCGCCGACCTGCGGCTGTTCGGCAAGCCGGAGAGCTTTGCGCGGCGGCGCATGGGCGTGGCGCTGGCGCGCGGGGCGGATGCGGACGAGGCGCGGGCGCGGGCGCGCGAGGCGGCGGGGCGGATCCGGCCGGTCGCGGACGGGGTCTAGGAAGCCGGCGCGGTCGGCGACGCGGCGGCGAAGGCCGGCTGCGACAGCGCCTCGATGGCGGCGAGCAGGGCCGCATCCGGGCGGGCCGGCGCCGGCGTGCGCACGTCGGGGATCACCCCGCGCTTCTCCAGCCGCACCCCGCCGGCGGTGACGAAGTCCGCCCGGCTGAGGGTCAGGCGGCCGCCGTCGGGCAGGCGCGTCTCCTGGGAGATCAGCACCGCGCCGGCGGTGGGCTCGCCGATCACCACCGCCCGGCCGGCCTCCTGCAGGGCCGCCGGGGTCAGCTCGGCCGCGCTGCGGCTGTCGCCGTCGACCAGCACGGCGACCTCGTGCGGGGCCGGTTCGGTGAGGGGGCCGCAGCCGCCGCCGGTGCGCATCTCGACGCGCCGGCCGGAACGGCCCGTGCGCGTCGCCCACGGCTGGTCGCGCGGCAGGAAGCAGCTGAGCACCGCGTCCGCCTCCATCAGCCGGCCGCCGGGGTTGCCGCGCAGATCGAGGACCACGTCGGCCTCGGGCGGGGTGTGGGCCAGCTGCTCGCCCATCCAGCGGCCGAGGCCGGCCTCGAAGCCCTCGACCCGCAGCACGACGACCCCCGGACGGGAGCGATCGGCGACGAAGGCGGGCTCGGGCTCGAGATACTCCGGCGCCACCTCCAGCGGCCGAGGCCGGCCGTCGGCGTCGACGAGGGCGAGGCGCACGACCTCGCCGGCGGCGACGTCCTGTTCGGGGCTCCAGACGCCGGGGACGTCGGTGTCGAGCCGCCAGCCGGTTTCGACTCCCGCGCGGGCGGCGGGGGAGTCGGGACGGACCCGCTCGATGCGGTAGCGGCCCGAGGCGGGGTCTTCCGCCCGCAGGGTGATGCCGATGGCCGGACGCCGGTCCCGGCGGCTGTCCTGGCGCCGGGCGACGGCCGGGGGCGCGGCCCCGGCGTGGGCGTCGTCGAGCAGGTCGAGCATCTCGTTGAGCGCCGCGTAGAGGGCCCGGTCGTCCGCGGCCGCCACGGCGCGGGGGCGGAAGGTGCGCCGCGCGGCGTTCCAGTCGACCCCGTGCAGGTCCGGGTCGTAGTACTGGCTGCGCACCTCGCTCCAGACCCGGTCGAAGACCTGCCGGTTGATCCGCTCGCGGGCGCGGTCGGGGCCGGCCGGGGCGGACGCGGCGGCCTCCGTCCCCTCCGGGCCGCGCGCCTGCGCCGGCGGCGCGAGCAGCACGAGCCCGGCGGCGACGGCGACGGCGAGACGGTCGAGACGGCGGCGGAGGCTCATGGATCGACGTTAGGACGCCGATCCCCGGGTCGCCAAATCACGAAGTCGCCGGACGATCAGTCATCGTCGCGTCGTTCGATCCGGCGGGTGAAGACGCGGACCTCGCCGTCGCCGTGGTGCTCGCCCTCCTCAAGGTAGCCCGAGCGGTCGGCGTCCAGCCGGGCGAAGACCTCGCGCGGGCGGGCGGTGAACTCCGCCTCGCTGACCTTGCCGTCGCCGTCGGCGTCGAGCGGGGCGTCGAAGTGGGAGACGTGGGGGCCGCCCTCCCCGCCCGGGCCGCGGATGAAGATCTCGTGGTGGTCGCCCGGCCCCGGCAGGCGCATCTCGAAATGGCGCATGCCCGGCTCCCCGACCCGCAGCATCATGACATCGCCGGCGGCGCCGTGGCCTTCGGCCATCTCCTGCGAGGAGAGGCGGCCGTCGCCGTCGGCGTCCATGCGGTCGAAGGCGTCGGCCATGGGCGCGGTGAATTCCTCGCGGGTGATCTCGCCGTCGCGGTCGCGGTCGATGGCGCCGTGGCCGGGTCCCGTCAGCATGAAGCGGACGAGCGGCTCCGGCGGCGCGGGCGGCGGCGGCGGGGCGGGGGGATTCTGCAGCAGGGCGGCGGAGAGGGCGATCAGGGTCAGCATGGCGATCCGTTCCGTTGCGGAGGCCGGAAGATCAGCACGCCCGGCTTGCGCCCATGTTTCAGGGCCGCCGGCCAATGTTTCAGAGCTGAAATGACGCGGAGCGGCGCCTCGGTCAGAATGGCGGAATGCAGAACGAGACGCAGCGCATTCTCGTCGTCGACGACGATCCCGGCATCCGCGAGGTGCTGTGCGAATACCTGTCCCAGCATGGCTACGAGGCGGAGGGGGCCGGCTCGGCGGCGGAGATGGACCGCGCCCTGGCGGCGCGCGCCGCCGACCTGATCGTGCTGGACCTGATGATGCCCGGGGAGGACGGCCTGTCGGTCTGCCGGAGGCTGGCCGGCAAGGGGCCGCCGCTGGTCATGCTCAGCGCCATGGGCGAGGACACCGACCGCATCATCGGCCTGGAGCTCGGCGCCGACGACTATCTGGCCAAGCCCTGCAATCCCCGCGAGTTGCTCGCCCGGGTGCGGGCCGTGCTGCGGCGGCCGCGCGACGCGGCGGCGGAGGAAGGTCCGGCGCTGGCCTTCGCCGGTTGGCGCCTCGACCTGCTGCGGCGGGAGCTGACCCGCCCGGACGGGCGGCTGGTCCCGCTCTCCGCCGGGGAGTTCGCCCTGTTGCGCGCCTTCGCGGAGCGGCCCGGCCGGGTGCTGACGCGGGAGCAGCTGCTGGAGCGGGCGCGCGGCGCCGACGCTGACGTGTTCGACCGGGCGATGGACGTGCAGATCAGCCGGCTGCGCAAGAAGCTGGACGACGGCTCGGGACTGGAGATGATCCAGACCCTGCGCGGCGAGGGCTATATGTTCGACGTCAAGGTCGAGCGCCGCCGGGGCGCCGCATGAGACGCGCCTCCTCGCTGCCGGTCGTGGTGCAGGTGGGGGCGCTGGCCGCCCTCGCCGTGATCATGTCGCAGGCCATCGCCTTTGCGGTGGTGGTGCTGGCCCCGGAGCCGCGGCCGTCGGGCTTCAGCATCTCGACGGCGGCGCGGGCCCTGCGCGGCGAACCGGCCGAGACGGCGGACGGCCGCGCCCTGCGGCGGCGGCTCACCGATCGCCCGGTCGAGCGCAGCGCCGCCGACGCGCGCGACCCGCTGGCCCTGGCGATCCGCGCCGGCCTCGCCAACAGCCTCGACGTGTCCCCCGATCGCGTCGCGGTGACGATCAAGGCGCCCGCGGGAGTGCGCCTGGCGCCGCCCGGCCTCCCGCGGCGACGCGACGCCGGGGACGTCGCGGCCCGCGACTTCATCTTCGTCAGCCGGAGCGAGAACCCCGTCGTTCCGCGGCCGCCCAAGCCGCCGGCGCCGCCGACGCCGGGAGGCCGCGTCTCGGAGGAGATCCGGTTGCCGCTGCCGTCCCACGGGCATCTGGCCGGACCGTCGCCGATCGTGATCAACGAGACGACGCGGCATTTCACCCTGGTGGCCGACCGGCTGACCTTCGCCCCCTTCTCGGCCTCGCTGAAGCTGGACGACGGCCGCTGGGCGACGGTCGAGCCGCCGCGCGGGCTGCTGTCGCCCTGGCAGGCGCGGGTGCTGCTGGCGCTGGCCATCTCGATGCTGCTGCTGGCGCCGCTGGTGTGGTGGATGGCGCGGCGGCTGACCCGCCCGATCCGCGCCTTCGCCGAGGCGGCCGAACGGCTGGGGGCCGACCCGGAGGCGCCGCCGCTTCGCCCGTCCGGGCCCAGCGAGGTGCGCACCGCCATCGACGCCTTCAACGACATGCAGGCCTCGCTGCGCGACCACATCCGGCAGCGGACCCAGACGGTGGCGGCGATCGCCCACGACCTGCGCACGCCGCTGACGCGGCTGCGCTTCCGCGCCGAGCAGGCGCCGCCGGAGGTGCGCGAACGCATGGCCGCCGACATCGAGGAGATGGACGCCCTGATCGGCCAGGCCATGGCCTTCGTGCGCGGCGAGACCACGCCCGAAAGGCTGGAGCCGCTGGACCTCGCCGCGCTGGCGGCCGACTGCGCCGCCGGCTTTGCGGAGACCGGCGCCACGGTCGCTTTCGATGGGGCCGACGCCCTGCCGACAGCCGGCGATCCGGCGGCGCTCAGGCGCGCGCTGGCCAATCTGATCGACAATGCGCTGAAGTACGGCGGGGGCGCCCGGGTGCGCGCCTTCGCCGCCGACGACGGCGCGGTGGTGGAGGTCGAGGACGACGGCCCGGGTCTGCCGGAGGCGGAGCTGGAGGCGGTGTTCGAGCCCTTCCACCGCGCCGAGCGCTCGCGCAGCCGCGAGACCGGCGGCGCCGGCCTCGGCCTGACCATCGCGCGGCAGGCGGCGCGCGCCGCGGGCGGCGACGTCACGCTGCAGAACCGGACGGAGGGAGGGTTGCGAGCGCGCCTGGTCCTGCCGCTGGCGCCCTGAACGGTCGAAGCCGAAGCGTTACAGTCAATCACGGCTTGTTACAGGTGCGGGGTTGAAACCCTGCGCCGCCGGTTCCATTGAAGCGCCAACCAGAACCCCCGCTTCCAGGAGCCCGCCCCATGACCGTCCGCGTCGCCATCAACGGTTTCGGCCGCATCGGCCGTCTCGTCCTGCGCTCGATCGTCGAGCACGGCCGCACGGATATCGAGGTGGTGGCGATCAACGACCTGGGGCCGGTGGCCACCAACGCCCACCTGCTGCGCTACGACTCGGTGCACGGCCGCTTCCCCGGCACGGTCGAGAGCGGCGAGGACTGGATCGACGTCGGAACCGGCAAGATCCGGGTCACGGCCATCCGCAACCCCGAGGAGCTGCCGCACAAGGACCTCGGCGTCGACATCGCCATGGAGTGCACCGGCCTGTTCACCTCGAAGGACAAGGCCTCGGCGCACCTGAAGGCCGGCGCCAAGCGGGTGCTGGTCTCGGCCCCGGCCGACGGCGCGGACAAGACCATCGTCTTCAAGGTCAACCACGACAGCCTGACCGCCGACGACATCGTCGTCTCGAACGGCAGCTGCACCACCAACGCCCTCGCGCCGGTGGCCAAGGTGCTGAACGACCTGTTCGGCATCGAGCGCGGCTACATGACCACCATCCACGCCTACACCGGCGACCAGCCCACGCTGGATACGATGCACAAGGACCTGTACCGCGCCCGCGCGGCGGCCCTGTCGATGATCCCGACCTCGACCGGCGCCGCCAAGGCGCTGGGCCTGGTGCTGCCGGAGCTGAAGGGCAAGCTGGACGGCTCCTCGATCCGGGTGCCGACCCCGAACGTCTCGGTCGTCGACCTGAAGGTCGTGGCCGGCCGCGAGGTGTCGGTCGAGGAGATCAACAACGCGCTGCAGGCGGCCGCCGACGGCCCGATGAAGGGCGTGCTGATGACCACGATGGACCCGGTCGTGTCGATGGACATGAACCACGTCTCGGCCTCGTCCACCGCCGCCCTGCCCCAGACCCAGGTGGTCGACGGCAAGCTGGCCCGGGTGCTGAGCTGGTACGACAACGAGTGGGGCTTCGCGACGCGGATGAGCGACACCGCGCTGGTGATGGCGAAATTCCTCTGATGGGGCGCCCACCTCCCCTTCGCGCGGCGATGGGGAGGGAGGCCGCGCAGCGGTGGAGGGGCTCCCGCCGCCGCACCGAACCCGGGGCCGACCGCCCCTCCGGAACGACGCGCAGGCGCGTCGCGCCAGCTCCCCATCCGCTGCGCGGACGGGGAGGAGACAGGAGACGCTCATGACCTTCCGCACCCTCGACGACGCCCGTGACCTCGGCGGCAAGACCGCCCTGGTGCGCGTGGACTTCAACGTGCCGATGGAGGACGGGCGGGTGACCGACGACACCCGGCTGCGGGCGGCGGTCCCCACCATCCAGCGGCTGCGCGACGCGGGGGCGAAGGTCGCCCTGCTGGCCCACTTCGACCGGCCCAAGGGCCAGCGGGCGCCGTCGATGAGCCTGGAGCCGGTGGTCGACGAGCTGGAGAACCTGCTGGGCGCGCCGGTGCGCTTCGCCCCCGACTGCGTGGGGCCCGAGGCGAAGGCGGCGCTGGCGGATCTCGACGTCGGCGGGGTGATCCTGCTGGAGAACGTCCGCTTCCACGCCGGCGAGGAGAAGAACGATCCGGCCTTCGCGGCGCAGCTGGCGGAGCTGGGCGACGTCTACGTCAACGACGCCTTCTCGGCGGCGCACCGCGCCCACGCCTCGACCGAGGGGCTGGCCCGCCTGCTGCCGGCCTACGCCGGGGAGTCGATGCGGCGCGAGCTGGAGGCGCTGGACAAGGCGCTGGGGACGCCGGTCAAGCCGGTGCTGGGCATCGTCGGCGGGGCCAAGGTCTCGACCAAGCTGGACCTGCTGAAGAACCTCGTCGGCAAGCTGGACCGGCTGGCCATCGGCGGCGGCATGGCCAACACCTTCCTGTTCGCCCAAGGGATCGACATCGGCGGCTCGCTGGCCGAGCGCGACATGGCCGACACGGCGCGCGAGATCCTCGCCGAGGCCGAAGCGAAGGGTTGCGAGATCCTGCTGCCGCGCGACGTGGTGGTGGCGACCGACCTCAAGCCCGGCGTCGAGACCCGCACCGTCCTGGCCCGCGAGGCGATCGCCGAGGACGAGAAGATCCTCGACGCCGGTCCGCTGACGGTCGAGGCGCTGGTCAAGGCCATGGCCCTGTCGCGGACGCTGATCTGGAACGGGCCGCTGGGCGTGTTCGAGGTCCCGCCGTTCGACGCGGCCACCGTCAAGGCGGCGCAGGCGGCGGCCCAGCTGGCCAAGACCGGGGCGATCACCGCCGTGGCCGGCGGCGGCGACACGGTGGCGGCCCTGCACCACGCCGGGGTGGCCGAGGACATGACCTTCGTCTCCACCGCCGGCGGCGCCTTCCTGGAATGGATGGAGGGCAAGCCCCTGCCGGGCGTCGAGGCGCTGCGCGCCTGAGGCTTGCGCCGGGCGGCGGCGAAGCCGCTGTAACAATGCGTGACTTTGGGCGTTGAGGGGGCTAGATGACCCCCAAACAACAAGGGCTCAGGAGGCACTCATGGATCTGGCGGCGCTCAACGCGGTGGCCGAGGCGATGGTCACGCCCGGCAAGGGCATTCTGGCGGCCGACGAATCCACCGGCACGATCAAGAAGCGCTTCGACGCGATCGGGGTCGAGAACACCGAGGAGAACCGTCGCGACTACCGCGAGTGCCTGTTCCGGGCCGAGCAGACCATGCGCGAGCACATCTCGGGCGTGATCCTGTTCGAGGAGACCCTGTACCAGGATGCGAAGGACGGCACGCCGCTGGTCGACCTGATCACCGCCGCCGGCTCGATCCCGGGCATCAAGGTCGACAAGGGCGCGACCAAGATGGCCGGCTTCCCGGGCGAGACCGTGACCAAGGGCCTCGACGGCCTGTCCAAGCGCGTCCGCGCCCACTACGAGCGCGGCGCCCGCTTCGCCAAGTGGCGGGCGGTGATCGACATCGCCGACGGCATCCCCACCTGGGGCTGCGTCAAGGCCAACGCCCACGCCCTCGCCCGCTACGCCCGCATCTGCCAGCAGGAGCAGGTGGTGCCGATCGTCGAGCCGGAGGTGCTGATGGACGGCGCCCACGACATCGACCGCTGCGACGAGGTCACCCGCTGGACCCTGCAGACGGTGTTCCAGGAGCTCTACGAGCAGCGCGTGGCGCTGGAAGGCATCGTGCTCAAGCCCAACATGGTGATCTCGGGCAAGG
This sequence comes from Brevundimonas sp., assembly GCF_013912005.1. Lineage (GTDB taxonomy): Bacteria > Pseudomonadota > Alphaproteobacteria > Caulobacterales > Caulobacteraceae > Brevundimonas. The sequence goes on along the minus strand of NZ_JACESB010000013.1, from coordinate 25,549 downwards.
GCGCCCGGCGCCAGGCCTCGGTGCAGGAAGTGGCCGAGCGGACCATCGCGGCGCTGAAGGCGACCGTGCCGTCGGCGGTGCCGGGCATCGCCTATCTGTCGGGCGGCCAGACCGACGAGCAGGCCACCGCCCACCTCGACGCCATGAACCGCATCGGCGGCTTCCCGTGGAAGATGACCTTCTCCTACGGCCGCGCCCTGCAGGCCGCGCCGCAGCGGGCCTGGTCGGGCAAGGCGGAGAACGCCGTGGCCTGCCAGGAGGCCTTCCACCACCGCGCCCGCATGAACGGCCTCGCCTCGCTGGGCCAGTGGGAGCAGGGGCTGGAGAAGAAGGCGGCCTGATCCGCCGACCCCGGGGCGGTCGTCCGGCCGCCCCGACCGTCCGCCGTCAGCGGTAGCGCGACTCCATCCGCCAGCGCACGTCCCGGGCCCGGTCCTCGGCGTCGTCGAGCTCGCGCTGGGCCCGCCGCCATTCGCGCTCGGTGTCCTCGCGCTCGCGGCGGATCTCGCGAATGCGGTTGCGGATGGTTTCCCGCTCCTCCTCGGTCAGCCCCTCGGCGCGCAGCTCGCGCTGCTTGGCGTCGAGCTTGTCGTCCAGCTCCTCCAGCCGCGCGGCGTTGCTGTCGATCCGGCTGCGGGCCTCGTCGACAGCCTGCTCGGCCAGATGGATGGCCCGACCGTCCTCGTAGGCGATCAGGAAGTCGCGCTCGACGCCCGACGGGCACACCCCGGCGTAGGCGCCGCCCTCGGCGCCGACCCGGAAGCCGTTGGCGACGGTGCAGTAGCGCAGCACGCCCTCGCTCCAGCCGGCGCGATAGGCCGCGTCGTCCGGAACCACTCCGTGCTTCGCGCAGGCCTGGGCGTGCTCGCCCAGCCGGCTCATGGCGAAGCCGGCGGCGCCGTCGTTGAAGCCCTGACCCGTCCAGTCGCCGGCCAGGCACTGCTCCTCGCTCATGGTGGCGCAGCTGCCGAGCCAGACGGCGGCCCCGGCGAGCAGAAACGCGGACAAGACGGTGCGCATGGGCCCCTCCCCCGAAAGACCGTTAACCTTTGCCTCAAGCGTGGCTGTGGGGGAAGCCCCGCGTTGACCGGCGCGGGGCGCCTCATGCAAGACGGGGCGCCGCCCGAGCGGCGGAGCCCGCCGTGTCCGAAGAGCCCCTGATCAGCGAAGACGACGACCCGACGGTGCTGGAAGCCCGGATCGAGGCCGGCGGCGGGCGGCTCGACAAGGCGCTGGCGGACGCCTTTCCGTCGCTGTCGCGGGCGCGGCTGCAGGCCCTGCTGGCGGACGGCGCCGTGCGCCGGGACGGGCAGCCGGTCGCGGGCGGTTCGGCGAAGGCCGCCCCCGGCCTCTATACGGTGACCCTGCCGCCGGTCGCGCCGGCGGACCCGCAGCCCGAGGCGATCCCGCTGACCGTGCTGTTCGAGGACGCCGACCTGATCGTCATCGACAAGCCCGCGGGCATGGCCGCCCATCCGGGCCCCGGCAGCGAGACCGGCACCCTGGTCAACGCCCTGCTGCACCACTGCGGCGACAGCCTGTCCGGCATCGGGGGCGTGGCGCGGCCCGGGATCGTCCACCGGCTGGACAAGGACACCTCGGGGGTGATGGTCGCGGCCAAGTCAGACCGGGCCCACGCCGGCCTCTCGGCCCTGTTCGCCGCCCACGACATCGAGCGCACCTACATCGCGCTGACCCGGGGCGCGCCGTCGCCGGCGCGCGGGCGCATCGAGACCCTGATCGGGCGCTCGTCCTCGGACCGCAAGAAGATGGCGGTGCTGCGCGCCGGCGGACGCAATGCGATCACCGACTATGTGGTGGAGGCGGTCTACGGCGCGCCGGCGAAGCCGGGGGGCGCGCCCATGGCGGCGCGCGTCGCCTGCACCCTGCACACCGGCCGCACCCATCAGATCCGGGTGCACCTCGCCTCGAAGGGCGCGCCGATCCTGGGCGATCCCGTCTACGGCTCCGGCAGTCCGGCGGCGCCGGTGCGGGAGGCGATCGCCGCGGCCGGCCTGACGCGGCAGGCGCTGCATGCGGCGGTGCTGGGCTTCGTCCACCCGGTGACGGGCGCGTCGCTGCGGTTCGAGACCGCCCCGCCCGCCGACATGCGCGCCCTCGAGGCGCGACTCGCCGCTCTCTGACCGCCGCCGCGAAGTCCGTCTTGATTAAGGACGGACTATGGGGTACAAGACGGTTCATTCGGTGCAGTGGCGCCGGGGCAACGGTCACGCTTCGCTGTGACGATCCGCCTCTGACAAAGACGGAAACCCGATCCTATTTCACCGGTTGAGGGGCGAGACGCCGGCGCACATCCGTGGCCGGCGACGCAGGGCCCGCTCGTTTCTTACGGTCGGAGGGACCACATGGCTGCAACCAGATCGCTCGCGATTATGTCGCCTGAACAGGGACTGTCGCGCTACCTGACGGAAATCCGCAAGTTTCCGATGCTGAGCAAGGACGAGGAGTTCATGCTCGCCAAGCGGTGGTCCGAACACCAGGACCCGGAGGCGGCGCACCGCCTCGTCACCTCGCACCTGCGCCTCGTGGCCAAGATCGCCATGGGCTACCGCGGCTACGGCCTGCCGATCGGCGAGGTGATCTCCGAGGGCAACGTCGGCCTGATGCAGGCCGTCAAGAAGTTCGACCCGGACAAGGGCTTCCGCCTGGCGACCTACGCCATGTGGTGGATCCGCGCCTCGATCCAGGAATACATCCTGCGCAGCTGGTCGCTCGTGAAGATGGGCACCACCGCGGCGCAGAAGAAGCTGTTCTTCAACCTCCGCAAGGCCAAGAGCCAGATCTCGGCCTTCGAGGAAGGCGACCTGCGCCCCGAGCACGTCGAGTCGATCGCCACCAAGCTGGGCGTGACCCAGCAGGACGTGATCGACATGAACCGCCGGCTCGGCGGGGACGCCTCGCTGAACGCGCCGCTGCGCGCCGACGGCGAGAGCGAGTGGCAGGACTGGCTGGCCGACGACACCGCGGTCTCCCAGGAGACCCGCCTCGCCGAGGACGAGGAGAAGTCGATCCGCATGGGCCTGCTGCAGGAGGCCATGGAAGAGCTGACCGACCGCGAGAAGCACATCCTGACCGAGCGCCGCCTGAAGGACGACCCGGTGACGCTGGAGGAGCTGGCCGGCCAGTACGGCGTGTCGCGCGAACGCGTGCGGCAGATCGAGGTCCGCGCCTTCGAGAAGCTGCAGAAGGCGATGCGGGCCGCCGCCGAGGAGCGGAACCTGGTCGACGCCTGACGGCGGCTCAGCCCGCCTTCCGCAGCGGCTCGGCCTGGTGCATCGCCAGCAGACCGCCGATCGGGGCCGAGAGGATCGCCTTGGTCGGCGGGCCTGACGCGAGGCTGACTTCCAGCGCGCCGACGGCCACCGCCAGCCGGGAATCGGACGTCTTCATGGCGATCGCCTTGAGGGCGCCCGCCTGCTCGCGGATCGAACGCGCCGCCTGCAGCGGGTCGCGATCGAACTGATCCAGCGCCGAGGCGAGGATGCGCATGGCCTGGTCCTTCGCCGCCACGACCGCCTCGGCGGCGCTCGCCGCGCGGTCGCTGCGGCGCTTGCCGGGGCCGGAGAATTCGCCGGAGTTGAAGCGGCGCCGGTCGGGGCCGACGTACTCGACCGCCTCGATCCAGTCGCGCGGCTTCAGGGCCACGTTCTCGACCCGGCGTTGCAGGTCGGCGCTGGTGTAGGGCTTTCTCAGGAATTCGTGGACCCCTGCGTCCCGCGCCCCGAGGATGGTGGAGGCGGTGGCGTCAGCGGTGACCATGATGATCGGGGCGCGGCGGCACGGCAGGTCCGACCGCCGCAGACGGCGGGCGAAGGACTCCCCGTCGATGCCGGGGCCGCCCCGCTCGGTGAAGACGATCCCGGGCTCCAGCGCCGCCGCGGCCTTCATGGCGCGGCCGTCGGTGGTCTCGACCACGACCTCGCGGGCGCCGAGCGCCTTCATCAGGTCGGTCAGCAGACGCGCGGCGTGCGGATTGTGGTCCAGGATCAGGACACGCCTGGTGACCGGCTCAAGCCGGGCGAGGATGCGACGATCAACTGCAAACAATGCGGGGCCTCCAGCTCCTCCCAGTCTGGCGGAACAGGGTTAAGGCCGCTTGAACGCGGTTACGCCGCGTCTCAGCCCTGGAACGGATCGCGCATCAGGATGGTGTCGTCCCGCTCTGGGCTGGTCGACAGCAGCGCCACCGGCGCCCCGATCAGCTCCTCGATGCGGCGCACGTACTTGATCGCATTGGCGTTCAGGTCGCGGAAGCTGCGCGCCGAGGCGGTGCTCTCGCTCCAGCCCTCCAGCTCCTCGAACACCGGCTCCGCCGCCGCCTGCGCCTTCAGGCTGGACGGGAGATGGTCCAGCACCCGGTCGCCGAGGCGGTAGCCGACGCAGATCTTCAGCGTCTCCAGGCCGTCGAGCACGTCCAGCTTGGTGAGGGCGATGCCGTCGATGCCGTTGATCGCCACCGACTGCCGCACCAGCACCGCGTCGAACCAGCCGCAGCGGCGGGCGCGGCCGGTGTTGACGCCGACTTCCCGGCCGACGGTGGCCAGGTGCTGGCCGACGGCGTCGTTCAGCTCGCAGGCGAACGGCCCCTCGCCCACCCGGGTCGTATAGGCCTTCACGATGCCCAGCACATAGCCGACGGATTTCGGGCCGACGCCCGCGCCCGCCGCCGCCTGCCCGGCCACGGTGTTGGAGCTGGTCACATAGGGATAGGTGCCGTGGTCGACGTCGAGGAAGGCGCCCTGGGCGCCCTCGAACAGCACCCGCCGCCCGGCCCGCTGCGCCTCGTCCAGCACCTTCCACGCCGGCTTCACGTACGGCAGGATCTTCGGCGCGATCTCGAGCAGCTGGGCCAGCAGCGCATCCGGGTCGATCGGCTCCAGCCCGAGGCCCGCCCGCAGGGGATCGTGGTGCAGCCGCAGCCGGTCGATCTTGACCCGCAGGTCGTCCGCGTCGGCCAGGTCGCAGACGCGGATGGCCCGCCGTCCGACCTTGTCCTCATAAGCCGGTCCGATGCCGCGGCCGGTGGTGCCGATGCGGGCGCCCGGGGCGCTGGCGGCCGCCTCGCGGGCGACGTCGAGGGCGGGGTGGATGGGCAGGATCAGGCAGGCATTGTCGGCGACGGTCAGAAGCTCGGGGGTGATGCGCACCCCCTGCGCCTCGATCTTCTCGATCTCCCCGACCAGGTGCCAGGGATCGACCACCACGCCGTTGCCGATGATCGACGGCTTGCCCTGGACGACGCCCGAGGGGAGCAGGGCCAGCTTGTAGACCTTGCCGTCGACGACGAGGGTGTGGCCGGCGTTGTGGCCGCCCTGGAAGCGGACGACGAGGTCGGCCCGGTTCGACAGCCAGTCGACGATCTTGCCCTTGCCCTCGTCGCCCCACTGGGCGCCGACCACCGCCACGTTCGTCAAGACGTCTCTCCGCCGATCCGTTTCCCCGGAATGCGGGCGCAGCCTATAGCGGCGGAATCAGCGGGTGTCGCGGCGGGCGGCCGATTATTCGTCCAGCGCGGTCTGCCAGGCCCAGTCCAGCCAGGGGGTCAGCGCCTCGATGTCCGCCGTGTCGACGGTGCACCCGCACCAGATGCGCAGCCCGGCGGGCGCGTTGCGGTGGCCCTCGACGTCGAAGGCTGCGCCCTCGTCCTCCAGCAGCCCCTTGATGCGCCGGACCAGCGCCTGCCGGCCGCTCTCGTCCATCGCGGTGACTCGCGGATCGACGAACTTCAGGCAGACCGAGGTGGTGGACCGTGTGGCGGGGTCCTCCGCCAGATAGTCGATCCAGGCCGTGCGCCGCACCCAGGCGTCCAGCGCCGCCGCATTGGCCCCGGTCCGCGCGATCAGCGCCGGCAGCCCCCCGGCGCCGAGTCCCCACTGCACCGCGTCGATCCAGTCCTCGATCGTCCAGATCGAGAAGGTGTTGATCATGGAGCCGGAGGCCAGGGCCCGATCGAAGCCTTCGGCGTTCCGCAGGCGCAGGACCTTGGGCACGGAACGCGGCGGCGCATGGCGGTCGAGCCGCTCGACCGCCCGGGGCGAGAGGGCGGCGACGCCCAGCCCCGCCTCGCCCCCGAGCGCCTTCTGGAAGCTGAAGGTCGCCACGTCCAGCCGGTCCCATGGCAGCGGCATGGCGAAGGCGGCGGAGGTGGCGTCGCAGATCACCAGCCCCTGGCGATCCTTCGCAAGCCAGTCTCCGCCGGGGGCGCGGACGCCCGAGGTCGTGCCGTTCCACGGGAACACGACATCGCAGGCCGGGTCGACGCGGCTGACGTCGGGAAACGCCCCGTAGGGCGCGGTCAGCACCTCGGGATCCAGCTTCAGGTGGTCGCGGATGTCGGCGGCCCAGACCTGGCCGAAATTCTCGAACGCCAGCACCTGCACGGGCCGCGGGCCGAGCAGCGACCACAGGGCGGCTTCCACCGCCCCGGTGTCCGAGCCGGGCACATAGACCAGCCGCCAGTCATCCGGAACCTGCAGGAGTTCGCGGGTGAGCGTCAGGCCCTCGGCGAACCGCGCCACCACCTCCGGCGCGCGGATGCCGCGGCCGAGCAGGGCGTGCGGCAGCGTCTGGCTCGACCAGCCCGGCCGCTTGGCGGTCGGGCCCGAGGAGAACCAGGGGCGCGCGGGCCGGATGTTGGGGCGCACGGGGGTCAATCGCGGAACGGCCGGATCGGCCCCTGGTCGCGGACCTGCTGGGCCCACTTCGTCAGGAGAGGATCCTCGCCCTCCGGGAGCACGATCATCAGCCGGGCCAGCAGGTCGCCCCGCTTGCCGGCGGCGTAGGCGCCGCGCCCCTTCAGGCGGAGCTGCCTGCCCGAGCTGGAGCCCTTGGGGATGGTCACGCTGACCGTGCCCTCGGGCGTCCGCACCGGCGTCTTGCCGCCCAGCACCGCGTCGGCCAGCTGGACCGGCAGATCCATGGTCAGGTCGGCGCCGTCCCGGGTGAACACCGGGTGGGGCGCGATCCGCAGTTCGATCAGGGCGTCGCCGTTCTCACCCCCGCGGCCGGCCGCCCCCTGGCCCTTGAGACGGATGACCTGGCCGTCGGAGGCGCCCTTGGGGATGGCGACATCGAGCATCCGCCCGTCGGAGAACTGGATCCGCCGGGTCGCGCCGCTGATCGAGTCCTCGAGGCTGATCTCCAGCGTCGCCCGCACGTCGGGGCCGCGCGCCGTGAAGCCGCCGCGGCCCGGCCGGGCGCCCCCGCCGAACATGCCGCCGAGAATCTCATCCAGGTCGATGTTCTCGAAACCGCCCCGCGCGCCGCCGGCGCCGAACGGGCCCTGCCCGCCCCCGCCGCCGGAGAAGCCGCGGAACTGCTCGCGCCCGTCCGCGTCGATCTCGCCGCGGTCGAATTTCGCGCGCTTTTCGGGGTCGCCCAGCAGGTCGAAGGCCGCGGTGATGCGCTTGAAGCGTTCCTCCGCCGCCTTGTCGCCGGGGTTCTTGTCCGGGTGCAGATCCTTGGCGAGCTTGCGGAACGCCTTCTTGATCTCGTCCTGGCTCGCCCCCCGGGCCACGCCCAGTTCCTTGTACGGATCGCCCGCCACTCGAATGCCGCTCCGTTCGGGCCTCGGCCCGTCCACTCACAGAGCCTCCAGTTAGGGCATCGGCGCCGTTCCGCAAAGGCGCCGGGGCGGCTCACCCGGGACGGGCGACGGTTTCCGCCCCCCAGCCCCACGCGTCGCCCCATGCGCTGACGGCGAAGCGGAGCTCCGGGACGCCGGCGGGAAAGTCGGCGATGAGGTTGGCGGCGGGGTAGACGGCCGCGGCCTGGTTGACCTCCAGCGTCCGCACCTCGGTCGATCCGTCCAGCACCCGCACGCGGAAGCGGCCGGGGGCGTCCGCCCCGGTCGCGCCGTCCCAGCGATCCCCGTCGACCGGCGACCGCGGGATCCAGCCCACGGCGTAGCCCCCGTCCGGCTGGAGAACCGCCCGCACATGCGCCGGGCTCCAGGGGCGCGCCGCCAGGCCGCGGGCGGTCCAGCGCCGCTCGGCCGGCCCGGGCCCGCCGGCGACGGCGCCCGCCGGCCCGGCGCGCCAGATCAGCGGCAGGCCCCGCTCGGCCGGGCCGAGGTCGGCGCGCGGCGGCGCGGCGTCGAGAAACACGCAGGTCGCCCCGGCCGGGGCGGCCGCGGCGGCGCCGCCCTGCTGGCCGCGCAGCAGCCCCGTCAGCCGCCAGGTCTCGCCGCCCACGAGCGTGGCCTGCCGGAACTGCAGCAGCTCCCACTCGTCCTCGGCCGACTCCACGAGCACGGCGTTCCCGCCGGCGAACACTCCGGCCGCGGACCGGCTCTGCGGCGCCGGCCCCTCGACCCGGACCTCCAGCACGGCGACCTCGTCCCACCGATGCCTCGGCCCGGCCGCAAGGGGGGCGGTCAGAACGCCGACCGCCGCCGGCGTCGCCACTTCCCCGCGCGGCGACAGGGAGTCGGGGCCCGGGCCGGCCAGGATCCGCATCGGCCGCCACGGCTCGGCGGCGACCACCGCCAGCGGGCGGTCGTCGGTCTCCGCGCCCGGCAGCGGCGGCGCGTCGATCAGCCGAAAGAACGGCGGGCCGACGACGATCACCGGCTCGGGCGGCGCCGGCGCGGGCTCTTCCGCCGGGGGACGCACGGGCGCGGCCGGCTCGAGCGTCGCCGTGACCGACCCGGCGGCGTCGAGGCGCGCCACCCGCCAGGCGCCGCTGCGTCCTTCGACCGCCACCACGTCGCCGGGCTCCAGCCGGAGCGCCTCGACCGGTCCCGGCCGGATGATGAGCCGCTCGGGGCCGCCGTCGTACAGGGCGCGCTCGGCGGCGGTCCGGGCCAGCCCCTCCCCGCACACCGCCGGCAGATCGAGATCGACCCCGCCCCCGCCGCCCTCGCGCCGCGCCGTCACGGCGCCGGTGCGGTAGTCCGCCGCGCCGTCGATGAAGCGCACCCGCACCGCGTGCGGCGGCGGCTCCAGCGCGCGCTCGGCCGCGACCCCCGAGCCCTCGTCTTCGATCGCCAGCCTCGCCGGCTGCAGGGTCGCCTCCGCGGGGCCGGGACCGCGCACCGACACCCGCCCCCCGCGTTCGCAGACGGTCAGACCCAGGGCCGCCGCCAGCGGGCCGAGGGCGTCCCGGGTCGTCATGGGCCGGTCGAGGACATAGCCCGCCACGCCCTCCGGCGCGGCCTCCACCTCGAAGCCGTCCTCGGGCAGCCCGCCCCGGCGGAGCAGGGCGGCGACGAGGTCGCTCGTCTCCCCCGACAGCCGCCCGTTCAGCCAGTGCCCGGTCCGCCACGCCGCCGCGTCGGCCCAGACGTCGGCGCGCCCCGGAAAGGCGGGCCACGGCCGCGCGTCCCAGCACCATGCGTCGAGCCCCTCCAGCATGGGCCCGCCGTAGACGGGGGAGACCGGATTGGCCCCGGCGAAGTGCGCCAGCACCGCCTCCAGCGCGCGCCGCTGCAGGCGGTCGTCGCGGGCGCCGCCGGAGTGCGGCGGCAGGGCGCTTTCGGCGCTCTTCGGATCCTGGAACAGGTTGGGCGCATTGGCGCCGCGGTCGACGGCGGCGCAGCCGAACTCCGTCAGCCGGATCGGCTTCATCCCGGGCTGCCAGGCCGTCGGCTGCGCCCGGCGCAGTCCGCCCGGCCGGTCGTGGTGGGCGTGGCTCCACCATCCCTCGAGGTCCTTGACGCGGTAGATCCAGTCCTCGCCGTGCGCGGCGTCCACGATCGGCGTCCGGGTCTGGGCGGCCCGATCGGCGTCCGAGGCGTACCACCAGTCGAAGCCCTCGCCGCCGGCGACCTGGGCGGCGAGGTAGGCGGGGTCGTCCGGGCCGGAGAAGGCCGCGGCGTCGAGGCCGCCGTCGCCGCCTCGCCAGTCGCCCAGCGGCGGATACCAGTCGACGCCCACGTAATCGATCGCCGGATCGGCCCACAGCGGATCCAGGTGAAACAGCACCTCGCCGCCGCTGCGGTCGCCGGCGTATTCCGACCAGTCGGCGGCGTACGACAGGCGCACGCCCGGACCGGCCACGGACCGGCACTCCGCCGCCAGGGCGCGATAGGCCTCGACCGCCGGGAAGCCGCCGGCGGCGTCGCGGGTCAGGGTCAGGCCGCGCATCTCGGAGCCGATCAGCAGGCCGTCGGCGCCGGTCTCGGCGGCGAGGCGCGCATGGTGCAGCGCCATGCGCCGCAGCCCCCAGCCGTCCGCGCCTCCGAACGCCGCCGCCACGTCTCCGGCGGCGAACTCCCCCGGCCGCCCGGTGATCCGGCCCCGCCAGGGATAGGGCGCCTGCTCCGCGTCGCCCCGGGGATCCGGCAGGCCGTTGCCCGGCGGGATGTCCATGAAGATGAAGGGGTAGAGGGTGACCTCCAGACCCCGCGACTTCAGCTCCGCCACCGCCTGCCGGACGGTGTCGTCCGACGGGGTCCCCCCGTAGGCCGGACCGCCGCCGCTGCTGGAGATCAGGTGCGCCGTCTGCCGGTTGAGCCCCGCCACCGACCAGGCCAGCGGCTCCGTCGGCTTGTCGCGCCGCTCCACCCCCGGCCGGACGACGAGATGGCCGGCGCGGAGATCCGTCCCGAACCAGCCGACCACGAGGCTCACCCGCCGGAGGTTCGGGCACTGCGCCTGCAGCTGGTCGAGCGAGGCGGCGAGATCGGTCCGCCCCTCGCCGCTGTGCAGGTTCTCGGCCGCGGTCCGGGTCAGCCCCTCCCGCCGCAGGACGGGCGTCGTGGCCAGCACGAACTCGCCCGCGCCGGGGATCAGGCACACCCCCTCCAGCCGGTCCTCCAGGCGCGGCGTGCTTCCCCGCGGCCGCCGGAACACTTCGAAAGCCAGCTGCGGCGCCCGGTTGCCGTAGGTTCCGATCGGCAGGTCCTCGAACACCGCATAGGCGACGCCGCGATAGGCCGGAGCCTGGCCCTCGACCGCCTCGATCAGCGGATCCGGCGCCTGCTCGGGTCCGCCGCGGTGCACCCGCATCGTCACCCCGCTCAGGTCCATCGGCTGTCCGTCGGCCCAGACCCGGCCCACGCCGTCGATCTCGCCCTCGCACAGGGCCACGGCGAAGCTGAGCGTGTAGCCGTACTCGACCGTGCGCGGGCCGCCCTTGCCGCCGGACGAGGTGCGCCGGCTTTCGAGGAAGCGGGCGGCCCAGATCACCTGCCCCGTCACCCGCGCCCGGCCGAACACGCACGGCAGCGGCGCGCCCTCCGCGGCCCCCTGCACCTGCAGCCCCTGCAGGCGCGGCCCACGCTGCCGCGGCGGCTCCAGCCGGGCGATGGCGGCGCCGTCCAGCAGGCGGCCCGCAAGGCTGCCGAAGGTCGCCCCGACCGGCCCGCCGAGGGCGCCGCCCGCCGCGCCCAGGATCATCTGCGCCATCAGATCTCTCCCGTCGGCGGCGCAGGCCAGGAGAAGGCCGCGACGAGACGACGCCGCCACCAGTCGCCCATCCAGCTCTCGACCACGGACCGCGCCCAGTAGGCGTGGATCATCCGGCTCGCCCCCTCGCTGCCCTTCGCGCTGAGGATGGCGCAGTGCTTCGCCGGACAGCCCGGCGCCATGCGAAACAGCAGCACGTCGCCGACCTCCGCGCGGGCGACCGGGATCTCGGTCAGCCACCGTCGCGCCGCCGCCCACAGGGTCTCGGCCCCGCCGGTCTCCGCCCAGTCGGGGGTGTAGGGCGGCGGCGCCTCGGGCTCCGGCCCGATCACCTCGCGCCAGACGCCGCGGACCAGGCCGAGGCAGTCCGCCCCCTCCCCCTTCACGCTCGCCTGATGCCGGTAGGGGGTGCCGATCCAGCCGCGCGCGGCGCTCAGCGCCCGCGTCCTCATCGCCGGCTCCCGCCGTCGTGCCGCCCGCCCGGCGCCGGCGTCGCCGTCAGGAAGTCGTCGCCCGGCGCGTCCGGAAAGCCCTGGAAGTTGACGCCGTTGGCGAAGACGGCGGTGCAGGTCTCCCATCGACCGTCGCAGGCGAGGCCGGGGAAGGCCGCCGTGTCCACCCGGCAGCGGGCGTCGCCCAGCACGGCGTCGCAGCCGCGTCCGCAGGTGCGGCCGACCACCCGTTCCAGCGCCGCCAGCGGCCCCTCGAGCTCCGCGACGAAGCCGCCGTCCTGCCGCCGGATGCGGCTCAGCCTCGCCCTCTGCAGGCGCACCCGCAGATCGGGCCGCGCCCAGTCCACCCGCCACAGCTCGACGACCGCATCGTCGTACAGCCCGGCTTCGACGTCCGTCTCGCGGATCGCCTCGTCGTCGAGGCCGCCGGCGACGGTCAGGGACCCGCACGGCCCGCCGGCCTCGCCCTCCAGCGCGCCGGCAGTCCAGCCGCTCGCGGCGCGACAGACCACGTCGCCCACCGGCAGGTCGCGGTCGTGGTCGGTGAACCCCAGCACGACGCCATCCCGACGCGTCAGGATCCAGGCGTGGCACAGCATCGCCGCGCCGCTCTCGAGGCGGGCGGCCAGCTCTCCCGGAATCTCGCGCATCTCACACCCGGACCTCGATCAGCGGCACGGCCGCCATCCGCCCCGCCCCGAAACTCTCCAGCGTCACCTCGATGCGGTCGGAGTCGAACCGCACCGGGACGTCGAACTCGAAGCCCGCCGTCACCACCGCCCCCGCCGGAGGCGGCTCCTCCAGCGTCACCTGCCCGGCGACCGGATCGAGGTCGAACGCCGCGGTCTCCACCCCGCCGACCGCGACCCGCACCGTCCCCGACACCGGCTTGTCGATGCGTCGCTCGAAGCCGTCCGCCTCGCCGTAGCGCTTCACGAGCTGGAAGAGGGTGCGCGCGCCGTCCCCCTCGCCCAGCGGCTGGTCGGTCGGCCGGGGCGTCGCCCCCGGCGCACACGACCGGAAGTCGGCGAAGTCCCGGAAGCGGAAGCCGTAGAGGCGGCCGCGACGCGCCTCGAAGAAGGCGGTCAGCGCCGCCATGTCGTCGAGGGAGCGCAGGCTCGCCCCGATCAGGTAGCGCCGCCGTCCCGCCGACCACGGGGTGGACCGCCGCTCATGGCCGGAGGCGAGGGTGACGATCTCCGTCCGCCGTTCCACCCCGCCCGTGGAGCCGAACGCCAGCCGCGCCGGCAGCCTGACCTCATGGAAGCCCATGCGCTGTCTCCTCCGACCTGGCTGCTCGTCGCTTGTCCATTGACCGTCGTTCGTCCATCCTCCCTGCTTCGCGCGCGTCAGGGAGGGCCGCATGACCACGGAACCGTCGACTCAGATCCAGGCGTTCGACTGGAAGCACCTGTTCTTCTCGTTCGAGGGCCGCATCCGCCGGTCCCACTTCTGGATTGGGTGGCTCGTCTGCCTCGGCGCCGGCGTGGTGGCGGGCTGGCTCCCGTTCATCGGCGCGGTCATTTCGATCGCCCTGATCTGGCCGAACCTGGCGATCACCGTGAAGCGGCTTCACGACATGGGTCACACCGGCTGGCTGGCCGCGATCCCGTGGGCGGTGGGGATCGTGGGGACGATCGTCGCCTTCAGCATGATGGGCTTCAGCGCCATCATGAACGCCTCGGCCCTCGAGAACGAGGACCCCGCCGCCATCCTCGCGCTGATCGGCCCGGCGTTCGGCCTGTTCGCGCTCATGGCCCTCGTCGGCCTCGGCTTCCTGCTCTGGATCGGCCTCACCGACAGCCAGCGGGGCGACAACCGCTTCGGCCCGAACCCCAAGGGCTTCTGACCGCTACAGCCGGCGCGCGCCCAGTCTGACGGCGCGCGCCAGCATCTGGGCGATCTGGGCCTCGGACCGCAGCAGAGCCGGGACGCCGCCGTCGACGGAGACATTCACCGTCACCGCCCCGCCGGGCGTCACCGGCTCGACCGAGCCGGGGGCCAGCGGCCGGAACACTTCCGGGCCGCGCTCGCCGACCAGATAGCTGCCGCCGCCGGCCACCCCGCCGCCGTCGGCGCGGCTGCCGGCGAACAGTCCGCCCACCGCCCCGGCGATGGCCGCCGACAGCCCGCCCTTGGCCCCCGCGCCGGCGTTCATGGCGGCCAGCACCGCCCGCGCCAGATCGGCCAGCGACAGCTCCCCGTCCGACGCCGCGCGCGCCAGCGATCGCGCCAGGCTCTCGCCCGCCCGCCCGAAGGCGCTCTCGATCGCCTCGGCCGCGCGCTCCGCCGGCTCCCTCAGCCCCTCCAGCGCCGCCGCCGCCTCCGCCGCCTGCGTCGGCAGCGCCCGCAGCGCCTCGCCCGGCTCCCCCTCATCCATCCGGCCACGCCTCCGCCAGTCGTTCGAACTCGGTCCGCGCCATCGGGGCCGCCGCTCCCGGCGGCGCCGAGAGCATGCGCCACTCCTTCAGGGAGAGCCGCCAGAACGCCTCGGGCGGCAGCCCGCGGAGAGCCGCCGCGCGCAGCATCCCGGCCCAGGGCGTCCTCATCCCCCCGCCGCCGCGAAGGCCGTGGCGATCGCCTCCGCGGCCGCGCGCGGATCGATCGCCGCCCCCTCCACGCCCTCCGCCAGACCGGCCTCGCCGCCGCCCCGCAGCAGGGCGGCCAGAACGACCGCCAGATCCCGCGCCGAGGGCTGGCGCAGCCGGTCGGCGAGGTCGCCCACGCCCTCCAGCCCCAGCGCCGTCTCGATCTCGGCCAGGGCCCCCAGCGTCACGCAAAGCCGTCGCCTCGCCCCGGCCAGCTCGACCTCCACCTCCCCGCGGACCCCGTTCACGCGAGCGCCTCGAAGGACACCTCGCCCGCGCTCGCCAGGCTGATGGCGAAGCTCGCCTCGCCCTCATGCTCGCCGGCGTATTCCAGCGCCGCGACCAGGAACGGCCCCTCCAGCTGCCCGAAGTCCGGCAGGATCAGCCGCCAGCGCCGCGCCGCCTGGTCGAAGAACGCCTCGCGGATCAGCGCGTCCGACGCCGCGTCGCGGAACACCCCCTGCCCGCTCACCGCCGCCGACTTCACCCCGGCCCCCGCCAGAAGCTCGCGCCATCGCCCGGCGCTGTCGCCGTCCGTGGCGTCGACCGTCCGCGCGTTCAGCGCGATCGTCCGCGCCCGCAGCCCCGCCACGGTCACATAGGTCCCCGGCGTGTCCTCGATCTTCAGCAGGATGTCCCTGCCCCGCTGCGCCGCCATGCTCGCCTCCGTCAGATGCTCTCGGTCGCGGCGCGCACCCGCATCACCGCATGGACGCGGCGCCCGGACGGGGAGGGCCAGACATCGGCGAACCGCACACCCACGTCGACCGTGCGCACCCCGTCCGCCGTCAGGACCGCTCCGGACAGACAGGCCCGCACCGCCGCGACCACCGCCTTGGCCTCCTCGGTCCCCTGGAACCGCGACACCGCCCTCAGGGTGAGGACGTGTTCGAAACCGCCGCCGTCCGGAGCCGGCCGGCATTCGCTGCGGGCGATCACCAGATGCGGATGCCCGGGGCTGCCGGGCGCCGCATCCCAGACGCGGTCGCCCAGCAGGGCCGAGACCCCGGGGTCCGCGCGCAACCGCGCGATCAACGCCTTCTGCAGCGCCAGTTCGTGGCTCATCGCGCCCGCTCCAGGCCCAGGATCGCCCGGCCGCCGACGGTCTCGGTCGCGCGGATGCGCCAGTCCGCCCCGCCGAAGCGCAGCACCCGCCCGTCCTCCAGCCGGACGTCGGCGCGGGTCTCCGCGGTCACCGCCTCGATGGTCTCCTGCGCGCCGCCCTCGATCCGCTCGCGCCGCCGCCGCGGCCCCAGCCTGAGCCAGGCCCAGCCCAGCGGCTCGTAGGAGACGCTGCGCCCGCCCCAGGGCGTCTCCGCCTCGAGCGGCTCCAGCAGCTCGGCCAGCGTCCTCACAGCCGCACCGGCCGGTAGGGCGCGATCCAGGCCTCGACCGGCCGGATCGGCATCTCGCGCTCCTCGCGCTCATAGGCCCGCAGCACCAGCATCAGCACCGCCAGCCGCAGGGGCGCCGGCGAGGCGCCGTCCAGCGTCGCCCCGACCTCCCCCTCGATCCGCGCCTTGGCCGCATCGATCAGCGTCTGGATCAGCGCGTCCTCCGCGTCGTGCTCGACGCGCAGGAACAGTCTCGCCTCGGCGAGCGTCACCGGTGCGGTCATCGGAACCACCTCGCATGTGAGGGGGCGGAAGGCGCGGGACGGCGGGGCATCCTTCCGCCGCGTCGCCTGCCGCCGGCCGCGGCCTCAGCTGGCCGCGAACTTCATCACCTTCAGCGCATCGAAGTCCTGCACCCCGCCGCCGACGCGACGGGTCGTGTAGAACAGCACATAGGGCTTGGCGGAGTAGGGGTCGCGCAGCACCCGCACGCCGGCGCGGTCCACGATCAGATAGCCGCGGCGGAAGTCGCCGAAGGCGATCGCCGGCGTGTCCGCGGCGATGTCGGGCATGGTCTCGATCTCGGTGACCGGATAGCCCAGCAGGCTCGCGGTGTCCCCGGCGCGCTGGGCCGGCTGCCAGATGTAGTTGCCGTCCGCGTCCTTGAACTTGCGCACGGCGGAAACCGTGCGCCGGTTCATCACGAAGCGGGCGTTGGGCCGGTAGCGCGCCTTCGGCGCATAGACCAGGTCGATCAGCCGGTCGGTCGGCGCCTCGCCGGGGAAGGCCCCCGGCGCGCCGGAGGCGACGTAGCCGATCTCGCCCCACGTCTGGCCGCCGTCCTCCACCAGGTCGTAGTCGAGGAAGCCGCGCGGCTTGTGCGCGCCGTCGCCGTTGACGAAGGCCTCCGTCTCCTGGGCGGCGAAGGCGTCCTCCACCTCGGCCGCCAGCCACTCGTCGAGGTCGACGAGGGCGTCGTCGAGCAGGGTCTGGGTCGCCGCCGGGCAGGCGTAGAGATCCGCCGAGGGGAACTCCAGCAGCGCCAGGGTGGCGGGGTCGGTCTCCGGACGGGCGGCGGTCTCCGCCACCCAGCCCGAGCCCACGCCGGCGATCGACACCGGCTTGCGGAACACCCCGGCGGCGATCGTGCGCACCGTCGAGATCTCCCGCATCGGCGACCCCGCCATCAGCCGGCGCTCGATGGCCCGCTCGGTCTGCTCGGGCGTGACGTAACCGCCCGAATTGGGCGCGGTCGACAGCCCCGCCTTCAGCTCCAGCCCGACGCCGGTGCGCAGGTAGCTGTCGAAGGCCGCCTTCGTCTCGTCCGGCGCCGCCGAGGCCGCGTCGGCGGCGCCGAGCCCGGGCCGCCGCGCCTCGCTGGCCACCCGGTCCAGCCGCGCCTGGGCGGCCGCCACCGCCCTGTCGATGCGCGCCACCTTCTCCTCCAGCAGCGCATCCGCCGACGCCTTGCGCTCGATCTCCTCCAGCCGCGCGTCATTGGCGCCCTTGAAGGCCTCGAAGGCGGCCATCATCTCGTGCAGCGCGGCGCGCGCCTCCGGCGTGGCCGGGGCCTGTTTGGTCTCTTTCATGGTGTCTCCGCTTGTCAGGAACCGCCGGCGGCGGTCAGGCTCCGGGGCAGACCCGCGCGCCCCGGCGTCTCCTCGTCAGGCGCGTCGACGGTGAACCGCGCGCCCGGCAGCATCGGGAAGGTCACCAGCGACACCTCCCACAGGTCGACCTCGACCAGCACCCGCAGGGGCCCGGCGCGCCGCGCCCGCACGGTCCGGAAGCCGATCGACAGCCCGTCCAGCGCGCCCGCGCGCGCCAGCGCTCCGGCGAACCGCGCCCCGGCCGACCAGTCCGCGATGCGCCCCCGCACGCGCAGGCCCCGGCCGTCCTCCCGGATCTCGTCCCAGACCCCCACTACCGCGCCGCTGTCGTGCTGGTGCAGCATCCGCACCCCGCCGGCGCCGGTCCGCTGCAGGGCCGCCGCGAAGGCGCCCCGCGCGGCCACGTCGCGGTTCAGGTCGGCCACGCCCCACAGCGAGGCGTAGCCGACGATCGGCAGCTCGCCGCCGCCGCTCACCGCCCCTCCTCCAGTCGCCGTTCGATCCGCGCCATCGCCGCTCGGGCGGCCTCGCCCTGCGCCTCGAGCCGGGCGAGCCGTTCGGCCACCAGCCGCTGCTCGCCGATCCGCTCCTCCAGCGCCGCGATCCGCGCTGCGGCGCCGC
This sequence comes from Brevundimonas sp., assembly GCF_013912005.1. Taxonomy (GTDB): domain Bacteria; phylum Pseudomonadota; class Alphaproteobacteria; order Caulobacterales; family Caulobacteraceae; genus Brevundimonas. Next base: position 7,575 of record NZ_JACESB010000013.1, on the reverse strand, counting down.
CGGCCCACACCAGGCCCGTCAGCGTCTGCGCCGCCAGCACGGCGGCCAGCGCCGCCGGAATCATCGGCCGCTCCATCTCAGCCCTCCACCCCGGCCAGCCGGCGCCGCTCGTCCTCGGACAGGAAGCTGGCGGCGTTCAGCCGCGCCCACAGCGCCTCCCGCTCCGGCTGCAGCGCCGGCAGGGCCTCCAGATCGGCCTCGATGCGGACGCCCTCGAACCGGCCGCCCAGCCACCCGGTCAGGGCGGCCGCGGTCTTGCGCGCCAGCGGCACCACCGTCCCGCGCCAGAAGGCGACGTTCGCCTCGCGATAGTTGGCGTAGGTGGCGTCGCCGGGGATGCCCAGCAGCTGCGGCGGAACGCCGAAGGCCAGGGCGATCTCCCGGGCCGCGGCGTGCTTGCCGGCGATGAAATCCATGTCCGCCGGCGTCCAGCTCATCGGCTTCCAGTCCAGCCCGCCGTCGAGGATCATCGGCCGCCCCGCATTGGCCGCGCCGGCGTGGACGGCGTCGACCTGCGTCCTCAGCGCCTCGAACTGCTCCGCGGTCAGCCCCTCGCCGTCGCGCGTGGCGTACACCAGCGCCCCGCTGGGGCGGGCGGCGTTGTCCAGCAGCGCCTTGTTCCAGGCTCCGGAGGCGTTGTGCACGTCGATGGCGAAGGCCGCCGCCTCCAGCGGCGAGAAGCCGTAGTGGTCGTCCGTCGGGTGAAACAGCTTCAGGTGCAGCAGCGGCAGCCAGCCGTCGGCGGCGCGGCCGATCCGCACCGAGCGCCCGTCCACGGAATAGACATAGGCCTCCGGCCAGCCGCTGCGTCCGGGGACCACCTGCATCCGGTCGGGCCGCAGCGCCCACAGCTCGTCCGGCTCGGCCTCTCCGGCCGCCTCCACATAGGCGTTGCCCGCGGTCTGCAGCGCGCCATAGACCGCCTCGAGGAACTCCACCCCGCCCTGCTCCGGGTTCGGCCGCGTCAGCAGACGCGCCAGCGGATGGTCATCGGTGCGGGCGCCGTCGACGAACACCGCCAGCGGCGTCGCCGCGGCCGCCTCGGCGATCATGCGGATGCAGCGATAGGCGACCGCATTGCGCCCGAACCCCTCGGTGGCGAGGGTCGTATAGTCGCGGGGCGTCCACCGCGGCCGCCCGGCGCTCGTGAAGGCCACCAGCGGGCCGGTCCGGCTGTCCTTGCTTTCGGGCGCAGCGATGCGCCGCCGGCCGAACGGCCGTCGCCAGTCCCACATGCTCGCCTCCGGGAAGAGTCCCCGGCGCCCGGCCCGTCACCCGCGGCGCCCGACCCCTTTCCGGGGCCATGGCGCAACTATGCGGCGCCAGCGTCAGAGCGTGGACGTCTGCGGATCGTTTTTCACAAGCGCCTGTATTCCGGCGGCTTGCTCCCGGGAGCACGGCCGGAAGTTAATCTTCGCGGCCACGCTCCGCCTTCCATTCGGGCGCCTCGAAGTCCAGCGCGTCCTCCGGCTCCCGCAGCGCCGTTTCCGATACGGTCTGGCCGCGCACCGACACGCCGGCGGCGTGCACCGTCTCGCGGCTCCCCGACACCAGCGGATGCCAGCTGGCCAGCGGCCGTCCCTCGTGGATGCGGCGGTAGGCGCACGACTTCGGCATCCACTCCAGCGCCTCGATGTTCCACGGCGTCAGCTTGATGCAGTCGGGCACGTGCTCGCGCCGGTTGGCGTAGTCCGAACAGGTGCAGCGCACCGGATCGAACAGCTTGCAGTGCACCCGCGTGGGGATGACCTCGCCGCTGTCCTCGTCCTCGAACCGGACCAGACAGCACAGGCCGCACCCGTCGCACAGGCTCTCCCACTGCTCGCGGGTCATCTGGTCCAGCCTGCGGGTTTCCCAGAAGGGCTTGGACCCGGGGTCTCTACGCTCTACATCCACGCCCTCCCCATACCCTTCCTCCCGGCCGAAAGCACCCATGGCTGCGCGCCCGCCCCTCGTCGCCCTCAAGGACATCCGCCTGCAGGACGGCCCCCGGCCCCTCTTCGAGGGCGTCGACATGGCCATCGAGCCGCGCAGCCGCGCCGCCCTGGTCGGCCGCAACGGCGCCGGCAAGTCGACCCTGATGAAGCTGGTCATGGGTCTGATCGACGCCGACGCGGGCGACCGTTCGGTCCAGGCGGGGACCCGCTTCGCCTATGTGCCCCAGGAGCCGGTGATCACCGGCGAGACCCTGCTCGACTACGCCGCCTCCGGCGACGCCGAGCGCTGGACCGCCGAAGCCTGGCTGACCACCTTCGGGCTCGACCCCGCCAAGCCGGCCGTGAACCTCTCCGGCGGCGAGATCCGCCGCGCCGCCCTCGCCAGGGCGTTCGCGGAGGAGCCGGATCTCCTGCTGCTGGACGAGCCCACCAACCACCTCGACATTCTCGCGATCGAGAAGCTGGAGGCGGAGCTGCTGTCCGCCCGCTTCGCCGTCCTGCTGGTCAGCCACGACCGCGCCTTCCTCAACCGCGTCACCCAGGTCGTCCACTGGCTCGAGGGCCGGCGCGTCCGCACCCTCGACAAGAGCTTCGCGGCCTTCGACGAATGGTCGGCCAAGGTCATGGAGGAGGAGGCCGAGTCCCTCCGGCGTCTGACGAAGAAGATCGAGGCCGAGACCTACACCTTCTACCGCTCCATCACCGCCCAGCGAACCCGCAACGAGGGCCGCGCCCGCGCCCTCCAGGCCCTGCGCGCCGAGCGGGCCGAGCGGGTGCGCGACCTGCCGCGCGAGCTGAACCTCGGCGTCGACTCCGGCGCCGCCTCCGGCAAGCTGGTCGCCGACGTGAAGGGCGTGTCGAAGGCGTTCGGCGAGCGCACGGTCATCAAGCCCTTCACCACCCGGGTGATCCGCGGCGACCGCCTCGCCATCGTCGGCCCCAACGGGGCCGGCAAGACCACCCTGGTGAAGATCCTGCTCGGCGAGCTCGAGCCCGACGCCGGCTCCGTTCGCCTCGGCGCCAACCTGGAGCCCGTCTACCTCGACCAGTCCCGCGAGGGGCTGAGGTCCGACATGAGCCTGTGGGACGCGCTGACGCCCGGCGGCGGCGACTCCATCCTCGTGCGCGGCCGCTCCATGCACGTCGCCGCCTATGCGAAGGACTTCCTGTTCCAGGAAAGCCAGCTGAAGCAGCCGATCTCCACCCTTTCGGGCGGCGAGCGCAACCGTCTGCTGCTGGCCCGGGCCCTCGCCAGGCCGGCCAACCTGCTGGTGCTCGACGAGCCCACCAACGACCTCGACATGGACACCCTCGACAAGCTCGAGGAGCTGCTCGAAAGCTACGACGGCACCCTGATCCTGGTCAGCCACGACCGCGACTTCGTCGACCGGCTCGCCACCTCCACCATCGCCCTCAACGGACAGGGCGACATCGTTGAGACGCCCGGAGGCTGGACCGACTTCATCCGCCAGAACCCCGGCTTCCTCTCGCCCCCGCCGACCGGCGGCGCGGACTCCCCGAAGTCCGGACCCTCCCCCGACGCGCCCGCGACGCCCGCGCCGCGCAAGGCGGCCGCCAAGCTGTCCTACAAGGACGCCCGGCGTCTTGAGGAGCTGGAGGGGCTGATGGAGACCCTGCCCGGCCGGATCGAAGCCTTCGACGCCGCCCTGGCCGATCCCGACCTCTACGCGCGCGATCCCGCCGCCTTCCAGCGCGCCATGAGCGGCGCCGCCGAGGCCCGCGCGGCGCTGGAGGCGGCGGAGCTGGAATGGCTCGAACTCGAGGAAAAGAAGGCGGCCCTTGCCGGCTGACAGCCTCGGCCGGCGCGCCGGGGCTGTTTCTGTGGAAAACTCAAGCCGCTGATCCGGAACACGGAACAGCGATCGCCCACAGAAATGCACAGGATTATCCACCGGAGCGGCGGCGATTCCTCACAGCCGGCCATTCCGGGGCGCTTGCCTCATAGCGGCTTTCGTCGGAACGTCAACGGGCCGAGGGACACGGCGGCGCGGAAAACCGGGGAGACCCGGGGCTCAAGGCGAACCGGCCCGGCTCTCTGACCCGATGCTACGGGGGGTCTACGACCTTAACGTGCGGGGGGCAGGATCAAGGCCCGACGGGCTTTCGAAGGCTTCGGCCGGAGAACGCCTCGAGGGAACCGGATCGGGATCGAAGGACGGCGCAGGGCTTCGACCTTGCGGAACGCCGGAGACCAGGAGCGCGACAGGATACAGCCGACCGTCACCGGGGTTCGCCCTGCTGACGCCGAGGCCAGGGTCCGAACCTCAATGGCCAAGTCCAACCCGGACTTGGCGAGGGGACGGAGAAAACCGGTTCGCCGGGGCTCTTCGTCCCCTCGCTCAATTCCGGCGCACGGCGACCCGCCCCGCGCCCTTCCCTTCCCCGGACCCTCGCCCTAAACCATGGCCATGGACCGACGCGGGAATCGCCCCTTTACGCTGGATCGCCGCGCCGTCCTCGCCGGAGCCGGGGCCGCGACCGCCGCTGCCCTCGCCGGCTGCGCCGATTCCGCCGTCGAGCCGGACGCCGACGGCCGCATCCGCCTGCGGTTCGCCACCGACTGGCGGGCCCAGGCCGAACACGGCGGCTTCTACCAGGCCCTCGCCTCCGGCGCCTACGAGCGCCGTGGCCTGAATGTCGAGATCATCCAGGGCGGGCCCGGGGTGAACGTGCCCCAGCTGCTCGCGTCCAATGCGGTCGAGCTCGGCATGGGCTCCAACAGCTTCATCACCATGAACCTGGTCGCCGAGGGCGCGCCGGTGAAGGCCGTCGCGGCCTTCTTCCAGAAGGATCCCCAGGTCCTCATCGCCCATCCGGACCCGTCGCTGGAGTCCATCGCCGACCTCGCGGGCCGGCCGATCCTGCTCGCCGACGCCTCGATCGACGCCTTCTGGGTCTGGCTGAAGGCGCGCTACGGCTTCACCGACGACCAGGTGCGCAAGTACACCTTCAACGTCGCGCCCTTCCTCGCGGACCCCCGCGCGGTGCAGCAGGGCTACCTGACCTCCGAACCCTATACGATCCGCAAGGTGGCGGGCTTCGAGCCGAAGGTCTTCCTGCTGGCGGACGAGGGCTACCCTTCCTACGCCACCATGGTGCTGGCCCCGAACGCCTTCGCCCGCGACAACGCCGGGGCCCTGCGCAGCTTCATCGCCGCCTCCGCCGAAGGGTGGCGCGACTACATCCAGGGCGACGGCAAGGCCGCCGACGCCCTGATCCGCCAGGCCAATCCCGAGATGACCCAGGACGTGCTCGACCAGGCCCGCGAGAAGCTCAAGGCGAACGGCATCGTCGACGGCGGCGACGCCGCCCTCTACGGCCTGGGGACCATGACCGAGGAGCGCTGGCGGGCCTTCTTCGAGGTCACCTCTGAGGCCGGCGTCTATCCGCCGAACCTCGACTGGCGGCAGGCCTTCACCACCCAGTACCTGCCCGGCCGCGGCCGTGGCTGACCAGGGCGCGGCGGCGACGGCGGCGCTGCGCGGCGCCGTGGTTCGCTATCCGGGCGGCGGGGGCTCCATCGGCCCGATCGACCTGACCGTGGCCCCGGGCGAAATCCTGGCCATCGTCGGCGCCTCCGGGGCCGGAAAGTCGACCACCCTCCGGCTGCTGGCCGGCCTCGAGGCGGCCGCCGAGGGCGAGGTCCGCACGCCGCCCGCGGGGCGCGCCGCCTTCGTCTTCCAGGCGCCCACCCTGATGCCCTGGGCCGGCGCCTGCGCCAACGTCGCCCTTCCGCTGGAGCTGCAGGGCCTGCCCCGCGCCGAGGCCCGCGCCCGCGCCGCGGCGGCCCTCGCCGCGGTGGGCCTCGGCGACCGTCTGGCGGCGCGGCCGCGTCAGCTCTCCGGCGGCATGGCCATGCGGGTGTCCCTCGCGCGCGCGCTGGTCATCCAGCCCGACCTCCTGCTCCTCGACGAGCCCTTCGCGGCGCTCGACAGCGTCACCCGGCGACGCCTCATCGAGGACCTCCACCGGCTGTGGGCGGCGCGCGAGCCCCGCCCGTCCATCGTCTTCGTGACCCACGACGTCGAGGAAGCGGCCTACTTCGCCGGTCGCTCCGTGGTGCTGGACGCCGCGACCGGTCGCGTGGCCGCGGCCCGGCTCCACCCCGGCGTCCTGCCCCGGCCGGAGGGCTGGCGGGCTGACCCGGGCTTCCGGAGCGCCGTCGAGGATCTGACCGCCGCGCTCGCCGCCGCCATGCCCGCCCGACCGGAGGCCGCGTGAGCCGCCTCCTGCCGCCCCTGCTGCTGGCCGTCCTGCTTCTCGCCGGCTGGGAAGCCGCCTGCCGCGCGCTGCAGGTTCCCGTCTACCTGCTCCCGCCGCCCAGCGCCGTCGCCCTCGCCCTGCTACAGCGCGCCCCCGTCCTCGCGGGCTCGGCGCTGCAGACTTTCTGGATGGCGCTCCAGGCGCTCGCCGTCGCCGCCCTCGTCGGCGGCGGTCTGGCGTTCGCCATATCGATGAACCGGCTCGCGGAGAGCGCCGTCCGCCCGCTCGCGGTGGCCGTCCAGGTCACCCCTGTCGTGGCGATCGCGCCGCTGGCGCTGATCTGGGCCGGACTCGACCACCCCGACCGCGCCGTCGTCGGCCTGGCGGCGGCCGTGGCCTTCTTTCCGATCTTCTCCGGCGTCCTCACCGGCCTCAGGTCCGCCGACCCGGACCTCGAGCGGCTGTTCGACCTCTACGGCGCGCCGCCGCACCAGCGGCTGTGGCGCCTGCGGCTTCCCTCGGCGCTTCCCTTCATCCTCGAAGGCGTCCGCGTCGCCGCCGGTCTGGCGGTGATCGGCGCCGTCGTGGCCGAGTTCGTCTCCGGCTCCGGCGCCACCCAGGGTCTGGCCTGGCGCCTGCTCGAGGCGGGCAACCGCCTCCGCACCGCCGACATGCTCGCCGCCCTCGCCTGCCTGATGGCCATGGGCCTCGCGCTGAACGGCCTGGTCGCGCTTGTGGAAAGACGGGTGCGGGCGCGGCTCGCCTGAGCCGCCGTTAGCTGCGGGTTAAGCTCAGGCCGCCTAGGCTTCGCTGTCCAGCATCCCCAGCCGGAGCCGCCCGTGCGCCGCCGTCCTCGTCTGACCCGCGGTATCGCCGCCGCCGCCGCCCTCGCCGGCGGACTCGCCCTGTGCGGCGCGGCGTCCGCGCAGCAGGCGTCCGGCGCCGACGCAGGGCTCCGCTACCTGTCCTGGCCCGGCCGGACGGCGACCCCGACGCAGGAGCCGCCGACGGCGGCCGCCGAGCCGGCCCGCCGCGATCTCCGCCGGCCCAACCGGGTCATTCCGCATGGCGGCGCCGCCCGGCCGGGGCTCACGCCCGCGCCGGGAGCCGCGCGGCGGACCCTGACGCCCGCCTCCGCCTGGCTTCATCCGCAGCCGGCCCCCGCCGTGCAGCCGACGCCGCCCGCTCCGGCGGCGCCCGCCCAACCGGCTCCCGCTCCGGCTCCGGCTCCCGCCCCGGCCTACATCGCCGATCGCGGCGGCCAGCCGGCCCCGGCGGCCGTCGTTGCGCCGCCCGCGCCCGCGCCGGCTCCCGGGAACGATCCGATGGCCCCGCGCCGCGACGCCCCGATCTTCCGCCTCCGGCCCGCCGCCGCCGCCGCTCCGGCGGCCGACGCGCCCGCCCCGGCCCACGC
>NZ_JACESB010000012.1 GCF_013912005.1 Brevundimonas sp. | reverse complement strand
GCGTGCGGGGGCGGCGGCGGAATGGGCGTCACGATGCTGCCGCTGGCTCCGCCCCCGCCCCCGCACGCCGCCAGCGGCGTGAGCATGGCCGCCAGCGCCACCGTGACGACCAGCTCTTTCACCCGACGCTGCGCCATGATCAGTCTCTCCCCAAGATACTGATTTCGTTTGTAGTGCTCACTTTTTCGGAGATGCAATCGTTTTCAGGAGGGGCGCAGCCGCGCCTCCCCGCCCGCCGACCGCCCCGGGTTCACGATCGCGTGAGGCGGCGGCTACCGCGCGGCGCCGGCGTCCAGGGACCGGTCCGTCGCCTCGAGGGCCCCCTCCCGCCACGCCGCCGCCGGATTGAGCGCCGCCGTGGCCTCAAGGAAGGTCCCGGGCTTCATCGACGGTTCGTCCGCGGTCCGCAGTCCCGCCAGGCGGGCGAGATCAGCCACGAAGGTGATGCAGTTGCGCCGGCGCAGCTCGTAGACCGAGCCCTCGGGGCCGTTCCACCAGTCGGCGCGGGCGCGGACCGCGCGATAGACCTCGTCCGCGACGGTCAGCTGCAGATAGGGCCGCCCTTCGCCGACGTAGCGCGGGTCGGGCTCGAGGACCACGCCCGTCCCGCGCGTGAACAGCAACTGCGGTCCGGGGTTCTTCGCCGTGAAGCCCGCCGCCCAGTCGACCGGCTCCCCCGTGTCGTCGAGGACGCCGACGGCGTGCACGAAGGCGTGGGGGAACAGCAGCTCGCCGCCGCGGATGCGGGCTCCGGGATGGGCGTAGAAGGTCAGCGTCACCTCGGCCCAGGCCGGAGCGGCGGCGAGCGCCAGCAGCAGGGCGGCGGCGAGGCTTCGCAACAGACGTCGGATCATGCGGCTCTCCGGCTGGCGGCCGGGCTCCAGGGTGCTGCTCCTCCAACGTGCGAAGGCGCGGCGAGATGCCCGTCGTGCAATCGCCGGCGGCGCCTCGGCCCCGGTCTCCTGTTCCGAACGCTTCCGTCGCATCAATGTCGGCCCAACGGCTTGAAGGTCATCAGCCGCGCCATGGTGGGGCGAACCGCCCCCGCGGCGCAACCTAGCGCACCCCCAGCGCCAGCGCGTCCGGCCGCCGGGTGTCGGCCGCTCCGAGGAATCGATCGCCCTCGATCATGATCGACTGGGTGCTGCCCATGGTCGCCGAGCCCCGGGTCCGGTGGCCGCGGGCGCGCAGCAGCCGCTCCACTTCCGGCGAGAAGCCGCCCTCGAGCTCGAGCGGACGCCCCGCCGGCCCCTGGTTGATCCGCGGCCTCATGGCCGCCTCGGCGATGTTCAGGTCATGATCGACCACATTGACGATCAACTGCACCATGGTGGCGATGATGTAGCCGCCGCCGGGCGTCCCGGTGACCAGCCACGGCCTGTCGTCCTCGCCGAAGACGATCAGCGGCGTGATCGTCGAACCCAGCCGCTTTCCCGGAGCGGGCTGGTTGGCGGCGGGGCCGTCCTCCCGGCGCCCCCAGGAGAAGTTGTCGAGCGAGTTGTTCAGCAGGATGCCGGTTCCGGGGGGCGCGACATGCGCGCCGTAGGAGTTGGACAGGGTGTAGGTGTTGCTGACCACGTTGCCCGCCGCATCGGCGACCGAGTAATGGGTCGTGTCCGGGCTCTCCCATGGGTAGGGATCGCCGGCGGCGACGTCGCCCTCGCCCAGCACGCGGTCGGCCGAGATCAGCCGCACCCGTTCCGCGGCGAACCCCTTGCTGGCCAGGCCGGCCGCCGGGGTCCGCCACTGAGGTCCGCCGCCGATCAGCCGGCGATCGGCCGAGACCACCTTCATCGCCTCGGCGATCAGATGGAGGCTGTCGGAGCTGCCCCAGCCCATCTCCCGCAGAGGGAAATGCTCCAGCAGGTTCAGGGCTTCGGCCACGCTGACCCCCGACGCGGTCGGCGGCATGACGGCGATGCGCCGCCCGCGGTAACTGGACCAGATCGGGTCGGTCACCTCGGCGCGATAATCGGCGAGGTCCTGCAGATCCATGATGCCGCCGCCGGCCTGGACGCCTGCGACGATGCGCCGGGCCAACTCGCCCCTGTAGAAGGCGTCGGCGCCCCCCTGCTGGATCTGCCGCAGGCTCCAGGCGAGCTGCGGCTGTCGGAACAACTCGCCTGCGCGATAGGGCGTCCCGTCGGGCTTCAGATAGGCCTCGCGCGCGCCGGGGTCGCGCGCCAGCACGGCCGCCCGGCCCGCCGTGGCGTCCGCCTCCCCGTCGGTCAGGATCACCCCCTCCTCCGCCAGCGTCACGGCCGGCGCCACCACATCGGCCCACGGAAGGGAGCCGAAGCGGCGGTGAGCCTCCCAGAGCCCCGCCACGGTGCCGGGCACCGACACGTTGAGGAAACCGGCCGGCGCGCCGCGGTCGAAACGCCCGTTGTCGTCCAGCAGCAGATCCGGCGTCGTCGCCCGCGGCGCCACCCCGTAGTAGTTGATGGCCAGATCCACCGCCGGCCGCTCGTCCGTCGCCGCCATGTGCAGCAGCATGTAGCCGCCGCCGCCGATGTTGCCGGCCCGCGGCAGGGTCACGGCCTCGGCGAAGGCGACCGCCACAGCGGCGTCGACGGCGTTGCCCCCGCCGCGAAGGATGTCGACCCCGACCTGTGTGGCCAGGCCGCTCTGGCTGACCACCATGCCGCCCCGTCCGATCACCGGCTGGTGAATCTGGCCGTAGCTGACGATGTCCCCGCCCGAGCCGAGGCCGGGGCGGGCCTGGGCGGGCGCCTCCTGCGCGACCGTGGGACAGGTCACGGCCGCCAGGGCGGCGGCCACCGCCAGGGACTTCAGCCAGCGCAGGCGCATGGGGACTCCTTACTCGGCGCGGGGAGCCAGAGCCGCGTCGAAGAATTCGCCGAGCTTCTGGCGGACGTCGGCCGTGGCGCGGGCGTTGGCTGCAACCGACTGCCGACGGCGGCCCGGATCGTCGAAGCTGTGGGTCGCGCCGCGATAGGAGGTGAACTCCACGTCGTGGCCACGGGCGCGCGCGGTTCCGATCAGGTCGCGACAGCGATCGTGCGAGACCTCCTCGTCATCGGTGCCCATGAAGACCCGGACCGGCGCATAGGTGCTGTAGCCCGTGCGGTCGAAGCGGTTGTGCAGACCGCACGCGGGATACATGGCGATCGCGGCGCGGAAGCCCAGCCGCCGCATGTCGCCGGGCTTGTCGTCGGCCATCGTCGCCAGGGTGGCGCTGCCGCCGTTGGACCAGCCCATCAGGCCGATCCGGTCGTCATCCACGCCGGGGAGCGTCCGCAGGTACTGCAGCGCTCCGTAGGCGTCCAGCGGACGCACCGTCACCTCATTCACCGCCGCCGGGCGCTGGCTGTAGCTGCCCCGGCCGAAGCCGCCCGGATAGCCGCGGGGCCCGAAGCCGTCGACGATGAGAGCGTAGTAGCCGCGCCCGGCCCAGTACCGGGCCCAGAACTGATGCCTCTGGCTCAGGGTGCTGGCGTCGTAGACTCCGTCGGCGAGCGTGGAATAGGCGCCCGCGCGGCCGTGCATCAGCACCACGGCCGGCGCCGCCGCGTCGGCCCGCGCCGGCGCGTACAGATAGCCCACCAGTTCGGTGCGTCCGTCGTCGAGGCTGGGGAATGTCACCCGCTGCGGCGGCGCCGGCGAAACCGCCGCCGCCGGCTCCTGCGCCGCAGCGGCCGGCTCCTGCGCCGCCCCCGCGACCGGCCAGGCGGCTGCCAGGGCCGCCGCGATCATCAGTCTCTTCATGGCTGTTCCTCCAGAACCACCGCTGTCCCCTCGCGCCGGGGATCGGCCGCGCCCGTGAGCCGGCCGTCCGGCCCGACGGTCACCCCGTGCAGACCCGAGGCCTCGCCGCTTCCGGGCCGCACCTCGACGCCGCGCCGCGACAGTTCCTCGCGCAGCGGCTGTGGCAACCTGGCCGCCTCGCCGTTGAACGTCTCGCCGCGGGCGACGACGTTTGGCAGGGCGAAGGCGTCCTGCAGCGACATGTCCCAGCCGAGCAGGCCCAACAGGGCCTTGGCGTTGTAGGCCAGGATGGCGTTGCCGCCGGGTGAGCCGAGCGCCGCCACCAGCCGCCCCTCCCGGTCCAGAACGATGACCGGCGACATCGACGAGCGTGGCCGCTTCCCGCCGGCCACCGCGTTCGCCGCCGGCGCGCCATCCCGGTCGACCGGAGCGAAGGAAAAGTCGGTCAGCTGGTTGTTGAGGAAGAAGCCCTCCACCATCCGGCCCGAGCCGAAATAGGATTCCACCGTCGAGGTCACCGAGGCGGCGTTGCCGTCGAAGTCGACCACCACGAAGTGGGTGGTGCCGCCGGGCTCGGCCGTGGCGTCCGGTCCGGGAACGGCGGCGCCCGGGGGCTGGCCATGCAGGGGAGCCTCCGGGGCCGCGATCTCGCCGATCAGCGCGGCGCGGGTCTCCAGGTAGGCCGGATCAAGCAGGCCCGCCACGGGCGTCTCGACGAAGGCCGGATCGCCGAAATAGTGGTCCCGATCCGCGTACATCAACCGACTGGCCTCGGCGAAGCGCACCCAGGCGATCGGATCTTCGGGCCCTCGTCCGGCGACGTCGGTGCGATCGAGCAGGGCCATCAGCTGCAGCAGCGCCGCCCCGCTGGAAGGAGGCGGCGGCGTGCAGATGACGTACGCCCGGTAGGGCCCGCACACCGGCTCCACGGCCTCGGGGCGGTAGGCGGCGAGATCCTGAAGGGTCATCCGGCCAGGCAGGGGCCCGGCGGTCGTGCGGGCGACGATGCCCTCGGCGACCGGACCGCGCTGGAGCGCCGCGGCGCCTTCGGTCGCGATGCGTCGCAGCACGGCCGCATACGCCGGGTTCCTCAGCCGGTCGCCGACCTGCATCGGGGAACCGTCGGGCCGGGAGAAGTAGGCCCGCACGTCCGGCGCCGAGGCCTGGGGGAAGGAGCCGTGGATGTGCTCGGCCAGTCGCGGCGTCACCTCGAACCCCTCCTCGGCCCGGGCGATCGCGCCGTCGAACAGCCGATCCCACGGCAGACGGCCATGTCGGGCATGCGCCAGGGCCAGCACGGGCACCGCCCCCGGCGCGCCGGTGGCGCGGCCCCCCAGCATCGCCTGACTGCGGGGCAACGGCCGGCCGGAGTCGTCCAGGAACATTTCCGGCGTCGCCGCCGCCGGGGCCGTTTCGCGCCCGTTGTAGGCGTCGACCTCCCCGGTGGCCGCGGCGAAATGCATGATGAAGGCGCCGCCTCCGATCCCTGAACTCTGCGGCTCGACCAGTCCCAGCATCGCCTGGACGGCGACCGCCGCGTCGATGGCGCTGCCGCCCTGCCGCAGGATATCCAGCCCGGCTTCGACCGCCGCCGGATTGGCGGCCGCGACCATGGCCTGACGCGGCCGCTCCCGGGGGGCGGCGGTCTGGGACGCGGCGGCGGCAGGCCAGACAAGGAGGACGGCGGCGGCGAGGACGGAGGTTCGGACAAGGCGCACGGCTGATGACCTCATTCGACCGGGTGGGCGCGATAGGACTCGACGTCCAGTTCGTTCTCGGAGCGGGCGACCACGACGGCGACCGACAGGTCGCTGGTGCAGTTCGGGATCGTCCTCATCATGTCCAGCGGCCGGTCAAACGGCAGGATGAAGCCGACGATCAGCGCCGTCTGCTCGGCGCTGATGCCGATCACCGACAGCACGGCGGCGAGGATGAACAGGGAGGCGGAGGGCACGGGCGCGGTGCCGATCGCCACCAGGGTGGTGGCGGCGATGACCATCAGATAGTCGACCACGGTCAGTTCGACGCCGAACACCTGGGCCGAAAAGGTGGCCAGCAGCGCGACGTAGAGGGCGGTGCCATCCATGCTCAGCGTCACGCCGATCGGCAGGGTGGTCGAGGCGACGACCGGCGCGACGCCGAGGTTCCGCTGAGCCACCCTCATCGCCACCGGCAGGGTGGCCGAGCTGGACGAGGTGGTGAAGGCGACGACGATGGCGTCCGTCACGTCGCGGAAGAAGGGTCGCACAGGCAGGCGGCCGAGCAGGCGGATCAGCCCGCCATGGACGACCAGCGTCTGCACGGCGCAGCCAATGATGACGCACAGGGCCAGCTTGAAGACGCTGACGAAGGCGTCCGGTCCGCTGACGCCCACCACCCAGGCGATGAGGGCGAACACGCCGAAGGGAGCCAGCTCCATGACGAAGTAGGTGATCTGCAGCATCACCGCGGAGCCGGCGTCGAAGACGCGCTGCATAGGCTGCGCCGCCTCGCCCACCACCAGGATTCCGACGCCGAGCAGCAGGGCGAAGAAGATCACCGCCAGCACGTCCCCCGAGCCGAGGGCGGCGAAGGGATTGGTGGGGATGACGTTCATCAGGGTCTCGCCGAAGCTCGGCGGAGCCCCGGCTGCGGGCAGGGGAACGACGCCGCTCAGGTCCACGCCCAGCCCCGGCTGCAGCACCGTGCCGATGAACAGTCCCAGCGCGCTGGCGATCAGCATCAGGCCGAAGTACAGCCCGATCGTCTTCAGGCCGATCGCGCCCAGCCTCCGGGGTTCGGACATGGCCGCGACCCCGGAGACGATGGTGACGAACACGAGGGGCACGACCAGCATCCGGATCAGCCGGACGAAGGCGTCGCCGATCCACTTGATGTCGACCGCCCGCTCCTGCAGCACCAGCCCCGCCGCCACCCCGAGAGCCAGACCCAGCAGGATCCGCTTCCAGAGCGCCGTTCCGAACCACAGCCGGGCCAGGCGGCTGGCCGCCCCCCCACGTGGAGCAGGCGGCGCAGTCGGGGTGGAATCAGTCATTCAGGCAAACTCGCACGAACGGAACGGCAGGCCCGCGACGGTCCCGTCGCGGGCGCGGCGGAGGCCGGGTCAGAAACGCTTGCGCAAGGTGGCGTAGAACCAGCGCCCCCGGTTCGAGTGCAGACTGCCCATGTAGCCGAACGACTGGTCGGCCAGAGGCGGATCCTTGCCCTCGATGTTGCGCACGCCGATCCGCAGGCGCGTGTCGTTGAACGGACCTTCGCCGTCGAACTCGTACTGCAGGTAGACGTTGTGGGTCAGCCAGTCGTCGACCACCCACTGGGTGCCGTCCGGCAGGGTCGCGCTGGTGTCATAGACCTCGCTGACATAGCTGCTGTACAGGCCGGCGCCCCAGGCGCCGTTCCGCCAGGTCACGGTCGAGGTGGCTCGCCACTCCGGCAGCCCGTTCTGCAGGCGCAGGTCCTCGGCCCCCACGATGCGGATGCTCGGATCGATCTCGCCCGCCGCCTGCGCCGCCAGCAGCTCCGCGGCGTCCTCGCTCGGCTCCTGGTAGAAGGTCAGCAGCTTGGCCGCATTGAGCCGCCAGCTGAAATCGCCCCACGGGGTGTCGTCCAGATCATAGTAGATGCCGAAGTCGACGCCATCGACCTCGCGCGGCTGCAGGTTGCGGTAGTGGTCGATCACGTACTGGAGGGTGCCGACCGGCGCGAGGCCCGTCCCGGCGGCCGCGTCCACCTGCTCCTGGGTCGGCGCGGCGCGCACGACGTTGGGGTTCGAGCTGCCGCGGGCGCGCAGCAGATAGTCCAGCGTCAGGGCGTTGGCGTCGCCGAAAATGCCGATCAGGTTTTCCTGGCGCACGTTCCAGTAGTCGACGGTGAAGGTCAGCTCGCCCCAGCCCTGCGGCAGGAAACGGGGCTCAACCACCAGGCCGGCCGTGAAGTTCTCCGACTCCTCCGGCTTGAGCTCGGTGCTGCCCGAGCGCTGGCTGACCGACGAGACGCCGACCGAGCATGAGTCGAAGTCCGGCACGCGACCGGCCCGCACCTCGATGTCGCACCGCGCCCAGTCCGAGCGGGTGTTCGCACGTTCGACGCCCTCCTCGTAGAGCTGCGGCAGGTTCGGCGCCCGGAAGCCCTGCGACCAGGCCGAGCGGAGCATCATCCACGAGGCGGGGCGCCAGGCCAGTGCGACCTTGGGTTTGGCCACCGAGCCGAACACCGAATAGTTCTCGGCCCGGCCCGCCACCTGCAGGTCCAGCGAGTGGACCAGCGGAACGTTCATGTCCGGCGACACGAGCGGCACGGCGAACTCGACGAAGGCGCCCAGGACGTCGCGATCCCCTTCGGTGTCGGGAGTCGGGCTGGCGCCCATGACGTCGCTGCCGGTGCTCTCGCCCGCCAGGTTGGTGAAGGTGATGGTGCCGTCGAGGCGATCGTCGCGGTCGTCCTCAAAGGTCTCGTGGCGCGCCTCGATCCCCAGGGCCATCCCGACCGGCCCGGCCGGCATGTAGAAAAGGTCCGGGCGGGACAGTTTCATGTCCCACATGGCCAGCGAGGTTTCGCTGATCCGCGACACGTCGACCATGAAGGAATCGATCACCGACTGCGGATTGCCGACCTCGGGCCCGCGCGAGGGGTCGATCAGGCTGCCGCCGATGAAGGGGTTGTAGGCGTCAGGCGTGGTCCGGGCGATGGCTTGCTGGAACAGGGTGCTGCTGATCGCCCGCATGGTGTCGTCGGTGCGCGACGTCGAATACAGCACCGCCGACTCCCAGTCGAAGCCGCGCCACTCGCCGCGCAGCCCCGCCAGGAAGCGGGTCGAGAGGCTCTCGACGTTCACATATTGCGGCCCGGCGTCCACCACCCGGTAGTCCTGCAAGGCGAGCGGCGCGCCATCGGCCGGGAACGGGGAGTTGCCTGCGCCGGAGGTCAGCCCCGGCAGACGGTTGGGGCTGCCCACCGGACCCAGCGGGTTCCAGTAGGCGTTCGCCGGCATGATGATGCGGGCCGCCGTGAGCGGCGTCTCCTGCTCGCGCTGGGTGTTGTAGTCGGCGAAGTACACCCCGGCCTCGCCGAAGAACTCCAGGCCGTTGTCGAACTCGTGGTTGGCGAACAGGAAGACGTTGAGCCGGTCGTTCGCCCCGGTCAGCGCGCGCACATCGTTGATGTTGTAGCGGAGGTTGTTGTCGGTGCTGGCGCTGGAGAGCGACGAGTTGTCGAAGCAGGTGCCGGCGACGATCCCGGGGGCGACGCAGCCCTCGTTGTAGTTGGGCTGGACGTGGAACACGCCGCTGGTGGTCAGGGTCTGGCCGTTGACCCGCGTCAGGGCGGTGCTGGTGTTGTAGCTGTTGGTCAGCCGGATGAACTCGCCCCACGGGGTGTCCAGGGAGGTGTTCTGGAAGTCCGTGTCGCCCTCGAAGGGGGTGCCGACCAGCAGGGGCCGGTTGTCGCTGTGGCGAGCGTATTCGCGCTCGCGGGCCCACAGCTCGTTGCGGGTGGCGTAGTCAGCCATCAGCGAGAGATTGGTGCGCCCGCCATTGAAGTCCCGACCCGCCTGCAGGCTGAAATCATACTGGGCGAAATCTGTGCCTTCGGCCGTTCCGGCCCCCGCCTCGAAGGTGAAGCCCTCGAAGTTGGAGCGCAGGACCGTGTTGATCACCCCCGCCACGGCGTCGGTGCCATAGAGGGCCGCGGCGCCGTCCAGCAGCACTTCAACGCGACGCACGCCGAGATTCGGGATGGCGTTGGTGTTCACCGTCGTCACCGGCACGAGGTTCTCGGTCTGGGTTCCCGGGTGCAGCACCATGCGCCGGCCGTTGAGCAGCATCAGGGTGTTGCCGGTCCCCAGCCCCCTCAGATTGATCGAGGCCGTGTCGCCGCGCGCGTCGTTGATCCCGCCGACGTCCTGGGACTCGTTGAAGGCCACGTCTGCGGCCTGGGGAATGGCCCGGAACAGTTCGTCGCCGTTGGTGGCGGCGACCCCGTCAAGGTCTTCAGCCTCCAGCACGGTCACCGGGAGGGCGTCGTTGACGCGCGCGCCCCGGATCTGGGAGCCGACGACGACCACTTCGTCGAGGGTCGCGGCGTCCTGCTCCTGCGGCCCGGACGCCGGGGGCGGCGTCTGGGCATAGGCGTGGGTGCCGAGCGCCGCAACGGAAGCCCCCACCGTCAGAAGCATACGCAGATTGATCGATCCCACCGAAAATCCCCCCTGGAATGCGAGCCCGCCCTCACGGCGTCTGTCGCGCCCGTGTCATTAAGTGGACACAGTTGGGGCTCGGCAAGTATTTCCAATTGTTCTTCGCGCTATGCCTCCCGGCTATAGACGCCAGACCGCCTCGCCGGACGGCGTGAGAACGCCGCCCTCCGCCGTCACCCCGCCGGGGTGGTCGTCGGCCAGCCAGAGCGGCCCATCCAGATCAACAAAATCAGCCTGTTCCGCCAGCAGCAGGGCCGGAGCGATCGACAGGGAGGTGCAGACCATGCAGCCGACCATGACCATCATGCCGCGGGCGCGCGCCAGGGTCTCCAGCTCAAGCGCGTGAGTAAGACCGCCGCTCTTGTCGAGCTTGATGTTGACGCATTGGTACCGCGAAGACACGCGATCGAGATCCGCGCCCGAGTGAAACGATTCGTCGGCGCAGATCGGCACCAAGGGCGTGTAGCCCTCGAGGGCCTCGTCGTCCGCCGCCGGGAGAGGCTGCTCCACCAGGTCCACCCGGGCCGAGCGGAGAAACGGCTGCAGGTCCTTGAGCAGCTGGAGGTCCCAGCCCTCGTTCGGATCCACGATCAGCCGGGCCGTGGGCGCGGCGGCGCGCACGGCCTCGATCTGCGCCTGCGGCTCCGCACCGTCCACCTTCACCTTCAGCAGCGGGGCGGGGGCCAGGGCAGCCGCGGCCCGCCCCATGCGTTCGGGCGAGTCGAGGCTGACGGTGAGGGCCGAGACGCAGGGGCCGGGCCGCGGCCGGCCCAGGAGGGCCGAGACCGTCGAGCCGGCGGCGCGGGCCTCCAGGTCCCAGAGGGCGCAATCCAGCGCATTGCGGGCCGCGCCCGGCGGCAGCAGTTCGATGAGGCTCTCTCGATCGAGACCGGCCTCGACGCGGGACCGGACCGACTCGATCTGTCCGATCACCGATTGCGTGTTCTCGCCGTAGCGGGGATAGGGCGTCCCCTCGCCGCGACCGATCCGGCCCTCGCGTTCCACCGTGGCGACGACCGTTTCGATCTCCGTCTTCACGCCTCGAGAGATGCGGAACGGCGCCTTCAGGCGCCGACGGTCTGCCGCGCAGGAGAGGTTTTGTAGCATGCAAGTAACCGGTCAATGATCGGCGCAACGCCGTGGATGAGAGGATCGACGCACGGCAGGCCGGTGTCCCGTTCGGCCAGGCGGATCGCCTGCGCCCTTCCGGCCTCATCCAGAGTCGCGGTATTCAGGGCCACCCCGACCGCCTGAACGGCCGGATTGGTCAGACGGGCGGCGGCCAGGTTGGCTTCAAGGCAGGCGGCCAGATCCGGCAGCGGCCGGCCGGGCAGTCCTCGCATATGTCGCCGCCCCGGTTCATGGCACAGGACGATCGCGTCCGGCTGAGCCCCGTGCAGCAGGCCGAGCGACACGCCCGCATAGGATGGATGAAACAGGGACCCCTGACCCTCGATCACATCCCAGCCGCCATCGTGGCGGGCGGGCGAGATGCGCTCCACCGCGCCGGAAATGAAGTCGGCGACAACAGCGTCGACCGGAACCCCCTCCCCGGCGATCAGGATTCCGGTCTGGCCGGTCGCCCGGAAATCGGCGGCCAGACCAGCCTGTCGCAGGCCCCGCTCGAGGGCGAGGCTGGTGTACATCTTCCCGACCGAACAGTCGGTGCCCACCGTCAGCAGCCTGAAGCCGGCGCGCGGGACGCCGGCGCCGACCTGAAGATCGTGCGGAGGCGTGCGGAGATCGAACAGACGTCGTCCGCAGCGCGAGGCGGTCGACGCGATTTCGGGCTGGTCGACCAGCCGGTCGTGGAGGCCACTGGCCACGTTCAGCCCGGCCTCCAGGGCGAGAACCGCTTCGTCGATCAGATCCCGTCCCATGACCCCGCCGGCGTTGGCGCTACCGAGGACCAGCGTCCGCGCGCCCCGGTCGACCGCCTCGGCGAAGGTCATCTCCGGGAGTCCCAGGTCGACCGAACAGTCCGGCAGTCGGCGCTGGGCGAGGCAGGCGTGCGGCCGCCACTGGAGGACGCCCCGCGCCGTCTTCACGGCGAGGGCGTCAGTCGCGGAACCGAGGTGAAGCAGATAGGGACCAGGCAGCATGTGAGGCCTTCGGGCGATGTCGTCGACCGAACCCTCAGATATCGCGCCGGCCGCGCATACTGCTGTTTTGAGGCGGATTCATACCTGCGGGTTATGGAGGCGGCGGCTGCGCGATCTCGCGGCGCAGGACGTCGATGAACTTCCCGATCATCTTCGATGGCGGCCGGTCCTGGAGGTAGATGCAGTACATCGTCAGCGGGAGCGGCTCGATGAACGGGCGGAACGCCATCTCGGGCGTGAGGCAGGCCTGGGCCGAGTGCTGGTCCATGACCGTGACGCCGACGCCACGCGCGACCAGGGCTGCGGCGACATAGTAGGTCCGCACCGAGACGACTGCGTTCAGACGCAGCCTGCGGCGCTCGATCTCCTGGGCGCAGGTCTGGGCGACCCAGCCGTCGGCGGCGAGCGCGATCCAGTCCTTTGACTGCAGCAGGTCGAAGTCGATCCGCGCCGGGGCGTCGGGCATGTCGCATCGTCTGTACAGCATGCCCAGTTCGCCGCTGCCGATCGCTGTCGACGCGAGACGCGGGTGCCGGGGAGAATCG
The DNA here is from genome assembly GCF_013912005.1 of Brevundimonas sp. Taxonomy (GTDB): domain Bacteria; phylum Pseudomonadota; class Alphaproteobacteria; order Caulobacterales; family Caulobacteraceae; genus Brevundimonas. The sequence continues at coordinate 69,038 of NZ_JACESB010000012.1, read as the reverse complement.
TAGCTCACGGCGATGTCGCACTCCATCGCGATGAGAGCGCCCCGCACCTCGTCGTGGTTCAGGGTCCGGATGTCGAAGGCGACGTCGGGATGAGCGCCCCGGAAACGCGCGATCGCATCGGGCGCCACCCCGAGACCCAGGGTCGGGGTGACTCCCAGGCGGATATGGCCCCCCGTTCCCCGCCGGAGGTTGTCGGCCATGGTGTCGAGGGACGCCATCTGTCCGTAGATCTCGTCCACCGTGCGGTAGAGGGCGTCCGCCTCCCGCGTTGGCGTCAGTCGCCCCTTGACCCGCTCGAACAGCTTGAAGCCCAGCTGATCCTCGGCGTGCCCGAGGACCTTGCTGACGGACGGCTGCGAAACGTGGAGCGCGCGGGCCGCGCCGGTGACCGATCCCGTCTGGTAGACGGCGTGGAATACCTCGATGTGCCGAAACTTCATTGTGTTTGCTCAGCCGGGGCCGCCAGCTGCGGCGACCTCGTTCCCCCTGATGGACTCCCGGCGCCGCAGGCGCCCCCGCGGGGATTATCACGCATCAGCAGTGCGCAATATTGCGCGATCCGCCCGGGTATATGCCCTGCGGGAATGGGGTTCGCGCCCGGCGCCCGTCGATCGCGCGGGCGTGTCGCGGCCGGTGCGCCGGACGCACAAGGGCCGCCGGGGGATGCCCCCGGCGGCCCTGCGGTCCCGGTGCGCGCCGGCTCAGTGCGAGGCGGGCGCCGCCACCACGTCGCCGTCGCGGGCCTTGGAGCGGGCGCAGGCGATCGCGAACACGGTGAGAAGGACGTAGCCGGCCAGCGGCACGAAGAAGGCCGGGTTGAACACCGCCGCGGCGTCGTCGACCAGATGGCCGGCGATGTAGGGCAGCACGGCGCCGCCGACGATGGCGGTGCACAGCAGGCCCGAGGTCGCCGAGGCCGGCGCGCCCGACCGCTCCAGCGTCAGGGTGAAGATGGTCGGGAACATGATCGAGTTGAAGAAGCCGACCGCGATGGCGGCGTAGGCCGCGGTCTCGCCGGTGGTCTGGGTGACCACGAGGCAGAGCACGGCGGCGATGGTCGTGTTGACCGTCAGCAGCACGCCCGCGCGGACGCGGGTCAGCAGCAGGGCGCCGATGAAGCGGCCGACCATGGCCCCGCCCCAGTACAGGCTGACCATGCGGCCGGCGTCGGCCTCGGGAATGTTCAGGATGGTCGGGCTGTGCAGGAAGTTGGTCAGCAGGCCGCCGATGGTCACTTCCGAGCCGACGTAGATGAAGATGGCGAGGGCGCCGAAGAGGGCCCACTTCGAGCCGAAGGCCTTGAGCGGCGAGGCCACGCCGCCGCCCTCGTCCGCCCCGGCCGCCGCCGCGTTGATCTTCTTGCGGGCGGTGAAGATGAAGAAGGCCACGACGGCGAAGAAGCCGCCCAGCGCCAGGAAGGCGAAGTCGATGCTGCGCAGCGACTCGTCGCGGGTGGCCGCGGTGACGACTGCGCCGGCGGCGAACACGCCGCCGGTCAGCAGCACCGTGGAGCCGAGCCACGGGCCGACCGTGGTGCCGAGCGAGTTGAAGAACTGCGAGAAGTTCAGGCGGGCGTGCGAGCTCTTGCGCGAGCCGAGCGCCGCCACCAGCGGGTTGGCGGCCACCTGCAGCAGGGTCACCCCCGAGGCGATGACGAACAGGGCGATCAGCACGCCGGGGTACCAGTCGACGATCGTGGCCAGCGGCACGAGGAGGCAGCCGAGCACCATCACCGCCAGGGCCGAGATGATCGAGCGGCTGTAGCCCAGTTTGCCGAGCACGGCGGCGGCGGGCACCGAGACGACAGCGTAGGCGATGAACCAGGCCGAGGCGGTCAGCATGGCCTCGGCCGTGCTCAGGTCGAACACCTTGCGCACCGCCGCGATCAGCGGGTCAATCAGCGAGGTGGCGAAGCCCCAGGCGAAGAACAGGGTCGTCACATAGGCGAAGGCGAGGCCCGTGCCCTGGGTGCGCGACGGCGGCGAAGCTGTGGTGTCGGTCATGTCTCTCCCCGGCGGCCTGCGTCAAGCGCGCGCGGCCTTCTCCAGCGCCCTTGCTTCCATCCGGCGACGCTCGCGTCCAGCGCTTTGCGTTCCGCCGTAACCAAAAGTGGCCCGCGGGGGTGGAAAAGGCGAGGGCCGCCCCGGTCTCCCGGAGCGGCCCTGCATCTCACCGGTCCGTCCGGTCAGTAGCGGTAGTTCAGGCCGACGAGGAAGGTGCGGCCGTACTGCTGGTGGTCGATGACCCGGCGGTCGTCGTTGTTCTCGAAGGTCTTGAACGGCTCGTCGGTCAGGTTGTTGACCTGGGCGAGGATCGACAGGCCTTCCATCGGGCCGGACTGGAACTCGTAACCGACCTGGGCGTCGACCACGTTCTCCTCGTCCACCATGCGCTGGATGCGGTCGGTGCCGACGCCGGACAGTTCGCCGAGGAACTCCGACCGGTAGCGGTTCGAGATCCGGGCCTGGAAGCCGGCGCGCTCATAGTAGACCGTCAGGTTGCCGACCTTCTCCGACAGGCCGGGCAGCGGCGTGGACGGGCTGCCGGGGTTCGGCACGATGTCGCTGTCGGTGAGCGAGGCGCTGAAGGTCATGCCGAAGCCCTCCAGCGGCTGCCACAGGATGTCGAACGGCACCGACAGGGCGAACTCCAGCCCCTGGATGACCCCGCCTTCGCCATTCTGCGGGACCGACAGATAGCCCTGGCGGAGGACCGGCTCCGGCCCGCTGATCACCGGGTAGCCGGTGAAGTCGGTCAGCGTCTCCTGGTCGTAGATGTAGCTTTCCAGATCCTTGTAGAATCCGGCGAGCGAGACGTAGCCGCGGCGGCCGAAGTACTTCTCGATCGAGACGTCCAGGGCGTTGGCGATCCACGGCCGCAGGCGCGGATTGCCGCCCGATCCGTCCCACGGAGACGCGGTGAGGGAGGTGTTGTTGGCGAAGCCGGCGTTGTAGTCGATGTTGATGGACGCGCGCATCTGATCCATCCGCGGCCGGGCCATCTCTCGCGCCGCGCCGAGCCGGAAGAACAGGTTTTCGGCGACCTCGAACGACAGGTTCGCGCTCGGGAGCACGTAGATGTAGTCGTCGCCGTCGGAGCGGGCGACCGGCACCGCCGGGTCGCCCGAGGCGACCGTGCCGTCCGAGCTCTGCTCGGTGCGCACCACCTGGAAGCCCATGTTCCCGGTGACCGGGGCGCCGAACAGCTCGCTGTCGATGTCCGCCTTCCAGTAGCCGGTGAAGACCTCTTCCGAGACGGCCCAGCCGAAGGCCAGGAAGTTGTCATCCTGCGGCGCGATCAGGGTGTAGATGCCGCTGTCGATCAGGGCGAAGGGATCGTAGCTGACCATCGGTCCGAGGCCGAGATAGGTCAGGTCGGTCGGCTCCAGCAGGTATTCGCTCGGGATCGGCACGCTGGTGCTGTGGGTCGGGTCCGCGACGTTGGCGTCCAGCGACAGGTAATAGCGCTCGAGGTCCAGCTCCTTGTCGCGGCTGGTCAGATTGAAGCCGAAGGCGATCCGGCTGAACGGCCCGCCATTGTCGATGTCACGGGCGAAGTCGACGCGGGCGCTGGTCAGTTCGTCGATCGTCGTCGGGCTGTTGATGAAGCCGTCCTGGCCGCCGGGAGGGACTCCCCAGCCCTGGGGGCTGGTGAGCAGGATCAGCGACGGGTCCGAATAGTCCAGGTTGGGCGTGAAGGTGGTCCCTTCCGGCGTCGTCACGAAGCTCAGCGTGTCGAGCGCCCCGGTGACGTTCCGCCCGGTGCCCGAGTAGGTTTCCAGCACCACGTCGGTGCGGTCGGCCTTCGAATAGCTGAGGTCGAAGTTGGCGGTCCAGGCGTCGGTCAGCTGGAACTGGTTGTTCCAGCCCACCGAGGTCAGCTCGGCGGTGCGGCGGTTGCCGTCGTTGCGCACCACGCCCTTCACATTGTCCCAGGTGCCGGCGACGATGACGCCGTCCTCGACCGTGTATCCCGGCCGCAGCGACGGACCGGGGCGGCAGGTGGCGGTCTGGGCGCCGCCGCTGGCGGCGCAGGCGCCCGCCACCGACTCCGCCCCGCCGCCCCAGGCCAGCGGGAACTCGATGCCGCGCAGGATCTGGGTGTTGTCGAACTCGGAATAGAAGGCGTCGAAGGTCGAGCGCCAGCGGTCATTCGGTCGGTATTCGACGGTGGCGAGATAGCCGTCACGGACCAGCTCGCTGGACTGGACATAGGGCTTGGCGCCGCCGATCAGCAGGTTGCCGTCCGAGTAGTTCGGATAGCCCCAGGCGTTGAAGCGCTCGGCCTGGTAGGGCGTCGACATGTGGGCGTAGCCCAGCACCACGCCCAGGGTGTCGTCCATGAACTGGTCGATATAGCTGATCGAATAGCGCTGGCCGGTGTCCTCGGTGCCCGAGTTCAGCGCACCGTAATCGTTCCACTCGTAGCGGGCGTTCAGCGCGATCGCCTGCCGGCCGTACTCCAGCGGCCGGATGGTGCGCAGGTCGGCGGTGCCGGCCAGGCCCTGGCCGATCAGGGCCGCATCCGGAGTCTTGTAGACCAGAACGCTGCCCAGCAGCTCCGAGGGATACTGGTCGAACTCGACGCCGCGGTTGTCGCCCGAGGAGACCTGCTCGCGGCCGTTCAGAAGCGAGCTGGTGAAGTCCGGGGCCAGGCCGCGGATGGAGATCATCTGCGCCCGGCCGTCCAGACGCTGCGTGGCCAGGCCCGGCAGGCGGGCCAGCGATTCGGCGATCGACACGTCCGGCAGCTTGCCGATGTCCTCGGCGGTGACGACCTCGACGATCGAGGAGTTCCCGCGCTTCTCGGCGATCGAGCTCTCGATCGAGCCGCGGATGCCGGTGACGATGATCTCGCCGATCTCGGACGGCTCGTCCTGCGGCGGCGGCGGAGTCTGCGCCTGCGCTGCGCCGGCGAGGGCCAGAAGGCCGAAAACGCTGAGCGCGGCTCCGCCGAGAAGGCGCGCGCGCGGGGTCACCTGGGTTCTCATCTCAATCCTCCCTGGAGCCGGCGCATTTCTGTGGAAGCGTCCAGCGTCATCGCAAAGTTATGCAAACTTCTTGCACCCATGCAAGCGACTCCGCCGCGCCGACCCCGCACCGTGGCGGAAATGTGACGCACACGGCGCGCTTCAGGGTTGCGAATCCGGGGGAGACCAGTGTTCCGGCCGCATTTCTGGCGGGTCGCCTCGCCGGATTGACAGAAACCGCCCGCGCTGCAAAATCTTGCAAACTGATCCATCGGGCCACGACGTCCGGGGACGCCTGGAGGACACCCCATGCCCGCACGGTTCCGGCCGTCGCGCGTCTCACGCGCGCTCATGATCGCCGCCGCGGCGGCGGCGTTCGCGGCGCCGGCGGGGGCCCAGTCGCCCGGCTCCGGTCTGCGCGACCGGCTGCCCGAGGACGAGGTCATCTACTTCCTGCTGCCCGACCGTTTCGCCAACGGCGACCCTTCGAACGATCGCGGCGGGCTCGCGGGCGACCGGCTCGTGACGGGCCATGATCCGGCCGACCCCGGCTTCTACCACGGCGGCGACCTCGCCGGCCTGACGGGGCGGCTCGACTATCTGCAGGGCCTCGGCGTCACCGCCCTGTGGATCGCCCCGCCCTTCGTCAACAAGGCGGTGCAGGGGCCGCCGGGCCACGAGAGCGCCGCCTACCACGGCTACTGGATCACCGACTTCACCCGGATCGATCCGCATTTCGGGACCAATGACGACTTCCGCGCCCTGGTGGAGGCGGCCCATGCCCGCGGGATGAAGGTCTATCTGGACATCGTCATCAACCACACGGCCGACGTCATCCGCTATCGGGAATGCCCGGAGAACGACTGCGGCTACCGCTGGAAGGGCGACTATCCGTACCAGCGCCGCGGGGGCCTGGACGGCCAGCCGATCAACCCCGGCTTCACCGGCGAGCCCGGGAGCGACTTCTCGACCCTGACGCGCCCCGACTACGCGTACACGCCGTACGTCCCCGCCGGCGAGGAGACGGTCAAGGTCCCGGCCTGGCTGAACGACGTCGGCCTCTACCACAATCGCGGCAACAGCGCCTGGTACGGCGAGGCCCGCATGGACGGCGACTTCGCCGGGCTCGACGACCTGTTCACCGAGCACCCGCGCGTGATCGAGGGCTTCATCGACGTCTACGGCGCCTGGATCGACGACTACGGGATCGACGGCTTCCGCATCGACACCGCCCGCCACGTCAATCCGGAGTTCTGGCAGGCCTTCGTCCCGGCCATCCTCGAGCGCGCCCGGGCCCGCGGCATTCCGAACTTCCACATCTTCGGCGAGACCTACGACTTCCAGTCGGGCGCGGCGGCCATGCACACGGTCGTCGACGGCCTGCCGACGGTGCTCGACTTCGCCTATCAGCGCGTCGTCCAGAACATGGTCACGGGCGTCCAGCACCCCGACGCCATGGGCTACCTGCTGATGGAGGACGCCATCTACGCCGGCGGGGTGGAGACGGCGCGCCGGCTGCCGACCTTCACCGGCAACCACGACATGGGCCGCATCGGCCACCTGATCCTGAACGCCATGCCCGACGTCTCCGACGCCGAACTGCTGGACCGCGCGACCCTGGCCCACGCCCTGGTCCTGCTGGGCCGCGGCGTGCCGGTGATCTACTATGGCGACGAGCAGGGTTTCACCGGCGACGGCGACGACCGCCGCGCCCGCCAGGACATGTTCGAGACCCGTGTCGCCGCCTACGCCGACGACCGCCGCATCGGCTCCGCCGCCGGCCCCTTTGATACCAACGCCGACATGTACCGGCGCATCGCGGAGATGGCCCGGGTCCGCGCCGCCGATCCCCGCCTGCGCCGCGGCGAGGTGCGGGTGCGCGTCGCCGACCAGGAGCCGGGCGTCCTCGCCCTCTCGCGCCTCGACGCGGCCGGCGAAACCCTCGTCGTCTTCAACACCTCGACCGCCCCGCGCGACGTCAACGTGCCGGTGGAGGTCGACTCCCTCGCCTGGCGCGCCGCGCTGGGGCACTGTCCCTCCCGCGCCGCCGCCCCGGGGGCGGTCTCCGTCTCCGTGCCCGCCCTGGGCTATGTCGTCTGCGTTTCAGAAGGCTCCGAGTGACCGCCCAGATTCTCGCCTCCCCCGCCGCCGAAGCCGACGCCGCCGAATGGTGGCGCGGGGCCGTCGTCTATCAGGTCTATCCGCGCAGCTTCGCCGACACCAACGGCGACGGCGTCGGCGACCTGAAGGGCGTGACCGAGCACCTCGACCACATCGCCTCCCTCGGGGTGGACGCCGTCTGGCTCAGCCCCTTCTTCACCTCCCCGATGAAGGATTTCGGCTACGACGTCGCCGACTACTGCGACGTCGACCCGATCTTCGGCACGCTGGCCGACTTCGACGCCCTGGTGCTGAAGGCGCACCGGCTGGGGCTGCGCATCATCATCGATCTCGTCTTCGCCCACACCTCGGACCAGCACCCCTGGTTCCGCGACAGCCGCCAGTCCCGCACCGGCGACAGGGCCGACTGGTACGTCTGGGCCGACGCCCGGGCCGACGGCTCGCCGCCGACCAACTGGCAGTCGGTGTTCGGCGGTCCCGCCTGGACCTGGGACGCCCGCCGCGGCCAGTACTACATGCACAACTTCCTGCCCGAGCAGCCGCAGCTGAACGTGCACAATCCGGCGGTGCAGGACGCCCTGCTGGACGTGGCGCGCTTCTGGCTGGAGCGCGGGGTCGACGGCTTCCGCTTCGACGCCATCAACTTCGCCATGCATGACCCGCAATTGCGGGACAACCCGCCGCTGCCGCCGGGCGGCAAGCGGACCCGGCCGTTCGACTTCCAGGACAAGGTCCACAACCAGTCGCATCCGGCCATCGTCGATTTCCTGAAGCGCATCCGCGCCCTGACCGACAGCTATGGCGGCCGCTTCTCGGTGGCCGAGGTCGGGGGCGACCACGCGGAGCGGGAGATGCAGGCCTTCACCGCCGGGGACGACCGGCTGAACAGCGCCTACGGCTTTCTCTACCTCTACGCCCCGACGCTGGAGTGCCAGCTGGTCCGCCAGGGGGCCGAGGCCTGGCACGGCCGCGAGGGCCAGGGCTGGCCCTCGTGGACCTTCTCCAACCACGACGCGCCGCGGGCGATCTCGCGCTGGGCCCGCGAGCGCGATCCCCGCGCCTTCGCCGAGATGGCCATGCTGCTGCTGATGTGCCTGCGCGGCAACGTCTTCGTCTACTATGGCGAGGAGCTGGGCCTGCCGCAGGCGGAGGTGCCGTTCGAGCGGCTGCAGGATCCCGAGGCCATCGCCAACTGGCCCCAGACGCTGGGCCGCGACGGCGCCCGCACGCCGATGCCGTGGAAGGCCGACGCGCCGGAGGCCGGCTTCTCCACCGGCCGGCCCTGGCTGCCCGTGGATCCGCGCCACGTCGACCTCGCGGTCGACCGGCAGGAGGCGGACCCCGCCTCCATGCTCCACGCCACCCGCCGCCTGATCGCCCTGCGCAAGGCCCATCCGGCCCTCGCGCGCGGGGAGATGCGCCTGCTTGAGGCCCCGGAAGGGATGGTCTGCTTCGAACGCATCCTCGGCGGCGAGCGCCTGCTCTGCGCCTTCAACCTTGGCCGCGAGGCGGTGGCGTGGGCGCCGCCGCGGGGCTGGCGGCTGGTCGAGAGCGTCAACCTGCCCTCCGGTTCCGGAGCCGCCCTGCCGCCGGCGGCGGGACTGGTGCTGGCCGAGGGATGACTCTAGCCGCCGCAGCTCTCGCGCACGATCAGGTCGGTCGGGATCCGTTCCGACCGGCCGACCGAGTCGCCGGGGTTGTCGATCAGCTTGGAGACCAGCAGCCGCCCCGCCTTCATCGTGTCCTGGGCGATGGTGGTCAGGGCCGGGCGCGCGTAGCGGCTGAACGGGACGTTGTCGAAGCCGATCACCGACACGTCCTCCGGCACCCGCAGGCCCGCGTGCAGCAGGGCCCGGACGGCCCCGAGCGCGATCTGGTCCGAGGCGCAGACGACGCCGTCGAACGGCACGCCGCGGCGGATCAGCCCGTCCACCGAGGCCTCGGCGGACTCCACCTCGAAATGCGCCTCGATGATCAGGTCGGGATCGACGCCCAGGCCGGTCTGCTCCAGCGCCTCGAGGTAGCCCCGGTGGCGCTGCATGGCCTCGGGCGGATCGAGGTCGCCGAGGAAGACGATGCGACGCCGGCCCAGCCGGGCGAGATGGCGGGTGGCGCGTCGGCCGCCGGCGAGGTTGTCGGATCCGACCGAGCAGTAGAGCTGGTCCGGCATCTGGGCGCCCCAGACCACAAAGCGCCCGTCGGTCTCGGCCAGCCGGTTGAGGCTCTGGTGCAGGAAGCTCTGGCCGAGGAAGATCACCCCGTCCGCGCGGGTGTTCATCGCCGCCACCAGGTCGTCGTAGCTGGTCGGCGAGAAGTGGCTCATGATCACGTCGCAGCCGCGCTCCCGCGCCGCCTCGCCGACGCCGGCCAGCAGTTCGAGGAAGAAGGGATCGCTCAGCCGCCCCTCCCGGCCCTGCGGGCGCGGGGTGACGAGCGCGATCACGCCCTCGGCGCCGACCGGGCCCGAGGGCATGTAGCGGCGGAAGGGATAGTCGTGCTCGCGCGCCAGCTTCCAGATCAGCTGCTTGGTCCGCGCGTTGACCGCCGGGCTGTCGTTGAGCGCGCGCGACGCCGTCGAGATCGATACGCCCGCCAGCCGGGCCAGATCCTCCAGGCGGGTGTTGCGGCGGCTCACGTTTCGTTTCTCGCGAATGGCACGGCTGCAAATTTTGCTGCAAACCTTGCTTGTTCTGCGCCGCTGCGGCCGCGCTTGGCAAGTCCCGTTATCCGGAGCCTCCCCCGATGATCAACCGCCGTTCCCTGATCACCACCAGCGCCGCGGTCGCCGCCGTTCCGGTCGCCGCCTCGGCCCAGGACGCCCCGGCCGGCGGCGCGCAGCCCGGGGTCGCCCGCGCCGCCTCGCCCGAGAGCGTGATCTCCGTCGAGCTGGAGGCCGACAACGACGGCTTCGTCTCGTACTCGGTCCACCGTCTCGGACGACAGGTCATCGCCCAGTCGCGGCTGGGCTTCCTGCTCACCGACGCCCGCAAGCTGGAGCGCGCCTTCGGCATCCTTGGGCAGACCGTCACCAGCCACGACGACACCTGGGAGCAGCCGTGGGGCGAGCGCCGCTTCATCCGCAACCGCTACAACGAGCTGCGCGTCCAGCTGCAGGAGCGCTGGGGCCTGATGCGGCGCATGGACGTGGTCTTCCGCCTCTATGACGACGGCCTCGGCTTCCGCTACGAATTCCCCGAACAGCCCGAGCTCAAGACGGTCAACATCGGCGCCGAACTGACCGAGTTCAATCTCGCCGACGCGGCCGGGACGGCCTGGTGGCTGCCGGCCTTCGAGTACAACCGCGCCGAATATCTCTACAACCGGACCCCGATCGCCTCGGTCGGCGTCAGCCAGACGCCCCTGACCATGCGGCTGGAAGACGGGACCCATCTGTCGATCCACGAGGCGGCCCTGGTCGACTATTCGGGCATGAACCTGCGCCGGGTCGAGGGCGGCAAATTCCGCGCCATGCTGACCCCGGGCCTGACCAGCGCCGCGGTGGTCCGCGAAGCCCCCTTCCACACCCCCTGGCGCACCCTGCAGATCGCCGACCAGGCCGGCGGCCTCGTCGAGTCCAGCCTGATCCTGAACCTCAACGAGCCCAACAAGCTGGGCGACGTCAGCTGGTTCAGGCCGATGAAATACGTCGGCATCTGGTGGGACATGCACCTCGACACCCGCAGCTGGAACTCGGGGCCGAAGCACGGCGCGACCACCGAATACACGATGCGCCACATCGACTTCGCGGCCGAGCACGGCTTCGGCGGGGTGCTGGTCGAGGGCTGGAACGTCGGCTGGGACGGCGAATGGTTCGGCTCCGGCTGGGACTACAGCTTCACCCAGCCCTATCCGGACTTCGACATCGAACGCGTCGCCGCCTACGCCCGCGAGAAGGGGGTCGAGATCGTCGGCCACCACGAGACCGGCGGCAACGCCTTCCATTACGAACAGCAGCTCGAGGACGCCTTCGCCCTGATGCAGCGGCACGGCTGGCATTCGGTGAAGACCGGCTATGTCGCCGACGCCGGCGGGGCGCGCGTGGCGACCGGCGACGGCGGCTCGGCGCTGGCCTGGCACGAGGGCCAGCACATGGCCCGCCACCACCTGAAGGTCGTCGAGACGGCCGCCCGGTACGAGGTCGCGGTCAACGCCCACGAGCCGATCAAGGACACCGGCCTGCGCCGGACGTATCCGAACATCATCAGCCGCGAGGGCGCGCGCGGCATGGAGTACGCCGCCTGGGGCCAGCCGGCCAATCCGCCGGAGCACGAGCCCAACCTGGTCTTCACCCGCCTGCTGGCCGGGCCGATGGACTACACGCCGGGCATCTTCGGCATGGAGACCCGGGTGCCGGAGGGCGTGGCCACCACCTGGGCCAAGCAGCTGGCGCTGTATGTCGTCATCTACAGCCCGATCCAGATGGCCGCGGACCTGCTGGAGAACTACGAGGCAAACCCGGCCCCGTTCCAGTTCATCAAGGACGTCGCCGTCGACTGGGAGGAGACCCGGGTGCTGAACGGCGAGGTCGGCGACTTCGTCACCATCGCCCGCAAGGACCGCAACTCCGACGAATGGTTCCTCGGCGCGATCACCGACGAGCAGCCGCGCGTCCTCACCGCCGCCCTCGGCTTCCTCGACCCCGGCCGCCGCTACCGCGCCGAGATCTACGCCGACGGCCCCGGGGCCAACTTCACCGACAACCGCACGGCCATCGACATCTCGACCCGCGAGGTGACCTCGGCCGACGTCCTGACCCTGCGCCTCGCCCCCGGCGGCGGCCAGGCCATCCGCTTCGTGCCCCTCGGCCGCGGCCGGCGCTGAACCACCGACCTGCGGGGAGGCAGGCCTTCATGACCACCACGACTCCTGAAGGCCTCGCCCCCGGCGCCGCCGCCGCCGTCCGACCCCGCCTCAGCGGCTGGTCGATCTGGAACATGTGCGTCGGCTTCTTCGGCATCCAGATCGGCTTCGGCCTGCAGAACGCCAACACCAGCCGCATCTTCCAGACCCTGGGAGCCGAGGTCGACAGCCTCGCCATCCTGTGGATCGCCGCCCCCCTGACCGGCCTGCTGGTCCAGCCGGTCGTCGGCTATTTCAGCGACCGCACCTGGACCCGGCTGGGCCGCCGCCGGCCCTGGTTCCTCGCCGGGGCCATCCTGACGACCCTCGCCCTGGTCGTCATGCCGCACAGCCCGTGGCTCTGGATGGCGGCCTCCATGCTCTGGATCATGGACGCCTCGATCAACATCACAATGGAGCCGTTCCGGGCCTTCGTCGGCGACAACCTGCCCGAGGAGCAGCGCACCACGGGCTATGCGATGCAGAGCTTCTTCATCGGCGCCGGGGCGGTGTTCGCCTCCTGCCTGCCCTGGATCCTGACCGAGTGGTTCGACGTCGCCGCCACCGCCCCCGAGGGGGTGGTGCCGATGGCGGTGCGTCTCTCCTTCTACGTCGGCGCCGCGGCCCTGCTGGCCGCCGTGCTGTGGACCGTCTTCACCACCCGCGAATACAGCCCCGAACAGATCGACGCCTTCGAGACGTCCCGCGACGCCGGCCCCGCTCCGGCCGCCGCCCGCTCCCGCAACGCCTGGTACACGGGCGGCCTGCTGTGGGCCTTCGCCGGCTCCCTCGGCGTGGCGGCGGTGGGCGCCTTCGACCTGCAGAAGGAACTCTACGTCCTCGCCGGCTTCGTCCTCGCCTTCGGGCTGATGCAGATGCTGGTCGGCGCCCTCGCCGCCGCCGGCCGCTCCAATCCCCTGACCGACATCATGGGCGACATCTTCGCCATGCCGAAGACCATGCAGGGCCTGGCCGTGGTCCAGTTCTTCAGCTGGTTCGCCCTGTTCGCCATGTGGATCTACATGACCCCGGCAGTCACCGCCGTCCACTACGCCTCGCCCGACCCGACCTCGGCCGGCTACGGCGAGGGCGCCAACTGGGTCGGGGTGCTGATGGGGATCTACAACGGCGTCGCCGCCATGGCCGCCTTCCTGATCCCGGTCATCGCCCACCGCACCGGCCTGCGCGGCGCCCACGCCCTGAACCTGACCCTCGGCGCCGCCGGCTTCCTCGGCGTCTTCCTGATCCGCGATCCGCAGTGGCTGTGGCTGCCGATGATCGGCGTCGGCTTCGCCTGGGCCAGCATCGTGTCGATGCCCTACGCCATCCTGTCGAACGCCGTGCCGGGCCGGAAAATGGGGCTCTACATGGGCGTCTTCAACATCTTCATCGTCGTGCCCCAGCTGGTCGCCGCCACCATCCTGGGCGCCGTGCTGAACGCCGTCTTCGGCGGCCGGCCGATCTGGGCCCTCGCCCTCGGCGCCGTCAGCTTCCTGATCGCCGCCGGGGCCAGCCTGCTGGTCCCCGTCGCCCCCTCCGCCGTCCGTTCGTGAGTATCGCCATGCGTCTTCCCCTCCTGCTCTCCGGCGTCGCCGCCCTCGCCCTCATGGCCGCCGCGCCCGCCCTCGCCCAGGTCGCCCCCGGCGCGCCCGGCGAGACGCCCACCTGGGTGAACGCCGCCAAGACCGGCGCTGGCGCGTCCTACGAGGCCTATGTCGAAGGCGAGTACCGCGACGGCGGCCCGACCGGCGACGTCAGCCGCGTCTGGTTCTCCATCGCCGACGGCGTCCTGACCGAGACCATGTACGGCCTCATCCACGAGGCCCAGATCAAGCAACTGCGCTTCGCCGTCGTCACGGAAGACGGCCTGTCGGTCGAGGGCGCCGACACCACCCACCGCACCGAATACCTGCACGTGGACGCGCAAGGCCGCCCCCTCTCCCCCGCCTACCGGGTGACCACCACCGACAAGGCCGGTCGCTACGAGATCGAGAAGCGCATCTTCACGGATCCCGACCGGCAGGCGCTGGTGGTCCGCACGACGATCCGCGCGCTGCGTGGAGACATCACGCCTTACCTGCTGCTCGAGCCGCACATGGCCAACACCGGCGTCGGCGACCGGGGCGAGGCGATCGCGGGCGCGGACCACGCGGGCCTGCAGGGGCTCTTCGCCTCCGAGGCGGACGTGCATCTGGCGCTCATTCCGAACGAGCCGTTCGAGGCCGCCAGCGTCGGGTTCGTCGGGGCCTCCGATGGTCTGACCGATCTCGCCGACGGCGACCTCGATCAACTCTACCGTTCCACCGGCGAGCAGGGCGGCAACCTCATGCTGACGGGCGCCCTGCCGACCCTTCGCGCGGGCGAGAACCTGTCCCGCGATTTCGTCATTGGCTTCGGGTCGAGCCGCGAGGCCGCGACCGACGCCGCCATGGCCAGCCACACGGACGACCTCGACGAGGTCCTCCGCCGCTTTAACGGCGAGGGCGACCGCGTGGGCTGGGAAGACTACATCGCCTCCCTCGACCAGCTGCCCCGCCTCGCCCAACAGTCCACCGACGGCGGCCGGCTGACGTACGTCTCGGCCCTGATGCTCAAGGTGCAGGAGGACCGCACCCACGCCGGCGCCCTGATCGCCTCCCTGTCCAATCCGTGGGGCGACACCGTCGACGCCACCAACCCCTCGACCGGCTACAAGGCCGTCTGGCCGCGAGACTTCTACCAGGTGGCCATGGCCCTGCTGGCGCTCGGCGACACTGAGACGCCGCTCGCCGCCTTCCGCTACCTGCCCCAGGTGCAGGTCGACGCCGGGACCCCCGGCAACACCGGCGCCACGGGCTGGTTCCTGCAGAAGACCCACGTCGACGGCGAGATCGAATGGGTCGGGGTCCAGCTGGACCAGACCGCCATGCCGATCATGCTGGGCTGGAAGCTGTGGAAGGCCGGCCTGGTCTCCGACGCCGAGATGGCGCGCATGTACGCCGGCATGATCAAGCCGGCCGCCGACTTCCTCGTCGACGGCGGCACGGTCGGCCTGCTGTGGAACGACCGCACGGTCACCCCGCCCTGGACCCAGCAGGAGCGCTGGGAGGAGCAGGAGGGCCATTCCCCCTCGACCACCGCCGCCGTCATCGCCGGCCTGGTCACCGCCGCCGACATCGCCCGCGCCGCGGGCGACGCGGCCTCGGCCGACCGCTACCAGGCCGCCGCCGACGATTATGAGTCCAGGGTCGAGGCGCGGATGTTCACCACCAACGGCGAATGGGGCGACGGCCGCTACTTCATCCGCATCACCCGCAACGACAACCCGAACGACAAGGCCCCGATCGGCGAGAACAACGGCCAGCCCGCCCATGCGGAAGACAAGATCGTCGACGGCGGCTTCCTCGAACTGGTCCGCTACGGCGTCCGCGCCCCCGACGCCCCCTCCATCCTCGCCTCCCTGCCCGAGTACGACGACCAGACCCGCGAGGACCGCTTCCGCGTCCGCTACGACGTCAACGGCGTCCCCGCCTTCCGCCGCTACGGCAACGACGGCTACGGCGAACAGACCGACACGGGCGAAAACTACGGCGTCGGCGGCGAGATGCACCCCGGCCAGCGCGGCCGGCTGTGGCCCTTCTTCACCGGCGAGCGCGGCCATTACGAACTGGCGGCCGCCCTGCACAATCCGTCCGCCGACGCCGGCTGGACCGAGGCCCAGCTGAACGGTGTCCGCCAGACGTACGTGCGGGGCATGGAGTCCTTCGCCAACGGCGGCCTCCTGCTGCCCGAACAGGCGTGGGACGGCGTCGGCCACCCGACGGCCCACGGCTACGAGCCCGGCGAAGGCACCAATTCCGCCACCCCGCTGGCCTGGACCCACGCCGAATACGTCAAGCTGCTGCGCTCGCTCGCCGACCGCGCGGTGTGGGACCGCTACGCGCCGGTCGAGGAACGCTACGCCCGCTGACGCTGGCGCGGCGGCGCGGCCGGAGCTAACGAGGACGGATGACCCAGGGTCCCGTCCTCGTCACCGGCTCGGCCGGCTTCATCGGCTATCACACCGCCCGGCGGCTGCTCGAGCGGGGCGAGACCGTGGTCGGGGTGGACAACCTCAACGCCTACTACGAGCCCGCCCTGAAGCAGGCGCGGCTGGAGCGGCTGCAAGCCCTGCCCGGCTATGTCCACCACACCCTGGATCTCGCCGACCGCGAGGGCATGCGGGCCCTGTTCGCCGAACATGCGCCCCGCCGCATCGTCCACCTCGGGGCCCAGGCCGGCATCCGCTACAGCGTCGAGAACCCCGAGACCTACGTCGACTCCAACGTGGTCGGCTTCCTGACCGTGCTCGAGGGCGCCCGCGCGGTGCAGGCCGAGCATCTGGTGTTCGCCTCGACCAGTTCCGTCTATGGCGCCTCAGCCGCCCTGCCGTTTTCGGTGCAGCAGGGGGTCGCCCACCCGCTGAACGTCTACGCCGCCACCAAGATCGCCAACGAGGCGATGGCGCATTCCTACGCCTACATCTTCGGCATCCCCTCGACCGGCCTGCGCTTCTTCACCGTCTACGGCCCGTGGGGCCGGCCGGACATGGCCCTTTTCAAGTTCACGCGCGCCATCCTCGAAGGCCGGCCGATCGACGTCTACGGCGCGGGCGCCATGGAGCGGGACTTCACCTATGTCGACGACATCGTCGACGGCGTGGTGGCCGCCCTCGACGACGTCCCGGCCGCCGACCCCGCCTGGCGCGCCGAGGCCCCCGGCCAGGCGACCAGCGGCGTCGCCCCGTGGCGATTGCTCAATCTCGGCGCCGGCCGGCGCGAAAAGCTGTCGCGCTACATCGAGGTGCTGGAACAGGCGCTGGACAGGAAGGCCATCCTCAACGTCCTGCCGACCCAGGACGGCGAAATGACCCGCACCGAGGCCGACGTGACCGAGACGCGCGCGGCGCTCGGCTACGACCCGAAGACGCCCATCGACGTCGGCGTCCACCGCTTCGTGGAGTGGTATCGGGGCTTCTACGGCGTCTGAGCGCAACTGGCCCCCAGCGGGCCGTCAGGTCCCGACAGGACCGCGACGTTGACCTTGCGTCGGCGCCGCTCCAGCCTCGGGGCGTCAGCGCCACGACGGAGTCTCGATGTTCGCCGCCGCCCTCGCCCTCGCCCTGGCCGCCCAGACGGCCGCCCCGACCTCCGGCCAGGCCGCGCGATGGGGCGAGCACGAGTGGGTCAACGGCACGGGCTTCCTGTCCCGCCACTATTTCGAGAACCGGACCGGGTTCCCGTCGGCTCACCATCTGCTCAACAGCACGCAGGTTGGCTCGATACACCACCTCTTCAACGCCACTTCGGCGGGGTCGTCGCACTTCTGGGAGAACGGGGTCCGCCCGGGCAGCCGCTACTACTGGGACAATGGCCGCGAGCCGGGGAGCCGGTACTACTGGGAGAACGGTCGCGGCTGCCTGAGCCGGTATGGTTGGGCGAACACCACCGCCTGCAGCTCGGGGGAGACCGTGGTCTTCCAGGTGCTGTGCATCGCCCGGAAGATCGACGTCGCGCCCTGCCGGGCCGTCAACGCTCGGCTCGACGAGTGGCTGTCCCGCTCGGATTTCTACGGCCCCGGCCATCCCGCGGACGTCGTCGCGCGCATGCGCGAACCGAACGGGTGAGCCGGCGATGGTCGCCGCCGCCCTCGCCGCCGCCGTTCTGGCCACAGCCCCGCAAGACCGGCCCGGCCATGCCTGGGGCGAGCAGGAGTGGACGTACGGACGCGGCCCGACTTCCCGCCACTACTTCGAGTATGGCGATCGCTATCCGTCCGGCCACGAGCTGGCCTACGGGCGCGGCGCCGGCTCCTTCTATTACCTGATCTTCGGCGACCAGATTGGGTCGGCCTACTTCTGGCGTTACGGCCGCACCGAGGGCTCCGCCTATTTCTGGCGCTACGGCCGCACCGGAGGGTCGGCCGACTTCTGGCGCTACGGCCGCGGATGCCTGAGCGAGACCGGCTGGCGCGAGGGCGCCGCCTGCACCGGCGCGGAGGTGCTCGTGCTGCAGACCGCCTGCATCGCCCAGGTCGTCGACATCGCTCCCTGTCGCGCCATCAACGCGAGACTGGACGAGTGGCTGGCGAACGCGGGGACGATCAGCAGCCGACCGCCAGCGGATGTGGTCGCGGAGATGCGCCGGCCGCTCGACTAGGAGCCGCCGGCGATCGGGTGGCGAGGCCTTTCGACCCGTGTCGGCGACAGGGACGGAATCATGCGCCCGCGGCGGACAGCGCGCCCGCGCCGAGGAACAGCCGCTCCATGGTGCGGCGCACAAGGAAATTTATTGCGTGTCGCAGCGCAATAGGCTCCTATCCGGTTCCGCGGGACGGGCGCGGGGCTTCGGACCGAGTCATCCGAAAGCGGAGCATCCATGCGCAGGTCTGCCCTCCTTCTTGCGACCCTCGCCGGTCTCTGCGCCACCCCTGCCCTCGCCGCCGCGCCGCCGCGCCTCGCGCACCAGGCCGCGCTCGCCGCCGACCCGGCCGCGACCGCCTGGATCCTGACCTCGACCGCCCTTGTCCTGCTGATGACCCTGCCGGGGCTGGCCCTGTTCTACGGCGGCATGGTGCGGCGCAAGAACCTGATCGGGGCCATCGCCCATTCGACCGCCGCCCTGGCGCTCGTCACCGTGCTGTGGTTCGTCGCCGGCTACAGCCTGTCGTTCGGAACCGGGCCCGCGGCGATCAACGGCCTCGTCGGCGGCCTCGACGCCCTGTTTCTGAACGGGGTGACCCCGGCCACCGCCCACGGGCTGGCGCCCGGCCTGCCCGAGTTCCTCTGGATCGCCTACCAGCTGACCTTCGCGATCATCACCCCGGCCCTGATCGCCGGCGCCTTCGCCGAGCGGATCAAATTCTCCGCCTCCCTGCTGTTCTTCGCCCTCTGGCACCTGCTCGTCTACGCGCCGATCTGCCACCAGGTCTGGGGCGGCGGCTGGATGGGTTCGCTGGGCGTGCTCGACTTCGCCGGCGGGGCGGTGGTGCACGTCAACGCCGGGGTGGCCGGCCTCGTCGCCGCCCTCGTGATCGGGCCCCGCCACGGCTTCGGACGGGACAACATGGCCCCGCACAACCTCGGCCTGACCGCCATCGGCGCCGGCCTGCTGCTGGTGGGCTGGCTGGGCTTCAACGCCGGCTCGGCCTGGGCCGCCGACGCCATCGCCGCCGTCGCCGCCTTCAACACCCTGCTCGCCGCCGCGGCCGGCGTGATCGGCTGGACCGCGGTCGAGTGGATCGACCACCGTCGCCCGACCCTGCTGGGCATGCTGTCCGGCCTCGTCGCCGGCCTCGTCGGCGTCACCCCCGCCGCGGGACTGGTGGACCCGAAGGGCGCCTTCCTGATCGGCCTCATCTGCGGCCCCGCCTGCTACGCCGGCGCCGTGTGGCTGAAGCGGGCCCTGAAGTACGACGACAGCCTCGACGCCTTCGGCGTGCACGGCGTCGGCGGCATGGTCGGCGCGGTCCTGACCGGCGTCTTCGCCAGCGCGGCCATCAATCCGGCCGCGGCGAACGCCAACGTCCTGAACCAGCTGATCGGCCTGGCCGCCGTCGCCGCCTGGTCGGGGATCGGCACCTTCGTGATCCTGATGATCTGCCGCTTCACCACCGGCCTGCGGGTGACGAAGGAGGAGGAGATCGAGGGGCTCGACTACACCCAGCACGGCGAGACCCTGCATCCCTAGCAACGACGGCGCAGCTTGGGCGTTCGAGCAGACATGGCGGCCAAGGGCGAACTCGACACCTACAAGAAGAAGCGGAATTTCGCCGCCACGCCCGAGCCCGCGGGGAAGAAGGGCCGCGCCCGCAAGTCGGGCCTGCGCTACCTGATCCAGCGTCACGCGGCGACGCGGCTGCACTACGACTTCCGCATCGAGCTGGACGGGGTGCTCAAGTCCTGGGCGGTGACCAAGGCGCCGTCGCGCGACCCGGCCGTGAAGCGGCTGGCGGTGGAGGTCGAGGACCATCCGCTCGACTACGGCTCGTTCGAGGGGACCATCCCGGCCGGCAACTACGGCGCCGGCACGGTGCAGATGTGGGATGTCGGCGAATGGGAGCCGCAGGAGGACGACCTCGACGCCGCCTTCGCCCGCGGCAACGTCAAGATGGTGCTCCACGGCGAGCGGCTGTCGGGCAAGTGGGCGCTGATCCGGCTGAAGGGCGATCGCGGCAAGCCGTCGAAGCGCAACAACTGGCTGCTGATCAAGGAGAAGGACGAATTCGCCGTGCCCGGCGAGGGCGACGCCAACATGGAGATCGACGCCTCGGTGACCACCGGCCGTTCGCTGGCCGAGATCGCCGAAGGGAAGAAGACCTGGGGGTCGCCGAAGACGACCACGCGCAAGGCCCCGCCGAAGCCGAAGGCGCGCCCGGCGGTGACGGAGCAGGCGAGCAAGCCGCACGCCTTCGTGCCGATCCAGCTGTGCAAGGTCGCCGACTACCCGCCGCAGGGGACCGGCTGGGCGCACGAGATCAAGTTCGACGGCTACCGGCTGCAGGTGGGGACCGGGGGCGGGCGGGCCACGATCCGCACCCGCAAGGGGCTGGATTGGTCCGACAAATTTCCGGAGCTGGCCGCCGACGCGGCGCAATGGCCGGACGCGGTGGTCGACGGCGAGCTGTGCGCCCTGGCCGAGTACCACATGCCGGACTTCTCCGCCCTGCAGGCGGCGATCTCGGAGCGGCGCACCGGCGAGCTGGTCTACTTCGCCTTCGACCTGCTCTTCGAAGGCCCCGAGGACCTGCGCAAGCTGCCGCTGTCCCACCGCAAGGCCCGCCTGCAGGCGTACATCGACCGCATCCCGAGGGCCGCCCGCGGCCGGATCCGCTACGTCGACCACTTCGCCACCACCGGCCAGGCCATCCTCGAGAGCGCCTGCCGGATGGATCTCGAGGGCGTAATCTCCAAGAAGCTGGACGCTCCGTACACGGAGGGTCGCTCCACCACCTGGCTGAAGTCCAAGTGCCGCGGGCGCGACGAGGTGATCATCGGCGGCTGGACCGCCGAGGGGAGCCGCTTCCGCTCGCTGATCGTCGGGGTCCGCGACAAGGACGGCCTGCGCCACCTCGGCCGCGTCGGCACCGGCTACAACCAGACCCTGCTGAAGACCCTGCTGCCCGCCCTCAAGGCGGCCGAGACCGACCGCAGCCCCTTCGTCGGCAAGGGGGCGCCGAAGAAGACCCGGACCGCCGGCCTGAGCACCCACTGGACCACGCCGACCCTGGTCGCCGAGATCGAGCACGGCGGCTACACGGACACCGGCTCGATCCGGCAGGCGGCGTTCAAGGGGCTGCGCGACGACAAGCCCGCGACCGAGGTGACGGACCGGCCGCAGGCGCCGTCGAAGGCGTCGAAGGAGCCGGGCGCGCCGGCCGACCTGCCCGGCCTGGCCGTGCCGGGAGAGCGGCCGCGCAAGGGCAAGCTGGTCGTCTCGGGCGTGACCATCTCCAACCCCGACAAGGTGCTGTGGCCCGCGGCGGACGGGAAGCCGGCGATCACCAAGGCGGAGCTGGTGCGTTACTACGAGATGGCGGCGGAGCGCCTCCTGCCGCACGTGGCCGACCGGCCGGTGTCGATCATCCGCGCCCCCGAAGGCATCACCGGCGAGAAATTCTTCCAGCGTCACGCCATGCCCGGCTCCAATCCGCGGCTGAAGCTGATCGACGTGAAGGAGCGCAAGCCCTACGTCGGCGTGTCGGACGCGGGCGGCCTGGTGGCCATCGGCCAGTCGGGCGGGCTGGAGCTGCACCCGTGGGGCTGCAAGCCCGACGATCCCGAGACGCCGGAGCAGGTCACCTTCGACCTCGACCCCGACGAGGGCCTCGACTTCGACGACGTCATCGACGCCGCGAAGAGGGTGCGCAAGGAGCTGGAGGGGCTGGGGCTGACCCCCTTCGTCAAGACCACCGGCGGCAAGGGGCTGCACGTGGTCGTGCCCATCCGCGCCGACGCGAAGGCGCGGGTCGAGTGGGACCAGTGCAAGGCCTTTGCGAAGGAGGTGTCGGAGATCATGCGCCGGGCGCAGCCCGACCGCTTCACCACCACCCTCGCCAAGAAGGCGCGGGGCGGGAAGATCTTCCTCGACTACCTGCGCAACGGGCGCATGGCCACCGCGGTGGCGCCGTGGTCGCCGCGGGCGCGGCCGGGCGCCGGACTCGCCTTCCCCCTGTCGTGGGGGCAGGTGAAGAAGGGCCTCGACCCGAAGGCCTACACCCTGCACGACGCCGCCGCCCTGCTGAAGAAGCCGGACCCGTGGAAGGATTTCCGCGCCGCGGAGGCCGACCTGCGGCCGGTGCTGAAAAAGCTGGGGCTCTGACCCGGCCGGCGGGACGGTTGGAACACGGGCGGGGGCCCGCTACAACCGCCGCATGACCTCCGCCCCCCTGCCCGACGCCGGCGCCAACTGGGTCGACCGGCATGCGCCGGAGGGGCTGAAGCCGTGGCTGAAGCTGGGGCGGTTCGACCGCCCGATCGGAATCTGGCTGCTGCTGCTGCCGGGCTGGCAGGGCATCGCCCTGGCGCTGGCCCAGTACCGCAAGACGCCGGACCTCTACGACGCCTGGCTGTTCCTCGGCTTCGCCCTCGGGGCCGGACTGATGCGGGCCGCCGGCTGCGCCTTCAACGACATCGTCGACCGGGATTTCGACGCCCGGGTGGCGCGCACCGCGATGCGGCCGATCCCCTCCGGCCGAATCTCGGTGAAACAGGCCTGGGCCTTCGTGGTCGGCTGCTCGCTGGTCAGCCTGCTGATCCTGCTGACCCTGAACACCACCACCCTGCTGCTCGGGGTCGCCTCCCTCGCCCTCGTCGCCGCCTACCCCTTCATGAAGCGGATCACCTGGTGGC
Organism: Brevundimonas sp.; assembly: GCF_013912005.1. Taxonomy (GTDB): domain Bacteria; phylum Pseudomonadota; class Alphaproteobacteria; order Caulobacterales; family Caulobacteraceae; genus Brevundimonas. The sequence goes on along the minus strand of NZ_JACESB010000012.1, from coordinate 46,242 downwards.
CGCAGGCCTGGCTGGGGCTGACCTTCAACTGGGGCGCCCTGATGGGCTTCGCCGCCGCCCTGCCGCTGGCCGCCGCCGTCATCCTGCCGCCGGAGCTGCGCGACGAGCTGCGTCCCTTCTGGTGGCAGGCGCCGCCCGCGGGCGGCCACGCGCTGGCCATGGCGTGGCAGGCCTGGCTTCCCGCCCTCCTCCTCTACCTCGGCGGCGTGTTCTGGACCCTCGGCTACGACACCATCTACGCCCTGCAGGACATCGAGGACGACGCCATGGTCGGGGTGAAGTCCTCGGCCCGCCGGCTGGGCGAGAACGTCCGGCCGGGCGTCAGCCTGTTCTACCTGCTCGCCGCCATTCTCGCCGGCGCGGCCGGCGCGGCGGCCGGGCTCGGCGCCCTGTTCTGGCTGGTCCTGGGGGTCTACGCCCTGCACCTGCTGCGCCAGACCCGGCGGCTGCGGCCCGACGACCCGGCCCTGGCCCTGCAGCTTTTCAAATCCAACCGCGACGCCGGCCTCGTCCTGTTTCTCGCCATCATTCTCGGCGCGGCTACGCTGCCGCTGTGAAGGAGATCCGCATGTCCGCTCCCGTCCGCCTGCTGCTGACCGCCGCCGCGCTGTGCGGCGTCCTCGCCGCCTGCAACCGCGAGCGCGCGGCCGAACCCGGAGCCCCCGCCCCCGGCGCGGCCGCCGTGGTCACCCCCGCCGACGCCGCGGCGCCGCTGAAGTTCGAGACGAAGACGCCGTGGGCCGAGGTCAGCCTCGCCCTGCCCGAGGGGCTGAAGCCGCAGACGGACCTGCACGCCCGCCTCTACAGCGAGGAGGTGCGCAAGCTGCGCCAGTTCGTCGAGGGCGCCCAGGGCGAACGCACCGAGGCCGGCTTCGACGAATCCATGCCGCCCTACGCCAAGACCATCGAGTATGCGGTCGCCGGCCAGACCGGGAAGCTGCTCAGCCTCAAGCGGGTCGACTACGACTGGTCCGGCGGGGCCCACCCCAACACCCTGACCACCGGCCTGCTGTGGGACAAGGCGCTGAAGCGGGAGATCGGCTTCTCCGACCTGTTCCGGAAGGGCGCCGACCTGTCGGTGCTCGACCAGGCCCTGTGCTCGGCGGTCAACGCGGCCAAGCGCGCCCGCGTGCCCGACAGCGCCTCCCTGACCCTGAACGGCGACGACTGGGCCTGCCCGCACGCTTCCGCCACCCCCTTCGTGCTGACGCCCGGCTCGGCCCCCGGCAAGGCGGCCGGCCTGACCTTCCTGATCGGCCCCTACCAGGTCGGCCCCTACGCCGAGGGCGCCTATGAACTGGCGATCCCGGCCACGGTGTTCCGCTCGCTGCTCGCCCCCGCCTACGCCGACGAGTTCGGGGGTCAGCCGACCAAGGTCGGGGACGTGACCCCGGGCATGGATCAGTCGGCGAGGAACTGATCGACGAGGGCGGCGAGCCGCGCCGGCTGGTCCGCCATGATGAAGTGCCGGCTGCCGTCGACCCGCTCCAGCCGGACCCCCGGCAGGCCGGCGTACTCGCGGCCCCACAGGGCGTCGGCCATGGCCGCGGGCGCGCCGCCGTCGGCGTCGGCGGCGTAGACCGCCCACACCGGCGTGGTCATGGCGGCGAGTGCGGGCCGGACGTCGGTGGTCATCACCTCGCTGATCGCCGCCGCCATGGCCTGACGGTCCGAAGCCACGGACCACTCGACCATGGCCTCGCGGACGGCCGGATCCCGGGCCATGGTCGCGGCGGTCTGGACCTGCCCGGCCCGGAAGGCGGCCGGGTCCATGCCGCGGATCGCGGCCGCCGTCCGGTCGGCGAACGGCCGCGCGCTCTCGACCGTGGCGGTCGGTCCGTAGAGCACGCTGAAGAAGGGCAGGCTGTCGACGCTCATCACCCGCCCGACCAGCTCCGGATGACGCTGCGCCAGCATCAGGCCGGTCAGCCCGCCCATCGAATGGCCGATCACCGCCGGCCGCTCCAGTCCCTGCTCCCGGACATAACGCGCCAGCTCGGCCAGCATCGGCTCGAGAAACGGCCCGTCGCCGTGGGTCCACGGCTCGCCGGCGAAGCCCGCCAGTTGCACCTGATGCACGCGGTGCGTCCCCTTGAGCCGGTCCGCCTCGGCCCGCCAGACCTCCCGCGACGAGGCAAAGCCCGGGATCAGGATGACGTCGGGCCCCGAGCCGACCACCTCGACCGACAGCCGGTCGGAGGCGAAGGGGGCCGGCGCCTGGGCTGCGGCCGGGGCCGCCAGGGCGTCGGTGGCGAGGAGGGCGCCGCCGGCCGCCAGCGCGGCGGCCGAGGCGAACAGCAGGGCGCGCAGGGTCGAACGCCCGACGAAGTGGCGGAGGTGCAGCATGGCGATGTCCTTGGGTTGCGTCCGCGCCGGTCAGGCGTGGGGATTCTCGAAGATGTCTTCCACCGGCCGGGCGAACAGCACGGCGATGCGGTAGGCGAGGTCCAGCGACGGGTCGTGCTTCTCGGTCTCGAGGGCGTTCACCGCCTGGCGGGAGACGCCCAGCGCCTGCCCCAGCTGTTCCTGGGTCCAGCCGCGCTCGACGCGCAGCAGCTTGAGGCGGTTTTTCATCGGCTGCTCCGCACGAACGGAGCGACCACGCCGAAGCAGGCCCAGAACAGCGGATAGATCAGCCAGACCGGCAGGTGGTAGGCGCCGGCGTAGCTCTCGCCGAAGCCCCAGACGCTGGCGATGGCCATGGCGAGGCCGGCGGCGAGGATGAACTGGCGGGCGACCAGCGCGCGGATGAACTCGTCGGACTCGTTCATCAGCGACAGGGTCGCCCAGATCTGCCCGATCACCGGGGCCGAAACCGCCAGCGCCAGACCCCAGGCGGCGGGCTTTCCGTAGATCTCGTCGAAGGCCCCGAAGATGGCGGCGACGTTGATGGCGGCGTACGGAGCCATGAAGGCGAAGGTGCGGACGACGTACCGGCGGCCGGCCGGCGTGCCGTTCTTCCCGATGGCGTGCATGACAAGTCCTCCTGACGTGTTGTAAGGCGTACCTTACATCCGCTTCGTGTCATGTCAACATGACATTTTGCAAGGAACGCCTGACATGGCAGGTCTCGCTTGCGAGGCCGGCCGGCGGGCGTATCCTTCGGCCATGCCCGCCGCGCCCCGCGCCCGTCCCGCCGACCTGTTCCCGCCCGAGGCCTGGGCGCCGTTCCAGACCCGGTCGGCGTGGGTCGGCCCCCTGCTTGTCGCCCACTGCTGGGCGGTCATCGGCCTGGCCGTCGCCGTCGGCGTCGCCTGGCCGTGGCTGATCCCGGTCTGCGTCGCCGTCATCGGCACGCGCCAGCTGGGCCTCGCCATCCTGATGCACGAGGCGGCGCACGGCGGCCTGTCGCCGAACGCGAGACTCAACGACTTCCTCGGCCACTGGCTGTGCGCCGTGCCGATCGGCGCCTCGCTGAGGCTGTACCGGCCCTACCATCTCAGCCACCACAAGTTCGCCCAGCAGCCGGAGGACCCGGACCTGGTGCTGTCCGCCCCCTTCCCGGTCACCCGCGCCTCCCTGCGCCGCAAGATCATCCGCGATCTGACCGGCCAGACCTTCTTCAAGCAGCGGGTGCTGTTCCTCTTCCGGGCCTTCGCCTCGAAGCGGGACGAGGACGTGGCGGAAGGCGCCGTCGTCACCGGCCGCTCCGTCGCGCCCTTCCTGCTGGTCAACCTCGCCCTGCTCGCCGGGCTGGGCCTGCTCGGGGTCTGGTGGGCGTACTTCGTCCTGTGGCTGCTGCCGATGGCGACCTGGTTCCCGATGGTCACCCGGTTGAGGAACATCGCCGAGCACGCCTGCGTCGACGGCTCGGCGACCGACCCCTTCCGCGCCGCGCGCACCACCCGGGCCAACTGGTGGGAGCGCGCCTTCATCGCCCCCTACTGGGTCAACTTCCACGCCGAGCACCACCTGTTCATGCACGTGCCGTGCTGGAAGCTGCCCGCCCTGCACCGCGCGGTGCGGACGACGCCGCAGGGCGCGCGCATGGAGGTGGCGGACGGCTACCTGGAGGTGCTGAAGACCGCCTCCGGCCGCTCGTGATCGCCGACCCCGCGGCCTTCATCGTCGCCAACACCCGGCTGCAGCCCGTGCCGCACGCGCCGGAGATCTCGCTGCATCTGGCCGACGAGGTGACGCCGATCTGGCGGCTGACCGAGGAGGAGCTGGGCGAGCTGGGCCTGCCGCCGCCGTTCTGGGCCTTCGCCTGGGCCGGCGGGCAGGCGCTGGCGCGCTATCTGCTCGATCATCCGCACGAGGTCGCGGGCCGGCGGGTGCTCGACTTCGCGACCGGCTCCGGCCTCATCGGCGTCGCCGCGGCGAGGGCCGGCGCGGCGTCTGTGCTGTGCGCCGACATCGACCCCTTCTGCGGCGCCGCCGTCCAGGCCAACGCCGCCGCCAACGGGGTGCGGCTCGACTTTACGGAGGCCGATCTTCTGGACGCCCCGCCGCCGCCGGACGTCGACCTCATCTGCGCCGGCGACGTCTGCTACGAGAAGCCGATGACGGACCGGGTGCTGTCGTGGCTGGCGCAGGCGAAGGCGGCCGGCGCCCGGGTGCTGATCGGCGATCCCGGGCGCACCTATTTTCCGCGCGAAGGCCTGACCTTCCTGGCCGAGTACCGGGTGCCGACCACCCGCGAACTGGAGGACCAGGAGGTCAAGCGGTCCGCGGTCTGGGCGCTCTAGCGGCCTTCTTCCGCATCGGGATCCGGCGAGACCGTCAGCGGATCGTCCGCGGCCGCCTTCGGATCGGCGTCCATGTCGGCCTCCGCCGGCCGGCCGCCGTGGCGCGCCGCCTCCAGATCCTCCTCGCGGCCGAAGCCGGGCTCGCCCTCGCGCACCTGCTGTTCCTCGTGCATCGTGTCCTCCTCGTTTCAGTGGGCGGTCGGCTGCGGAGTCTCCGCCGCCGCCTGCGCCTGTCCGCGGTGCCGCCCTTCGGCGAACTCCTCGATCATCTTCTCGTTGAAGGCCGGGATGTCGTCCGGGCAGCGGCTGGTCACCAGGCCGTCGTCCACCACCACCGCCTCGTTGACGACGTTGGCGCCGGCGTTGCGCAGGTCGGTGCGGATGGTCTCGTAGCCGGTCAGGGTGCGGCCTTCGGCGACGCCCGCCTCCACCAGCAGCCACGGCGCATGGCAGATCGCCGCCACCGGCTTGCCCGCGTCGAAGAAGGCGCGGACGAAGGCCACCGCCTTTTCGCTGCCGCGCAGCTGGTCCGGATTGGCGACGCCGCCGGGCAGCAGCAGGGCGTCGTAGGCGGAGGCGTCGGCGCCGTCGAGCGCCCGGTCGACCGGGATCTTCTGCGACGGGGTCAGGTGCTCGAAGCCCTGGATCTCGCCCGAGTTCGGCGACACCACCTCGACCTTCGCGCCGGCCTCCCTGAGGGCCTTCACGGGCTCCAGCAGTTCGATCTGCTCGACTCCGTCAGTGGCGAGGACGGCGACGGTCTTTCCGGTGAGGCGGCTCATGGGCGGCTCCTTTTTGTGCATTCGGGGATGCGACCAGAACCGCGCGGCGGCGCAGGGGGTTGCGGCTCCGCTTGGAGAACATTCGCCGCAGGCCCATCTTGGAGGCATGACCCGCCTGCTCGCCCTCGTCCTTCTCGCCGCCGCGGCGCCGGCCGTCGCGCAGACGCCGCCCGCCGACGCCTGGGATCGCCACCGCTGGCAGGCCGACCAGCACCGGATGGAGATCGACCGGCTGCGCAGCCGCGCCGACCAGCGCGAGCTGCAGGCCCGGCAGCAGGCGCTGGAAAGCCGTTTCACGCGTATGCAGATCGAGGCGCGGCGTCAGCCGGAGCCCTACATTCCCGCCACGCCGCCCGCCCTGCGCAGCCCGGAGGAGGCCCGCGCCGCCCGCGAGGCGGCCGCGGCCCGCCGTCGCGCCGCGGCCGAGGACTTCGGCGAGATCGACGCCTGGCTGGACCGCGTTCCCGACTGATCCGCGCGCATCCCTTCTCTGCCGACGGCGTTCCGGCGTAGCTTCGACCGAGGGAGATGCGGATGCGGTGGCAGGGCGGACGGCGCGGCGGCAACATCGAGGATCGGCGCGGCATGGGCGGCGTCGGCCTGGCGGGCGGCGGCGTGGGCGCCCTGGTGGTCGCCGCCATCGCCTACTTCGTCTTCGGCATCGACCCCTCCACCACCCGGCAGATCACCAGCCAGCTGGGCGGGGTCGGGGCGGAGCAGCAGGGCGCGCGCGGCACGCCCGAGGACGAGGCCGGCCAGTTCGTCGACGTGATCGGCGCCAATGTCGACGACGTCTGGGCGCGTCAGCTGCAGGGCTACCGGCCGCCGACGGTGGTTCTCTACGAGCAGGGCACGTCCACCGGCTGCGGCTTCGGTCAGGCGGCCATGGGGCCGTTCTACTGCCCGACCGACCAGCGCGTGTACCTCGACCTGTCCTTCTGGCGGCAGATGGAGACCCAGCTGGGGGCCTCAGGCGCCGACTTCGCCCGCGCCTATGTGATCGCCCACGAGTACGGCCACCACGTCCAGACCCTGACCGGCGCCTCGCAGCAGGTGCAGCGGGCGCAGCAGGCGGCCGGGAGCGAGGCGGAGGCCAACCGCTGGTCGGTGGCGCTGGAGCTGCAGGCGGACTGCTACGCCGGCGTCTGGGCCGCCAACGCCGCCGCCGTCTCCAACGGCCAGGTCGCGCTGACCGCCGGCGATCTCGAGGAAGGCCTGCGCACCGCCTCGGCCATCGGCGACGACACGCTGCAACGCCGCCAGGGCGGCCGGGTGGTCCCGGAGGGCTTCACCCACGGCTCCTCGGCCCAGCGCCAGCAGTGGCTGCGGCGCGGCTACGAGACCGGCGATCCCGCCGCCTGCGACACCTTCGCCGCCCTCTGATCAGCGGCCGACGGTCAGGTCCAGCGGACGCGACACCAGGAGCGAGCCCCGGCCGAGATCCAGCGCCGCCCGCCGCTCGGCGAAGGCCCCCATGCCGACCAGACCGCCGGGGAAGTTCGGCAGGGGCGGCTGTTCGAACACCCCCACCTCCACCTCGCGGTACAGGTGGTCGGCGAAGGTCACGGTGCGGGCCTCGACCGCCAGCGACTGCAGGGCGCCGCCCAGCACCAGGCTGACGCCCGAGCGCGTGCGTCGTCCATCCAGCAGCCCCGCCCCCGTGGCGGCCTCGCGGCTCAGGCCCAGCAGGGCCGAGGCGCCGGTGTCGACCACCGCCTCCAGCACCGTTCCCTCGACCGAAACCTCGGCGTGCATGGCCGTGCCGACCCGCCGCACCGGCGTGGGGGCCAGGTCCGGCGGCGCGACGAAGGCGGCGCGGTCGATCAGGCGCACGTGTCGCCGCGGCGGGTCGAGCGCCAGCACCGCCTCGCCCAGCACGTCCTGGCCGATGATCAGCCGCGTGCGCAGCCCGTCCTCGGAGGCGAGCGGCCCGAGATCGAGGATGGCGGCCCGCAGCCCCCGCACGGCCAGTCCCGGGAGGCCCAGCTCCAGCGTCGTGCCGCGGCCCATCTGGGCCCCGCCGCCGACGCCATAGGCGACCAGCGGCATGTCGAACAGCGAGCGCCGGGCCGGCGGCAGGGCGTCGAACAGGCTCCGGTCGATCACCGAGTACTGGGCCCCGCTGTCGATCAGGGCCAGCTCGCGACGCCCGGCGATCCCGACCTCGACCGTCGGCGCGGCCGAGCGCCGGCCGTAGCGCATCCACGCCGTCGCCCCGTCCGGGCCGAAAGCCAGCTCCGGCGCCGGCCAGAGCATGTGTTCGCGCACCCACCAGGCCCCGCCGGCGACGGCGGCCAGGCTTGCGGCGCGGATCAGGAGGCTGCGGCGGTTCATCCGGCCCAAGATGGCGGCGAGGCGCGGTCGGCGCCAGTCGCCCGCGCGGGGCGGATCAGCGCGGCCCGAACGGCACCACCTTGTTGGCGGCGTCATGACCGATGTCGGCCGCGCCGAGGAAGGGAATGCCCGCGCGCTGGCACCAGTAGCGAACGATCTGCTCCGGGGTCAGGCCGAAGTCGGGGTCGTTCGGCGTGATGTCCGACACCCGCCCCAGGCGGATGCCCGCGACCCGCTTCATGCCGGGCTGGGCGGTCAGGTGGAACATCATCCGGTCGACCCGGTAGAGCGCCTCCGACACCTCCTCGAGCATCACCACATGCCCGGCGAGGTCGGGCTCCAGATAGGTGCCCATCAGCTGGTCGAGGATGGTCAGGTTGAAGGCCACGGCCGGCCGCGGGTCGAGGTGCAGCGACGGCTCCCACGCGCCGCGGTCGCCGGAGGTCAGCCAGTTCAGCGCCCGCCACGCCGTCTCGTCGTGGCGCACCGCGTCCGACGCCATCGGCCCGTGCGCGACGTGCGGAAAGCCGGCCCGGTACAGCCCCGCCAGCAGGCTGCCGGCGTCGGAATAGCCGAGATAGCGCTTCTTGCGCGCCGCCGCGGTCAGCTGCGGCAGCACCGCCTCGGCGATGCGGCAGGAGCCGTAGCCGCCGCGGGCGAACCAGATCGCGTCCAGCCGCGGGTCGTTGGCGAACTCGACGAAGGCGCGGGCCCGGGTGGCGTCGTCCCCGCCGAAGTGGCCGTGCTTGCTGAAGCTGGCCGGGTGAAAGACGACCTTCACCGAGCCGTCCGGCACGTTGGCGGCGAACCACGCCTCGACGGCTTCGCCGCGCTCCCGGCTGAAGCGCGAACTGGCGTTGACGATGCCGATCTTCAAGACGCGCCCCCGGGGAACTGTGCGTCCCTTCTTAGAGCGCCTCCCCCTCCCGAACCAATCCCTTCCCCTCGCGCCTTCCGGCCTCTACTCAGCGGCTCATGGCGAACGACTACTTCTTCTGCGGCGTCGGCGGCTCGGGCATGCTGCCGCTGGCGATGATCGTGCAGGCGCAGGGGAACCGCATCGCCGGCTCCGACCGCTCGCGCGACCAGGGCCGCACGCCGGAGAAGTTCGCCTGGCTGGAGGCGCACGGCGTGGCCCTGCACCCGCAGGACGGGTCGGGCGTCACCCGTGCCGACCAGATCGTCGTCGCCACCGGCGCGGTCGAGGACACGGTGCCCGACATCGGCGCAGCCCGGGCGGTCGGGGCGCGCATCGTCACCCGCCCCGAATTGCTCAGCCAGCTGTTCAACGCGGCCGCGACCTCGGTCGGCGTCGCCGGCACCTCGGGCAAGTCGACCATCACCGGCATGATCGCCTGGATGCTGCACAGCGCCGGCCGCGCGCCCACCGTGATGAACGGGGCGGTGATGAAGAATTTCGCCGACGCCGATCACCCGTTCGCCAGCGCCCTCGTCGGCGGGTCCGACCTGTTCGTCTCCGAGGTCGACGAGTCGGACGGCTCCATCGCCCGCTACGACCCGACCGTGGCGGTGGTCTCCAACATCTCGCTGGACCACAAGTCGATGGAGGAGCTGCGCGACCTGTTCGGCGGCTTCACCGGCCGCGCCCGCGCCGCCGTGCTCAACCTCGACAATCCCGAGACCGCCGCCCTGGCCCAGCAGATGGTCGAGGCCGGCCGCGGCGACAGCGTGCTGACCTTCGCGCTCGGCGACGACTCGGCCGACTTCGCCGCCCACGACCTCGAGCCCCTGGCGACCGGAATCCGGTTCGAGCTGGCCGAGCGGCGCTCGGGCGCCCGCCGCGCCCTGACGCTCGCCGTCCCCGGCGCCCACAACGTCGCCAACGCCCTCGCCGCCCTCGCCGCCGTGCGCGCGCTGGATGTGCCGCTCGACCAGGCCGTCAGCGCGCTGGAGACCTTCGCCGGCGTCCGCCGCCGCATGGAGACGGTCGGGACCCGCAACGGCGTCACCGTCATCGACGACTTCGCCCACAACCCGGACAAGATCGCCGCCACCCTCAAGACCCTGCACGCCTTCGACGGCCGTCTGCTGGTGCTGTTCCAGCCGCACGGTTTCGGCCCGCTCAAGCTGATGAAGCGCGAGTTCATCGACGGCTTCGCCGGCCTGCTGCGGCCGGACGACGTGCTGCTGATGCCCGAGCCGGTCTACTACGGCGGCACCACCGACCGTTCGGTCAGCTCCGGCGACATCGCCGAAGGGGTTCGCGCCGCCGGCCGCCAGGCCGAGGCCCTGCCGACCCGCGAGACCTGCGGCGACCGCCTGGTCGAGCTCGCCCGCCCCGGCGACCGCATCGTGGTGATGGGCGCCCGCGACGACACCCTGTCGACCTTCGCCGCCGACCTTCTGGGCCGCCTGTAACTCCGGGCACGGACTGATCTACAACAGAAAATCGCGAAAGCTTCACGAACGGCAAAGCTGCCGTTAAGCGCCCTCCCGCTACGCCCTGTGCGCCTTTCCGGGAGCAGGATCGCATGGCCAGGGTCGGGGATTTCGCCAGCACGCCGGCGCCGGTGTCGCCGGATACGCCCGGCGCCCACATCGTCGAGCGTTTCCGCGACGAACCCGACACCCTGGCGATCGCCGTGGTCGACGAGGCGGGCCGCCCGCTCGGTCTCGTCGAACGCAACGCCTTCACCCTGCGCATGGCGGCCGAGTTCGGCCGCGCCCTCTACGCTCGCCGTCCGGCCTCCAGCTTCATGGACGCGAATCCGCGCGTGCTCGACGCCGACGCCGACGCGGCCACCCTGTTCGAGAGCGTCGACGCCGCCGGCCTCGGCGCCCTGCTGAACGGCTTCGTCGTCGTCTCGGGCGGCCGCTACGCCGGCGTCGGCGCCGGCATCCACCTGCTGCGCGCCGGGACCGCCGTTCACCGCCGCCGCGCCGAGGACATGGCGGCGCTGGCCCGCGACCTCGCGCTCGCCGAGCAGGAGGCCCGCGCCTCCAGCCGCGCCAAGTCCGAGTTCCTCGCGGTGATGAGCCACGAGATCCGCACGCCGCTGAACGGGGTGCTCGGCGTGGCGGCGCTGATGGAGCGCGAGCTCGAGCAGGAGTCCCTCCGCCCCTATGTCCGCACCATCCTCGACTCCGGCCAGAGCCTCCTGCGGCTGCTGACCGACGCGCTGGACATGAGCCGCGCCGAGGCGGGGCTGATGAGCTTCGAGGAGGCGCCGCTCCGGCTGCAGGCGCTGGCCGACGACCTGCTGGCCCTGTGGCGGCCGCGGGCCTTGGAGAAGAACCTGACCCTGGCCGTCTCCTGCGACGCGCCCGGCGTGGCCGGGGTCATCGCCGACGAGACCCGCCTCAAGCAGTTGCTCAACAACCTGATCGGCAACGCCATCAAGTTCACGCCCGCGGGAACCATCGCCGTCCGGCTGACCGCCCGCCCGGACGGGGAGCAGATCGCCCTCTCGGGGACGGTGGAGGACTCCGGCCCCGGCGTCGACGCGGCGACCGCGGATCGCATCTTCGAGCCGTTCAACACCGGGCACGCCGGCCGTGACGGGGCCGGGGCGGGTCTCGGCCTCGCCATCTGCCGGCAGATCGTCCAGCGGATGGGCGGCGCCATCGCGGTCGACCGCAGCGCCCTGGGCGGGGCCCGCTTCGCCTTCGATCTGAAACTGAACCGGGCGGGGCCCGACCTGCTGGCGGCCGAGCCGGCGCGCGCCGCCCCGACGCCGCACGAGACCCTGCACGTGCTGGTGGTCGACGACAACGCCACCAACCGCTTCGTGGCGGGCAAGGTGCTGGAGCTGTTCGGCTGCTCGCACGAGACGGCGGTGGACGGCCGCGACGCCCTTGAGCGAATGCGCGAGGGGCGCTTCGACCTGGTGCTGATGGACGTCAAGATGCCGGTGATGGACGGCGTCGAGGCGACCCGGGCGATCCGCGCCCTGCCGGGCCCGGCCGCCGCCGTGCCGATCCTCGCCCTGACCGCCAACGCCGACCCGCGCGACGAGGTCGAGTACCGCGCGGCGGGCATGGACGGCGTGGCCCAGAAGCCGATCCAGCCCGACGCCCTGCTGGACGCCATCCGCCGCGTGCTCTCGGCGGCGGATCCTGCGGCCGCCGCCGCGGAAGCCGCCTGACTGGCAACCCGGAGCGGTCCCGGGTCATTGTAGCGCCTCATGCTCCAGGTCCCGCCCCCCGAACTCCCCGAGATCGTCGTCACCGGCGCCCGGCTCCCGCCCGCCGCCTCCGAGGCCGCCTTCTCGGTCATCCGGCTGGATGACCGCGACCTGCGCGACCAGCAACGGCTGGACGAGGCCCTGGCCGCGGTCCCGGCCGTGTCGCTGTTCCGCCGCACCTCCAGCCTCGCCGCCAATCCCACGACCCAGGGCATCTCGCTGCGCGCCATCGCGCCCTCGGGCGCCGGCCGGACGCTCGTCACCCTCGACGGCGTGCCGCTGAACGATCCCTTCGGCGGCTGGGTGATCTGGTCCCAGGTCCCGACGGAGAGCCTCTCCGGCCTCGACATCGTCCGCGGCGCCGGCGCCGGCCCGTACGGCGCGGGGGCCCTGACCGGGGTGATCCAGCTGCGCGAGCGCGACTCCGGCCGGGCGGTGGACGGTTCGCTCGCCGAACGCGGCGGCGCCCGCCTCTCCGCCGCCGGCGCGACGACGCTCGGACGGGCCCGGCTGGTCGGGTCGGCCCTGTACGAGACCAGCGACGGCTACGTCCCCGTGCGCGGCCCGCAGGCCGGCGCCGCCGACACGCCGCTGGACCTGGAGACGCGCAGCGCCTCGCTGCGCGCCGACATTCCCGCCGGCGAGGCCGTGGTGTCCCTGCGGGCGGGCGCCTTCGACGAGGACCGCGGCTCCGGCGTGGAGGGCTCGCGCTCCACGGCGCGCGGCGATGTGCTCTCGGCCACCGCCGCGGCCGCGCCCGGCGCGGACCGCCCCGGCTGGCGCCTGCAGCTCTGGCGACGCGGAAGCGACCTCACCAACGTCTTCGTCGCCCTCGCCGACGACCGCTCGTCGGCCACGCCGGCCAACCATCAGTTCGAGACGCCCGCCGTCGGCTGGGGGGCCAGCGCCGCCCTGCGCCGGGTGATCGTCAGCGGGGTCGCGCGGGTCGAATGGGAGCTCGGCGCCGACGTGCGGCTGGCCGAGGGCGAGACCCGCGAACGCTTCCGCAATCTCGGCGCAGGCTTCACGCGCGGCCGCGTCGCCGGCGGTGAGACGGCGGTGGCGGGCCTCTACGCGGACGGATCCTGGACGCACGGCCCGTGGCTGGTGGCCGGCGGCCTCCGGGCCGACCGCTGGAGCAACAGCGACGGCGTGCGGCGCGAGTTCGACCTGGCCACCGGCGCGCCCACCCTGGACGAGGCGGACCCTGACCGCGCCGGGGAGGTGGTGAGCGCGCGCCTCGGTGCGCGACGGGATCTCGGGACCGGCCACGCCGTCCGCGCCGCCGCCTACTCCGGCTTCCGCCCGGCTACGCTGAACGAGCTGCACCGGCCGTTCCGGGTGGGCAACGACATCACCGAGGCCAACGCCGGGCTTGAGCCCGAGCGGCTGCGCGGCGTGGAGACCGGCTGGAGCTGGGCCGGCGAGCGCGCGTCGCTGTCCGCCGGCGTCTTCTGGAACCGGATCGAGGACGCCATCGTCAACGTCACCCTGGCCGAGGGGCCCGGAACCTTCCCCCGCGCCGGCTTCGTGCCCGCCGGCGGCGTGCTGCGGCAACGGCGGAACGCAGGGACCATCGAGGCGGTCGGCGTGGAGGTCGATGGCCGCTTAGCGGTGACAGACGCGCTGTCCGTTCGCGCCGCCGCCGCCTTCACCGAGGCCGAGGTCGACGGCGGGTCCGACGCGCCGCAGCTGACCGGGCTCCGTCCCGCCCAAGCCCCGCGATGGAGCGCCACGGCCGGCCTCGACTGGCGCGCGACCGACCGGCTGGCCCTCGCCGCCGACCTGCGGTGGGAGAGCGACCGCTACGAGGACGATCTGAACAGCCGGGTCCTGGAGGGCGCGGTCACCGCCGCCGTGCGGGCCGACTGGACCCTCCGCCCGGGGGTCGATCTCTGGCTGGCCGCGGACAACCTGTTCGACGCGGAGGTCGAGGTGGCGGAGAGCGGAACCGGCGTCGCCGGCTACGGTCCCCCGCGGACCCTGAGGCTCGGCGTCAGACTGTCGCGCTGAGCCTGCGCATCTCCTTATTGCAAATCGTTCGCAGGTTCGGCACAAGCCGGGCGTGACCGACGCTCCCGCAGCCCCCGCCAGGCCGAAGACCGCCCTGAACGCCCGCCGGTCGTTCTGGCTCAAGCAGCTGCACCAGTGGCACTGGATCTCGGCGGCCGTCAGCCTCGCCGGCCTGCTGCTGTTCGCGATCACGGGCGTCACCCTCAACCACGCGGCCCAGATTCCCGCCGAGCCGGCGACGGTCGAGACGACGGCGCAGCTCCCGGCCCCGCTTCTCGAGCGGCTCTCGAGCCTTCCCGCCGACACCACCGCGCCCGTCCCCGACGCCGTCGCCCGCTGGGCCGCGCAGGCCCTGCAGGTCCAGATCGCCGGCCGGCCGACGGAAACCACAGCCGAAGAGGTCTACGTCGCCCTGCCGGAGCCCGGCGGGGACGGCTGGCTGACCATCGACCGCGCCACCGGCGAGGCGCTGCGCGAGCGCACCACGCGCGGCTGGGTGGCCTGGGTCAACGACCTGCACAAGGGCCGCAACACCGGCCCCGTCTGGTACTGGTTCATCGACGTCTTCGCCGTCGCCTGCGTGGTCTTCGCGGTGACCGGCTTCGCCCTCGCCTGGATGCACGCCCGCCAGCGCCCCTCCACCTGGCCCCTGCTCGGGCTGGGCGTGCTCGTCCCCGTTCTCATCGCCCTCCTGTTCATCCACTGAGCTCCCGATGCGCAAGCTGCCTCTCGCCCTCGCCTCCCTCGCCGCCGGCTCGGTCGCCGGCCCGGCCCTGGCCGCCGACCTCAACGTGTCGGTGACCCTCCCGCGCCTGAACGTCGCCGCCTATCACCGCCCCTACGTCGCGGTGTGGATCGAGCGGCCCGACAACACGGCGGTGCGCACCCTCGCGGTCTGGTACGAGGTCTCGAACGTCGCCGAGGGCAAGGACTGGCTGAAGGACATGCGCACCTGGTGGCGGCGCGGCGGCCGGTCGATGACCCTGCCCGCCGACGGGATCTCCAGCGCCACCAAGGCCCCCGGAACCCACGCGATCCGCGTGCCGGGCGCCCGCCTGTCGAACCTGCCGGCCGGCGACTATGTGCTGGTGGTCGAGGCCGCCCGCGAACTGGGCGGACGCGAGGTGGTGCGCGTGCCCTTCCGCTGGGGCGCGCCGAACGCCGGCCGCGCCTCCGGCTCCACCGAACTCGGCGCCGTCGCCGTCACCGTCACCCGCTAGAGGAAGCCCGCCATGAAGAAGTCCCTCGCCCTCCTCGCCGCGCTCGCCGCCCTCGCCGTCCCCATGTCGGCCCAGGCCCACCGCGCCTGGCTGGCCCCGACCTCCACCGTCCTGTCGGGCGACGAGGCCTGGGTCGGGTTCGACGCCGGCATGTCGAACGGCGTGTTCATCGCCGACCATGCGGCGATGAACCTCGACGGCCTCGTCATCACCGGTCCCGACGGCGCGACGGTCCAGCCCGAGAACCTGCACCGCGCCCGCTACCGCTCCTCCTTCGACCTGCACCTGACGAAGCCGGGCACCTACCGGGTCGCCAACGTCATGGGCGGGGTGGTCGTGGCCTACACCGTGGACGGGACCACCCGCCGCTGGCGCGGGGCCGAGGCCGACATCGCCGCCAACGTGCCGGCCGGGGCGACCAACGTCGCGGTCACCCGCTCCGACAGCCGGGTGGAGACCTTCGTCACCCTCGGTGCGCCGGACACCGCCGCCCTCGCCCCGACGGGCAAGGGCATCGAACTGGCGCCGGTCACCCATCCGAACGATCTCGTCGCCGGCGAGCCCGCGACCTTCCGCCTGCTCCGCGACGGCCAGCCCGCCGCCGGCCTCGACGTGACCATCGCCCGCGGCGGGACGCGCTACCGCGACAATCCGGAGGAGATGACCGTCACGACCGCCGCCGACGGCGCCTTCACCGTCACCTGGCCCGAGGCCGGACTGTACTGGATCAACGCCGCCGTCCGCACGCCCGCCGCCGACGGCCAGCCCGCCGCCAGCGCCCAGTACAACGGCGTCATGGAAGTTCTGCCCTGACCGGATCCGGCGACAACCGGGTGCTGATCCCCAACCACGGGCGGACGCCGACGCGGCCGCCCGGCGGGGACGTCATGGACCTCGCCGGCGAGACCATGGGCACCACCTGGTCGGTCCGGCTGGTCCCGCCGCCGGGGCTGGAGCCGGCGACGGCCCGGGCGGCGGTGGAGGCGGAGCTCGCCCGCGTCGTCCAGCATTTCAGCCACTGGGATCCGCGCTCGGAGCTGGCCCGGTTCAACGGCGCACCCCCCGGCTTCTACGCCGTGTCGGAGCCATTCTGGACCCTGCTCAACGCCGCCCTCGATCTCGCCGACGACACCGACGGGGCGGTCGATCCGACGCTGGGCGCCCTCGTCGACCTGTGGGGCTTCGGCCCGCCGGGCCCGCGACCGGCCGGCGACCTCCCCGACGAGGCCGAGATCGCCGAAGCCCTTGGCCGGTCCGGCTGGAAGGGCCTGCGGCTGAACCGCAACGCCCGCGCCGTGCAGCAGGTCGGCGGCATGAAGCTCGACCTGTCCGGGATCGCCAAGGGGCATGCGGTGGATCTCGTCTCGGACCGCGTCGCCGGGCTGGGCGCGGACCACCACCTGGTGGAGATCGGCGGGGAGCTGCGCGGCCGCGGGGTCAAGCCCGACGGCCAGCCGTGGTGGGTCGAGCTGCAGCAGGCCCCCGGCGCGCCCGCCCCGCGCACCCTCGTGGCCCTGTTCGACCTCGCCGCCGCCACCTCCGGCGACTGGATCCGCGGCTTCGACCACGAGGGCCGCCGCTACGCCCACACCCTCGACGGCCGCACCGGCTGGCCGCTGGACAACGGCGTCGCCTCGGTGACGGTGCTGGCGGAGACGGCGATGCAGGCCGACGCCATGGCCACCGCCCTGGCGGTCATGGGACCGGCCGAGGGGCCCGCCTTCGCCGCGGCGACCGGGCTCGCCGCCGCCTTCGTCGTCCGGAGCGAGGCCGGGCTCGCTGAAACCGTCACCCCCGCCTTCGAGGCGATGCTCGACGAGGCCGCGTGACCACCGATCCCGTGCGCTGGCTCTGGGCCGCCGCGGCGGTCGCCCTGTGGCTGCTGTCGATCGCCGCCGTCGCCCTTGTCCGGGCCCGCGCCCGCCGCGCCGCCGCCGCCCGCGCCGGGGCCCTGTCGGCCGGCGCCGGAGGCGAGGGCGTGCTGGTCGCCTTCGCCAGCCAGACCGGGCTCGCCGAACAGCTGGCGTGGATGACCGCCGACGCCCTGTCCGGCGCCGGAACCCCCGTCCGCGTCGCGCCGCTTGGCGAGCTCGAGCCCGCCGACCTCAGGGCCGCCGGCCGGGTGCTGATCGTCGCCGCCACCACCGGCGAGGGCGACGCGCCGGACAGCCTGTCCCGCTTCGTGCGCCGGCACATGGCGGGGCCCGCCGACCTCGCCGGCCTGCGCTATGGCGTGCTGGCGCTGGGCGACCGCGCCTATGCGCAGTTCTGCGGCTTCGGCCGGGCGCTGGACGCCTGGCTGCGCCGCTCCGGCGCCGAGCCCCTGTTCGACCGGGTCGAGGTGGACGACGGCGACGCCGGCGCCATCCGCCACTGGCGGCGCCAGCTGGCCGCCGTCGCCGGGGCGCCCGTCGCCGCCGACTGGGCCCCGCCCGCCTTCGACCGCTGGCGGCTGGTCGAGCGCAGCCGGCTGAACCCGGGCAGCCCCGGCGGCGAGGCCTGGCTGCTCGCCTTCGAACCCGTCGGCCACGCCCCCGACTGGCAGGCGGGCGACATCGCCGAGATCGGCCTGCCGCCGGCGGACGGCGCCGCCCGGGCCAGCCGCGAATACTCCGTCGCCTCCCTTCCCGCCGACGGCCGCGTCGAGCTGATCGTCCGCCGGGTGGTGCGCGACGACGGCTCCCCCGGCCTCGCCTCCGGCTGGCTGACCGGCGAGTTGCAGCCCGGCGACGAGGTCGACATGCGGCTGCGCGCGAACCGCAGCTTCCACGGCCCCTCCCCCGAGGTCCCGCTGGTGCTGATCGGCGCCGGCACGGGCCTCGCCGGCCTGCGCGGCCACCTGCGCGCCCGGCCCGAGGGCGGTCCCGGCGGCGCCTGGCTGCTGTGGGGCGAGCGCAGCCGCGCGCATGACGCCTGGCTGGACGCCGAACTTCAGGCCGCCCTCGCCTCCGGGCGGCTGACCCGTCTGGACCGCGTGTTCTCGCGCGAACCCGGCGACGGCCGCTACGTCCAGGCGCTGATCGCGGAACACGCCGGCGAGCTGCGGGCCTGGGTCGACCGGGGCGCCAGCGTGCTGGTCTGCGGCAGCCTCGAGGGCATGTCGACCGGGGTGCACGCCGCGCTGGAGGCTGTGCTCGGTGCGGAACGGGTCCTGGAGCTGCTGGAGACCGGGCGCTACCGTCGCGACGTTTACTGACCCCGGATGCTCTGCTGCGCGAGGCGGGAGTCGCCGCGATGCGGACGGTCCAATGGGCGGCTATGGGTGGGGAGCGGACCTAGGTAGTCTCACCCCGAGGGCTGCAATACGCCTTTAGAAGGTCCGCAAAAGACGGAGCGATCTGCTGAACCGTGCCGAAGTCGTGATCCCAGAGATATACGGTGTCACTGACATCGCTCCTCCGGAACGAAAGCAGGTTGCCCCCGCTGTCTGACGCAAACGGCACGAGGTCGGCAGGATAGCCCGAGGGCGTCCAGTCTTGAATGCTCTCAATGATCTCGGTCGGCGTCAGGAAGTCTCCCAAGTGCGGCAAGTCCGAGTGTTCATCGATGGCGTCCCACAGATCGGCTGTGGGTTCCGGAAGGCCGACTGCCAAGACCGCGCCACGGTAGGTCGCCGGAAAGGTATAGCTCAAATCCTTCTCTGCCTGCTCCAGGTCGGCAGGTTGCACTTCGAGGGGTGGGTATTGTTCGTGACCCCAACGCTTGTTGAAGGCATCGAGCCAAGTCGCTGCACTGGTCTCCGCCGCCATAGCGACCTCGCATGTTGAGATTTGAACAGGCGATGGGGGGTCGCGCCCAGAAGGATAGCTGAACCGAGCGAAAGGAACACGTGCATAGGCTGATCCTAGACGCAGAAGGAATGTCCGCAACGGGTCGGGAACCGACCTCTGCGCTCCGCCCGCATGACGACCTTCAGCAGGCGGCGCCGAGAAAGGGCTCACCCGACGCCTCCCCCCGCCTCACACCTCCGACCAGCGCCTCAGCAGGTTATGGTAGACGGCGGTCAGCTCCAGCACGGCCGCGTCCTTCGGCCCCTTCTCGCGGCTGACCCGCTGGATCGCCACGTCGAGGCGGAACAGGGTCTCGCGGTCGGCGTCGTCGCGCACCAGGCTCTGCAGCCAGAAGAAGCTGGCCACCCGCGCCCCGCGCGTCACCGGCGTCACCCGGTGCAGGCTCTTGGACGGATACAGCACCAGGTCGCCGGCCGGCAGCTTGACCGTCTGGGGGCCGTACATCTCCTCCACCACCAGCTCGCCGCCGTCGTAGTCCTCGGGCTCCGACAGGAACAGGGTGCATGACAGGTCGCTGCGGATGCGCACCGCCCCCCGCTGCCGGATGGCGTTGTCGACGTGCACGCCGAAGTGCTCGCCGCCCTCGTAGCGGTTGAACAGCGGCGGGAAGATGGTGTGCGGGAGGGCCGCCGAGACGAACATCGGATTGGCGTTCAGCGCCTGCGTCACCAGGGCGCCGACCTCCTTCGCCTCCGGCGAGTCCTCCGGCAGCTGGCGGTTGACCTTGGCGGTGGCCGACTGGTGGCCCGAGGTGACGTTGCCGTCGACCCAGTCGCCGGCGTCCAGCCGGGCGCGCAGGGCCGCGACCTCGTCCTTGGTGAACACGCCGGGAATGTGCAGCAGCATGGCCGCCTCCTTGAAACGATGGCGCCCGGGATCCGGCCATCAGGAAACCGGATCCCGGGCTCTGCGCCGCCGGTCTTCGGGCGGAACGACCTAGTAGCGCAGGTTGAGGGTCAGGATGGCCTGCCGCGCAGGGGCGACGTCGGCGTGGTGCACCCCGTTGGTCCGCAGGATGTATTCCTCGTCGCCGGCGTTCTGGACGTTCAGCTGCAATGTGGCGCTGTCGGTCAGATCGTAGGAGGCGAACAGGTCCACGCGGGTGTACGCCGGGGCGTAGATCCGGTTCGAACCGCCGCCGGCCCCGCCCTGGTTGCCGCCGAAGCTGTCCGACACGTAGTAGACGCCGCCGCCCAGCGCGAGCCGGGGCGTCGCGCGCCAGGTGCTGAACAGGCTGAAGCTGTGCTCCGGCGTGTTGGCCAGCGGGTCGCCGACGTTGACGTTGTTGTAGGCGCCGGAAACCAGTTCGGAGTCCATGTACGTGTAGCCGCCGAACACCTGCCATTCGCGGGTGATGTTGCCCGAGACGCCGAGCTCCAGCCCGCGCACCTCGGCCTCTCCGGCCTGCTCGTAGACCCCTGCCGAGACGAGGATCTGCGCGTTCCGCCGCGTGGTGCGGAACAGGGCGCCGCTGAGGGAGAGGCGGTCGCCGAACAGGGCGGCCTTGGCGCCGATCTCGACGCTCTCGGTCTCCTCCGGATCCAGCAGCTCCCCCGAGAGGTTGCCGGAGCCCGACCCGCCCGTGCCGTTCTGGTCGCCCCCGGCCACCGTCGGCGGCGTCGAGGAGGTGGCCCAGGAGGCGTACACGCTGGTGTTCCCGGTCGGCTTGTAGACCAGTCCGGCCTGGTAGTTGACGAAGTCCCACGACGCCGCCTCGACCGTCGGGACGGTGGCGCCCCGCGGGAGGGAGGTGCCGTCGACCTCGTAGCTGTCGTGACGCACGCCGAGGTTCAGGACCCAGCGCTCTCCGAAGGCGATCGAGTCGAAGGCGTAGAGGCCCAGGGTGTTGGTGTTGGAGTGGGTCTCGGCGCCGCGGGTGATCGTCCCCTGCCACGGGTCCGACGGGTTCGGCGCATAGACGCGGGTGCAGTCCAGCCCGGTCAGCGGCGCCGGGCAGGCGCTTCCCCCGGTGGTGACGACCGCATACGAGGCGTTGCGGTTGATCTCGCGGCTGTACTCGGCGCCGACGTCAAAGCTGTGGCTGAGTCCGCCCGCGTTCACGCGCCCGAACAGGTCGACGACGTTGGCGAAGGTCGAGGTGGGGTTCCAGCGCGACTTGGTCCCGCGCTTCATCCACCACTCCCCGCCGACAAGAGCCGCGCCCGGCGGGTTCGTGTCGAAGCGGCCGCCGTCGCCGGGGTTGGTGACGACGTAGTCGTTCAGGGTCTCTGCGTAGCGGGTGACGTTGCGGATCGACAGCGCGTCCGTGAGCCGGTGCTCGACCTCCAGCGTCAGGCTGTCGACCTCGTTGGTCAGGTAGTCGCGGGCGGTCAGTCCGTAGAAGCTGTCATAGGGCACATCCAGGACGCCGCTGTCGGTCGTTCGCACGCCGATCTTGGTGAAGAGCGGAATGCCGTAGTCCGGCATCTGGTCCGAGGTCAGGTGGTAATAGCTCAGGGTCGCGGTGGTCGCGGTCCCGAGACCGATCGCGCCGGAGAGTCCGAGGCCCCACCTGTCGTAATCGACCGAGTCGCGTCCGGGCACGTCTCCCCCGGCCGCCATCAGGTTCAGCCGCAGGCCGCCCGTCTCGCCCACGCGCCAGTTCTGGTCCAGCACGCCGCGCAGATAGCCGTCCGTGCCGACGCCCAGCCCGACCCGCGAGAAATCCGTCAGGCGCGGCGTCTTCGACGACAGGTTGATGCTCCCCCCGCCGGAGCCGCGGCCGGAGTAGACGGCGTCCGGTCCCTTGATCACCTCGACCTGCTCGAGGTTGAAGACCTCCCGCTGCTGGCCGCCGGTGTCGCGGATGCCGTCGACGAAGACGTTGTTGCCCGACGACTGCCCGCGGATGAACGGCCGGTCCGCCAGCGGCTGACCGCCTTCCCCGGCCCCGAAGGTGATCCCCGGCGACGTCCGCAGGATGTCCTGCAGCGAGGTCGCCGCGGTCTGCTCGATGATCTGCTGCGGAATGATGGTCACCGACCGCGGCGTGTCGACCAGCGGTGCCACGAACTCCGGGGACTGCGGCTCGCGGGCGACCGGCTGGCCCGTCACCGTCACCGTGCCGAGGGTGGTCGCGTCCTGCGGATCATCGCCCGGCCCGGGCTCCGCGGCCAGCGTCGGCCCCGCCATCAGCATCCCGGCGGCGGTCGAGGCGAAAAGGAGGGCGCGGAGCGCGTCGGCGCGGTCGGTCATCGGGGAATCCGGCAAAGGTTAGTTGCGACCCGGTCGCATTATCACCTTCGGCCGCAGACGCAACCTAATTGCGACGCATTCGCAATAATTCTGCCAGCCAACCCCGGTCAGCCGGCGGCCACCGCCTTCATCGGCACGCCCGGATCGGCCAGTCGCCGCTCGTCCACCGGGGTCCGGCGGCCGATCATCTGCCGCCCGCCCATGAACTCCGCCGCCGCATTGACCGCCTCGACGCAGACGATCCGGTCGCCGGCCAGATGGAACACGGCGAAGCCGCCCGGGCCGACCTCGCCGCGCACCAGCGTCCGGTCCGCGCCGTCCGGCAGGCCGGCGATCTGAAGCTTCAGGTCGTACTGGTCGGACCAGAACCACGGGACCTCGGGCGCGGGCGGGGCGCGCCCGGTGATCGCCGCCGCGGCCTGTTTCGCCTGTTCGAGGGCGTTGGGCACGCTCTCCAGCCGGTGGCGGCCGCCGCCCATCGCCGGGACGGGCCTGAAGGTCATGTCGCCGATGGCGTGGATGTGGGGATCGGAGGTTCGCGCCGTCTCGTCGACCACCACCCCGTTCTCGCACGCCAGCCCGGCGCTCCGCGCCAGCTGGTCGCAAGCCAGCGCCCCGACGCCGACCAGCACCGCGTCCGCCTCGATCAGCCGCCCGTCGGCCAGCCGCACCCCGGCCGCCTCGAACCCGGTCACCTCCGCCGAGGTCAGGACCTCTACTCCCTGCTGGCGGTGATAGCGGGTGAAGAAGTCGGACAACGCCGGCGACGCGACCCGGGCCAGCACCCGGTCCATGCGCTCGATGACGACAGCGTCCGCGCCCAGGGCGCGCGCCGAGGCCGCGGCCTCCAGGCCGACGTAGCCGCCGCCGACCACCGCCAGCCGCCGGCCCGGCCCTAGGGCCGCCTTCAGCCGCTGCGCGTCGGCGAGGGTGCGCAGCTCCAGCAGCTCCGGCCGGTCGGCGCCCTGCAGGGCGAGCTTCCGCGCCGTCGATCCCGTGGCCAGGATCAGCACCTCGTAGGTTTCGGCGGTCCCGTCGGCGAACCGCACCGTCCGCGCCGCCGGATCGATGGCCGTCGCCGTTACGCCGGTGCGCAGCGCGATGTCCTGCTCGGCGTAGAAGCTTTCCGGCCGCAACAGCACGTCCTCGAGCCCGGCCTCGCCCTTCAGCCACGCCTTCGACAGCGGCGGCCGCTGGTAGGGCGGCGTCGGCTCCTCGCCCGCCAGGATGATCGGACCCGCATGCCCGTACTGCCGCAGCAGGGCGGCCGCCGTACCGCCGGCATGCCCGGCGCCGATGATCAGAACCTTCGTCATGTTCGGGAAGTAGGACGCGGCGGGCCGATCCGCCAAGCAAAGATGCGCGGTTGGCGAACGCCGTTGCTGACGCTCCCGCCGCGTGCCATTTTTCCACCCACATTCAATCCGGGGGATCGGGGTTCATGAAGAAAGTGATTGCGGCTGCGCTGGCGGCCTTGCTGGCGTCCGCCTCGGGGGTCGCCGCCCAGGACGCGTCGGCCCGCGCCACCTACGGCGAGGTGCGGCTCAGCTCGGGCTTCACGCCCGATCCGCATTCGGTCCGCATCACGGCGGGCGGCTCGATCGACGCGTCGCGCATCGGCTCGCCGTGCTCCGGTTCGGTCGCCAACGCCCCGGACTACGAGGTCACCTACACCGCCGGCTCGCTGCCGCTCTACATCTACGCCCAGGCTGACAGCGACACGACCCTGGTGGTCAACGGTCCGGACGGCCAGTGGTACTGCGACGACGACTCCAACGGGAACCTCAACCCGCAGGTCACTTTCAACAGCCCCCGCTCGGGGACCTACGACATCTGGGTCGGCACCTTCGGCGGCGGCACGGCCTCGGCCACCCTGCACATCTCCGAGCTCTCGGAGGACGACGGCTCGAGCTCGGGCGACGGCGACGCGCCGGACGCCAGCCTGCGCGCCACCTTCGGCGAGATCTCGCTGAGCAGCGGCTTCACGCCCGATCCGCGCCGCATCAGCCTGACCGCCGGCGGGACCATTTCCGCCTCCGACGTCTCCGCCGGCTGCGCGGGGTCGATCGCCGTCGCCCCCGACTACGAGGTCACCTACAGCAGCGGCTCGCTGCCGCTGGTGTTCCGCACCGAGGCGTCCTCCGACACCACCCTCGTCATCAACGGCCCGGACGGCCAGTGGTACTGCGACGACGACGGCTGGAACGGCAACAACGCCGAGGTCCGCTTCGACAAGCCGTCCTCCGGCGTCTACGACGTCTGGGTCGGAACCTACGGCGGGGGCACCGCTTCCGCCGACCTGCTGATCACCGAAGTCCCCTGAGCCTTCGACCTTCGGGCGATCGGCGGGAACCCCCCGGCGGCGCCGCGGATTCTTCCGTGTGACGGCCCGGCTCCGGCCCGGCCGTCACATGGTGTTTCAGGCGGAGCCGTATCGGTTGGCTCCGCCTCCGGAAGCGGCCAAAGACCCTTCTCGGAGACGGGTTCAACGAGCGAAGGAGCGGGGATGGCGGCCCTTGTGCTGTTCGGCGGCGGCGGCGACCTCGCCATGCGGATGCTGCTGCCCTCGCTCTACTTCCTCGAGCACGACGGCCTGCTGCCCGACGCGCTGAAGATCATCGGCGCCGCGCGCTCGGAGGAGAGCCGCGACGAATACCTCGACAAGGTGCGCGCCGCGGTAGAGGGCAAGGCCCGCGCCGACGAGGCCTGGTCCGACGCGGCCTGGGAGCGGCTGGCCGGCCGCCTCGACTACCTCGCCGTCGACGCCACCGACCCGGAGAGCCTGAAGCCGCTCCGGGAGCGGGTCGGCGACGGGCCCACCACCTCCTTCCTCGCCGTTTCCCCCTCGCTCTACGGCCGCATCGTCACCGCCCTGAAGACGGCGGGCCTGGCAGGACCGGACGACCGGGTGGTGCTGGAGAAGCCGGTCGGCCGCGATCTCGAGACCTTCCGCCAGATCGACGACGCCGTGGCCCACGCCTTCAGCGAAAACCAGGTCTTCCGCATCGACCACTACCTCGGCAAGGAGACGGTCCAGAACCTGATCGCCCTCCGCTTCGGCAACACCGTGTTCGAGCCGCTGTGGAACAACCTGTCGATCGACCACGTGCAGATCACCGTGGGCGAGACCGTCGGCGTCGGCGACCGCTGGCCGTACTACGACGAGTACGGCGCGCTGCGCGACATGCTGCAGAACCACATGCTGCAGCTGCTCTGCCTGGTGGCCATGGAGCCGCCGGCCGACCTCGACCCGGACTCGGTGCGCAACGAGAAGGTGAAGGTCCTCCGCTCCCTCCGCCCGATCACCCCGGACGACGCCGAACGCGTCACCGTGCGCGGCCAGTATGTGGCCGGAGCCGTCGATGGCGAGGCGGTGAAGGGCTACGACGAGGAGCGCGGGCAGGATTCGGACACCGAGACCTTCGTCGCCATCCGCGCCGACATCGACAACTGGCGCTGGGCCGGCGTGCCCTTCTTCATGCGCACCGGCAAGCGCCTGCCGGAGAAGCGGACCGAGATCGTCATCCAGTTCAAGCCGGTGCCCCACTCGATCTTCGATCACGGGGACCGCGGAACCCTGGCGGCGAACCGCATGGTCATCGAGCTGCAGCCCGAGGAGGACATCTCCCTGTCGGTGATGAACAAGCGGCCCGGCCTCGAGCAGCGCATGCAGCTGCAGCCGATCCGCATGTCGCTCTCCTGGGGGCAGAACGACCGGGACGACCGGCCGCCGCGCCGCCGCATCGCCTACGAGCGCCTGCTGCTGGACGCCCTGTCCGGGGACTCGACCCTGTTTGTGCGCCGCGACGAGGCCGAGCAGGCGTGGAAGTGGGTCGACGAGGTGTCGGAGGCCTGGGCCCGGCGCCGGGTGAGACCGCAGGAGTATGCAGCCGGAACCTGGGGGCCCGAAGCCGCCACCGCCCTGCTGGCCCGCAGCGGCCGCGAATGGAACACCGGTCATGGCTGAGGTCCGCGCCTTCTCCGACGCCGGCGCCTGGGCCGTGGCCTGCGCCGACCGCCTCGCCGACGCCCTGTCGGCCGCCCTCGCGGCGGACGGCGCCGCCTTCCTCGCCGGCGCCGGCGGCTCCACGCCGGAGCCGATCTACCGCACCCTCGCCCCGCGCCCCCTCGACTGGTCGCGCGTCGCGGTCACCCTCGTCGACGAGCGCTACGTCCCGGAGACCTCGGACAAGTCCAACGCCCGCCTGCTGAAGCAGACCCTGCTGACGGGGCCCGCCGCCGCCGCCCGCTTCGTGCCGCTGTACAGCGAACAGGTCACCGTCGACCGCGCCGGCCTGCTCGCCGCCCACGCCCTGCGCGCCGTCGGGCGGCCTCTGGACGCAGTCCTTCTCGGCATGGGGGAGGATGGCCATATCTGCTCCATGTTCCCCGACAATCCCGCGCTGAAGCAGTTGCTCGCGCCCGCCAACCCGCCCCTCGTCCTCGCCGTGCACCGGAGCCGCTCGACCTCGGCGCCGCGCGAGGACCGTCTCAGCTTGAACCTGCCCTGGCTGGCCCAGGCCCGGCGCGTGATCCTGGCCCTCACCGGCGCGACCAAGCGGGAGGTCTTCGAGCGCGAGGTCGGCGGCGATCCCTCGGTCTCGCCGATCGCCGCCCTGGTCGCCGCGCGCGGCGGAGACATCGAGGTCCTGTGGACGGAGACCGCCCGATGAAGCCGCTCAATCCCGTCGTCGCCGAGGTCACCGCCCGGATCGTCGAGCGCAGCCGCGCGACCCGCGCCGACTACCTGCGCCGCATGGACGCCGCCGGTTCCGACAGGCCCGGCCGGGCCAAGCTCAGCTGCGCCAACTGGGCCCACGCCTTCGCCGGTCAGCCGGTGGTCGACAAGCTGACCGTCATGTCCGGGACCCAGCCCAACGTCGGCATCGTCACCGCCTACAACGACATGCTGTCGGCCCACGTCCCGTTCGAGCGCTTCCCGCCGATCATCCGCGAGGCGGCGCGCGAGATGGGCGCGACCGCCCAGGTCGCCGGCGCGACCCCGGCCATGTGCGACGGCGTCACCCAGGGCCGCCCCGGAATGGAGCTGTCGCTGTTCAGCCGCGACGTCATCGCCATGTCGACCGGCGTGGCCCTGAGCCACGACGCCTTCGACGCCGCCATCTGCCTCGGCGTCTGCGACAAGATCGTGCCCGGCCTGTTCATGGGGTCGCTGGCCTTCGGCCACCTGCCGGTGGTCTTCGCCCCGGCCGGGCCCATGCCCTCGGGCATCCCCAACGCCGAGAAGGCCCGGGTCCGCGCCCTCTACGCCCAGGGTAAGGTCGACCGCCACACCCTGCTGCAGAGCGAGGTCGGCTCCTACCACTCGCCCGGCACCTGCACCTTCTACGGCACGGCCAACTCCAACCAGATGATGATGGAGCTGGCCGGTCTGCACATGCCGTCCACGGCATTCGTCCATCCCGAGACCGGGCTGCGCGACGCCCTCACCGCCGCCGCCGCGAAGCAGGCGGTGATCCTGGCCCGCGAGGGCCGCGGCCGCATGGCCGACGTCATCGACGAGAAGTCGGTGGTCAACATGATCGTGGCCCTGCTGGCCACCGGCGG
Organism: Brevundimonas sp.; assembly: GCF_013912005.1. Lineage (GTDB taxonomy): Bacteria > Pseudomonadota > Alphaproteobacteria > Caulobacterales > Caulobacteraceae > Brevundimonas. The sequence continues at coordinate 18,506 of NZ_JACESB010000012.1, read as the reverse complement.
CTCGACCAACCACGCCATCCACCTGGTGGCCATGGCGCGCGCCGGCGGCATCCTCATCGACTGGACCGACATGGACCAGCTCAGCTCGGTCACGCCGCTGCTGGCCCGCGTCTATCCCAACGGCTCGGCCGACGTGAACGCCTTCCAGGCCGCCGGCGGCGTCGCCTTCGTCGCCCGCGAGCTGGCGGAGAACGGCCACATCCACGCCGACGTCGAGACCATCATGGGCCGCGGCATCCACCACTATTTCCAGGAGCCCTCGCTGATCGACGGCGAGCTGGTCTGGCGCGACGGGGTGGCGGAAAGCCTCGACACCGACATCCTCCGTCCCGCCTCGGACCCGTTCCAGAAGGACGGCGGCCTGCGCCTGGTGCAGGGCGACCTCGGGCGGGCGGTGATCAAGGTCTCGGCCGTCAAACCGGAGCACCGCATCATCGAGGCCCCCGCCGCCGTGTTCGAGACCCAGGAAGAAGCGCTGCAGGCCTTCAGGGACGGCCGGCTGGACCGCGACGTCGTCGTGGTGCTGCGCTTCCAGGGCCCGAAGGCCAACGGCATGCCCGAGCTGCACAGCCTGTCGCCGGCGCTGGGCGTGCTGCAGGACCGCGGCTTCAAGGTCGCCTTCGTCACCGACGGCCGCATGTCCGGCGCCTCGGGCAAGACGCCGGCCGCCATCCACGTCAGCCCTGAGGCGCTCGCCGGCGGACCGCTGGCCCATGTGCGCGACGGCGACGTCATCCGGCTCGACGCCGAGGCCGGCGTCCTGACCACGGTCGGCGTCGGCGACCTGCGCGCCCGCCCGGCGGCGCAGCGCACCGAGGCCCACGCCAGCGGCTCGGCCTGGGGCTTCGGGCGCGAGCTGTTCGCGTCCTTCCGCCAGGCGGCGGGCACGGCCGAGGAAGGCGCCTCGGTCTGCTTCGCCGGACCGCCGGCGCCGAACGGCCACGCCGACGGGCCGCCGGATCCGAACATCGTCGACCGGGCGGTGGACGCCTGATGCAGGGGGGAAAGCAGTGACCGTGGCCTGGGACAAGACGCTTCTGGTCGGCGACGTGGGCGGCACCAACGCCCGCTTCGCCATCGCCCACATGATCAACGGCAAGCCGGTGCTCGAGCACCACGAGAGCTTCAAGGGCGCGGACCATCCGACCTTCCTCGGCGCGGTGCAGGCCTTCATCGACGGCTGCGAGGCCCGACCCACCGCCGGCGTCATCGCCGTGGCGGGACCGGTGACGGACGGCGAGATCGACCTGACCAATTCGCACTGGCGCCTCTCGGAAGCCCAGCTCGAGACCCTCGGTCTGCGTCCCGCCCGCCTGATCAACGACTTCGAGGCCCTGGCCTGGGGCGCGCCCGTCGTGCCGGCCGACCAGCTCGCCTCGCTCGGCGGTCCCGAGGCGGGCGACCCCGACAGCGCCATCGCCGTGCTCGGGCCGGGCACCGGCTTCGGCGTCTCGGCCCTCATCCGCGACGGCCGCGGCGGCGAGATGGCCATGCCGTCGGAAGGCGGCCACGCCTGCTTCGCGCCCGGCGATCCGGTCGAGGACGAGATCCTGCGCATCCTGCGCCGCCGCTACGACCGCGTCTCGATCGAACGGCTGATCTGCGGCCCGGGCCTGCTCAACATGCACCGCGCCCTGGCCGAGATCGACGGTCGCGAGACCCACATCGACGACCCGGCCCAGATCACGGCCGAGGCGCTGGCGGATCCGCGCAGCCCCTGCGGCGCCACCCTCGCCCGCTTCTGCGCCATCCTCGGCGCGGTGGCCGGCGACATCGCCCTGACCACCGGCGCCCGGGGCGGCGTCTACATCGCCGGCGGCATCGCGCCCCGCATCCTGCCCTTTCTGCAGGCCAGTCCCTTCCGCGAACGGTTCGAGCGCAAGGGCCGCTTCACCGACTACATGAAGGCCATTCCCACCCGCGTGATCCTGCACAAGCACGCCGCCCTGCTCGGGGCGGCGCGGGTGGCCTTCGCCAACGCCGGCTGACCGCCATGTCGGCGGCCTGACATTTCGATCACGCCCGCGTGAACCTTTCCGGAAGCGTGGCGTTTCAGCAGTCCCAAACCATCGGAGGGACTGTTCCCAATGCGTAAGTTCACCATCGCCGCCGCCGCCCTGTTCGCCGTCGCCGGCCTCGCCGCCTGCAACAGCCCGGCGGACGAGAAGGCCGAGCAGCAGGCCGACGCCCTGGAGTCCCAGGCCGCCGCCACGCCGAACGAGGCGGAAGAGACCATGCTGAACGAGAAGGCCGACATGATCGAGCAGCAGGCGGGCAACGCCGACGGCGGCATGACCACCGAGAACACCCCGAACACCTCGCCGAGCGAGACCAACCCGGGTCAGCCGGCGCAGTAATCTCGCGCCAGCGCAAGAAGAAGGCCCCCGTCGCGACGCGACGGGGGCCTTTTCTTCTGGACGTCCCTGCGCGTGGCGGTCAGTCGACGCAGAGCGCGGCTTGCGCCCGTCCGTTCTCGACCGTGGCGTAGCAGCCGAAGCGGCCGCTGTCGGCCTGGCACCGGCCCACGGCCGAAGCGCCGGCCGCCGGGAAGGGGGCGTCCTCCACCCGGCAGTCGCCCTGGCAGTCGTCGCCGTCGGTGCAGCGTTTGCCGGCGTCGGCGTAGCTCACCACGCACTGCAGCGTCTGCATGCGGCCCTGCGGCGTCATCCGCCCGCCGCGCGCCTCGCAGTCCGAGGCCTCCGTCCGCTCCGGCACGCGCACGGCCGGCGGAACGTCGGTGGTGTCGATCTCGTCGACCGCCGGCGCCTCCTGCCCGGGGGCGCCGGGCGTTCCCGGCATCGGCTGGCAGGCGGCGGCAAGCAGGGCCGCCAAGGCGATCACCAGACGCTTCATCAGACCTGTCCCTTCTCGAACCCGCCCCACACGTCGTCGTAGTCCAGCTGCATCGTCGGCGAGGTTTGCGCCCATTCCGTGGTGCGGATGGGCATCCGCGTCTCGAACATGAAGGCCAGGGTGTTCTCGATCTTCACCGGCTTGAGGTCGGCCTTCACCGCCTTGTCGTAGCTGGCCTGGTCCGGGCCGTGGCCGCTCATGCAGTTGTGCAGGCTGGCGCCGCCCGGGGCGAAGCCGCCCTCCTTGGCGTCGTACTCGCCGAACACCAGCCCCATGAACTCGCTCATCACGTTGCGGTGGAACCACGGCGGCCGGAAGGTGTCCTCGGCCACCATCCAGCGCGGCGGGAAGATCACGAAATCGCAGTTCGCGGTTCCCGGCGTGTCGGAGGGACTGGTCAGCACGGTGAAGATCGAAGGGTCCGGGTGGTCGTAGCTGACCGTGCCGATCGTGTTGAACTTCGCCGTGTCGTACCGGCAGGGGGCGTAGTTGCCGTGCCAGCCGACCACGTCCAGCGGGCTGTGGGCGAAGGTGGTGCTCCACAGCCGGCCGCCGAACTTCTGCACGCACTCCGTCGGCCGGTCGACGTCCTCGTACCAGGCGACGGGGGTCTCGAAGTCGCGGGGATTGGCCAGGCCGTTGGCGCCGATCGGCCCCAGGTCGGGCAGGCGGAACGGGGCGCCGTAGTTCTCGCAGACATAGCCGCGGATCTCGCCCTCGCACTCGACCCGGAAGCGCACCCCGCGCGGGATGACCACGATCTCGCCGGGCCGGGCGTCCAGCCGCCCCATCTCCGTGACGAACACCTGTTGTCCCGCCTGCGGGACGATCAGCAGCTCGCCGTCGGCGCAGTAGAACACCCGGTCGACCATCGACCGGTTGGCCGCGTACAGGTGAATGCCGATTCCGAGACCGGCTTCGGGATCTCCGGCGCCGCCGTAGGTGACCAGCCCCTCGACCCAGTCGGTCGGCTCGGCCGGCATCGGCAGCGGGTCCCACCGCATGCGGTTCGGGCTGGGCGGCGCTTCGTGGAACGGCCCCGACCGCACCTTGCCCTGGGCGAAGGGCCGGTAGGCGGGGTGCTGGGCCGAGGGCCGCAGCCGGTACAGCCAGCTGCGCCGGTTCTCGCTGCGCGGCGCGGTGAAGGCCGTCCCCGACAGCTGCTCCGCGTAGAGGCCGAGCCTGTGCCGCTGCGGCGAGTTCCGCCCCTCCGGCAGGGCGCCCTCCACCGCCTCGGTCGAGAAATGGTTGCCGAACCCCGGCATCCAGGCAGGCGCGTTGGTTCGCGTCGTCATGTGCGTTTCTCCCGTTCGGGAGATTTAGCCCCCGGGGGGAGGCCCCGCCACCCCCGGAAAACACCGTAGCGGTTCAGAACCCCTGGCTTCGCGCCAGCCGCTCCTGATGGAAGCCGGCGTCGCCCAACAGTTCGTTCAGCACCCGCACCCGCTTCATGAACAGGCCGACGTCGAACTCGTCGGTCATGCCGACGCCGCCGTGCATCTGCACCGCCTCCTGCACGGCCAGCTCGGCGACGCGGCCGGCCTTGGCCTTGGCGACGGACACGGCCAGGGCGGCGTCCTCCCGGCCGGCGTCGAGCGCCTGCAGGGCGCCCAGCGCCGCCGCCTTGGCGATCTCCAGCTCGGTGAACAGGTGCGCCGCCCGGTGCTGCAGGGCCTGGAACTCGCCGATGAACTTCCCGAACTGCTGGCGCGTGCGCAGGTACTCAAGGGTGATCCGGAAGGCCTCGTCCCCGGCCCCGGTCAGGGACGCCGCCGCGCAGGCCCGGCCGAGGTTCAGCGCGCCCTCCAGCAGCGCCTCGCCGCCGTCGACCGTCCCCACCACCGCATCGGCGTCGACCTCGACGTCCTTCAGGACGACCCGCGCCGCATTGTGCGCGTCGACCATCACCGTGCGTTCGACCTCGACCCCCGCCGTCTCCGGATCGACGAGGAACAGGGTCAGCCCGCCCCCGGTCCGCGCCGCGACGATCAGGGCGTCGGCGACATGGCCGTCCAGCACCATGGCCTTGGCCCCGTTCAGGCGGAAGCCGTTGCCGGACCGTTCGGCCGTGGCGGCGATCTTCGCCGGCCCGTGCTTGGCCCCCTCGTCGACGGCCAGCGAGACGATGGCCTCGCCCGCCGCGATGCGGGGCAGCCAGGCCGCCTGCTGCGCCTCCGAGCCGCCCTTCAGCACCGTCGCCGCCAGCACCGACGAGCCCATGAAGGGCGACGGCGTCAGCGTCCGCCCCAGCGCCTCGGCCACCACGCCCGCCTCGACCGCGCCGAGGCCCGAGCCGCCATGTTCCTCGGGGATGACCACGCCCGCGAAGCCCATCTCGCCGAACGCCCGCCACAGCTCCCGCGACACGCCGTCGGGGTCGCGGCTGTCGCGCAGCTTGCGCAGGTGCGCGATCGGCGCGTGTTCGGCGAGGAAGCCGTCCGCGGCCTCCTTCAGCATCGTCTGCTCTTCGGTCAGGATCAGGGGCATGGATCAGGCTCCCGGCAGGCGCAGCAGGTGCTTGGCGATGATGTTGAGCTGGATCTCGGAGGTCCCGCCCTCGATCGAGTTGGCCTTGGTGCGCAGCCAGTCGCGCGCCATGGCCCCGTCGCGCGAGCGCTCGCCCTCCCACTCCAGGGCGTCGATCCCGCCGGCCGCCATCAGCAGCTCGTGCCGCCGCTTGTTCAGCTCCGAGCCGTAGTATTTCAGCATCGAGGCGAGCGCCGGATGCGCCTGCCCCGCCTTGTGCAGGTCGCCGGTGCGCTCCAGCGCCAGACGGAACGCCGTCGCGTCCACCTCCAGCTCGGCGATGCGCGCCCGCAGCATCGGCTCGTCCAGCCGCCCGTCGGCGTCCATCCCCAGGGCGTCCGCCGCCAGCTGCCCGACCGGACGGCCGCCCATGTGCTCGCCCATGGCCCCGATCATGGTCCGCTCGTGCGCCAGCAGGGCCTTGGCCACGTCCCAGCCGCGGTTCAGCGTCCCGACCAGGTTCTCCTTCTCCACCCGGACATTGTCGAAGAAGGTCTCGCAGAACGGGCTCTTGCCCGAAATCAGGGTGATCGGCCGGGTCGACACCCCCGGGGTCTCCATGTCGAACAGCACGAAGGAGATGCCCAGATGCTTGGGCGCCTCGGGGTCGGTCCGCACCAGGCAGAATATCCAGTCCGCCTTGTCGGCGTAGCTGGTCCACACCTTCTGGCCGTTGACGATCCAGTGGTCGCCGCGGTCCTCGGCCCGCGTCTGCAGGCCAGCCAGGTCCGATCCCGCGCCCGGCTCGGAATAGCCCTGGCACCAGCGGATCTCGCCGCGCACGATCGGTGGCAGGAATTTCCGCTTCTGCTCCTCGGTCCCGAACTGCAGCAGGGCCGGGCCCAGCATCCAGACGCCGAAGCTGTTCAGCGCCGGCTGCGCCTTGATGCGGCGCAGCTCCGAGGCCAGCACCTTGGCCTCCTCACGGCTCAGCCCGCCGCCGCCGTATTCCTTCGGCCATTCCGGCGCGGTCCAGCCCTTCGCCCCCATCCGCTCCAGCCACAGCCGGTGCCCCTCGGTGGCGAAGTCGGCCTTGCGCCCGCCCCAGATCATCTCCGCCTCGGACCGCATCGGCCCGCGCACCTCGGCCGGGCAGTTCGCCTCCAGCCAGTCCCGCGTCTCCGCGCGGAAGGTCTCAAGATCGCTCATCGCAGCCTCCGTCGCGCGGACGTTAGCAGTGATTCAGCCCTGACGTAGCGTCAGGGTGACAGGCAGGACCGTGACCGGATCACCTCCCCATCGCAGATGGGGAGGGGGACCATGCGCAGCATGGTGGAGGGGGCGGCGCAGGCGGAAGCGGGAGCCACAAGACCAGCCGCCGGCGCTGCCCTCCCCTGACCGCTGCGCGGTCGGTCCCCTCCATCGCCTCGAAGGGCGATGGAGGGGTGAGCCTCAGGCTCCCCCCTTCGGCAGGAACGGCGAGAAGGTGATCACCGTGAAGGTGTCGCGGACGTGCGGCCGGGTCTGCACCTGACGGGTCACGAAGGTGCCGATGTCCATCTCCTTCGGCAGCTGGAACTTGGCCAGCAGGTCGTACTGCCCCGAGGTCGAATAGACCTCCGAGACGTGCTCGACGTTGTCCACCATGTCCGCCGCCACGTCGTTGGCGTGCCCCAGCTCGCATTTGATGAAGACGAAGATGGCGGTCATCATGGCTGGGGCGGTCCTCCGGGTTCGGAGGTGGTCTAGCGGATGGCGACGTGACAGGCGAGATCGACCTCGAGGCCGAATACAACAACCGGGCCCGCGTCCCCGACCATCCGGCGGTGATGCAGCGCTGGCGCGAGGCCGCCGACGCCGCCCGCGCCGGCCGTCCGCCCGAGACCCTCGCCTACGGCTCCGGCCCGCGCGAGGTCATCGACCTGTTCTCCGCCGGAGACGACGCTCCCGTCGCCGTCTTCCTGCACGGCGGCTACTGGCAGGCGCTCGACAAGGACTGGTTCTCCGGCCTCGCCCCCGCCCTGCTCGCGCACGGGGTCGGCCTCGCCATCCCGTCCTACGACCTCGCCCCCGCCGTCCGCCTCGGCCGCATCCTGTCCCAGGTCCGCGCCGCCGTGGACGCCGTCCGCGCCCGCACCGGCCGGCGCCCCGTCGTCTTCGGCCACTCCGCCGGCGGGCACATGGCCGCCTGCATGCTCAGCGAGGGCCGCGCCTCCGCCGCGGCGGCGATCAGCGGCGTCTTCGACCTCGCCCCCCTGATCCCCACCTCGCTCAACGACGCCCTTCGCCTGGACGAAATGGAGGCCGCCGCCCTGTCGCCGGTCCACTGGCCGGTCCCGGACGGCTCCACCCCGGGCGGCACGACGCTGGACTGCCTCGTCGGCGCCGGCGAGAGTTCCGAATTCCTGCGCCAGTCTCGGATGATGGCCGACCTCTGGGGCGCCCGCGGCGTCGAAACCCGCTTCGAGGCCCTGCCCGGCCTCAACCACTTCACCGTCCTCGACCCGCTGTTCGACCCGGACAGCGCCCTGGTGCGGCGGATCGTCGAACTGGCCCGCGCCTGACGCGAAAAGGGCCGGCCCCGCGGGCCGGCCCTCGCATCGAGGCTTTCCGGGAGTTACCGGACCGCGTCGCCGTCGGTGGCGTTGTCGACCGTCTCGCCGGTCTCATGGGCGCCTTCCTGCAGGGCGTCGCCGGTGGCGTCGGCGGCGTCCTGGGTGGCGTCCACCGCGCTGCCGGCCGCGTCGCCCGCGGCGTCGGTCGCGTTGGCGGCGGCGTTCTCCGCCTGCTCGCCCGCGCGGTCGGCTTCGGGCTCGGTGCAGGCGGCCAGCGGAGCGGCGGCGAGGGCGGCGACCAGCGCCAGTCGCGTCAGGGTGTTCATCGGTCATCTCCCGGGTTTGGCGCCCGCGCGGCGGGCGTAACCGGAAGAAAAGACCCACGGCGACGCTTCGGTTCCGGGCCCGTTCACACGGATTGAAGCCCCCGGTCCTTGACGCCCCGGCTCCGGCGGCCGAGTCAGGACCGCCGCCCCGGAGCCTGCCCATGCGCCACGACCGCCTCGCCGTCCTCACCGCCCTCGAGAGCCAGGGCGCGGTGCCCGTCTTCTATCATCCGGATCCCGAGGTCTGCCTGAACGTGATCCGCGCCTGCGCCCGCGGCGGGGCCCGGGCGATCGAGTTCACCAACCGGGGCGATTTCGCCGTCGACCTGTTCGGCGACCTCGCCCGCGAGCTGCAGAAGACCGATCCGGACATCATCCTCGGCATCGGTTCGGTGGTCGACGCCGGCACCGCCGCCCTCTACCTCAACCGCGGCGCCCGCTTCGTCGTCAGCGCTGGCCTGATCGAGGAGGTCGCCCGCGTCTGCAACCGGCGCATGGTCGCCTACTTCCCGGGCTGCGGCTCCGTGGCCGAGATCGGCAAGGCCCACGAGCTGGGCTGCGAGATCGTCAAGCTGTTCCCCGGCGCCAGCGTCGGCGGCCCCGACTTCGTCAAGGCCGTGCTCGGCCCCATGCCCTGGACCAAGATCATGCCCACCGGCGGCGTCGACCCCGACGAGGCCAGCATCTCGAAATGGTTCGGCGCCGGCATCGTCGCCGCCGGCATGGGCTCGAAGCTGGTCACCGACGCGGCTGTGAAGGCCGGCGACTGGACCGCGATCGAGGCGCAGGTCCGCAAGACCGTCGAGGCGATCGCGACGTTCCGGGCGGCCTGACGGGTTTCCCCCCACGCCAACGGCGTGGGGGGGGCCGCCTCACATCCCCAGCGTCGGGCTGTCCAGGTCCAGCTCCGCCGCCGGGATCACCGCCACGTCCGGGTGCGCGGCCCTCAGGGCGTCGATGAACATGTCGGCCTGGCCGACCACCACCACCACCGCCTCTTCCGCACTCACCACGCGCGCCGCCTCGCGCAGGCTGTCCGGCGTGGTGGCGGCGATCTTCTGCGGATAGGCGCCGATCTCCGACAGCGGCAGGCCGTTGACCACGGCGTCCGCCAGCAGGCCGCCGAGGCCGCCGGTCGTCTCCAGCGAGCGCTGGAAGCCGCCGGTGATGAAGGCCTCGCGGTCGGTCACCGCCTGGTCGGCGACCGGCTCGCGCGCCAGCCGGTCGAACTCCGCCAGCACCAGGCCGACCACCTCGGCGGCGCTCTCGTTCTTGGTCTGGGTCGAGGCGACCAGGGCCCCGCCCTCGGCGCGGGCGCCGAGCGACGAATAGGCCCCGTAGCTGAGACCGCGTTTGGCGCGCACCTCCTGGAACAGCCGGCCGTTCTGCCCCGACCCCAGCACCGCATTGGCCACCGCCAGCGGATAGTAGCCGGCGTCGGCGCGGCGGGGGGCGCGCACCGCCGCCGTCACCGCCGCCTGCCCCGCCCCGGGCAGGTCGACCACCACCACGCGCGGCCCGGCCGGCGCCCCGGCCCGGTTCCCCACCGTGGGCTTCGGCGCGGCCGGCCGTTCCCAGCCGCCGAGCACCTGCTCGGCCCAGGCGAAGGCCGCTTCCGGCTCCATGCCGCCGGTGACGATCACCGTGGCGTTGTCGGGCCGCCACCAGCGGTCGTGGAAGGCGACGATCTCGTCGCGGGTGATCGCCGCCACCGACGCGGGCGTGCCGGAGCTCGGCGCGCCATAGGGCGAGGCCCCGTAGAGCAGCCGGTTCAGCACCGCCGAGGCCAGAGGTCCGGGCTGGCGATAGTTCACCCGCAGGGCGTTCACCGCCTGGGTGCGGCTGCGCGCCACCTCCGCCTCGGCGAAGTCCGGCCGCTGCACCACGTCGGCCAGCACCGCCCCGACCGCCTCCGCCGAGGCGATCGGCGCCGAGACGAACATCTGGGTGGCGTCGGCGCCGGCCCCGCCGCCGATGTTGGCCCCCAGCGCCTCGAGGGTGCGGGCGATCTCCGGCGCCGAACGGCCCCCGGCGCCCTGGGTGGCCAGCCCCGCCGTCAGGCCCGCCAGCCCCGGCCGGTCGGCCGGATCCGCCGCGGCGCCGCCGCCCAGCACCAGCTGGGCGTTCATGATCGGCAGGTCGGTCGACTTGGCGACGATCACCCGCAGCCCGTTGGGCAGGGTGCGCTCGGCGACGGCGGGGATCACGGCCTCGCGCGCCGCGCCAAGGGCGGGCGGCGCCGCCCGCCGCCCCTCGGGCAGCAGTTCGTTCGGCGGCAGCACCGCCGGCGGCACGCTGACGAAGGTCGGGACCGGGGCCGGGTTGCGCCAGCTGTCCTCCGGAACGCCCGCCGGCCGGGCGCTCTCGTCCTGATAGCGGATGGAGACCCGGGCCTGCTCGTCGAGGTAGGTCCGCGCGACCCGCTGGACGTCGGCGGCGGTGACCTGCTGGACCGCGGCCAGCCGCTCGTCCGCGGCGCGCGGATCGTTCTGGGAGACGATCGACTGGCCGAGGATGAAGGCGCGGCCCGAGGCGGTCTCGCGCTGGCGCAGGGCCGAGGCCACGATCTCGGTCTTCGCCTCCTGCAGCTCCGCCGCCGTCACCGGCTCGTTGCGGATTCGCTCCAGCTGCGCGTTCAGCGCCGCCTCCACGTCGGGAATGGCCTTGCCCTGGGCGACGGTGGCGGTGAGGGTGACGACCCCGTCCTCCTCCATGTCGTCCAGCCCGAAGCCGGCGTTGGCGGCCAGCTGGGTCTCGTAGACCAGCGCCTGGTACAGCCGCGAGCTCTCGCCGCGCGACATGATCGCCTGCAGCACGTCCAGCGCCGGCGCGTCGGGGTGGCCGGCCGCCACGCCGGGGAAGATCGCCGCCACCGCCGGCAACGGCACGTTCGGCGCGTACGCCTCCACCAGCCGCGGCTGCGTCCGGGGCGTTTCGACCGGCCGTTCGAACACCGGCGTCGGCCGGTCGGGATTGCGGATGCCGGCGAAATACTGGTCGACCCAGCGGTCCAGCTGCGCCGGATCGAAATTGCCCGAGACGATCAGCGTCGCATTGGCCGGGCGGTAGTAGGCCTCGTGGAAGGCGCGCGCGTCCTCGATGCGGGCCGAGTTGAGCTCCTCCAGCGAGCCGATCACGCTGCGCCGGTAGATGCTCTCGTCGAAGCTGTTGTCGCCGATCACGAAGCGCTGCAGCCGGCCGTAAGGGGGGGCGTAGACCCGCTGGCGCAGCTCTTCCTGCACGATCGACCGCTCGGTGTCGAAGACCTCCTGGTCGACCACGGGCCGCGCCATGCGCTCGGCGTGGGTCCACAGCATCTGCTCCAGATACTGGGGCGGCACCGTCTCGTAGTAGTTGGTGAAGTCCTGGCCGGTGGAGGCGTTGCGCGTCCCGCCGGCGTTCTCGACCATGGTCGAGATCTGGCCGTAGGGCAGGTTGACGGTCTTGCGGCTGAGGATGTGCTCGAACAGGTGGGCGAAGCCTGAGCGGCCCTCCGGATCGTCCTTGCCGCCGACGTCGTACCACAGGGTCACGGTCACCGTGCCGGCGGTCGGGTCCGGCATGGCGTAGACGTCGAGGCCGTTGCCGAGCTCGCGGTGGGTGAACTCCAGCGGCGGCACGGCGAGCGACGCCGCCTGCTGCGCCGCGGCGGGCGCGGCGGCGAGCGGCGCGAGGACGAGGAGCGAGGCTCCGAACAGGGCGGCGGTGCGGGACATGGCGGCGATCCTCGGCGACGGGCACAATGACGGCCCGGACCCTGCCAGCCGCTTTCCCGCCTCCCAAGTTACGTCGCGGTAATGATCGCCTCGACCTCGGCCCGCGTCGGGGCCGACGGCTGGGCCCCGGGGCGGGTGGCGGCCAGGGCCCCGGCGGCGCAGGCGAAGCGCAGGGCCGCCTCCGGCGCCTGTCCCTCCAGCAGGGCGACGCAGAGAGCCCCGACAAAGGCGTCGCCGGCGCCGGTCGCGTCGACCGCCCGGACCGCGGGCGGGGCCGCGCGGGCGATCTCGCGGCCGCCCTCGAACATCACCGCTCCCCGGGCGCCGAGGGTCACGACCACCCGGCCGGCGCCCCGGTGCAGGGCCTCGCCGTAGAAGGCCGCCTCGCCCTCGTTGACCACCAGCAGGTCCGCCCGGCCGAGCAGCCCGTCCGACACCGGGGCGGCCGGGGCGAGGTTGACGCAGACGAAGTCCGCGGCGCGCGCGACCGCCGCCTCCACCGTCCCGACCGGCAGCTCCAGCTGCAGGATCAGGGGCGCCTCGAAGCGCGCCGGCAGGGCCTGCGGCGAGACGCCGTGATTGGCGCCGGCGGCCACCACGATCTGGTTCTCGCCCGAAGGGTCGACGGCGATCAGCGCCACCCCGGTGGGCGCCGTGTCGTCGACGGCCACGCCCGTCAGGTCGACGCCGCCGGCGCGCAGCAGGGCCAGCGCTTCCGCGGCCATCGGATCGCGGCCGACCCGGCCGAGCAGCGCGACCTCCGCGCCCAGCCGCCGGGCCGCCAGCGCCTGGTTGGCGCCCTTGCCGCCCGGGTGGCGGGCGAGCGTCGCCCCCGTCACCGTCTCCCCCGGCCGGGGAAGGGACGGGGCGGCGGCGACGAAGTCGAGGTTGATCGAGCCGAGGACGGTGAGCTGCAAGCCGGCGATCCGCTCAGAACAGGGCCGAGACGCCGCGGCCCGCGCCCGGGTCCGGCTCCGGCGTTCCGCCGTCGCCGATGTGATAGGTCTGGGCCCGGCTGCGGCCGTCGATCACCGCCACCGGGGCGACGATCTCGGGCCGGATGCGCATCACCGCCACCGCGGCGCCGCCGGGGCAGAAGGCGCGGCCCTCCGGATAGCGTTCGAAGACCATGCGGTTGACGCGGTCGATGTCGGCGGGGTCGACGACCTCCTCGGCGCGGCCGGCGATGGAGACGCCGACGGTGTCGCCCTGCGCCCCCTCCGGCCGGATGGCGACCGAGACCCGCGGATCGACCTGCAGGTTGGCGAATTTCTGGCTGTCGCGGGCGATGACGAAATACAGGTTCAGCCCGTCGTTGACGTAGCCGACCGTGGTGACCTGGGGCCAGCCGTCGGGTCGGTTCACGCCCAGCGCCATCAGGCGGGCGGCGCCGAGCAGCTCGGCGACCGCGGCGACCGCGCCGCTGTGGATCGGGGGCGTCTCGGTCTGCGCGGTCATGCGGTCCTCCCGGGTCAGCGACGGCCGCCCGAAGGGACGGCGCGGCCGGCCGGGAGCATAACCCCCGCCGCGACCGCGCCGCCACCGCCCCCGGTCGGACGCGTCAGAATTTGCGTCCGACGCCCACGGAGACGACCCACGGATCGAGGCCGACATCGGCCTCCAGGGCGCCGCCGTTGATCGTGGCGTCAGTGTCGAACCAGACCCGCTTCACATCGACGTTCAGCGTCCACGGCCCGGTCAGGGCCACGTCCGCCCCGGCCTGCAGGGCGTAGCCGAAGCCGTCGTCCAGCTCGACCTCGAAGCCGTTCTTGTCCTCGCCTTCGAAGAACATCATGTAGTTCACGCCGGCGCCGAAGTACGGGCTGACCCGCGCCTCAGGCATCGGCCGGTACTGCAGGGTCACCACCGGCGGCAGCACCCAGGTCTCGTGCACCGCGACGTCGGTCGCGCCGCCCTTGGCCTTGATCTCGTGCTGGGTGGCGCCGAGGATCGCCTCCACCGAGATGTTGTCGGTCAGGAAGTAGGTGAAGCCGAGGGTCGGCATCACGTCGGCGCCGACGTCGACGTTCAGCCCGGTGTCCGCGCCGGCGGCGGTCATGATCGAATCGTCGGCGTCGCTCGACACCGAGGTGACCCGCCCCGTCACGATCAGGTCGCCCTTGCGCGCGACCTGCCAGCCGCCGGCGTCCTGGGCCATGGCGCCGCTGGCGGCGCCGCTCACCAGCGCCATCGCCCCCGCGGCCGCCAGCATCATCATCCGTTTCATGGTCGTCTTCCACGACGCGGTCCGGACGCGACATGCGCCCGTTCGAAGCGTCGGGAGCTGAAGACGCCTTTCGCGCCCGTCCGGCCTTGCGCTGGCGCAAACCCGGGCCGCGCGACGGTGCGTCAGATTGTCCGCGGCTGCACGGCGGCGGCGATCAGGTCGAACACCCCCTGCGCGTCGGCGCGGGCGGCCCAGAGGTGCGGCAGCGCCCCGGCCACGGCCGGGCGGAACTCCACCGCCGTGTGCCCGCGCGTCAGCCCGCTCTCCGTCTCCACCGCGATGCGGCAGGGCTCCAGCCCGAACAGCGCCGGACGGATCAGCCAGGCCACGGGGCAGGGATCGTGGACCGGCGGCGCCTCCCCGCCGACGATCTCCCGCTCCACCCGCTGCGAGAAGCGCAGCATCGCCGCCGCCGTCTCCGCCATCGGCGTCCCGGCCGCCGCCAGCCGTCCGATGCGCTCGTCCGTCGCCCGCACCTGGTGGGTCGCGTCCAGTCCGAACATCGCCACCTCGCAGCCGCTGGCCAGCACCTCGGCGGCGGCGTCCGGATCGGCCCAGACGTTGAATTCGGCCGAGGCGGTGATGTTGCCCCCTTCCGACCGCGCCCCGCCCATGGCCGCCACCGGCCCCAGCCGACGCGCCAGCCGCGGCTCCCGCCGCAGGGCCAGCGCCAGGTTGGTCATCGGGCCCAGCACCGCCAGCGCCACCGACCGCTCCGGCCGGGCCATCACCCGCTCGACGATGGCGTCCGCCGCATGCCCGTCGGCGCACGGCGCCCCGGCCTCGAACGGCGCGAGGTCGCCCAGCCCCTCGGGACCGTGAAACTCACCCGCCCCCGCCGGCTCGCGCCGCAGCGGCCGCGCCGCGCCCATGTGCACCGGCACGTCCTCGCGCCCGGCGATGCGGCGCAGCATGCGGGCGTTCCGCGCCGTCTTCTCCACCGGCACATTGCCGCCCACGACGGTGACCGCCAGCAGCTCCACCTCCGGCGAGCCGAAGGCCAGCATCAGCGCCACAGCGTCGTCGACGCCGGGGTCGCAGTCGATGATCAGGGCCCGTCTGTGCATCCGCCCTCACTGGCGTGCGCCGCGCCCGGCGGCAAGCTCAGGCGCAGGCCCGCACGCAGGCCGCCGCCAGCGCCTCGGCCGAGTTCACCAGCGGAACCGCCACGTCCGCCGGCCCGATCAGCAGCGGCACCTCGGTGCAGCCGGCGACCACCGCTCCGGCCCCGGCCCCGACCAGGGCCGCCGCCAGTCGCCGCATCTCGCTGCGCGGACCCGCGCCGACGTCGCCCGCCTTCACCGCGAAGATCGCCGCCATCACCGCCGCGCGGTCCGCCCCCTCCGGCGCCGCCATCTCTAGTCCCCGCGCCGCCAGCGCCCGGGCGTACAGCGCCTCCCCGCCGGGCGTCGCCAGCACGCCGATCCGGCGCGTCCCCGCCGCGGCCGCGGCGTCGGCGGTCTCGGCGATCATGTCGACGAACGGCAGGCCGGCGGCCCGGATGCCGTCGGCGTGGGCGTGGGCGGTGTTGCAGGGCATGGCCAGCACCTCGGCGCCCATGTCGCGCAGGCGCGCCGCCATCTCCGCCAGGGTCCGCCCCGCCGCCTCCGGCTGCTCGTGCCGGTCCGGCACGTGCGGGTTCAGGTCGACCAGCATGCGGATGTGGTCCGCGTCGCGGTCGGCCGGGGTCAGCGCCAGCACCCGCTCCATGAAGGCCACGGTGGCCGCCGGCCCCATCCCGCCCAGCACGCCCAGAATCTTGCCCATGCCGTCGCATCCTTCGGCGGCGCCTTGCCATCCGCGGCGCCTGCCCGCCTTATGCGCGAAACACCCGGGGAGACGCCATGCCGACCGAAGCCGCCGAAACGACGGCCCTGATCACCAACGACGCTGTCGTCCTCGGCCTGCTGGCCGTCATTCTCGGGGTCGTCTTCTGGGCCTCGAACCTGTCGCACCCGTGGGTGAAGCGCTTCTTCAGCGTCGTCCCGGCCCTGCTGCTCTGCTACTTCCTGCCCTCGCTGCTGACCACCTTCGGGATCGTCGATCCCGAGACCTCGCGCATCTACTTCATCGCCTCGCGCTTCCTGCTGCCGGCGGCCCTGGTGCTGCTCACCGTCTCGGCCGACCTGCCCGCCGTCGTCGGCCTGGGCCCCAAGGCGCTGATCATGTTCTTCACCGGCACGGTCGGGGTGATGATCGGCGGGCCGGTCGCCCTGCTGCTGACCAGCTGGGTCGCGCCCGAACTGATGGGCGCCGGGCCCGAGGCCATCTGGCGCGGCATGGCCACCGTGGCCGGCAGCTGGATCGGCGGCTCCGCCAACCAGACCGCCCTGTACGAGATCTACGGCGCCGGCCCCGACGTCTTCTCCATCTGGATCGCCGTCGACGTGGTCGTGGCCAACATCTGGATGGCCGTCGTGCTGTGGATCGCCGCCAACCAGCGCAGGATGGACCGCCTGTTCCGCGCCGACGCCAGCGCCGTCGACCGCGTCCGCGACAAGGCCGAGGCCTACGAGACCGAGCACGCCCGCATCCCCACGCTGAAGGACCTGATCTTCATCGTCGCCGTCGCCTTCGGCGCGGTCGGCCTGTCGCACGCGATCGCCGATCCGCTCGCCGCCTGGTTCGGCGCGAACTACCCGTGGGCCCAGCGCCTGTCGTTCGACTCCAGCTTCTTCTGGCTGGTGTTCATCGCCACCGCCGTCGGCGTGGTCCTGTCCTTCACCCCGGCCCGCAAGCTGCAGGGCCCCGGCGCGGCCAAGGTCGGCTCGGTCTTCGTCTACCTGCTGGTCGCCGCCGTCGGCCTCAACATGAACATCGCCGCCATCCTCGACAGCCCCGTCTACTTCCTGATCGGCGGCGTCTGGATGCTGGTCCACGTGGCCCTGATGTTCGGCATGGCCTTCCTGATCCGCGCGCCCAGCTTCTTCCTCGGCGTCGGCTCCATGGCCAACATCGGCGGCGCCGCCTCGGCCCCCGTCGCCGCCGCCGCCTTCCACCCCTCGCTCGCTCCGGTCGGGGTGCTGCTGGCGGTGGTCGGCTACATCGTCGGCACGGCGGCGGCGTGGTTCACCGGCCTCGTGATGATGCAGATCGCGGCGGGGGCGGGGTAAGCCTCAGGGCGCCAGCCCGGTGATCTCGCCCACGCCCTCGTCCTCCTCCCCGCTCTCGTCGGGCAGGGGGATGGCGCGGTCGGGCCGCTCCATGGCCTCGGCGTCCGCCTCGACGCGCTCAAGCTGTTCGTCCAGCGGTTCGGAGGGGGCGTCGGAGGTCGGGCGTTGGGCATCAGTCATCGGCGGCTCCTGCTGGCTGTCCGCAGGAAAACAGGCGGGACGCCGCGGGCGTTCCGCCGACGAGGCGGATGTCTGCAATGGGTGGGGAGCGGACACTCCGCTGCCGTCAATGCACCACGGTGGGCTCTTCAACGTGCGCTAGCTTGATCGAGCGTATTTCCACCGGCGAACTACCCGTCCGTATTCCGGCCAAGACGGTAAGCTCCCATTCGGGGTTGTCTGAACCTGCGTATGGGAAGGTCAGACGGTAGCATTGCGACAATGCCCATCTCTGCTCGGGCAGATCACACTCCGTGAGTTCCACCGTGGTCGCTGCCTTGAGCTCCAGTTGGCTTAGCTGAGCCAGTGCACTTGCACAGGTGTTGTCGGCGAAATCGTCGCAACTAAACGGGAGACGAGCGAGGTGCTCGGGCTTCTTCAGATAGGCCTTCTCGATCGCAGCCAACCATTGAGCGTCGCCGGCACTAGGAGCGCGGAAGGCGTCAGTAGCAGTCTTGATGCTCGCACAGACAGCATCCGATGCGGTCTGGTAAGCCTCCGTGCCCGGCTCTCCCGACGGGTCATCAAAGGCCTTATAGCGGCTCTCCGCTGAGACACGCTTTACCTCAAGAGGCGCGTTGTCATCGACCCTCT
The DNA here is from genome assembly GCF_013912005.1 of Brevundimonas sp. Taxonomy (GTDB): domain Bacteria; phylum Pseudomonadota; class Alphaproteobacteria; order Caulobacterales; family Caulobacteraceae; genus Brevundimonas. The sequence goes on along the minus strand of NZ_JACESB010000012.1, from coordinate 437 downwards.
CAAAATCCATCCAGTTATACTCGACCGTGATGACATCAATGCTGCATATCCGATTCAATCGGGGCCACGGCGACTCAGGTTGGGAATAGAACTCCACTTTTTCCGGAGGCCCTTCCGTCGAGTTGTATTCATACCGCACCACCTCAATGATGCGTCGGCCCAGGAAGGGACCTAGCACTTTGGTCGCCAGTTGCTCGGTGGGTAGTGATCGCGCTTCGGCAACCGTCAAACGCGACTGAGGGCGCGAGCCAAGAGGCTGAACACAGCCGGTCAGCAGGGTGCACAGCGCAATCGCGGTAAAGCTGCAAGTTCTGAGTTTCGCCATCAGGCGATGCTGACACAACACGGTTCTTGCGCCCATCCCGCCCAACGTCCGCAATGGGTCGGGAACCGACCCATTGCGGACGTTGGGCGGGATGGGCGCAAGAACCGTGTTG
>NZ_JACESB010000011.1 GCF_013912005.1 Brevundimonas sp. | reverse complement strand
CCCGAGGCCGAGATCACCAAGGCATTGGCCCCGGCCGCGCCCCTGCCGGGCCAGCGCGCCACCATCGCCCGCTTCCCCGGGGCCAATGCCTTGGTGATCTCGGCCTCGGGCGACACCCAGCGCATGCTGGCCGAGGTGATCCGACAGCTGGACCAGCGGCGCCAGCAGGTGCTGATCGAGGCGATCGTCGTCGAGCTGTCGGACAACGCCGTGCGCGAATTGGGCGTGCAGTGGCTGCTCGCCGGCGAGGACGGAAATCCGCTGGGCCTGACCAACTATTCCGACAGCGCCGCGCCGCTGGTCCCCATCGCCGGCGGCGTCGGGGCGGGCCAGCTGGACGAGGACGACCCGCTGCGGGAGCAGCTGCAGAACCTCGCCCTGAACAGCCTGCTGGGGGCCAACGGCTTCATCGGCGGCGGCGGCGGCCGCATCGGCGACGGCCTGTTCGGCTTCATCATCAATGCGGCCAAGACCGACGACGGCTCCAACCTGCTGCAGACCCCGTCGCTGATGACGCTGGACAACGAGGAGGCGACCATCCTGGTCGGCCAGGAGGTGCCGATCACCACGGGCGAGACGCTGCTGGACGGCAACTCCAATCCGTTTCGCACCACGCAGCGGCAGGACATCGGCGTGAAGCTGGTGGTGCGGCCGCAGATCAACGCCGGCGGTTCGATCACCCTGTTCCTGCGCCAGGAGGTGTCGAGCATCAACGGGGTGCTGACCGACGCGGCCACGGACCTGGTGCTGAACAAGCGCCAGTTGGAGACCACGCTGGTGGTCGACGACGGCGACATCGCCGTGGCCGGCGGGTTGCTCGACCAGAACGACCGCCTGGCGATCGACAAGGTGCCGGGGCTGGGCGACATCCCGGGGCTGGGGGCGCTGTTCCGGTCGACGAGCCGGCAGCGGGGCCGCACCAACCTGATGGTCTTCATCCGCCCGACCATCATCCGCAGCCAGGCCGACGCCCAGCAGCTGAGCGCCGATCGCTGGGGCTACATGCGCCAGCAGCAGCTGAACAATGCGCCCGACCGCGAGCCCGGGCTGGACGAGATGCTGCGCGAATACATGCGCACCCAGCCGCCGACCGCGCCGGCTCCCCTCGCGGCGCCGGGCGACATCGTCATCTCGCCGCTGCCGCCGGTCGGGGAATGAGGCGGCCATGATCACCGTGGTCAATCCGGACCTGCCCTACGGCTTCGCCAAGCGCCACGGCGTCGTGCTGCTGGACGCCGGCGAGGTGGCGGTGGTGGGGCTGCGGGAGGGGGCCGATCCCCTGGCCCTGGTCGAGGCGCGTCGCGCCCTTGGACGTCCGCTGCGGGTCGAGCGACTGGAGCAGGCCGCGTTCGATCGCCAGCTGTCGCGCGCCTACGCCGACGACAGCCTGCGCGCCGCGGGCGGCGATGACTTCGACGTGCCGTCGGGGCTCGACAGCCTGATCGAGGACATCCCCGCGGCCGAGGACCTTCTGGACAGCGCCGACGACGCGCCGGTGATCCGGCTGATCAACGGCATCATCGCCGAAGCCGTGCGCCTCGGCGCCTCCGACATCCACCTGGAGCCGTTCGAGAGCGCCCTGACGGTGCGCATGCGTGTCGACGGCGTCCTGCGCGAGGCCCATTCGCTGAGCCCGCGGATCACGCCGCTGCTGGTGTCGCGCATCAAGGTGATGGCGCGCCTGGACATCGCCGAGAAGCGCACGCCGCAGGACGGCCGCATCCCGCTGGCGCTGGGCGGCAAGTCGCTGGACGTGCGGGTTTCGACCCTGCCGTCCCGCGGAGGCGAGCGGGTGGTGCTGCGCATCCTCGACAAGGACCAGGCCGAGCTGCGGCTGGACCAGCTGGGCATGGCGCCGGACGCGCTGGAGGCCTTCCAGGCGGCGCTGCGCGAGCCCAACGGCATCATCCTCGTGACCGGTCCCACCGGCTCGGGCAAGACCACGTCGCTGTACGCCGGCCTGTCGCTGCTGAACGACGCCACGCGCAACATCCTGACCGTCGAGGACCCGGTCGAGTACGCCATCGACGGGGTGGGCCAGACCCAGGTGAACGCCAGGGTGGGAATGACCTTCGCCGCCGGGCTGCGGGCCATCCTGCGCCAGGACCCTGATGTGGTGATGGTCGGGGAGATCCGGGACGTGGAGACGGCGGCGATCGCCGTCCAGGCCTCGTTGACCGGCCACCTGGTGCTGTCGACGGTGCACACCAACGACGCGGTCGGCGCCGTGACGCGGCTGCGCGACATGGGCGTGGAGCCCTTCCTGCTCGCTTCGACCCTGCGGCTGGTGGTGGCGCAGCGGCTGGTGCGCCGGCTGTGCGGCGAGTGCCGGCAGGCGGAGTCCGCCGATCCGGCCACGGCGCGGCTGGCGGGCGTGCCGGTCGGGCAGACGGTGTGGCGGGCGCACGGCTGCGCCCACTGCAACCACACCGGCTATGTCGGCCGGGCCGGCCTCTACGAGGTGATCCGCGTCGACGACCGGATCCGGCGACTGATCGCGGCCGAGGCCGGCGAGGAGGCCATCGTGGCCGCCGCCTTCGACCGCGGCGGAACCCTGTCGGAACGGGCCCGCGCGCTGGTCCAGGCCGGGGTCACCTCGGTCGAGGAGGCGGTGCGGGTGACGCGTCAGCAGGCGGACGAGGACGGCGGCCGGGCGGAAGCCGGGGCGGCGGCCTGATGGCGGTGTTCGACTATGTGGCGGCGGACGCCGGCGGCCGGACGGTGACCGGCACGCTGACGGCGGCGGACGAGGCGGCCGTGCGGGCGGCGCTGGGGCGCCGCCGGCTCCTGCCGCTGCAGGTCACGGCCGGCCAGGCGCGGGCCGCGTCGGGACCGAAGCGGGCGACGCGCGGGCTGCGGCTCGACTCCCGGACCCTCGCCCTGACCACGCGCCAGCTGGCCACCCTGGTGTCGGTCGCGCCGATCGAGGAGGCGCTGCGCAGCATCGCCCTGCAGGCCGAGCGGCCCATCGTCCGTCGGGTGCTGGACGGGGTGCACACCGGGGTGCTCGAGGGGCGGCGCCTGTCGGACGCCATGGGCCAGCAGGGCGCGGCCTTCCCGCCGCTGTACCGGGCCATGGTCGCGGCGGGAGAGGCGTCGGGCGCGCTGGGGCCGATCCTCGAGCGGCTGGCCGACGGTCTGGAGCGCGACCAGCAGGTGCGCGGCAAGGTGATCACGGCGCTGGTGTATCCGGCGGTGCTGGCGGTGGTCGCCCTGGGCGTGATCGCCGCGCTGATGACCTTCGTGGTGCCCAAGGTGGTCGACCAGTTCGACAGCATGAACCAGACCCTGCCGCTGCTGACGCGGCTGGTGATCGGGGTGTCCGGGCTGATGCGGGACTGGGGCTGGCTGGGCGTCCTGCTGGTCGTGCTGGCCGCCGCGGGGCTGGCGCTGGGCCTGCGCAATCCGGCCTTCCGCCTGCGGGTGGACACGGCCGTGCTGCGGCTGCCGGTGGTCGGGCGGCTGAGCCGCGACCTGCACGGGGCCCGGATGGCGCGGACGCTGTCGACCATGCTGGCGGCCGGCCTGCCGGTGCTGGAGGGGCTGACGATCACCGCCCGTACGGTCCACAACCGCGCCCTGCGCCAGGCCACCGAGCGCATGGCCGAGGCGGTGCGCGAAGGCGGCGGCCTGTCGGCGGCGATGCGGGTGGCGGGGGTGTTCCCGCCGATCCTCGTGCACATGACCGCCTCCGGCGAGAGCAGCGGCCGGCTGGAGCCGATGCTGGAACGCGCCGCCGACTACCTGGAGCGGGAGTTCTCGACCTTCACCGCGGTGATGCTCAGCCTGCTGGAGCCGGCGATCATCGTGGTCATGGGCGGCGTCGTGGCGCTCATCGTGCTCTCGATCCTGCTGCCTATCCTGCAGATCAACACCCTGGCCCTGAGTTGAAGGAGCCCGCCATGACCCAACCGAAACAGGCCGCCGCCGCCCGCCGCCGCAAGCGCGCCGGCTTCACCCTTGTCGAGCTGATGGTGGTCATCGTCATCATCGGCCTGCTGGCCACGGTGGTGGCGATCAACGTCCTGCCCAGCCAGGACAAGGCCATGGTCGGCAAGGCGCGGGCGGACATCGCCGTGCTGGAGCAGGCGCTGGAGACCTACCGGCTCGACAACCTGACCTTCCCCGAGGACTCCCAGGGGCTGCAGGCGCTGGTCGCCGCGCCGTCCGGCCTGGCCCGACCCGAGCGCTACCGGCAGGGCGGCTACGTCCGCCGCCTGCCCGAGGACCCGTGGGGCAATCCCTACCAGTACCGCCGCAACAGCGCGCACGGCGGCCAGTTCGACGTCTGGTCCTTCGGGGCCGACGGCCGGGAAGGGGGCGAGGGCGATGACGCCGACCTCGGCAACTGGCAGGTCTGAGCCCCGGGCCGGCTTCACCCTCGTGGAGCTGCTGATGACGGTGGCCATCATCGGCCTCGCCGCCGGGGCCGTGGTGCTGACGATGCCCGACCCCCGCCCCTCGGCCGGCGAGGATGCGGAGCGGTTCGCCGCCCGCCTGCAGCGCGCGCGGGAGGAGGCGATCCTGACCAACCGCACCGTCGCCGTGGAGGCGACGGCGGCCGGTTACGCCTTTTCGGTGTTCGACGGGGCCGGCTGGTCGCCGCTGGCCGAAGGCCCGTTCCGCGCCGAGCGGTGGAGCGACGGCGTGACCGCCGCCCCGGTCGAGCCGCCGCTGCGCGTGAGCTTCGATCCGACCGGCGCGGCCGAGCCGGCGCAGCTGGCGCTGACGCGCGACGGCCGCGGCGTGCGCGTGGCCGTGGACGGGGCCGGCGAGGTGTCGATCAATGATTGATTGCAGGCGGGACGGCTTCAGCCTCGTCGAGCTGCTCGTGGCGCTGGCCGTGTTCAGCCTCGCGGCCATGGCCCTGCTCAACCTCACGGGCGAGAGCACGCGGTCGGCGGCGCGGGTGGCGGACCGGACCCTGGGCGGGGTGGTGGCGGAGAACCTGGCGGTGGAGGCGGCGATCGCGCCGGCCCTCGCCGAGGGCGTCACCGACGGCGCGGCGACCCTCGCCGACCGGCCCTGGCGCTGGACTCGGACGGTGGCCGCCACCGACGATCCGCGCCTGCTGCGCGTGGACATCCGCGTGTCGACGGACGAGGGACTGGCCGCGGACCGCACCCTGTTCGTGGAGCGGGCGCCATGAGCGGCGGCGACCGGGCCGGTTTCACCCTCGTCGAGGTGCTGGTGTCGCTGGCGATCTTCGCCCTGCTGGCGGCCGCGGGGACGGCCGTGCTGGCGCGTTCGATCGACACGCGCTTCGCGGTCAAGGCGGCGACGGAGCGCACCGCCGACCTGCAGCGCCTGCGCAGCCTGCTGCGGGCGGATATCGGACAGGCGGCCCCGCGCCGCGCCCGCGGACCGACGGGCCGGCCGATGCCGCAGCCGATGACCGGCGCCGGCGCGCCGGGCGAGCCGGTGCTGACCCTCGTCCGGGCCGGCTGGAGCAATCCCGGCGAGCGGCCGCGCCCCTCCCTGCAGCGGGTCGAGTACCGGCTGGTCGACGGCCGCCTGGAGCGCCGGGTGTCGGGCCATCTCGACGGCAGCCGCCCGGGACCGCCGCAGGTGCTGTACCGGGGGGTGCGCGACCTGTCGGTCAGCTTCGTACGCGACGGGGCCGAGGCGCCGGCCTATCTGACCACCCCGGAGCGGCCGCTGCCCGACGCCGTGCGGTTGCGCATGACGCTGGAGGGCTTCGGTCCGATGGATCAGCTGTTCCTGGTCGGCGGCGTCTGATGGCCGGGCGGCGACAGCGCGATCGCGAGGGCATGGCGCTGCTGACGGTGCTGCTGCTGGTGGCGGTGATGGCGGCGGTGGCGGCGGCCCTGCTGGACGACGTGCGCTTCTCCGTGCGGCGGACCAGCAACGTCGAGCGGCAGGCCCAGGCCCAGTGGTACGCCGCCGGGGCGGAGCTTCTGGCCCGACGCGAGATCGGCCGCCTGGTCGCCGCCGATCCGGCGCGCACCCCGGTGCAGCCGCAGTGGAACGGGCGTCGGCTCGACTTTCCGCTGGAGGACGGCGCGCTCAGCGCCGTGGTCGCCGACGGCCAGGCCTGCTTCAACCTGAACAGCGTGGTGCAGGGCATCGGCGAGGACCTGACGGCGCGGCCGGAGGGGGTGGCGCAGTTCCTCGCGCTCGGCCGCGCGGTCGGGGCGCCGGAGAGCCGGATGCGCGCCGTGGCCGACGCCCTGGTCGACTGGATGGACGCCGATTCCGAGCCGCGGCCCCTCGGCGCCGAGGACGGCGCCTACGCCGGCCTGGCGGAGCCGTACCGGACCGCCGGGGTGATGCTGGCCGAGGTCAGCGAGCTGAGGGCGGTGCAGGGCATGGACCCCGCCCTGTACCGGCGCCTGCGACCCTGGCTGTGCGCCCTGCCGACCACCCGGCCCGCGATGCTGAACGTCAACACCCTGAGCCCGGCCCAGGCGCCGCTGCTGGTGATGCTCGCGGACGGCGCCCTGCCGGCGGCGGAGGCGCGGCGGCTGATCGAGCGCCGCCCGGCCGCCGGCTGGCGGGATGTGGCCGCCTTCCGCGCCGATCCCGGGGCGGCGGCGCTGCCGACGGCGGCGGACGAGCAGCTGACCGTCCAGACCCGCTTCTTCGAGGTGCGCATCGACGTCGAGCTCGCCGGCCTGCGGGCCGTGCGCACCGCCCTTCTGCACGCGCCCGGCGACGGCGCGGTGCGCACTGTCATCCAGCGCTGGACTCCCGACGAATGAAGCCGATCCGCCTGATCCTGATCCCGGCGCACAGCGCCGATCCCGCCCCCTGGCTGGTGGTCGGCGAGGACGGGCGCGTGCGCGATCGCGGCCTGCTGGACGCCGAACGCCCGCTTGCGCTGGAGCCGATGCGCACCGTCGCCGTCGCACCGGGCGCGGACGTCACCGTGCGCTGGCTGGAGCTGCCGCCGGGATCGCCGGCGCAGGTGCGGGCCGCCGCGGCCTGGGCCCTGCGCGAGACCGTCGCCGCGCCGGGCGACCGGCTGGTCGTCGCCGTGGGGGAGGCGCCGCCGCCGGGCGAGCCGCGGCTGACGGCGGTGGTCAGCCGTCCGCTGCTGCAGGCGTGGGTGGATCATCTGGAGAGCCTCGGCGCCGCCCCGGACGTGGTGCTGCCCGACGTGCTGACGGTGCCGGAGCCGGAGGACGAGGGGGCGCTGAACGCCGTGACCTTTGACGGCAGCCTGGCCCTGAGGGGCCGCCGCTTCGCCGCCGCGGTCCAGCCGGAGCTGGCGGAGCTGGTGGCCGGCGGGCGGACGATCACGCCGGTGGCCGAGCCCGCCGCGGTCGAGCAGGGGCTGATCGCCGCCGCGCGGCGGCCGCCGCTGAACCTGCTCGACGGGCTTCGCGCCGGCAAGCGACCGGCGGGGAGCTGGCGCCGGGCGGCGGCGCTCGCGGCGGCGGTGGCGGTCTCGCCGCTGGCGCTGCTGCTGGCCGGCGCGCTCCGCGACGACATGGCGGCGGAGCGGATGCGGGCGGAGACCCGCGAGGCGATCGCGGCGCGCATCCCGGCGCTGGCCGACTCGCCCGATCCGGCCGCCGACCTGCGCCGGCAGGCGGGCGTCGCGCCGCCGCCCGGCGGCGTGAGCGCGGCGGCCGCCGCCCTGTTCGCGGCCGTGGAGCGGGTCGAGGGAGCCGAACTCGACATTCTGATCGCCGATCCGGGCGAGGGGGTGAAGGCGACGGTCAGCCATCCGGCCTACGGGGACATCGAGGCCCTGCGCGCCGCGATGATCGAGGCGGGGATGTCGGTGACCGTCACCGGCACCGCGGACGACGCCGGCCGGGTGGTCAGCGACATCACCATAGGAGCCCTGTGATGGAGATGCGGCTTCCGGCGCCGGCGGCGCAGTGGTGGGAGGGGCGGACGCTGCGCGAGCGGCGTCTGCTGGTGGTGATGGCGGCGCTGTTCGTCGCCACGGCGGCGTGGCTGGGTCTCGTGCGGCCGCTGATGGACTGGCGCTCGGCGGCCGCGGAGCGCCGGGCCGAGGCGACGGTCGAGGCCGCCGCGGCCCGGCGGGACCTCGCGCGACTGGCGCCGGAGACGTCGGGGCCCCGCCGGGCCGGGGCGGAGGGGCTGGAGCCGCTGGTGCGGCGCACGGCCGAGGCCGCGGGGCTGGCCGCCGATCTGTCGATGGGTCCGGACGGGGGACTGGCCTTCCGCGTCGCCTCCGTCCCCAGCGGGACGGGCTTCGCCTGGCTGTCGGCGCTGGAAGCCGACCATGGCCTGCGGATCTGTCGCCTCGGCGTGGTCGAGAACGCCGACGCCACGGTCAATCTCGAGGGCGGGATTCGCGACGGGGCCTGCGAGACGGGGGACGCCACGGCCTGATCAGGCGCCGGAGGGCCCGCCCGTCGTCTCCTGCAGCACCCGACCGACGGCGGCGGTCAGGTCCGCCTCGGTGAAGGGCTTGGCCAGCCTGGGCAGGACCGGCCCCGTCTCCGACAGGTGCGCGTAGCCGGTGATCAGGAGCACCGGCAGCCCCGGATGCTGCGACCGCGCCTCGCGGGCGAGGACGCGGCCGTCCATCCCCGGCATCGCATAGTCGGTGATCAGCACGTCGGGGCGCACGCCCTGACCGAGGATGCCGGTCGCCGAAAGCCCGGAACTGGCCTCGATCACCGCCGCGCCCGCGCCGGTCAGCATGGACGCCGTGGCGGCGCGCACCAGATCCTCGTCGTCGACCAGCAGGATGGTCAGCCCGTCGAGACGCGCGGGCTGCACCCGGGCGGCCGGCGCGACGCCGCGGTACAGGGCCGCGTCCACGGCCGGGAAGCTGAGCGTCGCCGTCGTCCCCTCGCCGGGCCGGCTCTCAAGGCGGAAGCCGCCGCCGGACTGGAGCGCCAGCCCCTGCACCGACGACAGGCCCAGACCGGTGCCCTTGCCGACCTGCTTGGTGGTGAAGAAGGGTTCGACGGCCCGCTCCAGCACCTCGGGGGCCATGCCCGAGCCGGTGTCGACCGCCGCCAGGTGGATCCAGTCGGGCTCGCCGGCCAGCGGGCGCGAGTCGCGCCACGCCCGGAAGTCGAGCCGGCCGCCGGCCGGCATGGCGTCGCGGGCGTTCACCGCGAGGTTGAGCACAGCGAGCTCCAGCTGGTGCGGATCCACCCGCACGAACAGTCCGGCCTCGCAGCGGACGTCGAGCTCGATCTGCGGCCCCAGGGAGCGGCGGATCAGATCGGTCATGCCGTCGAGGAGCAGCTGCAGGTCGACGACGCGCGGCTCGAGGTGCTGGCGGCGCGAGAAAGAGAGCAGCCGCTGGACGAGGGTCCGGGCCCGCTCCGCCGCCTGCAGGCCGCCGGTGGCGAGGGTCCGCAGCCGCTCGTCCCCTTCCGCCCGCCGCACCGTCAGTTCGAGCGCGCCCACGATCGGGGTCAGCAGGTTGTTGAAGTCATGGGCGACGCCGCCGGTCAGCTGCCCGATGGTCTCCATCTTCTGCGACTGGAGCAGGGCGGCCTGGGCCTCGGTGCGCCGCGCCACCTCATCGTCGACCCGCGCCTCAAGCGACGCGTTCAGCCGCCGCAGTTCCGACTCCGACCGCGCCCGCTCGACGTGGGCCCAGGACCGTTCCGTGACCTCGGTGATCAGGGCCAGCTCACGCTCGGTCCACACGCGGGGCGCGCGGTCGTGAATGGCCATCAGGGCGGTGAGCCGGCCGGCCTTGACCAGCGGCATGCAGATGGTGGCGGCGATGCCGATGTCCTGGAAGGTCTTCGCCTCCTCCGGGGCCAGTTCGCGCAGGTTGTCGTTGACGATCAACGGCCGCCCCGCCCCGAGCTCCTGCACCGCCAGACGGCCGAAGTCGGCGAGGCGGTAATGGCCGACGATGCTGGGCGACCCCGGAGCGGCCCAGTCGCCGCGGATGGTGAAGCCGTCCTGGTCCGCATCCATGTCGGCGTAGGCGCAGTTCGAGAGGCCGAGGTGCTGGGCGACCATCCGGGTGGTGGTGGCGAGAATGGCGTCGGCGCTGGTCTCCGCGGCCACGGCCTGGCCGAGATCGTCGAGGAACCGCAGCCGCGCCTCGCTCTCGGCGACGGCGCGCTCGGCGATGCGGGCGGCGGTGATGTCGCGGACCAGCGCATAGAACCCGGACGGCGACCCGTCCGAAGCGTGGCGGGGGGCGTAGTCGACGCGCACTTCGCGCGCCCCCTCGGCGTAGGGCAGGCGGCTTTCGAAGGCGAGCGCCTCGCCGGCCAGCGCCCGCTGGATGTACGGCTCCACCCGCTCATAGGCGGCTTCGCCGACGACTTCACGGATGGTCCGCCCCACGACGGGCCGGTCGCCGAACCAGCCGGCGTAGGCGCGGTTGACGAAGCGGTACCGTTCGTCGGCGCCGACCCAGGCGACGAGGGCGGGGATGGCGTCGATCAGCTGTCGCAGATCGGCGGCTGCGTCAGGACTCCCGGCGGGCGTTTCGGCTTCTTCGCGCAGGAGGGCCCCCGGACTTTCAACTCGTCACCACAACGCGCCGTCGGGCAAGGCGTTGCCGCGCCGCCCGGCTGCCCGGGCGACCTACCAGCTCCGGGACAGGGAGAGAAACAGCACCCGCCCGCGGGGATCCGCCACCGCGGGGTCGTAGCCGAGGGCGAACTGCGCCAGCGGCGGTTTCTCGTCGGCGAGATTGCGCACGCCGAGGGCGAGGGAGACGCCGCGCGACAGCTCGACCTCCCCGACCAGATCGAAGGTGAGCCAGGCGTCGATGTCGGGGTCGGTGACGCCGGCGCGGTCGTTCCGGTAGCCCGATACGTAGTGGGCGAGAGCGTCGGCCGACCAGCGACCGCCCGACCAGCCGACGCCGGCCTCGCCCCGCACGCGCGGGAGCGAACGGCCGATGTTGGACAGGTTGGTCGAGCCGACGCCGGAGACGACCGGACCCGCGGCGTCCAGGCGGATGTCGTAGGCGTGGACGTAGGTCCAGTCGGTCGAGGCCCGGATCGCGCCCAGCCGCGTCGCGCGGTCCACGCGCAGGCTGAAGTCGAGCCCGCTGGTGCGGATCGAGGCGGCGTTGATGAAGTCGAGCTCGACGAGGCTGAGCGCGCCGGTGGCGTCGCGGTGGACACGTCGCTGCGCCTCCGTGCCGACCCGGCCGGCGAGGTCGTCGGCCCGCGCCTGGTCGATCAGCGGCTGGGCCGGGGCCTTCACCACGAGGTCGTCGTAGGCGAAGCGCCAGCCGTCGAGCGCGGCGGTCACGCCGGCGAAGGGCGTCCAGACCGCCCCCAGCGTCCAGGTCCGGGAGCGCTCCGGCTTCAGCCCGCGATCGCCGCGGGTGACCGTGTTGACGAAGACGAAGGCGCCGCCGTCGAGGACGGAGGGCTGCGAGGCCTGCGCGCCGTCGCGGACGTAGATCGACGGCGAGCGGAAGCCCTCGGCCCAGGACGCCCGCAGCGTCAGATCGGCGGCCGGCCGCCAGGCGACGGCGAGCTTGGGGCTGAGCGACTCCGCGCCGGCCTCCCGCTCATAGCGGGCCCCGAGCTGCGCCTCGACGCGCTCGCCGAGCGCCAGCCGCGCCTCGCCGAAGGCGGCCGCGGCCGTCTGCGAGCCGCTGAAGTCGGGTGACAGGCCCGCGGTCAGCAGTTCGCCGGCGTTGGCGAGCTCGCTCCAGTCCTGACGGAAGGCGGTGCGGCGGGTCTGGACCCCGAAGGCGAGGTCGAGCGCGCCCCAGCCGCCCTCGGCCGCCGGCCCGGCGACCAGGGCGTCGAAGGTGGCGAGGCTGGAGGATCCGCGCAGGCCGGTGGAGCCGGTCAGGTCGCGGATCAGCTCCGGCGAATTGGCCGTGCCCGTGCCGAGGACGGCGCTGCCGAACGGGTTGAACCACTGGCAGGGGCCCTGGCCCGGCACACCCGTGGCCGGGTCGCAGTCGCGGCCGCCGAGGCCGCGCAGGGCGTTCTCCAGCGCGCTGCGGATCACGTCCGGCTTGTCATAGGCCACGGTCTGGCGGCTGAAGGCGGCGGCGAGGCTCCAGGTCCATCCGCCCCCGGCGGGACCGTCCAGCTCGGCCGCGGCGCGGCGCGTCTCATAGCCGAAAGTCGCCGTCGACGCCCCGGCCTCGGCCCCGAGGAGGCGGCCGCGGAACACCACGTCCTCGCCGAACGGATTGTCCGGATGGCCGGCGGGCACGGTCGGCGAGCCGGCGAGGATCGGCAGGGACGGCGACTGGCGCACCGTGACGTCGGTGACCGCCCGGCCGGCCTGGAGACCCAGGCGGACGCCCTCCGCCACCGGTCCGCGCCAGCTGGCGTACAGCTGGGTGCGGTCCTCCTCGGGCGCGAGGTCGAAGAAGTCGGAGTAGTCCAGCCGGCAGAAGGGATCGGCGGGCGAGGTGCGGAAGGCCTTGTCGAAGGCGGGCTCGTCGCAGTCCGGGTCGGGGGCGAAGCCGCCGGTCGATGGCCGGAAATACGAGCCGGGCTGGCCGTAGCTGGTCACCGCCGACCAGGGGGCGAAGCCGTGGGTCGCGGCCTGGGTGAAGGCGCGGTCGTCGCTGCCGAGGGAGTCCCGGTGGAAGGCGGCGCCGGCCACCACGAGGTCGCCGCCCAGCCAGCGCCCGCCAGCGATCGCCTCCAGCGTCGTTTCGGCGGAGCCGTCGGCGGCCCCGTGGCGCAGCCGGACCTCTCCGCCCTGCACCCGCCGCCGGGTGACGAAGTTGACCACCCCCGCCACGGCGTCCGAGCCGTAGGTGGCGGAGGCGCCCTCCTTGAGGATGTCGATGCGTTCGATGGCGATCAGCGGGACGAGCGAGCTGACGTCGACGAAGGTCGATCCGTCGGTCGCCGTGACCGCGCTGACCGCCTGGCGGCGGCCGTCGACGAGGACGAGGGTGGAGCCGAGCCCGAGATTGCGCAGGTTGAACTGGGCCGTGCCGGAGCTCTGCGGCGCGTTCAGTTGGTCGACCTGCCACTCGGAGCCGGAGTTCGCCGGCGACAGGGCGACGAGGGCCGACGCCTCGAGCACCCCGCGACGCTCCAGATCGCCACGGGTCACGATCTCCATCGGCGCAGGCGTGTCGCGGCGGGGGATGAGCGAGCCGGTGACCACCACCTCGTCGAGGCGGGCGGGATCGCCGGCGGCGGACTGGGCGTGCGCCGGGGAATAAAACCCGCCGCAGACAGCGAGAGAGAGCAAGGAGAGTGTGCTGAACGGCGGTCGCATGGCGTGGTCCATGTCCGACTTCGTCCCGGAGCGCAATCTGCAGCCCGGCGGAGCCCCGGCTTGCGTTCAGACCCCGCCGCCGCCCGGCGAGGCGCGGAGCACGGCGGCCAGAAGCTCGTCCGCGAGGGCGGGGGAGGGGGGCGGATCTCCCTGCCGGACCACGACCAGCCGGCGGGACGGGACGACCAGCAGCATCTGCCCGCCGGCGCCGAGCGCCGCCACCGTGTCGGACGGCGCCGAGGGAAAGCGCAGGCTGTCGCCACGACCGAAGGCGTCCTTCCCCGGCCGGCTGTTGAGCCACCAGAGCAGGCCGTACGACGGGTTCAGCGCCTGCGACGGGACCAGCAGGGCGTGCAGGCTGTCGGCGCCGAGCAGGCGGCCGCCCTCGCTCCGCCCCCCGTCCAGCACCAGCCGGCCGAAGCGGGCCAGATCCCGCGCCGTCGAGACGGCGCTGTAGTAGTTGACCACGGGCCCGCGCGGACCGGTTCCGGGCGAGGTGATCCATGTCGTGTGATTCATCCCGAGGGGGCCGAACAGCCGTCGCCGGGCGAACGCCTCCACCGTCTCCCCCGTCGCGGCGGCGAGGATGTGGAACAGCAGGTGGTAGGCGGCCGTGTTGTAGGCCCAGCGCGCGCCCGGCGGGTGGCGCAGGGGCGCGGCGGCGTTGAGGGCGAACTGGTCGCCGGCGACGTTGCGGAGCGCCAGACCCCTGTCGTCGAGGCCCGAGGTCATGCTCATCAGGTGGCGCAGGGTGATCCCGGCGCGCGCATCCTCACGCCAGGCGGGGATGAAGGCGGCGGCGGGCTGATCCAGGCCGGCGAGGGCGCCGTCCTCCGCCGCCATGGCGACCAGGACGGCGACGAAGCTCTTGGCGACCGAGGCGACCTCGCGCGGGCGCTCCGGTCCCCAGCCCGCGGCGTAGCGCTCGATCCGGGTCTCGCCGTCCCGCCTTGCGAGGAAGCCGGAGCTCGCCTGGGCGATGGCCAGCTCCGCCGCCGCCTGCAGCCCGCCCTCGTCGGCCAGACCCCGCCCGGGGCCGCTGACGCAGCCGGTCAGCAGGGCGGCGGCTCCGCCCAGCATCCCGCGGCGCGAGGGGGTCGGTCGGCGCATGCTCAGGAGGTCCGGGTCCCATGGGCCGCGGCGCTCGCGACCTCGCGCTGGGCCTGGGTGAAGCCGTAGTCCGGGGCGATCGACCCGGCCGGATCGGAGACGGCCTCCCAGGCGGCGCGGAGTCGCTCGCCCGCATCGTCGCCGCCGCCGATGTACTGGCCCGGCGTGAGGGTGATCCACGCGCGGGCGAAGTGGCCGGCCCCGGCGCAGACGATGGCCCGCGTCGGCGCGTCCTCGACGACGAGCGGGAGCAGGGCCGGGCTGACCAGCGCCGGATCGAGCTGCTGCAGCGCCTCGTCGGGGAGGATGCCGGCGGTCATGCCCGTCGCCGCCGTGGGCGCGAGGCTGTTGACGCGGATGTCGTACTTCTCCCCCTCGATGGCCAGCGTCTGCATCAGACCGACCAGCGCCATCTTGGCGGCCCCGTAGTTGGCCTGGCCGAAGTTGCCGTACAGGCCCGACGACGAGGTGGTCATGACGATGCGGCCGTAGCGCTGCTCGCGCATCAGCTCCCACACCGCCTTGGTGCAGATGGCCGCCCCCATCAGGTGGACGTCGACGACCAGCCGGAAGTCGTCCAGGCTCATCTTGGCGAAGCTCTTGTCGCGGAGGATGCCGGCGTTGTTGACGAGGATGTCGACCCGGCCCCAGGAGGCGACCGCCCCCTCCACCATGGCCGCCATCGCCGCCTCGTCGGTGACCGAGCCGGCCGCGGCCATGGCCTCGCCGCCCGCCTGCCGGATCTCCTCCGCCACCTGCGCCGCCGCCGCCTCGCCAAGGTCGTTGACGACGACCCGGGCGCCCTGCCGGGCGAGGTAGAGGGCGTGCTGACGGCCCAGTCCGCCGCCCGCCCCCGTGATGATGGCGATCCGCCCTGCGAGGCTCATTCCGTGTCTCCGTGTGTTGGTGGTGTGGTCGGGCCGGGCCCGGAGGTCAGGCGTCTGCGGACCGTGCGCCCTGCGCCCCCGGCGCCGCAGGGTCGGTTCGGTTGTCAGCAAGCGCCATGGTCAACCCTCGAACGCATCTTGTCGATCTTGCCGGTCGCAGCCAGCGGCATGCGCTCCAGCCGGATCACTCCACCGGGAAACCACCACGGAGCGACCCTTCCGCGCAACGGGGCGAGGATGTCATCGTCGGAAGCGCCGTCCCGGTCGCGGGGCCGGATGACCAGCACCGGCCCTTCGCCCCACCCGGAATCCGGCCGCCCGATCGCCGCGGCAAGGGAAGCCGGAGGGGGGCCGGTCACGACCGCCTCGATCTCCGCGGGGCCGATCCACGCCCGGGTGAGCAAATATCACGCACGGGGCGCCTGATCGTTCGGCGCGGCGCGCCCGGCGGCGGGCGAGGAACGAACCCGATGCAGGGCTGTTCAGCCGGACGGACGAGGATGCCCCGTGAGCCTTTTGCAGACGATCCCCGCCGCGCGCGCCTCGGCCCCGCCCCTGATCGACCGTCCGGGCCGGGAGCTGGAGCGGACGCACGTCTCTGCCGGCGACGGGCTGTCCCTGGCCTTCGCCGGCCTCGGGGCGGGGACGCCGGTCGTGCTGATCCACGGCGTTCTGACCTGCCTTGAGGACATGATCATCGCGCTGGGCGGGACGTTGGCGTCCCGGTACAGGGTTCTCGCCTTCGACCGCCCCGGATGCGGGCGCAGCGCCTCGCGCCGGTTCGTGGACGCCGGCTTCTGGCGCCAGGCGCGGGCGCTGAACAGGGCGCTGCAGGCGATGGAGGTTCAGCGGCCGGTTCTCGTCGGCCACTCGTTCGGCGCCTCGGTCGCCCTGGCCATGGCCCTGGACCGGCCGGAGCGGGTCGGCGGCGTCGTCGCCATTGCGCCGCTGGGACGCCCGGAGATTCGCCTCGAGCACGCTCTGTTCGGCCCGAGGGCGACGCCCTTCGTCGGCGACCTGATCGGCCTGGGCGCGCGCGAAACGACCGACCGCTCCCTGCTCCCCCTGCTCTGGCGGGCCATGTACCTGCCCCAGGAGATGCCGCGGGAGGTGGAGACGGAGTTTCCCTTCGCCCTCGCAGGCCGAAGCGATTGCGGGATCAGGATCGGCGAGGACGCCCTGGCGGCGGGGCCGGATCTGGTCAGATTGCTGGCGGCGGCCCCGCGGTGCACGGTTCCCGTCCGCATCCTGGGTGGAGATCGCGATCTGGTCGTTCGCAACGGCCAGAACGGGCGGCTCCTCGCCGCCCTGATGCCGGAGGCGCGGTTCGTCGACCTGCCCGGCCTCGGCCACATGGCCCACCACTTCGCCGCTCAGGACGTCGCCGCAGCCGTCGACGAGCTCGCCGCCGCGAGCCGGGGCTGAGGGACGCCTGGCGCCAGGCAGGCGCCGGCTCAAGCAGGGGGGCTCCGCCTCCACCACGCTGCTGCGAGGACCGGCAGGACGATCAGGGTCAGCAGCGTGGCCGTCGTGAGACCTCCGATCACCACCGTCGCCAGCGGCTTCTGAACCTCGGCGCCCGCGCCGGCGGCGAAGGCCATCGGCACGAACCCGAGCACGGCGACCAGCGCCGTGGTCAGGACGGCGCGGAGGCGGCTGACCGCGCCGTCGAGCGCGGCCCGCGCCGGCTCCACGCCTCCGGCCGTGCGCTGCCGGATCGCCTGCATCAGAACCAGGCCGTTCAGGGTCGCAACCCCGGAGACGGCGATGAAGCCGACTGCGGCGCTGATCGACAAGGGCATGCCGCGCAGGGCCAGAGCAAGGGCGCCGCCGACGAGGGCCAGCGGCACCCCGGCGAACACCAGCACCGCGTCACGCCAACTGCCCAGCGCCATCCACAACAGCCCGCCGATGGTCAGGAAGACGAGCGGCACGATCAGCCCCAGCCGCGCCGAGGCGCGCTGCAGGTTCTCGAACTGGCCGCCCCATTCGATCCATCCGGACGGCGGCGGCTGGACCTGTTCGGCGACCCTGGCCTGCGCCTCGGCGACGAAGCCGCCAAGGTCGCGACCGCGCACGTTCGCCTGCACGATCATCCGCCGCTTGCCGTTGGAGCGGCTGATCTGGTTCGGACCCTCGGCCACGTCGAAGCGGGCGACCGAGGAAAGGGGCACGGTCGGCGCACCGGCCTCGGCGTTCTCTGACATGACCGGCAGCTGCTCCATGGCGATGGGATCGTTGCGGAGGTCTTGGCCCAGCCGGACGACGACGTCGAACCGTCTGTCGCCCTCATTGACCTGTCCTGCGGCCCGACCGGCGAGAGCGATAGCCAGGGCGTCAGCCGCGTCCGAGGCATGCACCCCGTGCGCCGCCGCGACGGTCCGGTCCACGCTCGCCGTGATCGTGGGCTGGCCGGAGATCTGTTCGACCCTGACGTCGGCGGCGCCCTCGATGCCGTTCAACACAGCCGCCACCTGCCGGGCGGTCCGGTCCATGGCCGGGAAGTCGTCGCCATAGATCATCACCGCCACGTCGGAACGGACCCCGGCGATCAGCTCGTTGAACCGCATCTCGATCGGCTGGGTGAATTCGTAGCTGGCCCCGAGCAGGGTCGAAAGCCGTCGCTCCATCCGGGCCACCAGTTCGCTCCTGGTCAGGGCCGGGTCCGGCCAGTCCTCGCGGTCCCTGAGGATGACGAAGGTGTCGGAGATCGAGGGCGGCATCGGATCGGACGCCACCTCCGCCGTGCCGGTGCGGGTGAAGACGCGCGCCACCTCCGGCATGGCCTTGAGGGTCGTCTCGACGCGGAACTGCATGGCCTGGCTCTGTTCGAGCGAGGTCGAGGGCACGCGCAGCGCCTGGACCAGAATATCCCCCTCGTCCAGTTCAGGCACGAACTCCCGCCCCAGCATCAGGAACGCGGCCAGCCCCGCCAGCAGGGCGACGCCCGCCCCCGCCATGACGATCCGGGGTCGGGCGATCGCCGCCGCGAGCAAGGGCGCGTACCTCGCCCTGGCCGCCCGCGTGAGACGCGTCTCCTCGTGATCGGCCTTCGGCTCCCGCACGATCAGCGCGGCCATCGCCGGCACGAAGGTGAAGCTGAGGACGAAGGCCGCTCCCAGGGCCAGCATGACGGTCGCGGCCATCGGTCCGAACATCTTGCCCTCCACTCCCTCGAACATCAGCAGCGGGGCGTAGACCAGCAGGATGATCGCCTGTCCGAAGGCCGCCGGCCGCGCCATCTCGCGCGCCGAGGCGGCCGCGACCGACAGCCGTTCGGCCGCGGTCAGCGCGCGCCCCGCCTCGCTGCGCCGGAGGCCGAGCCGGCGCATGGTGTTCTCGATGACCACCACCGCCCCGTCCACGATCAGGCCGAAGTCCAGGGCGCCGAGGCTCAGCAGATTGGCGCTGATCCCGAACCGGTTCATCGCCGACGCCGCGAACAGGAAGCTCAGCGGGATGACCAGCGCCGTTATGACGGCGGCCCGGACGGCGCCCAGCGCGAGGAACAGAACCGCCACGACCAGCAGGGCGCCGAGGGCGAGGTTGTGCTCCACGGTCCGGATCGTCGCCTCGACCAGGTCCGTGCGGTCCAGTTCGGGGCGGAGGACGACGCCGGGCGGGAGGCTGGCCTTGATCGACTCGAGCCGTTCGCCGACCCGGTGGGCGACCTCGCGGGAGTTCTCGCCCTGGAGCATCAGGGCGGTGCCGACGACGGTCTCGCGGCCGTCGGCGCTGGCGGAGCCAAGACGGGGCGCGCGGCCGATCTCGACCGTGGCGACGTCGGAGACGCGGATCACCTGTCCGCCGCGGTTCAGGATCGGCGTCTGGGCGAGGTCCTCCAGACTCTTCAGCCGGGCGTCGGCGCGGACGATATAGGCCTCTCCGGCGCGATTGACGTAGCCGGCGCCCGCGATGCGGTTGGCGTGCTCCAGCGCCTCGACCAGCTGAACCAGCCCGACGCCGTAGGCCGCGAGGCGGCCGGGATCGGGATGGACGGCGTATTCCTTCACATAGCCGCCCAGCACATCGACGCCGGCGACGCCGGGGACGGTCTTGAGCTGGGGCGCCACGATCCAGTCCTGGACCGTGCGGAGGTAGGTGGCCTTCTCCGCATCGGTGACCAGCCGCTCGCCTTCGGCGGTCACATAGGGGACGCCGGACCGGGCGGCGGCGCCGGTGAAGTCGAGCGTCCAGATGTAGACCTCGCCCAGACCCGTCACGACCGGGCCCATGGACGGCGACAGGCCCTCCGGCAGATCCTCGCGCGCCGCTTGCACCCTTTCGTTGACCAGGTTGCGGGCGAAGTAGATGTCGGTCCGGTCGGTGAAGACGGCGGTGACCTGGGAGAAGCCGTGCCGCGACAGGGAGCGGGTTTCGACCAGGCCGGGCAGCCCGGCCAGTTCGGTCTCCAGCGGGAAGGTGACCTGACGTTCCACCTCTTCCGGGCCGAGAGCCGGGGCGACGGTGGTGATCTGGACCTGGCGGTTGGTGATGTCCGGCACAGCGTCGATCGGCAGGCGCAGGAGCTCGCGTCCGCCCAGAATCGCCAGAACGACGGCCAGCCCGACGACGAACCAGCGGAAGCGGACGGAGCTGTCGATGATACGGTCCAGCATGATCAGTGTCCGTGCTCGGTCTCGCCCTTGGCCAGTTCGGCCTTGAGCAGGAAGGCGCCGGCGCCGGCGATGCGTTCGGAGCCGGTCAGGCCGGACAGGATCTCGATCCGTCCGTCGGAGGTGCGGCCGGTCACGACAGGGCGGGCGCGGAAGCCGCTCTCCTCCGCGACGAAGACCGACTGGACGCCCTCGAGGGTCTGGACCGCGTCCAGCGGGACGACGAAGGCGCCGGTCCCCGCGCCGACCGGGATCCGCGCTGACACCACCGTCCCGGCGGGCGGCACGTCGCCATCCGCGCGGGCGCGGACGATGACGACGCCGCGCTCGCTCGCCGGCGCGATCGCCGTCACGACGCCCGCGACGGCCCGGGCGCCGGCGATCGCGCCTTCGAGCCGGTCGCCGACCTTCAGGAGAACGGCCGCGGAGGGCGGGGCCTCGAAGACGAGTTCGACCCGACGGGGATCCGCGACGGCGGCGACCTGGAGCGCTTCCTCGTGCAGAACCTGGCCGGGGGCGGCGCTCAGCCGGCTGACGACGCCGGCGATCGGGCTCCGGACCACGGTCATGCCGTTGAAGCCGGGCGCGCCGTAGGCGCCGACTCGGGCGCGCGCCGCCCGAAGTTCGGCCTCGGCGCGACGGGCTTCGGCTGCGGTCATGTCGAGCCGGGCCTGCGAGATCCAGCCCTGCTCGAAGAGGGTTCTGTCCCGGCGCTCGGCGGCCAGGGCGGCGTCTGCGGCGGCCGAGGCGGCGTCCGCCGTGGCGCGAGAAGCCGCCCCGTCGGGGCTGCGCAGGGTGACCAGCGGCGAGCCGGCCGACACCCGGTCACCCGGCCCGACGTGGACTCGCGCCACTGCGCCGGCGAGCGGCGCGTCGACGGCGGCTTCCGCGCCGGGAGCGAAATCGACGCGGCCCGGCAGTTTGAGCTCCGTTCCCCCGCCCCGTTGCAGCGTGATGATCGAAACGCCGGCCTCGGCCGCCTGCTGCGGCGGCAGGGCGACGAAGCCCTCGACCGCGCCTCCGGCCTGATCCTGTTCGGCGTGGCCGGCCTCCGTCTTCGCGGGCCGGTTCATGAACTGGGCGGCGCCGAAGCCCACGCCCACGGCGGCGATGACGGCGGCGCCGGTCATCAGCCAGTGTCTTTGGATTTGCATGTTGGATCCTCGCCCGACGCGAGCCGGGCCCAGAGTTCAGGACGCGCGGCCGCGAGGCCGGGCGTTGCTCAGGCAGGTCCGGGCGTTGCCCGGTCGAGGATCAGAGGCGTGGGGGCCGGTCGGGGCCCGCGGGCGAATCCAGCGGCCGCCCGGTCATATGCGCCCAGGCGACAGGCGCCGCGAACTGCGGACCTTTCGACTCGATCACCGCATTCGGCGGCGTCGCCACATGCGGTGCGTGACAGCAGCCGTTGGCGCAAGCGGGCCCGCAATCGGGACACTGGGCCTCGCCATGGGCGAGAGCGCTCGCCGTCGCTTGCCCCCATGACGGCGCCAGGTCGCTGGCGCAGGCGTGGCTCGCCAGCGCCGGCGCAGCGAAGGCCAGGGCCAGCAGCATTCCGCCGACGAACCCGACCCGCCTGATCATGTTCCACATGGGCTGGAGCATCGAGGCGGTCCTACCAGCTTTGACCCGCGAAGTCGCCGATCCGGCGGACGGTGCTTCAGGTCGCCGCACGGCGCGCCGCCGGCGCCCGCACGCGGCCCGGTCAATCCGTCGACGCGCCGCGGCCCAGGTAGGCGAGCCAGATCGCGCGGCCGGCGCCCTGGTACGGCTCCATGGCCGCAACGAGGTCGGCGAGCGACGGGGCGTCCTCCCACTCGTCGGGCAGAAGCGGATCGCGAACGATGGCCCGCACCGCGGAGCGGCCGACCGTGAGCGATTCCCGCGCCGCCGCGTCGGCGGGGATCTGGTGCAGGCGTTCGAGGCTCTGGCGCAGCCGCTCGAGCAGGGCGCGGCGGGCTTCCGCCAGGGCGGCGGCGTCCCACAGCCCGGGGACGGCCCTGGCGGAGCCGGGGTCGAGGGCGTCGAGGCGGGCGGACATCAGGCCGGGCGCGGCGCCGTACTCGATCAGACGGGTGCGGCAGGCCTCGAGGCCGCCGACGAGGTTGTCCGGACGGAGCCAGAGGCCCTGCCGGGTTTGTCGAAAGCCCTCGACCTCCAGGGCCCGCAGCGTCGCACGCCAGGCCGTCCGCGCAAGGCTGGACGGCCGGGCGGCCGCCATCAGCCAGCCGCCGCGCCATTCGGTGCGGCGGCCCGGCGCGTCCCGCCAGCCCTCCACCCGACGCCGCCAGGCGTCGGCGGCGGGTCCAGCCGCATAGACCCCCCGGCTCAGCGCGGCGAGCCGGCCCTCGCGCCGGAGCCGCGCGACGGCTGTCCGCACGGCCGTCGGGGAGAGACCGAAGATTCCCCCGGCGCGAACCAGTTCGGCCGTGGTGAAGCGGCCGCCGGGATGGGCGGCGAACAGGTCGAGCACCAGGGTCCGCGCATCGGGCGGCGAAACAATGTTGCTGATCACGTCCGTTCCGGTCACAGTACGTCACAAACTCTCGTCACTGGCCCGCATGGTGGCGGATCATCGAAGGAGACGCCATGACCGCTCCGCTTTCGACCGTGGCCGTGCTGGACCTCACCACGGTGGTGGCCGGGCCGCTCGCCACCAGTCTGCTGGCCCAGCAGGGCGCGCGGGTGATCAAGGTCGAACCGCCGGCCGGCGATACGGCGCGGGCGCTCGGGGCGCGGCGCGAGGGCATGAGCGGCTCCTTCCTCGCCCTGAACGCCGGCAAGGAGTCGGTCGTGCTCGACCTGACGCAGCCGATGGCGGTCGCCGCCCTGCTGAACCTTGCGGCCGGCGCGGACGTCCTGGTTCACAACTACCGGCCGGGGGTGATGGAGAAGCTCGGCGTTACCGCCGAGGCGCTGCGGTCGCGCCGCGATGACCTGATCATCGCCCGCATCTCCGGCTTCGGCGACGTCGGACCCATGGCGGGCGACCGCGCCTACGACCCGGTCATTCAGGCCGAGGCCGCCATGGCCGGGCGAAACGACCTCGGGGAGCCGCGACTGGCGGCCCAGTATCTCTGCGACAAGGTGGCGGGCCTCTATGCGGCCCAGGCGATCACCGCAGCTCTGGCGGCGCGGGCGGCGGATGGACGGCCCCGCACCGTGGACGTCTCCATGCTGGAAGCCGCCGCCGCCTTCGGGGCGATCGACATGCACTCGGCGCTGGCCTTCCAGGAGCCGGCCTCGCCCATGCCCGACGTGGCCGCCATCTACCGGCCGTGGCGGGCGGCGGACGGCTGGGTGGTGGCCATCATGCTGAGCAACGCGGAGTTCGCCGGTTTCAGCCGCGCCCTGGGGCTTCCGGCCCTGCTGCAGGATCCGCGCTTCGCCGACATGGCCTCCCGCTTCGGCCACTGGGAGGCCCTGCGGGAGATCGCCGCGCCGCAAGCCGCGGCGCTCTCCGTCGAGCGGCTGCTCGACGCCCTGCGCGGGGAGGGCGTGCCGTGCGGCCGGGTCAACGACGGCGCCGCCCTGCATCGACACCCCCAGCTCGCCGCCACCGGTTTCTGGCGCGAGCAAGTCCATCCGGTCGTCGGCCGGGTGCGGCTGCCGTCGCCGGTCGCCCGCTTCGACGGCGAACGCGGCTCGCCTTCCCCGGCCCCCTCGCTGGGGCAGCACACCGCCCAACACTGCAAGGCCTGACCATGTCCGAGTTCCGCTCCATCGCCTATGCGACCGACGGCCGGGTGGCGACGATCACCCTGAACCGGCCCGACCGCTTCAACGCCATCGACGAGCACATGCCCGGGGAAATCGCCCGGGCCGTCGGCCAGGCCGAGGCCGACCCGGACGTCCATGTGATCCTGGTCCGGGGCGCAGGCCCCGGTTTCTGCGGCGGCTACGACCTTGTCGACTACGCCGAAGCCAAAGGCGTGGTGGCGGGCAGTCAGGACATGCCGTGGGACCCGACCCTCGACTTCGCCATGATGTGGCGCAACACCCAGGACTTCATGAGCCTGTGGCGGGCGCGCAAGCCGACCATCGCCTGCGTGCACGGCGCCGCCGTGGCGGGCGGCTCGGACATCGCCCTGTGTTGCGACTTCCTGATCATGACCGAGGACGCGAGGATCGGCTATCCGCCGGCCCGGGTGTGGGGCGTGCCGACGCCGTCCATGTGGGTCTACCGCCTCGGCCCGCAGGCGGCGAAGCGGATGATGATGACCGGGGACGTGATCACCGGAAAGGAGGCCGAGGCCATGGGGCTGGCCCTCGCAGCGGCGCCGCAGGACGGCTTCGAGGCCGAGATCGCCCGGCTGGTCGGCCGCCTGCAGGGCGTGCCGCGCAACCAGCTGATGATGACGAAGATGGTGGTCAACCAGGCCTACGAGAACATGGGCCTGAACTCGACCCAGATGATGGCCACCTTCTTCGACGGGGTGGCCCGCCATTCTCCGGAAGGGATCTGGTTCCGCGAGCGGGCCCAGGAGGTCGGCTTCAAGCAGGCGGTGGCCGAGCGCGACAGCGGGGAGCCGATCGCCACCCAGGTGTCGAAGCGGGGCTGACCATGTCGAACCCCGTGATCGTCGAGCGCGAGGGGCCGGTGACGATCGTCACCCTCAACCGTCCGGAACGGCGCAACGCGGTGGACGCCCCGACGGGCGCCGCCCTGCGCGCGGCCTTCGAGGACTTCGCCCGGGACGGGGACGCCCGGGTGGCGGTGCTGACCGGAGCGGGCGGGGTGTTCTGCGCGGGCGCCGACCTCAAGGCGGTGGCCGCGGGAACCGGCGCCTATGAGCCCGACGGTCCCGGCTGGATGGGCCCGACGCGAATGGACACGGGCAAGCCGGTGATCGCCGCGGTGGAGGGTCCGGCCGTGGCCGGCGGACTGGAGCTGGCCCTCTGGGCGGACCTGCGGATCGCGTCGGCGACGGCCCTGTTCGGGGTGTTCTGCCGCCGCTGGGGCGTGCCGCTGGTCGACGGCGGGACGGTCCGGCTGCCGCGCCTGATCGGACACAGCCGGGCCATGGACCTGATCCTCACGGGACGCGCGGTCGAGGCGAAGGAGGCGTTCGAGATCGGCCTCGCCAACCGGCTGGCTCCGGCCGGCGGAGCGCGCGAGGCGGCCGTCGCCCTGGCGCTGCAGATCGCGCGCTTCCCCCAGGACTGCCTTCGCATCGACCGGGACAGCGCCCGCGGGCAGTGGGGTCTGGACGAGGCGGAGGCGCTGCGGCGGGAGGGGCGGGGCGCGGGCGCCGCCATCCTCGCCGCCGCCAAGGCCGGCGCCGCCCGCTTCGCCGCCGGCCGCGGCCGTGGCGGCGATTTCGACGACCTGTGAAAGGAACTCCGCCGTGCTGACCACCGAGATGATCGAGCGCGGCGCCCGCCGCTTCGCGGATCGCACCGCGGTTCTCTGCGGCGACGCGCGCTGGACCTTCGCCGAGGTCGACGGCCTGGCCAACCGTCTCGCCCACGTCCTGATCGAGCGCTACGGCGTGGCGCCCGGACGGCGCATCGGCCTGCTCGCCCACAACGCCGCGTTCAGCCTGTCGCTGGACTTCGCCTGCGTGAAGGCGCGCGCCGTCCGCGTGCCGTTGAACCCGCGCCTGTCGGCGGTGGAGCAGGCGGCGATGCTGAACGGCATGCAGGTCGACCTGCTGCTGCACGGGCCGGACCTGGCGGCGCGGGCGCTGGAGCTGCAGGCGGTCGTCCCCGGCCTGGTGGTCGCGGGCCTCGGCACCGAGGCGGCCGGCGACGACCTGCTGGCGCTGGCGGCCGACGCGTCGGACGCGGCCCCCGCCGTCGGCGAACCGGAGCCGGACGATGTGGTGCTGGCGCTCTACACCTCCGGCACCACCGGCAGCCTCAAGGCGGCGGAGCACACCCAAGCCAGTTACGCCGCCGTCGTGCTGAACGTCCTGAACAACCTGATCGACCCGGCCGAGGGCGAGGTCATGCTCCACGCCGCCTCGATGATCCACGCCAGCGGCGTCTTCGTCCTGCCGTTCTGGCTGCGCGGCGGGGCCTCGGCCGTCCTGCCGGGCTTCACCCCGGCCTCCTATCTGGAGGCGGTGCGGCGCTGGCGGCCGGCGGCGCTGAACCTGGTGCCGACCATGATCGGCATGGTGCTGGATCACCCGGACGCGCGACCGGCGGACTTCGACAGCGTTCACACCCTCCTGTACGGCGCCTCGCCCATGCCCCTGCCGCTGATGGAGCGGGCGCTCGCCTTCTTCGGCCCCAGGCTGGTCCAGTACTACGGCCAGACCGAAGCACCGCTGGCGATCGCCGCGCTGTCGAAGGCGGACCATGCGCCCGAGGTCGCCCACCGGCGCCTCGCCTGCGGCTTCCCCGCCGTGGACTGCGAGATCCGGCTGCTGGACGAGACCGGCGCGCCGGTCCCTCCCGGCCAGCCCGGGGAAATCGCGGTCCGCGCGCCCTTCGTCATGAAGGGCTATCACGACGCGCCTGACCTGAACGCCGAACATTTCCTGCCCGGCGGCTGGCTGCGCACGCGCGACGTCGGGCGGTTCGATGCGGACGGTTGCCTCTACCTCATCGACCGGGTCTCGGAGATGATCGTGACGGGGGGCTACAACGTCTATCCCCGCGAGGTGGAGGACGTGCTCGCCGCCCACCCGGCCGTGCGCGCCGCCGTGGTGGTCGGCCTGCCGGACGAGCAGTGGGGCGAAGCGGTCACAGGCTTCGTCGTGTTGCGGGAGGGGCAGGCGGCGGCGGTGGAGACGCTCGTCGCCTTCGCCCGCGAGCGGCTCGCCGGCTACAAGGTCCCGAAGGACATCCGCTTCATCGACGAGGTTCCGCTGAGCGCCGTCGGCAAGCCCCTGCGGCGGGCGATCCGCGATCCCTTCTGGGCGGGGCGGGAGCGGCGCATCTAGCTCCGCCGCCCGGGGGCGCCGCGGGTTGACGGATGCGGCGACCACGCCATGTGACACGGGAACCTGGCTGGAGAGTGCGATGCTGCTTGCGATGCTGGGCGTGGTGCTCCTGGCCGCCGGTCTGGCGCCGCCGGGGTCGGACCTCCGACGGCTGCTTGTCGAAGCGCCCGCCAGGCGTCTGCAACGGGTTCGGCCCGGTCACGTCCTCTTCTTCTGTGCTCTGGCGGTGATCGGCGGCCTCCTGTTCTGGCTGTTCGAAGCCGAGGGGCTTCGGTTCTTCAGCCTGATGGCGCCGGACGTGGTCGTCTGGTTCGCCGTGTTCGACATCTCGCTCTACCTCGACGTCGTCGTGCTGGGGGCGGCGTTGTCCGCCACAACCCGCGTCAGAGCCCTGTCGTCGGTCCCTGTCCGCATGGTCGCCCGGCGATGGAGACGAGCGCGCGCCGGACGATCACCGCGTCGCGCCCGGGGGAAGGCTCCGGCCGGCGCGCGCGACGAATCCGGGGGTCCGGCGCGACCCTGGCGCCCGCTCTCGTTCGCCTGAACGGCAACCGGCGTCGGCCCGCCGCCGTCGATGGGGGCGGGCCGAAGGGCGGGACGTCTTCCCGGTGCGGGGGCGGCCCGGCGCGGGCCCCGATCAGGGGTGCGGCGAGGCTCCGCAGGCCGCCAGTCCGGCTCCGGCGCTCCGCCGCGCGTCGAGGACGGCGAAGGCTTCGAGATGGTGGTCCGTCGGGATCACGTCGACGCCGGCGTCGGCCAGGCCGTTGAAGATTTCCGGCCCCTTGCCGGCGGCGACGTCGCGATCGGCCGCGAACAGGGTGGCGTACATCACCGGCACGCCCTCGCGCCGCAGCGCGGCCCACAGCGACTCGTCCCGCGGGTCGAAGCGGTCGATGCCGGTCCAGGCCGAGAGCGCCTGCAGATTGACCCCCACCAGCCGGAGCACCTCGAGATCGCCGAGGCTGCTGACCGGATGGATCAGGCTGAGCCCGGGGTCGATCCGGTGGAAGGCGCGGGCCTGCGACGGGCGATACAGGTTGATCAGCGTGTAGTTGCGGGCGTCCGCGGCCCGGATGGCCTCGGCGATCGCGGGGATGGCGGCGTCCTCCTTGACGTCGATGGCGAGGATGCCGCGCCCGCGCATGAACTCCAGGGTCTGAGTCAGCGTCGGGATGGGAAAGCCGGTCACGGCGCCCCCATCATCCTTCAGCCGCAGCGTCTGCAACTCGGCCAGGGTGCGGGCGCCGACGGGGCCCGAGCCGGTGGAGGTCCGGTCCAGCGTGTCGTCGTGCATGAACACGATCACGCCGTCACGGGTGACGCGGGCGTCCATCTCGATGAGCATCGGGGCCTGGGCGAGGGTGTGGGCCGCCGTCTCGATCGCGTTCTCGGGATAGCCCGGCGCAGGGCCGGCGCGGTGGCCGCTGGTCAGGACCACGCCCTGCCGCACGAGGCACCGCATCAGGTCGGTGGTGGTGGGGAACGGATTCACCACCGGCGAGGCCGCCGCCGGCAGGGCGCCGGTCTGGGCCGACGCCGCCAGCGGCGCCGCGGACATCGCCAGGGCGACGGCGGAGGCGGCGAGGAGCCTGCGAAGGGTCATGGCCGGCTCCTCAGAAGGTCGCCGTGACGCGGATCTGCGCGGTGCGGCCGTAGGTGGAATCCCCCAGCTTCTCCTCGTAGGTCTTGTCGAGCAGGTTGTGGATGTTGGCGGCGACGCGGATCCGGTCGGTCAGGTCGAACAGGACGCCGAGGTTCAGCAGCGAGTAGCCCGGCATCAGATAGCTGGTCGGATAGTCGCTGAAGAACTCATCCCGCCAGTAGCCGTCGGCGGTGACGCTCAGACGGCGGGTCGGCCGCACGGTGATCGTATAGCTCGCCTCGTTCTGCGGCCGACCGAACAGCTGGACGCCGGCGCCTTCCTGTTCCGTCGAGTTCCAGGTGTAGGTGGCCCCCAGGTCGATCCACGGCGCCGGCCGGATCATGGCCTCGGCCTCCACCCCTTCGAAGAACACCAGACCGTCGGTGTTGCGCGGCGTGGTGATCCCGGTGGGGCCGTCGTAGATGTTGAAGATCCCGTCGGTGGCCTCGCCCTTGTAGTAGGTCAGGCTCCAGCGGGCGAAGCCGTTCTCGAGCGACTGGTCGAGGCCCGCGTCCCACATCCACGAGCTTTCCGGGGTCAGGTCCGGATTGCCCTGGTAGGTCGGGGACGAGCCGCGCAGCTGGCGCAAGCCGGGCGCCTCGGCGCCCGTGCCCCACGAGGCGCGCAGGCGGGTGTCGACGCCGCCGATATCGGCCCCGTCGGGAAGGTTGTACGCGCCGCTCAGCCGGTAGGTGGTGTTCCCCCCGAACAGGGAGTTGTCGTCGTAGCGCGCCGCGCCCGACAGGTAGACGCCCGCGACCGGCGCGACGGTGGCGGTGACGAAGACCCCCGTCTCCGAGATGGAGTCGTCGACGGTGGCGTAGCCGCCGCCGCTGGGCTGTTCGAACCGGCCCTCGTCCGTCTTGTGCTCGACGCCGGCGAGGACGAAGCCGCCCTCGGCGCCGAGTTCGAGGTTGCCGTAGTAGCCGACCTCGGTGGTCCGTCCCCGGCTCTCCTGCCGGACCCCGGGCGTGGTGTAGACCGAGTCCATGTTGACCAGCGACGCCTTGACCTCGTGCGTCAGACGTCCGCCCAGCTGCTCGAGCCGGCCGCGCAGCACGGTGAACACCTGCTCGTTCTCGGATTCGCCGGGGCTGTCCTGGAACAGATAGCCGGGAAGGCCTTGGGGATTGCCGGGCGGCAGGGAGCCGACATCGACATCGTTGGTCGATTTCACATAGCGCAGCCAGGCTTCCAGATTGAGAGTCGGGGTGACGTCCCAGTCGGCGCGGCTGCTCAGCGTCAGGTTCTCGTAGCCGTCGGGCTCGATGTTGCCGGGCGGCCGGCTGGCGAGGGAGATGCCGTCGGTCCGGTAATAGCTGGCGCTGGCCACATAGCCGGCGTTGTCGATGCGGCCGTTGGAGCCCGCCGACACCTGCCAGGTGTCGTGGCTGCCGCCGGCGGCCGACAGCCGCAGGTCCGGGTCGCCCTGCGGCCGGCGGGTGATGACGTTGATCACGCCCGCCGAGGCGTCGCCTCCGTAGACCCCCGATTGCGGCCCCCGGAGCACCTCGACGCGCTCGACGTCCTCGAGCAGGAGGTGCTCCAGGCCGTACTGGTTGTCGGCCTCGGAGGGGTTGTTGAGCTTCACCCCGTCGACCATCACCAGGACGTGCTTGGTCGTGAAGCCGCGCATGCGCACCTGGGTGTTCTGGCCGATGCCGCCCGAGCGAACGCGGGTGACGCCGGGCACATGCTCCAGAATCTCGTCGAGGGAGGTCAGCTGCCGCTGCTCGATGTCCTCGCGGGACACCACGGTGATCGCACTGCCCAGCTGTTCCAGCGGCTGTTCCCGCCGCGAGGCCGTGACGATGATCTCGTCCAGCCGGTCCACGTTCCCGGCCTCCTGCGGGGACGACTGCGCCCAGGTCGGGCCCGAAACGGCGGCCGCGGCCGCCGACCCCAGAATGACCGCCTTCAGCGGTCGGGTGACATATGACGACATGAAGCCCTCCTTGACGAGGCTTCCGCTTAGGCGCCCGCCGTGACTGGCGCTCGACGCTTTCAAGACCCGGGCGCAACAGGCGGACCTGAGAACACCTGCCGTCACGCAGGCGCCGCATGCCGCCGCTAGTATCGACGCGCGGCCACGGGGGTGGAGGCGTGGGGTGACGACGGGGGGAAGGGACTACTGGCCGGCTCTGCTCAGGAGCCACCGGGCGCGGCATGGCCTGAGCCAGGCGGCTCTCGCCGCCCATCTGGGCGTGGATCAGACCACCGTCTCACGCTGGGAAAGGGGTCTCGACACGCCCGGCGTCCGGATGCGGCGTCAGATCCGCGACCTCGCCCGGCGCAGCCAGGCCGCGCGCCAGGACCAGGCCGTGCGCATGCGGGTGCGGAACGCCCTGTGGCCCACCTCGCTGATGGGCAAGGGGGCGGTCTTCCTCGAGGCCAGCCGGGCCGTGGTCACGGAAGCCCAGCTCTCGGTGCCGGAGGTCCGGGGCATGAGCGTCTACGGCTCGTTCGGCGACCAGACCGACGCGGTGACCGAGCGCTGGGAGGCGGCCGGCATCTTCCGCGGCGATCTCGCCCTGGCCATGACGGTCAACGTTCTCAACCCGACCCTGCCGGGCCAGACCACCTACATCCAGACGCTCGACACTCCGCATTTCACCGTCGACGGCGACATATGGTGCATCTGCGAGATCAAGCGGATCGACGAGGCGCTCTACCACAGCCTCGTCCGCGACTTCGGCGGCAACAGCCTGCTGGTGCCCTTCGACGCGGTCTGAGAACGCCCCGGGGTTCGGGCCGTCGTCAGAGGCCGACGTCCAACCCCGCCCCCCCCCCGCGGGCCGCTCACGGATGCGTGTGGATGTGCTGTAGGCGCGCGATGGCGGTGCAGGCAGTCTGACGACAGCTTGTCTCCGCCGGGCAGGGAAGGGCAGGGCGCCCGGAGCCTGTGCGGCGACCGTTCTCCACCAGCCGACCTCCCGCTTCCCGGCGTGGCCGATCCTTCGGTGGGCCGGTCCGTCCGGCTTCAGGCGACCCGATCGGAGTGCCTGACCTCGTGGTGGTACTGGGCCGACCCCGACTCCGGCACCAGTTCCCCGCTGCGGTCGCCGATCCGGGCCCAGCGGGCGGCGATCTGTTCGGCCGCGTCGGCCCGGTCGCCGACGTAGACGCCCTGCGTCATGGTGATGTGCGCCTGCTCGAAGGCGCCGGCGCCGGCGAGCAGGATCATCCGCGTCGGCGCGCTCTGGTCCGCCAGAGCGACCACTCCCGGACTGACCAGGTCGGTGGAGAGACCCCGCAGGTCCTCCGGCGAATAGAGGTCCTCGGTCATCCGGGTGGCCGCGCTGGGGGCCAGGCAGTTGACGTGGATGCCGTACTTGCGGCCCTCCAGCGCCAGGGTCTGCATCAGGCCGACGAGACCCATCTTGGCCGCGGCGTAGTTCGACTGTCCGAAGTTGCCGTACAGGCCGGAGGATGAGGTCGTGAAGATCACCCGGCCGTAGCCCTGCCGACGCATGTGCGGCCAGGCCGCCTTGGTGGCGATGACGGAGCCCATCAGGTGGACCCCGAACACCACCTCGAAGTCCTCGATCTCGAGGTTGGAGAAGGTGCGGTCGCGCAGGATGCCGGCGTTGTTGACGAGGATGTCGAGCGAGCCCCAGCGGGCGACCGCGTCCTCGATCATGGCCACGACGGCTTCGCGGTCGGTGACGCTGCAGGCGACCGGAACGGCCTCTCCGCCGGCCGCCGCGATCTCCTCCGCCACCGCGCGGGCGGCGTCCTCCCCGAGATCGTTGACGACCACCTTCGCCCCGTAGCGGGCCAGGGCGAGCGCATGGCTCCGGCCGAGGCCGCCTCCGGCCCCCGTCACCACCGCCACCCGTCCGCCCAGATCGATCGTCATCGCGCCACCTCCCGTATTGCAGCGCAGCGAAACTGCCGCCGGGCCGCCGCGGCGTCAATGTTCATTCAGTGATGAGTTAGGATTGACATGGATCGGCTCGGGATGGGACCAAGGCGGACGACGGCGCCGAAGAACGCCGGCAGATCACGAGGGAGGGTTCTATGAGTCGCAAGCTCTGTTTCACCGCGTCGGTCGCGGCGCTGTTGTGGGCGCAGGCCGCGTCCGCCCAGGAGGCGCCGGCCCGGACCCCCGAGCCGGAACGGGACGACGCCGCCGTCCTGGGCGAGGTGGTGGTCACCGCCGAGCGCCGCTCGACCAGCCTGCAGACCACCGCCGTCGCCGCCACCGTGCTGACCGGCGACGACCTGCGGAACAAGGGGGTCACCTCGCTGGACCAGCTGCAGTTCGCCGCCCCGTCGACGACGGTGCAGAACTTCGGTCAGGGCAACTTCTTCAACGTCCGCGGCATCGGCAAGTCGGAAGCCACGACCGCTATCGGCGTGGGCGTGATCACCTACCGCGACGGCGTGGCCGCCTTTCCCGGCTATTTCCAGACCGAGCCCTATTACGACATCGCCAGCCTCGAGGTTCTGCGCGGCCCGCAGGGCACCTTCGCCGGCGCGAACGCCACCCGCGGCGCCGTCTTCCTGAACTCGCGCAATCCCGACTTTTCGGGGGTCGACGGCTACCTCGCCGGCCAGGTCGGCAACTACGACCAGTTCAAGGCCCAAGGGGCGGTGAACCTCCCGCTCGGGGATACGCTGGCGGCCCGCTTCGCCTTCAATCACGAGACCCGCGGCAGCTTCTACGACATCACCGGACCTTACACCGGCAATCCGGGAGAGGTGGATTCCACCAGTCTGCGGGCCAGCTTCCTGTGGACGCCGACCGACGCCCTGCGCGTGCTGTGGAAGACGGACTTCAATGACATCGATCTGGGCGGCTATCCGTCTGATCCCGCCCTGGCGACGAACGATCCGTTCGAGATCACCAGCAACGGCCCCAACCGGGCCCACGACACCTTCGTGAGGTCGTCGCTGAACGTCAGCTACGCCTTCGACAACGGGGTGACGCTGCGGTCGATCACCGGCTACCAGGACGGGGTCAGCCTGTTCTCGACCGACCTCGACGGCACCAGCCTGCTGAACAACACCTTCGCCGACCGGTTCGAGGAGACGATCTGGTCCCAGGAGTTCAACCTGCTGTCGCCGGAGGACCAGCGCCTGAGCTGGCTGGTCGGCCTGTACTACCAGCATGACGACGCCCGGTTCCCCGCGGCGACCTTCCCCTACGGCGAATACGTCATCGGCTTCCCGGAGGGGGTGCTGGACATCTCGCTGTTCGGAGACACGCCCAAGGAGACCGCGGCCGTCTTCGGGCAGGTCAGCTACGACATCAGCGACCGGCTGCAGCTCCAGCTGGGCGCGCGCTACGCCCACTCCACCTCGACCAATGACGAGGTCTACACCACCTATCCGCAGTTCGGCATCGTCCTGCTGCAGGACGAGTCGGTGGAGGACGAGAAGGTCACCGGCAAGCTGACGCTGAACTGGAAGCTCGACGACGACAACTTCGTCTACGGCTTCATCGCCACCGGCCACAAGATGGGCGGGCTGAACCCGCCGAACCTGTACCGTCCTCCACGTTCCTTCGGGCCCGAGGATCTCGTCGACTACGAGCTGGGCTGGAAGTCCACATTCCTCGGCGGCCGCCTGCGCACCCAGCTGGGCGCCTACTACACCGTGTACCAGGACTTCCAGGTCAACATCGGCGATCCCGAGTATCCGCAGATCGCCTCGATCATGAACGTCGGCGGCGATACGGTCCTGATGGGTCTCGAAGGCTCGGCCCAGGCGCGTTTCGGCCCATGGGCCATGGACGTCGCAGCCTCGCTGTCCAGTTCCGAACTGGGCGACTTCTTCGCCGCCGACCCCCGCGTGGGCCGCACCGGCCTGTGCGACGCGGAGACCGGCCCGACGAGCCCCAACTGCTTCAACCTGGCCGGCAACAGCCAGAGCTATGCGCCGGAGTTCACCTTCAACATCGGGGTCGAGCGCACCTTCGACCTCGGCGGCGGGGCGACCCTGACGCCGCGGGTCGACTACGCTCACATCGGCGAGGCGTGGACCTCGATCTTCGCCAACGAGGCGCTGGGGGACCGGCTGGAGGCGCGCAACATCGTCAACGCCCTCCTGACGTACGCCCGGGACGACTGGCGGCTGTCCGCCTTCTCCACCAACCTGACTGACCAGACCTACATCGCCGCGATCAACGCGGGCCTGCGCTACGCCGGTCCGCCGCGCCAGTACGGCCTGGTCCTCACCCGTCTCTTCTAGCCCGCGCGAACCGGGGCGGCGTCCGCCGTCGCCCCGGAGAGCGCCGTAACGGGACCTATCGAACGACCAGGATGACCGCACCCGACTTCCGCCCCATGCAGGACTACGCGCTGACCGTGGATCGCTTCCTGGACCACGGCGCCCGCTGGCGGCCGTTCGGCCGGGTCGTCACCGCGGCCGGGGACGAGGACTTCATCACCACCTACGCAGAGCTCCGCGATCGGGCCAACCGCCTGTCGGGCGCCCTGCTCGACCGCGGTCTGCGGCCAGGCGAGCGCATTGCGACGCTCGCCTGGAACAGCCGCCACCACGTGGAGGTCTGGTACGCCGCCATGGGCGTCGGCCTGGTCTGCCACACCCTCAATCCCCGCCTGACCGTCCGGCAGCTGGCCGCCATGGTGATCCAGGCCGACGACCGGATGCTCGCCGTCGGAGCCGGCCTCGCCGATCTGGGGCGGGAGCTGATGGCCGCCTGCCCCTGCCTCGAGACCCTGTTGTTGCTTGACGACCAGCCGGGCCAGGGGGCGGCGCTGGAGGTGGAGGCGCTGCTCGCCGCCTCGGGCCGGCCGGCGGTCTGGGGCGACTTCGAGGAGACCGCGCTCGCCGGCCTGTGCTTCACCTCGGGCACCACGGGCGCGCCCAAGGGCGTGGCCTACACCCACCGCTCCAACTACCTGCACACGGTCCGCAGTCTGCAGGCGGACGCCATGGCCCTGACGGCGCGGGACTCGGTGCTGGTGGCGGTGCCGATGTTCCACGCCAACGCCTGGGGCCTGCCCTTCGCCGCCCCGGCCGTGGGCGCCGACATGGTGCTGCCCGGCCGCGATCTGGACGGCCGCAGCCTCGCCCGACTGATCAACGCCCATCAGGTCACCCTCGCGGTCGGGGTGCCGACGGTGTGGCTCGGTCTGCTCGACCACCTCGACGCCACGGGCGAGGACACGCCCAGCCTGCGGCGGGTGATGATCGGCGGCTCCAGCTGTCCCGACACCCTGGTCCGCCGCATGGAGGCGCGGCTGGGCGTCACCGTGCAGACCAGCTGGGGCATGACCGAGCTGTCGCCGCTGGGCGTCATCTCGCCGCCGACGGACCAGCCGGGCGCCGCCGTGGGGGCGGGTCGGCCGCCGCTGGGCCTGGACCTCCGCCTCGTCGACGAGGTCGGGAACGTGCTGCCGGAGCAGCGCAACCAGGTGGGTCGGCTGCGGGTCCGCGGCCACAGCGTCACGCGCCAGTACTACGGCGCCGCCGAGCCGGCCGTGGACTCCGACGGCTGGTTCGACACCGGCGACCTCGCGCTCATCGACGACGACGGCGCCCTGCACCTCGCCGGCCGCACCAAGGACCTGATCAAGTCAGGCGGCGAATGGATCAATCCGGTGGAGATCGAGGAGATCGTCGGGGCCGAGCCCGGCGTCGGTCTTGTCGCCGTCATCGGACGCAGCCATCCCAGGTGGGGCGAGCGGCCGGTCATGGTGGTCGAGCCGGCCCAGGGGCAGGCCCTGGACGCGACGCAGTTGCGCGACAGGCTGAAGGGCCGCGTCGCCGACTGGTGGATGCCCGACGAGATCATTCCGGTCGAGACCATGCCGCTGGCCGCGACCGGCAAGATCGACAAGGCCGCCCTGCGCGCGGCGTACGGCGGCTGAACCTGTGACGCTCCTCCCCGCATACGACCGGCCGGAGGAGGGGGGCTTCGACTCCGGACGCCTGCAGCGCCTGCGCGACCATATGGCGGGGATGGTGGAGCAGGGCCGGATCGCCGGCGGCTCCACCCTGCTGATGCGGCGCGGACGGATCGTCCGCTTCGACACGTTCGGCGGCCGGTGGCTGGGCGATCCGGAGCCGCTGGCGCGCGACGCCCTGTTCCGCATCTATTCGATGACCAAGCCGGTCACCAGCGTCGCGGCCATGATCCTGTTCGAGGAGGGATGCTGGACCCTCGACGATCCGATCACCCGCTTCCTGCCCGAGTTCTCGGATCTGAAGGTCTGCGTCGACTTCGACGCCGGCGGCATGCGGCTGCAGGACGCCGCGCGACCGCCCAGCATGCGCGAGCTGATGAGCCACACCGCCGGCTTCGGCTACGGCCTGTTCGACCATCATCCGGTGGAGCGGGCCTACAGGGACAACGGCGTGCTGACCGCCGGAAGCCTCGACGAACTGGCGCGCCGCGCCGCCGCCCTGCCGCTGATGTTCCAGCCCGGCGGGGAGTGGTTCTACTCGGTGGCTACAGACCTGCTCGGTCTGGTGGTGGAGCGGATCAGCGGCCGGCCCTTCGGCGACTTCCTGCGGCAGCGCATCCTTGAGCCGCTGGCTATGCGCGACACCGGCTTCCACCTGCGGACGGAGGACCTGCCGCGGGCCTGCGTCCTCTATGCCGACGACGGGGCGGGCGGGCTGCGGCCGGCGACCGAGACCTTCGGCGTGCCGGTGAACGACCTGTCGCGGCCGCCGCCGTTCGAGGGCGGGGGCGGGGGCTTGATCTCGACGGCGCCGGACTACGCCCGCTTCTGCCAGATGATCCTTAACGGCGGGGCGCTGGACGGCGTCCGCATCCTGGCGCCGGCGACGGTGCGGCTGATGGCCGGCAACATGATCCCGGAGCCGGTTCTGGCGCGCTCCCACCCGCTGCGGCTCCTGCCGTTCAACCCCGCCTTCGGCTTCGGCCTCGGGTTCTCGATCATGCGGGATCCGGCCCGGATGGGCTCCCTCGAAGGGCGGGGGAGCCTGGCGTGGGGCGGCAGCGGCGGCACCTGGTTCTGGATCGATCCCGAGCACGACATCGTCTTCGTCGGCATGATCCAGCGGGTCGCCGATCCCGTCAGCGACGAATTCCGTCGCAAGGCCCGCGTCTTCACCTATCAGGCCCTGACCGGCGCCCGGGCCTTCGAGGCGGCCCCGTGACCGACATCTTCATCGTCTCCGGCGTCCGCGCCGGTCCGCCGTCGTTGAAGGGGCCGTCGCATCCTGGAGCGGGCATAATGCTCACTTGCGTGAGAGTGAAGATTGACGGCGGGGCGACTTGCTGGTCTCGTGCCGGAACCACGCCATAAACCAACAATAACCGGGAGGACGATGTGGTGATTTCCAGGGGGGTGCGACCTGCGCCCCGGAGGGCCGTCGCGTGACCGACGCCCCTCTCCCCGCCGCCGGCGCTCCGGCCCGTTCCCGGCCCGTCGGTCCCCGCGCCTGGACGGCGCTCGGGATGCTCTGGTTCATCTACGTTCTGAACTTCCTCGACCGGCAGCTGCTGTCGATCCTGGCCAAGCCGATCCAGGACGGCCTCAACGTCACCGACGGTCAGCTGGGGCTGGTCGGCGGGCTGTACTTCGCCTTCTTCTACTGCTTCATCGCGATCCCGGTCGGCTGGCTGGCCGACCGGACCAACCGCATCGCCATCCTGTCCGCGGCCTGCGCCATCTGGAGCGCTGCCACCGCCGCCTGCGGACTGGCCCGGAATTTCGGCGAGTTCGCCGTGGCGCGGATGACGGTGGGCTTCGGCGAAGCCGGTGGCGTGCCGCCCTCCTACGCCATCATCTCCGACTACTTCCCCACCGGCCGGCGCGGCATGGCGCTGGGCATCTACAATCTGGGCCCGCCGGTCGGGGCGGCGTTGGGCATCGCCTTCGGCGCCTCGGTGGCCGCCGCCTTCAGCTGGCGCGACGCCTTCGTGAGCATCGGCATCATCGGGGTGGTGGCCGCCGTCGCCCTGCTGTTCATCGTCAAGGAGCCGAAGCGTGGCGGGCTGGACGCCTCCGGAGCCGTGATCGCGGCGCCGGAGAAGGCGCGCTTTCTCGAGACCCTGAAGATGTTCGTCACCCGGCCGGCGCTGATGCTGGCGTCCCTGGGCAGCGGCGCCACCCAGTTCATCACCTACGGCCTCGGCAACTTCGCCACCCTGTTCCTGATGCGCGAGAAGGGGATGACGCTCGAGGATGTGGCGGTCTGGTACGCCCTGGTGGTGCTCATCGGCATGGGCGGCGGCATCTTCGTCTCGGGCTGGGCGATCGACCGCTTCACCCGCATCAGCAAGAAGGCCTACGCCCTGATCCCGGCGGCGTCCCTGACGCTGGCCATCCCCTTCTACCTGCTGTTCGTCTGGGCCCCGGGCTGGCAGCTGGCGCTCGTCTTCCTGCTGTTTCCGACCTTCCTGAACTACTTCTATCTGTCGTCCTCGGTGGCGCTGGTGCAGGAAGAGGTGAAGCCGAACCAGCGCGTCATGTCGGGGGCCCTGCTGCTGCTGATCATGAACTTCATCGGCCTGGGCCTCGGGCCGACCTATGTCGGCGCGGCCAGCGACTACTTCCGCGCCGACTTCCCGGAGAACTCGCTGCAGATCGCGCTGTACACCATCACCCCCTTCTATGTGCTGGCGATCGGCCTCTTCCTGTGGCTGGCGCGGGTGCTGGGACGCGAGGAAAGGAGCGCGGCATGAAACGGGCGCGGCTCGGCGCGGCGGCGATCCTCGGATCGCTGCTTCTGACCGCCGGGGCGGCGGCGGGCGGTCCGGTGGTGCGGGCCCCCGCCGGCGCCGTCCAGGGCGCAGGCGCCGGCGAGGTGATCGCCTTCAAGGGCATCCCCTACGCCGCTCCGCCGGTGGGCGCGAACCGCTGGCGTGCGCCACAGCCGGCCGAGCCCTGGAGCGGGGTGCGCGACGCGTCGGACTTCGGTCCGGCCTGCGTGCAGCCGACCCCGCGCGCGCGTCACCTCTATTCGACCGACCTCGGCGCCACGAGCGAGGACTGCCTGACCCTGAACATCTGGGCGCCGCGGGAGGCCCGGGCGGCGCCGGTGTTCGTCTGGATCCACGGCGGGGCCCTGACCGGCGGCTCCAGCCGCGAACCGATGTACGACGGTCGCCGGCTGGCCGAGCGGGGCGTGATCGTCGTCTCGATCAACTACCGCCTCGGCGCCCTGGGCTATCTCGCCCATCCGGCGCTGAGCGCGGAGTCGGACCGGGGCGTCTCGGGCAACTACGGCCTGCAGGACCAGATCGCCGCCCTGCGCTGGGTGCGCGACAATATCGCGGCCTTCGGCGGGGACCCGGGCAACGTCACCATCGCCGGGGAATCGGCCGGAGCCCTCAGCGTCATGTACCTGATGGCCTCGCCCGAGGCGCGCGGCCTGTTCCACAAGGCCGTGGCCCAGAGCGCCTACATGATCTCCCTGCCGGAGCTGCGCCGGCCAGCGCACGGCATGCCCGCGGCCGAGGCGGCGGGGGAGGCGGTCGCGGCCTCCCTCGGCGCCGCCGACCTGGACGCCCTGCGGGCGCTCGACGCCCAGGCGCTGACCGACGGCGCGGCGGGCGCGGGCTTCGGCCCGTCCGGCGTCGTCGACGGCGTCTTCCTGACCGACCAGCTGCCGGCGGTGTTCGAGCGCGGCGAGCAGGCGCCCGTGCCGAT
This sequence comes from Brevundimonas sp., assembly GCF_013912005.1. Lineage (GTDB taxonomy): Bacteria > Pseudomonadota > Alphaproteobacteria > Caulobacterales > Caulobacteraceae > Brevundimonas. The sequence goes on along the minus strand of NZ_JACESB010000011.1, from coordinate 42,595 downwards.
CCTGACCGGCTTCAACAGCGGCGAGATCCGCTCGCTGCGTGTGCTGGCGCCGCCCAAGCCCGCCGACGCGGCCGAGTACGAACGGCTGATCCGCGAGCGCTACAATGACCTGGCCGACGCGTTCCTGCGCCTGTATCCCGCCTCCGATCTCGACGCGGCCAGCCTCGCCGCTGCGCGCGACGCCCTCTACGGCTGGACCACGGAGCGGCTGGCGCGCAGCCAGATGGCGCTGGGCCAGCCGGCCTGGGTCTATCTGTGGGACCACGGCTATCCGGCCGCGGACGGCGCCGGCCTGCACGCCTTTCACGCCAGCGAACTGCCCTACGTTTTCGGCACGCCGGACCGCACTCCGCCCCTGTGGCCCCGCGTGCCTGACACGGCGGCCGAGATGGGCCTGTCGCGGACCATGACCGATTACTGGACCGCCTTCGCCCGCGACGGTCGTCCGGCCAGCCCTCGGGGCCCGGACTGGCCGGCCTTCCGCGAGGGAAGGGCCTACCTGCGCTTCGCCGAAACGCCGCGCCCGGAGGCCGGGCTGATGCCGGGCATGTTCGTCCTGCACGAGCGATCGGTCTGCCGCCGCCGGCTCAGCGGCGACATGGCGTGGAACTGGAACGTCGGCACGGCCTCGCCGGTGCTGCCGGGACCCGACCCCGCCTGCGACCGGCCCGACGCCCGCTGAGGTTCAGCGCTTCAGGGCCATGAACCCCGCCGCCATGAAGCGCGCCATGCGCTTCTTGATGGCGGGGAAGTCGTCCGAGTGGCAGACGCCGCCCGACAGCCGGTCGATGCGGCCGGTGCGTCCGAGGGTGTTCATCAGCGCCCCTGAGACGAAGTGGTAGCCCCAGAAGATGTCCTCTTCCGAGTAGTCGGGCAGGGCGCGCTTGAGGATCTGCATCAGCTTCAGCACCACCGGGTCGAAGTGCTGGTCCATCAGGGCCGCGCCCTCCGGCGTGTTGCTGACGCGGGCGCAGAAGGCGGCGTAGTTCATCCACGGCTCGCCGCCCTGGTAGTAGAGGTCCAGGTCGGTGTCGAGAAAGGCGTGCAGCGCCCCTTCCACCGTCGGGTTGTCGCCGGCCTCGGCCTCGTACTGCTCCAGCGCCACCATCCGGCGGCCGCTGGTCACGCCGGCGCGGCGGGCGAAGACGGCCTCGAACAGGTTGGTCTTGTCCTTGAAATAGTAGTGCAGCAGCGTGGTGTGGATGCCGACCCGCTGGGCGACGTCCCGCAGGGTGACCCCGTCCAGCCCGCGCTTCGAGAACAGGTATTCGGCGGCGTCCAGGATCTGCTCCAGGCTCTGGGCCCGTTGCTCCGCCTTGGTCCGGGGCCGACTCTTGGCCCGACCCGACGTCGCGGCCCTGGCCTTACCCTTCGACGCCGCCTGTTCCTCTGCTCCTGCCAAGTGTCAGTCTCCCGCCGTCGAACCGCTTGCGTGGGGCAGGCCTAAACCGCCGCCGTCCCGCTTTCCAGCCTCACCGCGCCCCGGTCACCTATTTGCGTTTGACGAACCACGGCGGATCGGTAATCCTCACTCTAGAATGAATGAGTAAGAAGCTCATCGTCGGGAGGATGCCATGAGGAAGCTAGCGCTCTCCAGCGCGTCTGGAGTCGTGATTTTCGCCGCCGCCTGTCTGGGCGCGGCTTCGCCGGCCGCGGCCCAGCAGGCGCCAGGGCCTGCCCCGGAAGATCCCCGGCAGGAGCCGCAGAGCCGACTGGACGATATCGTTGTCACAGGCTCCAACATCCGCGGCACGCCCGAGGACGCGGCGTTGCCGGTGGAAGTCTACACCCGCGAAGACATGGAGGCGCAGGGCTCGCCGACCGCACTGGAGTTCGCCAAGAACCTCACCGTGTCCGGCCCCACCACCGGCGAATCCTACTACTTCGGCGGTCCCACCCTCGTCGGCTCGGTCAACTTCAACCTGCGCGGCCTCGGCGCGGACAAGACCCTGGTCCTGCTCAACGGCCGGCGGATGAACATCAACACCGGCAATGTGCCGTTCATCGCCCTCGCCAGGACGGAGCTCCTCAAGGACGGGGCGGCGGTGATCTACGGCGCCGACGCGACCGGCGGCGTCGTCAACTTCATCACCCGTTCCCGGTTCAACGGCCTGGAGGCCCAGGCCCAGTACAAGTACGTCGATGGCTCCGACGGCGATTACTCGCTCGGCCTGCTGGGAGGGATCGGCGAGGACCGGGTCAACTTCCTGTGGTCGCTCGAGTACGAGCACCGCTCCCGCCTGAGCACGCTGGAGCGCGACTTCACCTACGACTCCCTGGAGGTCGGGCCCGGCTACAACCCCGCGCCGTGGTCGACGCTCACGAACCTCGCCGGCTGGGTGCCTCGCGGGCCCTTGCCGGCCGTGCCCAGCGCCACGGACGTGGGCGAATGGGGGGCCCCGCTCGGGCTCGTCTCTGACTTCACGGCCCAGAGCTGCGCGGCCGTCGGAGGCCGCTATGACAACGCTTTCACCTGCGCCTACAACTACATCTCGTACTACCGCCTGGTGGAGGACCAGGACACCTGGCGCGTCTACGCCCAGCTGAACGCCGAGATCACGCCCGACATGGATTTCCATGCCGAAGCGTCCTACGCCGACATCACCCTGCCGCAGGTCATGGGCTCGCCGGCCCAGCCGATCGTCAACGGGCCGGCGCTCGCCACCGGCGCGCTCTACCAGCTCTACGTCCCGATCACGAACCCCTACGCCGCGTCCTTCGCGGCGCGCAACGGGATCAGCGGGGCCTCCGGCTTCACGCCCATCACCTATCGCCTGATGGGCCACGGCGGGAATCCGTTCTACTCCAACGGCGACGGACAAGGCGTGTCCGACCGGATCGAGAACCAGATCTTCCGCGCCTCCGCCGGCCTCAACGGCCGTCTGGGCGGCTGGGCCGGGCCGGCGCGGGACGTCGGCTACGATTTCGCCGTCACCTACAACTACGCCCGCAACTACAACACCCACCCCGACACCATCGGCTTCCGGCTGCAGGAGGCGCTGAACGGCTTCGGCGGGCCGAACTGCCGCGCGCCCGATCTCGACCCGGCCCGCTTCGGCACGCAGAATCCGGCGCTGGCCGGGGTCGGCGATTGCCACTGGTGGAACCCCTTCTCCACCGCCTTCGCCGAACAGCCCATGCTGGGGCTGGCCAACCCCAACCACATTCCCGCCGAGGAGAACCTCGAGGAGGTCGCGGACTGGCTGTTCGATCCGCGCGCGACCGAAACCCTGTCGCACGACGTGACCATAGACCTGGTGTTCGACGGCACGCTCGCCGTCGGGCTGCCGGGCGGCGACCTCGGCTGGGCCGCCGGCGGTCAGTGGCGGCATTTCGAGACGCGCGAGGTGGTCAGCAGCCCGCTGTTCAACGGCTCCATCCAGTGCGAATGGCCGTCGAACTTCACCAGCGGCAACGGGGTCGGCTCGCCCAACCTGCCCCCCATCCCGCTGCCCACGAACGATCCGCGCTTCCGCGGCTGCACGCCCAACGCGCCGGGCCCGTTCGTCCTGTTCGCCACCAATCCGCCGGACTCGGCGGACCGGGAGCAGTACTCGATCTTCGGCGAGCTGCAGATCCCGGTGTTCGACAACCTCGACATCCAGCTGGCGGCGCGCCGCGAGGAGTTTTCGGGCGGCCTCGGGGCCACCGTCTACAAGGTCGCCGGGCGCTGGAACGTGTGGGGCCCGCTGTCGCTGCGCGGCTCCTACGGCACCAACTACCAGTCGCCGCCGGTGGGCGTCCTGCCGGGCCAGATCACCATCGCGGCGCGCACCTATACGGTCGCGGCCGGCAACTGGCTGGCGGCGCAGTTCATCACCGACACCAATCTGGAGCCCGAAACGGCCCGGACGTCCAACCTCGGGCTGATCTGGGACAGCCGCGGCTTCGGCGCGGACCACCGCTTCCGGTTCATCCTCGACTACTTCGACATCGAGACCGAGGATCAGATCGGCCAGATCGCCGACCCCAACCAGATCGCCAGCCTCGTGTTCAACGGACCCGGCGGGACGATCACCACCTGCGATCCGGCCGCCCAGCCGCTGCTCAACCGCATCACCTTCAACAGCGGCTGCGCCGTGGGGATGAGCGGGGTCGGCAGCTTCTCGATGGTGACCACCCTGTTCGGCAACGGCCCCGGTCAGACCACCAAGGGCTTCGACCTGCAGACCAGCTACGCCATGCCCCTGGGCGGCGGCGACTTCTCGGCCGAGCTGACGGCGACCCGGGTCACCGAACTGAAGACCGGACCGACGGAGCTCGACGGCGTGACGGTGTCCACCGGCGACGACCGGCTCGGCTATCTGAACTTCGCCACCTTCGGCCAGGCGGCGCCGGAATGGCGGGCCAACCTCGGGCTCAACTACAGCCTGGATCGCCACCGCGTCCGCGTCGGGGTCAACTATGTCTCGGCCGTCGAGGACGAGCGTGCCGGGGTGCAGTACGGCGAGAGCGGCGAGGACTGGATCACCACGGACGTGACCTATCGGTTCGAGCTGAGCGACGACACCACCCTCACCGCCACGGTCGCCAATCTATTCGACCGTGATCCGCCGCCGGCGCAGGAGGAGTTCGGCTACGACCCGTGGACGGCCAACCCGCTGGGACGGACCTTCGAAATCGGGATCCGCAAGTCCTTCTGAAGCCTGTCTCCTGAACCTTGGGCGGACGGTCCGGCCGTCCGCCCGTTTTCTTGACCGGAGCTGACCATGATCGCCGCCGCCGTCGTCGCCCTGGCCGCGACCCTGGTCGTGGACGTCGCTCCCCCGACCACCGCAGGCCCCGACCCCGCCTACGCCGACGGCCGCTCGTGGCTGTGCCGCCCCGACCTGCCGCAGGACGCCTGCGACGTCGACCTCGATGCGACCGCGATCGGGCCCGACGGCGCGCTGTCGGTGGACCGACACCGACCCGCCGACGCCCCGCAAATCGACTGCTTCTACGTCTATCCCACCGTCTCCAACGACCCGACGTGGCAGTCCGACCTGCAGCCCGACGAGGCCGAGTACAGCGCCGTGAGGCTGCAATTCGCCCGCTTCGGCGAGGCGTGCCGGCTTTTCGCGCCGCTCTACCGCCAGGGCACGCTTCGCCGTCTGCGCGCGCCCGCGGGCGGCCCGCCGCCGCAGGGCGAACCGCCGCCCGCCGGCGTCGGGGGCTATTCTGACGTTCGCGACGCCTGGAACTGGTACCTGGCCAATGAGAACGGCGGCCGCGGCGTGGTCCTCATCGGCCACAGCCAGGGCGGAGCGATGCTGACCCGCCTGATCGCCGAGGAAATCGACGGCCGCCCCGTCCAGGAGCGGCTCGTCTCCGCCCTGATCATCGGCGCTCCTGTCACCGTTCCCGCGGGCGCCGATGTCGGAGGCTCCTTCCGGTCGATCCCCCTCTGCCGGTCGGCCGGACAGACCGGCTGCGTGGTCAGTTACGCCACCTATCGCGACCGCGCGCCGCCGGCGGCGGACGCGCGCTTCGGCCGTGCTCGCGAGGGTCTGAGGATCGCCTGCGTCAACCCGGCCAGCCTCGCCGGCGGCCCCGGACGCCCGCGGTCCTATTTCCTGACCCGGGGCTTCCTCAACGGGTCGGGCGGGGCCGAACAACCGGAGTGGCTGAAGCCGCCGCGCGACATCGCCACCGACTTCGTGACCACCCCGGGGCTCCTGACCACCGAATGCGTCCGCCGGGGCGAATTCGACTATCTCGAGCTGCGCGTGAACGCCGATCCGGCCGATCCGCGCGCCGATGACCTCGCCGGCCATATCGTGCGGGCCACAGGCCCGGATTACTCCTGGGGCCTGCACCTGATCGACATGGACCACGCCATGGGCAGCCTGATCGATCTCGTCCGGGCCCAGTCGCAGGCGCACCAGGCCAGGTCCGGGGAGGATCGTCCATGAGCCTGACCCCGCCGCCGTCGTTCCGGCTCGACGGGAAGAGGGCGCTCGTCACCGGGGCCGGGCGCGGCATCGGCGCGGCCGGCGCGGCCGTATTCGCCCAGGCCGGGGCCCACGTGACCCTGTGCGCCCGCAGCGGCGACGAAATCGAGGCGCGGGTGCGCGAACTGCGTGACGCCGGCCTGCAGGCCGACGGCTTCGTGCTCGACGTCACCGACACGGCGCGGGTGGGCGAGGAGATCGCCGCCCGGGGCCCGTTCGACATCCTGCTCAACAACGCCGGGGCCAACCGCATCCGGTCGATCACCGAGGTGACGGAGGCCGACTACCATGCGGTGCTCGATCTCAATCTCAAGGCGGCCCTGTTCGTCGCCCAGGCGGTGGCGCGCGGTCTGTTGGCCGCCGGCAAGCCGGGCTCGATCATCAATGTCTCGTCGCAGATGGGCCACGCCGGCGGGGCGGGCCGCTCGCTCTACAGCGCGTCCAAGTGGGCGCTTGAAGGCCTGACCCGCTGCATGGCCATCGATCTGGCGCCGGCGGGGATCCGCGTGAACACCCTCTGTCCCACCTTCATCGACACCGCCCTGACCCGACCGATCCTCGACACGCCGGGCACGCGCGAGTTCGTGCTCGGCCGCATCAAGTTCGGCCGCCTGGGCCGCATGGAGGAGCTGTCCGGCCCGTTGCTGTTGCTGGCCAGCGACGCGTCCAGCCTGATGACCGGGAGCTCGGTGCTGGTGGATGGAGGCTGGACGGCGGACTAGCGGGCACTCTCCGGCGCCGAGGGGCGTCGCGGCGTGTTGTTGTCACGGCGCCGACCGCCCGGCCCGCGCCGTCACTTTCTGCCCGGGGCTGCGCGCTCGAACAGATCGAAGAGGTCGTCCACGAGGTCCTCCGGATCCGCATGACCCTTGCCCTCGCGCGACAGGTGGCCGCCCAGCGCAAGGTCGGCCGCGCCGTGGCCAAGGGCGAGCAGCATCGCCGACACGCGCTCCGGATCGCCCGGGGGGAGTGCGCCCGCGGCCTGGGCGGAGGCGACCGCCTTCACGAACCGCATCCGGGCGGCGTGGGCCGCCTCGCCCAGGTCCTCGTCGTGCCGCGTCCAACTGCCGAAGGTGAGCTTGAACCGCGCGGGATGCTGCACGGCCCAGCGCACATTGTCCCGCAGCATGCGCTTCAGCATCGCGAGAGGCTCGCCCTGCGGCGGCCGCGGCGCGTCCGCCCGCCTTCGCAGTTCGACCGCCGCGACCGCGGCCAGGAGCGCCTCCTTGTCAGCGAAATGCTTGTAGGGGGCGTTGTGCGAGAGACCGACCCGCTGGGCGACCGCCCGCAAGGTCACCGCTTCGGGACCTGCCTCGTCCAGCAGTTCGCCCGCCGCCGCCACGATCGCATCCCGCGTACTCAAGCCCACGCCTCCCTCGGGTTGACAGCGTCAACCGGCCGGTTCAGGTTGACGCTGTCAACTAGAGAACCCGGACATGTCTTACCAGACTCCCCCGCCGCTGGCTTGGGCCGGCGCGCGCCTGAAGGATCGCGTCGTCTTCGTCACCGGCGCCGCGAGCGGCATCGGCGCCGCGGCGGTTCGCCGTTTCGCCGCCGAAGGCGCGTCGGTCGTGGCCGCCTCGCGGCGCGCGGACCGGATCGAGGCCCTCGCCGCCGAACTGCGGGCCGAAGGGCTGCCCGTCGCCGCCGTCGCCTGCGACGTGCGGGACGAGACCTCGGTCGTGGCCGCCATCGCCTTCACGGTCGCCAGGTTCGGGCGGCTGGACGGCGCGTTCAACAACGCCGGCGTCGGGGGCGTACGGGCGCCGTTCACCGAACTCCCCGCCGACAGCCTCGACGCCGTGATGGCCACCAATTTGCGGGGGCCCTTCCTCTGCATGAAGCACCAGATCCGGGCCATGCTGGTCTCGGGCGGCGGCTCGATCGTCAACACCTCGTCGATCGGCGGCATGGTCGGCGCCGCCCACAACGGGATATATGCGGCGTCGAAGTGGGCCCTGACCGGTCTCACCCGATGCGTCGCCCTGGAGTATGCGCGCCAGAACATCCGCGTGAACTGCATCGCTCCCGGCGCCACCCGCTCTGAAATGTTCGACCGCTGGATCCCGACGGACGAGGGGCGCGCGGCCATGGCCGACGCCTTTCCCATGAACTACATCGCGCACCCCGACGACATGGCCCGCGCCGCGCTCTACCTGCTGTCGGACGAGGCGCGCTGGACGACGGGCGCCGTGCTGCCCTGCGAGGGCGGGGCCCACGCCGACTGACCGGACTCGCGCCGTGGCGACGGCCTCGGCCTGCGCGCCGGCCCCGCCATACACTCGCGGCCGGGGCAAGCGTGCGATGGCGCGGGATCGGGGGCTTGCGCGAGCCCTTCGAAAGGATGAGGGCCTCGCGCGCCGCGGCTCCGGCAGGCATACCCAGACCGCGGCAAGTGGCGGTACCTGCCAGAGGCCGGTGGCGGACAGAGAGTCCGCGCTTGGGTGGCAATTGAGTATCTGAAATCAACTAGTTAGGATTTCCAAGGCAATCCTACCCCCGTTTCCGCCCCCGCCGACCATCAAAGGGTCGAAGGCCGCGGGCTCGCCCACGTCCGCTTCTCGAATATCGCCTCGCCTTGCGCGCAGACGCCGTGCACGTGCTATCCCTGATTGCTCGGGGAGTAACGCATGAATCATCAGTCCATGTCGGCCTTTATCTGGTCGGTCGCCGATCTGCTCAGGGGCGATTACAGGCAGTCGGACTACGGCAAGGTGATCCTGCCGTTCACGGTTCTGCGCCGGCTGGACTGCGTGCTGGCGGCGACCAAGCCCGCGGTGCTGGCGGAGTTCGAGAAGCGGTCGGGCGAAGGCCTGAACCCCGAGCCGTTCCTGCTTCGCGCGGCGGGGCAGAGTTTCTACAATACCTCGCCGATGGACATGGCGAAGCTGATCGGCGACGCCGACCACATCGCCCAGAACCTGTATGCCTACATCCAGGCCTTCTCGCCGGCAGTTCGCGACATCTTCGAGCGGTTCGAGTTCGCGACCCAGATCGACCGCCTGGCCAAGGCGGGCCTGCTGTACCAGGTGGCCGAGAAATTCGCCCGGATCGATCTGCACCCCGGCTCGGTCGACAACCACCAGATGGGCCTCGCCTTCGAGGAGCTGATCCGGCGGTTCGCGGAACTCTCGAACGAGACGGCGGGGGAGCATTTCACCCCGCGCGAGGTCATCAAGCTGATGGTGTCGCTGTTGTTCGTCGAGGACGATGACCTGCTGTCGAAGCCCAGCGTGGTCCGCACCATCTATGACCCGACCGCCGGCACCGGCGGCATGCTGTCGGTGGCCGAGGACTATCTGGCGGGTCTGAACCCGACCGCGCGCCTGACCATGTTCGGCCAGGAGCTGAACGACGAGTCCTACGCCATCTGCAAGGCGGACATGCTGATCAAGGGTCAGGACGTCGCCAACATCACGCCGGGCAACACCCTGTCCGACGACGGCCACCCGACCCGCAAGTTCGACTACATGCTGTCCAATCCCCCGTTCGGCGTGGAGTGGAAGAAGGTCGAGAAGGTCGTCCGTCAGGAGCACGAGCAACAGGGCTTCAACGGCCGATTCGGGCCGGGTTTGCCGCGGGTGTCCGACGGTTCGCTGCTGTTCCTGATGCACCTGCTGTCGAAGATGCGGCCGGCGTCGGAAGGCGGCTGCCGGTTCGGCATCGTCCTGAACGGCTCGCCCCTGTTCACGGGCGGCGCGGGCTCGGGCGAGAGCGAGATCCGGCGCTATCTGCTGGAGAGCGATCTGGTCGAGGCCATCGTCGCCCTTCCGACCGACATGTTCTACAACACCGGCATCGCCACCTATGTCTGGATCGTCTCGAACCGGAAGCCGGCGCACCGCAAAGGCAAGCTGCAGCTGATCGACGCCAGCGTCTTCTGGAAGAAGATGCGCAAGAGCCTTGGCTCCAAGCGGCGCGAGATGTCCGACGACGACATTGCTGTCGTGACGCGCCTGTTCGGCGGCTTCGAGGCGGCCCAGCTGGCGACGGTCACCGACGCCGACGGCAAGGTCGTCGCCCGCGAAGTGGTGGTCGAGGGTGAGACCCCGCCCGCCGCGCCCGAGGGCGGGAAGGTCAGGCTGCAGCCGCTGTCTCGCATCTTCGACAACGAAGCCTTCGGCTATCGCACCATCACGGTCGAACGGCCCCTGCTGGATGATCAGGGGCGGCCGGTGGTGGGCCAGAAAGGCAAGGCCAAGGGCAAGCTGATGCCAGACAGCGCCCTACGCGACACTGAGAATGTGCCGCTCGCTGAGGACGTCGAAACCTATTTTCGGCGCGAGGTCCTGCCCCACGCCCCCGACGCCTGGATTGATGAGAGCAAGACGAAGGTCGGCTACGAAATCCCGTTCAACCGGCACTTCTATGTGTTCGAACCGCCGCGTGACCTGGCCGAGATCGACGCCGACCTGCTGGCCGTCACCGACCGGATTAAGGCGATGATCGAGGGGCTGGCGGCGTGAGCGTGCCGAAGTACGGGAGCTATCGGGACAGCGGAGTCGAGTGGCTGGGCGAGGTGCCAGCACACTGGAAAGTTCTGAAACTGAGCCGCTTAGTCGATCCGTACCGTGCAATCACCTACGGGATAGTCCAGGCAGGCCCCGACATCGATGGCGGCGTTCCTTACATCCGCCCGGCTGACATGTCAGAAGAGTCCGGCGTCAGGGACGAAACCAACCTGCTAAGGACGTCGGAGGACATCGCCGCAGCGTATCGTCGAAGTACGGTGAGGGCTGGCGACATCGTCTGCTCTATCGGGCCAAGCTTCGGAAAAGTGATGGTGGTTCCGTCGTCTCTTAATGGTGCGAACCTGACCCAAGGGACGGCGAGAATTGCGGTTAACGACGACGCATCCTCGCGTTACGTTTTTTGGGCCCTTCGTGCCTCGGCGTCCGTCTGCCAGTGGGAAAGCAGTATTGGCGGCGCGACCTTCAGATCGCTGAACCTGGAGCCCTTGGCCGCGACACTCGTCTGTTGCCCGCCGAAATCCGAACAGCTCGCCGTCGCCGCCTTCCTCGACCGCGAGACCGGCAAGATCGATGCGCTGGTGGAGGCGCAGCGGCGACTGATCGAACTGCTGAAGGAGAAGCGGCAGGCCGTCATCTCCCACGCCGTCACCAAAGGCCTCGACCCTGCCGACCCGATGAAGGACTCCGGCGTCGGATGGCTCGGCGAGGTGCCGGCGCATTGGGACGTTGTACCGCTGAAGCGCAATCTGGTGTTTCTTACCAGCGGATCGCGAGGCTGGGCAGAGCACTACGCGGATGAGGGAGCACTCTTCCTTCGCATCGGAAATCTGACGCGAGATCGCGTTGATTTGGACCTTGCAGACATACAAAGAGTAGCTGTCCCGCTTGGGTCCGAAGGCGAAAGAACTCGTGTCCAGTCAGGCGATGTACTGTTTTCTATCACCGCTTTCCTTGGATCGGTCGCCGTCGTTCCGTCGGAACTGGAGACAGCATTTGTGAGTCAGCACGTCGCTCTAGCGCGCCTAGCTGGTGGTCGGCTCCTTCCGAAGTGGGTCGCCTATGTCACTCTGTCGTGTGTCGGGAAAACTCAGCTCGAAATGGGCGGCTATGGCGGCACCAAAATTCAACTGAGTCTTGGTGATGTGGGCGATCTGCTGATGACGGTGCCGCCTCCCAGCGAGCAGGCGACAATCCTGAACTGGCTTGATGCGAAACTTCAGGAGTTTTCGACTCTGGAGTCAGAAGCTGAAAAAGCAATCTCCCTTCTGCTGGAACGCCGCGCCGCCCTGATCTCCGCTGCCGTCACCGGCAAAATTGACGTGCGTGGTCTCGCCCCTGAACAGGCGGAAGCGGCATGAGCGCTGGCGTGCTGGGTCGGTCCCTTGAACTGTATTTCATCGATGGCCGGCCCGATGGGATGCTGACGGCTGAGGTGTTCAACTGGACCGGCCATGTCCTTGTCACCCCGCGCACCCGGTTGAAGGAGGCGCTGGCCCGGCCGCAGTCGTCGTTCACCGGCGTCTATCTGCTTCTGGGCGAGCGGGATGGAAAGCCGCTCGCCTATATCGGCGAGGGCGAGGACATCGCCGCTCGCATGAGGAGCCACGAGGCGGGCAAGGACTGGTGGACGACGGCCGTGCTGGTCACCTCGGCCGCCAACAACTTGCACAAGGCCCACGCCAAATTCCTGGAATCCAGGCTGGTCGAGGAGGCCCGCAAGGTCGGCGTCATGCCGCTGGACAACGGCAATACGCCGCCGCGTCCCGGGCTGTCTGAGTCGGCGCGGGCCAACATGGAAGCCTTCCTCGACTACCTCTTCATGGTCCTGCCGGCCGTCCGCATCGACATGTTCGTGCAGAATGTACGACCCGCCGCCCCGGCCCCATCCAGCGCGCCCGTCGCAACGCCTGCCGTCCGGTTCACACTGGACTATCCCAAGCAGGGGCTGAAGGCCGTCGCCGTTCTGGAGGACGGCGAATTCGTCGTGCAGGCCGGGTCACAGGCGCGGGCCGCGTGGGAAGGTCAGGAGAAGGCGACCAGTGGCTACGCTAGTCTGCATGACGACCTGCGGCGTTCCGGCGTTCTGGTTCTGAACGGCGATCACTGCGTCTTCGCCGAGAACTATGCGTTTAGTTCGCCAAGCGCCGCCGCTGCCATCGTTTACGGGCGGCAGGCCCAAGGGACGACGGCCTGGAAGACGCCGGACGGCCAGACCTACAAAGACTGGGAAGCGGCACAGCTGGCTGGCTGACAGCGAGCCGGGGGGAAACGATGAGCGTCCACAAAGAGATCAGCTTCGAGGACGAGATCTGCGCGCACCTCGCCGCCCACGGCTGGCTGCATGCGCCCGGCGACGCCGCCGGCCACGATCGCGCCCGCGCCCTGTTCCCCGCCGACCTGACCGCCTGGGTTCAGGCGACCCAGCCCGCGACCTGGGAGGCCCTGTCCAAGACCCACGGCGCCAATGCGGAGACCGTCCTCGCCGACCGGCTGCGCAAGTCGCTGGACGAGCGCGGGGTGCTGGACGTGCTGCGCAATGGAATGGACATCGTGGGCGCCAAGGGACGGCTGGCGATGGCCCAGTTCAAACCGGCCATGGGCATGAACCCCGACATCACGGCGCGCTACCAGGCCAACCGCCTGCGCGTGGTGCGGCAAGTGCGCTACTCGACCGCCAACGAGAACTGCCTCGATCTGGTCCTCTATCTGAACGGCATCCCGGTCGCGACGGCCGAGCTGAAGACCGACTTCACCCAGAGTCTTCAGGACGCCATCGACCAGTACAAATTCGACCGGAATCCGAAGCCCAAGGGGCAGGGGATCGAGCCCCTGTTGTCCTTCCCCGGCGGCGCGCTGGTCCATTTCGCGGTCAGCAACCGCGAGGTGGCGATGACGACGCGGCTGGAAGGCCCGGCCACGCGCTTCCTGCCGTTCAACCGGGGCGACCACGGCGGCAAGGGCAACCCCATCGGGACCGGCGGGCACCCGACCGCCTATCTGTGGGAGCAGGTCTGGCAGCGCGACAGCTGGCTGGAGATCCTCGGGCGTTTCCTGGTCACGCGGCGGGACGCCAAGAAGGCGATCACCGGCGTGATCTTCCCCCGCTATCATCAGCTGGACGCGACGCGGAAGCTGGCGGCCAAGGTGCTGGAGGAGGGTCCGGGCGGGCGTTTCCTGATCCAGCACTCGGCCGGGTCGGGTAAGACCAACTCCATCGCCTGGTCGGCGCATTTCCTGTCCGAGCTGCACGACGCCCAGGACAGGAAGCTGTTCAGCAGCGTCATCGTCGTGTCCGACCGCAACGTCATCGACAGCCAGCTGCAGGAGGCCCTGTTCGACTTCCAGCGAACGACCGGCGTGGTCGAGACGATCAAGAGCGAGAGCGGCTCCAAGAGCGGACAGCTGGCCAAGGCGCTGGCGGCCGGCAAGAAGATCATCGTCTGCACCATCCAGACGTTCCCCTTCGCGCTGGAGGCCGTGCAGGAGCTGGCGGCCACCGAGGGCAAGGCCTTCGCCGTGATCGCCGACGAGGCGCACAGCAGCCAGACGGGCGAGGCCGCCTCCAAGCTGAAGGAGATGCTGTCGGCCGCCGAGGCCGCGGAACTGGCCGACGGGGGCGAGATCTCCAACGAGGATATTCTCGCGGCCAAGATGGCCGGGCGCGCGGACGACAAGGGCATCACCTACGTCGCCTTCACCGCCACGCCCAAGGCCAAGACGATGGAGCTGTTCGGGCGCAAGGGCGACGACGGCCTGCCGACGCCCTTCCACGTCTATTCGATGCGCCAGGCGATCGAGGAGGGTTTCATCCTCGACGTGCTGAAGAACTACACCCCCTACAAGCTGGCCTTCCGCCTCGCTCACGACGGCCAGGACTGGGACGACAAGGAGGTCGAGAAGTCGGCCGCCAACAAGGCGATCATGAAGTGGGTGCAGCTGCACCCCTGGAACATCAGCCAGAAGGTCCAGATCGTCGTCGAACACTATCGCGAGAACGTCCAACCGCTGCTGGACGGCAAGGCCAAGGCGATGGTGGTGCTGGGCAGCCGGATCGAGGCCGTGCGCTGGCAGCTGGCGATCCAGAAATACATCAAGGAGAAGGGCTATTGGCTCGGGACCCTGGTCGCCTTCTCGGGTGAGGTGAATGACAAGGACTCAGGCGCGGAGCCCTTCACCGAGACGAGCAAGGAGCTCAACGCCGGCCTGAAGGGACGGGATATCCGCGAGGCCTTCGACGGCCCGGACTTCCACCTGCTGCTGGTCGCCAACAAATTCCAGACCGGCTTCGACCAGCCAAAACTGTGCGGCATGTACGTCGACCGCCGCCTCGCCGGCATCCAGGCCGTGCAGACCCTGTCGCGCCTGAACCGGTCACACCTCGGCAAGGACACGACCTACATCCTCGACTTCGTGAACAGCTCCGAGGAGGTCCTCGCGGCCTTCCGGACCTATTTCGAGACGGCCGAGCTGGAGAGCGCGACCGACCCGAACCTGATCTTCGACCTGCGCGCCAAGCTGGACGCCGCCGGCCACTACGACGATTTCGACGTCGAGCGGGTGGTCAAGGTCGAGCTCGATCCGAAGGCCACGCAGGGGCAGCTGATCTCCGCACTGGAGCCGGTCGCGGATCGTATCCTCAAGGCTTTCAACGGAGCCCGACAGGCTCTCACGACGGCGACGGCCAGCGGCAACGCCCAGGGTGAAGCGGACGCCCGCGACCACATGGGGGCGCTGGAGCTCTTCAAGAGCGACATGGGCGCCTATCTGCGGCTCTACAGCTTCCTCAGCCAGATCATCGACTACGGCAACACCGACGTCGAAAAGCGGGCGATCTTCTATCGCCGCCTGCTGCCGCTGCTGGTCTTCGGTCGCGAGCGGGAAGGCGTCGACCTGACCGGCATCAAGCTGACGCACCACACCCTGAAGAACGAGGGCAAGCGCGACCTGACCTATGCGGCGGGCGATGCGCCCAAGCTGCCGGGAATGTCCGAGACGGGCTCAGGCGGCATCCACGAGAAGGAGAAGGCGCTCCTCGACGAAATCATCGCGCGGGTGAATGACCTGTTCGGCGCGGACACGACGGACAGCGACCAGCTCGTCTATGTGAACCAGGTGCTCAAGGGAAAGCTGCTGGAATCCGACGAGCTGATCCAGCAGGCCAGCAACAACACCAAGGCCCAGTTCGCCAGCTCCCCGACCCTCGGCAAGGAGCTTCTCGACGCCATCATGGACGCCCTCGTGGCGCACAACAGCCTGAGCAAACAGGCGCTGGAGTCGCCGAGGATACAGGACGGCCTGAAGGACGCGCTGCTGGGGCCGGGGCAGCTTTATGAAGCGCTGAGGGCGCGGGGTGGCGCGGGCTGAAAGGGGCATGGCGTTCAGCCGGCGGCGGGCAGGTACCCTGCAGAGCAATCAGCGTCCCGCGGTTGCGATTGACGGCGATAGATGGGCTATTTCTTCATGCGTCGCGATGAAGCCTTGGCGAAGCTCAGCAGCATGGAGCAGGCCCTGAGAAGGGAAGGCGTGTCCCACCTCTACCTGTTCGGATCGGTGGCCCGGGACGAGGCGACAGTAGGTTCGGATGTCGAGGTGGCTTTTGGTCTGGCGCCTGACGCAGACTTCGATGCCTTCGATCAGGGACAGATATACCTCGATATCGCAGATGCATTGGGAACGCGGCTTGACCTAGTCGAGCGACGGACGTTCTCGAGTGGGATGGCCCGCAGGATCGAAGCTGATCTGATCTGGGTGTTCTGACTATGGCTCCGGCTAAAGGCGGCGGCCGATGGCTCAACCAGGTTCTCAACTCTCGGCGTTTCCATCCGTCAACGCCGACGCGGCATCCGTGCGCCGACTTCATCCTCGTTCCAGCTGTCCGGGTCCCAATCGACGACCAGGGCTCGCGGAGACGAAGTGTCTTCCGAGGCGTCCACGATCCTCACTCTTCGCCGCTCACCCTCGTAGAGAAGGCCGAGACCGAGGCCGCCGGCCGGAGCCTTATCGAGGCTCGCCCAACCTTTGTCTCGAACAGTGAGTGTGGCGCTGCAGCTGACCACCACCTGCGACCCGGTGCGCCGCGCGATCTCGATCGCGCGCTGGTGGGTCCAGCGGCCGAGAGTCTGGCCGACGTCGAGCACCGGCGTGATCATCCAGTCCGGTCGAACAGCTCGGGCAACGACGCCGCCGGGCGTCTCCTGCTCAAGGTCTTCGCAGATGGAGACCATGAGCCGACCGGCTCCATGGAGGTCGCAGATGCGAACTACGCTATGGGGCTCGATGTCCTCCATATGCGGAGAGTTCTCGTATCCGGCGGCGAACGGCACGCCGCAGTCTCTCATGCGCTGTACGCCCATGTTGAATGGGTGGACCTTGCGCTGACGAAGCAGTACACGGCCGCGCGCGTCCAGAACGACCGCCTCGTTGAAATGCAGTCCGTTCTCGCTCACGTCCTCGGTCAGCGCGCTTCCACAAACGATCAGCCCGTCCTGCGGCGGGCGCGCGCGCAGCGCCAGGGCCAATGCACTCGGCGCGTCCTTGGGAATAGCCAGCTCAGGCAGCACGATCAGATCCGCCCCGCGATCGAGAAGCGCCTCCACCGCTGCGGTGGTCCTGAGCCGCAGCTGTTGCGGATCGCGAGGTTGGGCGTCAAGGAACGGCCGCTGACGGCGGACCGCCGCCGTGAACGCCAAATCGTCTGCGTCTTCGGCGATTGGGGCGAGACCGATCCGGGATGGCGGATTGGGCAACGGGCTCCGTCTCGGCGGCACCACCTCGATCTCGACCACGAAACGCTCCGGTAGGGGCTCGAGCACGGTCAGATAGTCGAATTGGGTTTCCAGATTGGCGCCGCTCGCGGCGACCGCCTCCGGGGTCTCACGACGAGCTGCGAGCCGGCCCTTGGGAAGGGTTCGGCGCCCCTGATGTTCGCCGTACTCTCCGCGTGCCGTGCGAGCCTGCTTCATCTGAGCCAGCATCGCATTGACCGAGACGGAGGCGCCGCCCAATCGAGTGGGCATCGCCGGATGGATGTCCATTGCGGCGTCGTCCAAGGCGCACATCACCACGAAGGCACGCTGCTCGAGATTGGCGGCCGCGGCATCGCAGGGGCAGCCAAGATTGCCCCCTTCAAGGTAGATCTCGATCTCCGGGGGCACGTCCGCATCGCGCCCGTTCCGGAGCAGGTCGGTGAGCGTCGCGCATTCACGGGCGTCCTTGCCAGGCCACGGCGCGGCGACCATCGGTCCCGCGTGGGGACTCACCTGCATCCAAAGCTTGGCGAATAGGGCCCCGGGTGTCACGACTAGGCGTCCGGTTCTGACGCGCGGCCATGCGGATCGGCGCTCAAGAGGCGCTTGAGCGTCTGAACGACCCGGCGCCGGCCAGCGGGAAGGGACGCGGCGGCCCGCTCCAGCAGTTTCAGGACTTCGGCGCTCTCGCTGGCGCTGCGCCGTGCGCCGCGTTGGCCTAGCGCCAGCTCCATCAGAAGCAACGGTTCGCCGGTGGCCCGAACCGCGCGCTCGATCAGGTCGAGGACCGTGTTCGAGGGGGTGCCGGATGTGCGAGAGATGGCTTCGAACAGCAACGTCTGGGCCTCATCGGCCCGCCCCAGATCGAGAAGGATCGCGGCGCGGCTCTCGAGCACCGCCAAGGTTCGGCGACCTTCGTCGTCCAGAGCCTCGAGCGCCAACATCGCCTGGTCCGGCCGGCCCGTGCGACGCAGGCCCTCAGCCTCGGCGAGAGCGAGGCGGCGTTCGAGCGAGGCGCGCGCGCCGCGCGTCTCACTGATCGCATCCATCCGCCCCCGCGCCATCATCACCGCGCGGCGGCCCAGGTCCACATCGATCGCCATGGCAATCTCGGCGTAGAGCCCCAGAACAGTGGCGATTTCCGCGCTGTCGCGAAGGCGGGTGACCGTCTCGTGTTCCGGCAGGCGGCGCACGGCCGGCTCGAGGACGGCGAGAGCCTCCGGGGTCTCACGTCGCGCAAATAGGGCTTGAGCCAGCAGCCGCCGAGCGCGAAGCCCTTCGAGCTCGCCGCCCAAAGGCAATGCACGGCGGCTAAGACCGTCAAATCGCGTCACCATCTCCCTATAGGTGCGAAGCGCCTCCTCGCTGGCGCCAATCGCGTCTTGTAATGCAGCCACCCGTTCCAGAGCTCGGACATGTCGCCACTGCGCCAGCTCCGTCTTGTCCCGTCCCAAGAGGGATGCAGCTTCCTCTGCGCTTGCCAGCGCTTCATCCAGGTTGCCGATCTGCTGCAGATAGTCTGAACGATTTTGAAGGATTGCAGAGAACCGGATCCGGAACTCGCGGCCTTCGCGCTCATAGACGATGCGGGCGAGCTCCATCCCCGCGTCGCTCAGGAAGGCGACCGTGTCGGGGTCCATGGCGTCCCCTAGGGACCCCGAGCGTTCCACGCAGGCTTCAGCGAGGCTCGCCAGCCAATCCGTGCGGTCCTCGGGTTGATCCAATGCCGCCTCAAGCCAAGGCGCGAGTTTGGCCGCCACCTCGCTCGCCGGCGAGGTTGACAGCTCCTCGAGCTCAGCCAGGCGCGGGTCGTCGAATGCAGCGCGGCGCCAATAGCGCGCGATGGTTTCCGGATCGATCTTCACTGGTTCGAATGACCGTACCCTTTGGTTGCGCCCCAACCGTCCTGCAAGGACATGCATTGCGTCCAGCAGGGAGCCGCGTTCGTCAGGCTCGTCCTCGAAGACCGCCAGCTTCTCCTCGAAAGCGCACCAGGGGTAGTGGCGGATCTCGTTGCGTCTCAGCTCGCGGGCTAACACACTTCGCGGACGTTGCAGTGCGGGTGCGAGTCTGCCGACGGCATAGCGGCGCGCCGACTCGAGCGTGCCCCTCTCCTCGACCCGGGACGGACAGACCAGCATGTCGATCGGGCCCAAATCTCGGTCTCGCCGAGTCCGCATGATCGATTTCGCGACCGCCGCCGTGCCGTCGATGCTCTGGCGATTATAGACTAGGAAAAGCACAAGGCCGTCAGGCAGCTGGGTCGTGCACACGCCTGCGGTGTCGGCCACTCCGGTGCGGCTGTCGATGAGAATGTGGGTGTAGCGCGACCGCGCCCAACCCATCATTTGGTTGAGAAAAGCCTCGCCGCCGAAGCGGCCGTAGAACGTCGCCCAGTCGAGGCCGCCGACCTTGGCGCTATACTCGTCGTCTTGCCGGCCAGCGCCAATGAAGTGCAGAAGCCCTTTGCTCTTGCGCAAGGGCAGCTCCAGCTCCTGCACGATCACCGAAGCGTCGGCCAGTTCGGCAAGCTGGTCCCGCCGCGTCTTCTCGTGCGTCCTGTAATGGACGTAGTTCCACAGGTGATCGACCAAGCCGCGAGCTTGGGACTGCTCCGGATCCCGCAAAAAGGGGTGGAAGTACCGGTGCAGGCCGGGCGCTTCGAGGTCCCAATCAATGGCGAGCACCTTCTCGCCATTCGTGGCCAAGGCCCAAGCCACATTGGCCATGGCCATGCTCCGCCCGTTCCCGCCCTTGAAGGAGTAGAAGGTGGTGACGCGGCCCGCCATCAGGCGGTCCCGACATCGAGGCGAGGCAGCGCACTGCCGTCCTCCCAATCATTGGCGACCGGGAGAGCCGTCAGCTGATATGGGTTTCCCATGCCAACGATCGGGGGGATGCGCGCCGGCTCGGCCACGCCGAGCCGGGTTTCGACCAGCAACCGACCAACCGGCGTCAATGCATTGTAGGCCTCGCGTCCCCGCCGCTGGGTCGTAACTAGGTCGGCGTCCCGCATCTCCTTCAGGAGCCGGCACATGTGCTCTTCCGACTTGATCCCCAGCGATTGCCGAAGCTGCCGGTTGCTGCGTGCGCCTCCGCGAAGGTCAGCCAGCAAGGAAGCATAAGGCGCTCGCTGCGCCATCGCCAACGCCCCGTCATCCGCCGCCCGCCCTGCCGCAAAACCCAAAACGTCGGCCACGGCGGCAAGCTGTCCCGCCGCGAAGGCGGCGGAGTCCGTCTCAGCGTCTCTGACGGCGTCGAAGGCGCGCCGCGCTGCCTGCGCCCCCTCGCGCAGAACCGCCTGGCTTGCGTTAGGAAGCGCGTCAGCAAGCGTTTCCGTCAAGGCTGACAGCAGACCGTCAACCTTGCGGTCAACCGTCGCGTCCTCGGCAGCCCGCAGGGCTGCAGCGATTTCGTCTATGATCGCCCAAATGCTCATTGGCTTCTCTCTCACGCGATGAACTTACGAGTTATCGGCCGCAGGTCAACTATCACATCAACCTTTTAACGGCCGGTTGCGTTCCTGAAGCGCGCCTGGAGGCTCGAGGTGAGGATCTCCCGTAGAGACACTTTGGGCTAAACACTCCCGCCATGAAGACCGATTTCAACCGTCGCCGGGTCGACTCTTTCATCTTCGTGTCGGGACGACGGGAGAGGGACGTGATCTCGAAACCGAGATCGCGGACGCTGTGGCGAGGTTGGAAGAGCGTTGACGGTTCTTGGAGCCACGCTCGCGGACGTCGTGCGAACCGTCGTGTACGTGACGAATCCTTCGGAGATCACGTGCATCTCCGCCGCGCATCGCCGGGCGTTCGGCGCAGCCCCGCCGGCCGCCGCCGTGCTCTCTCCAGCGGAAGCTCGGCTGGGGATCGAGGTCACCGCCGTGATCGCCTGGACATGAGAGGTCGGCCGGGAGACGCCTTCGTACTTGCCACTGCCTTGCCACTGCACAGTGCGCATCGACTTGGAATGATCTCGATCGCAATGCGGCGACGCTGGGCGCCCGAATAGTGTCCCCCGCCTTCACTCACTGGCTACCCGGATCCGACAGAGCTTCAAGTCACGGCTGCATCCGGGGGGGAAGAGGCCTTCGTCGCCTCAGGCAATACTGCGGAGCCGCTCCAGATCGGCAAAGAGCGGGTCGCGCTGGCGAGCTGCGCGGATGCAGCAAGCCCGGATCACGGAGAGTTCGCCGCTGCCCAATCGTCCCGGCCGCTAGCGGCCGAACATTGCACGGCTAGCCAGAGTGCACCTGCCTTGCGTCATCCTTCGCAAGCATGAATCACCGTCGTGTTCTGACTCAAGGACGACGTTCGGAAGGTCCGCTCGTTGGCAGGGGGCTAGCGGCCAGGCGCGGTGAACAGTTGTGGTCGAGTCCAGGTATTGGCAGCGCTGCTGAGCCGCGGCCGCCAAAGGGCCGGTGGCGCAGCTAATCCTTGAGCCATGGGCGCGCTTTGGCAGGTCCGCCACAAGCAGCGGGTGTGAATGAGGGGAATCTTGTCTTGGGGAGTCGTGCTTGGCTGGATTCAGGGAGTTCGCGAGCTGATCACCGCGCCGGCTTGAACATCAGCTCTCCGGCCCTCTCACAACGTCCGCGGCACGCGCCAAGCTTCGTGCGACAAGCCTGACCAGCACTCACTTGCGTCAGTCGCGCCGCTTCCAGGCGTCCTTCCACGTGAAGAGCGACATCGGCATGGTGAGGCCGCCACCGCTCTCGGCTTCGCGGCGGCGCTCCTCGGCGAAAACGCCCATGGCAAGGTAGGTGAGGGCCGCCCGGGCCAACTTCAGTTGCCGAAGGGTCTTGGCGGCGAGGTCGGTGGCGGTGATGTCGAAGACCCCCAGTGGGGGCGAGGGCAGTGGGCAGATGGAAGCCGCCATCAGCTGGTCGTCGTGCACGCCGACGAACTTGTGCTCAAGGTGGTTGCGCAGCTCATAGAGGGCCTGGGCGTCCGGCTCGGTGACTTTGCGGAAGGTGTCCTCGTAGATGTCCTTCGCCAGCCAGAACAAGCCGCGGAGCGGCCAGTTGGCGGCGCCGTCGAACTTGGGGTGCAGAGCTCGGGCCTTTGGCGTCTCGAACCACAGGTTTCTGAAGCTGACCTGCCGCTCGCCATGGCCGAGACCCAGGTAGGCGTTCAGCAGGAAGCCGGTCTTGTCGAGCAGGGAATAGGCGTTACGGAAGGCGGTCTTCAGGCGCTCGACGCCGTGGCCGAAGGCCGGGAAGTCGAGGGTGTCGTAGAGCAGCACCTCGCGGTCCGAGAAATGGACGCCCTCGGACGTCAGACCCTCAAAAAGCGCGTAGCGGGCGCTCGCGTATTCCTGCTTCAGGACGTTGAAGTAGTGGATCACCGGGGGCGGACTTGGCCCGTCCTCGAACCGGACGGTAAGCGACGGCAGGGTCATGACGTCGTTAGCGGCGATGGCGTAAGGACCGACATCGTTCAGGGGGTTGAGGAACAGGCGGTTGTTGAGACACCAGCGGCGGTAGTCGCGTTCGCGCCGGCCACGGCCGAGCGAATGGCCGTTGAGGTCGAACCCGGCCGACATCGCTGGAACATCGAAGTGGGCGTCGATCTCGGCCGCGCGTTGGGCGAAGTGGGCCTGGGCGGGCTCGAGGCCGGGGCTCTCCCACAGCACGTCGGGGTCGGTCGTGCGTTCGAGCGCGTGCCGCGCCGCGAGCACCAGGACGCCGCGATGGCCGGGGTCGTAGAGCCCGCTGGCATAATGGATCAGCCCAAGGCCGCGGTTGCCGTTGGCCATACCGAAGTTCGGGACACCGGCCAAGGCCCGATCCCACGCCTCGATCGCCTCGACGAAGCGGCCGATGTGATTGAGGACGTTGCCGAGGTTGGTGAGGGCCTGCGCCCGCGCGATCGGGGGGAGTTCGGGGAAGGCGGCGTGCGCCACCGTGCGCCGCAGTTCGAGCAGCTCGGCGTCGATGAGGTCCGATTTCCAGACCCAGCTTTGCGTCTCGCCGGTGATCCTGCGTCGGGCGCTCCAGATGTTGGCGCGGCAGTAGTGGATGCGGCAATCGATCCCCGGCGGCAGGCCACCACGGGCTTGCAGGTAATCGAGGACGCCGGCGGCCCGGTCGAGCGCGGCCGCATCGCCGGCGTCGTCGCCGAGGTCGATCAGGATCGAGGCCGCCTGCAACGCCTCTTCCGGCGGCAAGGCGGCGAGGTCCATCGCCATCAAGTCGGCGATCGTCTCGGGCAGCGGGTGTATGGCCATGGCTTGTGGCAGGCGTCCGGGTAGCTCAGGTTCGACGGCTGGTGGGATAGTTCAGTTCGCCGCAGCAGGCGATGGCGGACCGGGAGGGCGATTTGGCGGAGGACGAGACGAATGCGGCCTTGGAGGGCTTCAGCTTCGCCGACGACTCCCCGCGACAGGACCCTTGGACCCAAGACGACTTCGGCTATCGGCCGTTCGCCCAGCGCCTGGCCGACGTGCTCTGGGAGCTCTCCGCCCCGAAAGGCTATGTCATCGGCCTGCACGGCGCCTGGGGCTCGGGCAAGACCACGGCGCTCAACTTCATCGCCCACTTCCTGGAGGCCAAAAACCGCGCCCAACCGGCCCGCGCGGTCGAGATGGTGCGCTTCTCCCCCTGGATGTTCTCCGGCCATCAGGACCTGATCAGCGCCTATTTCCGCGTGCTCGCCGAAGCGCTGAAGGACGGCGGCGAGACCGTCCGCAAGGTGCGCAAAGTGGCGCACAAGACCGCCAAGGCGACGATCGATCCCGCCGTGAAGGCCGCGGTCACCCTGGCCGCGACGGCCCACCCGCCCGAGGCGGTGGGCATCCGCATCGGCGGCGCGGCGGTCAAGTCGGCGATGGAGCAGACCATCGACGCCTGGCTGGGAGAGCCCACTCTGCAGGCGGCCTACGACGACCTCGTCAAGCGGCTAGAGAAGAGCGGGCGCCGCTTCGTGGTTTTCATCGACGATATCGACCGCCTGGAGCCCGCGGAGGTCCGGGCGATCATGCAGATGGTGAAGTCGGTCGGCCAGCTGCCGAACATCGTCTATGTCCTGGCCTACGATCGTCGCATCGTCTGGAGGGCGCTCGGCGAGGGCGATCAGCGCCAAAGCGGCGAGCCGACCTTCACCGAGAAGATCATCCAGCATGAGGTGGAGCTGCCGCACGCCGGCCGGTCGGCGCTCCTTCGCCGTGTCGATCGCGAGATGGCCTTCGTGCTCTCCCACGTGAAGCCGAGCGCCCGCTGGCGCGAGATCGTCTTCCATGGCTTCCATCGCTGGATTCAGAGCCCGCGCGACATCGTCCGCCTTACAAACGCCTTGCGCTTCGCCTGGCCGCCGCTGGCGACCGAGGTCGACGCCGGCGATGTCGTTGCCATGGAGGGGCTGCGCCTATTCGAGCCGAAGGTCTTCGACTGGGTGCGCGCCAACCGGGACTTCCTCATCGACAGCCCCGGCTACACCTCCGATGAGGACAAGAAGGCCTGCGGTGCTGCGTTTCGGGAGAGCCTGCCGCCCTCCCGGCAAAATGACGTCGTCGAGCTGCTCAGCGCGCTCTTTCCGTCGCGCGCCAAGCTGTTGCGCGAGGATGACCGCTTTGAGTTCGGGGAGATCTGGGCCGAGACCGTGAACCGCCGCGGGGTCGGCTCGCCGAAGGGCTACGACGCCTACTTCGCCCTGTTTCCCTCCGATCAAGTGGTCCCCAAGGCGCTGATCGACGCCGCCGTCGCCGCGCCCGACGATCTAGCGGTGCAAACCCGGGCGCTGGCCAAGGCCATCGCGATGGTCGACGCCCGCGGCCAGTCGCTGGTCGGTGACTATGTCGACGAGCTGCAGTACCGCCAGG
The DNA here is from genome assembly GCF_013912005.1 of Brevundimonas sp. Lineage (GTDB taxonomy): Bacteria > Pseudomonadota > Alphaproteobacteria > Caulobacterales > Caulobacteraceae > Brevundimonas. The sequence continues at coordinate 17,626 of NZ_JACESB010000011.1, read as the reverse complement.
TCCCGCGCGGCGGACTGACCTCCGGCCGGGCCATGCTGCAGGCCTTCGTCCAGAAGGCCGCCTTCATCCAGGCCCAGGAGCGCAGCGGCGGCACCCTTTTCCCGCCAGGCGTCAGCATGCACTACCTGCTGCGCCAGATCCTTTCCGGTTGGGACCCCAAGACTGCCGGCCGGATTCTCCTTGAGGCGACTGGCGACGACACCCCAGCCGAGGTTCTGGCCACGCTCTACGTTTGGCGGGCCCGCGAAGGCGGCCTCCTCCCGGCCGAGGGCTCGGAGGTGGGCGACGTCATCGACAAGCGGGCCCTGAAGACGCTGGGCCGACGCGCCCTGGCGGCGATCGAGGCGGAACAGGACGGGCGGTTGGCCGACGCTCCCTACTACTGGGACATCATGCTGACCTGGACGACGTTGGGCGACGCGGCGACGGCGAAGGCCTGGCTCGCCCGCACCGTCAACGCCAACGCGCACGCTCTTGCTCGGGTGGCCAAGGGCATCCTCGCCCGCTCGGTCTCGGACGCCGGGCGCGACGTGTGGTTCTTCCGCGGCCTTGCCGATCCCGACTTCTACGACCCGGAAACGCTACTGGCCGCTTGTGAGAAGTTCCTGGCGGCCCCTGGCCTTGACCCGGACGAGACGGCACGCATCGTGGCGCTGCGGGACGGCCTACGGGCGGCGGCGAAGGACGGAACGGCCAGCGGCACGCCGGCGGCCCCGCGCGCGCGGAAATCGTCCGCCAAGCCTAGGTCGTCTAAGGCCAAGCCGGCATGAGCCTTGAGGATTACCGCGCCGCCCACGCGCGCTGGCTCGACTGGCTGGATGGCGACCCAGTCCATTCGATCAACGGCCAGCTCAGCCAGTTGATGTGGCAGGACGCTGTGTTCCGCACCTTTAACGAGGCGCGCAAGGACACCGACGCGGCGGGGCCCTCGGCGGCTGTGGCGCCGATCCTCGCCCAGTTCCTCGACCAAGGCTATGTGGCGAGCCAGGTGCTCGGGATCTCGAAGCTCGTCGAATACTCCGACCCGAAACAGCCGAAGAAGGGCGTGATCTCGCTCCGGCGCTTGCTCGACGACATCATCGCCCACCACGAGCTGCTGACCCGCGCAAACTTCATCGGTCTTGAAGGCGTTCCTTACGACTATGCGCCGGTCCGCGACGCCGAGATTCAGGCCCAGCTCGCCAAGGTCTCGGAAGGCGAGGCCGCCTTCTGGCAGGGCGGTGGCGGCCAGGACGACTGGGGGAAGGCTGAGCTGATGCATAGGCAGTTCGACCGCCTCAGCGGCGTTGCGCCAGATCAGCGCTCGCCGGAGGACCGGATCTCGAAGGCGCTTCTGGAGCGGCTCGACGCGGCCCTGAACGACGAGGTGTTCGCCGCCATCCGCAAGTTGCGGCATAAGACCATCGCCCACGCCGCCGACGCCTTCTCGCGCGGCCAGGTCGACAAGGCCAAGAGCGGCTTGGCCTTCAACGAGGTCGACCGCGCCGGACGCATCCTGCTGGCCGTGCGCCAGGTGTTGCAGGCCGGCGTGCTCTACGGGTCTTGGCGCGCCGGCGCCGTGCCGGTCCCGCAGTACGACCAGCTGGAGTTCCTCGATCTGCCGTTCGCGCGCGCCGGCCTGATCGACGGTCTGCGGGCGTTCTGGGCGACGCACTGCGAGGCGCGCGATCACTGGCTCGACGTCGGCTATGACGCCTTGCTGAAGGGCGAAGCCCTATGAACCACGCGGCTCGTGAACCTGGGTTCACGGGCCCGAAGGCCCGCAGGCCTGGGGTGCGTGACAGCGTTTTGGTGCGATTTGGCGAACTCTGGCATTTTTGCCAGCTCAAAAAGGTGTGTTAGTTCAAGATGATCGTCAAACAGGCAAAAAACGCGGCGAGGACGCCTCATTAGGAGGTATCTGTTATAAATAGCGCTGTGTGACATACTCCAGCGCCATGACCGTCAGAACCATCGAAAGCATCCTCAAGGCCGAGGGCCCCTGTCTGTCCAACCGCGTCTGCCAGGCGCTAGAGGCGGACGGCTTGGCCGCGGCGACCGCGCGCCAGCGCATCGCCCGCGCCGGCGGGGCGGTCCACAAGTTGAGCGGCCTGCCGTTCCCCAAAGGGGTGCGGTTCATGTACCTCGACAGCCACCGGGGCGGACGGGCCTACTGGCAGGCCCTCGTGCGCGACGCCAAGCTCGCGAGCCCGGCCTACTCCGCCGCCCTCGCAGCCCTGCTGGCGCGCGGCGGCATCGTGCCTGAGCGCCACTTCCCCATCGTGTGCGGCTCGCCCATCGGGCAGACCGGCCAGGTTTCGGCGGGGGCCGTTCTCGAACGATTGCTGGCCGCCGATCTCGTCCACCGCACGGAAGCCGTCGGCCTGGGCTCTTGCATCTCCCTTAAGGATAATCTCTTCCTCACCGCGCAGGAGGACGCCGCACTCGGCGCCCGGCTTCGCACCGAAGTCATCTTGCTCAGCGCCGTGCGCGATTGGGCGCGCAAGCTCGGCGTCGCCAGCTACGACGCCATCCAGACCCGCGACAGCGCCGAAGGCCTGCCGCGGGTCGGCACCTTCAACTGGGACCTCGCCGGACCGTCCTATCTGCGCCCGATGGTGCGCCGCGACGGCGACGGCAGGCCGATCCCCGGCTTCCTCGCCGCCGACGTCGTCGTGGGTTCGACGCTGGACGAGGCGGCGGTCGCCGCCTTCGTGCGCAAGTGCACCATCGTCGGCGGCCTGCGGAAGGTGGCTCCGATCTTCCCCGTCCTGGTCGCCGACGCCTTTTCCAGGGAGGCGTTCCGCCTCGGCCGCTCGCACGGCGTGATGATGGCGACGCCTGAGCTGCTCTTCGGGCGCGAGGTGGCCGAGGGCTTGGCGGCGCTGATGCACACCCTGACCAAGGCCGCGGCCTTGGCGGTCGAAAAGCCCGAAGTGGTGGACAAGATCTTCCGCAGCCTCGAACGGATAGAGGGCGCGGCGGGCAACCTGCGCGGGGATCTCTTCGAAATGCTGGTCGGTCACTGCGTGGCCAAGCTCGACGACGGCTCCATCGACATCGGCCGCAAGATCATCGACCCGACCACAGGTCGCGGGGCCGAGATCGACGTCTTCCGCGTCAAGGAATATCGCGAAGTCTGGAGTTACGAGTGCAAGGGGCGGTCGCCGACGCAGGTGACGACCCTGGATGACGTCGAGACTTGGCTGACGACCAAGGTGCCGCGCATCCACAACTGGGCGGTCCGCCAGGACCGCTTCCAGGAATGCAGCTTCCACTATGAATTCTGGACCTGTGGGACGTTCGCCCCGGACGCCCTGCAGCGCCTCGCCGCCGCCAAGGCCGAGATCGGCCGCTACGCCATCGGCTGGAAGGACGGTCCAGACGTGCGCAAGTACGCCGCGCGCCTGCGCCCGAAGTCGGTTCTCAACATGCTGGACCAGCACTTCTTCAATCACCCGCTGGCGCGGATCGATCGGCAGTACGATGCGCCCTCGAACAGCAAGGCGTTGGGCGTGGAAACCGAGGACGGCAATCTCTTGGAGGTGGGTGTTCCGTAGCAGAGGTGTCCCGCGAATCCTGGGACATCATCACCCATCCGGTCGCCTCCGTCGGTTTTGACGAAGAAGACTGCGGCAAAGGTTGCCGCCTGTAAGCGTAGGATCGGAGCGGAGACGCTCCTGTTTCTTTCGGCAGTCGGGGCAAACTGGGCGGCTGGTGCCGTCCCAACTATCAAGGGTCGCGTAGAGCTAGGCTCCGCGACCCTTTTCCACGCGCCGCGCGAGGCGGAGCATCCGCGTCCGGGACCCTCGTGCCTGAGGCGATCTAGTCGATCAATGTCGGCTCTCCGGCCTGATACCAAGGTCTCCTCATGGCGCAAAGCCGCCGCGCAGGACTACCATTGCGCATGAGCCTCTTGGGATCGATAGGCGTGAAGCCGCGCTCTTCGTGTCAAACCAGGCCACAGCCGCTCACTTGAATAAGACCACCAGGTCCTTAGCGACCCGCTCTGCGACATCGGGATAAAGTCCGCTGCGCGCGACGAGATCGACCTCGCCGCCGACCGCGTCGGTTACCGCCTTCGCGACGGCCTCGCGGTCGATCAGGCCGAACCGGTCTGTGACCGCGGGGGCCACGTCATAGGCGACGTCGATGTCCGAATCCGGTCCGTCTTCGCCGCGTGCGACCGAGCCGAAGAGATAGAGGGCCTCCACGCCCATTGAACGGAGCTCTGGCTCCAGGCGCCGCAGGGCTTCCACCACCGCGTCACGCCGAGAGGTCGGGCTTTTACAGCGAGCCTGCACCGACGGTGGCGGCGGCGGGTTGGCGCAGATGGGTGTGAACGCGGAAATGGCCTTTTCGGCCAAGCCCATGATCTCCCGTTTCGGAGGCATGGCCAACTGCGTGAAGATCTGTTCTTCGGTCGGCAGCCCCAGTTGGCTGATTTGAGGGTGCCGGGCTCTGTAGGCGGCGGAGAGCCCCGACCAGAGCCGGTCAATGGCCCCGAGCCGGAACCAGAGAACGTCCAGCCGGCCATTATCGCCGGCGGTCTGGGCCTCCGTGGCAACGTCGGTTCGCTGGAACTCGAGAAGTTCGGTGATCCTCAGGATTCGGCTGCGGTCATCCTCAAACATTCAGGACCGCCAACATACAGGTCGCGGGTGCGGACCTACTCGCGAGTTGCATTCTCGGACGCGCCGGCCGCGCCATCACGGTCATGATCATCGTCCCCGCCATCATCGAGCGGCGTGTACATGCTTCCGAACACAGCCTCAAAGATCATGCGCTGGACCTGCTTCAGGTTCATCGGCTCAAGGGTGTCGGCAGGACATTTTTCGCCTGAATCAACGGGCTCTGAGGGGAGGCGTGTCTTGGGCATGCGAACTTCGTATATTCCAAAGCGGCATCTAGCAAGACCATTCCTGATGTTGGGATGGCGATATTGCCAAGATCGACCTTCACTGACGCCTATACGGGCGTCCTGCGGACCTTGGTGACCGCCAGGACGCAGGCTGGACTTACTCAGGCAGAGGTGTCGCGCCGCCTGGGCAAGACCCAGCCGTTCATGTCCAAGGTCGAAAGCGGGGTGCGTCGCATCGACGTGGTCGAGTTTTGCGCGATAGCCGCCGCAATCGGCCACGATCCGAAGGTCTTGTTCGGCGAGGTCGCGGACGCATTGCCGCCCCGGCTGGAAATCTAGCCGACCTTGATGCCGAGGATCTTCGTGCGCGCCTCAGGCAACATCGCCTCGATCTGATGCAGGACTGACCGGACCTCGATAGCCGGGGCTCCGTGATCTTCGTGTTCGCTCAACCATAGCTTAAGAAGGCCACCGAGACGGGCGAGGTCGCCGTGCGCCTGGATCATGGCGCGGAAGCGCTTGTTCGCTTATTTCGCTTCCGCCGTGGAATGCCCTTGTCCACTTTCCAGTCACCCACAGCGGTTGGAAGCATGGTGTTTGGCCAGCTAGCAGTTGAGCCCGTCTGAAGCCTCTCTGCTTCCTTCCGGATTCGATTTGCCCAAGCCTTGTCGCTCTTGTGGCGTTCACCAGCCGCCCAGAGGGTCTCAAAAATCGCCTTTGCGGGAACCTTCCATTCGTCTGAAGGGGTGCTGGCGCCGCCCTTGGAACTGCCGGCTTTCGCCGTATCGCCCCGCGCGAGAAGCTCGACGTGCCCCACGCCATCTTCGCCCATCGTCGACAGGTAGTTCATCGTGATGATCATGCTGAATAGCGCGTGGTCCAGGTCCTCAGCACTGATCCGCCTGTTGCTTGCGGCCTTCTCTCTGAGATTCATAATCGTCCGAGTGGCGAGATTGACCCGGAGTGCCCTCTGCACCTTCTCGCTGGCATGATCGATGGCCAGTTTTGCGTAGACGGGCCTCGACATCGCCTCTGCATTCGCCAGTCGCTGAACGTCGCGCCAAACGGATGAATCAAATCCCTCAGCTCGGCAATTCCTCGTAGCAACGGCGAGTGCTGCGCCGAGAGCTCCCGAAATGGTCTGCTCAGGACAGATCGGCGTGGGTCGGTGCGGGCCGGTGTTCGACTGTTGGCGAGATTTCAATGTCGTTGGCACGCTTCATCACTGAGAAGCGCCCCCAATCGCCCATGAGTCCTTTCCGCTTTTCAAACAGATCGCCTCGGCGATAGGCCGCTTCCACCTTGTTGCCGATGGTGTGGGCCAGAGCCATTTCGACCACCTCACCCGCATAGTCGGTGTTCTCAGCGGCCCAGTCCCGAAAGGTGCTGCGGAAGCCGTGGGTGGTCAGCGTTGCCCGGCCCATGCGTTTGAGGGCGTTGAGCAGGGCCATGTTGCTGAGCGGCCGTTTCGCCCTGCCGCCGGGGAAGACGAATTCGGAGGTCCTAAGCGCCTCCATCTCCTTCAGAACCGCAACGCTGCGTGCGTTCAGCGGCACGCGATGCTCGCGGCCGGCCTTCATTCGCTCCCTGGGGATGGTCCAGACCTGGGCGTCCAGATCGATCTCCGCCCAGGTGGCGCCGATCACCTCGCCGGTGCGGGCGGCCGTCAGTACGGCGAACTCCAGGGCGCGGGCGGCGACGCCCTTCTGACCGGCCAGCTCGGCCATGAAGGCCGGAAGCTCGGCATAGGGGAGGGCGGCGTGATGCTCGACCGTGCGGACCTTGGCCTTTGAGGGCAGCAGCTTGTCGAGGTGCCCGCGCCAGCGCGCCGGGTTCTCGCCCTGCCGAAAGCCGCGCACGGTGGCCCAGTCCAGAACCGTCTCGATCCGCCCCCGAAGCCGGCTGGCCGTTTCGGGCTTGGTGGTCCAGATGGGCTCGATCGCCTTCAGCACGAGCGTGGTGTCGACCCTCGCCACGGCGAAGTCCCCGAAGACCGGCTTGGCATAGGTGGCCAGGGTCGCCTCCCACTGGGCGGCGTGCTTGGGATTCTTCCACGCGACCTTGTTGGCCTTGATGTAGGCTTCGGCGGCTTGGGAGAAAGTGACCGCCTTTGCGTCCTCGAGCTTTTTGGAGGCGCGCTCGGCGTTCCGCGCGTCGATGGGATCGATGCCACGAAGTTTCAGCTTGCGAGCCTCAAGCGCGAGCTCCCGCGCCTCGGACAGGTTCACGGTATGCAGGGGGCCAAGCCCCATTTCCCGCTCTCGGCCCTCCATCGCATACCGGAAGATCCACGATTTCGACCCGCTTCGGCTGACCTGCAGATAGAGGCCGCCCCCGTCCGCATACATTCCCGGCGTCTTCTGGCGGCTGACGGCGAGCGCGCCCAAGCGATGATGAAGCCGCAATCTAACCCCCGATCCTACCCACGTATATTGATCGGACTATGTCGAGCGCCGAAAGCCGTGTCCAGACTGCGGCGGATAAAAAGATCAGCAAATACGGTAGTTTGCCGGACATTTGCGGATGTGTGTGGATGTGCTGAAAGTGCGTGGTGGCGGACAGAGAGGGATTCGAACCCTCGATAGAGTTTCCCCTATACACGCGTTCCAGGCGTGCGCCTTCAACCACTCGGCCACCTGTCCGTATCCACCGCGGCGGAGGCCCGCCGGGAGTGGACCGGCGGGAGGGGCGCTGATTAGAACAGTCGGCCCCCCTCGGCAAGCGCCGCCTGAGGCCCCATATGCGGCGAACGATCGTCCGGAGTATCCGCCATGCTGTTCCAGAAGTCCCACGACCTGCCGACCGCCGACGCCGCCCTGCCGGGGCGCGACCAGCCGGTGCGGACCGACGAGGTCCACTACGTCACCGGCCGCCCGCTGAAGGGGCCGCACCCGGAGGGCTTCGAGACTGCGGTGTTCGGCATGGGCTGTTTCTGGGGCGTCGAGCGGGTGTTCTGGCAACTGCCGGGCGTGTGGGTCACCTCGGCCGGCTACGCCGGCGGTTTCACGCCGAATCCGACCTATGAGGAGGTCTGCTCGGGCCGCACCGGCCACGCCGAGGTGGTGCAGGTGGTCTTCAATCCGCGGGAGATCAGCTACGGCGAGCTGCTGAAGGCCTTCTGGGAGAACCACGATCCGACCCAGGGCATGCGCCAGGGCGGCGACGTCGGCACCCAGTACCGCTCGGCCATCTACTATCTGGACGACGGTCAGCGCGCCGAGGCCGAGGCGAGCCGCGACGCCTACCAGTCGGCGCTGACGGCGGCCGGGCAGGGGACGATCACCACCGAGATCGCGCCGGCGGGGCCGTACTACTTCGCCGAGGACTACCACCAGGGCTATCTGGCCAAGAACCCGGGCGGCTACTGCGGCATCGGCGGCACGGGCGTGACCTGCCCGGTTGGAGTCGGCGTCGAGGCCTGACCATGGACCGGGCGGGGGTCGGCAGGGTTTGCCTGGCGCTGCCGGGCGCGACCCTCGACCATCCGTTCGGCGACGATCACGACGCCTACAGGGTCGGCGGCAGGATGTTCGCCATCGTCGGCGGCATGGGCGGGCTGTCGTTCAAGGTCTCCGACATCGCCTTCGAGGTGCTGACCGGGGAGGGGCGGGCCCGGCCGGCGCCCTATCTCGCCCGGGCGAAATGGGTGCATCTGGACGACCCGGCCGCCTGGCCCGACGACGAGCTGGCCCAACATCTCACGATCGCCCACGGCCTCATCGCGGCGAAGCTGCCGAAGACGCAGCGGGCGGCGCTGGGCCTCGCCTGAGGGTCAGGCCGCCGGGCGCGCCTTCTCCTCCGCGATCCAGCGGTCCATGCGCGCGTCCAGCAGGTCCAGCGGCAGGGGGCCGTCGACCAGCAGGGCGTCGTGGAAGCGGCGCACGTCGAACCGCTCGCCCAGCTCCCGCTCGGCCCGCGCCCGGATCTGGCGCAGCCGGATCTCGCCGATCTTGTAGGCCGTGGCCTGGCCCGGCCAGCCGATGTAGCGCTGCAGCTCGGTCTCGATGTTGAGCGGCGAGAGGGCCGAGTTGTCGCGGAAGCAGGCGCGGGCCTGGTCGATGTCCCAGCCCAGCCAGTGGATGCCGGTGTCCGCCACGAGGCGGCAGGCGCGCCACATCTCGTAGCTGAGCCGGCCGAAGCGCTCGTACGGGGTGCGGTAGAAGTCCATCTCCTCGCCGAGGAACTCGGCGTACAGACCCCAGCCCTCGGTGAAGGCGGTGACGTCGACGCTGCGCCGGAAGTAGGGGCCGGCCTCGGCCTCCTGCTGCAGGGCGATCTGCAGGTGGTGGCCCGGCACGGCCTCGTGCAGGGTCAGGGCGGGCAGCTCGTACAGCGGCCGCTGGTCCAGCGCCGAGGTGTTGACCATGTAGCCGCCGGCGACGCCGTTCTGCATGGAGCCGGGGAAGTAGCGGCCGGTGGTGTAGTTGGCCTCGATCTCGGCGGGCACCGGGCGCACGCCGTAGGGGGTGCGCGGCAGGGTTCCGAACAGGGCCGGCAGGCCGTCGTCGGCCCGCTTGGCCATCTCCGAGGCCTTCTCCAGCAGGTCCTCGCGGGTCGTCGCGTAGAATTGCGGATCGCTGCGCAGGAAGGCGAGGAAGCCGGCGAAGTCGCCGCTCCAGCCGGCGGCGCGCATCTCCGTCTCCATCCGCGCCCGGATGCGGGCGACCTCCTCCAGGCCGATCCGGTGGATCTGGTCCGGGGTCAGGTCGGTGGTGGTGTAGCCGCGCACGAGGAAGGCGTAGAGCTCGCGTCCGCCGGGGCGGTGGACGAGGCCGAGGCTCTCCGGGGCCCGCGGCAGGTATTCCTCGCGCAGGAAACGCGCCCATTCCCGGCGCGCCGGCATGATCCCCTCCGCCACCGCGCGGGCGGCGCGGGCCCGCAGGGCCGCCTGCTCCGCCTGCGGGATCGAGTCCGGCAGGTCGGCGAATGGCCGGAGGAGGGGATCGGTCGCGGCGGTCAGGGCGGCCTCGGGCTCGATCAGGCCGAGGGCGTTCTCGACCGTGGGGCGAGGCTGCACGAGCCCGGACTGAAGCCCGCGGCGGGCGTCGTCCAGCTGGTCGCGGTAGAAGCGGGGCAGGGCTTCCAGCCGGGCGATCCAGGCCTCGGCGTCGGCCCGGGCGGCGATGCGGGTGACGCTGGCCATGTAGCCGGCGGACTGGCCCGGACCGCCCTCGGAGTTGAAGGCGCCGATGCGGGCGGCGTCCAGGGGGATGCGGTCGAGGCTCCGGCGGAGAACGTAGGCGAGGAAGGCGTGGTTGAGCCGGTCGTCCTCGCCGAGCGTGGCGGGATCAATCGCCTCCAGCCGGGCGGCGAAGCCCTGCAGCACCGGGGCCTGGGCTTCCTCGAAGGCGCGGGAGACGTCGGGCAGCCGGCGCTTGGCGGCGGCGTCGCCCTCCATGCCCGCGGTGATCGGATCGACCGAGCGCAGGTACGCCTCGTAGTCGGCCAGCAGCGCCGCCAGCCGGGCATCCTGCGCCGGCGCGGCCGCGGCAGGCTCGGTCCGGGCGGCGGCCGGCGAGGCCGCGGCGAGGCACAGGGCGGCCGCGGCGGCCGTGGCGGCGAGCAGTGTCTTCATCGTCCCCTCCGGTTTCGGAGAGTGCAGCGGACCGGGACGGGCGCGTCAACCGGCGACGACGCCCGTCAGCCGGCGCAGAGCTCCGCGAACCGCCGCAGGCGCGCCAGATGCGCGGCCGGCACCTCGATGGTCCGGCGCCGGTCCCCCACGGCCACCGACAGCCGGCCGTCGACGGCGAAGGCGGCGAACACGGGGTGATCGGTGCGCAGCGCCAGTCTGAGGCCGTCCCGGCCGCCGGCGGCCTCGGCCACCGCCGTCGCCTCGCCGGCCGCCAGGCGGGCCATGCCGGCGGCGGCCTCCACCCCGTACAGGGTGAGGCGCGCGACGCTGCCGCCGGGTTCGCACTCGAAGGTCGTCCGCAGATGGGCGGTGTCGGGAACCTCGTGGGCCAGCACGACCGGAGAGTCGTCGGCGTAGAGGGTCCAGGTCCAGCCGCTCTCGGGCGCCGCGGCGGCGTTCTGGACCGAGGTCAGCAGCAGCACGGCGCTGGCGAGCAGGTCGATCATGGTCCGCCCCCTGGCGTCAGACCGGCTCCGGTTCAGACGCGGTTTCCGCCGCACCAGTCGAAGAAGGCCGCGATCGCGCGTCGCTCCTCCGTGGTGGCGGTGAGCTGGAACCTACCCGCATCGCCCTCCACCGCCAACGTCCCCTTGCGGGCGAGGCGCTGCAGGGTCGGGTCGGCGGTGGCGATCCGGGCTTCCCCGAACAGGCCCCCGCCCAGCGGGTCGATGGCGGCCGGCCCGCTCGAGGCGTGGATCAGGCGCGGACTGGCCGGCTGGACCTCGCCATAGACGGCGGCGGTGCCACGCCCGGGCTCGCAGGTCAGCATCAGGGCCAGCTGGTCTGAATTGGCGAGACCATAGGCCAGCTTGGCGGTCGCGCCTTCGTGGCTGAGGTGCCACCCCATGCCGTCGGGGGAAGGCGGCGGCGCGGCGCCGGCGCCGGACTGGGCGGCGGCGGCGAAAAGGCCGAGGGCGGCGACGGCAGGGATGGCGAACCGGAACATGCAGAATACTCGCGTCTGACCGGGCAAACGCGGGTTTCTTCAGGGGGTTCACGGCTCTGCTTCGGGAATTCCGAACAGGAGCTTGATCTGTTGCGGTTATGCTGCGCGGCCGCCGGGCCGTCAGAACGGGCTGAACCGCTCCACCAGCGACTGGGCCGCAGGGGTCGCCTGCACCCGGCTGATGTCCCCGCGGCCGCCGTAGCTGATGCGCGCCTCGGCGATCTGGGTGTGGCGGATGGTGTTGGCCGAGGAGATGTCCTCCGGCCGCACGATGCCGGCGACGGTGAGCTCCCGGACCTCGCGGTTGGTGCGCACTTCCTGCCGACCCTGGATGACCAGGTTGCCGTTGGCCAGCACGTCGGTGACCACGGCGGCGATGGTCAGGTTGACGCGTTCCGACCGGCTGACGCTGCCCGAGCCCGCGGCGTTGGACTCGCCCTCGAGCCCGATCATGTTGGCGGCGTCGAAGCCGCCTGGGAAGGCGCGGCCGAGGCTGTTCTCCAGGCCGAACAGGTTGGTGACGCCGCCGGAGATGTCGTTCGAGCGGCTGCGCTGGGTCGAGTTCTGGGTCTGGGCCCGGTCGTCGATGTTGATGTCGACGGTCAGGATGTCGCCGACGTGCCGGGCGCGCTGGTCGCCGAAGAAGGTGCGGGCGCCGACGCGCCACAGGCTGTTGGCGCTGGCGGCGCGGTCGGCCCGTTGCTGCTCGGGCGAGGGCAGGTAGGTCTGGGTGGTCGGCACCAGGGCGGCCGGATAGCCGATCGGGGCCAGTTCAGGCCCACGCACCGCCTCGACGGCGGTGGAGCAGGCGGTGAGGGACAGGGCGGCGGCGGCGGCGGTCAGGGCGGTGCGCATGGGTACTCTTTCCCTCTAGCGGGCGGCGAACTGGTGGGTGCGGGCGGCGGGGCCGGCGACGGCCTGGCCCGGAGCAACGGCGACGGCGTCGAAGACGCGGCCGGACTGGAGATTGCGGATGGCGAGGCGCTGGCCTTCGGCGGCGTTGCCCTCGGCGCGGCCCGAGATGGTCAGGCGCAGCCCGTCGGCCTCGTAGAGCACTTCGACGATGTCGTTGCGGCTGATGATCCGGTCGGCCCAGGCGCTGCGGCGCGGCGCCGGAGCGAACGACGCCGGAACGGCCGCGGCGACGGCCGCCGGCGACGGCGAGCCGCCCTCGGCCGGCGCGGAGGCGGCGTGGCGGACCACCACGCGGCGCAGGCCGTTCGGATTCGACCAGTCCAGGCCCGCCTGCCGGGCCATGGCCTGCAGCTGGCCGGCCTCGAACACGACCGACGGACCGGAGCGGCGGCCGACCACCACGCCGGCGGCGGGGCCGGCGCCGTCGAAGACGTCGCCGAGGGTCACCGCGCCGTCGGCGTCGACGGGATTGCTCTTCAGGCTGACCGGCCCGGCGAGGGCGGGGGCCGCGAGGAGCAGGGCGGCGGCGGCGCCGAGGATCAGGGCCCTCACGACTTCACCTGCGCGCTGACCGACAGCATCTGGTCGGCGGTGGTGATGACCTTGGAGTTCATCTCATAGGCCCGCTGGGCGATGATCAGGGCGCTGATCTCGGCCACCGCGTCGACGTTCGAGGCTTCGGTGTAGCCGTGCAGGATCTCGCCGAAGCCGACCTCGCCGGGCGTGCCGACGTTCGCCGGGCCCGAGGCGGCCGTCTCCAGCAGCAGGTTGTCGCCCACCGCTTCCAGTCCGGCCTCGTTGAAGAAGGTGGCCAGTTCCAGCTGTCCGACGATCTGCGGCTCGGGCTCGCCCTGGGTGATCACCTGGACCTGCCCGGATTTGGAGATGGAGACGTCGACCGCGTCCTGGGGGATCGAGATGTTGGGCTGCACGGCGTAGCCGTCGTCGGTGACCAGCTGGCCCTCGCCGTTGACCGCGAAGTTGCCGGCCCGGGTGTAGGCGGTCTCGCCCGAGGGCAGCAGGATCTGGAAGTAGCCGCGGCCGTCGACGGCGACGTCGTAGCGCCCGCCGGTCTGGGTCGGGGTGCCCTGTTCGGTGACCCGGTAGACGGCGCCCGCCTTGACGCCGGCGCCGATCTGGATGCCGGTCGGCACCACCGTGCCCTGGCTGGACGACTGGGCCCCCATGCGTTCGACGTTCTGGTACAGCAGGTCCTGGAACTCGGCCCGCTGACGCTTGAACCCGACCGTGTTCATGTTGGCGATGTTGTTCGAGATGACCTCGACGTTCAGCTGCTGGGCGGCCATGCCCGAGGCGGCGGTTCTGAGCGCGCGCATGTCTCAGTGCTCCCTTACGAAACCCGGCCCAGCCGCTCGACGGCGCGGCGGGACAGGTCGTTGGTGTTCTCGATCATCCGCGACACGCTCTCGTAGGCGCGCTGGATCTCGATGAGGTTGGTGATCTCGAGGATCGGATTGACGTTCGAGCCCTCCAGCATGCCTTGCCGGACGCGGGCGTCGTTGGCCTCGACCGGGGCGGCGTTCGAGGCGTTGCGGTAGAGGCCGTCGCCGCCCTTCTCGAGCACGCCGAGCGTGTCGAAGCGGACGAGGGCGAGCCGGCCCACCGGCTGGCCGTTCTGGCTGATCGTGCCGTCGGCGGCGACCTGCGGCTCGCCCAGCGAAGGATCGAGGATGATCTCGCCGCCGTCGCCGAGCACGGCGTGCCCGCCCTGGGTGGTCAGCCGGCCTTCGGGATCGAGGGTGAAGGCGCCGTCGCGGGTGTAGGCCTCGCCCGCCCCGTCCTGGACCTTGAAGAAGGCCCCTTCGCCCTCGATGGCGAAGTCCAGCGTCCGGCCGGTCTGCTCCAGCGCGCCCTGGCCATAGTCGCGGCCCACCCCGTTATCGAGCACGAAGCTGACGCCGGGGCGCACGAAGGCGTTGCGGGCCCGCTCGCCGACCTCGGTTCCGAGCAGCAGCTGCTCGACCTTGAAGCCGGTCGTGTCCGCATTGGCGATGTTGTTGGCCACGACGTCGAGCTCGCGGCGCAGGGTCATCTGGCGGGACAGTCCGGCGTAGGCGGCGTTTTCCACGGGCGGCTCCTTTCGCGAATGGCTTCGCAACAGGCGTGCCAACAGGGTGAATCCCCGCGGGGCGGGCGTTTCAGCGGCGAAGCTGGCCCCGGCGCCCGGCAGGATTTGCCGGTTCTAAACGGGTCGTTAACCAAACCCGGCTCGAATGGACCGGAGATTCCCGGGGCGTTGCGGCATGCTGAAGTTCGGCAAGAAGAAGGGCGGAAAGGATGGCGACGACGCCAACCTGCCCGCGGTCGCGGACGGCGACACGCCGGAGGGCGAGGGCGCCCCGGCGAAGAAGAAGCTGCCGCTGCTCTTCATCATCATCCCGGCGGCCCTGCTCGTGCTCGGCGGGGGCGGCGGCGCCGCCTTCTTCCTGATGCAGCCCAAGGCCGCGGCGGCCGACGGGCACGCCGCGCCCAAGAAGGACGACGGCCACGGCAAGAAGGCCGAGAAGAAGGGCGGCGGCCACGGCGGCGGCGGGGGCGGCGAGGCCGACGCCTCGCTGGGCGTTATCTCCGAGGGGCCTGACGGGGTGGTCTTCTACACCCTGCCGGACATGGTGGTGAACATCCAGGCCGCGGACGGACGTCCGACCTTCCTGAAGCTCAAGCTGACCCTCGAGATGCATGACGCCGGCGTGGCCGAGCACCTGCAGGCCGAGATGCCCCGGCTGCAGGACATGTTCCAGGGCTTCCTGCGCGAGCTGCGGCCCGAGGATCTCGCCGGTTCGGCCGGCAGCTTCCAGCTCCGCGCCGAAATCCTGCGCCGGGTCAACCTGATCGCCGCCCCGGGCAAGGTCGACGCGGTGCTGATCGAAGAAATGCTGGTGCAGTAGGAATGACCGACGCCGCCTTCGCCGACGCGCCGGACCCGTTCGCGGAGTCCCTCGACCCGGCGGCGGAGGACCGTCCGGCGCTGGGCGAACGGGTCCTCAACCAGGACGAAATCGACAGCCTGCTGGGCTTCGATCTGGGCGAGGACGACGGCTCCGAGCGCTCCGGCATCCGCGCCATCATCAACTCGGCCCTCGTCTCCTACGAGCGCCTGCCGATGCTGGAGATCGTCTTCGACCGCCTGGTGCGGCTGATGACGACCTCGCTGCGGAACTTCACCTCCGACAACGTCGAGGTCAGTCTCGACAACATCTCGTCGATCCGCTTCGGCGACTATCTGAACTCGATCCCCCTGCCGGCCATCCTGGCGGTGTTCCGGGCCGAGGAGCTCGACAACTACGGCCTGCTGACGGTCGATTCGAACCTGATCTACTCGATCGTCGACGTGCTGCTGGGCGGCCGCCGCGGCACCGCCGCCCTGCGCATCGAGGGCCGGCCGTACACGACCATCGAGCGGGTTCTCGTCCAGCGGATGGTCGAGGTGGTGCTGAACGACGCCCGCGCCGCCTTCGAGCCGCTGACCCCGGTGCACTTCAACCTCGACCGGCTGGAGACCAACCCGCGCTTCGCCGCCATCGCCCGGCCGGCCAACGCCGCCATCCTGGTCAAGCTGCGCATCGACATGGAGGACCGCGGCGGGCGCATCGAGCTGCTGCTGCCCTACGCCACCCTCGAGCCCATCCGGAAGATGCTGCTGCAGCAATTCATGGGCGAGAAGTTCGGCCGCGACAACATCTGGGAAGGCCACCTGGCCACCGAGCTCTGGACCACGGGAACCGAGGTGCGCGCGGTGCTCGACGAGCAGCAGCTGCCGCTGTCGAAGGTGCTGGATCTCAAGGTCGGCGACACCCTGATGCTGAACGCCACGCCCAACTCCGAGGTCTCGGTGCGGGCGGGATCCATCCCGCTGACCATCGGGCGGATGGGCCGGAAAGGGCAGCACATCGCGGTGCGGGTCGAGGCCCCGGTGAACGTCGAGGCCGCCTCCAGCCTGGTGAAGGGAAGACGCTGATGACCGGGATGATCCTCGACGGGGTGCTGATGCTGCTGCTGGTGGCCGCCCTCGGCTACGGCGTGCGGCTGGAGAAGAAGCTGTCGGCGCTGCGGGCGGGCCAGCAGGCCTTCGCCTCGGCGGTGACCGAGCTGAATGCGGCCGCCGGCCGGGCCGAGGCGGCGCTGGCCTCCCTGCGGGCCTCCGGCCAGGAGACCGACCTGCTGCACGACCGGATCGTCAAGGCGCGCGAGGTGAAGGCGCAGCTGGAGTCGCTGATCGCCCGCGCCCCGGCTCCCGCCGCAGCGGCGCCGGAGCCGGTTCGTCCGGCTGCCGCCGAGCCGCGTCCGGTCGCCGCGTCGGCGGTTCCCGCCGACGACGAGCGGGCCCGGCGCATGGCGGCCCTCGCCGACCGCATCCAGGGGCTGGCCGCTCCGGCCCGTCCCGGCGGGCGCGACAATGTGGCCGCCATCGTCGGCGCCCTGACCGCTAACCAGACTGCGAAGCAAAACCTCAACCGCGCCCGGCGCACCCTGGACGAAGACCTCTTCGCCGCCTGATCGCGAGTCGCGCCCCATGAAGACCCCCCGCCTCCTGCCCCTCGTCGCGGTCGCCATCGGCGGCGTGGTCGCCGTGCGCGCCGTCGGCGTCGCCCCCGGCCTGTTCGAGGGCGCGCGCGCCTGGGCGGAGGAGGCGGTGCCGGCGGCCGGCGCCGCCGCTCCGGCCGCCGCTGCGCCCCCGCCCGCGGTCTGCGCCCTGACGCCGGAGCAACTGGCGCAGCAGGCCGGCATCTCGCCGGCGGAGCTGCGCGTCATCCAGTCCCTGTCGCAGCGGCGCACCGAACTGGACGCCCGCGACGCCGACCTCGCCTCGATGCTGCCCCTGCTGGCGGCGGCCGAGCAGAAGCTGGACGCCCGGGTGCAGGCGCTGGAGACGGTGAAGGGCGAGGTGCAGCAGCTGCTGGGACAGGTCGACGAGCGCGAGAAGGCGGAGATCGACCGGCTGGTGGCGGTCTATTCGGCGATGCGCCCGCGCGACGCGGCGCGGGTGTTCGCCACCCTGGACGATGGAGTGCGCCTGCCGGTGGCCGCCGCCATGCGGCCGCGCGCCCTGGCGGCGGTCATGTCGCAGATGGAGCCGGCGGCGGCCCGCGAGCTGACCGAGAAACTGGCCCGCCGCTTCGAGGCCCAGCAGCGCGCCGCCCGGGCCGCCGTGGCCGCGGCCGAGGCGCCGACCGCGCCCGCTCCGACCCAGCAGGCCGAGGCCGCTCCGCCCGCCGCGGCGCCCGCGCCGGCGGCGGCGACGCCCCAGCCGGCCCGCGCCGCGCGTCCG
>NZ_JACESB010000010.1 GCF_013912005.1 Brevundimonas sp. | reverse complement strand
CGCCAGGCCACGGCCGCGCCTATGGCGCCCAGGCCGACGACGCCCAGTTTCTGGCCGCCGAGCGAGGGGGTGATGCTGCGGGTCTCGGCGGTCCAGCCGCCCGACCGGACCTGGCGGTCGCCCGAGACGATCTGCCGACGCGCGGCCAGGATCAGGCCCAGGGCGTGGTCGGCCACGTCTTCGTGGTTGACGCCCGGCGCATGGGTGACGGGCAGGCCGCGTTGCCGGCACCAGTCGATGTCGATCCCGTCATAGCCCGAGGTGAAACAGGCGATCAGATCGAGGGCGGGGAGGCGT
Source organism: Brevundimonas sp. (assembly GCF_013912005.1). GTDB lineage: Bacteria > Pseudomonadota > Alphaproteobacteria > Caulobacterales > Caulobacteraceae > Brevundimonas. Next base: position 90,931 of record NZ_JACESB010000010.1, on the reverse strand, counting down.
TCGATCAGCCCCTTGTCCAGCGGCGCCTCGCCGGCGACGATCAGGGCGCGGATGTCGTGGGCGGCCTCGATCGGCGGACCTTCCCAGAAGCGGTAGACGTCATAGACGCTCTCGAGGATGGCCGAGAGCGGGGCGAGATGCCGTTGCATGATCAGGACGGCGGGGCGCTGGGTCATGGCCGGACCTCGATCAAATGGAGGCCGTCGAGGAGGCCTTGTTCGATCCTGGCCCATCGAGGTTCAAGCCATTCGATCAGAACACGCCGGGTCGCGTTGCCAAGACGAAGCCAGACGATCTGAGGCCCTAGCCGGCGGTCCGCCGCCCAGATGGCGAAGTCCCGATCCTTGGTGATGATGACGCGCGATTCCGCTCGGGCCAAATCCCAGATGTCCTGGTCACGCGCATGTACCGCCAGAAGCGTGGAAACATGGTCGGCCGCGTGCCCATTAGCTCTCAGCCAATCGGCAAGAGCGATAGGCAGCTGGGCGTCCACGATGAATTTCACGCGGCGATCACGCCAGTGTCGCCGATGCTTGCGGCCGCATAGGCAAGGCTGGCCCGAATGTCGTCAGCTTCCAGGTAGGGAAAGTCCGCGAGGACTTCCTCCGGGCTCGCGCCACCGGCCAGCATGTCCAGAACGTCCTGCACGCGAATTCGCATGCCTCGAATGCACGGACGGCCCCCGCACTGGCTGGGATCAATGGTGATGCGGGACAGAAGATCGTCGCTCATGTCCCGCATCCTATCACAGATCAATCAGCGCCCGAACTTCTGGTGTTGCAGGCGCTTGGGAATGATGCTGTCGGCGCCCAGGCGGCGCATCTTGTCCTGTTCGTAGGCCTCGAAGTTCCCTTCGAACCATTCCACATGGCCGTCGCCTTCAAAGGCGAGGATGTGGGTGGCCAGACGGTCCAGGAACCAGCGGTCGTGGGAGATGACCACGGCGCAGCCGGCGAACTCCTCCAGAGCCTCCTCGAGGTTCTGCAGGGTCTCGATATCCAGGTCGTTGGTCGGTTCGTCGAGCAGGATCAGATTCCCGCCGGCGGCCAGGGTCTTGGCCAGGTGGACGCGGTTGCGCTCGCCGCCGGACAGCTGACCGACCTTCTTCTGCTGGTCGCCGCCCTTGAAGTTGAAGCTGCCGACGTAGGCGCGGGTGTTGATCTCGCGCTTGCCGACCATCATCACGTCGGTGCCGCCGGAGATGGCCTGCCAGATGGTGTCGTCCGGCTTCAGGTCGTCGCGCGACTGGTCGACATAGGCCAGCTTGACCGTCTCGCCGACGCGGATGGTGCCGGCGTCGGGCTGCTCCTGGCCGGTGATCATGCGGAACAGGGTCGACTTGCCGGCGCCGTTGGGGCCGATCACGCCGACGATGCCGTTGGGCGGCAGCTTGAAGGTCAGGTCCTTGAACAGCAGCTTGTCGCCGTAGGACTTCTCCAGCCCCTCGACCTCCAGCACCACATTGCCGAGGCGCGGCCCCGGCGGGATCTGGATGACCGCGTGGGTCTGGGCCTTGGTGGCGTTCTCCTGCTCGGCGACCATCTTCTCGTAGGCGGCCAGACGGGCCTTGGACTTGGCCTGACGGGCCTTGGCGCCCGAGCGGACCCATTCCAGCTCGCGGGTCAGGGCGCGCTGGCGGGCCTCGGATTCAGACTGCTCCTGGACGACGCGCTTCTGCTTGGCCTCCAGCCAGCTGGAGTAGTTGCCCTCGTGCGGGTGGCCCTTGCCGCGGTCCAGCTCCAGCGTCCACTTCGTCACCTGGTCGAGGAAGTAGCGGTCGTGGGTGACCAGGATGACGCAGCCGGGGAAGTTCTCGAGGTGATGCTGCAGCCAGGCGACCGACTCGGCGTCGAGGTGGTTGGTCGGCTCGTCCATCAGCAGCATGTCGGGCTTGCTGAGCAGCAGGCGGGCCAGGGCGACGCGGCGCTTCTCGCCCCCCGACAGATTGGTCACCGACCAGTCGTCCGGCGGGCAGCGCAGGGCGTCCATGGCCATCTCGATGCGGCTGTCGATGTCCCAGACGTCGGCGGCGTCGATCTTCTCCTGGAGCGAGGTCATCTCCTCCATCAGCTCGTCGGAGTAGTTCTCGCCCATCTCGGCGGCGATGGCGTTGAAGCGGTTGACCCACTGCTTCTCCTCGCACCAGGCCTCGACGTTCTCGCGGACGTTCAGGTTGGGATCGAGCTGGGGCTCCTGCTCCAGGTAGCCGCGCTTGACGCCGTCGGCGGCCCGCGCCTCGCCCTGGAACTCGGTGTCGAGCCCGGCCATGATCTTCAGCAGCGTCGACTTGCCCGAGCCGTTGACGCCGACGACGCCGATCTTGGCGTCGTTGTAGAAGCTCAGCCAGATGTTCTCGAAAACCTTCTTGCCGCCGGGAAAGGCCTTGGTCAGGCCCTGCATCTGGAAGATGTACTGCTGCGCCATGCGCGTCGCGCCCTGTCGTCTGGAAATTCGGGGAGGTTGGCGCGGGGTGTAGCGACCGCCGCGCCGGAGGGCAAATGACTACCCCCCGGACACGGCGGATTGAAGGCGGGCTCAGGCGTTGTAGCCGCCGTCGACGAGGATGCCTCCGCCGGTGACGTATCCGGCCTCCGGCCCCGCGAGGAAGGCGACCGCCGCCGCCACCTCCTCGGGACGGCCGTAGCGGGGGATGGCCAGGCTCGGCGTGACCAGCGGGGCGAACGGCCCGTCGGCGGGGTTCATGTCCGTGTCCGTCGGTCCGGGGCGCACCAGGTTGACGGTGATCCCGCGCGGGCCGAGCTCGCGCGCCAGGCCGCGGGTGAAGGACTCCAGCGCCGACTTGGTGGCGGCGTAGACGGTGATGCCGGGGAAGGGGACCCGCTCGCCGACGTTGCTGCCGATGCTGATGATGCGGCCGCCGTCGGGCAGGTGGCGCAGGGCCGCCTGGGTGGTCAGCATGACGCCGCGGACATTGACGTTCAGCAGGGCCTCAAGGTCCTCCGGCGGCAGGTCGGCGAAGTCGCCCATGCGGGCGATGCCGGCGTTGTTGACGAGGATGTCGACGCCGCCGAGCGCGGCCACGGCGCCGTCGATGGCGTCGGTCGCGCCGGCCGGGCTGCCGGCGTCGGCCCGGATGGCCGCGGCCCGGCGGCCGCTGGCGCGAACCTCGGCGGCGAGGGCTTCGGCCGCCTCGGCGGATTTCTCGTAGGTCAGGGCCACGTCTGCGCCGTCGGCGGCCAGTCGCCGCACGATGGCGGCGCCGATGCCGCGCGCGCCGCCGGTGACGAGGGCGCGCTTGCCGGAGAGGGGGAGGGAGGTGGACGTCATCTGTGGAGCTCCAATATGTAACGAGCGTTACAGAAGCGCAGATGTGACGCTTGCCCGAGCTGTTCAAGGGGTTATGTAACGATCTCCCGGAAATGGAGTCCGCAAGCCGCCGATGGCCGGCCGTCCCCGCAGCTTCGATCGCCAGCAGGCGCTGACCCGCGCCATGGAGGTGTTCTGGGCCCGAGGCTACGCCGACGCCTCGATGGCCGAGCTGACCGCCGCCATGGGGATCAACGCCCCGAGCCTGTACGCCGCCTTCGGCAGCAAGGAGCAGCTGTTCCGGGAGGCGGTGGAGCTGTACCGGCGCACCGAGGGCGAAACGGAGTGGCGCCGCCTCGAGGATCACACGCCGGTCCGGGAGACGATCGAAGCCCTGCTGCTGGCGACCGCCGAGGCCGCAGCCTGTCCGGACAAGCCCAGGGGTTGCCTGATCGTCCTGTCGGGCGCGCATCCGGACGGGCTGCCGGAGCGGGTGTGCGCGGAGCTGGGGGACATCCGGGCGCAGACCATGGCCCGGCTGGAGGCGCGGCTCCGGCGCGCCCGGGACGCCGGCGAGATCGGTCCGGCGGCGGATCCGGCCGCCATCGCCGCCTTCTACGCCACCGTCCACCAGGGCATGAGCTTCCGCGCCCGGGACGGGGCGACGCCGGAGGAGCTGCGCGGCACGGCCCGGGCTGCGATGCTGGCGTGGGACAACCTCGTCGGGGCGGCCCCGGCGGGCCGCGCCTAGCCGGCGGCTTCCTTCCGCCCGCCGGCGGCAGGCCCTTCACCGGACGGGAGGCGCGCCCAGGCCGCGTCCCACGGGGCGGGGCCGGGCCCGGGCAGGTAGCGTCCGCCGAGGTAGGCGACGGCCAGCCACAGCGAGGTCCACAGGCTCCAGATGATCACCGCGAGGGGGATGTCGGCCCGCGCCGCGCTCGCCGCGTCGACCTGTCCGATCAGCCCGACCCCCGCCGCCGCCAGGGCCGCCGCATAGACCACCACGCGCGACCATGGGCGGCAGGCGAGAAGGGCGGCGGACCCGACGACCAGCAGGACGCCGGTGAGAAGCCACGGAAACTCGGGCACCCACAGGCCGATGGCCATGTGGAAGCCGCTGTAGAGCAGGAGGATCACGCCGGTGGCGCGGGCGACGAGCATGGCGGGCGGCCGGAACGGAAAGGGTCGGCCGCGACAGTAGGGGGTCAGCCTTTGCGGACCGTTAGCGGCGAATATTTTCCCGCCGACGCGGCCGCGGGGAACGGCGTCGGGCGCCGGACATTGCAGGCCCATGGACAGAGACGCTGCGAACAATCCCGTCGGCCCGCTCAATCCGGTGGGCCGCGACGGCCAGGTGGAGATCCGCGACCCGCCCGACATCGTCATGCACATGTCGGCCGAGGAGGCGGACATTTCGGGAATCCGGCTGCTCGACGCCGCGGCCGCGGCGCGGCGGCGCCGTGACGGGCGCCGGCCGCCGGAGGACTGACGGCTCAGGCGTAGTTGAAGCTGATCGAGATGCGCTCGCTGCGGGCGGCGTTGGCCGGCACCTCGTGGCGCAGCCAGCTCTCCCACATCAGGATCGTGCCGGCCTGCGGGGCCAGGTAGACGAACGGCCGCTCGGCCTCCGGGGCGTCCGCCCGCACGCCCGGGCGGGCCATCATCATCGGCAGGCGCGGATCCTCCAGCTTCAGCGCCGAGGCGCCGTCCGGGACCTCGACGTAGATCGTCCCGGACAGGAAGGCGTGGGGATGGATGTGGCCGGTGTGGCCCCCGCCGGGCTTGAGGACATTGACCCACAGATTGTCCAGCCGCGGCTTGCGGGCCAGTTCGAAATTCAGCGCCCGGGCATAGGCTTGCGCGTGCCTGTCGAGGTGGCGCTTGAGCTCGGCGAACTCCGGCAGGCGCTGCGGCAGGTCGGTCAGGGAGCCGTAGGAGGTGTAGCCGCGGTAGCCGTGCTCGCGGCACCAGGCCTTCCCGGCCCGATCCTCCACCGCCAGCATGCGGCAGGCGTCGGCCAGCGCCGCATTGAACCCCTCGAACCTCGGCGAACCGGCGAGGGTGGCTTCATAGACCTGGGTGACGAACAGCGGGCGCAGGGACATGGGGGAGGGGAATAGCGCGGGAAGTGACGCGTGAGGAGTGTCAGGGAGCGGTTGGCGCCGGGACGGCCGCTGCCCGTACTCACGACTCACTCTTCACCAGCACTCTTCACCACCCCAGCCCCGCCTCGCCGCGCAGCACGGCCTCCGCCGCCGGCGAATGCTTCCCGCCGCCGCGGTCGTGCAGCACCAGCGCCGGCAGCAGGCGCAAGGGGGCGCGGCCGGTCTTCACCGCGCGCACCAGCACCCGCTTGGCCGGCTCGTCGGCGAAGGCGTGCACCGGCCGCACGGAGAACGACCCCGCCGTCGCGCTCAGCCCGGCCAGCAGATCGGCCAGCCGGTCGGCGCGGTGGATGACGGTGATCGTCCCGCCCTCGCGCACCGCCTTGAGCAGGAAGCGGGTCCAGGCCGCCAGTCCGTCGTCGGCCATCCACGCCCCGCGCTTGCCCTCGGCCGGCGCCCGCAGCGCTCCCGGATCGTCGAAGAAGGGCGGATTGCTGACCGCATGGTCGAACGGCGGCAGCTCCAGCGCCCGGAACCCCGCCGCCACGTCGCCCTCGAGGATCTGCGCCTCGGCCCCGTTCAGCGCCGCGTTCTCCCGCGCCAGCGCCGCCATGGACGGGTCGCGCTCCAGCCCGGTCAGCCGCACGCCCGGCCGCCGCGCCGCGATCTGCATCAGCACCGCCCCGGCCCCGCTGCCGGCCTCGACCACCCGCTCGCCCGGCCTCGCCTCCACCGCCGCCGCCAGCAGGGCGGCGTCCATGCCGGCGCGATAGCCCTTCGCCGGCTGGCGCAGCCGCACCCGGCCGCCCAGCAGGGCGTTCTCCACGACTTCCCCTTCGGCTGCGACGGACACGCGGCTTGACCCCTTCCTGCCCCGTCACCATTGTGCGCCGCGGCGTCGCCGGGCAAGGCGGCGTCCGGATTTTCCGGCGCGATCCTCCTCCCGCGCCGCCCCGCCATGAGTGGTTCCTTGGACGCTGTCACCGTCGCCGACATCCGACGCAAGGGAGACGTGGAGCCGCTCGTTCGCCTCGCCCGCCCGGACATGGCCAGCGTCGACGCCCTGATCGTCGAGCGGATGCAGTCCGAGGTGCCGGTCATTCCGCTGCTGGCCGACCACCTGGTCGCCGCCGGCGGCAAGCGGCTGCGCCCGCTGCTGACCATCGCCGCCGCCCGCGCCGCCGGGGCGCAGGGCCCCATCGACGCCCCCGTCCGCCTCGCCGCCGCCGTCGAGTTCATCCACACCGCCACCCTGCTGCACGACGACGTGGTCGACAGCTCCGACCTGCGCCGCGGCAAGGTGGCCGCCCACCTGATCTGGGGCGCCCCGTCCAGCGTGCTGGTCGGCGACTTCCTGTTCGCCCGCGCCTTCGAGCTGATGGTCGAGACCGGCCGCATGCGCGCGCTCGGCATCCTCGCCACCGCCTCCAGCGTCATCTCCGAGGGCGAGGTGCTGCAGCTGACCCGCGCCCACGACCTCAACCTCGACCAGGCCACCTATCTGAAGATCATCTCGGCCAAGACCGCCGAGCTGTTCGCCGCCGCCGCCGAGGCCGGGGCGGTGGGGGCCGACGCCGACGACGCCACGGTCGCCGCCCTGCGCGCCTACGGCCTCAACCTCGGCCTCGCCTTCCAGCTGGCCGACGACGCCCTCGACTACGGCGGCCAGTCCGAGGTGCTGGGCAAGAACGCCGGCGACGACTTCCGCGAGGGCAAGGTGACCCTGCCGCTGCTGCTGGCCGCCGCCCGCACCCGCGGCCGCGAGGACGCCTTCTGGGACCGCACCATCAACCAGGGCCGCCGCGCCGAGGACGACTTCCGCCGCGCCCGCGAGCTGATCCTCGGCTCCGGCTCGGTCGGCGCCACCCTCGACCTCGCCTGGGACTACGCCGACCTCGCCCGCGACGCCCTCTCGGGCCTGCCGCAGGGCGACTGGCGCGACGCGCTGGAGCGGCTGGCGGATTTCGCGGTCAGCCGGGTGGCGTGAGCATGCCGGCGCTCCTGCTCGCGTTTCTCGTTTTGCAGGAGCCCCGCTTCACCATGGCCGCCGAGCCCGGGGCGCGGATGCGGGCCGAGCTGTTCGAGGTGGAGGGCGGCGTCGGCTCGCCGCAGGCTCGCTCCCTCGTGCCCACGGCTCTGACCGAGGCGTCCATGAACCTCGACGACGGGACGCCGCTCACGGTCCTCACTGGCGCCAGCGCCGGCCGTCCCGTGCTTCTGATCGGCCGGGCCGATGTAAGAGCAGGCGGCCACAAGGTCTGCCGCCTGACCGAGACCGGCGGCGCGACCAACAACCTTGAGCGCGCCTGGCGCTGGTGCGCCAGCTTCCTCGGCGAGCCGCCTGTGACGGTGAACCTGCCGGCGCCGCCGCCGCCGCGCTGACCGCCGCCCCGCGGCTCACGCCCTGCGCCCCATCACAACCCGTTGCCGCCCCCGCGGCGGGGCTGTTTCCCGGCCGCACGGCTGTGCTAAAGCCCTCGCAACCGGTCGGGGTGAGTCTTCGTTGAAGGCTTGCGCCGCCGTCGCCGTCGTCATACGGCAGGACTGAGACAACCGCCGGCACAACGGCATCAGAAGGCAGACAGAACATGTCCGACACCCTGGAACGCGTCCGCAAGATCGTGATCGACCACCTGGACGCCGATCCGGACAAGGTCACCGAAAAGGCCAGCTTCATCGACGACCTCGGCGCCGACTCGCTCGACAACGTCGAACTGGTCATGGCCTTCGAGGAAGAGTTCGACATCGAGATCCCCGACGACGCCGCCGAGCACATCCAGACGGTCGGCGACGCCGTGAAGTTCATCGACGAGAAGCTGGCGGGCTAAGCCCCCGGCCGACCTGTCGGACGGCTATGAAGGAGCCGCCGTGGCGCGAGGGCGCTGCGGCGGCTTTTTTGCCTGCGCATCTCTCCGGTCCGCCGCGCGGCCTCACGGGTGAATTCGCCGTCATGACAAAAGCTTAAGCGTGATCCGCGGGTCGGGTGTGCGACGGAGGGCAGGCCGGTTCGATGGTCGGACCGGCCGCTTTCGGAAGCCTCTCATGAAGTCCCTCGCCTGCGCCGTCGCCCTTCTGGCCCTTCCCGCCGCCGCCGTCGCCCAGACGCCGCCGCGCGACGTGTCCATTCCGTCCGGCGGCGACGCCCTGGCGGCGCGGGTTCTCGACGGGGCGGGCGAGGGCGCGCGCCCGGTGATCGTGCTGTTCAACGGCTTCCCGGCGGGCCCGAACATCCCGCGCGTCGCCACCGAGCTCCAGGCCGCCGGCTATTCCGTCGTCCTGCCGCAGTACCGGGGCACCGGCGCCTCGGGCGGAACCATCAGCGTCGCCGCCTCGCGCGAGGACGGGGCGGCGGTGGTGGCCTGGCTGAAGGGGCAGGGTCTGGCCGGCGCCGACCCGGACCGCATCGGCCTGCTCGGCGTCAGCTACGGCGGCTGGGTCGCGCTCCAGACCGCGGCGGGCGACCCCGGCGTGCGCTGCGTGGCCGCCCTCGTGCCGGCCGACATGGGGGTCATCGCGGCGCGCTGGTCCACCGACGCCGAATACCGCTCGGCGTGGAAGACCGATCTCGACAGCTTCGCCGTCGACCCCTCGGCCGCCCGCTTTGGACCGGCGGGAGTCGACGGCTTCATGGCCGCGGCCGTGGACGCGGCCGACGCCCACCGCCTGACCCGGCGCGCCGCCGAACTGGCCGACCGCCCGGTCTTCGTCGCCGGCGGCCGCCGCGACCCCGCCGCGCCGTTCGCCGACCACTACGTTCCGCTGGTCGAGGCCCTGCGCGCCGCCAACGCCCCCTTCGCCGCCCTCGAGTTCGACGGCGGCCACAACCCCTCCGAGGCCTCGGCCGCGGCGCGGAGCTTCATCGAACGCAGCTGCTTCGGCGGGTGAGGGGCGAGGCCTTTGAGGAAGAGTTCGACATCGGGATCCCCGACGACGCCGCCGAGTCCGTCCAGACGGTCGGCGACGCCGTGAAGTTCATCGACGAGAAGCTGGCGGGCCAAGCCCCCGGCCGACCTGTCGGACGGCTATGAAAGAGCCGCCGTGGCGCGAGGGCGCTGCGGCGGCTTTTTTGCGCTCTCGGCCCGACAGCACGCCGCAAATGAGGTGGCAGCAAAATCGTCGGAGCCTGTTCGGCAATGTTCAACCGAATGGACTTCAGAGCGGCCGCGAGCTATCAATGTTCTACATTTGTTCCTCGATGCTCGAGGCCTGCATTGCGCACCCCGGCCAACCCTTACTACGGTGATGGATCGGAGCATCCGGGGCACCGGCGGGATTCAAGGCTTATGAGCAACGTCAACATCAGGCGCGCCGTGGACAACATCCGCGCCGGCAGTACGTCGATCTACACGCCGGTTATTGAGCTCATTGTAAACGGAATCCAAGCCATCGCGGCGGCGGGGGGCGCTACACTGGGTGAGATTAGGGTTACCGTCCTTCGCGGGGGCGATGAGGATCTGATCGAGCACACCCGGGGTGTCGAAGGCTTCTCAGTGACCGACACCGGGATCGGATTCGATGCCGCCAATCGTGAGGCCTTCGACACGTTTTTCACCGACAACAAGGCCTCAGAGGGCGGAAAGGGCTTCGGCCGTTTCACCTGCCTGAAATATTTCACGGATGTACGGATCGAGAGTGTGTTCCGAGAGGGAGATGACTTCCGTCTCAGGACCTTCGCGATGGGCTTCGAGAAGGACATCATAGTAGGCGAGACGCTCGCACCCGTGGCGACCGGCCCGACTGGATCCACCGTCACCTTAACCGGAATCCGATCTGGCAAGTTTCCCGACAAGGGCCTGGACATTATCGCCCGCATCCTTGTCGAAAAGCTGCTGCCTTACCTAGTGGACGATAAGACTCCCTGCCCGCGAATCGTCGTGCGCGACGCTGACACTGAGGCCCAGGTCGTCCTCAGCGACTACCTCAAGACCGCGGACCGCCAGATAGAGGAGTTGTCGGTCGTCGCGCCCGAATTCACAGCTGTAGGCACGGCGGGCGTCGAGACGTTTCGCGTCCGCGTATTCAAGTTCTTCTCGCCCCGTTCGCAGAAGAGCAAAATCGCCTTGGTTGCCCATCGCCGTGAGGTAACCGACACGACCATACAGGCCTTCATTCCGGAGTTTGCCGAGGATTTCTATGACCCGGCTCCCGACGCCGGTCGCGGCCGGAACTTCATTATCAAGGCCTACGTCTATGGCGACTATCTCGACAGGAACGTCTCTCTTGAGCGCGGTACCTTCGAGTTCGGACGTGACGCCGATCTCTTCCTTGGCATCAGCCAAGCGCAGATCGAGGAGCGGGCGGCGGAGGTCGCTCGGGAGACGGTTGGTGGGGAGATCGCGACGCGTCGTGAGCGCAAGACCCAGCGGGTTCGAGCCTACGTCACGGAGGAGGCTCCTTGGCACACCACTCTGGTCAATGATGCCGACTTGTCAGGCCTTTCTATGAACCCCTCAGCACAGGAGATAGAGCTTCATCTCCAGAAGGAGAAGTTTCATCGAGACGTTAAAGTGCGGAGAGACGTTGCGCAGGTTCTCGCCGACCCTGATACCGCAAATCTCGGTGATAGAGTTGCCCGGCTGGTCGATAGCCTGTCGCAGTCCAGCAAGAATGATCTCATTCACTACGTCTCAACGCGGAAATGCGTCCTCGAGCTGTTCCGCAAGTCGCTTGAACTGAATGATGCTGGTAAGCACCAAGCAGAAGGCGACGTCCACGACATAATCATCCCGCGGCGTCGCGATTCCGACGACCTAGAATATGATCAGCACAACCTGTGGATCTTGGATGAGCGACTAAATTTCACGAGCTATCTGTCCTCCGATAAGCCGGTTAATGGGGCGGGGTCTGATCGCGCTGACTTGGCTGTGTACAACCGAAAGATCGCTTATCGAGGTGACAACGAAGCCAGTAATCCCATCATTATTTTTGAGTTTAAACGGCCGGGTCGGGACGATTTCGTTGGTCCTTCGGCCGAGGACCCGGTCCAGCAGATTGTCCGCTACGTGAATGGGTTCCGAGACCAAAAATTCAACACGCCGGCGGGCCGCAAGATCAATGTCTCAGAGAGCACCACATTCTACGGTTATATAGTGTGCGATCTCACGCCAAAGGTCGAACGCTGGCTTGAACGCGAAAAGAACTTCACTCGTATGCCGGACGGTCTGGGTTGGTTCATGTGGTTTGGCAACATCAACCTCTATATCGAGGTGATAAGCTGGGACAAGTTGCTCAAAGATGCCGAGATGCGAAACAAGATTTTCTTTCACAAGCTTGGCATGTGATTAGCTTTAACAGATCGATCTGGTCTCGCTCTTTGATCCACAGCTTGGCACCGGCCGTCCTGTTCGCCGTGCGCGAAAATCTTGCGGGGTAAGCAGCAGTTCGTCCTTGTAGATGCAAAGAATATCTTCGATTTCGTGAGTGCAAAGGTGCCGGACGCCCGCAGGTACTTCGTGGCGCAGAATGCCCCATGCACTCTCTCTTTTTAGGCGTCCGCCAGCGAGGCGACGGGCACCGACACGGGCGCCAGCGTGGAGGTAGATAAGATGAGCAGACTCGAGCCTAAGTCGATAGCGCAGGCGCTCCGCCACGTCATAGACGGCGAGTTCGCCTAGACCATAAATCGGTCTGTAGGCGCTCTGTACGAGCTTCCAAAGTTCGTAGAAGTCCGGTGCATTTTTTAGCTTGTCGCTAATCGCGTGCAAAGCAGCAGTCCCGGCTTCCAGGGCCGATGTCGACAGCCGGCGCTGGTGCGGGTGGCGTTTTCCAAACAGATCGGCGCGACCAACGCGCTCGATCACGACGCTGAAGGGAAGTCCTTCAGCTAGCCACCAGTCGACTTCCGCTGCCCGAACCGCGTCGGTCGCCTCATATTCCCTAACGATTAGTTCGATAGTTTCAGGGTAGACTATGGGGCGCATAGACCCGGTCCTCCAGATTGTAGGCAGGGGCGATGTTCGTGCATTGTTCCAAAGGGCGCAAGGTCGTCTGAGCGGGACGACATCGGTATTCGCGCTGGGCCGGCTTCGACATCTGGCGAACCGCTATGGTTCTCTTCTCCGTCGAGTAGTGCCCCCGCCTAGCCCTCCGCCCCCCGCTTCCCTATTCTCCCCGGCGGATTCACCGCAAAGGATCGCCGCATGCGTCGCGTCGTCGTCACCGGCCTTGGACTGCTGACCCCCCTCGGCTGGGGCGTGGAGCATAGCTGGAAGGGGATCGTGGAGGGGCGGTCGGGGATCGGGCCGATCACGGCGTTCGACACCGAGGGCTACGCCTGCACCATCGCCGGGGAGATTCCCCAGGTCGACGGCCGCGGCGGCGGGACGCCCGAGACGCCGGGCGTGTTCGACCCCGAGAAGGTGATGTCGGCCAAGGACCGCAAGCGGGTCGACGACTTCATCGTCTACGCCATCGCCGCCGCCGACGAGGCCCTGGCCGACGCCGGCTGGAAGCCCGAGACCGACGAGGAGAAGGAGCGCACCGGGGTCATGGTCGGCTCCGGCATCGGCGGCCTGGGCCCCATCGCCGCCACGGCGCTGGAGCTGCAGGAGAAGGGCCCGCGCCGGGTCAGCCCCTTCTTCATCCCCTCGGCCCTGATCAACCTGGCCTCGGGCCAGATCTCGATCCGCCACGGGCTCAAGGGGCCGAACCATTCGGTCGTCACCGCCTGCGCCACCGGCGCCCACGCCATCGGCGACGCGGCCCGGATGATCGCCCTGGGCGACGCCGAGGTGATGGTGGCGGGCGGGGCCGAGAGCTCGATCGTGCCCATCGGCATCGCGGGCTTCCTCGCCTGCCGCGCCCTGTGCACCGACTTCAACGACACGCCGGAGAAGGCCAGCCGGCCCTATGACAAGGACCACGCCGGCTTCGTCATGGGCGAGGGCGCCGGGATCATGGTGCTGGAGGAGTACGAGCACGCCAAAGCCCGAGGCGCGAAGATCTACGCCGAGGTGATCGGCTACGGCATGTCGGGGGATGCGTACCACATCACCGCCCCGTCCGAGGACGGGGAGGGCGGCTACCGCGCCATGCAGATGGCCGTCAAACGGGCCGGCATCGACGTCTCGGACATCGACTACGTCAACGCCCACGGCACCTCGACCATGGCCGACTGGATCGAGGCCAGGGCGGTCGAACGGCTGATGGGGGATCACGCGAAGAATGTGGCGCTGTCGTCGACCAAGTCGATGATCGGCCACCTGCTCGGCGCCGCCGGGGCGGTGGAGGCGATCTTCTGCGTGCTGGCCATCCGCGACCAGCTGGCCCCGCCGACCATCAACCTCGACAACCCCGAGCACGAGACGGCGCTGCGCATGATCTCGGGCAAGGCCGAGCCGATGGCCATCGACGTGGCCATGTCCAACTCCTTCGGCTTTGGCGGCACCAACGCCAGCGTCATCTTCCGCAAGGTGGACTGAATGTTCGGTCGCCGGGGGGCGAGCGCGCCGGGCGGACGCAAGGCGGCGATCCTCGCCGCCACCGCCACCTTCAGCCTGTTCCTGATCGCCGCCCTGGTGGCGGCGTGGAGCGTCTTCTACGCCCCGGGCCCGGCGGCCCGCGAGGGGGAGACGACCATCGTCACCCTGCCCAGCGGGGCCGGGGTCAACGCCATCGCCGCCCAGCTGCGCGCCGCCGGGGTGATCCGCTCGACCGACATGTTCAAGGCGGCCGTGACCCTGACCGGGGCCGACCGCAAGCTGCGGGCCGGCGAGTACGAGGTGCCGTCGCGCGCCTCGCTGCGCTCGGTCATCGTCCTGCTGGTCGAGGGCCGGGTGGTGCGCCACTTCGTGACCCTGCCGGAGGGCTGGTCCTCGGCCCAGGCCGTCGACATCCTGATGGCCGAGCCGATCCTGACCGGCGAGATCGCCGAGGTTCCCGAGGAGGGGACCCTGTGGCCCGAGACCTATGAGATCACCCGCGGCGAGAGCCGCGAGTCGGTGCTGCAGCGCATGCAGGTGGCGCACGAGCGCAACCTCGCCCGCCTGTGGGCCCAGCGCGGCCCCAACAGCATCGTCACCTCGCCCGAGGAGGCGGTGATCCTCGCCTCCATCGTCGAGAAGGAGACCGGCGTGGCGTCCGAGCGGCCGCGCGTCGCCGCCGTCTTCACCAACCGGCTGCGCATGGGCATGCGGCTGGAGAGCGACCCGACCATCGTCTACGGCATCACCCGGGGGCGGCCGCTGGGCCGCGGCATCCGCCGCTCCGAGCTGGAGCGCCCGACCGAGTGGAACACCTACCAGATCGATGGCCTGCCGCCGACGCCGATCGCCAACCCCGGCGAGGCGGCCATCGCCGCCGTGCTCAACCCGCCGCGCAGCGACGAGCTGTTCTTCGTCGCCGACGGCACGGGCGGCCACGTCTTCGCCCGCACCTATGAGGAGCACCTCGCCAACGTGGCCCGCTGGCGCGAGATCGAGCGGCGCAAGGCCGGCCTGCCGCCCGGCGCGCCGGCGCCCGCCGCGCCGGGAACCGTCCCCGGCGCGCCCAACGCCAGTCCGGACGCCGCCGCCGCCCCGCCGGCGGTGAACGTCCCGCCCGGCGCCAAGGTCATCACCGTCCCGCAACAGGCTCCGGCGCAATGACGCAGCCCCTCTCCGGCATGACCGGCTTCGGCCGCGCCGACGGCGCCGCGGGCGACTGGAGCTGGTCGGTCGAGGCCCGCTCCGTCAACGGCCGCGGCCTCGAGGTCCGCTTCCGCGGCCCGCCCGGCTTCGACGATCTGGAGCGGCGGGCCAAGGCGGCGGCGCAGGCGCGTCTCAGCCGCGGCCAGGTCACGGTCGGGGTGCAGGCGAAGCGCGCCGAGTCCGCCGCCGCCATCCGGGTCAACGAGGCCGTGCTGGCCCGCTACGCCGACCTCGCCCGCCGTCTGGCCGGGGAGGGGGCCGCGCCGGCCACCGCCGACGGCCTGCTGGCCCTGCGCGGCGTGCTGGAGACTCCCGAGGACGCCGACGACGCCGAGGCCCGCGCGGCGGTGGAGGCCGCCATGGCCGCGTCCATCGAGGCGGCGCTCGACGCCCTCGCCGAGTCCCGCCGCCGCGAGGGGGCCCAGCTCCGGCCGGTGATCGAGGCCTTCGTCGCCCAGATCGAGGGGCTGGTCGTCCGCGCCGAGGGCGAGGCCGCCGCCCAGGTCGAGGTCATCCGCGAGCGCTTCGCCCGTCGCATGGCCGAGCTGGCGCCCGACGTCCCGGGGCTGGACGAACGCGTGTTTCTCGAGGGTTCCGTGCTGGGTATCAAGGCCGACGTCCGCGAGGAGCTGGACCGGCTGACCGCCCACCTCGCCTCCGCCCGGGCGCTGTTGCAGCAACCCCCCGCCGGGCGGAAACTCGACTTCCTGATGCAGGAATTCATGAGGGAGGCGAACACCCTCTGCTCGAAATCGGCTACCACCGCGCTCACCGGAATCGGCCTCGACCTCAAGGCCGTGATCGAGCAGCTGCGGGAACAGGTCCAGAATGTCGAATGAACGCACGCCGCGCCGCGGCGTCCTCCTGATCGTCGCCAGCCCGTCGGGCGCCGGAAAGACCAGCCTTTGCAGGCGGTTGATGGCCGACCATGGCGCGCTGGAGCTGTCCATCTCGATGACCACCCGCCCGATCCGCCCGGGCGAGGTCGCCGACCGCGACTACCACTTCGTCACCCACGAGGAGTTCCAGCGCCTGATCGACGAGGACGCCTTCCTCGAATGGGCCGACGTGCACGGCAATCGCTACGGCAGCCCCCGCGCGCCCATCGACCGGGCCCTCGCCGAGGGCCGCGACGTGCTGTTCGACATCGACTGGCAGGGCGCCCGCGACATCGCCGCGAAATGCCCCGAGGACGCCGTCCGGATCTTCATCCTGCCGCCCAGCCTCGAGGAGCTCCGCCGCCGCCTGGTGACCCGCTCGCAGGACCACGAGGACGTCATCGAGCGCCGCATCCAGAACGCCAAGGGCGAGATCGAGCACTGCGACGAGTTCGACTACGTCTTCGTCAACGACGACTTCGACCGCTCCTACGCCGAGCTGGCCCACATCTACCACGCCGAACGCTCGAAGCGCCGGCGCAACCTCTGGGTGGCGCACTACCGCGACGCCCTGCTCAACGAGGTGGTCTGAGGGGGCTTGAACTCCGGCGCTCGCCGCCCATCTCCAACGTCCTGTTCCAACAGCGAAAGGAGGTGGTCGAATGTCTCATTGTTCCCAGCCGCACGCGGCCCGGTCGACGGACGCGACCTCCCCTCTGGCGGGGGTTTGCGCCTGAACCGAAGCCCTCACCGGCTGAACAATGCGGGGCCGCTTCCTTCCGGAAGCGGCCCTTTCTTGTGGCGGAGACCTCAGTAGGACAGCCGCGCGCCGACGAAGAGCGAGCGACCCTCGCCCGGATAGAACACCGAGGTGGAGGCGGTGCGCGCGTCGGTGACGGCCGCGAACTCGCCGATGTACCTTTCGTCGGTCAGGTTGCGGGCGTCGGCGAACAGGGTGACCCCGTTCTGCAGGGACCAGCCGGCGTTGAGCCCCAGCACGGTGTGGCCCGGCGCCTTCAGGGTGTTGGCGTAGTCCACCCACGGATCGCTGATGCGCCATTCCACCGACGGCGTCAGGAAGACGTCCGCCCGCCGCCAGGTGAGTTCGGCGCGCCAGGCGTGCTCGGGAACCACCGGGAGCCGGTTGTCGCCCCAGCGGGGATCCTTGACGAAGCGGAAGTCGCTCCACGCCCAGGTCTGACGCAGCAGCAGCGAGCCGCCGACGACCTCCACCGGCAGGCGCCAGTCGACGCCCGCCTCCAGCCCCTGGTGGACGGTATCCCCGGCGTTGAAGGTGGCGGCGGGAATGTCCGGTCCGACGATGAAGTTCAGGATTTCGCCGTCGATCTCGCTCCGCCACAGGGTCAGGTCCCAGGAGAGGCGGCCGCGGCGGCCGCGGGTCCCGGCCTCGGCGGTCCAGGCCTTCTGCGCCCGCACCGGGGCGAAGCCGGTCAGCGGAGCCTGCACCAGCGCGCCGTAGGTCGGCGGCTCCACGGAGCGGGTCAGGTTGGCGAAGACCTGGGCGCCGTCCTGCGCCTCCCACAGCAGGCCCACGCGGGGCGAGAACCAGTCGTAGGCGATCGAGTCGTTGTTGGCCGGGGTGCGGCGGTCCTGGTAGTCGCGGGTGGCGCGGCCCCAGGAGCCGCCGCCGACGACGGCGAGCCGGTCGGTCACGAACAGCCGTCCTTCCGCGAAGACGTCGAGGGCGGTCGCCTGCTGCCGACCGTCGGCGGTCAGGGCGCCCCGATATCCCCCCACGTTCACGTAGCGCCGCGCGTCCAGATCGCCGTCGCGCCAGCTGAAACCGTAGAAGGCGTCGGCGCGCAGGCCGCCGAGGGCGCCGGTCCAGTCCAGCCGGCCGAACGCCCCGCGGGTCTCGCTCTCCTGGTCCACCACCTGGAAGATCGGGTGGTACAGGGACTTGCTCCACCCCCAGACAGCCCCCTCGAACAGGGTGCTCCCGTCGAAGCGCCACCGGGTCTGGAGCGTCATCCGCTTCAGGGTCTGGTCGCGGGCGTTGTCGTTCGCGATGTTGGACGGCGGCGCCATCCGCGGCGTGTCCAGCGCCTGCTGCAGGGTCAGGGCGCCCGGGACGGACTGCTGGATGTCAGCGGCCTGGGCGAGCAACCGGACCTCGCGATCCTCTCCGAACGACCGGCCGATGCTCAGTGTCAGCCGGCCCTGGGACTGGTCGCTCTGCTGGCGCCAGCCGTCGGACTGGAGGCCGCTGGCGGCGAGGAAGACGTCCCAGTCGCCGGCGACGCGGGCCAGTTCCGCGTGCGCGCGCACGGTTCCGAATGAGCCGCCTTCCAGCTGGAGGACGTTCTCCGCCAGGGCGGTGCGCCCCGTCGGCGTGACGAGATTGATCGCCCCGCCCAGCTGGGCCCCGCCGAAGCGGAGGGTGTTCGAGCCCTTCCAGACCTCGACATAGCGGGCGCTGAGCGGGTCGACGCCCTGGAAGTCGGAGAAGCCGTCGGCGTCGGCGAAGGGCACGCCGTCCTGGGCGAACAGAACGCCGCGCTGGTGGAAGCCCTGGGCGATGCCGGAGCCGCGGATGGAGAGGCGGCTTTCCTCGCCGTAGCGCTTCTGGGCCAGAACCCCCGGCACGTTGCGGAGGGTGTCGGAGAAGCCTTGGGCGAAGCGGTTGCGGTAGCTCTCGGCGGAGACGACCGCGACGGCGCCCGGCGTGCGGCTGAGGCGGTCGCGGGCGTCGGCCACGACCCGGGGATCCTCCTCGTTGCGGCGACCGGTGACGATGACCGTTTCGAGCAGCGAGGGGTCGTCCGCCGGCGCGCTGGCGGCGGTCTGGGCGAAGGCGGGTGCGGCGCAGGCGGCCGCGAGCAGCAGCGCGCACGGCGCCGCGGAGGTGCGAAGTTTCATGATGATGTCCTGGGATCGAAAAAGGGAGCGCCTTGCGGCGGTTCGAACTCAGGCGAAGGGCGGAGCTGTCGACGGCGGTCGGGGCGCCGCCCGCGGCGGCGGCGGCGCCGGCGTCCGGACGGGCGGCCAGGCCGTCCGGAAGGACACGCGCAGCAGGACCTGCGCCGCCGCGGGGGGCGCCGGAGGCAGACCGTTGACGCTCGGCAGCAGACAGGCGGCGCAGACGGCGCCGAACTGATGGTGCGCCGGCGGCTGCCCCGGATCAGGCGATGCGGCGCCGTGGTGTTCGACGGCGGCGGTCTGGTGGTTCTGGAGCCAGGGGGCGGCGGCGCGGGCCGCGTAGGGCACGAGGGCCCCGAGCAGGATCGCGAGGATCGCCGCCACGAGGGCCGGCGACCGCAGCCTGCGTCCGTGGCCGGTTCCCCGCGTCATGGGCGTGTTCTAGCGCGCGGCGCCGGTCCCGCATACGGCTCCGCCGCGTGCGTCGTCGTGTTCGACGTCCGACAAGGCGCCTCAGGCCAGGGCTGCGGCCAGCCGAAGAAAACCCGCAAGATCAACCGTCTCGGCCCGGGCCTCGGGATCGATGCCGGCCGCCTCGCAAAACGCCGCCCCGCCGAGCGGCTTCAGGCTCGAACGCAGCATCTTGCGGCGCTGGCCAAAGGCCGCGGCGGTGACCCGCTCGAGCCGCTTGAGCGTCGCGGGATCGGGGCGATCGAGCCTCGGGACCAGGTGAACCACGGCCGAGGCCACCTTCGGCGGGGGCGTGAAGGCGGCGGCCGGGAGATGCAGCACGATGCGCGCGTCCGCCACCGCCTGGCTGATCACCGCCAGTCGGCCGTAGGCGTCTTCGCCGGGGCGGGCCACCACCCGTTCGGCGACTTCCTTCTGGAACATCAGGGTCAGGGCGTGCGGCGTCCACGGCCCGGTCAGCCACTTGATCAGCAGGGCGGTGCCGACGTTGTACGGCAGGTTGGAGACGAGGTGCGCCGGCCCCTCGACCAGCTCGGCCTCCCGCACCTTCAGCGCGTCGGCCTCGATGATCGCCAGCCGGCCCGAACCGTCGTCCAGTTCGGCCAGCAGCGGGATGAAGCGCGGATCCTTCTCGACCAGCACGACCCGGCCCGCGTCGCTCTCGAGCAGGGCCCGGGTGAGGCCGCCCGGGCCGGGGCCGACCTCCAGGACGGCCCGCCCTTCGAACGGTCCGGCCAGGCGGACGATCTTCCGCGTCACGTTGAGGTCCAGCAGGAAATGCTGTCCGAAGCTCTTCTTCGCGGACAGGCCGTGGGCGTCGAGGGATTCGCGGAGGGAGGGGAGCTCGCTCATGACAGCGCAGGGGGCTGGCGCCGGGTGAAAGCGGCCCGTTGCGCCGCCATCTCCCCGGCCAGCCGGACGGCGGCGATCAGGCTGTCCGGGCGGGCCAGACCCTTGCCCGCGATGTCGAACCCCGTGCCGTGGTCCGGCGAGGTGCGGATCACCGGCAGCCCGAGGGTGACGTTCACGCCCCCCCAGAAGTCCAGCGTCTTGACCGGGATCAGGGCCTGATCGTGATACAGGCAGACGGCGGCGTCATAGCCCCGCCGCGCGTCGTCATGGAACAGGGTGTCGGCGGGCAGGGGGTCGGTGATCGAGATCCCCTCCGCGCGCAGGGCGGCGGCCGCGGGACGCAGCACCTCGATCTCCTCGCGCCCCATGGCCCCGTCCTCGCCCGCGTGCGGGTTCAGGCCGGCGAGGGCGAGGCGGGGCGAGGCGAGGCCGAAGTCGCGCCTCAAGGCCTCGTGGACCACGCGGGCGACGCGTTTGACCCGCTCGGCCGTCACCAGTCCGGGGACGGCCGAGAGGGGCTCGTGAATGGTGACGAGGGCGACGCGCAGGTCGCGGGCAGTCAGCATCATCACCGGCCCGCGCGCGCCGGCGAAGGGAAGGTCGGCGGTCAGCTCCGCGAGGAACTCGGTGTGTCCCGGGAAGCCAAAGCCGGCCGCGTACAGGGGAGCCTTGGCGATGGGGGCGGTGACGACGCCGGAGGCGCCGCCGCCGACGGCGAGGGCGACCGCCTCCTCGATCCAGTCCGCGACCGCGCCGGCGTTGGCGGGATCGGGCGAGCCGGGCGTCGCCGGCGCGGGCAGGGGACGGTCGAGCACCGGCACGGCGCGGGGAAAGGCCGCCGGAGCCCCGGAAGGGTCCAGCACCACCTCGACCGGCGCGCCGCGGCTCCGCAGCAGGGCCGCGTCGCCGACCACCACGAAGGCCGGCCCGGTCCCTTTCAGGACGTCCCAGGCGCCGGCGACGATCTCCGGCCCGACGCCCGCCGGTTCGCCCAGGCTGAGGGCCAGCGGCGCCGCGGGACCCGGCATCACTTCATCTCGATGAGAGCGTCCTCGCGCAGGTCGCGCATGTAACGGCGGCCGAGCGTGGCGAGGTTCTGGGCGAACAGCTGGCCCTCGACCTGGCGGCGGTCAGGGGCTTCGACTCCGCCCGCCCGGCGGCCGCAGACGGCCAGCAGGTGCAGGCCCAGCGGCGTGCGCACCGGGGTGCTGACCGACCCGACCTCGGCCGAACGCGCGACCTGCTGGAACTGGGGAGCCAGGTTCTGGACGTCGGCCTCGCCGAGGTCGGCGCCGAGCAGGCCCTGTTCGGAGCTGGCGCGGGTCAGGATGTTGTCGCAGGTCAGCTGCGGGCGGAGCGCCTCGAGCCGGCTGGTCGCCGCGGCGACCGCGGCTTCGCCGGCGTCCTCCGGCAGTTCGATCATCACCTGCTTGATCTGCACCAGGCTGACGGAGCTGCCGTCGCGCTTGTCGCGCATGTAGATGATGTAGACCCCGCCCTCGACCGGGATCGGACGGGAGAGCTGCCCGACTTCCAGCTGGTCGAGCGCCCGCTGCAGGGCGGGTTGAACCGTGCCTTCGACGATCCACCCGGCGTCGCCGCCGCGGGCGGCGGAGGGGGCGGCCGAGAATTGCTGCGCCACGTTCTGGAACGGAGCGCCCTGGACCATCTGGGCCACCAGCTGGTTGGCGCCGTTCAGCGCCGCCTGCTGGCCGCCGACACGGCTGGCCTCGATGTAGATCTCGCCGACCAGATACTGCTTCTTGGACGCGGCCTCGCCGATCTGCCGCAGGGCGGCGTCGACGGCGGCCGGGCTCGGCCGGGCGCGGCTCTGGAAGCGGCCTCGCACCAGCTGCGACCAGCCGATCTGGGTGCGGATCTGCTCGCGGAACGTCTGCGGCCGGATGCCGCCCTGGGCGAGGAAGTCGAGATAGGCCTGGGGAGTCGCGCCGACCTCCTGGGCCATGGCGGCGATCTCCTGATCGACCTCCTGGTCACTGATCCGGAGCCCATCCTCGGCGTATTTCGCCAGTTCCTGGTTCTGCAGTCGCTCGTCGATCAGCGCGTTCAGCGCCTGCTGCTGGATCGCCGGCAGGTTCTCCGGCGTCGGCTGCACCTGGGTCATGGCGATCAGCAGGAGCATCCGCTGCCGCAGGTCGAAGCCGGTGATCACGCTGTCGTTCACCGAGGCGAGGATGCCGTCGGCCATCTGGAATTCCGGTGCGGGCGCGGCGTCAGCGGGGCGCACCGGGGCTCCAGCCGGGTTCAACGTTCCGGCTGCGGCGGGCTGCTGTCCGGGGGCCGTCTGCGCGACAGCCGTTCCGGCCAGGAGGGCGGCGATGGCCACGCCCGTCAAGTAACGCTGAAAACGCATGTCAGTCCTGATTCCTCAAGCGGCGCCTGCCGGTTCTTCCGGCTCGCACAGCCCCGCGCGCCCGAGTCGCACGACGCCGGGCGCCCTTCGCCCCCGTCCTTACCCTGTACCGCCGAAAGTGGCGAGGTTTAGGCGTATGTAGACCCCCTCGGAGGGGCCGCTGGGCCGGACCCGCGTGTTGTCCCGCCGCCAGCCCAGCTCGAAGCGGAAGCAGTCGTCGTCGAACAGAAGCCCCACTTCCGAGCGGATGACGATGTCCCGCTCGAGGTCGGCGATGCCCGAGGCGGCGACGCCCCAGTTCCCGACGACGAACTGCTGGCCGGAGAGCTGCACGAATTCGTAGTTGCGATTCTCCGGCCCCGGCACGGGATTGGTGCGGTCCACGATGTAGCTGAGCGTCCCGAGGTTGCGCCGGCCCCAGCGGCCGTCAACCGCCGCCTCGGCCCGGCGGATGTCGCCCGAGGAGTCGACGGTCGCGTGTCCCCAGCCGCGAATCCGGTCCGACGGCGAGAAGCTGCCCTGCACCACCCAGTCGGAGGCGCTGTCGGCGAGGCCCGTCGGATCGTAGAGCCGGGCGGGATCGTCCGGGGCGGCGGTGAGGAAGGCCGGTTGGTCATCGCCGCGGAAGCTGCGCCCGACGAAGACGGTGGCCTGGCGCCCCTGGCCCCAGCGCAGGGTGGCGCGCGTCCCGGCGGTGAACCGCAGCCCCCCCTCAAGCAGGTCGTAGCCGGGGAAGCGGTCGGTGCGGAACAGGGCGCTCTCGTCCAGTTCGAGGCCCTGGCTGTCCTCGTTCGGAATCCGGGGATCGAGGTCGGGGTCGGTCGAGAGCGACAGCTGGGCCATCGGTTCGAGGACCAGGTCGGCTCCCGGGCCCATCCGACGGATGAGGGGCCAGGACACGTCGAGGCCGGCGGTGCCGCGGCCCCGGCTGAACGCCTCGTCCTCCAGTCCCAGGGCCGGCGGCAGATCCTCGATCGCATAGAGGTCGGCGCGGACGTCGACGAACGGCTCCCAGCGCAGGCCGGCGGCCGAAATCAGCGTCCGCCGCCATTCGGCCTGGCCGGAGATGCGCCGGCTGTCGACGCCCGGCAGGCCGGCCGTCGGGCCGGCGGGGATGATTTCCGGGCGGAGCACCGGGCTGCCGGTGAAATCCTGCCGGTACAGGGAGGCCGCCGAACCCCGCAGGCGCAGCCTGCCGCCGAAGACCGGCCGGTCCGGCTCCCAGCGCGCCTCGATCAGCGGCGCGACCA
This sequence comes from Brevundimonas sp., assembly GCF_013912005.1. Classification (GTDB taxonomy): domain Bacteria; phylum Pseudomonadota; class Alphaproteobacteria; order Caulobacterales; family Caulobacteraceae; genus Brevundimonas. The sequence goes on along the minus strand of NZ_JACESB010000010.1, from coordinate 67,228 downwards.
GCGGCAGGGCGCCCTCGTTCTCGAAGACCTTGAAGCCTTCGGCGTCGCGGAAATCCGTCGCGGCGAACCGGGGATCCAGGCGCAGGCTCTGGATGTGGAAGGCGGCGACCGAGAGGTAGGACCGGGCGGTCTGGCGCTCGACGTACAGCTGGCTGATCAGCCGCCGCTGGTCGCCGTAGTACAGGCCGTTGTCCTGGTACGGATCGCGCACGTCGTAGCGGTCGAACAGGGTCTTGTCCGACGTCTGCTCCGCCGTGAAGCCCCAGCGCCACGGCCCGGCGGGGTCGAAGCGGCCGTGGCCGAGGAAATAGCTGCGGCTCGTGCGCTCGCCGAAGCGGACGTTGCTCTCGGCGTCGCCGTCGCCGTCCAGGTCGAAGTCGCCGAAGTTGCGTTCATAGGTGTAGCCGCCGCGCAGCACGACCGTGCCTTCGGAGAAGCGGCGTCTCCACTGCAGGTTCAGCAGCGGCGCCACGTCGGTGTTCAGCTGGGGGCTGATCAGCCAGTCTTCCGAGGGGGAGATCACCTGGAGGTAGGGAACCTCGAGGCTGAAGCCGCGGCCCTCGTCATAGCTGGGGCGCGGCACGAGGAAACCGGACGCCCGCTCGACGGTGGGATCCGGGTGGGCGAACGCCGGCAGGTAGAAGACCGGCACGCCCCCGACCCGGAACACCGCGTTGCGGTACAGGACGGCGCGCAGCGCCTCGTCCTGGACCACCTTTTCCGCCTGGATGGCGATGCTCGGCTGCTTCGGCTCTCCGTCGGCGTCGCAGATCGGGCAGGGGGTGAAGAGGGCGTAGTTGAGCTCGTTGACGTTTTCGCTGCGGCGCACCGCGGTCGCCGCCATCAGGCTGGCTCCGTTGCGGAAGCGGGTGGCGAAGTCGACCGCCACCCCGGCCTTCAGGTCGGAGTCGAGCTCCAGATGGCTGGCGAAGACGACGTTGCCCTCCGGATCGGAGAACTCGACGCGATCGTCGGCCGTGGCGAGGCCGAGGCGGGTGTCATAGGTGACGCGACCGGCCCGGAGCGTGCTGTTGCGGAAGCGGGCGAGCACCCGCTGCTCGTCGCCGGTGGCGATGATCACGTCGCCGTCCCGCCCGGCGGTGTTCGCCTCGATGTAGACTGCGTCCCCGCGCAGGCCGTCCGCCGCCGCCGGCTGCGGTTGCGGGGGCGGGGAGGCGGGGGCGCCCGTCTGCTGGGCCTGCGCCGCCTGGGCCGAAAGCGCCAGCGTCGCCGCCCCGGCCAGAAGGCGGAGGCGCAGGGCTGCCGTGACGGACGCGTGGCGCTCACGCTTCATGCAATCGACTCGGGACGGCGGGACGGGGACGGTTCGCTTAGCCGTCCTCGGTATAGAACAGCAAGGTGAAGGCGGCGAGCGCCGTCAACAGCGGCGGCAGCCAGGCGGCCAGCCACGGCGGAATGACCTCGGCGGACCCGAACGCCGAGGCGGCCTGGTTGACGAAGAAGAAGGCGAAGCCGAGCACGACGGCGGCGATGCTCATCCGCGCCAGGTCGCCCAGCCGCATCAGGCGCAGCGAGAAGGCCGCGGCGAGGATCGACATGGCCGCGTACATCAGCGGCGTCGACAGCAACTGCTGGAGCCGGAGCCGGTAGGCGGTGGTCGAGAAGCCGGCGTCCTCCACCCGCGCGATCTGCGCCGGCAGGCCCCAGAACGAGGTCGACTGCGGGCGCGCGAACCGTTCGAAAGCCTCCTCGTCGGCGAGGCTGGAGGGAAGGTCGAGGGTCGCGTAACGCACCGCGCGCTGGCCGATCTGGGCGCCGACCGCGTCCACCAGCCTCCAGCGGCCGGCGCTCAGCGAGGCGGAGGCCGCATCGATCCGTTCCGAGAAGGTGCGGGCGCCGGCCGGGTCATTGCTGTAGATGAAGAAGCTGACGTCGAGCAGCCGGGCGGAGGCGCGGTCCTGGCGCTCGGCGCGGATGATCATCTGCCGGGTGTCGTCGCCCTCGCGGATCCAGACCGCGGCCGGCGCCTCGGAACCGGCTCCGGCTGCGGAGAGGCGGGTGCGTTCGCGCTGGAACAGGCCGTCCGCCGCGGAGGCCGCCGGTCCCAGCACGGTCACTGTCAGCATCCCGAACAGGAAGGCGGCGCCGGCGGCGGGCAGCACGAAGCGCCAGGCGGAGACTCCCGCCGCCCGCATGGCGATCAGCTCGCTGCGCCGGTTCAGTCCGACGAAGGCGGCGAGGGTGCCGAACAGGAAGACGAACGGCAGCAGCTGGATGATGACCTGGGGCGACTTGAGCAGCATCAGGCCGAGCGTGCGCGCGGCGGACAGGTCGACGTCCGAGCCGATGCCCCGCGAGATCTCGACGAAGTCGATCAGCATGATCAGGGCGGCGATGACGCCCAGCGCGACCGCGAGCGACCGCCCCTGCTGGAGGAGGACGTAGCGCTCGATGCGACCCAGGCGGGCCCAGCGGGCGGGGAGGGAGGTGCGGGCGCTCATGCGAACCGCTCCCGGACGCGCCGCCACGGACCCCACCCGCGCCGCGTGCGCGGCTTCAGCGCCCGGAACAGCAGACGCATGGCGATCGCCGCGGCGGCGATGGGCAGCAGGTACTGGAAGATGTTGAGCCAGCCGTTCCAGGCGCTGGCGGCGACCACGCCGTAGCCGACGATGCGGACGATGAGGAAGGCCGCGGCCGCGCGGGCGATGCGGAAGCCGTAGCCGGTCCGGCTGAAAGCTCCGCCGATGATGGCCGCGAGCGCCATGGCCATGGCCATCAGGGCGTACAGGGGCGCGGACAGGCGCGAATGGCCCTCGGCCGCGAGCTCCCCGGCGGCGCCGACCCTGTCGAGATCCCGCGGCGACGGGTTGAACAACTGCGGGAGGTAGAGATCCGACGGCTTGTAGCGGACGTCCTCCGTCACCTCCGCATAGGGGCCGAGAGGAACATCCTGCCGCCCGAAGGAGAGGTACTCGAGGACGCCGCGGCTGGAATAGCGCTGCCAGGAGCCGTCGATCAGGGTCAGCACCGGCTCGCCGTCGATGCGCGAGAAGCGGGCCTGCGCCGCATCCCAGGTCGTCACCCGGTCGCCGTCGGTCTGGTAGATGAAGATGTTCTTCAGCAGGCCGTTCTGCTCGATCTGCTGGACGTAGACCGTGAGGCCTTCCGGGCCCTGGACGAAGCGGCCCTCCTCCACGAGCAGGGCGGCCAGATCGGTGCGGACGGCGAAGGCCTCGGCCCGGGCCTGTCGCTGCGCCCACGGCTGCAGGACGGTGGTGATGACCAGGGTCAGGACCGCCGCGATGACGGCGATGGTCACCGCCGGCTTGATCGCGGCCCACCGCGTCACCCCGGAGGCGAACACCGCGGTCAGCTCCTGCTCGCGCTGCAGACGGGTGAGGGCGACGAGGGCGCCGACGAACAGGCCGATCGGCACGATCACCGCCAGCAGCTGGGGAACCGCCAGCAGGGTCAGCTTGACCATGACCCACACGCTCTGGCCGCGCTCGACGATCACCTCGAGCTGGTCGAGGCTCTGGCTGAGGATGCCGATCCCGGCCAGCGCGGCGCACGCGGCCACGACGGGACGCGCGATTTCGCGAAACAGATAGCCTTGAATCAGCGTCATGCGCGGAAGGAAATCGCCCGGTTGCAGGTGGCGGTGCGGGAGCGCATCTAATACACACGGCGCTGCGCCGGTGAAACCACGCGGCCATCCCCTTCGCACAAGACCGGGACCGTCATCCCGGCGGGAGCAGTAGTAGATGAAGATCGAGTTCGTTGCCGACGCAGGCGCTGCGGAAGTCCTCGCCGTTCTGGTTCACGAGGGCCGCGCGCTCGCCGGGGCGGGCGTCCGGCTGGAAGAGGCGACCTCCGGGGCCTTGGGCCGGGCGATGAACGCCAGCCGCTTCACCGGCGGCGTCAACAGCACCCTGATCGTGGCCGCGCCCGCAGGGGTCGAGGCGCAGACGATCGTGCTGAGCGGCGCGGGCGAGGCGGACAAGTTCGACGATCTCGCGCTCGAGGCGGCCGCGGGCGCGGCCTACCAGGCGGTCAAGCTTTCCGGGGCGAAGTCCCTGACGCTGGACGCCTCGCACCTGTCGGCGGACCAGGCCGCCCGCGCCGCCTTCGCCGCCCGGCTGGCGAGCTACCGCTTCCTCAAGTACCGCACGACCCTGAAGCCGGAGAAGACGCCCTCGATCGAGACGATCCGCGTGGTCGCCGCCGATGTGGACGCCGCCCGCGCCGCCTGGGAGACCTTCTCGGCGGTGGCGGAGGCCGTCGAGTTCGCCCGCGACCTCGTCGCCGAGCCGGCCAACGTCCTCTACCCGGCCGAGTTCGCCCGCCGGGTCAAGGAACTCGAGCGCCTCGGCCTCGAGGTCGAGGTGCTGGGCGAAGCGGAGCTGGAGAAGCTGGGCTTCCGCACCCTGCTGGCCGTCGGCCAGGGCAGCGAGCGCGAGAGCCAGGTCGCGATCATGAAGTGGAACGGCGGCAAGGCCGGCGACCAGCCGATCGCCTTCGTCGGCAAGGGCGTCTGCTTCGACACCGGCGGCATCTCCATCAAGCCGGCCGACGGCATGGAGGAGATGAAGTGGGACATGGGCGGCGCCGCCGCCGTGGCCGGCGTCATGCATGCGCTCGCCGGCCGCAAGGCGAAGGTCAACGCCATCGGCGTGCTCGGCCTCGTCGAGAACATGCCCGACGGCAAGGCTCAGCGGCCCGGCGACGTGGTCATGTCCCTGTCCGGCCAGTCGGTCGAGGTGCTCAATACGGACGCCGAGGGCCGGCTCGTGCTGGCCGACTGCCTCTGGTACACCCAGGAGCGCTTCAAGCCGAAGTTCATGATCGACCTGGCGACCCTGACCGGGGCCATGATCGTCTCCCTGGGGCTGGAGTACGCCGGCGTCTTCTCGAACTCGGACGAGGTGGCGGGCGCCATCCTCGAGGCGGCGCCGAAGGTGGGCGAGAACGTCTGGCGCATGCCGATCCCGGCCGCTTACGAGCGTCACATCGACAGCCCGATCGCCGACGTGAAGAACACCGGCAACGGCCGCGCCGGCGGTTCGATCACCGCCGCCCTGTTCCTGCAGCGCTTCACCAACGGCCTGCCGTGGGCGCACATCGACATCGCGCCGACCGCCTGGGTCAAGGACAGCCGCAACCCGACCGTGCCGGACGGGGCCGTGGGCTGGGGCGTGCGGACCCTCGATCGCATGGTCGCGGACCGGTACGAGGCCTGACGAACACGAGGGGAGGGGCGGTCGCCTCTCCCCTTTTTCGTGGTCCCGGTGCTATGGCTCGGCCATGCGCCAGACATTCGACGAAGTCACCGATCCGTCCTTCGGGGCCAGGCACCTGCCGCGCGTGCGGGCGAAGATGGCCGAGCAGGGCCTCGACGGCCTGCTCGTGCCCCACGAGGACGAACACCAGAACGAGTACCTCCCGGCGGCCAACGACCGGCTCGCTTGGGTGACAGGCTTCACCGGTTCGGCCGGGGCCGGCGTGGTCCTGACGGACCGGGCGGCGGTGTTCGCCGACGGCCGCTACACGGTGCAGGTGCGCGCCCAGGTGGATCCGGCGCAGTTCGAGATCCACGGTCTTGAGGACGAAGGGCTGGCGCGCTGGCTCGAGACCGTCCCCGCCGGGGCCGTGATCGGCTACGACCCCCGCCTCCACAGCCCGGATTCGCTGACGGCCCTGCGGCGCGCGGTCGCGAAGGCGGGAGCCGCCCTCCGGCCGGTGGAGACCAACCCGGTCGATCTCGCCTGGGGCGACGAGCGTCCCGCCCAGCCCGCCGCGCCGGTGGTTCCGCACGAGGACCGCTACAGCGGCGAGTCGAGCGCCGACAAACGGGCGCGCATCGGCCGGTCGATCGCCGACAAGGGCGCGGACGCCGCCGTGCTGACCGCGCCGTCCTCGATCGCCTGGCTGTTCAACATTCGCGGCGGCGACGTCATCCGCACCCCGCTTCCGCTGGCGCAGGCGGTGGTGGAGGCGGACGGCTCCGCCCGCCTGTTCCTCGATCCGCGCAAGGTGACGAACGAGCTGCCGGGCTGGCTCGGCGACGCCGTTTCGCTGGAGGCGCCGGAGGCGCTGGAGGGCGCGCTTGGCGATCTGAAGGGGCGGAGGGTGCTGGTCGACCCCGCCCAGTCCTCGGCCTGGTATTTCGACCGCCTCGAGGACGCGGGCGCGGACGTGGTGCGCGGGATGGATCCCTGCACCCTGCCGCGGGCGTGCAAGAACCCGGTCGAGATCGAGGGCGCGCGACAGGCGCACATCCGCGACGGCGCGGCGCTGAGCCGTTTCCTGCACTGGGTGGACACGACGGCGCAGGAAACCCTGCCGGACGAGCGGGAGATCGCCGAAACCCTTGAGCGGTTCCGGGAGGAGACGGGCGCCCTCAAGGACCTGTCCTTCGACACCATCGCCGGCGCCGGACCCAACGGCGCCCTGCCGCACTACAAGCCGGTGACCCGCACCATCCGCCGCATCGAGAAAGGCTCGCTGCTGCTCGTCGACGGCGGCGGCCAGTATCTGGACGGCACCACCGACGTCACCCGCACCATGGCCGTGGGCGAGCCCTCGGCCGACCAGCGCCGGATGTTCACCCTCGTGCTCAAGGGGCACATCGCCATGGCGACGGTGCGCTTCCCGGCCGGCACGACCGGCCACCAGCTCGACGCCCTGGCGCGTCTGCCCATGTGGATGCAGGGCTTCGACTACGACCACGGCACCGGGCACGGGGTCGGCAGCTACCTCGGGGTGCACGAGGGGCCGCAGCGGATCGCCAAGGCGGTCAACAGCCAGCCGCTGCTGACCGGCATGATCCTGTCCAACGAGCCCGGCTACTACCGCGAGGGCCACTGGGGCATCCGCATCGAGACGTTGCAGGTGGTGACGCCCCCGGAGCCGGTTCCGGGCGGCGAGCGCCCGATGCACGGCTTCGAGCAACTGACCCTCGCCCCCCTCGACCGTCGGCTGATCGACGTCGATCTCCTGACGCCGGGCGAGCGGGCCTACGTCGACGCCTACCACGCGGAGACGCTGGCGAAGGTCGGGCCGCTGCTGGACGACGAGGTGCGCGCATGGCTGGAGCGGGTTTGCGCGCCGCTCTAGCCCTCCTGCTGGCGGCGGCGCTGGCGACTCCGGCGGCCGCCCGGCCGGCGGAGCCGGAGGCGGCGTTCGAGTTCACGCCGCCGCCCTGGCGGGTGGCGGGCGAGCGCGGGCGCATGCGGGTGGTGCAGCGGCAGTGCCGCATCGAGCCGACGCGGCAGGTGCGGCGGCGGATCGTGGATCTGGCCGTGCAGGAGTGGGCGGCCCTGGGCTTCCAGACCATCGACGCCCGGCCGGTGGAGAGGCGCCGCCTGCCGGACGGGGTGGTCGCCGACGCCGCCAATCCGGTGCGGCCGACCCCTCGCAACGTCCGCCATCTGCTGCGGGTGGGAACCTGGGAGACCGATCCGGACGCGGACGCGACCATCGCCGGCTACTGGAGCGCCACGCCGGACGGCCCGGCCGTGGTGGCGCGCCAGAACCGCCAGTGGCGCGGCGGCTCCGACGGGCCGGTGGACTGGGTGCAGCCCTGGTCGGCGGCCTTCGTCAGCTGGGTGATGTGCGAGGCCGGCCTCGGGGCCCCGGAGCAGTTCGCGCGCGACATCTCGCATCGGGTCTACATCGACCAGGCGATCCGCGCCCGCGACGGCGCCGCCCCGGGCGCGGCCTACGAGGCCTGGGACGCGGGCGAGCAGCCGCTCGAGCCCGGCGACCTGCTGTGCAACAGCCGCGGCGGCGTCGACTATCGCCGCCTGGCGGACCGCCGGCCCGACCTGGGCGACTACGCCCCCGCCCACTGCGACATCGTCGTGCGGGTGGCGGACGACCGGATCAACGTCATCGGCGGCAATGTGATGCAGGGGGTCAGCCTGACCATCCTGCCCCTGACCCGGGAGGGGACGGCGCATCCGCGGCCCGTGGCGGAGGCCGACATCGCCGGCGCCCGCACCATCTTCGCCCACCTGAAGCTGCGCGCCGATCCGGTCGGGCCCGACGCCATGGACCGATCGCCGGTCCTGCACGAGGGCTTGCGTCCTTGAATTGAGGCGATACGGCGCCCATCTCCCGGAGGCCGGCGGACGCGCCGCCGCCCCCTCACATTTCAGGAGAAGCGCTGATGAAGACGCGCAAGCTGGGCCGTTCCGGTCCCGAGGTCTCGGCCATCGGCCTCGGCTGCATGGGCATGGCCGCCTTCTATGGACAGCCTTCGGACGAGGCGCAGGCGACGGCGGTGATCCACCGGGCGCTCGACCTCGGCGTCACCCTGTTCGACACGGCCGAGATGTACGGGCCGCACACCAACGAAATCCAGCTGGGCAAGGCGCTGGCGGGCCGGCGGGACCGGGCCTTCGTCGCCACCAAGTTCGGCATCGGCTACAACGCCGACCGGACGCAGCTCACCGTCGACGGATCCCCCGCCAACGTCCGCCGGGCCATCGAAGGCAGCCTGAAGCGGCTGGGGATGGACCACGTCGACCTCTACTACCTGCACCGCGTCGACCCGAACACGCCGATCGAGGAGACCGTCGGCGCGATGGCCGAGCTGGTGACGGAGGGCAAGGTCCGCTTCCTCGGCCTGTCCGAGGCGGCGCCCGACACCCTGCGGCGCGGGCACGCCACCCATCCGATCACGGCCCTCCAGACTGAATACTCCCTGTGGAGCCGGAATCCCGAGGACGGCCTGCTGGACCTCTGCGAGGCGCTGGGCGTCGGCTTCGTGCCCTACAGCCCGCTCGGCCGGGGCTTCCTGTCCGGCGCCATCCGGTCCATCGACGACCTCGCGCCCGACGACTTCCGGCGCTCCAATCCGCGCTTCTCCGGCGAGAACTTCCGCAAGAACCTCGAGCTCGTGGAGGCGGTGAAGGCGATCGCTGCGGAGAAGGGCATCACCGCCGCCCAGCTGGCGCTGGCCTGGGTGCTGGCGCAGGGGGAGCATCTGGTCCCGATCCCCGGCACGCGCCGCGTGCAGACCCTGGAGGAGAATGTGGCCGCGACGGAGGTCGAGCTGACGCCGGACGATCTGGCGCGGATCGACGCCGTCTTCCCCAAGGGGGCCGCGTCGGGCCACCGCTACGCCGAGGCGGCGCGGGCGGCCCTGAACCGCTGACGCCTTACGGCGATTTAACTGGCCGCGACGCCGCCGGCCGATAGTATTTGCGTATGCAAATAACATCGGACCAGTTGGAGGCGGAGCAGGCCCTGGCCGGCCTCGGGTTTACGGAACTCGAGGCGCGGCTCTATTGCGCCCTGCTGTCGAGCGGCCCGGCGACGGGGTATCGGCTCGCCAAGCTCGTCGGGAAGGCTCCGCCGAACGTCTACCAGGCGCTCGCCTCCCTTGGCCGCAAGGCGGCGGTCATGGTCGACGAGACGGAGGCCCGGACCTGGCGCGCGGCGCGGCCGGAAGAGCTGCTGGCGGTGCTGGGCGGGGCCTTCGCCACGCGTCAGGCCGAGGCCGAACGCCGGCTCGCCAGCCTCGCCCGGGCGCCGGTCGACGACCGCATCTACCAGATCGCCGACCCTGACCAGGTGATCGAGCGGGCCCGCGCCATGCTGGCGGCGGCGCAGGACATCGTGCTGTTCGACCTGTTCCCGGCGCCCCTGCGCGCCCTGCGCGCATCGCTGGAGGCGGCCGCGGGCCGCGGCGTCCGGGTCGCCGGCCTCGTCTACGAGGACGCCCCGGCTCCCGCGGGCGTCACCGCCCGCCGCGCGGCGGAGGCGCCGGCCGACCGCTGGCCCGGCGTCCAGCTGAGCCTCGTCGTCGACGCCGCCGAACATCTGGTGGCGCTGATGACGCCGGCGATGGACGGCGTGCGCCGGGCGATCTGGAGCGACAGCGCCTACCTCAGCTGTCTCCAGCACAGCGGCCTGTCGGCGGAGATCCGGCTGGCGGATCTGGCCGCGGCGGGGCGTGATCCGCTGGCCGACCTGTCGCTGCTTCGCTCCGCCCCCCGCGGCCTGCGCGCCCTGGTCGATCCCGCGCCCGCGGAACCCGCCCCTGCCTCCGAGGAGACATCCCGATGAACCGTGCATTTCTCGCGGCCGCGGCCGCCATCGTTCTCGCCGGCCTGCCCTCCGGCGCCTCGGCCGAAGACCCGGGGCCGCTGCTGGAGCGCTATCGGCAGTGGCGGGGCGGGCCGGCCTTCGAGCAGCTCACGGCGGTCCGCGCGCGCGGCGCGATCGACGCGTCCGGGCTGCAGGGCGTGGTGGAGGGGATCGCCACCGCCCGGGGCGACTTGCGCCGGGACATCGACCTGGGGGTCGTGCGCACCGCCAGCGCCCGGCGCGGCGAGGCCGGCTGGGTGCTGACGCCCGCCGGTCAGGTCGAGGACATCGCCGCCAGCGCCGCCGAGGATCTCCGCCGCGACGCCCTGCTGATGTTCGAGGCGATCCTCGACGACCCGGCGCGGCTGGACCGACGTCCCGACGTGGAGCGGGACGGACGGACCTTCGCCGTCGTCGCGGTGGATTTCGGCGACGCCGACGTGCACGAGCTCTATCTCGAGCCGGACACCGGCGCCCTCTACGGCCTGCGACGGGTGCGGGACCGGCGCGAGGCCTTCGTGCGCCTTGATGACTGGCGCATGGTCGAGGGCGTGCGCCTGCCCTTCACCGAGACGACCGCCGGCGGAACCGGCGAGGACGGCAGCATCCGCTGGACGACGATCGACGCCAATCCCGACCTGTCCGACGAGGCGTTCGCCCGGCCGCGGCCCGGCCCGGCGCATGAGATCGCGGGCGGCGCCGCCTCCACCGGCTGGATGCCCTTCAACCTCTTCGGCGGGGTGCGCATCTTCATCCCGGCCCGGATCAACGGCGTCGAGACGGAGGTCCTCCTCGACAGCGGGGCCGAGATGACCGTGATCGACGCCGCCCTGGCGCAGCGGCTCGGCCTCGAGATGCGGGGCGATGTGACGGCCGTCGGCACAGGCGGGACCGGGTCGGCCCGGTTCGCGGGCGGGGTGGATATCGCGCTGGACGGGATCGCCTTCGCCGACCGCACCGTGGCGGTGATCGACCTCGCGCAGATCGGCCAGGCGGTGGGGCGCCCCCTGCCGGTGGTGCTCGGCAAGGACGCCTTCAACGACCTGATCATCGACATCGACTTCCCCGGCCGGCGACTGGCCTTCCACGAACGCGCCGGCTTCTCCGCCCCGGAGGGGCTGGTGGAGATCCCGCTGGTGTCGACCGGTTCGATCCGCGCCGTGCCGCTGTCGGTGGAGGGGAGGGCGCCGGCGCTGTTCGACTTCGACACCGGCAACGGCGGGGCGCTGCTGGTGTACCCGGCCTACGCCGCGGCGGAGGGGTTGCTGGAGGGGCGGCCGCAGTCGACGGTGATGTCCGGCGCCGTCGGCGGACTGCGGGAGAGCGCCATCGCCAGCATCGCCAGCGTGTCATTGGCCGGCTTCGAGCTGCACGACGTGCCCGCCGTCTTCCCGCCCCCGGGCCTGTCCGCTGTGGACAGCGACCGCACGGTCGGCAACGTCGGCATGGGGGTGCTCGGACGCTTCCGCCTGGTCACCGACTTCGCCGGCGACCGGCTGTGGATCGGCGCCGATCCGGCGGCGCTGGCCCGGCCGTTCGCCAAGGACCGGCTCGGCCTCAGCCTGCGCAAGGAGGCCGACGCGGTGGTGGTTCAGCGGGTGTCGCCCAACTCCCCCGCCGCCGAGGCCGGGTGGAGCGGCGGCGAGCGGATCACGGCCATCGACGGCGCGCCGGCGGCGGGCCTCGACGCGGCGGCGCTGAGGGCGGTCGTCACCGGTCCCGCCGGCCGGATCGTGTCCCTGACGCTGGAGGGCGGCCAGACCCGCACCCTGCAGAGCCGCGACTTCTACTGATCAGCCGCCGATGAGGGCGAGCCACTCGTCCTCCGTCAGCACCGCGACGCCGTGCTTCTGCGCGTCGGCCAGTTTGGAGCCGGCGCCGGGGCCGGCGACGAGGTAGTCCGTCTTCTTCGAGACCGAGCCGGAGACCTTGGCCCCGAGCGCCTCGGCGCGGGCCTTGGCCTCGTCGCGGGTGAAGCGCTCCAGGGCGCCGGTGAAGACGACGGTCTTGCCGGCGACGGCGGTGTCGGTCTTCGGCCGCTCGGCGTCCTCGATCCGGTCGAGTTCGCCGACGAGGGCGTCGACCATGGCGCGGTTGTGCGGCTCGCGGAAGAACAGGGCGAGGGCGCGGGCGGCCACGGGTCCGACGCCGGCCACGCCGGCGATCTGGCCGAGGGCGTCGGACGGGCCTTCCTCGCGCGCCACCCGGGCGAGCTCCACCAAGGCCGTCCAGTCCTCCGCAAGGCCTGCGAGGCCGCGCCGCGCGGGGGCGGCGAGGCCGGGGAAGGCGAGGGCGATCTTCTGGTCCAGCGGCGCCTCGGGCCACGGGTCCTGCGGCGGCGGGCTGGCGGCGGCGAGCGTCTGGAGCACGCGGGGCGACACGGCGTGGGTCTCGGCCAACCGCGTCCACGCCTCCGACGGCACGCCCGAGGCGGCGGCGACGCAGGCCGTCTCGAACGCCGTCCAGGTCTCGAACGCCCGGGCGAGGACGAGGGAGGTCTGCTCGCCGATGTCGCGGACGCCGAGGGCGTAGATGAAGCGGTCCAGCGCGATCGAGCGCCGGCCCTCGATGCCGGCGACGAGGTTGCGCACGCTGGTGTCGCCATAGCCCTCCTCGGCGCGGAGCTCCGCCAGCCGCGCCTCATCGCGGGCGAGGCGGAAGATGTCGGCCGGCTCCCGGATCCAGCCGCGCTCGTGGAAGGCGGTGAGCTGCTTTTCGCCAAGACCTTCAATGTCGAAGGCGCGACGGCTGACGAAGTGCTTGAGGTGCTCGATGCGCTGGAACGGACAGGCCAGCTCGCCGGTGCAGCGGCGCACCACCGATTCCGCGCCCGAGGCCGTGGTCTCCTTCACCAGCGCCGTCTCCAGCGGGCAGGCGCAGGTCCGGGGGAATTCGTAGGGAGCTCCGCGGCCGGGCCGCCCGGGGTCGACGACGCCGAGGATCTGGGGGATCACGTCGCCGGCCCGCTGCAGGACGACGGTGTCGCCCAGGCGGACGTCGAGGCGGGCGATCTCGTCGGCGTTGTGCAGGGTCGCGTTGCGCACCACGACGCCGCCGACGGTCACCGGGTGCAGGCGCGCGACCGGGGTGTGCGAGCCCGTCCGGCCGACCTGGATGTCGATGCCTTCCAGCACCGTCTGCGCCTGCTGCGCGGGGAACTTGTGGGCGATGGCCCAGCGGGGGGTGCGGGCGACGAAGCCGAGCCGCGCCTGCCAGTCCAGCCGGTCGACCTTGTAGACCACGCCGTCGATGTCATAGCCCAGCGTCGCCCGGTCGGCCTGCAGCCGCTCGTACAGGGCCATCAGCCCTTCGGCGTTCTCGACCCGCTGCGACCGGTCGTTGACCGGGAAGCCCCACGACCGGAGCGCCTGCAGCGCCTCCCACTGGGTCGCGGCGATCGGGGCCGAGGTCTCGCCCCAGGCGTAGGCGAAGAAGCGCAGCGGGCGGGTCGCGGTGACGGCCGGATCCTTCTGCCGCAGCGAGCCGGCGGCGAAGTTCCGGGGATTGGCGTAGGTCCGCGTTCCCGCCGCCTCGGCGGCGGCGTTGAAGGCGTCGAAGGCGTCGTTGGGGGCGTAGACCTCGCCCCGCACCTCGATGACCGCCGGCCAGCCCGATCCGGCGAGGCGCGGCGGGATATCCCCGAGCGTGCGCAGGTTGGCGGTCACGTCCTCGCCCGTGCGGCCGTCGCCGCGGGTGGCGCCGGTGACCAGCACGCCATCCTCGTAGCGCAGGCTGGCGGACAGGCCGTCGATCTTGGGCTCGGCGACGAAGGCGACGGGCTCGTCCGACGCGAGCTTGAGGAAGCGCCGGACGCGGGCGGCGAAGTCCGTCACCTCCTCCGGCGCGAAGGCGTTGTCCAGCGACAGCATGGGCACGCCGTGCCGCACGGGCGCGAACTGGGCGGCGACCGCGGCGCCCACGGTCTGCGACGGCGACTCGGCCGTGGTGAGGTCGGGGAACCGGTCCTCGATCTCCAGCGCCCGCCGCTTCAGCGCGTCATACTCGGCGTCCGGGATCTCCGGCGCGTCGTGCCGGTAGTAGAGCGCGTCGTGGTGACGGAGGAGGGCCGCGAGGCGGTCCAGCTCGGCGCGGGCCTCGCTTTCGCTCAACTGGTCGACGGGCTGCTCGGACATCCACGGCTCCGGAATCGGGCGATCCTTCTAGCATCGGCCGCCGCGTCGCGGCGCCCGCCGTCATGACAGAGAGTTAATCTGACGGGCGGGGCGCGGGCGGCTAGCGTCGCCGCCTGCCGAGGAGTCCCCATGCGCGTGTTCCGTTCGTCCCCCGTCGCCGCCGCCGTCGCCCTGCTGCTGGCGGCCTGCGCCGCTCCGGCCGGGGCCCCGCCGGCGCCGTCGGCCACCGCGCCCGCCTTCCAGGCCCAGCTGCTGGAGGACGTGCGGATCCTCGCCTCGGACGAGATGCAGGGGCGTGACACCGGCTCCGCCGGCGGCGAGGCGGCGCGGAACTACATCGTCGGCCGGCTGGAGGCGCTCGGCGTCCAGCCGCCGATGATGGGGCGGCTGCAGCCCTGGGAGATGACCGGCCGCACCCGCGAGGGGCCGCGCACCTTCAACGGCGTCAACATTCTCGGCGTGATCCCGGGCACGCGGGCGGCGGACCGCTACATCGTGGTCACGGCCCACTATGACCACGTCGGCGTCTCCGGCGGCCAGATCTACAACGGCGCCGACGACAACGCCTCGGGCGTGGCGACCATGCTGGCCCTCGCCGCGGAGCTGAAGCGGCAGGCGCCGGACCACAGCGTCATCCTGGTCGCCCTGGATGGCGAGGAGCGCGGGCTGCTGGGGGCGAAGCATTTCGTCGAGGCTCCGCCGGTCCCGCTGGCTTCGATCGCCCTGAACCTGAACTTCGACATGACGGCGCGGGCGGAGACGGACGGCAAGCTCTGGGTCACCGGCACCTACCAGCATCCCGATCTCCGGCCGATCCTCGAGCCGCTCCCCACCGACGGGGCGGTGGCCCTCGCTTTCGGCAAGGACACGCCGCAGGACACCGGCGAGGACAACTGGGTCGAGGCCTCCGACCACGCGGCCTTCCACCGGGCGGGCGTGCCGTTCCTCTATCTGGGCGTGAACTACCACCCGGACTACCATCGGCCGTCGGACGATTTCGAGCGGATCACGCCGGAGGTGTTCGTCAGCGCCACGCGCCTGTCGATCGACGCCTTCCGGGCGCTGGACCGGAGCCTCGACCGCTAGGCGACGACGCCGGCAGCCGGCGGATACAGGCTTGAAATGGTCAAGGTTTGAGCGTTCGCTGGCCGCAGGAGGCGCCGATGAACCCGACCCCATTCGAAGCCCTGGACCTCGGCGTCATCCAGAAGATGCGCAAGGTCGCCGTCGCCATGGCCCTGCTGCTGTTGCTGGGCCTGTCGCTGGTGAGCCAGTCGATCGGCGGCGTGGACGGCGCCTGGCACGAATCGGTGGAGGCGGCGGGCCTGGCGGCCATCGTGTTCTCCATCGTTGGCCGCGCCTGGTGCACCCTCTACATCGGCGGGCGAAAGAAGGCCGTGGTGGTGGATCGCGGGCCCTATTCGATCACCCGCAACCCGCTTTACGTCTTCAGCTTCTTCGGCGCGTTCGGCATCGGGGCGCAGAGCGGCAGTCTGACGATCGCCGTCGCCTTCGTGCTCGCGGCGATGCTGGTGTTCCACTTCACCGTCCGGCGCGAAGAGGCCTGGCTGCAGCGCGAGTTCGGCGCCGCCTACGCCGCCTACGCCCGTCGCACCCCGCGCTTCTGGCCGCGCTTCGACCTGTGGCGCGATGCCGATGAGCTGACCATCCGGCCGTCCCTGTTCCTGCTGACGATCCGCGACGGCCTCGTCTTCCTGCTGGCCATCCCGCTGTTCGAACTCATCGACGCCGGTCAGTCCGCCCACTGGCTCAAGGTGCTGGCGCACCTTCCCTAGATCACGCCGGCCCCCCGGCCGTTCCGGACAGACGATGCACCGCACAGCCCTGATCGCCACCGTCGCCGCCCTCGCCCTCTCGGGGTGCGGCGAGACTCCGTCGGAAGGCCGCGCCCCGGGCGCGGCGCCGGCCTTCACCTACGCCGCGGCCGGGGACCTGTCGGGCTACTTCATGCCGATGGGCGAGGTCCGCGCCGGCCCGTGGAAGCTGGACCACGTCTTCGTCGGCCAGGCCCCGGAATTCCAGGCGTGGGCGGCCGGCGAGCGCAGCGCGAGCTTCGCGCCGGTCATGCTCCAGTTCCACAAGGCCGGCTCTTCCGCCGCCGGATCGGCGCCGGGCGAGGCCGCGGCCGATGTCGCCCGGGTGCTGCCGACCTCCTACGAGGTCAGCGATGTGCAGGTGCGCTTCGAGGGCCGCTCTGCGAAACTGGGCCTCGTCCGGTTCGACGGCCGTCTGGACCAGGGCGCTCTGGCGACGGCGCGGCGCAATCTCGGCGACGAGAGCGCGGTCCTGACCGGTTCGCTGAAGATCGGCGACGCACGCCCGCAGGCGGTGCGCCTGCGCTGGTGGATGGGCGACTGAGGGCTCAGCCCGCCTCGATGTCCAGCTTCAGCCCCATGGCCTCGGCCAGGGCCTTGCCGCGCCGCCGCGTCTGCTCGCCCAGCAGCACGTCGGCGTAGCCCTCGGCGGCGGACAGCACCAGCCGTCCGTCCCGCACGCCGGCGCGGGCGTTGACCAGGAGCTGCGGCGAGCGACCGGAGAGATCGCAGGCCAGCCGGATGGCGAGCCCGGCGGCGCGCGCCCCCTGCCGTTGCTCGTCCGTCAGCAGACGTTCCACGGTCGCCGGCTCGGGCGTGGCCGAGGGACCGCCGTAGCGGGCGTTGACCGCCGTCGCCAGCCAGGCCCGCTCGGCGTGGGTCTGGCCCGGCACCGGGGCGCGGAGCACCTGGTCGAAGGCCAGCTCCACCCGGTGGTCCGGGTGCAGCCGGGCCCCGACGTCGGCGAGCCGGCAGGCGGCGTCGATCAGAACCGAGTCGCGGGCGCGGTCGAACGACGGCGCCAGGCCGCCGAGCACCGGCTCCACCCAGGCGTGGAGGGCCCCGGGCAGGGTGGGGGAGATCCCCTGCCGCGCGCCGAGCGCGGAGCACCCCGCGAGCAGGGGGTCGGCGGCGGCGGTGTCGGCGTCGAGCGATTCGAACAGCAGGCCCTCGCGCACGCCCCAGGCGGAGAGCACGATCTGCTTCAGCCCGAGGCGCTCGATCAGCGCCTCCAGCACCAAGGCCGCGTGGGGGAGGGTCTCGGCCCGCTTCTTCGTCAGCCCGGGCCACTTCTCCAGCGAGCCTTTCGACTGGCGGGCGATCAGGCGCGCCGTCTCGCGGGCTTCGGCGGCGCCGAGCCGGAACTGGTGCACCACGTGGAGGGGATAGCCGCTCAGGCTCATGTGCGCCTGGGCGAGGGTGCGCCAGGCGCCGCCGACCGCATAGAGGGTGTCCGTGGCGAACGCCTCCGCCGGCTTCAGGCGGCGCGCGACCTCGGCCTGCCGGGCGGGGAGATCGAGGTGGCGCAGGTCGCCCATGGCGAACGGCCCGAGCGGCAGGGTCACCCCGGGGCTGATCCGCCCCTCCTCGACGCGGACCAGCTCCAGGCTGGAGCCGCCGAGGTCGCCCGCCACGCCATGCGCGTCGGGAATGCCGGCGACGACGCCGAGCCCGGCGTAGCGGGCCTCGGCCTCGCCCGACAGGACGCGGATGACGAGCCCGGTCTCGGCGGCGATCCGCTCGCAGAAGGCCGTGCCGTCCTCGGCCTCCCGCACGGCCGCGGTGGCGGCGACGAAGGCGTGGGCGGGCCGGACCCCCTCGATGACGGCGGCGAAGCGCTTGAGCGCCACGACGGCCTGTTCGACGCCGTCGGCGGAGAGGCATCCCGTCCGCGGCAGGTCGCGGCCCAGGCCGGCCAGCACCTTCTCGTTGAAGACCGTCCAGATCGCCCGGCCCTCCAGCCGGTACAGCACCAGCCGGACCGAGTTCGAGCCGATGTCGATGGCCGCGATGTCGTGCGGCGGGGCGACCGCCGGGGCGAGCTCGGGCATCAGGCCGGCTTCCGCTCGGGCCGTTCGTAGCGCAGCTGTCCGGGCAGGGTCTTCACCTTGCGGCCCCGGCCCGAGAGGCTGGGGTTGGTCATGAAGTAGCGGTGGGCGGAGAACGGCCGCTCCGGATCCAGCGGAGCCACCCGGCGGTAGGTCCCGTCAGGCTCGAGGAGCCAGCTCTGGGCGTCGTCCTTGAGATTGGCGACCATGATCTGGTCCAGCACCTGGTCGTGGACGGTGGCGTTGCGCACCGGGGTCATCAGTTCGACCCGGCGATCCAGGTTGCGGGGCATCCAGTCGGCGGACGAGATGAACAGCTTCGCCCGGTCGTTGGGCAGGTCGCGCCCGTTGGCGAAGGCGACGATGCGGCTGTGCTCGAGGAAGCGGCCGACGATCGACTTGACCCGGATGTTCTCGCTGAGGCCCTCGACGCCCGGGCGCAGGCAGCAGATGCCGCGCACCACCAGCTCGATGCGCACGCCCCACTGGCTGGCGCGATACAGGGCGTCGATGATCTCCGGGTCGACGAGGGCGTTCATCTTGGCCCAGATCGCCGCCGGCTTGCCCTGGGCGGCGGCGGTCATCTCCCGGCCGATCAGGTCGATCAGCGTCTGCTTCATGTTCAGGGGCGAGACGACCAGGGCCTCCAGCTCGTCGGGCTGGGCGTAGCCGGTGATGTAGTTGAACACCCGGGCGGCGTCGCGGGCCAGCACCGGATCGCTGCTGAACAGGCTGAGGTCCGTGTAGATGCGCGCGGTGATCGGGTGATAGTTGCCGGTGCCGAAGTGGCAGTAGGTCTTCAGCCCGTCGCCCTCGCGCCGGACCACGACGCTGAGCTTGGCGTGGGTCTTGTACTCGACGAAGCCGAAGACGACATGGACCCCGGCGCGCTCCATGGCCCGGGCCCAGCGCAGGTTGGCCTCCTCGTCGAACCGCGCCTTGAGCTCCACGAGCGCCGTGACGTTCTTGCCGTTCTCCGCCGCCTCGATCAGCGCGGCCACGATCGGGCTGTCGCGGGAGGTCCGGTAGAGGGTCTGCTTGATGGCGATGACGTTCGGATCGCGCGCCGCCTGGCGGAGAAACTGGACCACCACGTCGAAGCTCTCGAACGGGTGGTGGATCAGCATGTCCTTCTCGCGGACAGCGGCGAAGATGTCGCCGCCGTGGTCGCGGACCCGCTCCGGGTAGCGCGGCTCGTAGCCGGGGAACTTCAGGTCGGGATGGCCGCCGGGGATCAATTCGGACAGCTGGGCCAGGCCGAGCATGCCGTCGACGAGGACGATGTCCTCCGGCGCCGCCATCAGCTGGTCGGTGATGAAGGTGCGCAGATCGTCGGGCATGGAGGCCTCGATCTTGATGCGCACGACCGAGCCGAGGCGGCGCTGCTTGAGGGCCTCCTCGAACTCCATGACGAGGTCCTCCGCCTCCTCCTCGATCTCGATGTCGCTGTCCCGGATCAGCCGGAACACGCCCCGCTCCAGCACGTCGCAGCCGGGGAACAGGTGGTCGATGAACAGGGTCAGCAGGCTCTCGAGGGTCACAAACCGCTTGCGCCCAGGCTTGGATCGCCCGTCCGTGGGCAACGGCCAGAAGCGCTTCACCTGCGTCGGCACCGGCACCAGGGCGTACAGGATCCGGCGATCCGACCGTCGCTTGACCTTGAGCGCGAGCGAGAAGCCGAGGTTGGGCAGGAAGGGGAACGGGTGCGCCGGGTCGATGGCCATGGGCGTCAGCACGGCGAAGAGCTGGGTCAGGAACTCGGGCTCCAGCCGTTCCCGTTCCGTCCGGGTGATGCGGCTCGCGTCCACCACCTCGATGCCGGCGGCCGCCAGCTCCTTGCGCAGCCGGCGCCAGTGCCGCTGCTGTTCCGTCATCAGGCCGCCCGCGGCGCGGTTGACGCGATCCAGGGTCTCGCTCGGGGTCAGGCCGTCGGCCGAGACGACGCGCACCCGCTCCCGCACCTGGCCCTTGAGGCCGGCGACGCGGGTCATGAAGAATTCGTCGAGGTTGTTCGCCGAGATGGACAGGAAGCGCAGGCGCTCCAGCAGCGGGTGAGCCGCGTTGGCGACCTCCTCCAGCACCCGGCCATTGAACGCCAGCCACGAGATCTCGCGATTGAAGAACCGCGTCGGCGAAGCCATCAGCTCTTCCGACAGCTGCAACTGGGGGGCGCGGGAGGAGGGGACCTCCGCACCCGAGGTGGTGTCGCCGATCGCCGCATCGCTCATGCAGCGGTTCTGACGCGGCGCGCGGGCGTCCGCAACCTTGCGTCGGAAAGAAGAACGCCGGCCGGGCGCCTGCCCGGCCGGCGTTCACTCCGTGTCCTGACGGACTACCAGCTCCAGGCGTCGTACACGACCTCGATGATGTAGCCGTCGAACTCGTCGATCAGATAGATGTGGTTGTCGACGAGCACCCAGCGCGTCCCGACCGGCGGATAGCCGAGGCCGTAGGTCCGCCAGTCGTCGAGGCGGTAGCGCCAGAAGATCGAGGGCAGGTACTGGCCGGCATGCCAGCGCTGGCCCCAGTAGCTGCGGGGAACGCTGTAGTAGCCGTGGCCCGGCGCGAAATAGAAGCCGATCCGGACCCCGGAGAAGCCCCGCCAGCGACGGTCGTGCCGCCACCAGTCGCGTCCGTGCCGGCGGTTCCAGTCCCGACGCCAGTGATCGGCGTTGAAGCGGTTGCGGAATTCCCGGTACTCACGCCGGTCTTCCCGTCGCTCGCGCCGGTCCTCACGCCGGTCCTCACGCCGGTCCTGACGCCAGTCGCGGCGATCCTCGCGGCGATCCTGACGCCACTCGCGGCGCTCCTGCCGGTCTTCGGGCCTGCCCTCGCGGCGGTCCTGCCGGTCGTCGCGCCGGTCCTCGCGGCGCTCCTGGCGGTCGTCCCGACGGTCTTCGCGACGCTCCTGCCGGTCCTGTCGCCACTGGGGCGGCGGGGTCGGACGATCGGCCCGCTGCCCCCGCCGGTCCTCGCGCCGCTCCTGGCGATCGTCCCGCCGTTCCTCGCGGCGTTCCTGCCGGTCCTCCCGACGTTCCTGACGCGGCGGTTCCGCGCGCGGGGGGCGGGGGCGTTCCGGGCGGGCTTCCGCCTGCCGCTGGACCCTTTCCTCCGCCCCGTTCTGCAGGGCGGCGCCGCGGCGCCCGCCCCGGTGTTCCCCGTCCTGGGCGAGGACGGTCAACGGCGCGGCGGCGGGGACGACGAAGGACGCGATCGCCGCTGCAACCATCAATGAGCGTTTCATTCTCGTATGTTCTCCGCACGCCCCTGTCAGACGGCTTGTGGAAAGCCTCGTCGGCGCAGGCTGAACCGGGACTGAACGGCGGCATGGATATGCATGCAGAAACGCCCCGCGGCGGAACCGCGGGGCGTTCGGGTCGGCGCGAGCGGGTCTCGCCTAGAAGACGTCGTACAGAACGCTGGCGATCAGCCCGGTGGCGATGGCGATCAGCACGATGTCGTCGCCGGCGTGCACATAGCGGTAGCCGCGGGGCGCCGGGCGCAGGCCGTAGACGTACGGGTCGCGGACGTAATAGCCGCGGTAGGCCGGCGGGAGGTAGCCGCCCCGCTGCCAGCGATAGCCGTAATAGCGCGGCTCCACCCGGTAGTAGCCGTAGCTCGGCGCGTACCAGTAGCCGTGACGGGCGCCGCGGTAGTCGCGGAAGTCGCTGCGGCCGCGCCACCAGTCCCTGTTGTTGCGGTCCCAGCGGCGCTCCTGGCGGAAGTCGCGCCGGTCGTCGCGACGCTCGCGCCGGAAGTCCCGCCGGTCCTCGCGACGATCCTGACGGTAGTCACGCCGGTTGTCGTACTCGCCGCGGCGCCAGTCACGGCGATCGTCGCGGCGCTCGCGGCGGAAGTCGCGCCGATCCTCGCGGCGGTCCTGCCGGTACTCGCGCCGATCCTCGCGGCGGTCCTGGCGCCATTCGCGGCGATCGCCGCGGCTCTGCGCCTCGGCGGCGAGCGGGGCGGCGGTGGTGGCCAGCGCCAGTGCAACGACGGCGGCCCTCGTGAAGCGGTTCATGTCACTCTCCTTCCGGGCCGGAGCCCGACAGGCGGCCGACCGGTTTGCCTGCCGAACGATGTCCGCCCGCGGATGAACTGCCCCTGAACGGGGCGCCGGCCGCTACGGTTGCGCGCGAGGGGCGGCAGGGCCACTTCCGGTCGAAAGGAGCCGCCATGACCCGCCCCATCCAGCTCTGGTACTGGCCCACGCCGAACGGCTGGAAGATCTCGATCGCGCTCGAGGAAATGGGCCTGCCCTACGAGATGCGCCCTGTGAACATCGGCGCGGGCGAGCAGTTCGCGCCGGACTTCCAGGCCATCAGCCCGAACGGCCGCATGCCCGCCATCGTCGATCCGGAGGGACCTGACGGCGCGCCGCTGTCGATCTTCGAGTCGGGGGCGATCCTGCAGTACCTCGGCCTCAAGTCGGGCCGCTACTATCCGCAGGAGCCGCGGCGCCGGGCGGAGGTTGATCAATGGCTGTTCTGGCAGGTCGGAGGTCTGGGGCCCATGGCGGGCCAGACGCACCACTTCCGCCAGTATGCGCCGGCCCTGACCCTCGACCAGCGGCATCTGGCCTACGGCGTCCGTCGCTACACCGATGAGGCGCACCGGCTCTACGGGGTGCTGGACCGCCGGCTCGGCGACCGCGACTTCGTCGCCGGCGACTATTCGATCGCCGACATGACGATCTGGCCGTGGATCCTGCCGGCGTTGCAGGGGCAGGATCTCGCGGAGTTTCCCCACCTGAAGGCGTGGCGCGAACGGGTCGGCGCGCGGCCGGCGGTCAGGGCGGGCCGGGCGCTCGGCGACGACCTCCGCCGCAACCTGGCGGCCGCCGGCAAGGAGGCGGAGCAGGCGCGGAAGGTGCTGTTCGGCCAGAGAGGCCGGTAACCAGTCCGCAAGCTCTCGCTGACTCCTTGTTAGGCCGCGTGAAGCGGAGATTACCGAAGCATTTCAGAGGTGTTTACAGCGGCGAAGTATTCGCTCCCGTGGGTCTGAATTCGTACCATCCGGCCTTCGTTGTTAACTTTAACTTCAATCCGCGGGGCATTTCATCCGTGTCAGAGGGCGGGGCCAGAAGGGCTCCGGTTCGGGAGATACGGTGATGAACGCGCAAGAACACGCGCCGGCGATCAGCGAGGAGCAGGGCCTGCCCCTGCCGACCGCGGACATGAGCGGCGACGACCTGTTCCGTCTGGGCATGATGTACTCGACCGGCCAGGGCGGCTGCCCGATGGACCGGGTCTCGGCCCACATGATCTTCAACCTGGCGGCCATGAAGGGCTCCATCGAGGCGCGCGTCTACCGCCGCGAGATGAGCCAGGAGATGGATCGCGAGGAGATCAGCGAAGCCCAGAAGGCCGCGCGCCGCTGGATCGACGCCGGCGTGGTGACCCTGGCGGCCTGAGGGCCGCCCGCCGCCAGCCGCTCAGAACGACTGGTACTGCCCGCCGATCGCGTAGCTGAAGCCGATCGGCAGGGCGTTGCGGAACTGGGTGACGAAGTTGGCGACCTCGCCGAGCGTGGAGCGGGGGACGTAGAGGATGTCGCCGCGCCGCAGGGCCGCCACCTCGCCGCGGCGGGGCCGCAGGTCGAGCGGGCGCATCATGCGCACCCCGCCCGGCCCGCGACGGATCAGCGCCACTTCCTGCGGCCGGGCCGAGGGCAGGAAGTCCCCCGCCTGGATGATCGCCTGGTAGGCGTCGAGGTCCCCCGTCATCTCGATCATGCCCGGCGTGCGCACCTCGCCGCCCACCCAGACGCGGATCGGCCCGGCCGTCTTCAGGGTGATCTCGACCACTGGTCGGCGCAGCTGCCCCGCGAAAGCGTCGGACGCATCCGCCTCCAGCTCCGCCAGGGTGCGGTCCGCGGCCATGATCTGTCCGACCAGCGGCAGGGAGACCCGCCCGTCCGGGCCGACGCGCAGGGTGCGGGTCAACTCCGGGGCGGTCGGGGTGGCGATCTCGATCTCGTCGCCGGGATAGAGCACGTACTCGGGCTCGGCGTCGGTCCAGTCGGCGAAGGCGACTTCGGGGAAGGCGTGCGGCCCGGTCTGTCGCACCCGGGCGGCGCCCGGCGCCGGCGACGAGGCCCAGGCCGGCTCCCCGCCCCAGGGATCGCCCACGCCACCGCATCCTGCGGTCATCGCGCCGCCGACCCCGGCGAGGCCGAGGAGAAGGGTGCGGCGATGGATGGACATGGCGGAATCGCTCCGGTGCAGCGGCGTCGAGGGCAGGGTGGTCCGGCTATGGGTAACCCATGGTTAACGCCGGTGGGCGAAGGCTGCGCCGGTCAGTCCCGTTCGATGGAATCAGTCCGCCCGCATGCGCACGACGGCCTACACCACAGTCCGCCCGCGCTACGGCTTCGCTGACGTCGTCGGCCTGCTGTTCCGCGAACTGCTGCTGATGATCGTGGTGTTCCTGGCCATCTTCGCGCTGGGGGCGGCCGCCGTGCTGACGCTCAAGAAGTCCTACACGGCCAGCGCCAGCGTCTACGCCGGGGTCGGGCAGGAGTACGTCTACCAGCCCCGCGTCGGGGCCCAGCAGGACCGCGGCGGCCAGCCGCTGGAGGCGGACGCGGTGGCGCAGTCGGAAGCCGCCATCCTCGGCAGCCTTGAGGTCAAGCGCCGCACGGTGCGCGCGGTGGGCCCGGCGGCGATCCTCGGGGACGACGCGGCCGGAACCGCGGCCGAGAAGGAGACCGCGGCGCTCAAGGTGCTCGACAACAACCTCGGGGTGGGGGTCACGCCCGGCAGCGCCATCATCTCGGTCTCCTATCGCTCCGGCGATCCGCAGCGGGCGGCGAGGGTGCTCAACGCCCTCGTCGACCAGTACCTCGTGCGGCGCCGCGAAGTGTTCCGCGACCGCGCCGACCCCGCGCCCTATGCGGCGCAGCGGGAGGCCTTCGAGGACGACCTCGCCTCGGCCGACGCCGCCTACGAAGCCTTCCTGCAGTCCAACGACATCGGCGACTTCGCCACGGCCAAGGCGACGCTCGCGGCCAATTTCCAGACGGTCTCGGCCGAGACGCTGTCGGTGCGCGCCCAGCTGCAGCAGGCCAGCCAGCGTCTCGCCACCCTGGAGGCGCAGCTGGCGCAGCAGCCGGCGGAGGTCGTGCTGCAGCAGGACCTGAACATCTCGGCCCAGGACCAGATCCTGCAGCTGCGGACCCAGCGGGAGAACCTGCTCGCCCGCTACACCGAGGACGCCCAGCCGGTGCGCGACATCGACGAGCAGATCGCCCAGCTCCAGGCCTTCGTGGCGACCGGGACCGCGGTGGGCGCCAAGGAGGTCCGCACCGGCCCCAGCGCGATCTTCACCGAAATCGAGACGGCGCGGATCAACGCCGCCGCCGACCGCGACGCGCTGGCGGCCCGCCTGCGGGTGCTCGAAGGGCAGCTGACGACCCTGCGCGGGCGGCTGGCCGAGCTGACGCGGCTGGAGTCGACCCACGCCACCCTCGCCGGCAACCGCGAGACGCTGACGGCCGCCATCCGCGACTTCCAGCAGCGCGAGAGCCAGTCCCGCGCGGATCGCGCCCTCGTCGCCGCCGGCGCGGACAACGTCACCGTTCTGGAGCGCGCCCAGGCCCCGACGCGGGGCAGCAGCCTGAAGGCGCCCCTGCTGGCGGTGGTGTTCCTGTTCGCCGCCTTCACCGCCCTGTGCGTCGGCCTGCTGCGGGTGTTCACGCGCCGGGGCTACGCCACGCCGGCCTCAACGGGGCGGACGCTCGATCTTCCGGTGCTCGCCGTCGCTCCGGTGAAGGCCCGCTGACCCGCCCGTGTTACCGTAGGGTGTGGTGAACGGCGCGTAGCGATTCGATGGTCGATCTGACATCCGAGATGGCCGCCCTCTGGGCCGCGCTGGGGCCCGCGCCGGGTCACCGCGGCCGCGTGATCCAGATCGCTGCCGCCACGACCGGCGAGGGCGTCTCCACCGTGGCGCGGGAGTACGCCCGCCTCGCCGCCGTCCGGGCCCGCAAGCCCGTCTGGCTCATCGATGCGGACCTGTCCCAGCAGGGGCAGGTGGAGGCGATCGCCGCCCAGCCGGACCGCTTCGGGCGGATGGGCAAGGCGGCGGCGGCGACGCCGGACGGATCCATCTTCTTCGCCGTGACGCCGCGGGTGACGGACCGGGACGGCAAGCCCGTCCATCCGGCCCGGCTGGTGACGGCGCGGCCCTTCCTCGGCGGCCGTCTGTGGGCCACCCGTTTCGCGGGCGAGAACCTGCGTTCCGGCCAGCGGGCGGAGGTCCTGGGCGACGCGCGCTACTGGGACGCCCTGCGCCGGCACGCGGATACGGTGGTGATCGATTCTCCGGCCGCCGACCGCAGCGACACGGCCATCACCCTGGCGCCGTTCGTCGACGCGACGGTGCTGGTGGTCGCCGCCGGCGGCGCCTCCCCGGGCGAGCCGATGATCCTGCGCGACGAGATCGAGGCGGTGGGCGGACGGATCGCCGGGGTGGTGGTCAACCGGTCGACCTACCAGCCGCCCGCCTTCCTGCGCCGGCTCACCGGCTGAGCGATCGCTGACGATCCAGCCGGGCCACTTCGTGGGCGCCGTAGAAACGCGGCTCCAGACCCTTCATCCAGAAAAGCTTTCCGAGACCGCGGGCGGCGCGGTCCAGCGCCTCGGCCCGGCGGGGATGGCCCAGGACAGACAGGCCGGCGGCGACTGAACCCCAGATGGCGGTCTGGCCCGCGCCGATCACCATCCAGCGCAGCACGCCCGGCCAGTCGCGCGCCGCGGCGGCCGTCTGGCTCGGGCCCTGGCCGTAGGCGAAGGCGCGGGCGAGGGTGTAGCGGAGGGTGGCGCGGTGCGCCGGCGCGAACTCCTCCACCCGGGCGTCGGCCGCCCAGCCGAACCGGCCGCCCCGGCGCTGCAGTCCGGCGAACAGGATGTCGTCCTCGCCGCCCATGTCGTCGGCGGCGGTGCTGAAGGGGGCGGCGCCGGGCAGGGCCGTGCGCCGCAGCATCAGGGAGTTGCCGCAGCCGTAGGGCCGGTCGATCAGACCGGTCTCCGCGGGGCCCGCCCGGCCGAAGAAGCGCTCCAGATAGGGCTGGAGCCACGGCGCCGCCTCCGGCGCGCGGCCGGTGATGGGCCCGAACACCACATCGGCGCCCGTGGCCGCCTGTGCGTCGAGCAGGGCGGCGAGCCAGCCCCGCGAGGCGGCCTCGTCGTCGTCCAGAAAGGCGATCAGGGGGGCGTCGGTCGCGGCCAGGCCGGCGTTGCGGGCGGTGGCCACCCCGGGGGTCGGCGCATGCCGGTACACCAGGGGCCAGGGCGCCGCGGAGCGCAGCGACTCCACCATCGACGCGGCCGAGCCGGCCGGATCGTTGTCCACCACCACGATCGCCGCGATCCGGTCGTCCACCCCCTGCTGGGCGAACAGGGAGCGGAGGGCGCGCGCGAGGCTGTCCGGCCGCCGCAGGGTGGGCACGAGGACGGCGACGTCGCCCATCACACCGCCTCCGCATAGAGGGCGGCCCGGTACAGGCGCAGCGAGAAGGCCCGGGCGGCGGTCGGCAGCCACTCCGCGGTCGCGGCCCGCTTCAGCAGGCTACGGAGCGGCCGCAGGGCCGGCAGCCGGCGCAGCAGGCGCGCGGCGCGATAGCTGGGGTAGGCGGCGACGATCTCCGGGTGGCGCGCGGCCATCCGGCCGAAGTTGGGCGCCGACTGTTCGTACTTGGCGGCGAGGGCCGGGACGGTGTCGAGGCCCATGTGCGTCGCCGGGTTGTCGACGTGGACCACCGGGAAACGGCGGGCGACGCGGATGGCCCACTCCACGTCCTCCCAGCCCCAGCCGGTGAAGCCGGGATCGAAGGCCTCGGCCTCGAACACGTCGCGGCGGACGAGGAGGTTTGAGGTGTAGACGTATTTGGCCGGCTGCTTCGCCCGCTCCGGCGAGGGAACGCACTCCGACTTCGCCGCCAGGGCGCGGTGGACGGCGAAGCGAGGCGCGTCCGGCGCCTGCAGCAGGGAGAAGCCGCCGAAGGCGACCGCCGGCCGCTCGCGCCGCACCAGCGCCGCCCAGTCCTGCAGGAAGTGGGGACTGTCGGGCCGCATGTCGCTGTCGAGGAACAGCAGCGCCTCGCCCCGGGCGGCGGCGGCGAGGCGGTTGCGGCCCGGCGCCCGGCCCTCGTTGGCGGCGAGGGTGATCAGGCGCGCCGGCAGGGTCATCCGGCGGATGAGAGCCGTCAGCCGCGCGGTGAGTTCGGCGTCGGCGGTGCCGTCGTCCAGCAGGACCACCTCCACGCCGTCCCCCAGCGCCGGCGCCTCCGTCTCCAGCCGCTCCAGCAGGTCGGACGGGTCGTCGCGCAGGAAGGGCGTCAGCACCGACAGCGAGGGGGCGGCTCCGGCCCAGGCGGCGTTCTCGACGACGGCGGCGCTCATGCGGCGGCCTTCCGGGCCCGGAACCGCCGGACGAGACGGGCCGCCACGTCGCGCACGCCGGCGGCGTTCAGCGTCAGGGCCGCGGCGGCGTAGACGAGGGCGCCGACGCCGGCGTCGAGGACCAGTTCGGCCGCGCCGCCGAGCGGGGGCAGGGCGCGGACGACGAGGGCCATCAGGGCCGTGGCGGCGGCGCAGCGCAGCAGGCTGTCCCAGGCCACGGGCAGGGGCAGCACGGCGCGGCCGAGCGTCAGGGTGGCGGCGAGCCCGAGGGCGAAACTCGCCGCCGTCGCCCACGCCGCCCCCATGACGCCGAAGCGCGGCACGAGGACGAGGTTCAGGGCCACGTTGACGAGCGCGGGCAGGCTCATGGCCGCCAGCAGCCGACCGGTGCGCCGGCCGAGGGTGAAGGCCTGGCCGAAGTAGTAGGCGGTGAGGCCGTAGAGCAGGGCGGAGAGGGCGATCCACGGGGTGATGGCCGCCGCCGCCGTGCGCAGCTCCTCGCCGATCAGCACCTCCGCCAGCGGCCGGGCCACCAGGGCCACGCCCGCGGCCGCCGGCAGGCCGATCAGCAGGAAGGTGGACAGCTGCTCCCGGGCCGCGGCCTGCAGCCGGGCGGCGCCGCCGCGCTCCAGCGCCATGACCAAAGCCGGCTGCCCGGCCGCCCCGAGCCACAGGAACAGCACGTCCAGCGTCCGGTTCGCGATCGAATAGCCGGCGTGATAGGCGCCGACCGCCGCCTCGTCGAGGAAGGCCGCGAGCAGGAAGCGGTCGGTGGAGGCGAGCACCACGGTGAGCGCCAGGGAGGCGGCGATCGGATAGCCGTAGACGGCGTAGCCGCGCAGCCGCGCGGGCTCCAGCCGGCCGCCGCGCGCCTCGCGCAGTTCGGCGGGGAGCACGAAGGGCAGGGCGAGCAGGGGCGCGAGACCGAGGCCCAGCAGGGGCGCGGCCCCGCCGGCGCCGGCGAGGGCGAAGCCGACGCCGATGACGAGACCGCCGATGGTGGTGGCGATGTCCAGCCCCGCCGCCCGACCGACCTCGCCCGCGGCGCGGTAGCGTTCCTGGGCGAGCTTGACCAGGCAGCGGGCCGGCACGCCGGCGAGGCCGGCGGCGAGGGCGAGGCGGAACAGCGGCTCGACCGGCGACAGCCACAGAACCGCCCCCACGAGGACGAGGAAGCCGGCGGAGAGGACGAAGGCGATGCGGTAGAGGCTGGCGAAATGGCTCGCCAGCCCGGCGCCCGCGGTCTCCGCGGCCCAGAAGCGGGCCATGGCCGCCTCGAGCCAGCTGAACACCGCCACATGGGCGAGGGTCACCACCGAGAAGGCGAGGGCGTAGCGGCCGAACGCCTCGGCGTCGAGCAGGCGGGTGAACAGGACGATGGTCAGGAAGCCGACCACGCCCTGGACGATGTTGGCGGGCAGGTAGCCCCAGACGCCCTTCCAGAACATCAGCCGCTCCGGGTCACCGGACGGCCGCGCGGTCGCCGAGCAGGACCGGAACCGTGATCGCCATGATCCACAGATCCATCCACAGGCTCTGGCGCTCGACGTACTCGATGTCGAGGCGGACGCGGCGGCGGACGTCCTGGGCCGTGTGCAGGGGCCCGCGCGAGCCGTTCACCGCCGCCCATCCGGTCATGCCGGGCTTGATCCGGTGGCGGTGGGCGTACTCGCCGACCAGTCGGGCGGACTCCACGTGGCCGGTCTTCATGCCGATCGCGTGCGGCCGCGGGCCGACCAGGGACATCTCGCCGCGCAGCACGTTGATCAGTTGCGGCAGCTCGTCGAGGCTGGTCTTGCGGATGAAGCGCCCGATGCGGGTGACCCGGTCGTCGTCGTGGGTCACCTGGCGGCTGGCGGTCGCGTCGGCCGCCTCGTGGCGCATGGAGCGGAACTTCCAGACGACGATCTCTTCCTGGTTGAAGCCGTGCCGCCGCTGGCGGAACAGCACCGGGCCGGGACTGTCGAGGCGGATGGCCAGGGCGATCAGGGCCATGACCGGGGCGAGCAGGACGAGGGCGAGGAGGCCGAGGATCAGATCCTGCAGGCGCTTGTTGAACGCCCGGCGATCGGGATCGGCCGGCCCGCTGACGTCGGCGAGCGGGGCGGCGGCCAGACGGTCGAGGGCGGAGGCGGTCTCGGCCGGGCCGTCCGGTTCGACCAGCAGGGTGACCTCGTTCGGCAGCGTCCCGAGGCGGGCGGTCAGCTCCCGCACCCGCGCCTCCGCCCGCGGATCGATGGCCAGAACCACGCGATCGACATACGGCGTCATGCGGTGGGCGAGCAGGTCGTCGGCGGCGCCCAGCACCGGCACTCCGGCCACGGCCCGCGGGGCCCGGGCCAGCCGGTCGTCGAAGATTCCCAGCACGTTCAGGTCGCGGCGCTTGAGGGCTTCGCGGATCAGACTCTCGGCGTGACGGGTCGCGCCGACAAGGACGATGTTGGGGGTGAGGGCGCCCGAAGTCCGCCAGCGGTCGACGAGGCGGCTCCAGCCCAGGTGCATGGTCCCGAGGAGGCCGAGCGTCAACACGGCCCACAGGGCGAGCGCGCGCGTCGACGCGCCTTCGCCGTCCACGAGGAGACCGGTCGCGAAGGCGGCCGCCGCGCCGGCGGCGACGATGGCGAAAACCGCGAGCAGACGCGGGCCCTGTCGTTCGCCGCGGGCGAAGCGGTAGCGCCCGGTGGCGCGCATCAGGCCGAGGATCGTCGCGGCCCCGACCGCATAGGGCGCCACGTCCGCGACCTGCGCGCGGACGAGCGGACCGGAGGCGGCGGCCCAGGCGCAGACCAGGGTGAGACCGAGCACCGCCAGCACGTCGAAGGCGCGGAAATAGTGGGCGGCGAGGCGGGAGGCGTGCCGCTGACGGGCGTTGAGCCAGACCTCGGGCCGGAACGGTCCCCGTCGCGCGGCGCCGTCGCCGGCCGTCCGCGCGGGCGGCCGCGCCGGCGCAGCGTCGTCAACGGTCAGAGGGCTGGCGGCGTGGGTCATGCGTCCGGGCGGAAGGTTTGGCCCGAGCTTGCCGCGTCCGCCTCACTGTCGCGTTAACGGGCGGCGGCGTCGCCAGACCCGTTGCGCCCGCCCGCGCGCTCCGGTAAGCACGCCGCCTGCCGGAGACGTGGCCGAGTGGCTGAAGGCAACGGTTTGCTAAATCGTCGTACCCTGTAAGGGGTACCGAGGGTTCGAATCCCTCCGTCTCCGCCATTTCTTCATAAACGCCTTGAAAACAGCAAGTTGGCTCGTCACAGAGTGAGCCTGTGTGACGCTTTGTGTGACGCGCAGGATCGCCGTTTCCGGGCCGTCGAATCTCGTCAGGATGGCGCTCGGGAGGAGCGGCTTTGACGGGCACCGACAACAAGAAGTTCGCGAAGATCGTCCGGGCTGCAATCGGGGCCGCCGCGCTCTGGTTCTATTTCGTCGTGGTGACGGGACTTCTGCCTATGCGGAATGGCGGCGCCCCAAACTTCGCGGTCACTGGCCAGTTCGGCGACAGTTTTGGTTTCATTGGCGCGATGATGGCCGCGCTTGCCGCCTACTTCGCCTACCGGACCTACCAAGCTCAGTCGGAAGAGACGCAGTTGCTACGGCGGGAGCGAGCGGAGGCCGCCCGACTTCGTGCGGAGCCCTCCTTTTTAGACCTCTTGGAACGTCGGTATGACCTACTGGAGAAGGTCGCTTACACTTACGGAAGTCATCACCACGAGGGTCAGTTCGGGGTCGATAGGATAGCCGGGTTCATCGAAAGTGCGCCCCGCTCCGACCCTCAGCTCACGGTGATGGAGGCGTATGGGCGCGTAATGGCCCACGTAAAGAACCACTCGAACCTCTTCCGCTTCATCTATCACATAGTCCGTTATGCCGAGAGGCACTTCGATGGGAAGACCGGTGATGACCGCATCATCGTTCGAGACGACTTGTCGTATCAGTATGTGCGCCTGCTCCGATCACAGCTGTCAGACAGTGAGTTATTCCTTATCGCACTGAACGTGCTGACGCGCGAAGGGGAGGGTGCGAAGCGGTTGTATGAACGCTACGCTCTCTTCCACAATCTCAGCGAAGGGCGAAAAGCTCTCGTCCGGGCGGCAGGGGATTGGGATGAGCGCGCATTCGGTCTGCCACCCGATCCAGTCAGATGAAGGGGGACGATTTGGACAACGAACTTCAGCAACTTCGCGATGAGCTTGCCTCGATCCGTCAAAGCATCTGGTTCTGGTCCCAGCCTAACGCGAAGATCGGTTCGCAGAGGCCCGGCGAGGCGTTCCGAGACTACACCCCGCAGCACCTCGCGAGTCTCAAGGCCAGCGAGGCGGAATATGTGAAGCTCATCGCCGATATCGAGAACGGCGGGCTTTAACCCCGTCGCGCGCGAGCAGTTGGGGTTGTGATGGGGCGTAGATTGAAGCCGAGTCAGTTGGTGCCCTACGAATGGCGAGCCGTCATCAATCCGTGGGTTCAGGACGCCGATCTCGCCCGTGTCCTCATCCTCCGTTCTTCGATCCTCTGGAGCTACAGCCACGTTGAGCAGAAGCTAACGGACGTGGCGATCCGATGCTCAATGGTCCCAGAGTATCGTGATCTTCGGGAGACACCGCCCTTCAGCAGCGCAGCCCGGATCAGCTATCTCCGGAAGGTGCTAGCCACCGACGGACCGCTGTCGCGCTTTCAACGGCTGGGAACAGCCATTCTGGACCGCTACGAGGCGAGCCGAGCCATCCGGAATCGGATGGCTCACTCTGACATGAAAGTTCTCCCGCGTGGGCCGACGACGTTCGACGAGATCGTGATCGATGGAGGCCGGATCACCCACCGGATCAGCAACTACTGGCCCGGACAACTTGAAGCGGTCGCGGTCCGAGCCGCTCGGTTTAGCCGAGCGGTGCAACACATCCACTATGTGATGTTCGCCGATGACCCGATCCCTTCCGGGGCTAACGAGGTCGAGGACTAGATGGTGATGGCGGGAGCTGACTCCCGTTAGAAGGGAAGGTCCGCTGGTAACTCCGTCCAATAGGGATCGATGTAGGGGCATTCGTAAACCGGGCCGGTGTTGTCATCGCGCACCGACTCAAAGAACGAGCGTGCCGCTTCGTGGAGTTCTTCAGGGATAATCAGGAACGCGACGTTCTCCGGATTGAATCTGAAGTCTCCCAGCACCCGCCATTCCCGTTCCCACTCGAAGAAGTAGGAACCCGCCTCATATGCCCCCGGTGACCCGACGCGGGCGACGCCGCGTCGGACCGGCAGGCCGCCGCTTCCCGGGAACAAACGGGGCCGCGCGGCGGCCCCGGCCCCGCTCAGCCTCCCGCGATCGCCGCCTCTCCGGACGCCGCGGCCGACTGGCCGAGCGGGGGGAGACGGCGCCAGGCGGCCAGCGCCTGCCCGGTGACCTGGTCCATGTTGTAGTAGCGGTAGGTCGCCAGCCGGCCCACGAACGCCACCTCGGGCCGGGTGGCCGCGAGAGCCTCGTACTTCTTGAAGAGCGCCTGGTTCTCGGGCCGGGGGATCGGATAGTAGGGATCCCCTTCCGCCGCCGGATACTCGTAGGTGACGCTCGTGCGGTCGTGGGTCTGGCCCGTCAGGTGCTTGTACTCGGTGACCCGGGTGTAGGGGGTGGTCTCGGCCGGGTAGTTCACGGTCGCGACCGGCTGGAACCACTCCTGATCGAGCGTCTCGTGGCGGAACCTCAGCGAGCGGTAGGGCAGCTCGCCGTAGCGGTGGTCGAAGAACTCGTCGATCGGGCCGGTGAAGATCAGGCGGTCGTGCAGGACCTCGTCCACGACGTCGCGGTACTCCACCCCGGTCTCGATATCGATCCCGTCGTGATCGAGCATGTTCTCGAACATGCGGGTGTAGCCGTGCAGCGGCATGGCCTGGAAGGCGTCCGTGAAGTAGCGGTCGTCGGTGTTGGTCCGCGTGGGCACCCGCGCCGTCACCGACCTGTCCAGCTCCGACGGATCCAGGCCCCACTGCTTGCGGGTGTAGCCGCGGAAGAAGGTCTCGTAGAGCTCGCGGCCAATGGCGTTGACGACCACGTCCTCCGAGGTGCGGATGCGCTCGACCGGCTCGGCGCGGGAGGCGAGGAAGGCCTCGGCCTGCTCGTCCGACCGCAGGTCCAGCTCGTAGAGGGCGTTCAGCGTGGTGCG
This sequence comes from Brevundimonas sp., assembly GCF_013912005.1. Taxonomy (GTDB): domain Bacteria; phylum Pseudomonadota; class Alphaproteobacteria; order Caulobacterales; family Caulobacteraceae; genus Brevundimonas. The sequence goes on along the minus strand of NZ_JACESB010000010.1, from coordinate 32,611 downwards.
GTTGATCGGCATCGGCACGAGCTGCTCGCCAACCTGCGCCAGCACCCGGTGCTCGTACGGCCGCCACTCGGTGAAGCGGGACAGATAGTCGAAGATCTCGGCCGAGTTCGTGTGGAAGATGTGCGGCCCGTACTGGTGGATCAGCACGCCGGCGGCGTCGAGCCGGTCGAACGCGTTGCCGGCGATGTGCGGCCGACGGTCGATGAGCAGCACCTTCTGGCCCTGGGACGCGAGTCGCTCGGCCATCACGGAACCGGCGAAGCCGGCGCCGACCACGAGGGCGTCGTAGTGGGAGCGGCGCAACGCCGGCCAGACCGAGGGAGCGGCGACCGCCGGCCGCTGGATGGCGAACGACCGCCGCTCGGCCGCGGAGTCGATCAGCGCCGACATGCGAAGCTGGGTCTGGTCCCACGACAGGCTGGCGAGCACGGCATCGACGTCCTCAAGCCAGCCCGCCTCTTCGCCGCGAGCGAGAGCCAGCGCCGTCTCGCAGCTCTCGACGAAACTCTCGACGTCGGCGGCGATCCGCACCGCCTCCAGGTCGCCGTAGTGGCGCACGACGTCCCGGACAGGCGTCGACACCACCGGCCGGCCGGCGGAGAGGTATTCCGGCGTCTTGGTGGGGCTGATGAAGCGGGTCGACTCGTTGATCGCGAACGGCATCAGGGCCACGTCCCAGTCCGCGAGGCAGTCGGGCAGGTCGTCGTAGGTCTTCTGGCCCGTCCAGGCGATGTTCGCCCGCCGGGGGAGGCTCTCCGGGGCGATCTTCACCACGGGACCGACCATCTCCAGATCCCAGTCGGGGCGGGCGTCGGCGACTCCGGCGATCAGCTCGAGATCCATCCGCTCGTCGATGACCCCGTAGAAGCCGAACCGGGGCCGCCGGTCGCCGCCGGCGCGGTTGAGCTCGCGCGCCGTGGCGAAGTGGGCGCGATCCACGCTGGAGGGGAACGGGTGGATGTTGCCGTGGAGGTGCTGCTTGGCCTCGAACAGGCTGTGGCCGCCGGTGAACACCACGTCGGCCGTGGCGAACAGCTCACCTTCCAGGGTGGTCAGCTCCGGCGGGGCGAACCTGAAGTTCGCGAGCTCGTCCATGCAGTCGTACACGACCGCCGCAGCTTCGATGTGCCGCGCCAGCGGCAGCATCATCGGCGTGTAGTACCACAGGACCGGCCGCTCGATCCGGTGGGCGGCGAGGGCCTCGTCGAGGAGCTGGCGCAGCACGGCGTTGCGGCAGGCGCCCTCGAGGCCGTCCGGCAGCCGCGGGGTGGCGACGATCACGCCGCTTTCGGCGCAGGTCCGGAGATCGATCCCCATGGCGGCCCCGGGTTCCGCCGGCAGCGGCTCCTCGAACACCAGCACGGTCCGGTTGGCGGCGAAGCGGGACATCAGGTGCTGCGGCCGCTGGAACACGAAGTCCCAACGCAGGTGCGAAAGGCAGACAATCGGATCGGCCCGCTCGTGCGGCTTGCCCAGTTCGATAACGACTGCGCTCTGCGTCGGGCTCGATGTGCGGTCCATGGGGGCTCTTTCGCGGGAGGGAATGGACTCCCCCAACCGCTGACACGCACATTGGTTGCACGCTATTGAAAAAGCTTGTCTTTTGCAGACGTCAATGTCGGCCCACCGACATTTCCGGCGGAGCCTCGCACGGGGGGTAGAGCAGCCGTTCCGCCTGCTCCCACCAGCCGGCGGCGCCGACCGGCGGGGTTTCGCCGGCGGCGAGCCGGCGCACCAGCGCCGCCAGCGGCGTCGCCTCCGGGGTCCCCGTCGAGACGTCGAACACCCCGGCTTCATAGCTGCCGACCCAGCGGGTCAGGAGGCTGTCCCAGTCATGGCTTCCGAGCAGCGCCCAGACGGTGACCGCCCGCACGTCGATCCCTTCCCGCCGCGCCTCGAGGGCGGCGCGCCAGCAGGCGGAGAGCCACCGCTGCTGCTGGTCCGGGGTGCAGCCGAGGTGGCACTCCGTGACGGCGACCGGCAGGCCGTACCGGCCCCACACGGCCTCGAGGCTGCGCCGCCAGCCGCAGGGATAGTCGGCCAGCACCCGCACGGCCTCGACGTCGGCGAAGGCGATCTCGCCGTTTCCGCCGTGCGAGCGCTCCGGATAGCGCTCGAGGCGGTGATCGAGGAAGCGGTCGCTGGTCACGTAGTGATTGAGCCCCAGCAGGTCCGGGGGGCAGGGCGCCTCGGCGATCGCGTCGAGCCGGCGTCCGAAGCCCAGCCGCTCCAGCCGCAGCCACAGAGGATGCTCCGGGACCACCCGTCCGGTCAGAAGATCCCATGTCATCAGCCGTCGCGCGTTGTCGTGCCGCACCTGGGCCGCACACGGGTCAGTGCCCCAGGTCCAGCCGAAATCCTCGGTCTGCACCAGCCGCGCCGCCGGGTTCACCTCGCGGATCGCCTGCATCGCCAGACGGACGCCGTCGATCTGGTTCAGCAGCGCCAGCCAGAAGGACGCCTCGTCCCGGGCGTGCGGGTGCCAGTGGCCGTACAGGGCGCTGAACCGGGCGGTGGTCAGCGGCTCGTTCACCGGCGTCCAGTCCTCCACCCATGGATACCGGCGCGCCGCGGCGGCTGCGTATCGCGCCAGTCCGGGCGCGAAGCCGGGGTCCAGCAGGTCCGTCCACGCCGGCCCCGAGCCATGGTGCACCAGACCGGCGACCGGGCGCAGGTCCAGCGCGCGCATCCGCCCGAGTCGCTCGTCGGCCCAGCTCCAGTCGAAGCGGCCGGGCTCCACCTCGGTGCGTTCCCACAGAAGGGGATAGCGGAGGGCCTTCAGGCCGAGCCGGGCGAAGCGGTCGAGATCGCCCGGCCGCTCCTGGTGGCCCGACAGGCGGGTCTGGTCGAGCCAGGCGTCGCCCACGCGGTTGACGGTGCATTCATGCCCGCCCCAGAGCTCCAGACCGCTCACGCAACCTCCCGCGTCGTCGCCAGCAGCCGGTCGCCGAACGCCGGACGGCGCCGCCACGCCACGGCCGTGGCCACGATTTCGTCGAGACTGGTGAAGGACGGCCGCCAGTCGAGCCGCTCGCGGGCGCGGCCGGCGTCGGCGACGAGGCAGGCCGGATCCCCCGGTCGGCGGGCGCCGACGGAGAACGGCGTCGGCCGGCCCACCGCCCGCGCCACCGCCTCGACCACCTCGAGAACCGAGAAGCCCCGGCCCGTGCCGAGATTCATCGCCACGAAGCCGTCGGGGCCGGGGTCGACGTCCAGCGCCAGCACATGCGCCCGCGCCAGATCGGACACGTGGATGTAGTCCCGGATGCAGGCGCCGTCGGGGGTGGGGAAGTCCTGTCCGAAGACGGTCAGCGCCGGGCCGAATCCCAGCGCCGCCTCGATCGCCAGCGGAATGAGATGGCTCTCGGGCGCGTGCGCCTCGCCGATCTCGCCCTCGGCGTCCGCCCCGCATGCGTTGAAGTAGCGAAGGGCCACGCCGCGGACGCCGTAGGCCCGGGCCGAGGCGGCGATGAGGCGCTCGGCGGCGAGCTTGCTGTCGCCGTAGGGATTGATCGGCTGGGTCGGCAGCGTCTCCCGCAGAGGCGCCAGCGACGCCGCGTCGGGCTGGCCGTAGACGGCCGCCGTCGACGAGAACACCAGCCGCTCGACGCCGCAGGCCCGCATCGCCTCGAGCACGACGGCGACCCCGCCGAGGTTGACGTCCCAGAAGACCGCCGGGTCGTGGACCGAGCGTCCGACCTCGATCAGACCGGCGAAATTGATGACGCTGTCGATGCGGTGTTCGCGCAGGCAGGCCTCCACGGCCGCCCGGTCGCGGATGTCGCCGACGACCAGAGGTCCCCAGCGGACCGCCTCCCGGTGGCCGTTGCTGAGGTCGTCGAAGACGACGGGCGTGTGCCCCGCCCGCGCAAGCGCCTTGGCCGTGTGCGAGCCGATGTATCCCGCGCCGCCTGTCACGAGAACCCGCCGTCCGTCGCTCATGCCTTACTCCCGTCGAAGGCTGGGCCAACCCCCGGCCCCGGCGGTGGTTCCTGTGTCGGCGGCCCGACGCAGACGCGCGTCGGAGCAACCATTCGCCCGGCGGACGGTTGGCGGGCGGGACACCGGAGCCTGCATGATCCTCCGCCTCTACCTTCGCGCGCTCCGCCTGCTGCGCCCCGATCTGCGCCGGGCGACGGCGCTCGCCGTCGGCAATCTCGTCCTCGGCGGCCTCGCCGTGGTGGAGCCGGTGCTGTTCGGGCGGGTGGTCGACGCCCTGACGCGTGGCGCCGGGCCGTGGCGGCTCATCGGCCTGTGGGCGGCGCTCGGCATGGTGAGCATCGCCGGGTCGGCCCTGGTCTCGCTTCTCGCCGACCGGATGTCGCACCGTCGGCGGCTCGCGGCGATGAACGAGGCCTTCGACCGGGCCGTCACCCTGCCGGCCCCCTTCGTGTCCGAAAAGGGCACCGGCCGCATCATCCGGGCCATGCTCACGGGCGGCGACGCCCTGTTCGCCCTGATCCTGTCCTTCTTCAGGGAGCAGCAGCCCGCCCTCGTCAGCCTGGTGCTCCTCCTGCCGCTGGCCTTCTGGATCGATCCGATCCTCGCTTCGGTGCTCGTGGCCCTGGCCGTCGTCTACGTCGCCGTCAGCTGGCTGGTGGTCGGCAAGACGGAGGCCGGGCAGGCGCAGGTCGAACAGCACCACCAGGCCGTCTCCAGCCGCATCGGAGACGTGATCGCCAACGTCGGCGTGATCCAGGCGTACATGCGCGCCCCGACGGAGGGGGCCGATCTGCGCAGCATGACCGCCCGCCTGCTGGGGGCCCAGTATCCGGTGCTCAGCTGGTGGGCGGTGCTGATGGTGATGACCCGCGGGGCCTCCACCCTGGCGATGGTCAGCCTGTTCGCGACCGGGGCCCTCCTGCTGGCGGCGGGGCGCGTCACGGTCGGGGAGATCGTCAGCTTCATCGGCTTCGCGGGACTGCTCATCGGCCGTCTGGACCAGCTCTCGGCGTCGTTCGCCCGCGTCTTCGTGCAGGCGCCGACGCTGCAGGGCCTGTTCGATCTGATGGACACCCGCCAGGAGTTCGCGGACGCCCCGGACGCCGTTCCCCTCGTCGACGTCCGGGGTGAGATCGTCTTCGAGCGCGTCAGCCACTGGTTCATGGACACCCACATGGGCGTGTTCGACATCGACCTGCGCGTGCCCGCCGGCTCGAAGGTGGCGCTGGTCGGATCGAGCGGGGCGGGCAAGACGACCCTGATGAACCTGCTTCAGCGCCAGCGTGAACCGGCCACCGGCCGCATCCTCATCGACGGCCAGGACATCCGCCGGGTGACCATCGCCTCGCTGCGGGAGGCGATCGGGGTGGTGTTCCAGGACGCCGGCCTGTTCAACCGCTCGATCGCCGACAACCTGAGGCTGGCGCGGCCGGACGCGACGGACGCGGAACTCGAGGCGGCGGCGCGGGCCGCCGAGGCCCACGACTTCATCGTCGCCAAACCCGGCGGCTACGCCTTTGTCATCGGCGAAGGCGGTCGTCTGCTCTCCGGCGGCGAACGCCAGCGGCTCGCCATCGCCCGGGCCATCCTCAAGAACGCCCCGATCCTCATCCTTGACGAGGCGACGAGCGCCCTCGACACGGTGACGGAGATGAAGGTCAAGCAGGCGCTGGACGCGGCGGCCGCCGGCCGGACCACCTTCCTGATCGCCCACCGGCTTTCGACCATCATCGACGCCGACCTGATCGTGGTGATGGACAAGGGGCGCATCGCCGAAAGCGGAACGTTCCGTGAGCTGATCTCACGGGACGGAGCCTTCGCCGCCCTCGCCCGCAAAGGCGGCCTGCCGACGGGCGCCGAGGTCGCCGTCGCCGAACGGACGGGCGGCGAACCGCTCGCGTCGGCGAGCTGACCGTCCTCCGCCGGGGCGCCCCCTTCACGCCGGGCGCAGGATCATGACTCCGGGTCCGGATCGAACCAAAGCCGCGCCGAGGGATTCCCACACCGGAAAGTTCGAGGAGTCGCCCCATGTCCCTGCCACCGCGATGGTTCGAGTCTAACGCCGGGCCGGCCCGGCGTCGCTGGCTCGTCGCCCTTCCTGTCGCCGGCGTGCTGGCGGTGGGGCTCGGCGCGGCCGCGATGGCCCGGCTCCCGGCGCCGGCCGCGCCGGCGACCGGCGGCGGGACGCTCCGGATCGAGGTGGTGCAACCCCCGGCGCCCCGCATCCAGGAAGGCCCGAGGATGGGCGTCGGCGAACTGGTCGACGGCTACCGGCACATTCCGGCGGCGCAGCGCCGACACGACTCCGCCGCCGACGAACTCTTCGCCTGGCTGGAGCCGCTCGCGCCGCCGCCGCGTCCCGAGCCGCCGGAACGGGAGAGGGCGCGCCCCGTGGAGACGGCGATGATCGCTTCCGGACCGGCGGAGCCCGCGTATCAGGACCGGCGCGGCGATCCCTATGGCTTCGACGCGCCGCGACCGGACTATGCGGCCGCCCGCGCGGCCCGGCGGGAGCGCCTCGAGCGGATCGAGCGCGAGCGGGAGCGGTTCGCCTACCGCCGGGAAGCGCCGTGGCGACGGGCCCCGTCGCGCCCCGACCCGGACTGGCGGCCGGTCGCGGAGCTGCCGCGCGAGTCGGTCTTCTACTGAGGCGCGGGCGCGCCACGCGAACTTGACCCGGCGTGATCTTGGCAGGCGGGCCGCTGCGGTCTAGGTCGAAGCCTTCATCGTCCCCAGGGAGAGACGCTCATGGCCGATCTGGCCTCTGTCACCGAACACATCCGCGGCGCCGTCGGCGACAACTCCGGTCTGGGCAAGACCGTGAAGCTCGACCTGGGCGACACCGGGAAGATCTTCATCGACGGCGCCTCGGTTCCGAACACCGTCACCAACGAGGACAAGCCGGCCGACGCCACCGTCTCGATGTCGTGGGACGACTTCATCGCCCTGTCGGAAGGCCGGCTGGACCCGATGATGGCCTTCATGCAGGGCAAGCTGAAGATCGCCGGCGACATGATGATCGCCCAGAAGCTCGCGCCGCTGCTGAAGCGCTGAGTTTGCTTCGACGCAACGAAGTTCGCGGCGCGGCGTCCCACGGATGCCGCGCCGTTTCTTTTTCGGGACAGGACTGACGCCATGGACTTCCGTCACACCGACCGCGCCCTCGAGTGGCAGGACCGCCTGCGCCGCTTCATGGACGAGCGGGTGCTGCCGCGCTCGGCCGAATACTGGGCCCAGGTGCGTGAGGATCACACGCGGCAGCCGCCGGTCATGGAGGAGATGAAGGCCCAGGCCCGCGAGGCGGGACTGTGGAACATGTTCCTGCCGGGCGAGCACGGCGCGGGCCTGACGAACCTCGAGTATGCGCCGCTGGCGGAGATCATGGGCCGCGCCCTGTGGTCGGCGGAGGTGTTCAACTGCAACGCGCCGGACACCGGCAACATGGAGGTCCTGCACCTCTACGGGGACGAACCGCAGAAGCGGCGCTGGCTGGAGCCGCTGATGGCCGGCGAAATCCGCTCGGCCTTCCTTATGACCGAGCCGGAAGTGGCCTCGTCCGACGCCACCAACATCCGCACCCGCATCGAGCGCGACGGCGACCACTATGTGATCAACGGCCGCAAGTGGTGGTCCACCAACATGGCCCACCCGAACGTCGCGGTGACCATCGTCATGGGCAAGACCGATCCGGATGCGGCGATCCACGCCCAGCAGTCGATGATCATCGTGCCCGTGGATGCGCCCGGCTTCCGCGTCGAGCGCATGCTGTCGGTGTTCGGCTACGACGAGCGGCCGATCGGCCACGCCGAGGTGGTGCTGGAGAATGTCCGCGTGCCGGCGGAGAATCTGATCGCCGGCGAAGGGCGCGGTTTCGAGATCGCCCAGGGCCGGCTCGGGCCCGGCCGGATCCACCACTGCATGCGCACCATCGGGGCGGCCGAGCGGGCGCTGGAGCTGATGGTGGACCGGCTGCTGTCGCGCACGGCCTTCCGCAAGACCATCGCCGAGCACTCGGTGTGGGAGCAGCGGGTCGCCGAGGCGCGCACCAACATCGAGATGTGCCGGCTGCTGGTGCTGAAGGCGGCGTGGATGATGGACGAGGTCGGGGCGAAGAACGCCAAGTCCGAGATCGCCCAGATCAAGGTCGCGGCCCCGCGCATGGCGCTGAAGGTGATCGACGACGCCATCCAGGCCTTCGGCGGCGCCGGGGTGTCGGCGGACACGCCGCTGGCCGAGATGTACGCCATGGTCCGCACCCTGCGCATCGCCGACGGGCCGGACGAGGTGCACAACCGGACCATCGCCCGGCTGGAGTACGCGGCGCGCAGCGGACGCGGCTGATCCCGACGCCATTGCTTCGCCCGGAAGCCGGGCCATATGCGGGCCATGGCGATGCGAGGTGAGCGGTCGGGACGCAGGTCCGACCCGGTGGCGAAGGCGGCGGGCGCGGGGACGCCCGAACGATCCGGAGGACCCGGCACGCTTCCGGCGTTGCTGGATCTGGCGCGGCTGGTCGGCCGGTCCGGAGCGCCGCAACTGCGAATCCGGCTCGCCGCGGCGGTGGCGATGACGCTGGGCGGCAAGGCGCTGAACGTGCTGGCGCCGCTGGTGCTGGGCGCGGCGGTCAATCATCTGGCGGCGGGGCAGGGGGCGGGAGTCGCCTTCGGCCTCGGCTTCGCCGCCTTCGCCCTCGGCTGGGCCTTCGTGCGCCTGCTGGCCGCGGTGGCGCCGAACGCGTCGGACGTGGTGTTCGCGCCGGTGCGGGCGGCGGCCCAGCGCACGGCGGCGGCCGAGACCTTCGCCCACGCCCTCAGCCTGTCGCTCGACTTCCATCAGACCAAGCGGTCCGGGGCGCTCTCGCGGACCATGGACCGGGGCTCCCGCGCCGTGGACTTCCTGCTGCGCATCCTCGCCTTCAACCTGGTGCCGACGGGGGTCGAGCTGGTCCTCGCCGCCGGGGTGCTGGCCGGCAAGTACGACTGGCGCTTCGGCGCGCTGGCGGTGGCGGTGGTGGCCATCTACGCGGTCTCGACCTTCGCCCTCTCCAACTGGCGCATCGAGCACCGGCGGGAGATGAACACCGCCGACACCCAGGCCGCCGGCGTGTCGGTCGACGCCCTGCTGAACTACGAGACGGTCAAGTCGTTCGGCGCCGAGGCGCGGGCGGCGCGGGCCTATGACGCGGCGCTGGGCGACTACACGCGGGCCGCCCTGAAGGCCAACAGCTCGCTGGCGCTGCTGAACACCGTGCAGGCGGTGATCATGAACGTCGGCCTCGGGGCCATGGCGGTGATGGCCGGGTTCGAGGCGGCGGCCGGCCGGATGGGACCCGGCGACGTGACGGCCGCGGTGCTGATCATGATCTCCCTCTACGCCCCGCTGAACATCCTCGGCTTCGCCTACCGGGAGATCCGTCAGTCCTTCATCGACATGGAGGAGATGCTGAAGGTCACGCGACAGACGCCGCAGGTAGCCGACGCGCCCGGCGCGGCGGCGCTGGCCCGGCCGGCGGGGGTGCAGGGCGCCTCGCTGGCCTTCGAGGACGTCGGCTTCCGCCACGACGCCCGCGCCAACGGTCTGGAGGACGTCAGCTTCGTCGCCCCGGCCGGCACCACCACGGCGCTGGTCGGCCCCTCGGGCTCGGGCAAGTCGACGATCGTCAAGCTGGCCCTGCGCCTGCTCGATCCCCAGGAAGGGCGGGTGCTGATCGACGGGCAGGACGTTCGCTCGGTGACCCAGGAGTCGCTGCGCACCGCGGTCGCCCTGGTGCCGCAGGACGTGGCCCTGTTCAACGACACCCTGCGCGCCAACATCGGCTTCGCCCGTCCGGAGGCGGACGAGGCGGCGATCTGGGCCGCCGCCGAGGCGGCCGAACTGGCCGGTTTCATCGGCGGCCTGCCGCAGGGCCTCGACACCGTCGTCGGCGAGCGCGGTCTGAAGCTGTCCGGCGGCGAGCGCCAGCGCGTCGGCATCGCCCGGGCCCTGCTGGCCGATCCGTGCATCCTGATCCTCGACGAGGCGACCAGCGCGCTCGACAGCCGCACCGAGGCGGCGATCCAGAAGACCCTGCGCAAGGTGCGGGCCGGCCGCACCACCCTGGTCGTGGCCCACCGGCTGTCGACCATCGCCGACGCCGACCAGATCCTGGTGCTCAAGGCCGGCCGCATCGTCGAGCGCGGCGCCCACCATGAGCTGGTGGCGCGCCAGGGCGGGGAGTACGCGGCGCTGTGGCGCAAGCAGACCCGGGGCGCGCGGGGGCTGGCCCAGCCCGCCTGAGCCGTCGGATCAGGCGGCGCGACCGATGGCGTAGAAGCGGTCGGCGCGGGCCTTGCGGATCTCGTCGGCCGACAGGCGCGACAGCGCCTCGAGCTCCTCGGCCAGCACGTCGCCGACCTGTTCCACGGCCGCGGCGGGATCCGCGTGGGCGCCCCCGACCGGCTCGGGAATGATGCGGTCGACGACGCCGAGCTCGACGAGATCCGGAGCGGTGATCTTCATGGCCATGGCGGCGTCCCGCGCCCGCGCGCCGTCTCGCCACAGGATGCCGGCCGCGCCCTCCGGCGAGATGACCGAGTAGATCGAGTGTTCGAGCATCAGCACGCGGCTGGCCGCGGCGATGGCGATGGCGCCGCCGGAGCCGCCCTCGCCGGTGATGGTGGCGATCGAGGGGACGCCGAGGGTCAGGCAGCGCTCGGTCGAGCGGGCGATGGCCTCGGCCTGGCCGCGCTCCTCGGCGCCGAGCCCCGGATAGGCGCCGGCGGTGTCGACGAAGCTGAGCACCGGCAGGCCGTACTGCTCGGCCAGATCCATCAGGCGCACCGCCTTGCGATAGCCCTCGGGGCGGGCCATGCCGAAGTTGTGGGTCAGGCGGGTCTGGGTGTCGTGCCCCTTCTCGTGGCCCATGATCACCACCGGCCGGCCGCGGAAGCGGGCGAGGCCGCCGAGGATGGCCTGGTCGTCGCCGAACTGGCGGTCGCCCTTCAGCTCGACGAAGTCGGTGAACAGGCCGCCGACGTAATCCACGAAGTGCGGCCGCTGCGGGTGGCGGGCGACCTGGGTCTTCATCCACGGGTCGAGGGCGGAATAGGTCTTGCGACGCAGCTGTTCGGCCTTGCGGCGCAGGCCCTCGATCTCGGCGTCGAACGAGCCGGCGGACGAGGAGAGCAGGGACAGCTCCTCGATCTTGGCTTCGAGCTCGGCGATGGGCTTTTCGAAGTCGAGGTAGTGCGTGGCCATCGAGGCGTCCGGTCAGGTCGCGCCGCGAGGCGCATCGGAAGGCGGCGGAACCTAGTCAGGTCAACGCCGGGGAGCAAGCGGCGGTTCAGCCGTCGCGGGCGAGCGGATGCTTCTCCCGCACCGTCTGCGTGAGCCGGTCTACAGCCACATGGGTGTAGATCTGGGTGGTGCCGATGTCGGCGTGGCCGAGCAGGGTCTGGACCACGCGCAGGTCGGCGCCGCCCTCCAGCAGGTGGGTGGCGAAGGCGTGGCGCAACACGTGCGGACTGACGCGGGCCGGGTCGACGCCGGCGTCGATCGCCGCCTGGTCGAGCAGCTGGGCGAAGCGACGCGGCGTCAGATGGGCGCGGCCGGCCGGGGAGGGGAACAGCCAGGGGCTGTCCGGGGCCTCCGGCCGGCGGGCGGCGTCCCGGGCCGCCAGCCACGCCTTCGTCGCCGCCCGGGCCGAGGCGTTGAGGGGCGCAAGCCGCTCCTTGCCGCCCTTGCCGCGCACGATCAGGTACGCCGGGTCGCGCCGCACCGCCTCGACCTTCAGGGCCAGCAGTTCGGACACGCGCAGGCCCGAGGCGTAGGCCAGTTCGACGAGCGCGACCAGACGGAGCCCGGCGGCGCCGTCCCGGGCCGCGGCGGCGGCGAGCAGCCGTTCGATCTCCTCCCGCGAGAGGGACTTCGGCAGCGACCGGCCCTGCTTCGGGGCGTCGAGCCGGCGCGAAGGATCGTCGCTGCGCCAGCCCTCGCCGAGGACGAAGCGGTAGAACTGGCGCACCGCGGCGCGCCGCCGGGCCTGGGTGGCGGGCGACAGGCCGCGGGCGCCGAGACCGGCGTACCAGGCCTCGATCACCGACTCGTCCGCGGCCATGAGTCCGCCGGCGACCCCGGCTTCCGCATCGGCGAGGTCGCGGCCATAGGCGGCGAGGGTGTGGGGGGAGGCGGCGCGCTCGACCGCCATCATCTCGAGAAAGGCCTCGATCTGGGGCGTAGTCATGGCGCGGCGCGCTTTGCGGCCGCGCGGCTTCGTGTAGAGGGTGGCGGAGCCATGCCTGTGACCGACCTCGAACCGATTCCCGTCCAGGAGCGCACCATAGCCCTGGTCGGGCTGATGGGCGTGGGCAAATCGACCGTGGGCCGACGGCTGGCGCGGCGTCTGGGGCTGCCGTTCGCGGACGGCGACGTCGAGATCGAGGCCGCCGCGGCGATGACCGTCTCCGACATCTTCGCCCGCTACGGCGAGGGCGAGTTCCGGGCCGGCGAGGCGCGGGTCATGCGCCGCCTGCTGGAGGGGCCGCGGCGGGTGGTGGCCACCGGCGGCGGGGCGATGCTCAATCCCGAGACCCGGGCGCTGATGAAGGCGCGGGCGGTGACGGTTTGGATGCGGGCGGAGCTGGAGATCGTCGCCCAGCGGGTGCAGCGGCGCGACACCCGGCCGCTGCTGCGCGGGCGGGATCCGCTGGCGACGCTGCGCGAACTCGCCGAGGCGCGCTATCCGCTGTACGCCTCGGCCGACCTGGTGGTGGACGTGACCGGAGGCGCGCACCAGCAGGCCGTTGAAGCCATCGTCCGGGCGCTCGCCGCGCACGGCGTCGTCAAGGATCGCCCGTGAGCACCTGCATTCCCGTGTCCGGATCGGGCTTCCGTCCCTACGAGGTGGTGGTGGGCCGCGGCGTGCTGGCGTCGCTTGGGAGCCGGCTCGCGCCGCTGGCGCGGGGCCGGACGGCGGTGGTCACCGACGAGACGGTCGCGGCCCTCTACGGCCCGGCCGTGCTGGCGGGGCTGGAGGCGGCCGGGGTGCGGGCGCGCCTGCTGACCGTCCCGCCCGGCGAGGGCTCCAAGTCGTTCGCCGAGCTGGAGCGGGTGCTGGACCGGCTCGCGGCCTTCGGCCTGGACCGGACGGACGTGATCGTCGCCCTCGGCGGCGGCGTGGTCGGCGACCTCGCCGGCCTGGCGGCGGCCCTTTACATGCGCGGCGTCGACTTCGTGCAGGTCCCGACCACCCTGCTGGCCCAGGTGGACTCCTCGGTCGGCGGCAAGACCGCCATCGACACGCCGCGCGGCAAGAACCTCGTCGGCGCCTTCCACCAGCCGCGTCTGGTGCTGGCCGACATCGACGCCCTGGCGACGCTGCCCGCCCGCCAGCTGCGTTCCGGGTGGGCCGAGGTGCTGAAGCACGGCCTGATCTGCGATGCGGCCTTCTTCGACTGGCTGGCGGGGGCCGGGGCGGCCGGCGCGGCCGGAGATCCGGCGGCGCTCGAGCGGGCGGTGATCCGCTCGGTCGAGATCAAGAGCGCCGTGGTCGGCGAGGACGAGCGGGAGGCGGGGCGCCGGGCGCTGCTGAACCTCGGCCACACCTTCGGCCATGCCCTTGAGGCGGAGCTGGACTTCGACGAGACCCGGCTGACCCATGGCGAGGCGGTGGCGCTGGGCTGCGCCCTGGCGTTCCGCTTCTCGGCGGCGCAGGGCCTGTGCGACGCCGGCGAGGCCCGCCGGGTGACGGAGACGGTCGCCGCCGCCGGGCTGCCCACGCGCCTCGATGCGGCGGGGCGGTTCGCGGCCGACCGTCTGCTCCGGCGAATGGAGGGGGACAAGAAGGCGGAAGGCGGCCGGCTGACCCTGATCCTCGCGCGGGCGATCGGGGAGGCCGTCGTGGCGAAGGATGTCGACCGGGCGGCGCTGTCGCGGTTCCTGCAAGCAGAGGGGGCGGCATGACGGCGATGCGCCTGGCCGCCATCCCCCTCGAGGACGCCTTCGTCCGGCTGGAGCCGTTCGCGGAGGCGCTGAAGCCGGAGGTCCGCGCGGCGCTGGACTGCGATCCCGCCGCCTGGGAGATCATGGTCGGCGCCGCCTGGGGGCCGCACTTCGACGGCTGGTGGGCCTCGGCCCTGGCCGCCATGGCGTCCGGCAGCCGGATCGCGTGGGCGGTGCGGCGCAAGACGGACGGCCGGGTGGTGGGCACGACCAGCCTCTACGAGATCCGGCCCGAGCACCGCCGCTGCGAGATCGGCTCGACCTTCTACCGGCCCGAGGCGCGGGGCGGTCCGGTCAATCCGGCGTGCAAGCGCCTGCTGCTGGAGCACGCCTTCGCCGCCGGGGCGGTGCGGGTGGAGATCATCACCGACGCGATCAACCCCGGCAGCCAGGCCGCGATCCGCAAGCTGGGGGCCCGCGACGAGGGGGTGCTCCGGAAGCACAAGATCACCTGGACCGGGCGGATCCGCGACACGGCGCAGTTCGCTATCCTCGACGAGGACTGGCCGGAGGTGCGCGCCCGGCTGGACGCCCGGCTGCAGGCGTTCGGCGGCTGAGCCTCAGTCGACGGCGCGGCACTCGGTCGGCGGGCGACCGTCGGCGCTCCACGTCGCCATCACCCCGCGGCCGCGCAGCTCGTAGCCCGAGGCGCGGTACCAGATGCCGTCGGCGGCGCGTTCCTGGTGCAGGTCGACGGCCTGGCCGTTGGAGGTGCGCACCGTCGCCATCTGGCGGGGGTTGTCGAAGTCGACCGACAGCCGCTCGCTGTCGTTGCAGAGGTAGACGGCCCGGATCACCCGGTTGAGGGCGCGCTCGCGCAGCTCGGCGCCGGTCCGCCGCCGGGCGGTCTGCGCCTGCTCCGCCCGCTCCCGGACGGCGTCCCCGTCGGTCGGCGCCTCGCCGGAGTTGGAGCCGCATCCGGCGGAAAGCGCGCCAATCAGGAGTGTCGCAACTTTAACTTGCAATCCGGACGTACGCATGATGGTATTCTCCTGGGAGGTGCTCCGCGATGAAGTTGAAACTCCTTACGGCCGTGCTTGGTTTAGCTCTGGTTCCGAACTCACCCGGATCAGGCGCCTGTTCGGGGGAGGCGGTTGCTCAAACCTGCCTCGGAGCCCAGTGTCCCCCGGCGGACCATCAGACGATCAGTGAATGCTACGACGCATGTGATTGGACGTTGGAAGGCGAGTATATCTTCTGCGACATTGTGGCCCCGGACTACGCATCCAAGGTGGTATGCAAGGCGGTCGCGCGGGAACGTTGGGGAAACTGCTATAGACGATGCCGCCAATGAGCTGATGCGATTTGCCGTCTCGGCCACATCGCCGTCCGGGGACTGGACTGCACTGGACTTCCGCATAGGAGCTCCCGTTGAGCTTGCGGGACGCATGGGGGAGTTCCGATGCGCCTATGAGGTTCAGCCGATCGGTTTGAAGGGGGCAGTCGTCGGTCACGACCCTCTCAGGACTGTGAGATGGGCGATCCTCGAAATGCGGGTGAAGCTCATCCACCGGTTCCCCGGCTGGACCCTCCGGTACCGCGACGGCCAGCCTATTGACCTCGATTATGAGGAGAACTTCTGACGAGACTGCCCTCGCCGGGCGCGGAAGAAGTCGCGCAGCAGGGTCGCGGCCTCGGGCGCCAGCACGCCGCCCTCCGCCGCCGGGCGCCAGTGGCAGGTGGGTTGTTCGAAGAACCGCGGGCCGTGCGCGACCGCGCCGCCCTTGGGGTCGTCGGCGCCCCAGACGACGCGGCCGATGCGGGCGTGGCTGATCGCGCCGGCGCACATGGCGCAGGGCTCCAGCGTCACATAGAGGGTCAGGCCGGTCAGCCGGTAGTTGCCCCGCTGCGCCGCCGCGGCGCGGAGGGCGGCGATCTCGGCGTGGGCGGTCGGATCATGGGCGCCGATCGGGTGGTTGCGGCCCGTGGCGACGACGCTTCCGTCGCTCTCGTCGACGATCACGCAGCCGACCGGCGTCTCGCCCTCGTCCGCCGCCGCTTGCGCTTGGTCCAGCGCCATGCGCATGAACCGCTCATCATGGTCCGCCATCCGAATGACAACGACAAGAAGCCCCGCCCGCGTCAAGACGACCGGAAGCCCGGGCACCGCAAACCCTACGCCGAGGGCGCCGCCAAGGGGCCGCCGAAGGGCGGCAAGCCCGGCGCCGCGCCGGCCGAGCCGAAGCGCACCGAGCGCATCGCCAAGGCCATGGCCCGGGCGGGCATCGCCTCGCGCCGCGAGGTCGAGCGGCTGATCGGCCTCGGCCGGGTGGCGGTGAACGGCAAGATCCTCGACACCCCGGCGACCCTGGTGACCCGCGAGGACGTCATCACCGTCGACGGCAAGCCGATCGGCGCGGCCCAGGCGACGCGGGTGTGGCGCTACCACAAACCGTCGGGCCTGGTGACCTCGCACGGCGACCCGCAGGGGCGGCCGACGGTGTTCGACGCCCTGCCGAGCAGCCTGCCGCGGGTGATCTCGGTCGGCCGGCTGGACCTCAACACCGAGGGCCTGCTGATCCTGACCAACGACGGCGAGCTGAGCCGGGCGCTGGAGCTGCCCTCGACCGAGCTGGTGCGCCAGTACCGGGCCCGCGCCCGCGGCCGGGTGACCCAGGCCCAGCTGGACACGCTGAAGGACGGGGTGACGGTCGACGGCGTCCGCTACGGCCCGGTCGAGGCGACGCTGGACAAGGCGAAGCCGGCCGCGGAGGGCGAGAAGGCCTCGGCCAACCTGTGGATCAGCGTCTCGATCACCGAAGGCAAGAACCGCGAGGTCCGCAAGGTGCTGGAGCACCTCGGCCTGACCGTGAACCGGCTGATCCGCCTCGCCTACGGCCCGTTCCAGCTGGGGACGCTGCCGGTCGGGGCGGTCGAGGAGGTCGGGCCGCGGGTGATCCGCGAGATGCTGGGCCAGTACATCCGCCCCGAGAACCTGCCGACCGGCAACACGGTCGAGACGCCGGCGCCGATCCCCGGCCGCCGCACCTCGGCGCCGATCGTCAAGGGCCGCTCGGGTTCGGCCATGTCCGACCCGTCGCGCAAGCCGAGCCGGGTCCGCGCCGCCGAGGCCGCGGTCGCCGAGGGCGGCGACACGGGCCGGCGGGCGCCGAAGAAGGACGGCTGGGCGAAGGCGAAGCCGAAGTTCGAGCACCCGAAGAAGGGCTTCAGGCCCCGCGCCCGCCCGGAGGCGACCGAGGGCGAGGCGGCCGCGCGCCCGGAGCGGCCGAAGCGGACCTTCAAGCCGCGCGAGGACCAGTTCATCGACACGCCGCGCGGCGCCGGCGGCCCGCGCAAGAGCGGGGGCGGCGGCAAGCCGGCCTTCGGGGCGCGCCCGGGCGGACGCCCGGCGGCGGGCGGCAAGCCGGCCGGTCGCGGCTTCGGCAAGCCGGCGGGGCCGCGGCCGGGAGGATCGCGTCCCGGCGGTTCGCGCAGACCACGCACGGGCGGCTGATCCATGCGCATCGTCGCCGGAAGCCTGAAGGGCCGGACCATCGTGGCGCCGGAGGGGCAGGGCACGCGCCCGACCTCTGACCGGGCGCGGCAGGCCGTGTTCAACGTGCTGGAGCACGCCGCCTGGGCCGAGCCGCTGGAGGGGGCGCGCGTCGTCGACCTGTTCGCCGGCTCGGGGGCGCTGGGCTTCGAGGCGATCAGCCGGGGCGCGGCCTTCGCCCTGTTCGTCGAGACCGACGACGCGGCGCGCGGGGCGATCCGCGAGAACGCCGACGCCTGGGGCCTGATGGGCCGCACGCGGGTGCACCGGCGCAGCGCGACCGATCTGGGCGTGCGGCCGGGCTCGGCCGGCGAGGCCTTCGACCTGGCCTTCCTCGACCCGCCCTACGGCAAGGGGCTGGGGGAGCAGGCGCTGGCGCGGCTGCTGGAGGGGAGCTGGCTGAAGCCGGGGGCGATCGTGGTGTTCGAGCGCGGCTCGGACGAGCCGGAGATCGACACGCCGGGCTATGACCGGCTGGACGCGCGCGACTACGGCGCGGCGCGGGTGCTGTTCCTGAGGGCCGCCGCGGCGGCCTGAAGCCGTCTGGCGCGGGGGGCGGTTCCGGGGCAGGCTGGGCGCATGACCCAGCTCGATCGCCGCGCCTTCCTCGCCGCCGCCGGAGCCTCGGCGGCCGTTCCGTTCGCCGCCTGCGCGCAGGAGCCGACCCCCGCCTGGACGGCCCGGGCGACGCTGCCGTGGGCGATGCAGGAGGTCTACTGCGCCGTCTCGGGCGGGCGGATCGTGGTCGCCGGCGGGCTGCGCCGGGCCGGGGGCGTGACGGAGATCGAGGACCGCACGGGCGTCTATGACCCGGCCGCCGACCGCTGGAGCGAGGGCCCGCGCCTGCCGGCGCCGCGGCACCATCCGATGATCGCGGCCGAGGCCGCGGGCCGGGTCTATGCGCTCGGCGGCTATGGCCGGTCGGAGGCCGGCGAGTGGACCTCGATGACCGAGGTCTGGGCCCTGGACGGCGACCGCTGGGTCGAGGCGGGGCGGCTGCCGGCGCCGCTGGCCGAGACCGTCGGGGCCGAACTGGACGGGCGCATCCACCTGGCCACCGGCCGCTCGCCGGGGGCCGCCAACGGCCAGTGGAACCACCAGGTCGACGTGGCGACGCACCGGGTCTTCCGCCCGGCGGAGGGCCGCTGGGAGACGGCGGCGCCCTGTCCGATGGCCCGCAACAGCGCCGCCGGGGCGGTGCTGGACGGGGCCCTGTGGGTGGCCGGTGGGCGCACGGTGAGCGGCGGCGGCACGGGGCGGCTGGACCGCTACGACCCGCAGGCCGACCGGTGGGAGACGCGGGCGCCGATCCCCGCCTCGCCGGCGACCGGACAGCAGGTCGGCGGCGGTCTGGCCGTGGCGGCGGTCGGGGGGCGGCTGGTCGCCTTCGGCGGGGAGTGGTTCGCGCCCGGCGGCGGCGGGGTGTTCCCCGAGACCTGGATCTACGACCCGGCGGCCGACCGCTGGGAGGCCGGCCCGGACATGGCCACGCCCCGGCACGGGCTGGCGGCGGCGGCGGTGGACGGGGTGGTCTACGCCCTCGCCGGCGGGGCCGTGGTTTCGGGCGGCCGGGCGACCGGGGTGGTCGAGGCGCTGCGGCTCCGGGACCACGCCTGATCGTCAGCCCCCCGGCGCCGGCCCGCCGGAGGACGAGGCGCGGACCAGCGAAATTTCGCGGCGGGCTGCATCCGCTGGCCGCTCCGGACGCCTCTCGATGGCGAGATTTCGGGAGGGATCATGATTCGACGAATTCCGGCCGTCTGCGCGGCCGTCATCGCCCTGGTGCTGGCGCCGGCCGCGGCCGGGGCCCAGTCCGCCGACCCGCAAGGCGTGACGATGAGTCCGGAGCGCAACAGCGCCGTGGTCCTGTCGCTGGCGCAGGTGTTGCGCGAGCGCTTCGCCTTTCCCGAGCGCGGGGCCGCCGCCGCGCGGGAGATCGAGGCGATGGAGGCGCGCGGCGAGTTCCGCAGCGCCGCCGACGCCGCGGCCCTCCTGGCGCTGATCGAGGGCAAGGTCGCACCCCTCGTCAACGACCGGCACTTCGCCGTCCGCTACCTGGGGCCGGATGTCACCGCCGGATTCCGCGAAGGGCCGCCTCCGCCGGAAGAGGTGGCGGCCTTCCATGAGGAAGTGCGCCTGCGCGGCGGGGAGGTCCCGGAGGTCCGCTGGCTGGCCGGCAACGTGGGGTACCTGCGCATCAACATGTTCCTCGACGCTCCGCCCGCCGCGGAGAAGCTGGCGGCGGCGATCGGCCTGCTGGCCGACACGGAGGCGCTGATCATCGACGTCCGCGGGGCTCCGGGCGGCGAGCCCGCCGGGGTGGCGAACGCGATCGGCCATCTGGTGGCGGAGCGCACGCCGACGGTCAGGGCGGAAGAGCGTTTCGCGCCGGCGGAGGCCCGCATCTATCACGCCGAGCCGAGGACGCCGGCCTACGTCGGCAAGCCCGTCTATGTGCTGATCGACGGAAACACCGGCTCGGGCGCGGAGGAGTTCGCCTACGACCTTCAGGCCATGGGCCGGGCGACCCTGGTCGGGCAGACCACCTACGGCGCGGCGACTCCGGGCGGGTTCCGGCCGCTGGCGGAGGGCTTCGCGGCCTTCATCCCGATGCAGGTCGTCACCCACACGGCCACCGGGGCGAACTGGGAGGGCGTCGGCGTCAGGCCCGACGTGGAGACGCCGGCCGAACAGGCGCTGGCGCGGGCGCACCGTCTGGCGCTGGACGCCATACTGGCGGACGCCGAGGGCGTACGCCGGGCCCTCGCGGAGGAGGGGTTGGCCGCCCTGGAGGCGCCGGCCGGCTGATCGGCGCCGCGCGCCCGCTCAGCCCGCCAGCCGCGCCAGCGCCCGCGCCGCCGCCGTGACCTCGGCCCAGGTCGCGTCGAAGCCGGCGGCGTCGCCGAACCACGGGTCGGCCACGGCCTGGCCCTCGCGGCCGGGGACGTGGTCGAGCAGCAGGCTGAGCCCGGCGGTCGCGTCGGAGGGCGCCAGGCGGCGCAGGTCGGCGAGGTTGTCGTGGTCCAGCGCGATCACATGGGTGAAGCGGCGGAAATCGGCGCGCCGCACCTGCCGCGCCCGCAGGCCCGAGATGTCGACCCCATGCCGCGCCGCCACGGCGATCGCCCGCGCGTCCGGCGGCTCGCCGGCGTGCCAGTTCCCCGTGCCGGCGGAGTCGATGTGGAGGTCGAGGTTCAGGCGCCGCGCCTCGGCCCGCAGCGCGCCCTCGGCCAGGGGCGAGCGACAGATGTTGCCGAGGCAGACGAAGAGGATGGAGGGCATGGGTGAGGGGCGAGAGGGCGTTGGCGATTCGGTCAGGCGCGCTTCTGACTCATTGCGGCGGTTCAGATCGTCCGCTCTCGATACCCGGTGTCGGCGCCGCCCGACAGGCCGGACATGACCCGAAGCTGACGGCGGGAATCGCTGATTTCGCCGTCGCCGGTGCGGCGTTGAGGTCGTGGGTTCCGGCGACTTCGCGGTCGGTCAGGCCAGACGCCTGAGGGGCGCAAGGACGCCTGCGGAGACCAGGGCGGCGACGGCGGCCGCAAGGAAGACCGCGGTCAGCGGCAGGCCCAGACCCAGCAGGACGGCGGCCGAGGCCGGGGCCAGGCTCTGCGGCAGGGCGATCGCCATGTTCATCACCCCCAGATCGCGCCCGGCCGCCGTCCGGTCGGGCAGGATTTCGGCCGTCATGGCCGCGACCGTGGTGGCGTGCAGGCCGTGCGCCGCGCCGAACAGCAGCTGGCCCGCCAGCGGCCCCGGCCAGGCCGGCCAGATCACCATCAGGGCCAGCGCCGCGGCCATGCCGAGGCCGCCGGCGACGACGAAGATCCGGCGTCTCCGCAGCCGGTCGGAGCCCACGCCGCCGACGAAGCCGCCGAGCGCCGCCGCCCCGGTGGAGGCGACGAGGAGCGCGCCGAACAGTTCGAGGGCGGACCATCCCTGCGGCCGTCCGCCGGGCAGCTCCTGCAGCAGGAACAGCAGGAAGAGGGTGTTGATCGCCACCGCGCTCTCAATCAGCAGGCGCGAGACGAAGGTCCAGAAGAACCGTCTGTCCCCCAGGGCCTCGAAAGACAGCCGCGGCGCCGCGGCGGCGACGCGCGGCGCCGCGGGTTCGCGCAGGGTGAGGGCGAAGGGCAGGATCATCATCGCGGCCACGGCGATCACGACCCCGAACTGCAGGGCGGGCGAGCCCGCCAGCCGGGTCACGACCACCGCCGTGAACAGGTTGGCGACGGGCAGGGCGGCCCCGGCCCAGGCCGAGACCAGGCCTTTCTGGTCGTCGGCCACCATGTCCGGGACGAGGGCGGTGAGCGGCGCGTACACGGCGTTGACGGCCAGCTGAAAGGCCACCACGCCCAGGGCCAGCTGCAGCGGACCGGTCGCTCCGCCGATCAGGGCCAGGGCCGCGGCGACCAGCGACAGGCCGGCCAGGATCCATGGCCGCCGCCGGCCGAGAGGGCTCCGCGTGCGATCGCTCAGGCTGCCGAACAACAGATTGGCCCCGGCGGCGGTCAGCCCGCCCAGAATGGCCATCTGACTGAGCAGCAGGGCCTTGTCCGCGCCGCCGATCATCTCGGCCTTGCCCGGCAGCAGCAGCGTCAGCACCGGAATGAAAGAGATGAAGGCCCCGGCCTGGGCCGCACCGTAACCGAGGATGAACCAGCGGGACCGATGGGATGGCGTCGACTCGGCGGCGGGGGCGATCATGCCGACATATGAGGTCGCCCTGCGCGTCGCGTCGACCTATTGTAGAGCCTGCGCGGCGCGGAGGCGCGCGCCCCTGTCTTCAGGAGGGAGCTTGACGTCCAGGAAGCCGACCATCGACGACGTGGCGCGACAGTCCGGGGTCGGCCGCACCACCGTCTCGCGCGTGCTCAACGGGGGCCCCAATGTCCGGCCCGAGGTGCGCGACCGGGTGCTGGCGGCGGTGGCGGCGCTGAACTACCGGGTCAACCCGCAGGCCCGGTCCCTCGCCGGCGGACGCAGCCGCATGCTGGCCCTGATCCTGGCCTCGGACCTGGAGGCGGAGCCCAATTCCTTCTACGCCTCGGCGCTGGAGCTGGGCGCGCTGCGCGAGTGCCTGGCGCTCGGCTTTCAGCTGATGACCCGCCACGTGGCGCAACAGAGCCCGGACCGGCGCGCACAGGTGCTCGAGCTGGTGACCACCCAGCGTTGCCAGGGCGTGATCCTGACGCCGCCGTTCGCGGACGACGCGACCCTGATCGAGGACATCCGCCGACAGGGTTGCGAGGTTGCAGCGATCTCTCCCGGAGGGCCCGGCCGGTCGGTCGCCGATGGCGTCGGCATCGATGACGAGGCCGGCGGCTACGACATCGCGCGGCGCCTGCTGGATCTCGGACACCGGCGGTTCGCCTTCATCAGCGGCATCGAGGGCCACCTGTCGGCGGAGCAGCGTCTGGACGGGTTGAAACGGGCCCTCGCCGAGCGCGGCCTGGACGACGACGCCGTGACCGTGGTGGGGGGGGATTTCACCTTCCGGTCCGGCAGCGTGCTCGCCGCCCGGCTGTTCGATCAGCCCGATCCGCCCACCGCCCTCGTCTGCGCCAACGACGACATGGCGGCAGGAGCCCTGTCGGCCGCCCATGGACGCGGCCTCGACGTGCCGGGGCATCTGTCGATCACCGGCTTCGACGACACCCCGGTGTCGGAGATCGTGTGGCCGCCTCTGACCACCGTGCACCAACCGCTGAAGGACATGGGCGGCGAGGCGGTCCGGCTCATCGCCGCGCGGCTCGCAGGGGCGCGACGAGGCTCAGACTGGCGATTCACGGTCCTGCCCCACGCGGTGGTCGACCGCGCCTCCGCAGGCCGGGCGGCGCCGCGGCTCGCCACCGCCACCGCCAATGCCAACGCCAACGCTTGACGCGGCGTTCAGGCGGCTTCCTATTGGAAGCGCTTCCAACAGGAAGCGACGGATCAACGGTCGCCGCCGCAAGGCCGGAGCGACCGATCAACGGAGGAGGCAGGCCCATGACGAAGCGCATGGCATCGCTCGCGCGCCGGACGCTGGTTGCAGGCGCGGTTGTCGCGACCCTGGGGATGACGGCCTGCGCCAGCGCTGCGGCGGAGCCGTCCGCCCGGGTCTGGATGACCTCCGGCGATCGCAGCCGGTTGTTGTCGGAACAGGCCCCGCTGCGCTTCGCGGCGTCTCCGGGTGCGGAAGGCGCCGCCGTCGTCGTGGATCCGCGCCGTCCGTTTCAGGAGATGGTCGGCTTCGGCGCGGCGATCACCGACGCCTCGGCCTGGCTGATCCAGACGCGGCTGGACCCCGACCGGCGCGACGCCCTGCTGCACGAACTGTTCGGCCGGGAGGAGGGCGGACTCGGGTTCAGCTTCACCCGAGTGACCATCGGCGCCTCGGACTTCTCGCTGGACCATTACAGCCTCGCCGACACGCCGGACCCGACCCTGGCGACCTTCTCGACGGCGCGAATGGAAGAGTACGTCTTCCCGACGGTTCGCGCCGCGATCGCGATCAATCCCGACCTCAAGGTGATGGCTTCGCCGTGGAGCGCGCCGGGCTGGATGAAGACGACCGGATCGATGATCCAGGGCCAGCTGAAGAAGGAATTCTATCCGGTCTACGCCCAGTATTTCCGCCGCTATATCGACTCGGCGGCGGCGCACGGCGTGCCCACGGACTATCTCAGCATCCAGAACGAGCCCGACTTCGAGCCGGACAGCTACCCCGGCATGCGCTGGGGACCGGAGGGTCGGGCCGAGTTCGTGGGCGGACACCTCGGGCCCCTGCTGCGGAGCGCCGGCGTCGAAACCCGGATTCTCGACTGGGACCACAACTGGGATCAGCCGCAACAGCCCCTGACCGTGCTGGCCGACGGGCGGGCCCGCGAGTTCGTCGCCGGCGTCGCCTGGCACTGCTACGCCGGCGACGTCGCGGCCCAGAGCCATGTCCGCGACGCCTGGCCGGACAAGGACGTCTTCTTCACCGAATGCTCGGGCGGCGAATGGACTCCCGCCTTCGCCGACAGCTTCACCTGGACGATGAAGACCCTGATCATCGGGTCGACCGGACACTGGGCGCGCGGCGTGCTGATGTGGAATCTGGCCCTTGACGAGAACTACGGGCCCCATGCGGGCGGCTGCGGCGACTGCCGGGGCGTGGTCACCATCGACAGCCGCACCGGCGAGGTCAGGCGGAACCAGGAATACTACGCCTTCGGCCACGCCAGCCGCTTCGTTCGCCCCGGCGCACGGCGCGTGGCCTCGGCCGTGACCGGGGGCCTGCAGGCTGTGGCCTTCGTCAATCCTGACGGCGAGCGGGCGCTGATCGTCCTCAACGAAGGGACCGAGCGGGTCGCGTTCGAAATCCGCGAGGGCGATCAGGGCGCCGCCGCCGAACTGCCGCCGCAGACCGCCGCTACCTACGTCTGGAAAGCGCTCGACTGACGGGCCCGGCGCGTCTCGCCCCGCCGGTTGTTGCAGGGCGTGATCTGCAGAACCGGGATTCGGATTGCGCCGCACAGTCAATTCGGTTACCCGTTGGAAGCGCTTCCAACTCCGTCCTTGGCGGATCGGCGGCGAAACAAAAAGGGACGTGCGGCTCAAGGGTCCACGCCGGGGAAACAACAGGGGGTATTCATGCGGAGCCAGTTCGCAGCCGCTCGGGGATTCGGCGCCGTCTCGCCGTCACGGCTTTGTCTGACAGTGTCCGCTCTCGCCCTGGCGCTGGCTGCGCCGGGCGTCGCGGTCGCACAGGATCCGACCGGCGGTCAGGATGAGCCGGTCACGGAGATTGACGAGGTCATCGTCACCGGCCTGCGTCGCGGTCTGGCGGACTCGATCAGCATCAAGCGCAACGAGACCTCGATCGTCGAGGCCGTCTCGGCCGAGGATATCGGCAAGCTGCCGGACGTCTCGATCGCCGAGTCGATCGCCCGCCTGCCCGGCCTCGCCGCCCAGCGCGTCAACGGCCGCGCCCAGGTGATCTCCATTCGCGGTCTCGCGCCCGACTTCACCACCACCCTGCTGAACGGCCGCCAGCAGGCCAGTTCAGGCGACAACCGGGCGGTCGAGTTCGACCAGTATCCGTCCGAGCTGCTGTCCGGCGTGGTCATCTACAAGACGCCGGACGCCGAGATTTCCGGCATGGGCCTGTCGGGCACCGCCGACCTGCGCACGGTTCGCCCGCTCGAATTCGGCCGCCGGGCCACCGCGGTGAACCTGCGCGGCGAGACGGTCGAGGGGAGCAGCCTGAATGACGACGTCGACAATTTCGGCGGCCGTTTCTCGATCAGCTATATCAACCAGTTCGCGGATGACACCCTGGGCCTGGCGCTTGGCTACGCCCACCTCAATTCCCCGTCCCAGAACCGGCACTACAAGGCCTACGGCTACGAAGCCTTCGGCGGCGTGTGCGAGCCGACCCCGGCCAATCCCTGCTCGCCGGAATCGGTGACCCCGGACAGCGCCGACGACGCCCTGATCCTGAACGGCCAGGAGCTGTTCGCGACCTCGCGCCTCAACAAGCGCGATGCGGTGATCGGCATCCTCGAATGGCGGCCGAACGACCGCCTGCATTCGACCCTCGACCTCTACTATTCGAAATTCGACCAGGAAGAGACCATGCGCGGCGCGCAGTGGTTCTCCAACGCCTGGGCCGACAGCGCCTATTTCACCAATGTCGAGACCGAGGATCGCGGCGGTTCGCTGTTCGCCCGCAGCGGCACGCTGAACGGCGGCGTCCCGATCATCCGCAACGACTACAACACCCGCGAGGACGAGCTGTTCTCGGCCGGGCTGAACACCGAATACGAGATCGACGAGCGGACCCGGTTCGAGGCTGACCTGTCGTACTCGACCAACCAGCGGCGCGAGCAGATCCTCGAGACCTACGCCGGCTACGGCCTGGGACCGCAGGGCGGGGGGCGGACGCTCGACACCATCACCTTCGAGGTCAATGACGACGGCTATCCGACCTACAGCGAAGGCCTGAACTACGCCGACGCCTCCCAGGTCTCGCTGGGCGACCGCGCGCCCTGGGGCGGCTGGGGTCACGACGGCGCCATCCGCTTCCCCGACGTGGAGGAGCGGATCTATTCCGCCGACCTGAAGTTCGAACGCGACCTCTCCGGGATCATTCACACCGTCAGCGCCGGCGTGAACCTGGCCAACCGCAACAAGACCAAGCGCGTCGACGACTTCGATCTGTTCCTCAAGAACGGGCGTCAGCAGGTGCTGGTCGATGCGCAGTACCTGGTGGAGCCCACGTCGCTGGACTTCGCCGGATTCGGGGAGGTACTGAGCGTCGATCTGACCCGGGCGCTGGACGTCTATTACGACCGCGCCCCGATCCTCGACGCCAACTTCTTCGACAAGAACTGGGACATCGAGGAAGAGGTCATCACCTGGTTCGCGCGGGCCGAGTTCGAGAAGGGCGCCGTCCGGGGCAATTTCGGCCTGCAGATCGTCCAGCAGTCGCAGGAATCGACCGGCGTGATCATCAACGGCACCGAGCAGGGCCAGCCGATCGTGCCGATCTCCATCACCGACGGCGAGGACTATACGGACATCCTGCCCAGCCTGAACATGATCTATGATCTGGGCGGCGGTCACCGCATCCGTTTCGCGGCGTCCAAGACCATGGCCCGGCCGCGCATGGACGAGATGCGCGCCAACGTCACGCCCGGCTTCAATGCGCTGGTCTGCAGCGGGGCCCAGCCCTGCCCGCCCGGGGCCACAGTCAACCCGTGGTCGGCCAGCGGCGGCAATCCGAACCTCGAGCCATGGCGCGCCACCGCCTTCGACCTGGCCTATGAATGGTACGTCGACCCGACGACCTATCTGTCGATCGCCGGCTTCTACAAGGAGCTGGACAGCTACATCTACCAGCAGTCCGGCACCTTTGACTTCACGGGCATTCCCCTGCCTTCGGGAGCCAGCCAGATCCCGCCGGGCGTGACGATCAGCCCGATCGGTCAGATCACCCTGCCGGCGAACGGCGACGGCGGCACGATCCAGGGGATCGAGATCAGCGGCGCCCTGAACTTCGGCACGGTCTGGGAGCCCCTGGACGGCTTCGGCGTACTGGGCAGCGTCTCGTTCACGGAATCCGACCTGAACCCCAGTCCGGACGGGTCCCCGGTCCGCATCCCGGGCCTGTCCGGCATGGTCTACAACATGACCGCCTACTATGAGCGCGGCGGCTTCCAGGCGCGCATCAGCAAACGCTTCCGCGAAGCCTTCAAGGGCGAGGTGGTGCAGCTGTTCGCCACCCGCGGCCAGACCGAGATCATGGACGACGAGCAGATCGACGCCCAGATCGGCTACACCTTCGAAGACGGTCGGCTGGAAGGCCTGGGCGTGCTGTTCCAGGTCAACAACCTGACCAACTCGCCGTACCGGACGCGCCTCGGCATCGACGGCGGCGGCACCACCACCGCGGACGGAAGCTTCCTGCCGGAAACCTACGAGGAGTACGGCCGCCAGTTCCTGTTCGGCGTCAACTACCGGTTCTGACCGCCGGCGCGCCTTCCGACGCGCCGAACCTGACCCGCCGTGGACGGGGCGCCTCGTCGCCCCGCGCCACGGCGGCCTTCCTCCCCCCGTGTGCAGTCGAGTAGACGTATGAAGCGCCCCGTCCTGAAGCTCTCGCTTTCGCTCCTGCTGCTGGCCGGTTGCGCCCCCACAGCCCTGATTCCGGCGTCCGCCCATGTAACTCCGGCGGCGGTGGCGGCGTCCCCGGCGCTCGACCCGGCGATGGAGCGGCGCATCGCCGCCATCGTCGCCGGCATGACGCTGGAGCAGAAGGTCGGGCAGATGACCCAGCCGGACGTCCGCTACATCACCCCGGACGAGGTGCGCCAATACTACATCGGCACGGTGCTGAACGGCGGCGGCGCCTGGCCGGAGATGGACAAGCGCTCGACCGTCGCGGACTGGGCGGCCTGGGCCGACGCCTATGCCGAGGCGGCCCTCGCCACGGACATGACGGTGAAGATCCCGCTGCTCTGGGGCACGGACGCCGTGCACGGGCACAACAACGTCTCGGGCGCCACCCTCTTCCCGCACAACATCGGCCTGGGCGCCGCCCATGATCCGGACCTGATCGAACGGATCGGTCGGGCCACGGCGCGGCAGGTGCGCGCCACCGGCGTCACCTGGGCCTTCGCCCCCACCCTGGCCGTGGGCGAGAACCGCCGCTGGGGCCGCACCTATGAGAGCTGGTCCAGCGATCCCGCCCAGGTGCGCGCCTATGGCGAGGCCATGGTGCGCGGGCTTCAGGGCGGGCTGACCGGCGACGCCGACGTCCTGGCCACGGCGAAACACTATCTGGGCGACGGCGGCACCTTCAACGGCGTCGACCAGGGCCAGACCCGCGCCACGCGCGAGGAGCTGCTGGGACGCCACGGCGCCGGCTATCTCGGCGCGCTCGACGCCGACGTGCAGACGGTGATGATCTCCTACAGCAGCTGGTACGACACCGCCGCCGGCCGGGACCACGGCAAGATGCACGGCAACCGCGACCTGATCGCGGGCGTGCTCAAGGACCAGCTGGGCTTCGACGGCCTGGTGGTCTCGGACTGGAACGGCATCGAACAGGTGGCCGGTTGCGCCAAGGACCGCTGCGCCCAGGCGGTCAACGCCGGCATCGACGTCTTCATGGTGCCCGAGGACTGGCGCGCCTTCATCGCCAACACCGTCGCCGACGTCCGCGAGGGCCGCATCCCCGAGGCCCGCATCGACGACGCCGTGACCCGCATCCTGCGCGTCAAGATGCGGTCCGGCCTGTTCGACCGCCCGGCCGACGCCAGCCCCCTGACCGGCCGGGCCGAGGCGCTCAACGCCGCCGCCCTGGCGCGCGAGGCTGTGCGCAAGTCGGTGGTCCTGCTGAAGAACGACAACGCCGCCCTGCCGCTGCGGGCGGGCCGCAAGGTCCTCGTCGTCGGGGCCAGCGCCGACAGCCTGTCCAACCAGACCGGCGGCTGGTCGCTGACCTGGCAGGGGACAGAGAACGTCAACGCCGACTTCGCCACCGGCCAGACCCTGCTGGCCGCCCTGCGCCAGGCGCTCGGCGCCGACAACGTCGTCTATTCGGCTGACGGCTCCGGCGTCGAGGTGTCGGACTTCGACGCCGTGGTGGCGGTGCTGGGCGAGACCCCCTACGCCGAATACAACGGCGACGTCCGCTTCCCGACGCCGGTCCAGCACAGCCTTCAGCACCCGGCCGACCTGGCCGCCCTGCAGGCGGTCTCGGGCAAGGGAGCGCCGGTGGTCACGGTCCTCTATTCCGGCCGCCCGGCCTACGCCAACGACCTGATCAACCTGTCGGACGCCTTCGTCGCCGCCTTCCTGCCGGGCACCGAGGCGGCCGGGCTGGCGGATGTCCTGGTCGGCGGCGCCCACGACTTCACCGGCCGGCTGTCCTTCGCCTGGCCCGGCTCGGCCTGCAGCACCGGTGACGGTCCGGGGAACCTGGTCCAGTTCCCCCGGGGCTATGGCCTCAGCTACGCCGCGCCCGCGCCGGTCGGCCGCCTGCCTGCGCCGGCGACGCCCGCGGCCTGCGAAGGTCCCGACACCTAGGGAGCCGACGGCGGGGAGGCATGCAGCAGATCAAGAAGATCCTGATCGTCGGCGGCGGCACGGCCGGTTGGATGACCGCCGCCCTGTTCTCGAAGCTCTTCGAGGGCCGCTACGAGATCACCCTGATCGAGTCCGAGGCCATCGGCATCATCGGGGTCGGCGAGGCGACCATCCCGGCCATCAAGAAATACAATGAGCTGCTCGGCCTCGACGAGGCCGAGTTCATGCGCAAGACCCAGGGCAGCTACAAGCTGGGCATCCAGTTCGTCGACTGGTGGAAACCGGGTCGCAGCTACATCCACGGCTTCGGCCTGATCGGCCGCGATCTGGGGTGGCTGCGCTGTCACCAGTACTGGCTGAAGATGCAGGGCCTGGGCCGCGCCTCCGACTTCGCCAATTTCTCGATCAACACCGCCGCGGCCCTCGAGAACAAATTCATGCGGGCCGACCCGAAGATGGTCGACTCGCCGATCGGCCAGATCGCCCACGCCTTCCATTTCGACGCCAGCCTCTACGCCCGCTACCTGCGCGGCCTCGCCGAGGGCAGGGGGGTGCGGCGCCGCGAGGGCAAGGTCGCCGACGTGACCCTGGGCGGCGAGGACGGCTTCGTCCGGTCGGTGACCATGGAGGACGGCGAGGTCATCGAGGCCGATCTGTTCATCGACTGCTCGGGCTTCCGCGGCCTGATCATCGAACAGGCGATGAAGACCGGCTACGAGGACTGGACGCACTGGCTGCCGTGCGATCGCGCCATGGCCGTGCCCTGCGCCCGCGTCGAGCCGTTCACGCCCTACACCCGGTCGACGGCGCGGCCGGCCGGCTGGCAGTGGCGGATTCCGCTGCAGCACCGCACCGGCAACGGCCACGTCTACTCCAGCCGGTACATGGACGACGCCGAGGCCGAGGCGCTGCTGCTGGCCAACCTCGACGGGGCGCAACTGGCCGAACCGAACCGCCTCCGCTTCGTCACCGGCAAGCGCCGGCGAACGTGGAACCGAAACTGCGTCGCCGTCGGCCTTTCCAGCGGCTTTCTCGAACCCCTGGAGTCGACCAGCATTCACCTGATCCAGTCGGCCGTCATCCGCCTGGTCCGGTTGCTGCCCGACGCCGGTTTCGACCTGGCCACCATCGCCGAGTTCAATCGCCAGACCGACTTCGAGTTCGAACGGATCCGCGATTTCATCATCCTGCACTACAAGGCGACGGCGCGGGACGACACGGCCTTCTGGCGATACTGCCGCGACATGGAGGTCCCCGACACCCTGCAGCGCAAGATCGACCTGTTCGCCGCCAACGGCCGCATCTTTCGCGAGGACGACGAGCTGTTCGCCGAGGAAAGCTGGATCCAGGTCTTCCTCGGCCAGGGCGTGATCCCGCGCGGCTACGATCCCCTGGTCGATCTCAAGACCGACGCCGAGATCGAGGCCTTCCTCGGCAATGTCGAGGGGGTGATCCGCAAATGCGTCGCCGTCATGCCGGATCACGGCGACTATGTCGCCCGGGTCTGCCCCGCTGGCCCCGTGCCGGCCTAGGGGCGCATCCGACGTTCCCCTCAGGCGCCGGGACCGCTGTCCGCCCTTGGCGCAAAGCCGCCGCAACGCGCCTTGCTCACCGCCGCCCGAACAACCGCTCCAGATCCGCCAGCTTCAGCTCCACATAGGTCGGGCGGCCGTGGTTGCACTGGCCGGAGTGCGGGGTCGCCTCCATCTGCCTGAGCAGGGCGTTCATCTCCGGAGCGCTGAGCACCCGGCCGGCGCGGACGCTGCCGTGGCAGGCCATGGTTCCGCAGACCTCGGCCATGCGCTCCTTCAGGGACAGGGCGGCGCCGTGTTCGGCGAGGTCGTCGGCGATGTCGCGGATCAGGCCCTGGACGTCCGTGTCGCCGAGCAGGGCGGGGGTCTCGCGGACGAGGACGGCGCCGGACCCGAACTGTTCGACGACGAGGCCGAGTTCGGCCAGTTCGTCGGCGCGGGCGGCGACGCGCTCGGCCTCGGCGGGGTCGAGCTCGACCACCTCGGGGGTCAGCAGGGCCTGGCGGGTCACGGCGCCCTCGGCCATCTGCGCCTTCATCCGCTCGTAGACGAGGCGCTCGTGGGCCGCGTGCTGGTCGACCACGACGAGGCCGTCGCGGGTCTGGGCGACGATGTAGGTGCCGTGCAGCTGGGCGCGGGCGGCGCCGAGGGGATAGTCGAGCAGGTCGGCCGGGAGGGATGAGGGATCCGGGATGAGGGATGAGGGAGGCTCGGCCTCCAGCGTCTCGACCCGGGCGGACCGCTCGTTGAGGCCCGGCAGGACCTGGGCGGCGGCGGCGGCGGGCGCGGCCCAGCCCTGCCAGCCGGACCAGCCTTGGGCCGAGGGGGCGGAGGGGCTGAAGGCGGGCGCGCTGGCGGGATTCCGCCCCCACGCCGGCGCGTCGGCGGCGACGGTCGTCGAGGCGCGGTGGCCGGCGGCGGCGAGGGCGTGGCGCAGGGCGCCGACGATCAGGCCGCGCACCAGCTGGGGATCGCGGAAGCGCACCTCGGCCTTGGCCGGGTGGACGTTGACGTCGACGTAGAGCGGGTCGAGCTCGAGGAAGAGGACGGCGGCCGGGTGGCGATCGCGCGCGAGGAAGTCGGCGTAGGCCCCGCGCAGGGC
>NZ_JACESB010000001.1 GCF_013912005.1 Brevundimonas sp. | reverse complement strand
CTTTTCTCCTGCCTTGGGCGTCCGGAGCGCGCCCCCGGCCAGCTCTCCGTCCGCCCATCCACACGGCGGCTGATCCCGCCCCCCGGCGGCGCGCTCCGGACGCCCAAGGCAGGAGAAAAGACCTGTCGCGATAATTATTGGCTTGACATGCGTCCGCGCCCGCGCGCATCAATGTGTTGCGCGATAACTGTTATCGCCATTCCGTTCTTACCCGTACGCCATCACCGTCCAGCCCAGCTCCAAAGGAGACCCCCATGAACAAGTTCCGCAGCATCCTCCTCGCCGCCGTCGGCGCCGCCAGCATCGGCGGAGCCGCCCAGGCCCAGGCCGTCCAGACGATTCCGGCGACCCAGACGGTCCGTAACGTCGTGCTCGTTCACGGCGCCTTCGCCGACGGCTCGGGCTGGCGCGCCGTCTATGACGACCTGACCGCCCGCGGCTATCGGGTCACCCTCGTCCAGAACCCCCTCACCTCCCTCGCGGACGACGTGGCCGCCACGCGGCGCGCCCTCGCCCGCCAGGACGGCGGGACCATCCTCGTCGGCCACTCGTGGGGCGGCGTGGTGATCACCGAGGCCGGCGTCGACGAAAAGGTGAAGGGCCTGGTCTACGTCTCCGCCCTGACCGCCGATGTGGGCGAGACGGCCGGCGACCAGTACGAGGGCTTCGGCATCCCCTCGACCTTCGTGATCGAAGAACAGGCCGACGGGTTCGGCTTCATCAGCGCCGAGCGCTTCAAGGAAGGCTTCGCCGCCGACGTCAGCGACGCGGAAGCCGCCTTCATGCGCGACTCCCAGGTGCCGATCGCCATGTCGGCCTTCGCCACGCCGGTCACCCAGGCCGCCTGGAGGACGCGCCCGAGCTGGTTCATCGTCGCCACCGAAGACGCCGCCATCGCCCCGGCCATGCTGCGTCAGCAGGCGGACAAGATCGGCGCCGTCAAGGTCGAGATTCGCGCCAGCCACGTGCCGATGATCTCGCAGCCGCGCGCCGTCGCCGACGTCATCGACCAGGCCGCCCGCAGCGCCGGCGAGCGGTCGAACTGATCCCTTCAGACCAACCGAAGCCGTCTTCGCCTCTCACCCCCTCTCAAAGGACTCCGCCATGACCCACCTCACCCTCTCCGACAACACCCGCCTCTTCTACAAGGACTGGGGCCCCCGGGACGCCCAGCCCATCGTCTTCCACCACGGCTGGCCGCTCAGCGCCGACGACTGGGACAACCAGATGCTGTTCTTCCTGGACAAGGGGTTCCGCGTCATCGCCCACGACCGCCGCGGCCACGGTCGATCGGACCAGACCGACACGGGCAACGACATGGACACCTACGCCGCGGACGTGGCGGAACTGGCCGAGGCGCTCGACCTGAAGAACGCCATCCATATCGGCCACTCCACCGGCGGGGGCGAGGCGATCCGCTACGTCGCCCGCAGCCGGCCCGGCCGCGTCGCCAAGGCCGTGCTGATCGGCGCCGTGCCGCCGATCATGCTGGCCACCGCGGCCTACCCCGGCGGCCTGCCGATGGCGGTGTTCGACGGCTTCCGTGAGGCGCTCAGGCGGAACCGCGCGCAGTTCTTCCTCGATGTGCCCTCGGGCCCCTTCTACGGCTTCAACCGCCAAGGAGCGGAGGTCAGCGAAGGCCTGATCCGCAACTGGTGGCGCCAGGGCATGGCGGGCGGCGCAAAGGCCCAGTACGACTGCATCACCGCCTTTTCCGAGACCGACTTCACCGAGGATCTGAAAGCCGTTTCGCTGCCGGTGCTCCTGCTGCACGGCGAGGACGATCAGGTCGTGCCGATCGACGCGTCCGCGCGTCAGGCCATCAAGCTGCTGCCGAACGGCACGCTGAAGACGTATCCGGGCCTGTCCCACGGGCTGTTCGCCACCCACCCGGACCTCGTCAACGCCGACCTGCTGGCGTTCATCCAGGCGGCATAGGGCGGCCGCGGCTGGATGGGGAACCTGCGTCCCGGTCCAGCCGCCGCCCCACGAAAACGGGCCGGCGAGCTTGCGCTCGCCGGCCCGTCTCCCGTTGCTACGCCGTCAGAAGGTGTAGCGCAGACCGAAACGCACGCTGCGCGGCGCCTGGTAGCTGCGGGCCATCCCGTAGAACGGCGCGCGGGCGTCCGGGCGGTTCGAGCCGGTCCGGATCAGGCCCTGTTCGACCACGCGCGTGGCCGTGTCGCCGTCGAAGACGTTGAAAACGTCGAGAGACGCAGACAGTCGGCCGCGGTCGGGCGTGTCGAGCAGGACAAGGTTGAAGTTCAGGTCCAGCTGGTAAACCCAGTCGGTCTTGCCCTGCGAGCCGCGCGGAGTCGGGATGGTCGTGTTGCCCGCGCCGAGCGGGCAGTACCAGCCCGACGGCGTCCCCGAGGTCGGCGCAAACGGATCCACCGACAGCGGCACCCGTCCGATACAGCCGTAGTAGCGGCCGGACTGGGCGGTGAAGTTGGCCCCGATCCCGAGACGGTCGGTCGGCGCCCAGGAGCCGAACGCCTTGAAGGTGTGTCGGTGGTGGTTCGGCAGATAGCCGTAGCCGCCAAGCTGGTTGGCCGCGTGGTCGTAGTCCTGGGTGATGGACGTATCCAGCTGGCCGATGTCCGACTTCACGGCGCCTTCATAGTTCCCCTTCGACTCGGCCAGGGTGTACGAGCCCTGCAGCCCCCAGGTGCCGTCGAACGGGCGTTCGAAGGTGAACTCCAGCGCCTCGTAGCTGCGATCGACTTCCTGCAGGTTCATGTCCGCAGCAGTGAAGTTGATCATCTGCGGGTTGTAGGCCGGGTTGGGCGAACCGTCCGGCAGGGTTCGCGGGTCGGCCTGCAGGTCGACCAGCACCGACGCGCCGTCGCCCGGGTTGATCAGCGCATAGTTGAAGTAGCTCGCGAAGTCCGTTCCATCGGCCGGCGTGTAGGTGTCGGGGCCGTCCGTCACCACGCAGGTGGTGAGACCGTTGCGGATGCAGTAGCGGGCCACGGCGTCGCCGATCTGCGTGTCCTCGATCGCGCTCTCGAGGTTGCGGTTGATGTACCGGACGCCCGCGCTCCAGTCGGCGAACATCCCGTCCTCGAAGCGGTGTTCGTAGCCGAGGATGAACTCGCGCTCGTACATCGGCTTCAGGTCGCGCTCGGCGACCTGTTCCCGGGCCGGCGTGCCGGGCGGGCTCAGGTAGCTGATCGCGTAGCGCGGACCCAGCTGCGGCGCGTCGCCGTTCATGACCAGATTGCCGGCCGCGTCACGGGACGCCTGGAAGTACTCGTAGGTGTAGATCTCACCGGACGAGGCGCGGATGGAGGTGTTGGTCGCGATCGGCAGGTAGTAGTCGCCCATCGATCCGTAGATCCGGTCGACGCCGCGTCCGCTGGGATCCCAGTTGAAGCCGAGGCGCGGCGCCCACTGGTCATCGATGGCCACATAGCTTTGGCCCGCGCCGTTCAGATAGTCGTACTTGTCGTTCCGGACGCCGAGCTGGATCGACAGATCCGGCGTGATGTCCCAGGAATCCTGGACGTAGAGGGCGGTCTGCTCTGCGGTGAACGTGCCGCGGTTGGCGAACGTCTGCACGACGATGCACCCGGCCGCGCCCGCTCCCGGCGCGCAGGAGCCGGGCGCGGCGGCGTTATAGAAGGCCCCGCCCGAGTACGCATTGTTCGCGACGGAGGTGAGCTCTTCCTTGTCCCAGCCGACCCGGACGTGGTGGTCGCCCAGCAGGCTGAAGTAGAAGTCGGCGTCGACCCGGGTGGTCTCACGGACGTCTCCGCCTGACAGGTTGTACAGGGCGGGGCGGCCGGCGGTCAGATAGCGCGGACCGCCGGGCGCCATGTCGTCGAACACGCCGGGGAGAGACGTCGGCGCGCCGGAGTCGACGTAGGAGTTCTCCTGCTTGCCATACAGGGCGGACAGGGTGAACCAGTCCGTGAACACGCCCGTGTACTTGTAGATGGAGGTGAGGCCGCCGGCCTCCGAGAAGACCGGGTCCGCGGTGGCGGTCAGGTCGCCCGTGGCGGCCGAGAAGGTGCGCACCTGGGAGGTCGTCACCGTCTTGTCGTCGATGAAGGTGGCCTCGATCCGGTGGTCCGGATTGATGACCGCGTCCAGCTTCACCGCCCAGCGGGGATCATCATAGGACGTCACCGTTTGCGACAGGGTCGCGGCAGGCGTGATCACGCCCGTTCCGGCGTTGTAGGAGTGGTTGCGTCTGCGGGGCCCCTCCTGCTGGACGTCACGCATGTTGTAGACGCCGAAGAAGAACAGGTGGTCGCGCCACAGCGGCCCGCCGGCGTGGATCGTGTAGTCCTGGGTCTCCGACGAGGAGAACTGGTTGAACTCCTCGATGCCCGCCACGTTGCTGCCGCCCTGGGAGTAGGACGTGTAGCGGTTCGAGCGCAGGCTGTCGGGGCTGAAGAAGGCGCTGACGCCGCCTGTCCATTCGTTGCTGCCCGAGCGGGTCACGATGTTGACGACGCCGCCGGTCGCACGGCCGTATTCGGCCTGATAGCCGCCGGTCTTGGTGTCGATCGTCTGGATGAAGTCGAACGGCAACTCGCCATAGCCCAGGAAGGAGCGCTGGTCCGTGACGTTCATGCCGTTGATGTAGTAGACGCTTTCGGCGGCGGACGTGCCGGAGAGCGACACCAGGGACTGGTTGCGGCGCGAGCCCGCATTGATCGAGGCGTCCGGCGCACTCGCGCCCGGCGCGAACAGGGTCACCGAGTTGATCGACCGGCCGGTCGGCACCCGCTCTGCGAACTCCTGGACATCCACGCTCATGCCCGTGTCTGTGGCGTTGAAGTCGCGGATGCGCTGGGCGGTCACCACGATCTCTCCGAGATCGGTGTCGGTCGAGGATCCCACGGTGAAGTCATAGGTCGCGCCGCCCGGCGACACGGAAACCTGATCAGAGGCGCTGCCTGCGCGGGAGCTGATCTGCACCGTATAGGAACCCACGGCGAGCGCGGGCACGCGGAAGGAGCCGTCGGCGGAGGTCACCGTCTGCCGGGTTGCGCCCTGGGCCGACGTCACCGACACCTCGGCCCCTGCGATCGGAGCGCCGGCGCTGTCGCGCACATAGCCGGACAGGATGCCGCTGGTGTAGTCCTGCGCCGTCGCCACCGCGGGACTCATCAGCGTGACCGCGACCGGCCCCGCGGCCGCCATGACTCCTGCCAGCATCGTTGACGTGATCAGCCGAACCCGGCTGTTGCGATGTCTCATTACTTCCTCCTCGCGAACCGCCTGAGCGGGCGGTATCGGGTCGCGCCGCACGACGCGGCAAGGAAGGTTTCGCAAAGCTACGCCGTCAATCAACTGACATAATTACCGTACCCGTCCGTTGAATTTGCTTTATATCCTTTCCGCAACAGGATTTACCATTACACGTCTGCAAGTGTTCGCACGCGGGATGACGCAACAAATCTCTTATACAGTTGCCACAATCCCTCAGGCGGCCGCAGGAACGCCACGGTCCGGAGCCGACGGATCGCCGGCTGATCCCCCGGCGGCGCCCGCCGCTCCGACGGGGGACGGAGCCTCTGCTCCCGACAACGGCGGGCGCCGCCGGTCAGCGATGATCTCGTCGAAGGTCCGGCACAGGGCTCGTCCGCGTGGGGTGAGGAACACATAACGCGACCGGCTGTCGGTCGCGGCGCGGGCGAGCGTCAGCAACCCCCGCGCAGGCGGCAACGCCCCGGGGAGATCAGCCGGCGCCAGCTTCCGGATGGTCCGCGAGGCCGTCGCTTCCGTGAAGCGACAGACCCGCGCCAGGCTGGAGACGGACAGACCCTCGTGCTGGCAAGCCGCAACCAGGGTCGACAGCTCGGTCAGGGTGAAATCCCCGAACGTCTCGTGGAGCAGGTTCACGATGGCCGCGAGCGCATTGGTCGAGGGTCCGTTCCGGTCACCCGGCATAGCGAACCTTCACGATCTCGAACTCCGGCCCAAGCACCGGAGGCGGACCCGCCCTCGGACTCGACCGGGGCCGCCGTCCCATGATCCTCATCCGGGCGGAACCGTGCCGCGCCTCCAGTTCCGCCACCACCGCGTCGAGGTCCCGCCGATGCGCTTCGACGACGTAGGCGTCCGCCGCGTCGATCTCGATCGTGATGACCGCCTTGATCCTGAAAGGCCTGACTTCCAACGTCTGAACTCCGCCGCGGCGGCGCCCCGGCAAGCGAACCGCCGTTGCACCGCCGTCGTCGGGCGGCGACTTGCGCCGCCGCCCGACGACTTCGTTTGGTGTCGCCTCACGAGACGAGCCTTCGCTCTCAAGGGGGAAGTCCGGAGCGACGGCCTCCCAAGGAGGGACCGCGACGGCGGTTCCGGAAAGGGCGTTTCGATGAATCCGTCCGCGCACGCGACGAGCGCGCTCCCGCTGCGACCGGGACGACCCTGACGACGACGGGGCGGTCCCGCCCGGGGAGGCGACGTGGCGAGGGGCCGGCCGCCGGTTGCGGATCAGCGCCGCCACCGAACGTGAGAGGCCTTGGTTTCCGGGGGATTCGCCCGCAGGCGCTTCAGCGGCGCCCGCGGGCGCTCAGGACTGCAAGAACCGCCTGCGAATAGTTGGGGCCCACGGTGACCGTCTGGCCGTCAGACAGGATCACGGCGAACTGCCCCTTGCCGAGCCGCTGGATGCCCGTGACCGCTGCGGGGTTGACGAAGGCGGATCGGTGCACACGCAGGACCAGCGCGGGGTCCAGCCTTTCCTCCATCCGCGCCATGGTCTCCCGGAGGATCAGGCTACGCGCGGCGGTGTGCAGAATGACGTAGTCCCGCGCCGCCTCGATCCAGATGATTGAGCTGGCGGCGACCCGCACCGCCCCGTGCGAGGTCGGGATCCAGAGTTCGCTTTCGTACGCTGCGCCCGGCTCGACCTTGCCCCGGGCGTCGGCGCGCAGGGCCTCGACGACGTTCTCCAGTTCCTCGATCCGCGCTCCGGACTCCCGCGCCGCCCGTCGACGGCGCGCGCGCTCCACCGCAATGCGCAGCCGCTCGAAGCGGATCGGCTTCAACAGATAGTCCGCGGCCTCGATCTCGAAGGCGTCGGGAGCGAACTGCTCGAAAGCCGTGACGAACACGACTTCAGGCGCATCGCTCTCGCCCAGGCTGCGAGCGACCTCCAGCCCATCCCGCAGCGGCATTTTCACGTCGAGGATCACGACGTCGGGCCGAAGCGACTCGATGCGGGAGATCGCCTCGTCGCCGTTCCGGGCCACTCCCACGATCACGGTGTCGGCGATCTCGCGAAATCCGACCTCGAGCCGCGCCAACGCCAGCGGCTCGTCGTCGACGAGCAACACGCGGAGCGGCGTCATGAAGCGCCCCCTGCGGGAGTTCCCAGCGGCAGACGGGCGGTCACGGCGAAACCTCCGGCGTCCGAGGCCCCGTCGATTGCCGCCCGATCCCCGTAGACGGCGCGCAGGCGGGCTCGCACCGCCGCGAGATGCAGCAGGGGCGGGTCCGACGATCCCGCGTCTCCCGCCGAGAGGCTCCGCACCTCGATGCTCAGACCGTCGACGATCTTCGACACCCGCACCCGGACCGTGACCTCGCGGCGCGGCGGGCTCACTGCATGGGCGACCGCCTGTTCGGCCAGCGGCTGAAGCAGGAACGTCGGCACGAGGGCCCCTTGCAGGCTTCTGTCATCGGTCACCTCGACGGTCAGCTGGCCGTCGTACCGCAGGCTCTCGATGTCCAGGTAGGCGCTGACGGCTGA
This sequence comes from Brevundimonas sp., assembly GCF_013912005.1. Classification (GTDB taxonomy): domain Bacteria; phylum Pseudomonadota; class Alphaproteobacteria; order Caulobacterales; family Caulobacteraceae; genus Brevundimonas. The sequence continues at coordinate 343,493 of NZ_JACESB010000001.1, read as the reverse complement.
AAGCTCGGATCCGAGCGGCGCGAACTCCGCCTCCTCCGGTCCGAGGGAGGCGCGCAGGAAGTCGGACAGGCGGGCCAGCATGCGTTCCGCATCCGCACTGCGGCCGATCAGGATCAGACTCGAGATTGCGTTCAGCGTGTTGAACATGAAGTGCGGGCTGAGTTGCAGGCGCAGGGTCGCGAGGCGGGCGTCGTTGGCCGCCGCCGCCGCCCTGGCCGTCGCGACCTCCTGGCGGCGCGTCCTCATGTTGACGCGGTTCAGCACCCCCAGAACGGTCACCCCCGTGTGCACCCACAGCAGGATGATGAAGTTCAGCAGCACATAGTACTGGAGCGGAGCCGGAGTCATCCGCCCGTCCTTGTCGATGAACATCGTCCTCCGCGAGCCCGGATCGAACCAGGACATGAAGGCGTCCTGGATCGCTGCGTCGATCACCGAATGGACAAGGGCCACGATGACGACGGCCAGAACGATCATGGCCAGCCGGAGGGGCCGACGGGCGCGGCGGTCGACGGCCTCCACCACCCCGAGGAGAACGGGCGTCAGCAGGATTCCGGTCAGGGCGACCAGGCCCATGGCCAGCCAGGCCCAGGCCGGAGCAGGCTTCGGCGCGGCGAAGGTCGGAGCCATGAACACCGGCACGGAAGCGGCCCAGATCCCGGCGGCGATGATCAGCGCCTGACGGGCTTCCGGTTCGCGGAAGACGTTCGGTGTTCGCATGCCGAGGCCTCTCGCCAGGGAAAGATCCCTTCTATGTCGGGCGGGGCAGGATGCGATCCGTTTCGTCGCGCGCCCGATCCGGTTCGTCGCAAATCAGGGCGTCATTCCGGCCTGACCGCGGCCTCGAAGACGTAGCCCATGCCGTGGACCGTCCGGATGAGATCCGGCCCCGACCCGTCCCGCAGCCGGCGCCGGAGGCGGTAGACGCGCACCGCCACGGCGCGCGGATTGAGCGTTTCCCCGGCCGCGAAAGCCTTTGCGATCTCCTCCGATGACAGCAGTCGAGACGGAGCGCCGACAAACAGGTCCAGCAGATCGAATTCCGAACGCGAAAGGCGCAGGCGACTGCCGTCGAGGCGGCGCAGTTCACGTTTCGAAAGGTCGAGGCGAAAGTCGCGGAAGCGCAGGGTCGCGGCGGCGGAAGCGAGCGTCGGCCGGGCCGCGCGGCGCGTGAGCGCACGCATGCGGGCGATCAGTTCGCGATCCCAGCAGCCCTGCGCGACGCAGCCGTCTGCGCCCAGCTCGAGCGCCAGCACCCTGTCGAGCTCGTGCTCGGCCGCAGCGACCACCAGGACGGGCGCGGCGCGCAGGGCGGACAGCCGATGGCAGGCGCTGAAGTCGATGCGGCCGTCGGGGCCGCCCACAAGCACGACCAGGTTCACGGACTGCTGGCTGAGAGCCGCCTCCGCCGAGGCGGCGTCACCGACGCGGACGACCACGAGTCCGCCGTCGCGGGCGACAGCCTCGGCGCGGCAGGCCCCGTCCTGCGGCCCCACGAACAGCGCCACTGGCCGGCTTCGCCCGTCAGGGGCGACTTGCGGGTGGACCGTCCCGCCGTCCGCCGGAGCGGTGTGCGTCTGGTCCAGACCGTCCCACATCTGCTGCCTCCTCCTGGCGCCGCCGCCCGGGCGGCGGCGGGTCCGTGACCGGGCCTTGCGAAGGAGACGAAGACTACCGGCCGGCCGGACGTCCGCCACGCGGGGTGAGATGGGGAAGGCCGCGGATGCGATGGAACGGCTCCCCCGCTGCCAAAGCCGCCGCCGGTGCGACCAAACGGGCCGACGGCCGGCCCCGGTCTGTTGAGTTCATCGGTCGCATAAGGAAATCTCGGCCCCCTCCGGACAAGGTCGTCCGTCTGGCGAGTCCGCTCGATGCCCCCCCTGCGTTCCCGCCCCGCCGCGGGTGTCCCGAACCTGCTCCACGACCCCCGCTGGAGTTCGATCGTCCTGGCCCTGATGCTGTGGGGCCTGGCCCTGGTGGGCCACCTGCTGTTCACCCTGTCCCTGAACACCGATCCTCTGCTGCTGCTGTTTCCGCTGATCTGGACGGCCCACGGGCTGCTTCTCACCTGGCCCCTGCACGAGATCCTGCTCCGGACCGAAGGACTTCGCGGTGTCGCACGGTGGCTGATCGCCGGCCTGGCCGTCGTACTCCTCGCCGCGCTTCAGGCCTTGCTGGACGTGCACATCTCCGGCTGGGTCCTGGGCCGCCTGATGCCGCCGGGGCTGGGCGCCGCGTTTGTCGTCGAGACCCCGGGGGGCGCCGTGGAGGTCGGCCTGCGGATCAGCCTGATGATCTATTTCTGGATCTTCGGCTGCTATGCGATGGCCGCAAGCCTGCTTCTGTCCCAGCGACGCCTGATCGAGGCCGAGGGCGCGGCCCAGCGGGCCGAGCTCACAGCGCTCAGACTGCAGTTGCACCCCCACTTCATCTTCAACGCCCTCAACTCCCTGTCAGCGCTGATCGTCACAGGACGCCTGAAGGAGGCGGATGCGACGGCGATGAACCTGGCCGCCTTCCTTCGCGCCTCGCTTCTGGCGGATCAGGGCGCGCCGGTCGCGATCGCCGATGAACTCGAGGCGCTCGAAGCCTACCTTGATGTGGAGCGCGTGCGTTTCGGAGACCGCCTCGTCGTCGAGACCGACATCCCCGAAGACCTTCGCGAGGTGCGGATCACCCCTTTCCTGCTGCAACCGCTTGTGGAGAACGCCGTGAAGCACGCCGTCGCATCCACGGATCGCCAGGTGGCGATCGTGGTTCGCGCGCGGTGCGCCGGGGGGCAGATGACCCTGTCGGTGAGCGACGACGGCCCGGGGCGGCCTTCGCTCGCCGCCGGAACCGGAACGGGCCTCCGCAACATCCGCGAGCGTCTGGCGGCGACGTACGGGGACGCAGGCTCGCTGACGACGCGCGGGACGCCGCAGGGCTTCACAGCGACCATCGCCTTCCCCGCGCCCCTTCCGGCGCAGGCGGAGGGCTCCGCGACGAAGAACTCCCTTCCCGCGTGAGGTCGCCCCCCGGCGTGGCTCGCTCACGGCGAGAGCGCGCTTGCCCCTCCCGCTGAACCGACGCACCTCTTGCGAGGCTGCGGACCTCTGTCTGCGGGCGATTGGGGAGACCGGCAGTGACCATCATCGACGCCTCGTGGGACCTTGCGATTCCGGCCCCGCCTGCGGCCAGGCCCCGCCTGAGCGTCGAGGCCCGGCGCCCCGCCACCCTGCGCGCCGGCCTGCTGGGAGGCGCCGCTGTGTGCGCCTTCGGACTGCTGGCGCCGGAGACGGCCCTGGCGCAGGTGGCGCAGGATCCGGTCGCCCCCAAGGGCTCGGACGGCACGGACATCTTCCTGCCCCTGGCGACCGCCTTCGGCGGCGACGCCGGGAACGGGCACACGCCGACGGCGATCAACGGCGTCAACGCCGGCAACATCACCCTCCCCGGCGGCCCGGCGCTGCGCATCACCTCCACCGGCGGGCGGGGCGGTGAAGGCGGCTTCGGCATTTCCGGCATCGGCTACGGCGAGGGCGGCGACGGCGGCGACGGCGGCGCCGGCGGATCGATCACCTACCGGAACGACGGCGCCCTCAGCGTGGGCGGCGGGGGCGGCGTCTACATCGCCAGCGTCGGCGGCCGCGGCGGGGACGGCGGCGAAGGCGTCGCCGCCGTGGGCGTGGGCAAGGGCGGCGGCGCCGGCGGCGGCGGCCGCGGCGGCTCGGTCTACTTCGACAACGCCGGCAGCGTGGTCACCAACGGCTTCCTGTCGCACGGGATCACCGTTCGCAGCATCGGCGGCGTGGCGGGAACGGGCGGCGTCTCGGGCGGCCTGTTCGCCGGCCTGGCGCCCGGCGCCGTCGCAGGCGGCGCCGGCGGCTCGGCCGAAGGGGTCGTCTCCGGCTCGGTCGAGACATTCGGCGACATCTCCTACGGCCTGCTGGTGCAGTCGATCGGCGGTTCGGGCGGATCGGCGGGCTCCTCCGGCGGCGCCTTCTACGCTTCCGGCGGCTCCGGCGGTTCGGGCGGCGTGGGCGGCAGCGCGGTCGGACGGGTGGCGGCGGGCGGTTCGGTCCGCACCCACGGCGCCGACTCGATCGGCGTGCTGGTCCAGTCGATCGGCGGCGGCGGCGGGAACGCCGCCGGCGCGGGCGCCATCGGGGCGGTCGGCGGGGCCGGCGGCTCGGGGGTCGACGGCGGCGTGGCGCGCGCCGAGATCGACGGCGCCGTGCACACCTCGGGGGCGCGTGCGTACGGGGTGCTGGTGCAGTCCATCGGCGGCGGCGGCGGCGACGGTTCCGGCGCCGGCGGCCTGATTGCGATCGGCGGCTCCGGCAACGTCGGGGGCGTCGGCAGCGCGGTCACCATCCTGACCGGCGCGACCGCCGACGTCAGCACCACCGGCGACGACGCCCACGCCCTGATCGCCCAGTCGATCGGCGGCGGCGGCGGCACCGGCGGCGGGGCCGGCGGCGCGGTCGGCGTCGGCGGCAGCGGCGGGGCCGCGGGCGGCGCCAGCACCGTGATCATCTCCAGCGCCGGCGACCTGACCACCACCGGCCAGCGCGCCCACGCCATCTTCGGCCAGTCGATCGGCGGCGGCGGCGGCTCCGCGGCCGGCGCGGGCGGCCTCGGCGCGGCCGGGGGGACGGGCGGCGCCGCCGGTTCGGGCGGCCTCGTCAACCTGTCCAGCAGCGGCGACATCCTGACCACGGGCGCCGACTCCCACGGCATGTTCGGCCAGTCGATCGGCGGCGGCGGCGGCAGCGGCGCCTCGGCCGGCGGCCTCATCGCCGTCGGCGGCGGCGGAGGCGCGTCCGGCGCGGCCCAGGCCGTCAGCCTCGCCAACAGCGGCCGCATCGAGACGACAGGCGACCGGGCCTTCGGCATGATCGGCCAGTCGATCGGCGGCGGCGGCGGCTTCGCGGGCGGCGGGGCCGGCCTGATCGGCGTCGGCGGCGGCGGGGGCGCCGCGGGCGCCGGCGGAGCCGTGACCCTGACCAACAGCGGCGACGTCTTCACCGCCGGTCAGGACGCCTTCGGCCTGTTCGCCCAGTCGATCGGCGGCGGCGGCGGCGCCGGCGGCTTTGGCGGCGGCCTGGCCGCTGTCGGCGGGGCCGGCGGGGCCGGCGGCGACAGCAGCCTCGTCACGGTGACCACGACCGGCCGGGTGCACACCACCGGCGACGGCGCCGGCGGCGTCTTCGCCCAGGCGGTCGGCGGCGGCGGCGGCGCGGGCGGCAGCGCCACCAGCGTCGGCGCCTTCCTCAACATCTCCGTGGGCGGCGCGGGCGGCGCCGGCGGCGAAGGCGGCGACGTGGTGGTCAACCACGGCGGTCTGATCGTCACCGAAGGCGATTACGCCACGGGCATCTTCGCCCAGTCCGTGGGCGGCGGCGGCGGCCGCGGCGGGTACGGCGCCGGCGGCTCCGCCGGCGCCTTCGGCAACCTCTCCTTCGGCATCGGCGGCAACGGCGGCGGCGGCGGGAACGGCGGATTCGTCACCGTCACCGGCGACGCGGACATCGCCACCCTGGGCGTCGACAGCCACGGCATCTTCGCCCAGTCGGTCGGCGGCGGCGGCGGGGCCGGCGGCTTCGCCGTGGCGGCCTCGATCGCCGGCGGTCCGGTCGGCATCGCCGGCTCGGTGGCGATCGGCGGCAAGGGCGCCGGCGGCGGCGACGGCGACGAGGTCTCGGTCACCGCCGATGGCGACATCTCGACCCTCGGAGACCGGTCCTCCGGCATCTACGCCCAGTCCATCGGCGGCGGCGGCGGCGCGGGCGGCTGGTCCAGCAGCTTCGCGGTCGGGGCCGGCAAGGTCGGCGGGGCGATCAGCGTCGGCGTCGGCGGCTCCGGGGCGGCGGGCGGCGACGGAGACCTGGTCACCGTCAACGCGGCCGGCGACATCTCGACGCGCGGCGTCGACAGTTACGGCATTCTCGCCCAGTCCATCGGCGGCGGCGGCGGGACCGGCGGCTTCTCGGCCACGGCGGCCGTGGGCGCCGGCGTGGCGGCCGGCTCGGCCGCCGTCTCGGTCGGCGGGGGCGGCGGGACCGGCGGCGAGTCGGCGCTGGTGACGGTCAAGGCCTCCGGCGACATCTTCACGGCCGGCGATCGCTCGGCCGGCATCCTCGCCCAGTCGATCGGCGGCGGCGGCGGCGCCGGCGGCTGGTCAGGCGGGGTGGCGGCCTCCGGCGGCCAGACGGCGGGCGCGATCGACGTCACCTTGGGCGGCGGCGGCGCGGGCGGGGGCGACGGCGACGTCGTCCTGGTCGAGGCGAACGGCGACATCTGGACCGAGGGCGCGGACGCCGCGGGGATCCTCGCCCAGTCGATCGGCGGCGGCGGCGGCCTCGGCGGCTTCAGCGTGGGCCTCGCCGCGGCCGGCGGCCAGACCGCGGGCTCGGCCTCGGTCAACATCGGCGGCCAGAGCGACGCCGGCGGCGACGCCATGGCGGTCACGGTCCGCACGGCGGGCCAGATTTCGACGCGCGGCGACCGCTCCAACGGGATCACCGCCCAGTCGATCGGCGGCGGCGGCGGCAACGGCGGCTGGTCCGGCTCGCTGGCGGTGGCCGGCGGGCAGACGGCCGGCTCGGCCGCGGTCAGCGTCGGCGGCTTCGGCGGCGCCGGCGGCGCCTCGGGCCTGGTCACCGTCGAGGCCGACGGCGACATCTTCACCGAGGGCGACGACAGCTCGGGCGTCTTCGCCCAGTCGATCGGCGGCGGCGGCGGCTCGGGCGGCTTCTCCCTCGCGGCCGGCGTCGGCGCCGGTCAGAACGCCGGCTCGGGCGCCCTGTCCATCGGCGGCTTCGGCGACACGGGCGGCGACGGCGGCAAGGTCGTCGTCGAAACCGCCGGCCAGATCGCGACGAAGGGCGACCGCGCCAACGGGATCACGGCCCAGTCCATCGGCGGCGGCGGCGGCAACGGCGGCTGGTCCGGCGTGCTGGCGGTCGGCGCCGGCCAGACGGCCGGCTCGGCCGCGGTGGGCGTCGGCGGCTTCGGCGACGGCGGCGGCCAGGGCGACAGCGTCAAGGTCGCGGCCTCGGGGAACATCTTCACCGAGGGCGCGGACGCCAACGGCATTCTCGCCCAGTCGCTGGGCGGCGGCGGCGGCAACGGCGGCTTCTCGGTCAGCGGCAGCGTCGCGGCCGGCCAGAACGCCGGCGGCGCCAGCGTCTCGGTGGGCGGCTTCGGCGACGGGGGCGGCGACGCCTCGACCGTCGAGGTCAGGGCCGACGGCGACATCCGCACCCGCGGCGACCGGGCGCGCGGCATCACGGCCCAGTCGATCGGCGGCGGCGGCGGCAACGGCGGCTGGTCCGGATCGATCAACGTCGCGGCCGGCCAGAGCGCCGGCGGGGCCAGCGTCTCCATCGGCGGCTTCGGCGACGACGGCGGGGCGTCCGACCTCGTCACCGTGCTGGCCAACGGCTCCATCGGCACGCTCGGCGACGACGCCGTCGGCATCCTGGCCCAGTCGATCGGCGGCGGCGGCGGCTCGGGCGGCTTCTCCGTCTCGGGCGCCGTGGCGGCGGGCAAGGACGGCGGCGCCGGCTCCCTGTCCATCGGCGGCTTCGCCGGCGGCGGCGGCGACGGCGGCGAGGTCCGCGTGACCGCGACCGACCTGATCGACACCGCCGGCGACCGGGCGCACGGCGTCCAGGCCCAGTCGATCGGCGGCGGCGGCGGCGCCGGCGGCTGGTCCGGCTCGCTGGCCGGCGCCTTCTCGCCCGGGACCAACGCCTCGGCCTCGCTGTCGCTCGGCGGCTTCGGCGGCGACGGCGGCGACGGCCGGCGGGTCGAGGTCGACGTCACCACCGGAGTCCACACCACGGGCGAGACCGCCCATGGGGTCTTCGCCCAGTCGGTCGGCGGCGGCGGCGGCTCCGGCGGCTTCTCGGTCTCGGGCGCCATTTCCGGCGGCAAGGACACGGTGGCGATCAGCGCCGCGGTCGGCGGCTTCGGCGGCGTGGGCGGCGACGGCGGCGTGGTCGACGTCTTCGCCGACGGCGTGGTCCTGACCGAGGGAACCGGCTCGCACGGCCTCTACGCCCAGTCGGTGGGCGGCGGCGGCGGCGACGGCGGATGGGCCGGAGCCTTCTCGGGCGGTCTGTCGCCCAACAAGTCGCTGAACCTCAGCTTCAGCGTCGGCGGGGCCGGGGGCGTCGGCGGAGCCGGCGGCCTGGTCACGGTCGAGAACCGCGCCGACATCGGCACCATGGGCGACGTGGCCCACGCGGTCTTCGCCCAGTCGGTCGGCGGCGGCGGCGGCAACGGGGGCTTTGTCTTCGGCGCCGACTTCGGCGGCAGCGGCTCCAAGAACATCGGCGGCCGGATCGGCGGCTTCGGCGGCCCGGGCACGCGAGGCGGCGACGTCGCGGTGGACACCAGCGGCCTGATCGTCACCGAAGGGGACGGCTCCATCGGGGTCTTCGCCCAATCGATCGGCGGCGGCGGCGGCACGGGCGGCTCGGCCGGCGGCGTCACCCTGTCCGGCTCCAACTCGGTCAACCTCGAACTGGCCATGGGCGGCATCGGCGGTCTGGGCGCGGTCGGCGGCGACGTCACCGTCGCCAACAGCGGCCTGATCGACACCAACGGCGAGGCCTCGCACGGCGTCTTCGCCCAGTCGATCGGCGGCGGCGGCGGCGCCGGCGGCCTCGCCGGCTTCGACGAGAACGGCTTCACCGACTACACGGGCGCGGGCTCGGGAACCTACAGCTTCGGCTCGAACTCGAAGAACATCACCCTGAACGTCGGCGGCGCCGGCGGCGCGGGGAACGACGGCGGCGACGTCTCGGTCGTCAACTCGGGCCAGATGATCACCCGCGGCGAGCAGTCGAACGTGATCTACGCCCAGTCGGTCGGCGGCGGCGGCGGCGACGGGGGAGTCTCCACCTCGACCGCGGCGGCCTTCGGCGCCGGCCAGAACGGCGCCTACGCCATCACCATGGGCGGCCAGGGCGCGGCCGGCGGCGACGGCGGCGACGTCTCGGTGGTCAACACCGGCATGCTGGCGGCCCTGTCCAGCGGCTCGAACGGCGTCTTCGCCCAGTCGGTCGGCGGCGGCGGCGGCAATGGCGGCGACGCGGGCGGCTACGCCCTGGTGTTCTCCCCCAAGGCCAAGGGCACCAAGAAGGCCCAGCAGGTCAGCGTCACGGTCGGCGGCTCGGGCGGGGCGGCCGGCGACGGGGGGGACGTCGACGTCGACAACCGCGGCCAGATCTACACCGCCGAGGCGGACTCGGTCGGCGTCTTCGCCCAGTCGATCGGCGGCGGCGGCGGCAACGGCGGCCTGGTCACCGAGACCGGCGGCGAGATCGGCTTCTTCCTCGACCAGGTGAACAAGGGCGACGCCAAGGGCGGCTCCATCGCCATCGGCGGCCAGGGCGCGGGCGGCGGCGACGGCGGCGACGTCGCGGTGCTGAACGCCGGCCTGATCTACACCCAGGGGGTGCGTTCGCACGGCGTCTTCGCCCAGTCGATCGGCGGCGGCGGCGGCAACGGCGGCTCCGGCCTGGCGGGCGAGATCAGCGTCGGCGGCCAGGGCGGCGTGGCCGGGAACGGCGGCGACGTCACGGTCGAGAACTCCGGCGTCATCGTCACCGAAGGCTTCCTGGCGCGCGGGATCTTCGCCCAGTCGATCGGCGGCGGCGGCGGCAACGGCGGCGCCACCGACTATTCGGAAGGCGAGGACGAGAACGGCGATCCCTACACCTACCGCGAGGACTTCTCCGACCTGCTCGGGGTCAAGGGCGACATCGAGGCGGCGGTCGAGTTCGCCCAGTCGCTGCAGCAGCCCGCCTTCGGCATCGGCGTCGGCGGCATGGGCGGCTCGGCCGGCGACGGCGGCGACGTGACGGTGCTGAACACCGGCTCGATCCACACCTCCGGCGTTCTGGCCCACGGCATCTTCGCCCAGTCCGTCGGCGGCGGCGGCGGCACCGGCGGCGAAGGCGCCATCGGCCAGCTGGGCCAGGTGGTCTTCTCCGGCGTCGGCGGCTCCGGCGGCGACGGCGGCGACGTGACCGTCACCCACACCGGCGACATCGTCACCGAAGGCTTCGGGGCCTACGGCATCTTCGCCCAGTCCGTCGGCGGCGGCGGCGGCGTGGCCGGCGACGTGTCGCTGGGCATCGGCGACTTCTCGCTCAGCCTCGGCATCAATCCCTTCGCCGGAGCGGGCGGAGACGGCGGCGACGTGGTCGTCAACTCCACCGGAAACATCGTCATCAACGCCGTCGGCGGCATGGGCATCTTCGCCCAGTCGGTCGGCGGCGGCGGCGGCCTGTACGGCTCCGGCATCGGCCTCGGCTTCATCGGCTCGTTCGGCAACGACGGCGTGGCCGGAAACGTCACCGTCAACCACACGGGCGACGTCTTCGCCACCGGCAAGAACGGCGTCGCGGCGGTGTTCCAGAGCGCGGCGAAGGACGGAGTCGGCGACATCGACGCCGTGCTGAACGGCCATTTCCGCGGCGGTTCGGTCTACGGCCGCGGCGTCTTCATCGACGGCGGCGCGACCAACACCGTCGTCATCAACGGCTCGGCCTCGGCGGAGTCCGGTCTCGCCATCGAGGGCACGACCGGCGACGACACCATCATCAACAATGGTCTGGTGGTCGGCAACATCGACCTCGACGGCCGCGCCGGGATCACCCCCTTCGCCGTCCGCCCCCTGGCGGCGGAGACCAACGCCTTCGTCAACGCTCTCGACGCCGCGCTGGTCAGCCTCGACTACATCGACCTGGGCGGCGGATTGCTGACCAACCACGGCCTGATCGCCCCGGGCGACGTCCGCAACGTGCAGGTCACCGAGGTGGACGGCGACTTCCTGCAGACGGCGGGCGCGACCTTCGACCTCGATCTCGACTTCGCGCTCTCGGGCGTGACCCAGGAGACGGACCGGCTGACCCTGAACGGGTCCGCCACCGTCGCCGGCCTGTTCGACCTGCGGCCGAACAACGTCACCGAGGTCAAGCCGGGCGATTTCACCGCCGTCCTCGTCTCCGCCCCCGGCGGTCTGACCGACGCCGGCGCGGTGCTGGACGCTCCGACGTCGGCGGTGGCGCGGTTCGGGCTCGAGGCGACGGCGGACGCCCTGCTGCTCAACTACACGATCGACTTCTCGCCCGCCGACGCCAACTTCAACGACAACCGCAACAGCGTCGGGGACTACATCAACCGGGTGCAGGCGGCCGGCGGGGCGGATCCGCTGAACGACGTCATCGAGATGCTGTTCTGGATCCCCGACAACGCCCTACTCGGCGGCGTCTACGACAGCTTCATGCCGGAGGCCTACGCCGACAACGCCGTGGCCGCGACCTACGCGGCGGGGCGCTTCAGCGACGGCATGTTCGGCTGTCCGCAGGCCTCGGGCCGCTGGAGCCCGACCGGCGACCGCTGCGTCTGGGTCCGCGGCGCCGCGGCCGAGGTGGACTTCGACGAGACCTTCGACACCTGGGGCTTCGGCGAGGAATCCCGCGGCCTGCAGGGCGGCGCCGAGATGCGTGTCGGCTCGTCCCCGATCACCGTCGGCGCGGCCTTCTCGCTGGAGGACGTGCGTGGCGAACTGGAAGGCCGCGCCATCTCGGACGGCGAGCGCCGCCAGCTCGGCCTGCTGGTCCGCGGTGATTTCGGCCCGGTCGACGCCGGTCTGACCGTCACCGCCGGAGAGGCGAAGCTGGACGTCCAGCGCGGCGTCGTCACCCCCGCCGGCCCGGCCTTCGCCGCCGGGCGCCAGGAGTTCGACTTCCAGCAGGCCGCCGCGCGCCTTTCGGGAACAGTCGGAAGCTCCAGCCTCTACCTGCGCCCGGTGATGGAAGTCTCCGTGGCCCACTACGAGCAGTCCGGCTTCTCCGAGACGGGCGTCGGTCCGCTGAACCTGGTCTTCGACCAGAATGGCGAAACCACCGTCCGCATCCGGCCGCGCTTCGAGGTCGGCGGCGAGTTCGCGGCGTCGCGCGGCGTGGTCCGGCCCTACCTGTCGGTGGGCGCCAGCCATGTCGTGGACGGGGAGAATCCCGGCGTTCTCACCCGCTTCGAGGGCGCCGGCACGCTCGCCGATCCGTTCCTCACCAGCCAGCCGCTGGACCGGACCGTCTGGGAGACGGAGGCGGGCGTGGAGCTGCTCGGCGAAGGCTCCGGCCTCGGCGGCGGCGTCAGCGCGCGTCTCGGCTATTCCGGCCAGTACGGGCGGAAGCTGGAGACGCACAACGTCGGGATTCGCCTCTCGGTCTCGTTCTGACGCCGTAAGCGGCGGCGGCCCCTGCGGCCGTCGCGCCTGCCGCGCCGTCCGCCCGCCCGCCCGCCGGGGCGGCGGGCGGACGTTCGCGGAACCTTGACCGCTGTACTTCGCTGCTTACGCGCGAGCCGCGCGGGCGCCCTTCCGGACCACGGCGCGGGCCAGACGAGGATCCGTGATGCCCCGGTTGAACCCATGAAGGCGCGGCTGCTGCGGTTCTTCGTGCAGGTGGCGAACGCCTTCTGGCTGGTTCCCGGGCTGATCGCGGTCGCCCTGGCGGGTCTGGGGCTGCTCGTGGTCCGGGTCCAGGCCCTGGACCTCCTCCCCTCCTGGCTGCCGGACTCCTGGGTCTACGGCGGCGGCGACACCGGCGCGCGCACCCTGCTCGGAGCCATCGCCTCCTCCACCATCGCCGTGGCGGGCACGCTCTTTTCCATCACCATCGCCGCCCTCACGCTCGCCTCCAGCCAGATGGGGCCGCGGTTGCTCGGCAACTTCATGCGCGACCGGGGCAACCAGACGACCCTCGGGGTGCTCCTGGGCACCTTCGGCTACGCCCTCGTCGTTCTCCGCTCGGTGCGGGGCGGCGAGGAGGAGGCCTTCGTGCCGACCCTCGGCGTGACGGTGGGCCTGGCGCTGGCCGGCGGCTGCATCGCCCTGATGATCTACTTCGTCCATCACGTCGCGAGCCGCATCAACGTCGGCACGGTGATCGACCTCGTGCACGATGACGTCGTCCGCCAGCTGCGCCGGGTGACGTCCGAAACGCCGCCACGCCCGCAAGACGACCCTGTCGACTGGAACGTCGCCGATACGGTGCGCGTGCGGGGATCCGGCTATCTGCAGCAGGTCGACGGCGCCGCGCTTGTGGACTGGGCCGACGAGCACGACTGCGTGGTGACCCTGCTCAAGCGGCCCGGCGAGTTCGTCCTGCAGGGCGCGCCCCTCGCCCTCGTCTCCCGGGCGCCGGACAGGGCCGAGGAGGCGCTGTGGAGCCGGATCGCCCTCAGCCGGCAGGCCGGCTCGCCGGCGGACCTGATCTTCCCGATCGAGCAGCTGGTGGAGGTCGCGGTTCGCGCGCTCTCCCCCGGCGTCAACGACCCGCGCACGGCCATCGCCGTGCTGGACCGGCTCGGCGCGCTCCTGGCCTGGCTTGCGGACCGCCACATCGATGACGGGGTGCGGGAGTGCGACGGGGTCGTCCGGCTCAGACTGCGGCCCCTCGCCTATGAAGACATCACCGACGCCATGTTCGACATGATCCGCGAGCACGCCGGCGGCTCCCCGTCGGTGCTGCTGCACCTGGTCGGGCTTCTGACCGAGGTCGCTCGCGTCGAGCGGGACCCGGCGCGTCTCGAGGCGCTCCGCGCCAAGGCGCGCGACGCTCACGCCCAGGGACAGGCCATGTTCGAGAACGCGCACGACCGGGAGGCGCTGGCGGCCGCCTGGTCCAGCTTTCTTTCGGTCTCCGCCGACGACGGGTCGAAGCCCGGGCCGCGCCGGGAACCCGGCGCCACGCCGCGACTTCCACGAGCATGACGCTGATCGATTTCACCCCTGAAGAGTGCCGCCGGAGAGTCGCCCGGATGATCACCCGCGCCATTCCCGAGCAGAATCCCGAGAGGCGCCGCGCCCTGCTTGAGGTCGCCGACCGGTGCGCGGACTTCCTGCGCGCCCGCCGCAGCGGGATTCCTCGCGAGCCCCGGTCCTTCGCCGACGACTGAGCCCGCGAGGGAACCGGCCCCCTACGACCCGGCCCGGGTCCGCTTCCCGGGGCCGGCCGCGGGCCGGCGGCGTTCCCGCTCCACCGGACGGAGACCGCCGGAGATGTCGCGCAACACCTCGGCCGTGGCCTGCAGTCGGGCCAGCGGTTGACCGGACAGCAGGTCGGCCCTGACGTCCTGCACCCGCCGATCCAGATCATCCAGCAGGGCGGCCCCCTTGTCTTCGAGCCGGATCAGGTTTGCGCGGCGGTCGCCCATCAGGGCGCCCCGGGCAATCAGCCCCTGCCGTTCGAGCGCGTCGAGGATGCCCACCAGCGTCGGGCCGCTGACGTTCAGGCGTCGCGCCAGGTCGAACTGGATCAATCCGCCTGACGCCTGGCGAAGCACCTGCAGGGTTGCGTGCCGCGCATCGGTCTGGCCGACGTCGGCCAGCGCCTCGTTCACGCGGGTTCGCCACCTCCGGGCGCTCCACGTCAGGAGGCGAAAGATTTCCTCCTCGCAGGCGCGGCGGGCGGGATCGATCAGTTCGGACGACTGGACGCTCACTCGACCAGCTCCCCGATCGCGGTGAGAAGCTCCGTGAGCTGGATGGGCTTGGCGATCACGCCATCCATGCCAGCGGCGATGTACTCCTCGATCTGATGGGCCATCGCATTGGCGGTGACGCCCAGGATGGGAATCCGCCCGCCGCCTTCCTCGGTCTCTATCGCCCGGATGGCCGCCGTCGCCGTCGGACCGTCCATGACCGGCATCTGGACGTCCATCAGGATCACATCCCACTCGCCCGCCTGCCACGCCTCCAGCGCCGCCGCGCCGTCCGGCGCGACCACGCAATCGAGCCCGGCGGCTTCCAGCAGGCTCCGGATGACGATCTGGTTCGTGGGATTGTCCTCCGCGACGAGGATGCGAAGCGCCCGCGTCCCGGGCGCGGCGTCGGCGCTCTTCCCGTCGGACGAAGCGGCGCTGCTGACGCGCGGCGTCGGCGCCTCGACCCGGAAGACCGTCCCCCGCCCCGGCTCGCTGCGGACCTGGATCGTTCCGCCCATCAGGCGGACAAGCTCGTGACAAATGGCCAGGCCCAGCCCCGTTCCCCCGAACCGGCGCGTGGTGGAGACGTCCGCCTGTTCGAACCGGTCGAAGATCCGGCTGACGCGATCCCTGGGTATGCCGATCCCGGTGTCGCGCACCACCATCACCAGACGACCGCCACGCCGGCTCACGGCGACCTCGACGCGCCCCTGCTCGGTGAACTTGATCGCGTTCGAGATGAGGTTGTGCAGGATCTGGCGCAGGCGCAGGGGATCGCCGCGATATCGGCCGCGCGCGCCCTCCGAGACCTTCAGCTCATAGGCGAGGCCCTTCTGGGCGGCGAGGGACGCGAAGGCGGCGCAGGCGCTCCGCAGAAGCTCCTCGATGTCGAATTCCGCCTCTTCCAGCGTCAGCTTGCCCGACTCGATCTTGGACAGGTCGAGGAGGTCGTTGAGAATCTGCAGCAGGCTCGCGCCGGAATCCCTGAGGACGGCGAGGCGTTCGCGCTGTCGCGTCGGCAGTTCGTCCTGCGCCATCGCCTGCGCCATTCCGAGGATGCCGTTCAGCGGCGTCCGGATCTCGTGGCTCATGGCCGCCAGGAAGGCGCTCTTGGCGTGATTGGCGGTGTTCGCCGCTTCCGCGGCGGCCGACAGCAGGCGTTCGGTCTCGACCCGCTCCGTCACGTCCCGCACGATGGCCGTGATGATCTCTCCCTGCGCGGCCTGCAGCCGGGACAGATCCACCTCCACCGGCTTCAGCTCGCCCGACCGGGTCAGCCCCATGGTCTGCATCCGCCCGCGCATCCTCGAGGACGTCTGCTTCCGCGACTTGAACTCGTCGACGTGATCCCGATGCTGTCGGCGGAACTCCTGCGGTATCAGGATTTCGACGGACCGCCCCAACACCTCGTTCGCCGCATACCCGAAGATCGCCTCGGCCCCGCTGCTGAAGACGAGAATCCTCAGGTCCCCGTCTGCGACGATGACCCCCTCCGCGGTGAGGTTCAGAATGCTGGCCAGGATGTCCTCGGCGCGGTCGATCACGCCGGCGCGCGTCGTGGACGCGCGCTTCAGTCCGAAGGTCCTGTGTCGCCGTCCCGGGCTGGCGCCCGGCCGCTTTCCGGCGGCGGCATTGCCTTCAGACTCCAAGATTCGCATCCTCCGACCTGGTCACTTCGCGCCCGGCTAGCCGGTGGATCGAGGATCGTGAACCTGAGCTCTCCCGGCAGGCGAACCGCCGCGGGTGCGGCCATGTCGCCCCCGCCGCCGGCAGGCGCCCCTGACGCGGCAGAGGTGACGCTTGCAGGGGCGTATCAGCGCCCTTCGCGGCAGGACGTCGCAGCATCAGGCCGGAACCGCCGAGGCGCGAATCGCGCAACGCTGGTCGAGGCATTCGCCGGCGAGCGGACAGGGGCTCGCCCCCGCCCCGGCGGTGCGCGGCGGCTGTGCCGCCAGGCCGTAGACGGCCGTCAGCAGATCGAACAGGCCTGCGGTCGAGACCTCTTCCGGTCGGAGCCCCCGCCGCAGGTTCGGTTGCGAGACGAAGGCCGCCTCGTCGGTCTCGAAGAGCCCGCAGCAGACTCTCAGGTCCAGAAAACTGCGGCGAACCATCGGACGGCTTCGGACGACCAGCAGGTCCTCGTGCTTCAGGCTTGCGGCGACCTCGCCGAGACGCTCGAAAACGACGCTCCTCGGCCCCTCGAGGGCCTGGACGATCCGCCCGTCGTAGACGAAGACGACGCCTGTCACCCCGGCCGCAACCTGCCGCGAGGCGGCGCCTGCGAGGTCGCGGATCAACGCCTGCAGGTCGACGCCCGCGGCGGCCCGGCTGTGGAACACCACCTGGTGCAGCGCGGCGCGAGCGGCCGTGCGGAGGCCGGCGGCCGCGTCCGGCGGAGCCCCCCCGCCGCCGGACGTCGCCCGGGCGTCCATCCGGCAGACGCCCTCGCCCTCCTCGCAGTTGTCGAACATCACGCCGAGCTCTGCGAACGCGCCGAGAATCGCGTCGAGCGTCCGCGAATGGGCGCCGACGCCGCCGTGGACCCGCTCGAGCCGCTTCACCGTTTCCAGGCTCACGCCGCTGCGGCGGGCGAGTTCCGCCTGCTCGATGCGGACAAGCGCGCGGCCGGCCCGAATCTGCTCACCGGTTATTCCGGACCAGACCTTTGCCATTCAACGCCCCCGGATGTGCGTACTGTGAAGCCAAGGCGGCGGACTGCAACGGCTACGTCCGGAGGGCCGCCGCGGATGCTGGAGAACGGCCGATTGGCCGGTCGACGGCCGGATCATCGTCCGTCTCGCCGCAGGCCGGCCTCCGCGCCGGCGACAGCGTCCGGTGTCGCCTCGCTCCGCGCGCGGCGCGAGGCTTGCTCGCGATAGCGCTTCTGGCAGAGCTGGAGCTGCTCCATCAGCCGGCCGAACGCCCCCTCCGGCAGCGCCCCCGCCCTGCGGAGGCAGACGAGGTCCAGGGCCGGCCCCAGCGCGCGCTCGGGCCACCAGTCGGTCTCCGACAGGGTGTCCGCCTGCACGCCGAGCATCTGGATCGCGGCGGCCAGGTCGGTCTCGCCCAGCGGCCCGCAGAGGCTGAGCGCATGCTCTACAAGCCGGCGGATCTCGGCGAACGCCGCGGGATCCGGCCGTCCGCGGCCCGGGCCGTCGATCAGGCTCCTGAGGCCCTCGAGGACCCCGTCCAGTTCGCCGGCGAGGCGATCCTCGAGCCCGGCGAGATTCGCGGCCGCCGCCTGCAGCACGTCGGCCGCCCGGCGGCCGCCCGGACTGTCGATCATCTTCTGCAGGGAGGTGAAGACGGGGCGGATGACGACGGCGCTCACAGGATCATCCTCTTGGGCGTCATGAGGTCGTCGATCTCCGACTGCGACAGGTTGGGCTGGACCGCCTCGCCCAGGTCCCCGGACAGATCTCCGCTCCGCCGACCCGCGGCCCCGAAGGGGACGCCCTCGTTCTTGAACCGCCGGTCAGGGCCGACATAGGCCGGCGCCTCGACGAACGGGCGCGCGCTTCGCCCGATCCAGACGATCCGGTCCAGCAGGACGTTGGCGCTGATCGGCTTCGCCACCATGAAGCTGGCGCCGCAGTCCCGCGCCTGTTCGACCTGGGACAGCGGCGTGTAGCCGGCGAGCACGATCGCGGGCGTGAAGCGTTTGGGTTCGGCCGGAAGGCGGCGCAGCCAGTGGACCAGCTCGTAGCCCATGCCGCCGCCGAGATTGGAGTCGAGGATGACGAGGTCGATGTGGTGCGTCTCGACATGGCGGCGGAACTCGTCAGGGGTCTGGGCCCGGATCACCCGCTGGACGCCGAATCCCATCAGGATCTGGCCGAGGATGTCGAGACCCGACTGGTTCTCGTCCGCGGTCAACACCGTGGCCGCCCGCAGATTGATGCTGGTGTCGGGGCCCGGCATCGCTCACCAGAACTCCACCACGGCGGCGGGGGCCGCCTGCTCGGCCTGGCCGGCGAGGCGGTCCGCCAGACCCTGAAGGTTGAGACCCGCCGCGGCGAGGCGACGACGGCCGTCTGCATCGGCGTCGGCCGGGAGGGGTTCTGCGGCGATGGCCGCGCAGAACCGCTCCAGCTCCCGCAGGTGCTGATGGAGGGCGTCGAGCTCCTGGAGGGTGGCGAGGTCGGACGGGTCCGCGACGCCGGTCTGCACGACCCGGCCCACCGCGCGCTCGATGCGGTCGACGGCTCCGCCCCAGCGGCCGAGCTCCCGCGACAGGACGTCGAACAGCCCGGCCATGTCGGTGGAAGCCCGCGGCGACATCAGAACAGATCCACTTCGCCGGCCGGCGCCGTCGGGGCATGGAGCGCCGGTTGCAGGGTCTCCGCCGGCGTTTCGCTGACCAGATGCTGTCGCGCCCGCCCGGTGGCGGGCCAGAACTGGATGCGGCGCGCGCTGTCGCCGCCGAGGCTGGAGCCGTGCAGGACGATGCCCTCGTGGGCCAGGAAGCGCGTCACGAAGGCGGCGTTGCGACCGCCGATGTCGGCCATGCGCCGGCTCATGCGGGCCCCGCCGAACACCTTGGCCTGCAGCCGGTCGCGCCGGGCGCCGGACTGCAGCAGACCGTTGATCAGCAGCTCCATGGCCTGGACGCCGTAGCGGCGATCGCCCGGTTCGCCGTCGGGCGCCTGCGGGAGCAGGAAATGGTTCATCCCGCCCACGCCGCCGTCGGGATCCCACACGCAGGCGGCGACGCACGACCCCAGCACCGTCGTCAGGCAGACGGCGGGGTCGCCGCTGACGGCGTGCTCGCCCTGGACCACATGAACCCGTCGGGAGGTCATGTGAGCGCCCCGTAGACCGCCTCGATCTTGCTCCGCAGGGTGGCGACGGTGAACGGCTTCACCAGGTAGTTGTTGACCCCGAACTGCACCGCCCGCTTGACCAGATCGGTGTCGGCCCGGCCGGTCAGCATGATGAAGCCGATCTGCTTCAGTTGCGGCGCCGCCCGCACGGCCCGGAGAAGGTTCAGCCCGTCCAGCTTGGGCATGTTGTAGTCGGAGATGATGA
This sequence comes from Brevundimonas sp., assembly GCF_013912005.1. GTDB lineage: Bacteria > Pseudomonadota > Alphaproteobacteria > Caulobacterales > Caulobacteraceae > Brevundimonas. The sequence continues at coordinate 323,972 of NZ_JACESB010000001.1, read as the reverse complement.
GGTTGAAGTTGCCCGCGAGCAGCTTGCGCAGGGCGTCCTCGCCGTCGACCGCGTCCTCGATGACGCTGACGCCGAGGTCCTTCAGGCTGTTGCGGATCAGCGCCCGGATGGTCTGCTGGTCGTCGACGACCAGAACCTTGAGCGAGTTGGCTGCAGGCATCAGGCGGCTCCCTGGACAGTTTTGCCGGTCGCGGAGAGGACGGCGCCGGCGATGGCTTCGAGCGGCAGTTGCTGCTGCACGGCGCCCAGCTCCCAGGCGACCCGGGGCATGCCGAACACCACGCTGGTGGTCTCATCCTGTGCGATCGTCTGGGCCCCGGCCCTGCGCATCCGCAGCAGGCCTTCGGCCCCGTCGCGACCCATCCCGGTCAGCAGGGCCCCGGCCGCGGCCGGTCCGGCGACCTCCGCGACCGAGCCGAAGAGGCGATCAACGGAGGGGCGGTGGCCCGAGGTCAGATCCCCCTCCACGAGACGGCAGACGAGGCGGCCGCCCCGGCGCTCGATCTCCAGGTGGGCCTCGCCGCCCGGCGCGATGTAGACCCGCCCGATCTCGAGCGGGTCGCCGTCCCGGGCCTCGCTGACCCGGGGTGCGCAGACCCGGTCGAGACGGGCGGCGAAGCTGGCCGTGAAGCTGGCCGGCATGTGCTGGGTGACGACGGTGGGCGGACAGTTGGCGGGGAAGCCGCCGATCACCGTCAGCAGGGCCTCCACGCCGCCGGTGGAGGCGCCGATCGCCACGAGCGAGCCCCTCGGCTGGTAGCCGGCGGCGACCTGGGGCAGCGGACGACGGGTGCGCGGACGCGCCTGCGCCGCCGCCAGCACGGTCGCGGCGAGGCCGCGGAAACGGTCCGGCGTCAGACCGGTGGGTTTGGCGATGCAGTCCACCGCGCCGAGTTCGAGCGCCGCCAGCGTCGCGTCCGCGCCCCGCTCGGTCAGGGTCGAGACCATGACCACCGGCATCGGCCGCAGACGCATGAGGCGCTCGAGGAACTCCAGCCCGTTCATGCGCGGCATCTCGACGTCGAGCGTCAGGACGTCCGGCGAAAGGGCCCGGATCGCCTCGCGCGCCTGCAGCGGATCGGCGGCCTCCCCGACCACCTGCAGCCTCGGCTCGGTGCGCAGCGCAGCCCCGATCATCGCCCGCATGGTGGCGGAATCGTCGACGATCAGAACCTTGTAGGCCTCCCCCATCAGCCGGCCCTCCGGTAGATGGTCAGGCCCTCCGTGCGGAGCATCGGCGTTTCGGCCCGCTCCGAATGGCCGATGTAGAGGCGGCCTTCGGGGGTGAGGATGGCCGCCATCCGCTCCCAGAGCCGCGCCTGGGTCGGGGCGTCGAAATAGATGGCGACGTTGCGGCAGAAGATGACGTCGAACGGCCCCGACATCGGCCACGGGGCGTGGAGGTTCAGCACCCCGAAGCGCACCAGCGCCTTGACCTCGGCGCTGATCTCGCGCTCGTCGCCGACCGTGCGGGTCCACCGCTCGCGCATCGCCGGCGCGAGTGGAGACAGGTCCTCCGACCGGTAGCGCCCGGCGCCCGCCTGGCGCACCACCTGCGGGTCGATGTCGGTGGCGAGGATGCGAACGTCCAGCTCCGCCGCCTCCGGCAGCGCCTCGAGCAGCACCATGGCCATCGAATACGGCTCATGGCCGAGCGAACAGCCGGCCGACCACAGGCGCACCCGGGCTCCGGCCCGGGCGGCGGGCGCCAGCTGGCCCTCGATCTGGCGTCGCAGGGCGTCGAAGTGGTGGGGCTCGCGAAAGAAGCGGGTGACGTTGGTCGTCAGGGCGCTGAGGAAGGCGGACCGTTCCTCCTCGGACTTCGGGTCGCGCAGCAGCGCATAGTAGTCACGAAACCGGCTGAGGCCGAGCGCGCGAAGGCGTTTGGCCAGGCGCGAATAGACGAGCGGCGCCTTGATGTCCGCCAGCTCGATGCCGGCCATGCCGTAGAGAAGACCCGCCAGGTTCCGGAAATCGGCGGCCGTGTACTCGAATTCGCCCTGAACAAGGGCCGGCTCGGCCTGCAACGCTGCGTTCAAGCGGCCATCTCCGTCGGGGTTTCCGGCAGCAGCCCGTCCAGGGCGATCAGGCTGATCATCCGGCCGTCGACCGGGATCACGCCCTTCACGAACGAGCGCACCACCTCGCAGGCGATGTCCGGCGTCGCCTGGATCATCTCGTCGGAGATGGTCAGGATGTCCGACACCGCCTCCACCAGCAGGCCCACGGTGCGCAGGCCCACGCGCGCGACGATGATCACGTGCCGGGCCGAGGGTTCGGCCGTCCCGAGGGCCAGGCGGCTGCTCAGGTCGATGATCGGCAGCACGGCCCCGCGCAGGTTGATGACGCCGCGTACATAGGCCGGCGAGTGCGGCAGCGGCGTCGCCGGCGTCCAGCCGCGGATCTCACGCACGGCGCGGATGTCGACGCAGAACTCCTGTTCACCGATCCGGAACGCGATCAGCTCTCGTCTGTCCTCGGCAGGGCTCATGGCTCAACTCGCTAGGGCTTGGGGAAGGTCACGGACCGCCGGCTGCCGCCGCCGCGCGGCGAGCAACCCGTCCACATCGAGAATGAGGGCGACGCGGCCGTCGCCGAGGATGGTGGCGGCGGCGACGCCCTCCACCTGCCGGTAGTTCTGCTCGAGGCTCTTGATCACGACCTGGCGCTGCCCCTGGATCGCGTCGACGCGCAGGGCGGCGAGGCCCCCGAGCTCGCTCTCGACCAGCAGGGTCACCCCCGCCAGGGCCCCGCTTTCGGCGGCCGCGGCGCCGAGCGAGCGGCCGACGTCGATCAACGGCACATGGCTGCCCCGGATCGCCAGCACGGTGCCGGCGGGCCCGAGGGCGCGCACCTCGGCGGCCTTCGGCTTCAGGGTCTCGACGATCAGGCTGATGGGGACCACCAGCGTCTGGTCGCCCACGCTCACCACCATGCCGTCCAGCACCGCCAGGGTCAGCGGAAGGCTGAGAACGAAGGTCGACCCCTCCCCCGGCCGGGAGTTGATGACGATGCGGCCGCCCAGCGCCTGGATCGAGCGCTTGACCACGTCCATGCCCACGCCGCGCCCCGAGATGTCCGAGACGGAGGAGGCGGTGGAGAAGCCGGGGGCGAAGATCAGGTTGTCCACCTCCTCGTCGGTCAGGGCCGCTTCGGGGGCGATCAGGCCCTTGTCGACAGCGATCGCCCGCACCCGCTCGCGATTGATGCCGCGGCCGTCGTCCGAGACCTCGATGATGATGCGCCCGGAGCGGTGGCGGGCGCTGAGACGCACCTGCCCCTCCGGAGACTTGCCCGCCGCCAGCCGCTCCTCGGGCGTCTCCAGCCCGTGGTCGATGGCGTTGCGGATCATGTGGGTGATCGGCTCGCTGAGCCGCTCGATCACCGTCTTGTCGACCTCGGTCGCCTCGCCCTCGGTGACCAGCCGGACCTGCTTGCCGGTCGCCGCGGCGACCTCCCGGACCAGCCGGGGCATGCGCTGGAACACCGACTTCACCGGCTGGGCGCGGATGGCCATGACGCTGTCCTGGATCTCCCGGGTCAGCTGCTCCAGGTCGTCCAGTCCGAGGGCGATCGTGCTCGACCGCGCCAGTCCCGCCTCGACGACCCGCTGCGCCAGCATCGCCTGGTTGATGACCAGCTCGCCGACCAGGTCGATCAGGCGGTCGATCCGCTCGAGGTCGACGCGGATGGTGGTCTGCACGGAAGAGTCGGCGGACGCGGCGGGCGTCGGACCGGCGGCCGGCGCGGCCGGCGCGGCCGCAGGCGCCGCGGCCGAAGGGGCGGCGGCCGGCGTTTCCGGATCCTGGATTTCGGCCAGCAGCCGGCTGAGCACCGCGTCGGGCGTCTCCTCGCCGGACTCCGCGATCGCCGCGGGTTCGGCCACAGCCGCGGGTTCGGCGACAGCCTCGGGGTCGGCGGCGAGGATCTCCAGCTCGCAGTCGCCGTCGACGAATTCGAACACGGCCCGCACGGCGTTCTCGTCCACGCCCGGTCCGGTCAGCCCGACCTCCCACGCCAGACAGGGCGTGGCGACGTCCAGCTGGTCCAGCATCGGCAGGCCTTCCGCGCGGACGGCGATCGTCGCCTCCCCCAGCCGCTCCAGGTCGCGCAACAGCTTCAGGTCGTCATTGGCCTTGCGGAACAGCTCGGCGCCGGCGCGGAGGCGGACAGTCAACCGCGCGGCTTCCGCCGGCGCCGGCGGCTCGTCCAGCGAAACCGCGGCGGGCTGGAAGTCGAAGTCCATCTCCTCCCCCGCCCCGTCGACGTCGGTCGAGACATAGCGGTCCAGCTCCGCCACCACCTGGGCGGCCGAGGCCGGCTCGTCCGAGCCGCCCGACCGGGCGGAGGCGACGAAGTCCGCCAGCACGTCGCCAGCGCGCAGCAGGGTGGCGATCAGCTCCGGATCGGCCGCCAGCCGGGCGGAGCGCAGCTCGTCGAGGGTGGTCTCGAACACGTGGGCGAAGCGCACCAGCGCGTCGAAACCGAAGGCGCCGGCGCCGCCCTTGATCGAATGGACGGCGCGGAACACGGCGTTGACCGTGTCGCCGTCGGCCGTCTCCTCCTGCATCGCCAGCAGGCCGCTCTCCAGCTCCGTCAGGAGCTCGTCGCACTCCTGGAAGAAGGTGGCGCGGATGGCCTCCATCGGATCGCCGGCGCCGGTCGTCATGCGGCCACCCTCCGCACCGCGTCGACCAGCTTCACCGCGTCGAAGGGCTTGACGATCCAGCCGGTGGCGCCGGCGTCGCGGGCCCGCTGCTTCTTCCCGGGATCGCTCTCGGTGGTCAGCACCAGGATCGGCGTGGCCGCGTGCTTCTCGTCGCGCCGCACGCCCTCGATGAAGCCGAAGCCGTCGAGGTTGGGCATGTTGATGTCGGTGATGATGACGTCCGGCTCGTGCTCGCTGAGCACCTCCAGGCCGTGCACGCCGTCGACGGCCTGGATGACGTTGAAGTCGGCGTCGACGAGGGCGAGGCGAAGCATGTCCCGCATGGTGCGGCTGTCGTCGACCGTCAGAACAGTTGTCGTCCTCACGACAGGTCTCCTGTGATGGGGGTCGCGGCGAAGGCGAGGGCGGCGCCGAGCTCCGGCGTGGCCTCGACGATCCGGAGCGAGCGGCCGTCGTGGCTCCAGGTCCTGATGGCCGACATCAGCAGCTGCAGGCCCAGCCCGTTGATGCGCTGGACGCCCGCTCCGTCGAGGTCGAGATCACCGCCGCGAAGCGAGAGGAGATCCGTCCTGACCTGCTGGAGCGCCGGGCCTTCCAGACGCGCCGGAAGCGGGTAGCGGCCCTGCATCAGAACTCTTCCCAATCGGCCTCGGCGGTGGGGCTCAGGGCCAGGGCGTTGGCGCCGCGGGTCGGAGCCGCGGCGTAGCGGCGGGCGAACCCGGCGATCTTCGCCTGCGACTCCTGGATCGCCCGGTGACCGCGGTTGGCGGGAACCGGTTCGCCGCCGGCGCCGCGCCCCGGCTGCGGCTGCGAAGCCGAGGTCCGGAAGCGGCCCACCAGCTGCGACAGCTGCTCGGACTCCTGGGTGAGGTTGTGGCTGGCGGCGGTGGACTGCTCGACCATGGCGGCGTTCTGCTGGGTCGTCTGGTCCATCTGGTTGACGGCGGTGTTGACCTCCGCCAGCGCCGTGGCCTGTTCCTGGGCCGAGGCGGAGATCTCGCTCATCAGGCCGTTGATCTCGGCGACCCGCTCGACGATGGCGGTCAGCGCCTGGCCGGTCTCGCCGACGAGGCTGACGCCGGTCTTCACCTGGTTGGTCGAGGCGGAGATCAGGGTCTTGATCTCCTTGGCCGCCTCGGCCGAGCGCTGCGCCAGGGCGCGGACCTCGGAAGCGACGACCGCGAAGCCCTTGCCCGCATCCCCCGCCCGCGCCGCCTCGACGCCGGCGTTGAGGGCCAGCAGATTGGTCTGGAAGGCGATCTCGTCGATGACGCCGATGATCTGGCTGATCTGGCCCGCGGACCGCTCGATGTCGCCCATGGCCTCGACCGCCCGCGACACCACCTCGCCCGAACGCTCGGCGTCGGTCTTGGCCGAGGTGACCACCGAGCCGGCGCGCTGGGCGCCCTCGGCGGTGCGCTTGACGGTGGCGGTGATCTGGTCGAGCGCCGCGGCGGTTTCCTCAAGGGTGGCCGCCTGCTGCTCGGTGCGCCGCGACAGATCGTCGGCGGCCTGGCTGATCTCGCCCGCCCCGGACTTGAGCGCGCCGGTGTTGCTGGCGATCTCGCCCATGGCGTCCTCGAGCTTCGCCATCGCCGCGTTGAAGTCGTCGCGCAGCTTCCGGTAGTCGCCGGGGAACTCCTCGGCGATGCGCGCCGTCAGGTCGCCGTCGGCCAGCGCCGACAGCGACTGGGCGGTGATCTCCACCACCCGGGCCTGCTCTCGCGCCGCGGCCGCCCGTTCGGCCTCGTTGCGCTCGCGCTCCTCGACCACGGCCGTCACGTCGGTGGCGAACTTCACCACCTTCTCCGTCTTGCCGTCGCGGTCGAAGATCGGGTTGTAGGAGGCTTCGATCACCACCCGGCGACCGCCCTTGCCGTAGCGCACGAACTGCTCGGCGAAGAACTCGCCGGCGTTCAGCCGCCGCCAGAAGTCCGAATACTCCGGAGACTGCGCGTATTGCGGATCGACGAACATCCGGTGGTGGCGGCCCCGAATCTCTTCAAGGCGATACCCCATGGCGTTGAGGAAATTCTCGTTTGCCGCGAGGATATTTCCTTGTGTGTCAAACTCGATGACCGCCTGCGACCTGTTTATCGCATCAACGAACGAGGAAAGCGCTCTCGCTTTCTCTTCAAGTTCTACGATGCGGTTGCGAGTTTTGCCGATCATGTCGCCTCCGAGGGTTGGACGAGGCCGACATTCATTCAAACATGTTTAGAAATTTCTTACGTTTTCTTTGGCAACGAACTGTTCGTCAGCAAATCATTCGTTCTTAAATGATTTGGGTCATTCCTTGATCGGCAGGCAGCAGGCCTGCTCCGATGCGGCAATCCCCGCCGGAGGCGAGAACCAGAGCATGCCGCGTAACAGTCTTTCCGACGTCCTGCCCTCGAAGACGCCGCGCGAGCGGGTCCAACTCAGCGTGGCCTACAAGCTCATCCTCACCGGCCGGCGCTGGCGCGCGCGCCTCCGGGAGAGGCTGGCGGAGCGGGGCCAGACCGATGTGCACCAGAGCGCCCTCTACCATCTCGCCACCTCGCCCCTCGGCCTGATCCAGACCGAACTGGCCGAGCGAATCGGCATCAAGGGGCCGGCGCTGGTTCGCCAGCTGGACACCCTCGAGCGCCAGCGGCTGGTGCGTCGGGAGAACCTGGTCGGCGATCGTCGCGCCAAGCTGGTGCGACTCGAGCCCGGCGGGATCGAGACCCTGCAGGCGCTCGACGTCATTGCAGCGGACCTGCGCGACGAGCTGATGGGGGACCTGCCCGAGGACGAACTGCTGAGAATCGAGGCGATCCTCGACACCCTGCTGGACCGCCTCGCCCCGCACGTCGACGGGGACCCGCCCGGACCGGATGCGCCGGACCGGCCGCAGCGCGCTCGGCGGCTGAAGCCGGGCCTGACCGACAGGCTGCAGCGGCGGGGGACGGCGTCCGGGGAACGGGCCGTGCCGGCGGCCGCGCTCGCGGTCCGGACGGCGCCCGGGAAGGCCCGGGACCGGCTGATCGCCCCTCGCCCAATCACGACGACGCCATGATGGACGACCTCGTCCGCGCCATGGACAGGCTCTGGACCCACTGCAACGTGGCCCGCCTCCCCGCCGTCGCCTGACCCGGCCGCGGAATGACCGCAAAGCCGCCGACAACCGCGTTCGAACAGTGGCCGCTCCACCGGAGCTTCGTCGGCCAGCCGCAGCGGTACGACCTCGCCGCCGGCTCCCAGTTCGCCCTGCTGTTCCTGCTGGGGCTGCGCGAGCACCACCGCCTGCTCGACTTCGGCTGCGGCTCCCTGCGGCTCGGCCGTCTCGCCATCCCCTACCTGCAGCCCGACCGCTATTTCGGCGTCGAGCCGGCGGCGGACCTGGTGGAGGCGGGGTTTCGCCACGAGCTCGGCGAGGACGCCCGACGGCTGAAGCGGCCGCGTTTCGACCACAACGCCGACTTCCGGGCCGACGTCTTCGGCGAGCGCTTCGACTTCATCATCGCCCAGTCGGTGTTCTCGCACACGGGCGAGGGGCCCGCCGCCCGGGCCCTGGCCTCGTTCGCCGCCACGCTCGCGCCGGGCGGCCTGATCCTCAGCAACTGGCTGGTCGGGCCGGAGACCGCCGGCCCGCCCGTGGCCACCACCGACTGGGCCTATCCGGAGTGCGTGGAGTTCACGCCTGCGCGGGTCGCCGCCCTGGCCGTGGGCGCCGGCCTGCACGCCCGGGCCTGTCCCTGGCCGCATCCGGAACTGCGCTGGTTCGTCATGGCCCGGGAACCGGGCGACCTGCCGCCGCGCGACCGCCTCGCGGCGCTGCACCTGCCCTTCCCCGCATGGGCCGACGGCGGGGCGGGACGATGAGGCCGCCGCCGCCGCCGTCCGGCGTGATCGTCGAATTCACCCGCCGCGGGGCCTTCCTGAAGTGCGCGGCCGTCCACGAGGCGACGGGCATCGAGGTCTCCGCCATCGGGCCCGCCAGCGAGCCGCGCGCGCTGGAGCGGATCGCCCTGGCCAAGCTCCAGCGGGCGCTGGCCGCCCGCTGACCACAAGATGTTGTGGCTGCCCGTCCCCGGGCGTAAATGGATCGCCGCCATCCGGGGATTCCAGTGACCGCCTTCACCCACGCCGCCTTCTTCTCGAAACCCCTCGCCGAGGCCGATCCCGACATCTTCGGCGGCGTCCAGGGCGAGCTGCGCCGCCAGCAGGAGCAGATCGAGCTGATCGCCTCCGAGAACATCGTCTCCCGGGCGGTGCTGGAGGCCCAGGGCTCGGTGCTGACCAACAAGTACGCCGAGGGCTATCCCGGCCGCCGCTATTACGGCGGCTGCGAATATGTCGACGTCACCGAAAACCTCGCCCGCGAGCGCGCCAGGCAGCTGTTCGGCTGCGCCTTCGCCAACGTCCAGCCGCACTCCGGCGCCCAGGCCAACCAGGCCGTGTTCCAGGCCCTGCTGACGCCGGGGGACACCTTCCTCGGCATGGATCTGGCCTGCGGCGGCCACCTGACCCACGGCTCGCCGGCCAACCAGTCGGGCAAGTGGTTCCGCCCGGTCACCTACAAGGTCCGCGAGGACGACCACCTGATCGACTACGACCACGTGGCGCAGATGGCGGAGCAGGAGAGGCCGAAGCTGATCCTCGCCGGGGCCTCGGCCTACAGCCGGCACATCGACTTCGCCCGCTTCCGCGAGATCGCCGACAGCGTCGGGGCGTATCTGATGGTCGACATGGCCCACTACGCCGGCCTCGTCGCCGGCGGGGTCTATCCTGACCCGCTGCCCCACGCCCATGTCGTCACCACCACGACGCACAAGACCCTGCGCGGCCCGCGCGGCGGCATGGTGCTGTCGAACGACGTCGAACTGGGCAAGAAGATCAACTCGGCCGTCTTCCCGGGCCTGCAGGGCGGGCCGCTGGAGCACGTCATCGCCGCCAAGGCCGTGGCCTTCGGCGAGGCGCTGAAGCCCGAGTTCAAGGCCTACGCCCGCCAGGTGGTCGACAACGCCCGCGCCCTGGCCGCCGTGCTGGTCGAGCGCGGCGCGGCCATCGTCTCGGGCGGCACCGACAGCCACCTGATGCTGGTCGACCTGCGGCCCAAGGGCGTGACCGGCAAGGCCACCGAGGCGGCCCTCGAGCACGCCCTGATGACCTGCAACAAGAACGGCGTGCCGTTCGACACGGCGCCCTTCACCGTCACCTCCGGCGTCCGCCTCGGCACGCCGGCGGGCACCACCCGCGGCTTCGGCGTCGACGAGTTCCGGCAGGTCGGACACTGGATCGCCGATGTGATCGACAGCATGAAGGGCGGCGACGAGGCCGACCCCGCCGTGTCGCAGCGGGTCGCCGGCGAGGTGCGCGAGCTCACCCGCCGCTTCCCCATCTACGGATGACGCGCCGATGAAGTGCCCCTTCTGCGGAAACCCGGACACCCAGGTGAAGGACAGCCGCCCGTCCGACGACGGCGCGGCGATCCGGCGCCGGCGGTCCTGTCCGCAGTGCAACGGGCGCTTCACCACCTTCGAACGGGTCCAGCTGCGCGAGCTGGTCATCCTCAAGCGCAACGGCCGGCGCACGCCCTTCGACCGCGACAAGCTGGAGCGGTCGCTGGGGATCGCCCTGCGCAAGCGGCCGGTGCAGCCGGAGCAGATCGAACAGCTCGTCAGCCGCATCGTCCGCCAGCTGGAGAGCCTCGGCGAGACCGAGATCCCGTCCTCGACCGTCGGCGACTTCATCATGAAGGCGCTGAAGTCGGTCGATGAGGTGGCCTACGTCCGCTACGCCTCGGTCTACAAGGACTTCCGCCACACCGGCGACTTCGCCCGCTTCCTCGGGGCGGAGGGGCTGAACGAGCGGCAGGACGACGACGGGTCCGGCCGGGGCTGATGCGGCCGCGGGTCACCCTGAAGCTGGCGACCTCCCTCGACGGGCGGATCGCCACGGCGAGCGGCGAATCGAGGTGGATCACCGGCGAGGCGGCCCGGCAGGAGGGTCACCGGCTGCGCGCCGCCCACGACGCCATCCTCGTCGGCGTCGAGACGGTGCTGGCCGACGATCCGGCGCTGACCGCCCGGCTGCCGGGGCGTCCGGTCGACCAGCCGCTGCGCGTGGTGCTGGACAGCCGGCTGCGCACCCCGCCGACGGCGCAGGTGGCCCGCGGCGACAGCCTGATCCTGACCGCGGCCGCGCCCCGGCCGGTCGGGGAGGCCCGGGTGGAGCAGGTCGAGGCGGCGGAGGGCCGTCCCGCGCCCGCGGCGGCGCTGCAGGCGATCGGCCGCGCCGGCGCGACCTCGGTGCTGATCGAGGGCGGCGGCCAGGTGGCCGCAAGCTTCCTCCGGGCCGGTCTGGTGGATCGGCTGGAGTGGTTCCGCGCGCCCATCCTGCTGGGCGGGGAGGGGCGGCCCTGCGTCGCGGCCCTCGCGCTTGCAAAGCTGGCCGAGGCCCCCCAGTTCCGGCGCCTGTCCGCCGAACCCCTCGGCGACGATCTCTGGGAACGCTATGACGCGATCCGCTGACGCCCGCCCTGCGACCGTTTCTGTCGGAGCGCTGCGCCAATGCTGGAACCCGGTCGCGGCGCGACCGGCCCGGACCGCGTGCGGCCGCCCCCGGCGCGGTTCGGGACTCACGGGACTCCCGGGACACCCTTTTTTCGCGGCGAGGACGACCTGATGTTCACCGGCATCGTCACCGACATCGGCCGCGTGCGCGAGGTTCGGCCGACCGAGCGCGACCGGCGCTATGTGATCGAAACCGCCTGGGACACCGCGACGATCGAGCTCGGCGCCTCGATCAGCCACGCCGGCTGCTGCCTGACGGTGACCGAGACCGGTCCCGGCTGGTTCGCGGTCGAGGTCTCGGACGAGACCCTGTCGAAGACCACCCTCGGCGATTGGGCGACCGGCCGGCGGGTGAATCTCGAGCGGGCTGCGAAACTCGGCGACGAGCTGGGCGGCCACATCGTCTCCGGCCATGTCGACGGGCTCGGCCGCGTGCTCTCGGTGACGCCCGAGGGCGGCTCGCGCCGCATCGACATCGAGGCGCCGGCGCCGCTGCACCGCTTCATCGCGCCCAAGGGCTCGATCACGGTCGATGGCGTCTCCCTGACCGTCAACGCGGTCGAGGATCGCCATTTCGGCGTCAACATCATTCCGCACACGCTCGCGGCGACCACCCTCGGGACGCTTGCGGCCGGGGATCGGGTCAATCTCGAGATCGACATGCTGGCGCGATACCTCGCGCGGTGGCAGGAGACGGCCTGATGCAACCGGCGGCCAATATGAACGACAGCCCGATCAGCCCGATCGAGGACATCCTCGAGGACGCCCGCAACGGGCGGCCCTACATCCTCGTCGACGCCGAGGACCGCGAGAACGAGGGCGATGTCATCATCCCGGCCCAGTTCGCCACCCCGGACCAGATCAACTTCATGGCCCGGCACGCCCGCGGCCTGATCTGCCTCGCCATCACCGCCGAGCGCGCCCGCCAGCTGCGCCTGCCGCCGATGGCCGCCGAGAACCGCGCCGGCATGGGCACCGCCTTCACCGTCTCGATCGAGGCGCGCGAGGGCGTCACCACCGGCATCAGCGCCGCCGACCGGGCCCGCACCATCCAGGTCGCCGTCGATCCGCACCGCGGCGCCGACGACATCGTCTCGCCGGGCCACGTCTTCCCGCTGGTCGCCCGCGACGGCGGCGTCCTTGTCCGCACCGGCCACACCGAGGCCGCCGTCGACATCAGCCGCATGGCGGGCCTGACCCCGGCCGGGGTGATCTGCGAGATCATGAACGACGACGGCACCATGGCGCGGATGCCGGACCTGATCGCCTTCGCCCAGCTGCACGGGCTGAAGATCGGGACCATCGCCGACCTGATCGCCTACCGCCGGCGAACCGAGCGGCTGGTCGAGCGGGTGATGGACACGCCGTTCGAGAGCGTCCACGGCGGCCCGTTCCGCATGATGCTGTACCGCAACGTGGTCGAGGGGGTGGAGCACGTGGCCCTGGTCCACGGCAAGGTCGAGTCCGACCGGCCGACCCTCGTCCGCATGCACCAGGTCGACTTCGCGGCCGACCTGCTCGGCCACGTCGAGTCCCGGCAGGACTATGTGCCCCGCGCCCTGCGCCAGATCGCCGGCCACGCCGGCGCCGGCGTCGCCGTCTTCCTGCGCGATCCCGAACTGCAGGGGCTGGCGGAGCGGCTGGCCAGCGTCGAGCGGCCGAAGGCGGTGGAGCGGGCCCTGCGCAACTACGGCGTCGGGGCGCAGATCCTCAAGGACCTCGGGGTGCGCGACATGATCGTGATGAGCTCCACGCGCCCGAACCCGGCCGCCCTCGAGGGTTACGGCCTGCGCATCGTCGGCTGGCGCGACATGGACGGGGAGGACCAGGCATGAGCGAGGGTCCGCGCATTCTCGTCGTCGAGGCCCGCTTCTACGACGCCCTGGCCGACGCCCTGCTGGACGGGGCGACCGACGCCCTGCGCGCCCGCGGGGCCAGCTACGACGTGGTTTCTGTGCCCGGGGCCCTCGAGGTGCCGACCGCGATCGCCATGGCCGAGGAGGCGGGCCGCTATCCGACCGCCCCGCGCTACGACGGCTACGTCGCCCTCGGCTGCGTGATCCGCGGCGAGACCTACCATTTCGAGATCGTCTCGGACCAGTCGGCGGCCGGCCTGATGCAGCTGGGGCTCAAGGGCCTCGCCATCGGCAACGGCATCCTGACCCCCGAGGACGAGGACCAGGCCTGGGCCCGCGCCCGCCGCAGCGAGGGCGACAAGGGCGGCGCCGCGGCCCGCGCCTGTCTCGACCTCATTGCCTTGCGCAAGCGCCTGCGCGTAGGACTGGGCGCGTGACCGAACCGAACAGCCTCCAGTCCGTCCTCGAGCAGCTCGCCGGGGCCGAAAAGTCCCGCGCCGAGCCCGGCCTCAGCTCCCGCCAGCGCCGCGCCCGCACCGTGGCCCGCCTCGCCGCCGTCCAGGCCCTCTACCAGATGGAGCTGGCCGGGGAGGGGGTGGAGACGGTGATCGGCGAGTTCGCCAACCACCGCTTCGACGGCGACATCGAGGGTCAGCCGCTGGCCGAGGCCGACGAGGCCTGGTTCGCCGACGTCGTCCGCGGCGTGGTGGCGCGCCAGCGCGAGGTCGACGCCGCCGTCAAGGCGCGGCTGGCGTCGAACTGGCGGCTGGAGCGGCTGGACTCGACGCTGCGGGCGTTGCTCCGCGCCGGCGCCTGGGAGCTGCTCGACCGCCGCGACGTGCCGAAGGAGATCGTCATCGACGAGTACGTCGAGCTGGCCAAGGCCTTCTTCGACGACGCCGAGGCCAAGTTCGTCAACGCCGCCCTCGACGGGGTGGCCCGGGACGTCCGCAGCTAGCCGGAGGCGTCATGCCCGCGCTCGACGTCGCCGGCGAGTTCGAGACCATCCGCCGGCTGCTGGCGCCGCTGGCCCATCCGGAGTGGGCGAGGGGGCTGGTCGACGACGTCGCCGTCCTGCCGTCCCGCCCCGGCTACGACCTCGTCCTGACCAAGGACGCCATCGTCGAGGGCGTCCACTTCCTGCCCGAGGATCCGCTCGACACCGTCGCCCGCAAGCTGCTGCGGGTGAACCTGTCCGACCTCGCCGCCAAGGGGGCGGAGCCGTTCGGCTACCTGCTCGCCTGCCACTGGTCGGCCCGCTGCGGCTGGCCCGAGCGGATGACCTTCGTCGACGGCCTGCGGACCGACCAGAAGCTGTTCGGGGTGGCGCTGCTGGGCGGCGACACCGTGGTGACCCCGGGGCCCGCCGCCTTCTCCGTGACCGCCCTCGGCTGGGTTCCGAAGGGGCAGGCGGTGTCCCGCGCCGGCGCCCGGCCGGGCGACCTGGTCTTCGTCACCGGGGCGATCGGCGACGGCTGGCTGGGCCTGCAGGCGGTGCAGGACCGGCTGTCGCTGGATCCCGAGCGCCTCGCCGCCCTGACCGATCACTACCGCACCCCGAGCCCGCCGGTGGCCTTCGCGCCGGTGGTTCGCGACCTCGCCACGGCGGCCATGGACGTTTCGGACGGTCTGGTCGCCGACCTTGGCCACCTCGCGGCCGCCAGCGGCGTCCGGGTCGAGATCGATCTCGAACTCACCCCGCTGTCCGCGGCGGGGACGGCCTGGTTCGAGGGCCGGGTGGATCCGCAGGCGGGGCTGGAACAGCTCGTCACCGGCGGGGACGATTACGAGATCGTCTTCACCGCGCCGGCCCGCGACGAGGCGGCGGTCAGGCGCGAGGCGGAGCGTCGGCACATCCGTCTCACCCGCATCGGCCGGGTGGCGGCGGGGCACGGGCTGGAGGCCCGCTTCCGGGGCCGCCCCGTGGTCTTCGCCCGGCCGGGCTACGCCCACGGCTGAAACGGTTTCTCAAGACCGCGGCGGCAGGATCGGCCCATGCGCCGCCGTGACCTCCTCGCCGCTCCCGTCGCCGTTCCGGCCCTCGCCTCCGCGTCGGCGGCGGGCGCCTCCGACCGCCCCCCGGCGGCCGGCGCCAGCCTCAGCATTCCCGGGGTCGGCCTGCCGGTCATCGCCGGCGGACGCCTGCGCAACTACGTCTTCGTCTCGCTCCGTCTCCACCTCGGCGGTTCGGCCACGCCGGAGACGATGCGGCTGAAGGAGCCCTTCCTGCGCGACGCCCTCGTGCGCGCCGCCCACCGCACCCCCTTCGTGGTGGCCGACGACTGGACCCGGCTGGACGCCTCGGCGTTGGCCGCCAGCCTGATGCGCTCGGCGGCGGCCATCGCCGGCCGCGGCGCGGTCACCCGCGTCGAGGTGGTCAGCCAGGCGCCGCGCCGGCGCACGGGCGTTCCGACCGGTTGACCGCCGTTCACCAAGCCTGTTGCGTCCTTTGGACGCATTTGGCACCGTTCCGCCGCAATTCCCCAAGGACGCAACCTGCGTCCGCCGCGCACGGGGGGACCGGAAGGCGGTGAGAGGCGAAAACGCCCCCCGCGCCAAGGGCCGGGCGCCTCAACATGACAGGGTTTGGAAACACCATGAGTAGCTATCTGTGGCTTGTCATAGCCGCAGGCGGACTGGGGGTGCTTTACGGAGCCGTCCAGACCGCCGCCTTGATGAAGGCCTCCACCGGCACCGACCGGATGCGGGAGATCGCCGCGGCCATCCAGGAGGGCGCCTCCGCCTACCTGCGCCGCCAGTACACCACCATCGGCGTGGTCGGGGTCGTGATCCTGATCGCCGCCTTCTTCCTGATCGGTCCGTGGGCGGCGATCGGCTTCGCCATCGGCGCGGTGCTCTCCGGCGCCGCCGGCTTCGCGGGCATGCTGATCTCGGTCCGCGCCAACGTCCGCACCGCCCAGGCCGCCTCCGAGAGCCTGTCGAAAGGCCTCGATCTGGCGTTTCGCTCCGGCGCCATCACCGGCATGTTCGTCGCCGGCGGGGCCCTGCTCGGCGTGGCCGGCTACTTCGCCTTCCTCACCCTCGGCGCGGGCTTCGAGCCGACCAGCCGCGAGGTCATCGACGGACTCGTCGCCCTCGGCTTCGGCGCCTCGCTGATCTCCATCTTCGCCCGCCTCGGCGGCGGCATCTTCACCAAGGGGGCCGACGTCGGCGGCGACATGGTCGGCAAGGTCGAGGCCGGCATCCCGGAGGACGATCCCCGCAACGCCGCGACCATCGCCGACAACGTCGGCGACAACGTCGGCGACTGCGCCGGCATGGCCGCCGACCTGTTCGAGACCTATGCGGTGACCACGGTCGCCACCATGGTGCTCGCGGCCATCTTCTTCCGCGGCCAGCCCTATGTCGAAGTCATGATGCTGCTGCCGCTGCTGATCTGCGCGGTGTGCATCGTCACCTCGGTGATCGGCTCGTTCTTCGTCCGCCTCGGCAAGTCGCAGAACATCATGGGCGCCCTCTACCAGGGGCTGATCGTCACCGGCGTGCTCTCCATCGCCGCCATCTTCGGCCTGTTCCAGTTCCTCCGCGGCGAGGACCTGCTCGGCCCGGTCGTCACCTCCGGCGGCCTGACCATCGAGCCGATGAGCCTGTTCTGGTCGGGCATGGTCGGCCTGGCGGTGACCGCGGCGATCGTGGTGATCACCGAATACTACACGGGCACCAACTACCGGCCGGTCAAGTCGGTGGCCAACGCCTCGGTCTCCGGGCACGGCACCAACGTCATCCAGGGCCTGGCCATGTCGCTGGAGTCCACGGCCCTGCCGGCGCTGACCATCATCGTCGGCATCGTGGCGACCTACCAGCTCGCCGGCCTGTTCGGCATCGCCATCGCCACCACCACCATGCTGGGCGTGGCCGGGATGATCGTCGCGCTCGACGCCTTCGGCCCGGTGACCGACAACGCCGGCGGGATCGCCGAGATGGCCGGCCTGCCGCCGGACGTCCGGCACTCGACCGACGCCCTCGACGCCGTGGGCAACACGACCAAGGCGGTGACCAAGGGCTACGCCATCGGCTCCGCCGGCCTCGGCGCCCTGGTGCTGTTCGCCGCCTACACCGAGGACCTGAAGTACTTCGCGGCCGAAGCGGCGCCGGGCAGCTTCTTCGAGGGCCTCGGCACGGTCGCCTTCGACCTGGCCAACCCCTACGTCGTGGTCGGTCTGCTGTTCGGGGGGCTGCTGCCCTTCCTGTTCGGCGGCATGTCGATGACCGCCGTGGGCCGCGCCGCCGAGTCGGTCGTGGCCGAGGTGCGCCGCCAGTTCCGGGAGAACCCCGGGATCATGACCGGCGATGTGAAGCCGGAGTATGGCCGCGCGGTCGACATCCTCACCGGCGCGGCGATCCGCGAGATGATCGTGCCGTCGCTCCTGCCGGTGCTGTCGCCGATCGTGCTGTTCGTGGTCGTCCTGATGATCCAGCCCGACAAGGCCAACGCCTTCGCCGCCCTCGGCGCCATGCTGATGGGGGTGATCGTCACCGGCCTGTTCGTGGCCATCTCGATGACCTCGGGCGGCGGCGCCTGGGACAACGCCAAGAAGGTGATCGAGGAGGGCTTCACCGATCGCAACGGCGTCGTCCACGGCAAGGGCTCCGAGGCCCACAAGGCCGCGGTGACCGGCGACACGGTCGGGGATCCCTACAAGGACACCTCCGGCCCGGCGGTGAACCCGATGATCAAGATCACCAACATCGTCGCCCTGCTGCTGCTGGCGGTGCTGGCGAGCGGCCGGATCGTCTGAGCCGACCCGTCCTGCAGAAAGCGCCCCGGAGATCGCTCTCCGGGGCGCTTTTTCGTGCCTGTCGAGGAGGGGGGCGGTCAGTCCGGGCGGCGCTGGCCGGGGATGTCCTCTTCCGTGCGCGGCAGCTGCCCGCGCGCCACATTGCCCAGCAGCTGCTCCAGGATCGTCAGCTGGCGCCCGCGGGTCGGCGTCTCGCGGTCGTTCATGGCGATGCGCTGGCCGTCGTCGAGGCCGAGGGTGCGCACCGCGGCCACCTGACCCGCGTCGTTGAAGGTGATCTCGGTGATGGTCCGCTGCGTCACCTGCGGCCGGTTGTAGGTGTACTTCTCGGTCACCTGGCTCATGTAGTACCAGATGCTGTCGCTCTCGAAGGTCGAGGTGGTCGACGGCGTGCCGAGCTTGGTCAGCACGGTCTCGCGCGTATCGGTCCCGGCGACGATGTCCGCCGGCTTGGCGTCGACCGCCTGGAAGCCGTTCTGTCCCACGACGGGCGCGCAGGCGGTGACGAGGGCCGCCGTCGAGAGGGCTGCGAGGAGGAGCTTCGTACGGAGCATGGGCGCGCCTGCGGGAGAAACAAGGTCTTTGACCTAGCCGGACCTGCGCCTTAGTTCAACGCCGCGGCGGAAAAGGGGCCGACAGTCATGCTTCAGAATCTCTTCCGCTCCCGCCGCGGACGCGTCGGCGACAGCCTGTACGAGCAGGCCGTGCGCCAGGCCCGGCAGCCGGACTTCTACACCCGGCTGGGCGTGGCCGACCGGATCGACGCGCGCTTCGAGCTCTACACCCTGCACGTCCTGCTGCTGACCATGCGGCTCCGCGACGAGGGCGAGCGCGGGGCGGAGATCGGCCAGCAGCTGTTCGATGTCTACGTCTCCGCCCTCGACAACGCGCTGCGCGAGCTGGGCGTCGGCGACATCTCGGTCGGCAAGAAGATGCGGCGGCTGGGGGAAGCCCTCTACGGTCGCATGTCCGCCTGGGAGTCGCCGCTCCGCGACGGGGATTCCGACACCCTTCGCGCCTCGCTGGCGCGCAATGTGTTCGAGGATGCGGACGCGCCGGGCGCGCCGGTCCTCGCCGCCTACGCCCTCGACTGCCGCAAACGCCTGGCCAACCAACCCCTCGCCGCGGTGCTTTCCGCCCCGGCGTGGGCGGAGCTTCCGCAATGACCCCTCCCGAGCTGCCCTACAGCGAACCCGTCCGCCTGCACCAGGCCGGTGCGGGCCTGACGCGGGTGCTGAGGCCCGACGAGGCCGCGCGGCGGCGCATCGCGCGGGCGCTGGATCTCGCCTCTCTGGACATGTTCGAGGCGGACGTGAGCCTGCAGCCGACGGCCGGCGGCTGGTCCCTGACCGGACGCATCCGGGCGCGGCTCGAGCAGATCTGCGGCGTGACGCTGGAGCCGCTCCCCGTCGAGATCGACGAGACCTTCGCCGTGTCCCTGGCGGAGGCGCCGACGGCGACCGACGACGAGATCGTGATCACCCTCGACGATTCCACGCCCGACCTGATCGAGGACGGCCAGATCGATCTTGGCCAGTACGCCGTGGAACAGCTCGCGCTGCGCCTCGACCCGTTCCCGCGCAAGCCGGGCGCCGAGTTCGTGCAGCCGCCGGAACCCGCCGAGGAATCGCCGTTCGCCGTGCTGCGCAAGCTGCGCCCCGACGACGAAGGTTGACGCAGGGTCCGTCCGGTTGCATCCCCCCGACGCGGCGCTATCGTCGCCCCTGACCAGCGCCGCCCGGCGGCGCGACGGAGTCGAAACGGCTTGCCTTCCCCTGTCCTGATATCGCTCGACGCCATGGGCGGCGACCACGGCCCGCCGGTGGTGGTCGGCGGCGTCCGCCACTACCGGCAGGAACACGGCGGCGACGGGGTTCGCTTCCTCCTCCACGGCGACGAGACCGCGCTGCGCGCCGAGCTCCAGAAGTGCGGCCTCGGGCCCGAGGTCTGCGAGATCCGGCACACCGACAAGACCGTCGCCATGGACGAGAAGCCCGCCCAGGCCATGCGCCGCGGCAAGGGCTCGAGCCTCTGGAACGCCATCGAGGCGGTGAAGACGGGGGAGGCGGCCGCGGTCGTCTCGGCCGGCAACACCGGCGCCCTGATGGCCATCTCGAAGCTGATCCTGCGCATGTCCGCGCACGGGCTGGAGCGTCCGGCGATCGTGGCCAGCTGGCCCACCCTGCGCGGGGTGACGGCGGTGCTGGACGTCGGCGCCAATATCGAGAGCGACGCCGAGCAGCTGGTGGAGTTCGCCATCATGGGCGAGGCCTTCCACCAGGCGGTGCACGGAGTCGAACGTCCGACCATCGGCCTGCTCAACGTCGGCTCCGAGGACATGAAGGGCCACGAGGAGGTGCGCGAGGCCGCGCGAATCCTGCGCGAAGGCGGCTTCGGCCTCGACTATCGCGGCTTCGTCGAGGGCACCGACATCGCTCGCGGCACCGTCGACGTGGTCGTCACCGACGGCTTCACCGGCAACATCGCCCTGAAGACGGCGGAGGGGGTGGCGCGATTCATCTCGGCCTTG
This sequence comes from Brevundimonas sp., assembly GCF_013912005.1. Taxonomy (GTDB): domain Bacteria; phylum Pseudomonadota; class Alphaproteobacteria; order Caulobacterales; family Caulobacteraceae; genus Brevundimonas. Next base: position 303,618 of record NZ_JACESB010000001.1, on the reverse strand, counting down.
CTGAAGCAGGCGTTGACCTCGGGCCCTCTCGCGAAGGCCGGCGCCCTGCTGGCCCTCCCGGCCTTGCGCCGGATGCAGCAGCGCATCGATCCCGGCGCGATCAACGGCGGACCCTTGCTCGGCCTGAACGGCATCGTGGTGAAGAGCCACGGCGGCGCCGACGCGCGCGGCTTCGGCAACGCCATCCGCATCGCCGTCGAACTGGCCCGCAGCGACTATCTGGCCAAGGTGGGTCACAGCCTGAACCGCCTGACGGCCGTGCTTGAACAGCCGCCGGCCGCGCCTTCGGATCCGGCCCAGGAGACTTCCCAGTGAGCGTCACCCGCAGCGCCGTCACCGGCGTCGGCTCCTACCTGCCGGAACAGGTGGTCACCAACGCCGATCTGGCGAAGATCGTCGACACCTCCGACGAGTGGATCGTCGAGCGCACCGGCATCCGGCAGCGGCACAAGGCGCGGGACGACGAGCCGACCAGCGATCTCGCCGTCGCGGCCGCGCGGCGGGCGCTGGCGGACGCCGGCCGGACGCCGGAGGAGGTCGACCTGATCGTCGTGGCGACCACCACACCCGACATGACCTTCCCGGCCACGGCCTCGATCGTCCAACGCAAGCTGGGCGTTCCGGTCTGCCCGGCCTTCGACGTCCAGGCGGTGTGCTCGGGCTTCGTCTATGCGCTGAGCGTCGCCGACGGCTTCGTCGCCCGCGGCATTTCCCGCTGCGCCCTGGTGATCGGGGCCGAGGAGATGACGCGCCTGATGGACTGGACCGACCGGTCGACCTGCGTGCTGTTCGGCGACGGCGCCGGGGCGGTCGTGCTCGAGCCGCAGGAGGGGGAGGGGACCAAGGCGGACCGCGGCCTCCTCGGCTTCGCCCTGCGGTGTGACGGCGGCAAGACGGACCTGCTGTACGTGGACGGCGGGCCGGCGACGACCGGCTCGGTCGGCCACCTGCGCATGGCCGGCAACCAGGTGTTCCGCCACGCCGTGGTCAACATCGCCGAGGCGATCACCGCCGCCTGCGAGGCCTCGGGCATCACGATCGAGGATGTCGACTGGTTTGTGCCGCACCAGGCCAACCAGCGCATCATCCGCGGCGTGGGCGAGCGGCTGGGCCTGGACGAGAACAAGGTGATCTCGACGGTGGCGACCCACGCCAACACCTCCGCCGCCTCGATTCCCTTGGCCCTCGACGCGGCTGTCCAGGACGGGCGCATCCGGCGCGGCGACCTGGTGCTGGTCGAGGCGATGGGCGGCGGGCTGACCTGGGGGGCGTGCGCGTTTCGCCTCTGAAACGCAATTCGCCTTTCCATTTCAACGTGGCTGGCCTTTTATGTCCGCCACTGAGCACTGAGGGGAGACAGCGGTGGCGCAGACTCTGACCCGCGCGGACCTGTGCGAGGCCGTCCACGAAGAGGTGGGGCTGTCGCGACAGGAATGCTCGATGCTGGTCGAACGCACGCTCGAGCTCATCGTGGAGTCCCTTGAACGCGGCGAGACGGTGAAGCTGTCCGGCTTCGGCGTATTCCAGGTCCGCGAGAAGCGGGCGCGCATGGGCCGCAATCCCAAGACCGGCGAACCGGCGGCCATCCACCCGCGCCGGGTGATCAGCTTCCGGGCCTCGCAGATCATGAAGGGCCGGGTGCACGACGCCGTCGCCCCCGCCTGACCGTGGCCAAGAGCCCGAACGCCTTCCGCACCATTTCCGAGGCGGCCGAGGAGGTCGGGGCGCCGCAGCACGTGCTGCGCTTCTGGGAGACCAAGTTCACCTTCGTGTCGCCGCTGAAGCGGGCAGGCGGCCGACGCTTCTACCGCCCCCAGGACATCGTCCTGCTCAAGGCGGTGCGCCGGCTGCTGCACGACGAGGGCCTGACCATCAAGGGCGTGCAGCGGCTGCACCGGGAGCAGGGGCTCCGGCGAATCGCGGCCTGGGGCGATCCCGAGGGCCGGGTCGCCTTCGAGCCGGAGGGCGAGTCTGCTCCCCCGCCGCCGCCCCCGGCGCCGGCGGCTCCGACCGTGCGGCTGCGGCAGGTCCTCGCCGAGCTGGAGGGCGCGCGGGCGCGGCTTGAGGCGGTGCTGTCGCGAAGCGCCTGACGGCCGCTTTTTTGGGTTTGCGACGGCGCCGAGGCCGTCTATAGGGAGCGCCTCTCGGAGCGTGGCGCAGCCTGGTAGCGCACTTGACTGGGGGTCAAGGGGTCGCAGGTTCGAATCCTGTCGCTCCGACCATTCCTCCCTTGGACCCCGCCTACTTCCCGCCCTTCTCGGCCCAGCGAAACAGCGGGTAGAGCGGCACGCCCCAGCCGATTCCGGCCACGGCGAAGACCAGCAGGTCGATCAGCGGACCCGGCGGCAGGACGCCGCGCAGGGCGATGGCGCCCCAGATCCAGAACACGAGGAAGGCCAGGACTCCGAGCATGGCCACGAAGCGGCGCGCGCGGGGTCCCATCAGCGCTTGCTCCGGAACAGGAAGAAGGCGACCAGGGCGATGACCGAGGCCGCGAGCGACCAGAGCAGCCAGTCCCACTGGTCCATGGTCGAGACGGCGAAGACGCGCACCGCCAGGAACCAGCCGGCGATGGCTCCGACGCCGGACACCAGCGAGGCGGCGAACAGACCCCGGCGGCCGGTGAGGGCGTCGGCGGCCCAGGCCAGAACAAAGGCTCCAAGGACGGCGATGGCGATGTCGGCGTACTGCACCCGGCTCTCCAGACTTGCGGCGAAGGGACGCCGAAAAGCGACTCGATCTCGCCGTCGTCGGCGGGCATACCGCTCGGGCCGAAGCGCGACCAGAGGCGCGCCGGCACTCTAGCGAGCGGAGCGGCGGGCGTCGAATGAAGCGTATTGGCGGGGGCGATCGGAGCCGGACCACGGCGATCTGGCTGTGGACCGTAGCGGCGCTGGTGTTCGCCATGGTGGTGGTCGGCGGGGTCACCCGGCTGACCGGCTCGGGCCTGTCGATCACCGAATGGAAGCCGATCATGGGCGCCCTGCCGCCGATGAACGCCGCCGACTGGAACGAGGCGTTCGCGAAGTATCGCGAGATCCCGCAGTACCGGGAGGTCAACGCCGGCATGACCCTGGCCGAGTTCAAGGGCATCTTCTGGTGGGAGTGGGCGCACCGGTTCCTCGGCCGGCTGATCGGCCTGGCCTTCGCCGCGCCCTTCGCCGTCCTGCTGCTGATGCGTCGCGTCCCGCGGCGGCTGGTGGCGCGGTGCGTGGTGCTGCTGGGACTGGGCGGCCTGCAGGGGCTGATCGGCTGGTGGATGGTGTCCAGCGGCCTGTCCGAGAGGGTCGACGTGGCGCCCGAGCGGCTGACCGTGCACCTGGGCCTCGCCTTCCTGATTTTCGCCGGCCTGATCTGGACCGGGCTGGAGGCGTGGAACGGCGAGGAGACCTCGCGCTCGCCCGCCGGCTGGAGCCGGGGCGCGGCCCTGATGCTCGGGGCGGTGTTCCTGCAGTGCCTGCTGGGCGGGCTGGTGGCCGGGGCCAAGGCGGGCTTCGTCTACACCGACTGGCCGCTGATGAACGGCGCCGTCTTCCCGCCGGTCGACTGGGGCCGGGGCGCGGTGGCCTTCCTGCACGACCAGGCGTTGGTGCAGTTCAACCACCGGGTCTGGGCCTATGTGCTGCTCGCGGCCGGGACGGCCTATGCAGTGCAGGCGTGGCGCTGGCGGCTGGCCGAGGGCCTGGGCGCCTCCGCCTTCGTTCTCGCCGCGGCCCTGTGGCTGCAGGCGGCCCTGGGCGTCGTCACCCTGATGCACGCCGTGCCGCTGTGGCTGGGCGCGCTGCACCAGGCGGGGGCGGCGCTGGTGCTGGCGGCGGCGACGGTGAACCTGTGGCTGGTCCGCCGGTCGCAGCCGCGGCTGTTCATATCCGGACCGAGGTCCAGGGGCCTCTGATCGCCAGCGTCATGCCCGGGTACATGATGTTGACGAACAGGACCTCGCCGTCGGGCGAGAACACCGCGCCGGCGAACTCGCTGTTGCCGGTGAAGACGTTGCGGCCGATCGTATAGACCTTGCCGTCCGGGGTGACGCCCTTGAGGTGGTTGCGGATGTCCTCGGAGTAGTTGTCCTCGCACACCACGAGATGCCCCCAGGGCGCGAGGGTGAGATTGTCGCCCATGTTGAGGGTCTTCTCGTCGGCGCTCTCGACGAACAGCTGCAGCCGACCGGGGCGGCGGTCCTCGCCGGTCCGGCCCTCGTCGGGAGACGGGATGTAGCGCAGGATCTGGCCGCGCCGCAGCGGGCCGCCCGAGGTGGCGGTCAGGTACAGCTCGCCGTCGCCCCAGAAGATCCCTTCGCCGCGGGCGACAAGGGCTGCGCCGTCGGCGTGGCCGCGCTGCCGCAGGTCGCCGTTCGGCGACTCGACGTCCTCAACGTCGATCCAGACGACCTCGCGCCAGTCGCCGACGGCCCAGGCGCGGGCCTCCTGGTTGCGGGTGTCGGCGCCCGGGGCGCCGCGCCACGCCATGGCCTGCAGTCGGCCGCCCTCGGCGAGCCGACCCGGCGTCGTCGGGATGAAGCGGTAGAACAGGCCGTCGTTCTTGTCCTCGGTCAGATAGGCGACGCCGTTGCGCGGATCGATGCAGACGGCCTCGTGATCGAACCGGCCCATGGCCTTCAGGGGAACGGGATCCACGAGGCCCGTGGCCCGGGCCGGCACTTCAAACACGAAGCCGTGCGCCCGGGTGACGTCCGAATCAGCGGGGGTCTGCTCGGTCTCCTCGCAGCTCAGCCAGCTGCCCCAGGGGGTGTGGCCGCCGCAGCAGTTGGTCGAGGTGCCGGCCAGCGACAGGTGTTCGCGCACGGTGCGGCGGGCGTTCAGGTCATAGACAAGGGTGGTCGTGCCGCCGGGCAGGGGGCGGCCGTCCTTGTAGGTGTCGTAGGCCTTCGCCGGGTCGAGCAGACTGATCCGCTCCTGGTGCAGGCCGCCGGGACCCAGATTGCGGTGCAGGGCGCTGGAGCCCTTGAGCTCGTGATTGCGGACCAGGGCGACCTTGCCGTCGCCGAGGTCGAAGCAGCCCATGCCGTCCGGCTGCCCCGGCACGAACAGGCCGTCGTCCATGGTGTCGCCGCTCTGGGAGATGACCTGGTAGGTGAAGCCCTCCGGCAGGTCGAGCAGGCGGTTCGGGTCGCGGACGAGAGGGCCGTAACCGTGCACCTCGTTGACGTAGGTCTCCTCGCCGGCGGCCTGGGCGGCGGCGTGACGCGCGAGGCCGGTGAAGGCGAGGGCGGCGGGGCCCGCGGAGAGCAGGCGGCGGCGGTCGAAGAGCATGGCGTCGTATCCCGGATGCGGCGGCGGTTATGAACCTGCCGGCTCCCCGCGGTCATCAGGGATTTGTGACGGCGGCCGCGTCTGTTCGCCGCTTCGGGCGCCGGCGTGCGGGAAGATCCGGTCCGGGGGACGCAACGGCGACGCCCGGCGGGTTGGCGGAAACCCCGGCGGGGGCTAGGAGGTCGCTTCCTTCCCGGGAGACCTGCCATGCACGACATCCGCGCCATCCGTGACAATCCCGACGCCTTCGTCGCCGGGTGGTCGTCGCGCGGGGTGGAGGACGCGCGGGCGATCGTCGACGAGCTGCTGAAACTGGATCGCGAGCTGCGTGCGGCGCAGACGGCGGGGCAGGAGGGGCTGGCGAAACGGAACGCCGCGTCCAAGGCCATCGGCGCGGCCATGGCGAAGAAGGACATGGCCGAGGCCGAGCGGCTGAAGGCCGAGGTGGAGAGCCTGAAGGGCGAGATCGCCGCCGCCGAGGAGACGGAGCGGGAGGTCGGGGCGAAGCTGCGCGACCTGCTGGCGGCGCAGAAGAACCTGGCGGCGGACGACGTGCCGGACGGCGAGGACGAAAGCGGCAACGTCGAGGTCAGCCGCTGGGGAACGCCCCGCGAAGGCGGGCCGGCCAAGGATCACGCCGACCTCGGCGAGGCGCTGGGGCTGCTGGACTTTGAGGCGGCGGCGCGCATGTCGGGCGCGCGCTTCGCCGTGCTGAAGGGCGGGCTGGCGCGGCTGGAGCGGGCCATCGGCCAGTTCATGCTGGACGTGCAGACCGGCGAGCATGGCTATCTCGAGGTCAATCCGCCCCTTCTGGTCAATGACGCCGCGGCCTACGGCACCGACAAGCTTCCGAAGTTCGCCGACGATCTGTTCCGCACGACCGACGGCCGGTGGCTGATTCCCACCGCCGAGGTGTCGCTGACCGCGACGGTGATGGGCCAGCAGCTGCCCGAGAGCGAACTGAAGACGCCGATCCGGCTGACGGCGCTGACCGCCTGCTTCCGCGCCGAGGCGGGATCCGCCGGCCGGGACACCCGGGGCCTCATTCGTCAGCACCAGTTCTACAAGGTCGAGCTGGTCTCGATCGCCCGGCCGGAGGACTCCGAGGCCGAACACGAGCGGATGGTGGGCTGCGCCGAGGCCATCCTGCAGAAGCTGGAGCTGCCCTATCGCAAGGTGCTGCTGTGCAAGGGCGACATGGGCTTCGGCGCGCGCAAGACCTACGACCTCGAGGTCTGGCTGCCGTCGCAGAACACCTATCGCGAGATCAGCTCGTGCTCGAACTGCGGGGACTTCCAGGCGCGGCGCATGGACGCGCGCTTCAAGCGCGACGGCGAGAAGAAGACCGAGTTCGTGCACACCCTGAACGGCTCGGGCCTGGCGGTCGGTCGCACGCTGGTGGCGATCCTGGAGAACTGTCAGCAGGACGACGGATCGATCCGCGTGCCTTCCGCGCTGGTCCCCTACATGGGCGGCGTCGAGCGGATCGCCGCCGGCTGAGCCGACCGCAGACCGACGCGCGGGCAACTTTTCGGATGCGCCCCGGCGGGCTTCGGACTAGTCAGACCGGCATGCGAATTCTGCTGACCAACGACGACGGAATCGAGGCCGAGGGGCTGGCCTGTCTTGAGCGGATCGCCCGCAGCCTCTCGGACGACGTGTGGATCTGCGCGCCCCAGGTGGAGCAGTCGGGCAAGGGGCGGGGCGTCACCCTGACCGAGCCGCTGCGCGTCAACCGGCTCGGCGACAAGCGCTTCGCCGTCACGGGGACGCCGACCGACTGCGTCGTGCTGGCGGTCAACGACCTGATGCCGGACAAGCCGGACCTGGTGTTGTCGGGCGTCAACCGCGGCCACAACGTCGGTGAGGACTGCTCCTATTCGGGGACGGTGGCCGGGGCGTTGCAGGGCATGGCCTTCGGCATCCGCTCGATCGCCCTCAGCCAGAGCCTCGAGCGCTTCCATGACGAGGTGCGGGCGCACTGGGAGACGGCGGAGGCCTTCGCGCCGGGCATCGTCGAGCGGCTGCTGGAGCAGCCGTGGCAGGCGGGGGTGGTGATGAACGTCAACTTCCCGGCCCTGCCGCCGGCGCTGGTCCGGGAGGTGGAGGTCACCCGCCAGGGCTTCCGCGACATCGGCGAGATGCACGCGGTGCGGCGCACCGATCTACGCGGCCGGGACTACTACTGGATGAGTTTCCGCGGGGAGAAGCAGGAGCACGCCGACGGCACCGACCTGCGCGCCATGGACGAAGGACGGATCTCGGTGACGCCGCTGCACATCGACCTGACCCACATGCCGAGCGTCAACGACCTGAAGGGCATGCTGGGCGGCGCGCCGCCGAAGGCGAGGGCGGCGGCGTGAGGGCGGCGTCGGCCATGGCCGCGCTCGCGGTCGGGGCCGCCGGCTGCATGGGCGTGCAGACGCGCACGGGGTGGCTCGACCGGCCGTGGATCGATTCGGGCTGCGACGCCGCCGGCTGGTGCCGGCTGCGGGGCCGGCTCGAGATGCCGCGCATCGATGGCTCCACCCGCGGCCGGCTGCGGCTCGACGACGGAAGCTGCCTGCCGGTCGATCTGACAGGCCGGTTCGTCCGCTCCGCCGGCCACTGGGACGGCCGCCGGGTCGCGGTGCGCGGGAGGGCCGTGCCGCTCGCGGCGGTGGGCGCCGCGGAAGTCGAGGGCTGCCCCTCCGATCGGCTGCTCTACGTCGACCGGCTCTCGCTGAAGGTGGTGCGATGAAGCTGCACGACGATCGGGCCGGACGGCTGATCCTCGGGCTGCGGCAGCAGGGGGTGACCGACCCGCGCGTGCTGGCGGCGATGGAGTCGATCGACCGCTCGGTGTTCGTGCACGAGAAATTCCTCGACCAGGCGTGGGACGACAAGCCGCTGCCGATCGACTGCGCCCAGACCATCAGCCAGCCGTACATCGTCGGCCTGATGACCCAGGCGCTGGACGTGCAGCCGCGGCACCGGGTGCTGGAGATCGGCACCGGCTCCGGCTACCAGGCGGCGGTGCTGAGCCGGCTGGCGCGCTACGTCTATTCGGTCGAGCGCTACCGCAGCCTGCTGACCGAGGCCGAGGGGCGGCTGCGTCAGCTGGGCATCGACAACGTCATCACCCGCCACGGCGACGGGGGGCTCGGCTGGCCCGAGCAGGCGCCGTTCGACCGCATCATGGTGACCGCCGCGGCGCCGGGCGAGCCGACGGAACTGCTGCACCAGCTCAAGCCCGGCGGCGTCCTCGTCGTGCCGGTGGGCCGCACCTCGGTGCAGATGCTGCACCGCTACGTCGGCCAGGAAGACGGGAGTTTCCGCCGCGAGAGCCTCGCGGAGGTCAGGTTCGTGCCGCTGGTGGAGGGGACGGCGAAGGAGGGATGAGCCAGGGAGTAGGGGGTAGGGATTAGGGATTAGGGAACAGGAGTTTGGTGAACGGCGATTGGTCGGTGCGCCGGGTCAGGTGTGGTTGCCGGCGCAGGGCGCCTGGCCCTGGCGTCTGTTCTCTCCCTGCTCCCTATTTCCTATTCCCTAATCCCTGTTCCCTTCTCATTAACCTTCCCGCCCAACTTTGGCGCGGTTCACGGGCGAGGGTGGCCCGGCAGGCGGGACGCGGATTCGGGAGCGGGCGAATGGACTGGATGACGGCGGGACGACGGGCGGCGCTGGCGCTGGGCGCGCTGATGACGCTGGCGGCGTGCTCGAGCTATCCGGACTCGCCGCGCTATCCGATCTACGCCGGCGCGCCCCCGTCCGCGGGCCGGGCACCCGTCTATCCCACGACGCCGGCGACGCCCGCGCCTTCAGGCGAGGGGGGTCGGGGATCGACCGATCCCGCCCGCGAGGCGCCGCCGCCGTCCACCGCGCCGGTGGCCGACATCGAGGGCGGAGCGCTGGACGCGCCGGTCTCGACCGGTTCCGGCCGGGTTCCGGCTGCGGGTCCCGCCTCCGAAGGATTCGCCGCCCCGCCGCCGCCGTCGGCCGCCCGCCCCGCCGCCGTCGCCGGCGCGACCTACGAGATCCAGCGCGGCGACACCATTTCCGGCATCGGCCGCCGCTTCCAGACGCCGGTGCAGGTGCTGATCGACCTCAACAATCTCGGGCCGCGCGCCGACATCGCGCCGGGGCAGCGGCTGGTGCTGCCGCAGGGGGCGGTGGACATCGGCGGCGATCCCTACGCCACCGGCCCGTCTCCGATCGGGATGAGCACGCCGGAGGCCGCTCCGCCGCCGCCTCCGCCGCCTCCGCCGCCGCCGCCGACTGCGGCCCCGCGACCGCTGCCGCCGTCGCGGGAACCCGCCGCCACCGCCGCACCGACCGCTCCGCCGACGGCGAGCACGGTCAACCTCGACTGGCCGGTGCGCGGCGAGGTGGTGCGACGCTTCGGCCCGGTGGGGCTGGGCGAGCGCAACAACGGAATCAATATCGCCGCGCCCGCCGGGGCGGAGGTGCGGGCCGCCGCAGCCGGCCGGGTGGGTTACGTCGGCGACGACCTGGCGGGGCAGGGTCTGACCGTGCTGATCGTCCACCGCGACGGCTGGCGCACCGTGTACGGCCACCTCGGCTCGGAGACGGTGCAGGACGGCCAGGACGTGCAGGCGGGGCAGGTGATCGGCACCGTAGGGACCACCGCGGGCGACGGCCGGCCGTCGATGCACTTCGAGACCTGGCGCATGCGCGGGGACGAACCGAACGCCGTCGACCCGCTGGGCGTGTTGCCCCGATAGCGCAGGCGTCGGCGCGCGCCGGCGGCTTGCGTTGCAAAGTCTCCCGGCGCGCCCTAGGTTCCGCGCCTCATTTTCCGGGGGCGCCGCCGCGCGTCCGCCGGCCCGATCAAGGACCGACCGATGACTGCTGCCGACGGGGGGCCCATGGCCCTTTTCCTGAACTTCCTGCCCTTCGTGGCGATCTTCGTCCTGTTCTACTTCCTGATGATCCGTCCGCAGCAGAAGCGGATGAAGGAACACCGGGCGATGATCGACGCGATCAAGCGCGGCGACACGGTGGTGATGTCGAACGGCATGATCGGCAAGGTGACCCGCGTCGAGAACGAGGAGGCCATGGTCGAGATCGCCCAGGGCGTGAACGTGCGCGTGGTCAAGTCGATGGTCTCGGAGGTGCGCAACCGCACCGCCATCGCCGCCAACGACGCCAAGGCCTGAACAGCCGCCTGAAAGGTCGGGAACAGCCCGCATGATCCATCTGTCGCGCTGGAAGGTCGTCCTTCTCGCCCTGTCGCTCCTGTTCGGGCTGCTGTTCGCCTTCCCCAACGTGCTGACGCCGGCGCAGCGCGCGGCGCTGCCGGGCTGGCTGCCGTCGAGCGGCGTCAACCTCGGCCTTGACCTCCAGGGCGGCTCCTACCTGCTGCTCGAGGTCGACGTGCCGGCCATGCGCGAGAAGCGCCTGACCAACCTGGCCGAGGACGCGCGCACGGTGCTCACCGAGGCCAACGTGCCGGTGACCGGCATCGTGCGGCAGGAGGACGGCGTCATGGTCGCCCTGGCCAATCCGGGGCAGATCGACCAGGCGATCGAGGCGATGCGGGCGCTGGTCACGGTGGGGCCGAGCGGGACCGTGGACCGCACGGTGCAGCGCCAGGGCGACCGGATCCGCTACGCATTCACCGAACGGGCGATGGCCTCGATGGGCTCTGACGCCGTGACCCAGTCGATCGAGGTGGTTCGTCGCCGCCTCGACAGCACCGGCACCAAGGAGATCTCCATCACCCGTCAGGGCGCCGAGCGGATCGTCGTCCAGGCGCCGGGCCAGAGCGATCCGGCCGAGCTGGAGCGGCTGGTCGGCCAGACCGCGCAGCTGACCTTCCAGATGGTCGACGTCGAGAACTCCCTGCAGGAGGCGCTGGCCGGGGCCGTGCCGCCGGGCTCGGAGGTGCTGTTCGACGACGTCGGAACCCCCTACCTCGTCAAGCGGCGCATCCTCGTCTCGGGCGAGAACCTGACCAAGGCCGAGGTCACCACCGACGCCAACCAGCAGACCGCCATCGGCTTCCGGTTCGACGGCCAAGGCGCCCGCCGCTTCGGCGAGGCCACCGCCGCCAACATCGGCCGGCCCTTCGCCATCATCCTCGACGGCAAGGTCATCTCGGCCCCGACCATCCGCAGCGCCATCACCGGCGGCTCGGGCATCATCGAGGGCCGCTTCTCCATCCAGGAAGCCTCGGAGATGGTGAACCTGCTGAACGGCGGGGCCCTGCCGGCGCCGCTGAAGGTGCAGGAGCGCCGCACCGTCACCGCCGAACTGGGCGCCGACGCGGTGCAGGCCGGGGCGATCTCGACGGCGGTCGGCTTCCTGATCATCGTGCTGTTCATGCTGGGGTCGTACGGCCTGCTGTTCGGCGGCATCTCCGTGATCGGCCTGCTGCTCAACGGCCTGCTCATCATCGCCTCCATGTCGATGATCGGCGCCGCCCTGACCCTGCCCGGCATCGCCGGTCTGGTGCTGACCTTCGCCGTGGCCGTGGACGCCAACGTGCTGATCTACGAGCGCATGCGCGACGAGGCCCGGTCCGGGCGGAGCGTGATCGCCTCGATGGACGCCGGCTTCAACAAGGCCATGGGCACCATCGTCGACGCCAACCTGACCACCCTGGTGGCGGCGCTGATCATGTTCGTGTTCGGCGCCGGTCCGGTGCGCGGCTTCGCGTGGACCCTGACCATCGGGGTGTTCACCTCGATGCTGTCGGCGGTGCTGGTCGCCCAGGTCGGGCTGGCCCTGTGGCTGAAGGTGGCCAAACCCAAGAAACTGCCGATCGCGGAGTGATGGCGATGCGTGGATGGCCCCTCATCAAACTGCTGCCGCAGAAGACGAACTTCCAGTTCGTCCGCTTCGCGAAACTGTTCGGCGCGCTCTCGGCGGTGCTCTGCATCGCCTCGATTATCGGCTGCTTCTGGCCCGGCCTGAACATGGGCATCGACTTCCGCGGCGGCGCCTCGCTGGAGGTCGCCAAGCCGGCCGGGCAGGTGCTGGCGCTGGATGACATCCGCGGCTCGGTCAGCGACCTCGGCCTCGGCGACGTGCAGGTGCAGGGCATCGCCCGTCGCGACACCAACGTCGCCGACGGCTCCACCGCCGTCGTCCGCTTCCAGATCCCGGAAGGCGCGGACCAGACCCAGGTGGTGCGCCGCGTGGAGGGGGCCATCTCCGGCGCCGTCGGCGAGGTGACCTATTCCGGGGTCGAGGTGGTCGGCTCCAAGGTGTCGGGCGAGCTGTTCCGCTCCGGCCTGATCGCCCTCGGCCTGGCTGTGGTTCTGATGTTCGCCTACATCTGGTTCCGCTTCGAGCCGCAGTTCGGGCTCGGCGCCGTGGCCGGCCTGCTCCACGACGTGATCCTGGTGTTCGGCCTGATCGTGGTCATGCGGCTGGAGTTCAGCCTCAACATGGTCGCCGCCATCCTGACCGTCATCGGCTATTCGATGAACGACACCGTGGTGGTGTTCGACCGCCTTCGCGAGAACCTGCGCAAGTACAAGACCATGCCGCTGCGCGAGGTGATCGACCTGTCGATCAACGAGACGCTGAGCCGGACCATCATCACCGGCCTGACCGCGGTCATGGTGCTGGCGGCGCTGGCCTTCCTCGGCGGCGAGGCGCTGTTCGGCTTCTCCATCGCCCTGATGTTCGGCATCATCGTCGGCACCTATTCGTCGATCTACGTCGGCGCGCCGATCATCCTGCTGTGGGGCGTCAAGCGCGGCGGCTCGTCGGACGAGGCGCAGCCGGTCAAGCTGGGCATGGCCTCCCGCCCCTGAGGGGCGCTGACACTTTCGGTGTTCGTCGGTGAGGCGCGGCTGTAAGGTCGCGCTTCATTGATTCACGCCCGGGGAGGGGCGTTCCCGATGTTCGGCAAGCTGCTCGCAAACTTCCGCACCACCATCCTGCTGAGCCTGGTCATGGCGGCGGTGATGATTTTCGCCTTCGGCCGCATCGCGCCCGGGGGCTACGACCTCGGCTTCTGGCAGGCCGTGCTGCGCTGGGTCCACGTCGTGGCCGGCATTCTGTGGATCGGCCTGCTGTACTACTTCAACTTCGTGCAGATCCGGGTGATGCCGGCCATCCCGGCCGAGCTGAAGCCGGCGGTGAGCCGGCACATCGCCCCGGAAGCCCTGTTCTGGTTCCGCTGGGCGGCGCTGGTGACGGTGCTGGCCGGTCTGGCGGTGATGTTCACGCGCGGCCACGCCTACGCCCTCGAGGTGCTGAGCTTCGGCCTCGCCGGCGGCATGGTCGAGGGCGACCAGCAGTTCGCCCTGATGGGCATCGGCGTCTGGCTGGCCGTCGTCATGTTCCTCAACGTTTGGGGGATCATCTGGCCGAACCAGAAGCGGGTGCTGGGCATTGTCCCGGCCGACGACGAGAAGAAGGCCCGGGCGGCCCGCCTGGCCATGCTGGGCAGCCGCACCAACCTGCTGCTGTCGCTGCCGATGCTGACCTCCATGGCCATGTACCAGACCCTGTTCGGCTGACCGGACGGCCGAAGACCGCTGCGGCCGGGGAGGGCGACCTCCCCGGCCTTTCGCGTTATGGGGCTGCGATGTCCGATCTCGACGCCCAGGTTCGCGCCGCCGACCCCGACCGCTGGCTGTCCAGCCGCTTCGTCGCCGACGAACAGGCGCGCGCCGACCTGATCGCCCTCTACGCCTTCGAGGCGGAACTGGCCGCCGTCCCCGCCAGGGTCAGCCAGCCGCTGCTGGCCGAGATGCGCCTGACCTGGTGGACGGAGCAGATGGACGGGGTGTTCGCCGGCGCGCCGCGCAGGGGCCATCCGGTGCTGGAGGCGCTGGCCGGCGCGGTGGAGCGGCGCGGGCTGGAGCGCGGCTGGGCCGACGCCCTGATCGAGGCCCAGATCGACCGCGCCCACCGGCGGCCGCACGATCTGGAGGACCTGTTCGTCCGTCCCGCCCAGGCGGCGGTGCGGGTGCTGGCCGGACCGGGGCGCGAGACCGCCGTGGCGGATGCGGCGCGGGTGCGGGGCCTGATCCTGACCGGACGGGCGGACGAGGCGGCGGCCCTGCGTCCGGCGGCCAACGCGGCGCTGAAGGCCCTGCCGCCCGCGGGCTTCCCGGCCGTGGCCCATGCGGCGCTGCGGAATCCGGATACGCCGGAACCGCTCAAGCGGCTGCGGCTGGTGTGGGCGGTGGCGCGGGGAAGGGTCTGAGATGGCCGGCGAGGTGCAGGACTGGCTGGAGCGGCAGGAGCCGGAGGCGCGCGCGGGCATCGAGCGGCTGCGCGAGACGGTGACGGCGGTTCCGGCGACCTGGGCGGAAAGCATCAAGTGGAACGCGCCCAGCTTCGCCGTGGGGGGACAGGATCGGGTCACGCTCGGGCTGGATCGGAACGGCGGCTGGCGGCTGGTGTTGCACCGCGGCGCGGCGAGAGCGTCCGGGGTCGCCTTCCGGGACGCCGCCGGCCTGGCCCGCTGGCCGTCCCCGGACCGCGGGGTCGTCCAGTTCCGCACGCTCGATGACATCGCCCGCGCCCGGTCTGACCTGGTTCGCCTGATCAGCGACTGGATCGCCGCCGGCTGAACGCCGCCCGCGCCGTTCCGGCGCTTGCGCGCGTCGGGGAACCGGGCTTCGATCAGGCCGCACGGGAGCGCGCGCCATGATCCGCATGAAGACCCACGCCGAGCGGCACCGGGTGGCCCGCATCGGCTGGCTGCGGGCCGCCGTGCTGGGGGCCAACGACGGCCTGGTGTCGACGGCGAGTCTGGTCGCGGGCGTGGCGGCGGCCGACGGGACGCGCAGCGCGGTGCTGATCGCCGGGGTGGCCGGGCTGGCGGCGGGGGCGATGTCGATGGCGGCCGGCGAATACGTCTCGGTCAGCTCCCAGTCCGACACCGAAAAGGCCGACCTCGCCCGCGAGACCGCCGAGCTGGCGACCGACCGCGAGGCCGAGGTCGAGGAGCTGGCGGGGATCTACGCCGCCCGCGGCCTGGAGCCGGAGCTGGCGCGCAAGGTGGCGCTGCAGCTGATGGAGAAGGACGCGCTGGGGGCGCACGCGCGCGACGAGCTGGGGATCTCCGAGATCTCCACCGCCCGGCCGGTCCAGGCGGCCCTGACCTCGGCGGCGACCTTCGCCGCCGGCGCGGCCCTGCCGTTGCTGGTGGCCGCGTTCGCGCCGGAGACGGCGATCCTCGCCTGGGTCATCGCGGCGGCGCTCCTTGGGCTCGCCAGCCTCGGCGTGCTGGGCGCGCAGGCGGGCGGGGCGCCGCCGGTCCGCTCGGCGGTCCGGGTGGTGTCCTGGGGCGCCCTCGCCATGGCGGTCACCTCGGTGATCGGCCGGGCGTTCGGGACGATCGTCTGAGGGATTGCGCGCGCGCAAAGCTCCGCCGGCCGCGGCGGAGCAGGCTGGCGGGGTTCCCTGACGGAGCCCGTCCATGACCCACTTCCGTCCCGGCGCGCCGGCGGCCTACAGCCGGCTGTCGATCGCCCTGCACTGGCTGATGCTGCTGCTGCTCGTGGCCGTATACGCGACGATCCTGCTGCGCGAGGGTTATCCGCGCGGCAGCGACATGCGCGAGGCGCTGAAGGCGTGGCACTTCAGTCTCGGCCTGACCGTCTTCGGCCTCGTCTGGATCCGGGCGGCGGCCCGCCGGTTCGGTCCCGTCCGTCGGCGCGGCGGCCGCAGCGACCGCGCCGGGGCGCTGATGCATCTGGCGTTGTACGCCTTCATGATCGCCATGCCCGTGCTGGGCTGGGTCATCCTCAGCGCCGAGGGCGATCCGGTGCGCCTGTTCGGCCTGCCTCTGCCGCCGCTCGTCCCGCCGAACGAGGGACTGGCCCACCGCGCCGAGGCCATCCACGAGACATTGGCGACGATCGGCTACTGGCTCGTGGGACTGCACGCCGCCGCGGCCCTGGCGCACCACTACATCATGCGCGACGGGACGCTGCGTCGGATGACCGTCTGGTGATCAGGCGGCGTCGCGCCAGGCCTTCAGCGCCTCCAGCGCCCGCACGCTCATCAGCCGCTTCTTCGCCCGGCCGCGGTCCTTCGGCGGGATGCGGCGGCCCTCCTCGTCGACTCGCGGGGCCTCGAGCGGGGGGAGAAGGCCGTAGTTGATGTTCATCGGCTGGAACTTCGAGCCCTCGAGGTGGCCGCCGGTGATGTGCTCGACGAGGGCGCCGATGGCGGTCTCCGCCGGCGGCGGGGCGAGGTCGCGGCCCAGCGCCTGGGCGGCGGCGAGGCGGCCGGTGAGCAGGCCCATGGCGGCGGACTCGACATAGCCCTCGACGCCCGTCACCTGGCCGGCGAAGCGCAGGCGGGGCAGGGCCTTCAGGCGCAGCTGGCGGTCGAGCAGCTTCGGCGAGTTGAGGAAGGTGTTGCGGTGCAGGCCGCCGAGGCGCGCGAACTGGGCGTTCTGCAGGCCCGGGATCATGCGGAAGACCTCGGTCTGGGCGCCGTACTTCAGCTTGGTCTGGAAGCCGACCATGTTGAACAGGGTGCCCAGCGCGTTGTCCTGGCGCAGCTGCACGATGGCGTGCGGCTTGACGGTCGGGTCGCGCGGGTTGGTCAGGCCGACCGGCTTCATCGGGCCGTGGCGCAGGGTCTCGCGGCCCCGCTCGGCCATCACCTCGATGGGCAGGCAGCCGTCGAAATAGGGGACGTCCTCCCACTCCTTGAACTCGGCCTTCGGCCCGGCCAGCAGGGCGTCGATGAAGGCGTCGTACTGGTCCTTCGTCATCGGGCAGTTGACGTAGGCGGCGGCGTCGCCGCCCGGGCCGGCCTTGTCGTAGCGCGACTGGCGCCAGGCGATGTCGAAGTCGATCGAGTCGGCGTGGACGATGGGGGCGATGGCGTCGAAGAAGCTGAGGCTCTCCTCGCCCGTGGTCTTGAGGATGGCCTCGGCCAGCGCGGGGGAGGTCAGCGGGCCGGTGGCGACGATGACGTTGTCCCACTCTTCCGGCGGCAGGCCGGCGACCTCCTCGCGCACGACGGTGACCAGCGGGTGAGCGGTCAGCTTCGCGGTGACCGCCTGCGAGAAGCCCTCCCGATCGACCGCCAGGGCGCCGCCGGCGGGGACCTGGTGGGCGTCGCCGCAGGCCATGATGATCGAGTCCAGGGCCCGCATCTCGGCGTGCAGCAGGCCGACGGCGTTGTACTCCCAGTCGTCCGACCGGAAGGAGTTGGAGCAGACCAGCTCGGCCAGGCCGTCGGTGTGGTGGGCGTCGGTCTTCACGCCGG
This sequence comes from Brevundimonas sp., assembly GCF_013912005.1. Taxonomy (GTDB): domain Bacteria; phylum Pseudomonadota; class Alphaproteobacteria; order Caulobacterales; family Caulobacteraceae; genus Brevundimonas. Next base: position 286,147 of record NZ_JACESB010000001.1, on the reverse strand, counting down.
GCACGCCGCGCATCTCGTGCAGGACGACGGGCACGCCGGCCGAGGCGATCTGCCAGGCGGCCTCGGAGCCGGCGAGGCCGCCGCCGATGACGTGGACGGGGGAGGGAGTCGGGTTCATCCGCGGCTTCTAGCGACGGAGGTCGATCCGGGCTAGCTTGGCCGTGGGGACGAGGAGGGGCGAGGATGCGGTTTTCCATGGGCGCGGCGCTCGGCGAGGCCTTCGGGCTGATGCGCCGGCGGCCGGCGGCGGTGTTGGTCTGGGGGCTGATCGTGGCCGGGCCCGGCTTTGCCGCGCTCGCGCTGATCCTGCCCGCCATGGGCGACCTGATCGCGCACATGCCGGTGGATCCGTCGGCGGACGACCCGGCTTTTGACCGGCTGATGATGACGCACATGGTCCAGTTCCAGCTGGCTTCCATGCTGGGCAATGTGGGGCAGCTGCTCGGCATGGCCCTGGCCTACGCCGCCGTCATGCGCGCCATCCTGCGACCGTCGGAGCGCAGCTTCTTCTCGCTGCGCATCGGCATGGACGAGCTGCGGGTGGCGGTCGTCGGCCTTGCCATAGGCGTGGGCCTGTACGTCGTGACGATTGCGGTGCTGCTGCTCGGCGCTGCGCTGGTGGCCAGCCTGTGGGGCGTCGGCAAGGGCGTGGCGATCGGCGCCGGCCTGGTGCTGGGCGTCGCCGCCTTCGTCGCCCTTCTGTGGGCGCTCGCGCGGCTCAGCCTGATCGCGCCGGCCAGCGTGCTGGACCGGGACTTCGCCTTCGAGCGCGGCTGGCGGCTGGCCCGCGGCCAGGGCTGGCCGCTGCTGGGACTGATGCTGGTGATCATCCTGATCGTGCTGGCGTTGGAGGTGGTGCTGATCCTCATCGCCGCGGCCGGGCTCGTCGCGGCGATCGGGGCGCACGCCGGCGACTGGCCCCCTGCCGGAGACAATCCGTTCCCGCACATCCACGCGTGGCTGGCGGTCAACTGGCCGTGGCTGACGCTCGTGGGCCTCGTCGCGACCTGGCTCTACGGGGCCTTCCTGACGCTGTCTGTGGCGCCGTTCGCCTCGGCCTGCCGGCAGCTGACGGCCGCGCAGGCGGCCTCGGCGGCTCCCGCAGAGGCCGAATCGGGTTCACCCGCCTGACCGGACCGGGTTAGGATGGGACGCCAGCTCAGGAGGGGATGATGGCCTTTTCGGCGACCGACGCTGCCTTCGAGGGATTTCGCCTCGTGCGCCGCAACCCCATCGCCCTGGTGGCGTGGGCGTTGCTCTACGCCGTGCTGAGCCTGACCGCCCTGTTCGCCATGTCCACCGCCATCGATCCCCTGATCGCCTGGAGCGAGATGGCCGAGGCGATGGAGGCGGGCTCCCCGACCCCCGAAGAGGTGGGCCAGCTCTTCCAGACCTTCGGCGCCGTCCTGCTGCGGGTGGTGTGGCTGGCGCCGCTGGGATTGCTGGTCAGCGCCATGCTCTATGCGGCGGTGGCCCGCGGCGTGCTTGAGCCGGGCGCCCGATCGTTCGGCTACCTGCGACTCGGGATGGACGAATGGCGGGTGCTGGTGGTCAGTCTGGTGCTGTCGATCCTGATGGGCCTGCTCTGCTTCGTCGTCATGGTTCTCATCGGGCTGATCGCCGGCGTCAGCGCTGCGTCGGGCGCGAACTGGGGATGGCTGGTCGGGCTGCTCGCGGGTCTGGCCGGCCTCGCCCTGATCGTCTGGCTGGCGGTGCGCCTCAGTCTGGCGGTCCCGATCACCGTGGCCGAGAAACGCATGGCCTTCTTCGACTCCTTCGCGATGACGCGGGGGCGCTTCTGGCCCCTGTTCGGCATGGCGATCATCGCCCTGGTGATGACCCTGATCATCGGCCTGCTGGCGTCGATCGTGACCATGCCCCTGGCCATGATGTCGGGACTGGAGAGCTGGAACTTCGGCGCGCACAGCGATCCGGAGATCATTCGCGCCGCCCTTGACGTCAGCAATCCGTGGGTGATCGCCAGCGCCGTGGTGGACGCCATCGTTTCGGCCCTCACGGTCGGCGTGCTCTACGCGCCGTTCGCGGCGGCCTACCTCGGGCTGAAGTCGACGCCGACGGCCTGATCCGCCGGCGTCCGCCCGCGCCTCAGGCCCGCTTCTTCAGCGCCGCCACCCGCGCCTTGCGGCGCTGTTCGTGGCGGTCCAGCACCTCCCTGAGGTATTTGCCGGTCCAGCTGGCGGGGTTCTGCGCCACCTGTTCAGGCGTGCCCACGGCTACGATCTCGCCGCCCCCGTCGCCGCCTTCGGGGCCGAAGTCGAGCAGCCAGTCGGCGACCTTGATGACGTCGAGGTTGTGCTCGATGACGACGATGGTGTTGCCGCTGTCGATCAGCTCCTGCAGCACCTCCAGCAGCTTGCGGGTGTCCTCGAAGTGCAGGCCCGTGGTCGGCTCGTCGAGGATGTAGAGGGTGCGGCCGGTGGCGCGGCGCGACAGCTCCTTGGACAGCTTGACCCGCTGCGCCTCGCCGCCGGACAGGGTGGTGGCGGGCTGGCCGACCTTGACGTAGCCGAGGCCGACCCGCTCCAGCGTCAGCATCTTGTCGCGGATCGAGGGCACGGCCTTGAAGAAGTTCGCCGCCTCCTCGACCGTCATGTCCAGCACGTCGGAGATGCTCTTGCCCTTGAAGACGATCTCCAGCGTCTCGCGATTGTAGCGTTTGCCCTTGCAGATGTCGCAAGTGACGTAGACGTCGGGCAGGAAGTGCATCTCGATCTTGATGACGCCGTCGCCCTGGCAGGCCTCGCAGCGGCCGCCCTTGACGTTGAACGAGAAGCGGCCGGGGCCGTAGCCGCGGGCCTTGGACTCCGGCAGGCCGGCGTACCAGTCGCGGATCGGGCCGAAGGCGCCGGTGTAGGTGGCCGGGTTCGACCGCGGGGTGCGGCCGATCGGGCTCTGGTCGATGTCGATGACCTTGTCGAACAGCTCCAGCCCCTCGATGCGGTCGAAGGGCGCCGGGGCGTCCGAGGCGTTGTGCAGGCGGCGCGCCGCCGCCTTGTAGAGGGTCTCGATGGTGAAGGTGGACTTGCCCCCGCCCGAGACGCCGGTGACGCAGGTGAACAGGCCGCCGGGGATCTCGCCGGTGACGTTCTTCAGGTTGTTGCCGCGCGCGCCGGTGATCTTCAGCATCTTCTTGCGGTCGACCGGCCGGCGGCCTTCCGCCGGCAGCTCGATCTCGCGCTCGCCGGTCAGGTACTTGCCGGTCAGGGAGTTCGGGTTGGCCATCACCTCTTCGGGCGTGCCTTCGGCGCAGACCTCGCCCCCGTGGACCCCGGCGGCCGGGCCCATGTCGATGACGTGGTCGGCGGTGAGGATGGCCTCCTCGTCGTGCTCGACCACCAGCACCGAATTGCCGAGGTCGCGCAGGCCCTTGAGGCTGTCGAGCAGGCGGGTGTTGTCGCGCTGGTGCAGGCCGATGGACGGCTCGTCCAGCACGTAGAGCACGCCGGTCAGGCCGGAGCCGATCTGACTGGCCAGACGGATGCGCTGGCTCTCGCCGCCGGACAGGGTGCCGGAGCTGCGCGACAGGTTGAGGTAGTCGAGGCCGACGTTGTTGAGGAAGCGCAGGCGGTCGTTGATCTCCTTCAGGATCCGCCGCGCGATCTCCATCTGCTTGTCGGTGAGCTGGCCCTCCAGCCCGGTGAACCAGTCATGGGCCGCCTTGATCGACAGCGCGGAGATTTCGGCGATGTCCTTCGCCGCCACCTTGACCGCCAGGGCCTCGGGCTTCAGGCGCTTGCCGCCGCAGGCCTCGCACGGGGTCTCGGACTGGTAGCGGCCCAGCTCCTCGCGCACCCAGGCCGAGTCGGTCTCGCGCCAGCGCCGCTCGAGGTTGGGCAGGACCCCTTCGAAGGCCTTGGAGGTCTCGTACTTCCGGGCGTTGTCGTCGTAGGTGAACTTGATCTTCTCGCCGCCCGAGCCGTGCAGGATGATCTGCCGGGCCTTGGGCGGCAGCTCATGCCACGGCTTGTCCATCGAGAAGCCGTAGTGGCGGCTGAGCGACTGCAGGGTCTGGGTGTACAGCGGCGACGGGCCGCGGGACCAGGGAGCCACCGCGCCCTTGTGCAGGGTCTTGTCGCGATCCGGCACCACCAGGTCGGCGTCGAAGGCCAGCTTGACGCCGAGGCCGTCGCAGACGGGGCAGGCGCCGAACGGGTTGTTGAACGAGAACAGCCGCGGCTCGATCTCGCTGATGGTGAAGCCGGACACCGGGCAGGCGAACTTCTCGGAGAAGACGATGCGGCGCGGCTCGCTCTCGCCCTCGGCCAGGGTCGCCCATTCGGCCGTGGCGATGCCGTCGGCGAGGCCCAGCGCCGTCTGCAGGCTGTCGGCGTAGCGCCCCTCCAGCCCCGCCTTGGTGACGATCCGGTCCACGACGATGTCGATGTCGTGCTTGAACTTCTTGTCGAGCGTCGGCGCGTCCTCGATGGCGTAGAACTCGCCGTCGATCTTCAGGCGCTGGAAGCCCTGCCGCTGCCACTCGGCGATCTCCTTGCGGTACTCGCCCTTGCGGCCGCGCACGACCGGGGCGAGGAGCAGCAGGCGCTCGCCGTCGGGGAGGGCGGTCAGCCTGTCGACCATCTGGCTGATGGTCTGGCTCTCGATCGGCAGGCCGGTGGCCGGCGAGTAGGGCACGCCCACGCGGGCCCACAGCAGGCGCATGTAGTCGTGGATCTCGGTGACGGTGCCGACGGTGGAGCGCGGGTTCTTCGAGGTCGTCTTCTGCTCGATGGAGATGGCCGGCGACAGGCCCTCGATCAGGTCGACGTCCGGCTTGCCCATCAGCTCGAGGAACTGGCGCGCGTAGGCGCTCAGGGACTCGACGTAGCGGCGCTGGCCCTCGGCGTAGATGGTGTCGAAGGCGAGCGAGGATTTGCCCGAGCCGGACAGGCCGGTCATGACCACCAGCTTCTCGCGCGGGATGTCGACGTCGACGCCCTTGAGATTGTGCTCGCGCGCGCCGCGCACGCGGATGAAGTTGTGCTTTTCGGTCATGGAATCCGGGAACGCGGGGGAGCCGGAGCAGGCTCCGGCGCGACGCTGCTATATGGGGAGCAATTCGTCGGATTCAGCAAGAACAATGCGGGAACATTGTGGCTGGCGGCGTACGGCTGCTGACAGGAGATGGCAGCAGGACCGGGTCACCGGGGCGGCGACCACGGCTCCGGCGTGCGGACGTAGCGCTCGCCCCGGCGCAGCAGCACGCCTTGGGCGCCGGCGATCCCGAGTTCGAGGCTCTGGGCGATGCGGCGGGCGCGTTCGATGAAGTGGTCGGCGGCGGCGGGCGGGCAGACCTCGCGCGCCGTCCCTTCGAACAGCTCGAGCCAGCGGTCGAAGTGAACGGCGTCGACCGGCAGCGGCAGGTGCTTCGGCATCGGCCGGCCGTGGTAGACTCCGCTCATCAGCGCCACCGAGGACCAGAACAGCCGCATCTGCTGCAGGTGCGGCTCCCAGTCGGTGATGCGGGCGTCGAACACGGGGCCGAGCAGCGGGTCGGCGCGCACCCGGGCGTAGAAGGCGTCGACGAGGCTGGCGATCATCGGCTCGTCGATGCCGGTTTCGGCGCGGATTTCCTCGGTCAGCGCCTCGCGCCGGCTGACCATGGCTTCGGAGGCGGCGGGCGGTTGCATGCCGCCGATCTAGGCCACAGCCGCCGGGCGAGCCAGTCGCGGCGGGCCGGTGCGACCCTCTGGCACGGTCTCGTGATCGTCCGCGAGCGGCGAAAAAGCTTGCGCCGGGACGGAGCGGCCCGCATCTTCATCCCGTACGAGTGAACGGCCCGAAGGCCCGAGGACCATGATCAGCACGCTGGAAATCGCTGTCGCCCTTTCCGCTCCGCTGCTCGTGCTCGCCTGTGTCGCTCTCCAGCCCAAACCCAAGCCCGTCCCCATCCGCGCTCGCGACGCTCGACCGCGTCGCCGCCCGCACGCCTGACGGCCGGACCCTCTTCGAAAACCTGAGCCTCGCCTTCGGGCGCGAGCGCACCGGCGTCGTCGGCCGCAACGGGACCGGCAAGACCACCCTGCTGCGCCTGATCGCCGGACTGGCCGACCCTGCCGAGGGGGCGGTCACGCGCGTCGGAAGCGTGGGCTGGCTCGAACAGCGGCGCGAGCCCGGGCCGGGCGAGACCGTGGCCCGGGCGCTGGGCGTCGCCGGGCCCCTGGCCGTGCTGGCCCGGGTGCTGGCGGGGCAGGGGCGCGAGGAGGACCTCGCCGCGGCGGACTGGACGCTGGAAGGACGCATCGCGGCGGCGCTGGCCGAAGTGGGGTTGCCGGACCTCGACGCCTCCCGTCCCGTCGCCTCGCTGAGCGGCGGCGAACAGACCCGGCTGCGGCTGGCGGGCCTGTTGCTGGACCCGCCGGATCTGCTGCTGCTCGACGAGCCGACCAACCACATGGACGCCGACGGCCGGGCTCGGGTGGCGGACGTGCTCGCACGCTGGCCCGGCGGGGTGGTGGTCGCCAGCCACGACCGCGGCCTGCTGCGCCGGATGGACCGGATCGTCGAGTTGTCGGGACTCGGGGCGGCGACCCACGGCGGAGGTTACGATCTCTACGCCGAGCGCAAGGCGGCCGAGCGGGCGGCGGCGGACCGGGGGCTGGAGACGGCGGAGCGGGCGGTCGAGCGGGCGGGACGTGAGGCGCAGCGGGCCGTCGAGCGCAAGGCGCGGCGGGATCGCGCCGGCCGGGCGTTCGCGCTCAGGGCCTCCGAACCGAAGATCCTGCTCGGCGCGATGAAGGAGCGGGCGGAGAACTCCGGCGGCCGCGAGGACCGGCTGGCCGAACGCCGCGCCCGGTCCGCGGCGGCGGAGCTGGCGGAGGCGCGGCAGCGGGTGGAGCGGGTGCGGGCGCTCGACATTCCGCTGCCGTCGGCCGGCCTGGCCGCCGGGCGCACGGTGCTGGCGCTAGACGGGGCGGCCTGGGACGCGCCCGACGGACGCCGGGCGGCGGGGCCGCTTTCGCTGCGTCTGGCGGGGCCGGAGCGACTGGCGATCACCGGGCCCAACGGGGCTGGCAAAACGACCCTGCTCCGGCTGATGGCCGGTCTTCTTGAGCCGACGGAGGGACGGATCGAGCGGCCCGTCGCCGCGGCGTTCCTCGACCAGGACGCCGCCCTGCTCCGGTCGGACGAAACCCTGCTGGACGGCTATCTGCGGCTCAATCCGGAGGCTTCGCCGCATCGGGCCCGGGCGGCGCTGGCCCGGTTCCTGTTCCGCAACACGGCGGCGGAGAAGCGGGTCGGGAGCCTCTCCGGCGGCGAGCGCCTGCGGGCGGCCCTGGCTTGCGTGATGACCGGCGCGCGGCCGCCTCAGCTGCTGATCCTCGACGAGCCGACCAACCACCTCGACCTCGACTCCGTGGCGGCGGTCGAGACGGCGCTGCGGGCGTGGGACGGGGCGCTGGTCGTGGTCAGCCACGACGCGGACTTCCTCGACCAGATCGGTGTGGGGCGCCGGCTGGCGCTGGGTCAGCCGCGGGCGGCGAGCTGATCGCCGCGCCCGGTCAGCCGGGCCGCAGGCGCCGGCGCGGGGCGCGGCTCCGCCTCGGGGCGGCCGAACAGCCAGCCCTGGCCATGGGTGACGCCGAGCTCCCGCACCACCCGCGCCTGGTCCTCGGTCTCGACCATCTCGGCGATGCTCTCCAGCCCCAGGTCCCCGCAGAGCCCGGCCAGACGGCTGACGAGGATGCGCGCCCTGTCGCTGCCCACGACGTCCCGCACGAACGAGCCGTCGATCTTGACCGCGTCGAGGGTGAGCCGGCCGAGGTAGTCGAAGGTGGCGGCCCCAACCCCGAAGTCATCGAGACAGATCCGCACCCCCGCATCGCGCAGCGCCTTCAGCCGCCGGTTCGCCGTCTCCAGATCCTTCAGGGCGGCGGTTTCGGTGACCTCGACCAGCAGTCGCTTGCGGCTCTCGGGCGCCGCCGCGGTCATGCGCAGCAGCCCGGTCACATAGGCGTCCGTCGCCAGCGAACGGCCGGAGACGTTGACGGCGATCTTGATCAGCCCGCTGCCGGGCCGGCGCATCTGCTGCAGGGCCTTCTCGGCGACGGCGAGGTCGAAGCCCTCGATGAGATGCAGTTCCTCGGCCATCTGGATGATGGCGGAGGGGCCCGCGGGGCCGAACCGCGACAGGGCCTCATAGTGATGGGTGACGCCGGTGGACAGGTCGACGACCGGCTGGAAAAGGACCGTGAAGTCGCGCTCGCGCACGATGACGCGAAACCGTTCGGCCTCGCGCACCGTCTCGCGGAGCCGGGCGCCGAAGCCGGCGGCGGCCGTGGTGGGGCCGGAGCGAAGGCACTCCTCGAGGGTGAAGCGCAGGGCGCGCAGCGCCGCCTCCGCATTGGCGCCGCCGAGGGCGGCAGGGCCGGCCACCTCCGGCGCCAGCTCGACGCCTTCAGCCGCGCCGGCGTCCACGATGTCTCCGGCGAGATCGGGGGGGGCATCCGGCGCCTGCACCACCGCGAAACGTTCGGCCGTCAACCGGGCGGCGCTGGCTCCGTCGATGGAGGCCGCCTGCAGCGCGGCCTTTACCCGGTCCGCCGCCCGGCGATGCGCTTCATCGTCGCCTTCCAGACCCGCGACCTCGACGAAGGCCACGCCCGGGGCGGCCTCGGCGGTGAGGAGGGCCCGTGTCCGGTCGAGCAGGGCGGGCGCGTCGAGGAGGGGCGGAGCCGTCGGAATGGCCAGGGGGAAGGCGGCGCCTTCCCAGGAGATGGCGCAGGACACGGCCGGGGCCAGTTCAGGCAGCTGGAACAGGCGCAGGCGGCCGCGACGCACCAGGCCGCCGCCGCCCTCGACGAGGATGTCGTGCGGACCGGAGCGGACGCCCGGGGTCACGTCGGCGAGCGCGCGCGCGGCCTCGCGACGGCTCGCCTTGCACAGGAAGGCGGAGAGGGGGCGGCCCTCCCACAGGGCGCCCGGGTCGACTCCCGGCGTCGGGCCGGCTCCCATCGCGACCACCACGGTTCCCCGGGGATCGACTTCGAACACCAGATCGGCGGAGGCGAAGGCCAGCGCGAGCAGACGGGACGGACTCTTCATCGGCCCATCCTGCGACAGGATGCTGAACGGCTTTCCTACCGGACAGGCTTAACGCCGGGTTCAGGTGGTGCGGTTGTATGCCACAGCCCGGCCGTCGCCCGGGGTCGCGCGACCGCTGGCCCCGTAGGCCGATGGCGCGCCTCTCTGGCCGGCGACCTCGGCGGCTATGGTCCGCACCAGGCCCTCGGAGATCGTGCGCGCCGCCTCGACCGCCCGGGCGTGGCGGGTGAGCACCGCCTCGAACGCCTCGGTGGCGCGGATCAGGGCCGTGCGCTCGGCGGCCGGGGCGGCCGCGATCGCCGCGGGGTTGGCCTTCAGCTGGGCCGACTCCCGGCGGTAGGCGTTGGCCAGCTCCGCGGTGCCGGCGACGATCGCCGCGGCGTCCTGCGGGCGCCGGGCCTCGAAGGCCTCGGCCTCCTCGACGAGGGAGGCGGTCAGGCGGCGGGTGAGGTCCACCAGCTGACGCAGCCGGGCGGTGGCGTTGAGGGTGGCGGAATCGGTCACTGGCCTTGCTCCTGCATCTTCAGCATCTGGGCGACGACCTGGTCGGCGAGGCCGACGCCGCCGGCTTTCACCGTCTGTTTCGCCATGGCTTCGATCATGAAGCTGCGCCAGGTCTCCTCGCCCTGGCCGCCGCCGAACATGCCGTCGGTGCGCAGGCCCTCGAACATCGGCTTCAGCATCTGGGCGAGGAAGGAGGCCTCGAAGGACTCCGCGGTCTCCCGCATGCGCGCGGTCGGCGCGACGGTCGGGGTCGGGGAGGAGAGGGCGTCGATCATGCTCACATCACCTCGATGTCGGCCTGCAGGGCGCCGGCGGCCTTGATGGCCTGCAGGATGGAGATCATGTCGCGCGGGCTGACGCCGAGGGCGTTGAGGCCGTTGACCAGGGAGGACAACGAGGCGCCGCCGCCGACCATGCGCATCTGCACCCCGCGCTCTTCCTCGACCTGCACCTGGGAGTCCGGAACGACGGCGGTCTGGCCGCGGCTGAACGGCTCGGGCTGGCTGACGTAGGGGCTCTCCTGCACCGAGACGGTGAGGTTGCCCTGGGCGATGGCGACGGTGGAGACGCGGACCGCGTCGCCCATGACGATGACCCCGTTGACCTCGTCGATGATGACCCGCGCCGGGGCGTCGACGGTGACCGGCAGGTTCTCGACCTGGCTGATGAAGCCGGCCATGCCCATCTGGCCGGGCGCGCGCAGGGCGATGACGGTGCCGTTCTCGGCCAGGGCCGTGCCCGGATAGACCTGGTTGATCGCGCCGGCGACCCGCTGGGCCGTGGTGAAGTCCGGATTGCGCAAGGTCAGGCGCACCTCGTTCATATTGGCCAGTTCAAAGCCGGTCTCGCGCTCGACCGTCGCCCCCGAGGCGATGCGGCCGGCGGTGGGCACGCCGCGGGTCACCGAGGAGCCCGAGGCGCCGGACGCCGAGACGGCGCCCGTCTGGATCGAGCCCTGCGCCACCGCATAGACCTGGCCGTCGGCGCCCTGCAGGCTGGTGACCAGCAGGGTGCCGCCCAGCAGGCTCTTCGCGTCGCACATGGAGGAGACGGAGACGTCGATGCGCGAACCGGGGGTGGCGAACGGGGGCAGCTCGGCGGTGACCATGATGGCCGCCATGTTCTTGGAGTTGGCGTTGGCCCCGCGGATGTTCACCCCGAGCCGCTCCGTCATCCCCTCCAGGGACTGGCGGGTGAAGGGGCAGTTGCGCAGCGAGTCGCCGGTGCCGTTCAGCCCCACCACCAGGCCGTAACCGACCAGCTGGTTGGAGCGGACCCCCTCGACGGCGGCGATGTCCTTGATCCGCGACTGGGCGGCGGCCGGGCCGGCGAGACCGGCCACGGCGGTGGCGGCGAGGAGGGAGGCGAGCAGATTCTGCATCGGTCGGACGTCCGGGAACTGTTGACGGGACCTGGGATGCCAGCGCCGTGCCAGCCGAAAAATCCAAGGAATACAGTCCATCCGGCCCCGGCAGACGGCGTCTTCCGGGCAAGAATTGCCGGGCCGTTAACCAAACGGTGACCGGGGGACGCGATGGTCGGCCATGTCCAGGAGTCGTCCCGCATGAAGGTCACCGGTCCCTCCGGCCCCTCCGCGAGCCCCCCGTCCCGCGCCGGCAAGGCGGCGGGCGGCTTCTCCCTGGGCGGCGCGGCGCCGGCGGCTCCGGCCGGCGCGGCCGCCGCGGCGGCCCCGGTGGCCGGGGTGGCCGGCGTGTCGGCGCTGATGGCCCTGCAGGGCGTGGAGGACGCCACCGAGCGTCGCCGCCGGGCGGTCCGCCGTGGCGGCGGCCTGCTGGATCGCCTCGACGAGCTCAAGCTGGCGCTGCTCTCGGGCGAGACGGGCGACGGCGCGCTCGAGCGGCTGTCGCGGACGCTGCGCGAGGAACGGCCGGTGGACGCCGATCCGGCGCTGAACGGCCTGCTCGAGCAGATCGATCTCCGCGCTGCGGTTGAGCTCGCCAAGGCCGATCTTCGCCGCAACGCAGCATAAACCGGCGAAATCGTTCACAAAACCCCGCTGACGCGGCCCGGAGTGATGAAGAAATGTCACGCTCCGCCCGTCCGTTGACGAGGGCCGGTCACGCTCGCGCGAGCGTTGTTGCCGCGACTCCCTGTCCTGCCTATACCCCACGTGCGCCAGAGGGGGCGTGCTTGAAAGCGTGAGTGCGATGAACGCATTAGCGTCTGCGGTCGAAGCGAAAGCGTATCGTCCGAGCGAGGACGAGCCTTTCATGAACGAGCGGCAGCTGGCCTACTTCAAGGCCAAGCTCCTTGAGTGGAAGGAGGACATCCTCCGCGAGTCCAAGGGGACGGTGATCAATCTGAAGGCGGAGACGGAGAACCATCCGGATCTCGTCGATCGGGCGTCCTCGGAGTCCGACCGGGCCCTGGAGCTCCGCACCCGGGACCGGCAGCGCAAGCTGATCGCCAAGATCGACGAGGCCCTGCGCCGGATCGAGGACGGCTCCTACGGCTACTGCGAGGAGACCGGCGAGCCGATCAGCCTCGGGCGGCTCGAGGCCCGTCCGACCGCCACCCTGTCGGTCGAGGCCCAGGAGCGCCACGAGCGCCGCGAGCGGGTGCACCGGGACGACTGATTAAGCCGCGGACGCCTTGACTTGACCGGCTCCGGGCGCGACCTGTCGCGCCCTCGCGTCTGAAGGTCCCCCCATGCCCGTCAAGGTTCGTTTCGCCCCGTCGCCGACAGGGAAGCTGCACGTCGGCAACGTGCGCACCGCGCTGGTGAACTGGCTGTTCGCCAAGGGGCAGGGCGGCCACTTCGTGCTGCGCATTGACGACACCGATCTGGCCCGTTCGACCGCCGAGTTCGAACAGGGCATCGAGCTGGACCTGCGCTGGCTGGGCCTCGACTGGGACGAGCGCCACAACCAGTCGAAGCGGTTCGACCGCTATGAGGCCGCGGCCGAACGGCTCAAGGCCATGGGCCGGCTGTACGCCTGCTACGAGACCGCCGAGGAGCTGGACCGTCGGCGCAAGGTGCAGCTGTCGCGCGGCCTGCCGCCGGTCTACGACCGCGCCGCCCTCAACCTGACCGAGGCCGAAAAGGCCGCCTACGAGGCCGAGGGGCGCCGGCCGCACTGGCGCTTCAGGCTCGACGGCAAGCGGGTCGCCTGGGAGGACCTCGCGCGCGGCCACGCCGAGGTGGACACGGGCTCCATGTCCGATCCGGTGCTGATCCGCGAGGACGGGCTGTTCCTGTACACCCTGCCGTCGGTCGTCGACGACATCGAGATGGACATCACCCATGTGATCCGAGGCGAGGACCACGTCACCAACACCGGCGCCCAGATCGAGATCTTCGAAGCGCTGGGCGGGCCGGTCCCGCAGTTCGCGCACATGCCGCTGCTGGTCGGCGCCGACGGCCAGGCCCTGTCCAAGCGGCTGGGCTCGCTGTCGATCTCCGAGATGCGCGAGCAGGGCTATGAGCCGATCGCCATCACCAGCCACCTCGGCCGCATCGGCACCTCGGACCCGCTGGAGGTGGCTGAGTCGGTGCAGGCGCTGGGCGAGAGCTTCGCCTTCTCGAAGATGGGGCGGTCTCCGGCCCGCTACGACACCGCCGACCTCGACCGGCTGAACGCCCAGGCGCTGCACGCCATGGATTATCGTACGGCCGGGCCGCGGCTGGCGGCGCTCGACGCAGACCTCGGGGAGGCCTTCTGGAACGCCGTGCGGCCGAACCTGCAAAAGTTCGCGGATGTCGTTGAAATGGCCCGGATCGTGCGCGGTCCGATCGCGCCGGTGATCGAGGATCCGGCCTTTGCGGCCGCCGCGCTGTCCGCCCTGCCGGAGACGGTGGACGAGAGCCTCTGGCCGACCTGGACGGCGGCCGTGAAGGAGGCCACCGGCGCCAAGGGCAAGACCCTGTTCATGCCGCTGCGCCTGATCCTGACCGGCCAGTCGCATGGTCCCGACATGGCGGCCATCGCGCCGATGATCGGGCGCGAACGGATCGTGAAGAGGCTGCAGGGCGAGACCGCCTGACCCGTCCCGGGGACGCAACGAAAAAGGGCCGCCCCTCGTGTGAAGGGCGGCCCTCTGTCGTTTCAGCCTCGGCGCCGGATCAGGCGTTGCAGGCGGCGAGCTCCTCGGCGCCCAGGGCCACGCCCTTGTAGGTGAAGGCCGAAACCTGGCCGAAGCGGGCGACGACGCGGCGGCAGGCCCGCACGGGGGTCTGGCTGGAGCCGCCCGTGGCGGTGCAGCTCGCGCCCTCGCAGCGCCAGGCGGCGCCGTCGATGATGGTGCGGCCGGCCGGCGCCTTCGAGGCGTCGACGAGCACGGCGCTGGAGGCGTTCGACTGGGCGAGGGCGGGGGCGGCGGCGAACAGGGCCGCGGCGACGATGAGGGCGCGCATGGGGAGGTCTCCGGGCCTCGGGCGCAGGGCCCTCGGCGGTTGGGTGGGTCTCGAAACACGGTCCGCCCGCCGGCCCGATGGACGGCGATGCGACTGAACGACGATTACTTATCGCTGATCATGTTTCAAGTGAGGCATGTCGTCCGCCGCCTGCATGGCCGCCACGGCCGCCTCGACCGTGTCCACCACGCACCAGGCCTCGCGGAAGGAGGCGGGCGTCATCTGCTCGGCGATGCTGTGTTCCAGCACGGCCAGAAGACTGTCCCAGAAGCCGTTGATGTTCAGGAAGATGACGGGTTTGGCGTGCAGGTCGAGCCGCTTCCACGAGAGCACCTCGATGACCTCCTCGAGGGTGCCGACGCCGCCCGGCGCGACCACGAAGGCGTCGGACTGGTCGTACATGATGGTCTTGCGCTCGTGCATAGAGGTCACGACGATCGTCTCGACCTCGTCGAACAGCCGCTCGCGGCTGCGCAGGAAGCCCGGCATGACGCCGAGCACCCGCCCGCCGGCCGCATGGGCGGCCCGGGCCGAGGCCCCCATCAGGCCGACCCCGCCGCCGCCGTAGACCAGCCGCCAGCCTGCCGCCGCCGTCGCCGCGCCGAACGCCCGGGCCGCTTCCGTATAGGCCGGATCGGAGCGGTCGGACGAGCCGCAGAACAGGCAGACCGAACGGCCGTCGAAGGGTTGGATGCGAATGGACATGGGGCCTCGAGCGAACGGGAGACAGCGGCGGGTCGGCCGCGCTATCTGGAGGGCCACTCCTAGCGGGACGGACGGCGCGATGAAACGGGCGACGTGGGCGCAAGCAACGATCCTCGGGGGCCTGTGCGCCCTCGCCGCGGCCTGCTCCGGCCCGCCGGCCGACGACCCGCGCCCCGATGCGGCGGCGCAGCACGGCTGGACCCGCACGCCGGCCATCCACGCGGTCCGGCCCTCGGCCGACGCGCTGGTCTTCTCGGGCGCCGCCGAGCCCGGGGCGCGCGTGGTCCTGCGCAGCGCGGCCGGCGAGGCCTACGCCGCCGTGGCGGGCGACGACGGCCGGTTCGAGATTCCCGTGCCCCGACCGCGCGGCGCCCTGCTGCTGCGTCCGGAGACCCAGGTGGGACAGGAGGGGGCCGAATCGCCTGACCGGCTGGTGATTCTCGACGGCGGCCGCGGACCGGTCGCCGTGCTCCGGGCCGGCGGCGCGGCCGTGCGGCTCGACGGCGGCGCCCTCCTCGGCGCGATCGACAGCGACGGCCGGGCGACGCTGGCGTCGGGCCGCAGCGCCACGCCGGACCGTCCGGTTGAGGTGACGGCGAACGGCGCCGTCCTGCGCGTCCGGTCGCTCGCCGACGGCAGTTGGAGCGCCATGATCGACGCCGCGCCCGGGGACGTCGTCACCGTCGACGGCCGGGACTACCGCTGGCCCGCCGCGCCGGCCGCCGGCGAGGCCGCAGACGGCGATCTGATCGCCGCCCGGGCGGGCGAGGGGTGGGCGGTCCGCTGGTCGGGGCCCTCCGGCGCCCGGCAGACGACCTGGCTGCCCGACGTCGCGCCGGCGTGATTTACGGCACGTTAACCAATTCAGCCCAACGAGAGGCTGTCTTCCTTCTTCGGGGACACCCACCATCACCGAACTTGCAGCCCGGCGCGCGCGCCGGGCTTTTTTCTTGTTCACGCCGTCGATGCGGCCCGCCCGGGGCTGCGGCCCGGCGGCGCAACAGGTGATGTGATGGGAGGAAAGGCCGAGTGGCTCCGCGGGTAGGATTCGAACCTACGACCAGCCGATTAACAGTCGGCTGCTCTACCACTGAGCTACCGCGGAACAGGTTTCGCTCGGGAAGGCGGGCGCTATAGCAGCGCGACTCCGCGTCGCGCAACGGGAAATATCCGCCAGTGCCCATGATCCGCATAGAGAGCCCCGAAGACCCCCGGGTGGAGGCCTTCCGCGACATCCGCGAGCGCGACCTCACCGGCCGCGAGGGCCTGTTCGTGGCGGAGGGCGAGGTGGTGCTGCGCCAGCTGCTCTCCCCCGCCTCGCTCTGCCGCCCCCGCGCCCTGCTTCTGGCGGAGAAGCGCGTCTCCGCCCTGGCGGACGTGATCGCCGTCCTGCCGCCGGGGGTCCCGGTCTACGCCGCGCCCCAGGCTGTGCTGGACGGGATCGCCGGATTCCATCTGCACCGCGGCATTCTGGCGCTCGGGGAGAAGCCGCCGACGCAGCCGCTCGAGGTGCTGATCGACGCCCTCGCGGGCCGGGCGCTGGTGGTGCTGGCCTGCGGGATCGGCAACCATGACAACATCGGCGGGATCTTCCGCAATGCGGCGGCCTTCGGGGCGGACGCTGTCCTGCTGGACCGCGCCTGCTGCGATCCTTTCTACCGCAAGGCCATTCGTGTCTCGGTGGGGGCGGTGCTGCGCACGCCGATGGCCGTCGGCCTCGACCCGCTGCAGGCGGTCGAGCGGCTGCAGGCGGCCGGCTTCGAGACGGTGGCGATGACGCCCGGCGCGGCGCGGACGCTCGGGGAGATCGCTCCGGCCAACCGGGTCGCCGTGGTGCTGGGCGCCGAGGGGCCCGGCCTGCCGCCGGCGCTGATCGCCCGCTGCACCCCGGCGGCGATCCGCATGTCGGGCGGCTTCGATTCGCTCAATGTGGGAACGGCGGGGGCGATCGCCCTGCATCATTTCGCCCGGCGCGCGTAACCGATCACCAGTTCGCGATTAACGCTTTGTACACCTTGATGAACCGCCCCGCTTGTGGCGTCGTGGCCGCGTCCGGGGGAGTGCAGGCCATGTTCGGCGGAGTCTTCGAGTTCATCCATCGCAACGGGCGCGCCGCGCTCGTCGTCAGCCTTGTGGCGGCGGCGGTCGGCGCCGCGAGCGCCGTCGGCTGGATCACCGCGCCCGTCCCCTGAGGGGGAGGCCGGGCCTGTCGGGGCGGGGAGACTCGCGATGGAGGCCTGAGCCGGAATCGAACCGGCGTACACGGATTTGCAGTCCGCTGCGTAACCACTCCGCCATCAGGCCGCGGACCGCGTGAAACGGCCGCGCCATCGCGAGGCGCGTTCGCTATCAGATCGGATTGTCCGCCGCAACGCGCAGACTTATAAGCGCGCCAGATTTCAGCAGGACAGCTCCCATGGATTACGCCGCCGCCCGCAAACTGATGGTCGACAGCCAGGTGCGGGTGAACGACGTCACCGACCGCGCCCTTCAGGCGGCGCTGCTGGCGGCGCCGCGCGAGCGGCTGCTCCCGCCGGACCGGGCCTTCGCCGCCTACGCCGAGGTCGAGCCGGAGGTGGCCGCCGGCCGCCGCCTGATGCTGCCGCGCGATGTGTCCAAGCTCCTGATGGCCGTCGCCGCCCGGCCGGGCGAGCGGGCCCTGTCGATCGCCGGTCCCTATGCGGCCGTGGTGCTGGCCCGCATGGGGCTCGAGGTCACCGCCCAGGAAGCGGACCGCGCGGTCTTCGACGTCGCCGGGCCGGTGCTGGCGGAGGAGGGCGTGACCGCCCGGGTCGCGCCGCTGGCGGAGCCGGTCGGGGAGGGCTGGGACGTCATCGTTTCGGAGGCGGCTGCGCCGGTGCGACCGGAGGCCTGGATCGCGGCGCTCAAGGTCGGCGGCCGCCTGGCCGTGGTCGAGCGCAGCGGGCCGACGGGCAAGGCGGTGCTCTACGTCCGCGGCGAGCAGGGCGTCTCGCGCCGGGAGCTTTTTGACGCGGCCCCGCCGGTGCTTGCGGAACTCGCGCCGGAACCCACCTTCGCCCTGTAGCGGGGGCGCAGCCCACGGGTGAAAAAAACTTAACTGGCGCGAGCGCAATGCCTCCCGCATCAGGCCTATGGGATACGAAGGGGCGCGGATCCCGCGCCAGGCAGGAATCGAAATGCTGAAACGTTCACGCGCGCTCGCCTCGGTCGCCGCCATCGCCGTGCTCTGCGGCGCCGGCGCGCCGGCCTGGGCCGACACGCTCCAGGAAGCGATCGCGCTGGCCTATCGCACCAATCCGACCCTGCTCGCCCAGCGCGCCAACCAGCGGGCGCTCGACGAATCGATCGTGCAGGCGCGGGCCGGGCTGCGGCCGACGCTGAGCGTGACCGTCAGCGGCGACTACGCCCGCGACTATGCCGACACTGCGCTCGACCCCGACAGCGACGGCGCCGCCGCCAGCATCGGCCTGTCGCAGACGCTCTGGTCCGGCGGCCGCGTCGGCCACGGCATCACCGCCGCCGAGGCCGAGATCCTCGCCGGGCGCGAGAACCTGCGCGAGATCGAACAGTCGGTGCTGGCCTCGGTGATCCAAGCCTACGCCGACGTGATCCGCGACGTCGAGGTGCTGCGCATCCGCCAGGCCAACCTGTCGGTCCTGCAGCGTCAGCTGGAGGAATCCACCGCCCGGTTCGAGGTCGGCGAGATCACCCGCACCGACGTCGCCCAGTCCGAGGCCCGGCTGGCCCAGTCGGAGGCCGACCTGGCCAACGCCCAGGCCCAGCTGTCCACCTCGCGCGCCATCTACGCCGCCGTCGTCGGCCAGGCGCCCGGGGATCTGGCGCCGATGCCGGAGCTGCCGGGCGTTCCGGCCGACTTCGACAGCGCCCTCGACGTGGCGCTGGTCGACAACCCCTCGATCCGGGCCGCGATCTTCACCCTGCGCGCCGCCGAGGCGAATGTGGCGGCGGCCCGCGCCGAGTACATGCCTTCGGTGCGCGCCACCGCCAGCTACGGCGGGGCCAACGCCGACTTCGACCGCTTCGGCGACATCGCCGACAACACCCGGCTGACCGCCGGCGCCACCCTGTCGGTGCCGCTGTTCACCGGCGGGCTCAACGCCTCGCGCGTCGCCGCCGCCCTCGAGCGGGCCAACGCCGCCCAGATCAACGTCGAAGGCGAGAACCGCAACGCCCTGCAGGCGGTCAGCTCGGCCTACGCCCAGGCCATCTCGGCCCGCGCCACCCTGCAGGCGGGCGAGGAGGCGGTGCGCGCCGCCACCGTCGCCGCCGAGGGCGTGCGCCAGGAGGCCCAGGTCGGCCTGCGCACCACGCTCGACGTGCTGAACGGCGAGCTGGAGCTGCGCAACGCCGAGGTCACCCTCGCCAGCGCCCGCCGCAACCAGTACGTCGCCCAGGCCAACCTGCTGGCGGCCATGGGCCGGCTGGAAGGCCCGGACCTGGACCCGACGCTGGAGACCTACGATCCGGCCGCCAACTACCAGCGGGTCCGCAACCGCGGGGCCCTGCCGTGGGACGGCGTGCTGGAAAGCCTCGACCGGGCGGTCGCGCCGCCGATCACCCCGGCCGCCGACCAGGCCGATGCGCCGATCGACGCCCAGCTGAAGGCCGAAGTGGTGCGCACCGCGCCGCAGGACTGACGCCGCCGGTCGCCCGCGAGGCGAAAAACGCCCGTTGATTCCGAGGGGCGTTGATGCGACGACAGGCTGCGGGGAGGGGTCCCCTCCACGCCTGTGCCAGATCGACATGTCCGTGCGCGGATGCGTGCGTCCCGGGGATTCGCCATGACCGACCAGACCGCCCAGGAACCGACGATGGAGGAAATCCTGGCGTCGATCCGCCGGATCATCTCCGAGGACGACGCGCCGGCGGAAACGGCTCCCGCTGCGGCGCCGGAGCCGGCGGCCGAGCCGGAGCCGGCCGCGCCGGAGGTCTCGCCGGCGATGATGGACGAGACCCCCTCGGTCCAGGAGCCGGCCGCCTCCGAAGAGGACGTGCTGGAGCTGACCGACACCTGGGAAGCGCCGGCGGCTGAAATGATCGGCGACCTCGACGTCTCGCCGGCCGAGGACGATCCCTTCCCGGTCGACGACACTCCGCCCGGCGGGTCCGCCTTCGAATCGGACGCCGGGGCGCACGCCCCGGAGCCCTCCGCCAGCGCCGGCGGCGGCTACGACGCCCTGGTGGGGGAGAGCGCGGCGGCCAGCGCCGCCTCGGCCTTCGCCGGCCTCGCCTCATCCCTGCGCAAGCCGGAGCCGGCCAGCGCCCCGCGCGGTCCTGACCTGAGCTTCGCCAGCGGCTCGACCATCGAGGCCATGGTCGCCGAGATGCTGCGCCCGATGCTGAAGGACTGGCTCGACGCCAACCTGCCCGGCATCGTCGAGGAACAGGTACGCAAGGAAGTGGAACGCATCGCCCGCTCGGCCGGCTGACCCTCCCTGATCGACGACATCACGGGGCGGCTCCGCGAGGCGGGGCCGCCCTTTTCCTTTGCGGCGCTGGACAGCGCCGCCCTCATCCCCGAAACGAAGCCCATGCTCGACAAGACCTTCGACCCCCAGGCCGCCGAACCCCGCCTCTATGCGCAGTGGGAGGCCTCGGGCCTGTTCGGCCCCCGTCAGGACACCGCCGCCGGCGCCTATTCGATCGTCATCCCGCCGCCGAACGTGACCGGCTCGCTGCACATCGGCCACGCGCTGAACAACACCCTGCAGGACATCCTCGCCCGCTATCACCGGATGAAGGGCAAGGCGGTGCTGTGGCTGCCCGGCACCGACCACGCCGGCATCGCCACCCAGATGGTGGTCGAGCGCCAGCTGGCGGCGCAGGGCAATGTCGGCCGCCGCGACATGGGCCGCGAGGCCTTCGTCGCGAAGGTCTGGGAATGGAAGGCCGAGAGCGGCGGAACCATCGTGCGCCAGCTGCGCCGGCTGGGCGCCTCCTGCGACTGGAGCCGGGAGCGCTTCACCCTCGACGAGGGGCTGAACGCCGCCGTCCGCAAGGTCTTCGTGCGGCTGTACCGCGAGGGGCTGATCTACCGCGACAAGCGGCTGGTGAACTGGGACCCGCATTTCCAGACCGCCATCTCGGACCTGGAGGTCGAGCAGCGCGAGGTCGACGGCTTCTACTGGCATTTCGCCTATCCGCTGGCGGACGGCGTCACCTATGAGCACCCGATCGCCTTCGACGAGGACGGCAAGGCGACGGAATGGGAGACGCGCGACTTCATCGTCGTCGCCACGACCCGGCCGGAAACCATGCTGGGCGACACCGGGGTGGCGGTGCACCCGGACGACGCGCGCTATGCGGGTCTGGTCGGCAAGGAGATCGACCATCCCATCACCGGCCGCCGCATCCGCATCGTCGCCGACGACTACGCCGACCCGGCCAAGGGTTCGGGGGCGGTGAAGATCACGCCGGCGCACGATTTCAACGACTTCGGGGTCGGAAAGCGCACCGGACTTGAAGCCTTGAACGTGCTCGACGCCTTCGCCCGGATCACCAACGCCGATACGCCCGACGTGCCCGCCGAGTACTGCGGCCTTGACCGCTTCGAGGCGCGCAAGGCCATCGTCGCGCGCGCCGAGGCCGAGGGCTGGCTGAAGGAGATCGAGAAGACCCGCCACGTCGTCCCGCACGGCGATCGTTCCGGCGTGGTCATCGAGCCGTGGCTGACCGACCAGTGGTACGTCGACGCCCACACCCTGGCCCAGCCCGCCATCAAGGCGGTGGAGCAGGGCGACACCGTGTTCGAGCCGAAAAGCTACGAGAAGATCTACTTCGAGTGGCTGCGCAACATCGAGCCGTGGTGCATCTCGCGCCAGCTGTGGTGGGGGCACCGCATCCCGGCCTGGTACGACGCGGACGGCAACATCTACGTCGGCGAGACCGAGGAGGAGGTCCGCGCCCAGGCCGGCGGCCGCGAGCTGCGCCAGGACGAGGACGTGCTCGACACCTGGTTCAGCTCGGCCCTGTGGCCGTTCTCGACCATGGGCTGGCCGGAGAAGACGGAGGACCTCGAGCGCTTCTACCCGACCTCCGACCTGGTGACGGCGGCCGATATCATCTTCTTCTGGGTCGCCCGGATGATGATGATGGGACTTCACTTCATGGATGAAGTTCCCTTCCGACGGGTGATCATCAACGGCCTGGTCCGCGACGAGAAGGGCCAGAAGATGTCGAAGTCCAAGGGCAACGTCATCGACCCGCTCGGCATCATTGACGAGCTGGGGGCGGACCCGCTGCGCTTCACCATGGCCATCCTGTCGGGTACACGCGACATCAAGTTGTCGAAGCAACGTATTGAAGGCTATCGGAACTTCGGCACCAAGCTGTGGAACGCCGCCCGTTTCGCCCAGATGAACGAGGCGGTCCGGATCGAGGGCTTCGACCCGGCCGGCGTGCAGCAGACCATCAACCGCTGGATCCGCGGAGAGCTGACGAAGGCCGAGCGCCAGGTGTCGGCGGCGCTGGAGGGCGGGCGCTTCGACGACGCCGCGGCGGCCCTGTATCGCTTCGTCTGGAACGTCTTCTGCGACTGGTACCTCGAACTGGCCAAGCCGGTGTTCCAGGGGGCGGACGAGGCGGCGAAGGCGGAAACCCGGGCGATGACCGCCTGGACGCTCGACCAGACGCTCAAGCTGATGCACCCGGTGATGCCCTTCATCACCGAGGAGCTGTGGGCCCAGACGGCGAACGACGGCGCCGCGCGCGACGAGCCTCTGCTGATCGGCGCGGCCTGGCCCGCGCTTCCGGACGGCTTCGTCGATGCGGCGGCCGAGGCCGAGATCGGCTGGCTGGTCGACCTGGTCACTGAAATCCGCCAACTGCGGGCCGAGATGAACGTGCCGCCGTCGGCCAAGCCGCCGCTGGCCTTCGTCACGCCCGACGCGACGACGGCGGGGCGGATGGATCGTCACCGCGACCTGATCCTGACCCTCGGCCGCGTCGCGGAGCTGACGGCGGCGGACAGCGCGCCCTCCGGGGCGGTGACCTTCGTCTCGGGCGGGGCCACCGCGGCCCTGTCGCTGGCGGGGATCATCGACCTGGCGGCCGAGCGCGCGCGGCTGGAGAAGGAGATCGCCGCCTTCGACAGCGACATCGGCCACGTCAACAAGAAGCTGGGCAACCCGAACTTCGTCGCCCGCGCCGCCCCCGAGGTGGTCGAGGAGCAGCGCGAGAAGCTGGCCGCCGCCGAGGCGGGGAAGGCGAAGCTGCAGGCGGCGCTGGCCCGGCTGGAAGGGCTGTGAGGCCTTGAAGACCCGCCTCGACCAGTTGCTGGTCGCGCGCGGGCTGGCGGAGAGCCGGGCGCGGGCGCGGGCGGCGATCGAGGCCGGCGGCGTGACCGTCGACGGCGCGCCCGCGAAGGCCGCCTCGCAGGCGGTGTCGGAGGATGCGGAGCTCGTCTTCGTCGACGCCCACGACTTCGTCAGCCGGGCGGCGCTGAAGCTCGACCACGCCCTGTCGATGTGGCCGGTCGCGGTCGAGGGGCGGACCGTGCTCGACGTCGGCGCCTCCACCGGCGGCTTCACCGAGGTCTGTCTGCGGCGCGGGGCGGACCGGGTCTATGCCGTCGACGTGGGGCAGGGGCAGCTGCACCCCCGCATCGCCGGCGATCCGCGCGTGGTCGATCTCGAGAAGACCGACGCCCGCATGCTGACCCCCGCCTTGCTGCCCCGGGCCCCCGGGCTCGTCGTCTGCGACGCCAGCTTCATCGGCCTCGCCAAGGTCCTGCCGGCGGCGCTGGCGCTCGCCGCGCCCGGCGCCGACCTTGTCACCCTGGTCAAGCCGCAGTTCGAGATGGAGCGGCGCGCCGACGTCGGCCGGGGCGGGGTGGTGCGCGACCCGGAGGCCCGGCAGGCGGCCCTCGACCGCGTCAGCGGCTGGCTGGAGGAACAGGGCTGGGCCGTACAGGCGACCGCAGAGAGTCCGATCCCCGGCGGGGACGGCAACCGGGAGTGGCTGCTATGGGCCCGGGCCAGGCAGGCGGCAGGCGGCAGGCGGCAGGCAGCAGATTGAGCCTCGCCTTCTGCAGACAGGTCGGCCTGACGTCCGCTGCAAGCCGGCGCCGCTGACGCCTGTCGCCTGCGGCCTGACGACTGCCTCCGGAAATGGAAAGACCCCCGGCGGATCTCTCCACCGGGGGCCTCCGTCACGTCGCCGATCGACAGGGGGGCTGAAAGATAATCGGCGCCGCGATCTCGTCAGTAGTCGTTGCAGACTTCCTGGTAGCGGGTGACCAGCCGACCGTTCCAGTCGCGGGTCTCGTAGCGGACGGTGCGGCAGCCGTAGCTGGTTTCGCGACGGTCGTAGCCGTAACGGCTGTCATAGCTGTAGCGGCTGTCGTAGCTGTACCGGTCATCATACCGGTAGCGGTCGTCGGAGCGGTACCGGTCATCGTAGCCGTACCGGTCGTCGCCGTAGTAGCCGCGATCGTCGTAGCCGCGATAACCGGAGCGATCATAGTAGCGCTCGCACTCGCGGCCGGAGTCGCGACCGACGCTGCCGCCGATCACCGCGCCCAACACGCCGCCGAGAACCGAGCCCTCGGTGCGCCGGCCGCGGGCGGCCAGCTGCGAACCGGCCACCGCGCCGACTCCGGCGCCGATGGTCGCGCCCGCCGCGGTGCGCTGGTTGCGGTCGCTGCGGCAATAGTCGTAGCCGCCGTACCGGTCGTCGTAGCGATACCGGTCGTCATAGCGGTCGTACGATCCGTAGCGGTCGCCCTGGTAGCTGTAGGCCTGGGCCGAAGCCGGGGCAGGGGCCGTCATCAGTCCCGCGGCCGCGACTGCGGCGGCGCCGAGGGCGGCCTTGCGGGTCATGGAAACGTTCATCGACCTGGTCCTCGAAAAGGTTAATCCGATGGCCGAACGGTTCGGCCCCCTGTCTGTTGCATCGCTTGTAGGCTCCGCCGCCTGAACGGCCTTTGAGCGGGTCGTTCATCTTCGTTCAGGTTTCGCCGGGCGCCGCGGTCGGCTAGGAGCGGCCGATGATCCAGACGCTGACGATCGCCCGGGTGGCCGCCCAGGGAGACGGCGTGGCCGAGACCGCCGACGGTCCCGTGTTCGCGCCCCTGACCCTGCCGGGCGAGGTGGTGCGCGGGGAGGTGCGCGAGGGACGGCTCGAGGCGGCGGAGATCGTCGTCCCCAGCCCGGATCGCGTCGCCCCGGCGTCCCCGCATTACGGCGACTGCGGCGGCTGCTCGCTGCAGCACTGGGCCGCGGAGCCGTATCTCGGCTGGAAGCGTGAACAGGTGCGCCTGGCTCTGGGCCGGGAGGGGCTCGATGCGGAGGTGGAGCCGGTCGTGCCGACGCCGCCCGGAGTCCGGCGCAGGCTGGCGCTGCACGCCCGTCGCGGGCCCGACGGCCGCGTCCTGCTGGGCTTCAAGGCGCGCCGGAGCTGGCGGCTGGTCGAGGTGACGGCCTGTCCCATCGCCGATCCGCGGCTCGTCGCCGCCTTTCCCGCCCTGGCCCGGGTGGCGGAGCCCTTCCTCGAGCACCCGAAGTCGGCCCCGACCCTGCACGTCACCTGGGCCCTCGACGGGCTGGACGTCGACGTCACCGGGGTGGAGCGGCGCACCGGGGGCCTGTCGCGCGATGCGCAGATGCGCGCCATCGAGGCGGCGGCCGCCGCCGACCTGGCGCGGCTCAGCCTCGCCGGCGAGACCCTGGTCATGGCCCGCCAGCCGAGGATCGCCTTCGGACCGGCCGTCGTACCCCTGCCGGCCGGCGGCTTCCTGCAGGCCTCGCCCCCGGCGGAGGCGGCCATGGTCGAACGCGCCGTGGCGGCGGTGAAGGGCGCGCGCAAGGTCGCGGACCTGTTCTGCGGCGCCGGGGCCTTCACCTTCCCGCTGGCGGAGGTCGCGCCGGTGCTGGCCGCCGACGGCTCTGCGGCGGCGATCGCGGCGCTGAAGGCCGGCGTCGGCTCGGCCCGGCGGCTCAAGCCCGTCGAGGCGCAGGCGCGGGACCTGTTCCGCCGTCCGCTGGCGCCGTACGACCTGCGCGGCTGCGACGCCGTGGTGCTCGACCCGCCGCGGGCCGGCGCCCTCGACCAGACGCGGCAGCTGCCGGGCACGAAGGCGGAGACCGTCGTCTACGTCTCGTGCAACCCGGCCACCTTCGCCCGCGACGCCCGGGAGCTGGTCGCGGCCGGTTTCCAGGTGCAGTCGGTGACGCCGATCGACCAGTTCCTGTGGTCGGCGCATATCGAGCTGGTGGCCGTGTTCCGGCGCTGACCAGTTTCAGCTTGGCGGCTGCGCGTTTCGCGCCCTAGTGTGCCCGAACGTCAGCGTCCGGAGCCGCCCAGCCTTGCAGATCCTTTCGGGACTTCTCGCGGCGGCGAGCCTCGCCGGCGCAGCGCCGGCCCCGCAGACGCCCCCGATCTTCCAGCCCGGCGCGCCCGGTCAGCCGGCGCGGGTGATGAGCGCCGCGGACTCGGTGGAATTGAGCCGCACCGGCTTCACCGCCGACGACGTCCGCTTCATGCAGCACATGCTGGTCCACCACGCCCAGGCGGTGGAGATGGTCGAGCTTCTGCGCGTTCACGGGGCCGATTCCCGGGTGCGCCGGCTGGGCGAACGGATCGCCCTCAGCCAGGAAGCCGAGATGGCGCTGATGCGCGACTGGCTCGTGGCGCGCAGCCAGCCGACCGAGGCCGCGGATCTGCACGCCGGTCACGCGGGCCATGGGGGCCACGCCGGCCATGGCGCGCCCGGCGCGGCGGCCTCCGACGTCCCGCTGATGCCCGGCATGCTCTCGCCCGCGCGAATGCAGGCGCTGGCGGCGGCGCGCGGCCCGGCCTTCGACCGTCTGTTCCTCGAGGGCATGATCCGGCACCACCAGGGCGCTCTCGACATGGTCGACGGCCTGATGGCCATCCCGGGCGCCGGCGAGGACACCCTGCTGTCCGACTTCCTCGGCTCGGTTGTCGCCGACCAGGCGGCCGAAATCCTGCGCATGCAGTCCCTGCTCTCCGACCTGAACCCCACGCCCCAGGAGCGGCCATGATCGTTCGCAACCTTCTGCTTTCCACCGTCGCCGTGGCCGGCGTGCTGATCGCCTCGGCGGCGTCCGCCCAGACGGCCGATCCGCGCCCGACCCTGACGGCGGGGCTGCGCGACGCCGGGCGCGCCGCCTCGGGGCTCGAGCTGGAGCACTCCGTCGCTCCGCCGCCCGGCTTCTTCGATCCCGAGGCCATCTTCGCTCCGCCGACGCGCCGGTCCGAAGGCCAGGCCGCCCCCGCGGAGCCGCCGGCGCGGCCGCGCTACAGCCCGCTGGCCCTCGCCAACAGCGACATGGCCCTGTCCAACGGCCGGCTGTTCGTCGGCAGCTTCCACGGCTTCAACGCCTACGATCTGAGCGGGACTGGCGCCCCGGCGCTCGTCCTGTCCGTGGTGTGCCCGGGCGGACAGGGCGACGTCTCGATCCACGGCGACCTGCTGTTCATGTCGGTGGAGCAGAACCGCGCCCGCCTGGACTGCGGCACGGCCGACGCCGAGGGCGAGGTCAACGCCGAACGCTTCCGCGGCATCCGCATCTTCGACATCTCGGACCTGAATGCGCCGCGCCAGATCGCCGCCGTGCAGACCTGCCGCGGCTCGCATACGCACACCCAGGTCCCGCACCCGACCGACCCGAACATCCTCTACATCTACAACTCGGCCACCTCCGGCGTGCGAAAGACGGAGGAGCTGGACATCTGCTCAAGCGGCGAACCCGGCGAAAATCCGGAGACCGCCCTCTATTCGATCGACGTGATCGAGGTGCCGCTCGACGCGCCGGAGCGGGCGGCGATCGTCAACCGGCCGCGCATCTTCGCCGACCGCGAGACGGGCCAGATCGCCGGCCTGTGGCGCGGCGGCGCGGCCGGGCTGGCCAGCCAGCGCACGGCCCAGACCAACCACTGCCACGACATCACCGTCTATCCGGAGCTCGCGCTCGCCGCCGGGGCCTGCAGCGGCAACGGCATCCTGCTCGACATCTCGGGCCCGGAGAACCCGGCCCGCATCTCCGAGTTGTTCGACGCGGACATGGCCTACTGGCACTCGGCGACCTTCAACAATGCCGGCGACCGGGTGGTCTTCACCGACGAGTGGGGCGGCGGCACCAGCCCCCGTTGCCGCGCCGAGGATCCGTCGAACTGGGGCGCCAACCTGGTGGCGACGATCGAGAACCGGCAGCTGAAGGGCCAGAGCTTCTTCAAGCTGCCCGCGGCGCAGGGGGCGTCGGAGAACTGCGTCGCCCACAACGGCAATCTGATCCCCGTCCCGGGCCGCGACCTGATGGTCCAGGCCTGGTACCAGGGCGGGGTGTCGGTGATGGACTTCACCGATCCGGCGCACCCGAAGGAGATCGCCTGGTTCGACCGCGGGCCGATCGACGCCGACCGGCTGATGATCGGCGGCGCCTGGTCCGCCTACTGGTTCAACGGCCGCATCTACGCGAGCGAGATCGCGCGCGGCCTCGACGTGCTGAAGCTGGTCCCCGGGGAGCACCTCTCGGCGGCCGAGATCGCCGCCGCCGAGGCCGTCACGGCCGAGGTGGTCAACCCGCAGACGCAGACGCGGATCGTCTGGCCCGACAGCCCGGACGTGGCCCAGGCCTATCTCGACCAGCTCGCCCGCGGCGCGGCGCTGGAGGCGGGACTGGCCGCCCGGGCGCGGGCGGCCGTGGAGAGCTGGCGGGCCGGCGGCGACGCCGGCGACGCCGGCGCCCTGTCGCAGGCCTTGGCCGCCGCGGCCGGGCGCACGACAGGCCCTGACAAGGCGCGTCTCACCGCGCTGGCCGCGCTGTTCGGCCGCCGCGCCGGCGGCTGACGGCGCGCGCCGGGGAGGGAAGAGGATGCGCCTGTCCGTTCTGATCGCCGCTCTCGCGTTCGCCGCCGCGCCGGCGGCCGCCGCCCAGGTCCCCGCGCCGCCCGCGGCGGCGGCCCCGACCGCCGCGCCGGCCGACGTCGCCTCGCCCGAGGCGATCGTCGCCGCCCTCTACGAGGTGATCTCCGGCGACGCCGGTCAGGCGCGCGACTGGGACCGCTTCCGCTCGTTGTTCCACCCGACGGCGCGCCTGATGCCGTCGGGGACCGACCGCGAGGGGCGCGGCGTGGTCCGCTCGGTCACCCCCGACGAGTACATCGCGCGCAGCGAGCCCTTCCTGCTTCGCGAGGGCTTCCACGAGCGCGAGATCGCCCGCCGCAGCGAGCGGTTCGGCCGCATCCTGCACGTCTGGTCGACCTACGAGACCCTGCACAGCCGGGTCGACGCCGAGCCCTTCGCGCGCGGGATCAACAGCATCCAGCTATTCCACGACGGCCAGCGCTGGTGGATCCTGTCGGTCTACTGGCAGGCGGAGACGTCGGAGACGCCGCTTCCGCCCGCCTACCTGCCCGCGGCGGGCTGAGGGCCGCGGCCGGCGCTCAGGCGGCGTCGAACAGGTCGAGCTGACGGCGCGCGTCGGCCGGTACGCGGAAGCGGCTGACGTCGAGCGCCGCGCGGGGGCCGTCCAGACCGTACCGCCGGGTCGCGGCGCGGAAGCGGGCGGCGATCAGCTCGGCCACCGGGCCCTCGCCCTTCATCCGGTGCGACCATTCGGGGTCGTAGTCGCGTCCGCCGCGCGTCTGGCGGACCAGCGACATGACCCGGGCGGCGCGCTCGGGGCGGGCGTCGGCCAGCCATTCGCGGAACAGGTCCTTGATCTCCAGCGGCAGCCGCAGGGTCACATACATGGCCGAGGTCGCGCCGGCCTTGGCCGCCGCCTCCAGCACCGACTCCAGCTCGTGGTCGTTCAGCCCCGGGATCACCGGCGCGAAGCCGACCCCGACAGGGCACCCGGCCTCGGCCAGGCGCGAGATCGCCTCCAGCCGCTTCGCCGGGGTCGAGGCCCGCGGCTCCATCGCCCGGGCCAGCTTGCGGTCGAGGGTGGTGATGGAGACCAGGGCCGAGGCCAGTCCCTCGCGGCCCATGGCGCCGAGGATGTCGGCGTCGCGGGCGATCAGCACCGACTTGGTGATGATGCTGAGCGGATGGTTGAAGCGCTGCAGCACCTCGAGCACCGCCCGGGTCGACTTCAGCTCGCGCTCGACCGGCTGGTAGGGGTCGGTGTTGCCGCCGATGTGGATGTGCCGGCAGACGTAGCGCGGTTTCGACAGCTCCCGCTCCAGCAGGGCGGCCGCCTCGGGCTTCCAGAACAGCCGGCTCTCGAAGTCGAGGCCCGGGGACAGGCCCATGTACGCATGCGCGGGTCGGGCATAGCAGTAGATGCAGCCGTGCTCGCAGCCGCGATAGGGGTTGATCGAGCGGTCGAAGCCCACGTCGGGGCTGGTGTTGCGGGTGATGATGGTCCGCGCCCGCTCCGGCGTCAGCGTGGTGCGCAGCGGCGCCGCTTCGGCGTCCTCCGACGTCCACCCGTCATCGAAAGTCTCCCTCGTGACCGGCTCATAGCGCCCCGTCGCATTGGTGCGCGCGCCCCGTCCCTTCGCTGCTTCGGCCATGCGGGCAGGATAGCAGCACCGCAGAACAAAACAAGAACCTGCAGCGTCGGACGGTCGCGAGGCGGAGGGACTGACCGCCTCTTCATCGCCCCGCTTCGCCGCCGGCCGGCGAACCTGTCCTGCGAAGCCCGTCGGGGCGAGGCAGGATGGTGCGGATGAGAGGACTCGAACCTCCACGCCTCGCGGCGCTGGAACCTAAATCCAGTGCGTCTACCAGTTCCGCCACATCCGCAGGTCCGCCTCCGCCTGTAGGGCAGGGCGCAACAAAGCGAAAGGCCCGGGATCGCTCCCGGGCCCTTGCCAGCGCTGATCGAGGATCAGTTCCTGTGGTCGTCCGTCGGCGACGGCGCGCCGGGCATCGGCGGCACCGGCCCGTGCGGCGCATCGGGATCCAGCTCCGGCACGTCCACAATGCCCCGGCCGACGTGGCTCTTGCGGATGCCGTACAGCAGGTAGATCACCAGGCCGATGCCGCCCCAGATCGGCAGCACCATCTTGGCGTCGTGCGGCAGGTTCCAGAACAGGGCGGCGCAGCCGAAGGCCGACAGCGGCGCGATGATCCAGACGAACGGCGTCCGGAACGGACGGCGGCGGTGAGGATCCTTCACCCGCAGCATCAGCACGGCGACCGACACCATGAAGAAGGCGAACAGGGTGCCCGAGTTCGAGATGTCGGCCAGCTGGCCGACCGGGAACAGGGCCCCGGCGATGGCCACGGCGATGCCGGTGAAGATGGTCACCACATAGGGCGTCTTCCACTTCGGGTGGACCTTGGCCAGGCCTTCCGGCAGCAGGCCGTCGCGCGCCATCACGAAGAAGATGCGGGTCTGGCCGTAGATCATCATGAGGATGACCGAGGGCAGGGCCAGCATGGCGGCGGTGCCGAGCGCGTTGCCGACGGCCGGGTAGTTGATCTCGCGCAGCACGTGGGCGAGGGCTTCGTTCGAGCACACCAGGCGATTGGCGTTCTCGGCCAGCTGGCAGGCGGCGATGAAGCCCGGCGAGCCCGGCTGGACCGCTTCGCCGGCCGAGCCGAGCACCGGCTGGGCGCCGATGGCCCCGACCGCGCCGGCCGCGACCAGCAGGTAGAAGATGGTGCAGATGGCCAGCGAGCCGATCAGGCCGATGGGCACGTTGCGTTGCGGGTTCTTGGTCTCTTCCGCCGCCGTCGAGACGGCGTCGAAGCCGACGTAGGCGAAGAAGATCGAGGCCGCGGCGCCGATGATGCCCATGCCCGAGGACTCGCCGAACAGGCCGTTGGGCGCGAAGGGCGTGAAGTTGCCGGTCTTCAGGACCGGCAGGGTCAGGACGATGAAGGCGGTCAGGGCGGCGACCTTGATCGCCACCAGGGCGGCGTTGACGCGCGCCGATTCCGTGGTGCCGATCATCAGCAGCAGGGTCACGGCCAGGGCCACCACGATGGCCGGAACGTTGACGATGCCGACCGAGAAGTCAGGGGTCGGGATCCAGCCGTTCATGCTCCACGCCGGCCCGGCCTGCAGCAGGTCTGGCCAGTCGAATCCCATGGCGTTCTCGATCAGGCCCAGCACATAGCCGGACCAGCCCACCGACACGGCCGAGGCCGCCACGGCGTATTCGAGAATCAGCGCCCAGCCGACCATCCAGGCCAGCAGTTCGCCCATGACGGCGTAGGTGTAGGTGTAGGCCGAGCCCGACACAGGGGCCATCGAGGCCAGTTCCGAGTAGCAGAGCGCGGCGACGGCGCAGACCGCGCCGGCGATCACGAACGACCACATCATCCCCGGCCCGGCCTTCTGCGCCGCCGCGGCGGTCAGCACGAAGATGCCGGTGCCGATGATGGCGCCGACGCCCAGCAGGGTCAGCTGGACCGGGCCCAGCGAGCGATGCAGTGATTTCTTCTCGGCCGTGGCCAGGATGGCGTCGAGCGACTTAACGCGCCACATGAATGTCCCCTCCGACTTACAGCCTGATGCTGTTTTCGGCGCGGACGCTAGCGGCGCCTGTCCGCGCTGGCAACGCGGTTTCCGAAGGGTGAAGCTCCGACGACGCTTTCGTGAAAGCGGTCGTTGCGGCCAGGGCGCAGAAAATTCCGGCGCCCGAGGGCTGACCTTCGCGCTATCTGGGCCGCAATGCTCCCGATCCACGCCGTCCTCGAACCGCTGAAATCCGCCCTCGCGGACTGGCCTGCGGTCGTGCTCGCCGCGCCGCCCGGGGCCGGCAAGACCACGGTCGTGCCGCTGGCGCTGCTGGACCAGCCGTGGCTGGCGGACGGCAAGGTGCTGGTGCTGGAGCCGCGGCGGCTGGCCGCCCGCGCCGCCGCCGACCGCATGGCCGCCACGCTGGGAGAGCGGGCCGGAGAGACGGTCGGCTACCGCACCCGGCTGCAGAGCCGCATCGGCCCGGCCACCCGCATCGAGGTGATCACCGAGGGCGTCTTCACCCGCATGATCCTGGACGATCCGGGGCTGGAGGGCGTCGGCGCCGTCCTGTTCGACGAATTCCACGAGCGCAGCCTCGACGCCGATCTCGGCCTGGCGCTGGCGCGGGAGAGCCAGCAGCTGCTGCGTGACGACCTGCGCCTGCTGGTCATGTCGGCCACCCTCGACATCGCCGGCGTCTCGCGCCTGCTGGCCGACGCCTCGGGACAGACGGCGCCGGTGATCGAGGCCGAGGGGCGGATGTTCCCGGTCGAGACCCGCCACCTTGGCCGTAATCCGGCCGAGCGCTTCGAGGAGGCCATGGCCCGCGCGATCCGCCAGGCGCTGGCGGAGGAGGGCGGCTCCATCCTCGCCTTCTTCCCGGGACAGGGGGAGATCCACCGCACGGCGCGGCTGCTGGCCGACCGCCTGCCGGGCGACGTCGACCTCGCCCCCCTCTACGGCGCCCTGGACAAGGCGGAGCAGGACCGCGCCGTCGAACCGGCGTCGCCCGGTCGCCGAAAGGTGGTGCTGGCCACCTCGGTGGCGGAGACGAGCCTGACCATCGAGGGGGTGCGGGTGGTGATCGACGGCGGCCTGTCGCGGGTGCCCCGGTTCGATCCGGCCAGCGGCCTGACCCGGCTCGCCACCGTTCGCGTCAGCCGCTCCTCGGCCGAGCAGCGCCGCGGCCGCGCCGGCCGCACGCAGCCCGGCGTCTGCTACCGCCTGTGGGACGAGGAACAGACCCGCGGCCTCGTCCCGCACCAGCGGCCGGAGATTCTCGAGGCCGACCTGACGGCCTTCGCCCTCGATCTCGCCCGCTGGGGCGCCCGTGCGCCCGACTCTCTCGCCCTGCTCGATCCGCCCCCCGCCGGCGCCTTCGCCGAGGCGCGCAACGTGCTGGCCCGGCTCGGGGCGCTGGACGCGGAAGGGGCGCTCACCGGCCACGGCCGCCGCCTGACTGGCATCGCCCTGCCGCCCCGGCTGGCGCACATGGTCGCGGCGGCGTCCGACCAGGGCGACGCCCTCATGGGCGCGCGGATCGCCGCCGTGCTGTCGGAGCCCGGCCTCGGCGGGACCGACGTCGACCTGCGCGAGCGGCTGCGGGCGCTGGACCGGGATCGTTCGCCCCGGGCCCGCGACGCCCTGAAGCTGGCGGACCGCTGGGCCCGCAGCGCCGGGGCCGGGCAGGGCGGCGAGGTCGATCCCGGCGCCCTGCTGGCCGAGGCCTTTCCGGAGCGGGTGGCGCGGGCGCGCGGCAAGCCGGGCGAGGTGCGGCTGGCCTCCGGGCGCGGCGCCTTCATGGACCCGCACGAGCCGCTGGCCCGCGAGCCGTGGCTGGCGGCGGCGGAGCTGGGCGGCGGGGACGCCCGGGACCGCATCCGCCTCGCCGCGCCGGTGGACCTCGTCGACCTCGAACACCGCATCGAGGTCGAGGACCGGCTGTCGCGCGAACCGTCGGGGCGGATGACGCTGAAACGGGTCCGCCGGATCGGCGCCATCGTCGTCGACGAGAAGGAGATGGGCCGTCCCGACCGCGCCGCGGTCACCGCCGCGCTTGAGGCCGAGGTCGAACGCGACGGGCTGAACGGCCTGCGCTGGGGCGAACGCGCCGCCGCCCTGCGCGCCCGGCTGGCCTTCCTGCGCACGCTGGACGACGCCTGGCCCGACGTCAGCGATGCGGGGCTGTTCGCAGCCCGCGACGCCTGGCTCAGGCCGCTGCTGGCCGAGGCGCAGGCGCTCGACGCCATCCCGGACGCCGCCCTGGAGCAGGGCCTGCGCGCCCTGGTGCCGTGGGATCGCCAGCGGGCGCTGGACGAGCTGGCGCCCGCCCGGCTGCAGACGCCGCTCGGCTCGGCCGCGATCGACTACGCCGCCGAGGGCGGGCCGCGCGTCGACATCCGGGTGCAGGAGCTGTTCGGCGTCACCAGCCACCCGAGCGTCGGCGGCGGTCGCGTGCCCCTGACCCTGGCCCTGCTGTCCCCCGCGCGCCGGCCGATCCAGATGACGAAGGACCTGCCCCGCTTCTGGGCCGGCTCGTGGAAGGACGTGCGCGCCGAGATGCGCGGCCGCTATCCGAGGCACCCCTGGCCGGAGGATCCCGCCGTCGCCGAGGCGACCAGCCGGGCCAAGCCGCGCGGAAC
The DNA here is from genome assembly GCF_013912005.1 of Brevundimonas sp. Taxonomy (GTDB): domain Bacteria; phylum Pseudomonadota; class Alphaproteobacteria; order Caulobacterales; family Caulobacteraceae; genus Brevundimonas. The sequence goes on along the minus strand of NZ_JACESB010000001.1, from coordinate 251,474 downwards.
CTGACCCGTCAGGCGGCCCCGTTCAGCAGCCTGCCGTAGCTGTCCACCAGGCTCGGATAGGTCGGCACGAACATGACCGTCGGCCCGCTCCCCGTGTCCACCGGCGCCTTGATCTCGAAATGCAGGTGGATGGTGGTGGCCGAGCCGCCGAAGTCGGCCGACACCTTGCCCAGGGTCTGGCCGCGCGCGACCGTGCGCGAGGCCGCGTCCGGGTGCAGGGCGTGCACCCCGGCCATGTCCATGTGCAGGTAGCGGTAGATGCGGCCGGAGTCGCCCAGCAGGGTGACGGTGTAGCTGCCGATCGAGGTGATCCGCCCGTTCTCGGCGGCGACCACCTCGTGCACCTTCTTCTCGCAGCTGGCCGGACGGATGTCCTGCCCCTGATGGCCGCGTCCGGCCGGGCACATGCCGTTGGTCCACGAGCGCGTCTCGCAGAAATTGTCCCGCCACGGATAGCTGTAGTTCCGCGGGTCGCATTGACCGCCGGGCCCCGGCGCCGCGAAGCCGCCGTAGCCGTAGACCTGGGAGTTGGCGTAGGCCGGAGCCGCCTTCATCGGAAAGCGCATGCCCGCCGCCCAGACGGTCGGGTCCGTGGCCCCGCTGCCCGACCCGGGGGCGAGGCCGCCGGGCGGCTCGTGCGGCCAGTCGACCGGCTCGGGCTCCGGCGGCGTCTCGGGCGGCGGTTCGGCCGGCGGCCCGGAGGGGCCGACCGCATCCCCGGGGGCCGGCGGCGGGCCCTTCTCCGGCCCGGGAGTCGTCCCGTCGCAACCGGTCGGCGAACAGGCGGTCAGCAGCAGCAGGGCCGCCAGCGACGCCGGCCGTCTCACGCCCCGCCCCCGATCAGCACCAGACTGGCGGCGAAGGCCACCGCGTCGGCCTCGCCGCAGCCGGGCGCGCCCTGGCCGTCGCAGATGAAGCTGACGCTGTAGGCGGCGCCGAAGCGGCTGAAGGCGACGTCATGGCCGTACTCGGTCTGCTCGGTGCGAAGGTTCGCCAGCCCCGCCGCCTGCGCCCGCCGGGCCGCTGCGGCGGATCGCGCCGGGGCCCGGGCGACCGCGAGCCGCGCCGGGGCCGCCGTTCGCCCGGCCGCGCCCGGCGTCTGCGCCACGGGCGAGCGGAAGGCCTTGGTGCTTCCGTAGATCTCGATGACCTGCCCGCCGCGTTCGAGGCTCATCATGTAGTGGCGGTCGCCGGTGAACAGGCGGGCTGCGGCCAGCAGGGCCGGATCGGACGGGCCCAGCACCGGAACCGGCGACTCCGCGGCCAGCTGCAGCATCGCCGCGGTGCGCGAATCCTGCGCCATGACGCTCCGGATGCGCGCCGCCAGCGGATCCTGCCGCGCCCGCGCGAGCGCCGCCGCGTCCTCCCGCGACCGGGGCAGGTCGACCTGCACGGCGGCGACCGGCGACGGCGGCGGCGCCTGGGATGTGGCGACCCCCGCCAGGGCGGCGGCGGCCATCACGACGCCCGACAGGGCGGCTTGCACGCGGTTCATCTGAAGCCCCTCCCGGGAACAATATAGCGGCGTTACGCCAGGCTGGCGAGGCCGCATGCGGGGGCGGTGACGCCGGGCTCGGGGGAGGGCATAGGAGGCCGATGGCCGACGACGACCTGCGCCCGCCTCCGATCGGCCTTTGGCCCTTGTTCCTGCGCTTCCTGCGCTTCGGGGCGCTCGCCTTCGGGGGGCCGGTGGCGCAGATCGCCATGATCCGGCGCGAACTGGTCGAGCGGGACCGCTGGATGTCGTCCGCCCGGTTCAACCGGCTGCTGGCGGTGATGCAGGCCCTTCCGGGGCCCGAGGCGCACGAACTGTGCGTGCACATGGGCGTGCGGGCGCGGGGCCGCCGGGGCGGGCTGGTCGCCGGCCTCGGCTTCATGCTGCCGGGCTTCCTGCTGATGCTCGCCGCCGCCTGGGCCTGGTTCCGCTTCGACGTGGGGCAGGGGGCCCTGGCGCCGGCCCTGCTGGGGGCGCAGGCGGCGGTGATCGGGCTGATCGCCCGCGCCGTGGAGCGCATCGGCCGTCACATTCTTGTCGGCCGCAGCCTGTGGCTGGTCGCCGGGCTGGCCCTGCCGGCGACGCTGGCCGGCGTCCCGTTCTGGATCGTGCTCCCCGCCGGAGCCCTCGTTCATGGGCTGGCGGCGACCGGCCGCCGGGGCGCGGCCCTCGCAGCGCTGGCCCTGGCCGTCGGGATCTCCGCCCTCTGGCTCCTGCGCCCTGCCGCGCCGCAGGCTGTCGACGCCGTCGTCGCCGCGGCCGCGCCGGCTTCGGTCCTCGCCCTGTTCCTGACCGGCCTGAAGGCCGGCCTGCTGACCTTCGGCGGAGCCTACACCGCCATTCCCTTCGTCCGCGCCGACGTGGTTCCGCGCGGCTGGATGAGCGACGCGACCTTCCTCGACGGGGTGGTGATGGCCAAAGTCATGCCCGCGCCGCTGGTCATCTTCGCAACCTTCGTCGGCTACGCCGCCGGCGGCTTCCCCGGCGCGCTGGCCGTCACCGCCGGCGTCTTCCTGCCCGCCTTCGCCTTCTCGATGGTCCTCCACGACCGGCTGGAGCAGGTGGTCGGAACCCCGGCCGTTCACGCCGTGCTGGACGGCGTCGCCGGCGCCGTCGTCGGGGTGATCGCCGCCACGGTGTTCCAGCTCGCCGCGGGACTGGTCGATGAGGGGGCGGCCTGGCCGCTTGTGGTCATCGGCGGCCTCGCCGTCGTGGCCGCATCGACGCTGAAAGGGCGCTTCGCCGCCCCCCTGATCCTCGCCGCCGCCGCCGCGGCCGGCCAGTTGTGGCTCGGCTGAGAGCACCGGGCTGCGGACCATCTGCCGACATCGACCGGATGGAGGCGAAGGCGATGCGGGCCTCTGGCGAACGGAGCTCAGCCGTCGGTCGGCGGCGAGGTCGTCCAGCAGGCCTCCAGTCGACGGAGGGCCTCGCTCCACCAGCGTTCGACCGGCGTGTTGAGATTGCCTTCAAGCGTCATGGTCATGCGCGATCCGGTCGTCGCATCCCGGACATGGCTCCAGAACCGGTGATGCACGCCATCGAAGGTGAGGCCCCACCGGTCGTCTTCCCAACCCAGTCCCGGGACATCGATCCTCGCCGCCGGCATGCGCTCCATTCGCTGCAGCACCGGCGCGAGCGCCGGACAGCTTCTCGAGTCCGCCCAGACCACAGTCGTGCGGCCGGCGTCCGGGCCCAGTTCCTCGCCGAACGCGCGACGGACGATCCAGTGGCGAGTGGCGTTCGGCCACTCTCCCAGGGTGACGACATAGAAGCGATTGGCGGACCACGACCGGGACAGGGCGGCGGATGTCGTCACCCCCGCGAAGGCTTCGCGGCCCGGCCAGGGCTGGTGTCGGATATTGAGTTCGTCCGACGCAGCTTGGGCCGACGCCGCACCGGGCGAGCCCAGGGTCAAGGCGACGGCGAGGATCAGGCTTTTCTGGCTCATGCCGGAACATCCGGCTTGTGGGGCGCAGGGGCAAGGCAACCTTGCTTTCAGCCCGCAACTCGCCTAGAGACCGCGCGCACTTCGCACGCGGGCGTGGCGCTTCCGGGGGAGACATCCCCGGCGGCTCCGTTCCGAGGGACCATCCGGTCCTTTAACCGTCCGCGCAACGTCTATCGGAAAAAGGACAAGACGATCATGGCTCTGCCTGAATTCTCCATGCGTTCGCTGCTGGAAGCCGGCGCGCACTTCGGCCACCAGACCCACCGCTGGAACCCGAAGATGGAGCGCTACATCTTCGGCGCGCGCTCCAACATCCACATCATCGACCTGTCGCAGTCGATCCCGCTGATGCACCAGGCGCTGGTCGCCGTGCGCGACGTCGCCGCCAAGGGCGGCCGCGTGCTGTTCGTCGGCACCAAGCGCCAGGCCGCCGACCCGGTCGCCGAGGCCGCCAAGCGCTGCGCCCAGTACTACATGAACAATCGCTGGCTCGGCGGCACCCTGACCAACTGGAAGACCGTGTCGGGCTCGATCGCCCGCCTGCGCGAGCTGGACTCCCTGCTGGAGTCGGGCGGCGAGGGCCGCGTCAAGCGCGAGCTGCTCAGCCTGCAGCGCGAGCGCGACAAGCTGGAAGCCTCGCTGGGCGGCATCAAGGACATGGGCGGCATCCCCGACATCATGTTCGTGATCGACACCAACAAGGAAGCGATCGCGATCCAGGAAGCGCGCAAGCTGAACATCCCGATCATCGCCATCCTCGACACCAACTGCGATCCGGACGGCATCACCTATCCGATCCCGGGCAACGACGACGCCGCCCGCGCCATCCAGACCTACTGCGACCTGATCGCCGACGCCGTCCTCGACGGCCTGGCCTCGGGCGCCGCGGCCTCGGGCATCGACCTGGGCGCTTCGGAAGCCCCGGTCGAGCCGATGCTGCGCGAGGCCGAAGCCCCGAAGGCTGAAGCCGAGGCCGCCCCGGCCGGCACGGAAGGCGTCGCCGCCGAGATGGAAGCGGCCGCCGAGCCGGCCGTCGCCGACGAGGCCGCCCAGGAGGCGACCGCCGAAGCGAACGACGCCGTCGAGACCGAGAAGGCCACGGGCTGATCGCCCGACGGCCCTCCGGCGAGGGTCGTGCGTGACTGACACACGGCCGGGCTAACAACCCGGCCGTACCCGCATATCAAGACTCAGGAGACTACAATGGCCGAGATCACTGCCGCCCTCGTGAAGGAGCTTCGCGAGCGTTCGGGCGTCGGCATGATGGACTGCAAGAAGGCGCTTCAGGAAACCAACGGCGACATGGAAGCGGCCATCGACTGGCTGCGCGCCAAGGGCCTGTCCAAGGCCGCCAAGAAGGCCGACCGCGTCGCCGCCGAGGGCCTCGTCGCCGTCGCCTCGCGCGAGGACGGCAAGGGCGAGATCGCCGCGGCGATCGAGTTCAACGCCGAGACCGACTTCGTGGCCCGCAACGAGCTGTTCCAGAACGCGGCCAAGCGCTTCGCCGAGCTGGGCCTCGAGCACCACACCGTCGAGGCGCTGCACGGCGCCGAACTGGAAGCCGGCAAGACGGTCCAGGACGAAGTGACCAACATGATCGCCACCATCGGCGAGAACATGCAGCTGCGCCGCGCCGCCCGCCTGTCGGTCGACGAGGGCGTAGTCGCCACCTACGTCCACAACGCCGTCTCGCCGGGCGTCGGCCGCATCGGCGTGCTGGTCGCCCTGCACGGCGCCGGCGACAAGACCGCCCTGCGCGAGCTCGGCCGCAAGATCGCCATGCACGTCGCGGCCACCTCGCCGCTGGCCCTGAACACCGACGACCTCGATCCGGCCGCGGTGGAGAAGGAACGCGCCGTGCTGATCGAGAAGGCCAAGGAAGAAGGCCGTCCGGAGAACATGATCGAGAAGATCGTCTCGGGCCAGATCGCCAAGTTCCAGAAGGACGTGGTGCTGACCAAGCAGCCGTTCGTCATGGACCCGGACGTCACCATCGAGCAGCTCGTGGCCAACACCGGCAAGGAGCTGGGCGCGCCGGGCCTGCACGTCGCCGGTTTCGTCCGCCTCGCCCTCGGCGAGGGCGTCGAGAAGGTCGAGGGCCCGGACTTCGCCACCGAAGTCGCCTCGATGATGGGCGGCAACTGATCCGCACATCCTCCGGGATGCGTTGAAAAAAAGGGGGTCGGCGGCTGCGGTCGTCGGCCCCTTTTTCGTGCGGCGGGGGCGCGGATCGGCGCGTCTGCGCCGTCTGCAGCCCGCGTGGTCGGCTTCGCCGTGGACGAGACGGGAGGCTTCGCGGTCGCAGCGATCACGATTCCCGGCGGGCGCGCCTTGTCCATTGCTCGCGCGGGGCCGTCCTGACATGCATGGCGCGGGGCTCCGGGACGGAGGCTCCGCCCGTGCCGGAGTTCCCATGCTGATCGCGCCCCTGACCCTCGCCTTCGCCGCCGCGATCCAGGTTCCCCACCCGGCGACGCCGCAACAGGTCGAGGGACGGCGTTCCAGCTACGTGCAGGGCACCCTGAACGTCGCGATCGGCGAGCGCGCCACCCTGCGCCGGAACGCCGACGGGACCTACGACCTGGTCGCCGTCGACCGCATCGAGTTTGCAGACGTCCTGCCGCCGGCCGAAGGCTCGCGCGACCAGCCCAACCAGGCGGCCTCCGGGACCCTCCGGTTCGCCCTGCACGGGCGGCGGGACGTCGGTTCGCTCCTGAAGGTCGAGAACGGCCAGGAGGAGGGGCTGAAGTACGCGGGCTACGTGGTCCGCTACGTCGGCGGCCAGGCCCGGGGGCCGGACGCCACCTCCGTCTGCACCGTGCCCGCGGGGATGGCCACCTTCGAGCGGTGGCCGGAGCCGGTGATCCAGGTGGTGATCGGCGGCCTCTCGCCCTCGGACGACGCCCTGCCTGTCTGTCCGCCGCACGTCGAGGACTGAGCGGTCTCCGCGGCGCCCGAACGCACGGGCGGTTTGTGCATCCGCGCCGGACGCGTCAAATGTCCCCCGGTTCTGATTCCCGGGGGTCCCCTTCATGAAGCGCCTGTTCGCCGCCGTCTCCGTCGCCGCCGTCCTCGCCGCCGCGCCGGCCCTCGCCCAGGCGCCGGACCTCGTCGCTGTGAACGGCATCTTCGACCAGGGCTTCAACCACTCCGAGGTGATGCGGACGGCGGCGCATCTGACCGACCGCATCGGCGGCCGCATGACCAATTCCCCGCAGATGCGCGAGGCCGAGGCCTGGACCCAGGCGAAGTTCCGCGAGTGGGGCCTGTCGAACGTCCGCGCCGAGGGCTTCGAGTTCGGCCGCGGCTGGTCGATCGTCCGCTCCGACGTGCGTATGGTCGAGCCCCGGCCGCTGGAGCTGCGCGCCATTCCGGTGGCCTGGACTCCGGGCACCGACGGGACCGTCTCCGGCGAGGTCGTGCTGGCGCCGATGAGCAGCCCCGCCGACTTCGAGAAGCACCGCGGCAAGCTGGCCGGCAAGATCGTCATGATCTCCGCGCCCAACGACGCCAGCGATCCGACCGAGCCCTTCTTCCGCCGCTGGACCGACGAGGAGCTGGCCGGCCGGACCGACTACGTGCAGCCGACCCATGCGCCGGTGACCGTCAGCCGCGATGGCGGCCGGGACAACTTCGCCCTGCAGCTGGACGCCTTCCTGGCCGAGGAGGGCGCTCTGGGCTGGGTGCGCATGTCCTATCGCGACGGCGGCCTTCTGCACGGCGCCGGCTACACCTACCGCGTCGGAGGCACGCCCCGGCTCCCCGGGCTGGAGCTGGCGGCCGAGGACTACCGCCGTCTGGCCCGCCTCTCGCGCGCCGGCGCCGCGCCGAAGCTGGAGATGCTCAGCGAGGTCCGTTTCCACGACGACGACGTCAACGCCTACAATGTGCTGGCGGACATCCCCGGGACCAGCCGCTCGGGCGAGTATGTGATGGCCGGCGCCCACTTCGACAGCTGGGTCGCGGCGGACGGGGCGGTGGACAACGCCGCCGGCACGGCCGTGGTCATGGAGGCGGCCCGGATCCTGAAGGCGCTGAACGTCCGGCCGAAGCGCACCATCCGCTTCGCCCTGTGGAACGGCGAGGAGCAGGGGCTGCACGGCTCGCTGGCCTATGTCGACCGTCACCTCGCCACCCGCGCCCCGCTGGGCGACCCGGCCCTGGACGCCCTGCCGAACGGCCAGACCTGGCGCGCCCGCTGGCCGGTCCAGCCGCGCGAGGGCTATTCGGATCTCGTCGCCTACTTCAACATCGACAACGGCTCGGGCCGCATCCGCGGCATCAACGCCGAGGGCAATGTCGCCGCCGCCGCCGTGTTCGAGGAATGGCTCGAGCCCTTCCACGGCCTCGGCGCCGACACCGTCTCGCTGCGGCCGTCGGGCGGCACCGACCACGTCTACATGCAGACCGTCGGCGTCCCCGGCTTCCAGTTCATCCAGGACCCGCTCGACTATGGCAGCCGGCTGCACCACAGCTCGCTCGACAGCTACGATCACCTGAAGCCGGAGGACCTGCGCCAGGCGGCCGTGGTGCTGGCCGGGCTGCTGCTGGCCGCCGCCAATTCGGACGAGCCCCTGCCGCGCATGCCGCTGCCGACCCGGCCGACGCCGACCGACCCGTTCGCGCAGTGACGGAAGGGGGAGGGGCGGGGCGCGACAACCGCGCCGCCTTCTCCCGGACCGCCGGAACGGCTAAGTCCTCGCCATGATCGGAAGACTGAACCACGTCGGCGTCGCCACCCCCTCCATCGAGGCCAGCGTCGCCCTGTATCGCGACCTGCTCGGCGCGACGCAGGCGCAGGCGCCCTTCGAGCTGCCGGCCCAGGGGGTGCGGGTCTGCTTCATCGACCTGCCCAACAGCCAGATCGAGCTGATCGAGCCGCTCGGCGAGGACAGCCCGATCCACGGCTTTCTGGCGAAGAACCCGAAGGGCGGTCAGCACCACGTCTGCTTCGAGGTGGAGGACATCCTCGCCGCGCGCGACGCGCTGCGGGCGAAGGGGGCGACGATCCTCGGCACGGGGGAGCCACGCATCGGCGCCCACGGCACGCCGATCATCTTCCTGCACCCGAAGGACATGGGCGGGGTGCTGGTCGAACTGATGGAAACGCCGAAGGGAGCGCACTGAAATGCCGATCGGCCTGTTCACCATGGTGGCCATCTACGTCGTGTGCTGGTGGGTGGTGCTGTTCACCGTGCTGCCGCTGGGCATGAACCAGCAGGACCAGGAGCGGCCGGAGGACGGCGCCCAGTGGGGCGCGCCGGTGCAGCCGGACCTGAAGCGGAAATTCCTCACCACGACCTGGGTCTCGGCCGCGGTCTGGCTGCTCGTGATGGTGCTGGTCTGGATCGGCTGGATGCCGCTGCCCGACCTCGCGCCGCCGGCGGCGTGACGCCGTGACCGAGCGCCTGTTCCTGGTCAACCCGGGCTGGACCGACGACCACGGCGGCCCGTGGTACTGCCCGGCCGGGGCGGTGATCGAGGGCGTGCTGGCCTTTCATCCGCAGCTGCGGGAGCGGCTGGAGATCGTCCGTCTCGACTGGCCCCGCCCGCGCCCGGCGGTGATCGCGGCCGTCGGCGAGGAGAACCAGTCCTGCCCCCTGCTGGTGCTGGACGGCGAACTGGACTGGCCGGACGCGCAGACAAGCGCCGCCACCGGCGCCCGCTTCCTGCAGGACGAGGCGATCATTCCATATCTGGCGGCGCGCTACGGCATCGCCCGGCCGCATCCGTAGGGTGGATGGGGGATTAGGGATTAGGGATGAGGGATGAGGCGGGGGAGCGGTCGTCGGGCGGCGCATGGTCGGCCGGACTGCTCCGTCTTGCCCCCGCCGTTGAGCTCCTCATCCCTCATCCCTAATCCCTAATCCCTTCCCCGGCCTAGCTTTCGCCCCGCCGGACCCGCTAAACCATCCACCCCACGCCTCCCACGCCGGATTCTCCCCCATGCGCCTGTCGCGCTACTTCCTGCCCACCCTGAAAGAGGCGCCTTCGGACGCCCAGATCGTCTCGCACCAGCTGATGCTGCGGGCCGGCCTGATCCGCCAGGAGGCCGCCGGCATCTACGCCTGGCTGCCGCTGGGCCTGCGGGTGCTGCGCCGGATCGAGCAGATCGTCCGCGAGGAGCAGGTGAGGGCGGGCGCGGTCGAGCTGCTGATGCCGACCCTGCAGCTGGCCGACCTGTGGCGCGAGTCCGGCCGCTATGACGCCTACGGTCCCGAGATGCTGCGCATCACCGACCGCCACGAGCGCGAGCTGCTGTACGGCCCGACCAACGAGGAGATGATCACCGACATCTTCCGGGCCTATGTGAAGAGCTACAAGGCCCTGCCGCTCAACCTCTTCCATATCCAGTGGAAGTTCCGCGACGAGCGCCGCCCGCGCTTCGGCGTCATGCGCGGCCGCGAGTTCCTGATGAAGGACGCCTACAGCTTCGACATCGACGAGGTCTCGGCGCGCAAGGCCTACAACCGGATGTTCGTGGCCTATCTGAACACCTTCGCCCGCATGGGGCTGAAGGCGGTGCCGATGCGCGCCGACACCGGCCCGATCGGCGGCGATCTGTCCCACGAGTTCATCGTCCTGGCCGACACCGGCGAGAGCGCCGTGTTCTGCGACCGAAAGCTGGTCGAGATGCCGGCGCCGGGCGGCGACGTGGACTGGGACGACCTGCAGTCCATCGTTGACCAGCGCACCGCCCTTTACGCCGCCACCGAGGAGATGCACGACGCCGCCCGGTTCGAGGCCGAGACGACCGAGGGCGACCGCCTGTCGGCCCGCGGCATCGAGGTCGGCCACATCTTCTACTTCGGGACCAAGTACTCGGCCCCGATGAAGGCGAACGTGCAGGGCCCCGACGGCAAGGACGCCCCGGTGCACATGGGCTCCTACGGCGTCGGCGTGTCGCGCCTGCTCGGCGCCATCATCGAGGCCAGCCACGACGAGGCCGGCATCGTCTGGCCCGACGCCGTGGCCCCGTTCGACGTGGTGGTCATCAACCTGCGCGCCAACGACGCCGCCGTCTCCGCGGCCTGCGAGGACGCGGTGGCCCGGCTGGAGGCCGCCGGGAAGGACGTTCTCTATGACGACACCGACGAACGCCCCGGCGGCAAGTTCGCCACCGCCGACCTGATCGGCGTGCCGTGGCAGCTGACCATCGGGCCGAAGGGCCTCGCCGACGGCGTGGTCGAGCTCAAGCGCCGGGCCACCGGCGAGAAGCTGTCCCTGTCGCTGGACGAAGCCCTCGCGAGGCTGACCGCATGACCGACGCCGGAGCGGCCCTGAAGCCGGTCAAGCCCGCCGGCCCTTTCGCAGGCTGGGAGTTCGGACTGGCGTTCCGCTACCTCCGCGCCCGGCGCAAGGAGGGCGGCATCGCCCTGATCGCCATCATCTCCTACGTCGCCATCGCCCTGGCGGTCATGGCCCTGATCACCGTGATGAGCATCATGGCCGGCTTCCGCAACGAGCTGCTCAGCCGGATGCTGTCCTTCAACGGCCACGTCTATGTGCAGGGCCAGGTTCTGCTCTCGCCGGAGCGCGACGCCGCCGTGGCGCGGCTGGGCCAGGTGCCGGGCGTGGTCTCGGTCACCCCCCTGACCGAGGACCAGAGTCTCGTCCGCGCCGCCGGCCGCACGACCGGGGCCATGGTCCGCGGCATCGCCCCGGGCGACCTCGACTCCATGGCCTATGTCTACGCCAGCCTCGACGAGCGGGCGAAGCGCAGCTTCGGGCGCGGCGCGTACGGCGGCGACGATCTGATCATCGGCAAGGCCCTGGCCGAGGGCCTCGGCCTGCGCGTCGGCGACCCGATCACCCTCTATTCGCCCACCGGCGCCGACAGCGCCTTCGGCAACCTCGGCGGCCTCGAGAAGACCTACCGCATCGGCGGCGTGTTCAGCTCCGGCGCCGCCGATTTCGACCAGGCCTATATCTTCATGCCCCTGGAACAGGCCCAGCTGTTCTTCGGCAAGGAGGGCGTCTGGGACGTGATCGAGATCAAGGTGCGCGAGCCCGACCGGGTCGGCGAGCTGCTCCAGCCCCTGCGTGACGCCGCCGGCCCCGGCTCCCTCGTCAGCGACTGGCGCGACCGCCTCGCCGCCTTCTGGGGCGCGCTCAAGGTCGAGCGGGTGGCGATGAGCATCATCCTCGGCCTGGTCGTGGCCATCGCGGCGCTGAACATCATCTCCGGCATCGTCATGCTGGTGAAGAACAAGACCCGCGACATCGCCATCCTGCGCACCGTCGGGGCCAGCCAGGGCTCGATGCTCCGGATCTTCTTCATCGCCGGCGCGACCATCGGCGTGCTCGGCACCATCACCGGCCTGCTGCTGGGCCTGCTGTTCTGCCTCAACATCGGCGCGATCCAGCACTTCCTCGAGGCGCTGCTGGGCGTCCAGCTGTTCAACGCCGACGTCTACATGCTGGATTCCATTCCCGCCGAGGTCGATCCCGTGGACGTCTTCTGGGTCACCGTCTGGTCCTTCTTCATGAGCTGCGTCGCCGGCCTGATCCCCTCGTGGCAGGCGGCCCGCCTCGATCCCGTGGAGGCGCTCCGCTATGAGTGAGGCCGCCCCCAACCTTTCGCAGCCCGTCCTCTCCGTCCGTGGCCTGAGCCGCACCTACGCCGCCGCCGCCGGTGACCTGACCGTGCTGAAGGGCGTCGACCTCGACGTCATGCCCGGCGAGGTGGTCGGCCTGATCGGCCCGTCCGGCTCGGGCAAGTCGTCCCTGTTGCACGCGGCCGGCCTGCTGGAGCACCCGACCTCCGGCGAGGTGCGCATCGACGGTCAGGAGATGGGCCAGCTGCCCGACAGCGCCCGCACCCGGGTGCGCCTCGGCGCCATCGGCTTCGTCTACCAGTTCCACCACCTGCTGCCGGAGTTCGACGCCCGCGACAACGTCGCCCTGCCGCTGCGCATCGCCGGCGTCGGCCGCGAGGCCGCCCGGGCGCGGGCGACGGAGCTGCTGGAGAAGCTCGGCCTCGCCGACCGCCTGACCCACCAGCCGGCCCAGCTGTCGGGCGGGGAGCGCCAGCGCGTCGCCGTGGCCCGCGCCCTGGCCAACCGGCCGCGCCTTCTGCTCGCCGACGAGCCCACCGGCAACCTCGATCCGGCCACGAGCCAGACGGTGTTCGAGGCCCTGCACGATCTCGTCAAATCCACCGGCGTCGCGGCCCTGATCGCCACCCACAACATGGAGCTCGCCGGGCACATGGACCGGGTGTTCGCGCTCAAGGACGGGCATCTGGAGGCGCGCCCGGCCGAGAGCCAGGCCTGGTAAGGACCGCCGGCGGCGGTCTCAGCCGATCGCCGCCCCGCCCCAGACGGCCCGCAGCCGAGAGGTGCGGCGGCAGCCGATGCGATAGGCCTCGTAGCGGGCCGGATGGCGACGGGCGAAGTCCTGGTGCTCGGCCCCGGCCGGCCAGAAGCGCGCCGGCGCCAGCACCGGGGTGACGATCTCCCGCCCCAGCACCCGCGCCGCCGCGGCGCGCGAGGCCTCGGCCGCCGGGCGCTGCCCCGCGTCCGGGAAGACGGCGGTGCGGTAGGAGGGGCCGCGGTCGCAGAACTGGCCGCCCGGGTCGGTGGGGTCGATGGTCCGCCAGAAGCGGTCGACGAGGGCGCGGTAGCTGGTCACGGCCGGGTCCCAGGTCACCTGCACCGCCTCCATGTGGCCGGTCCCGCCGCGCACGACCTGCTCGTAGGTCGGACGGGCGGTGCGGCCGCCCGCGAAGCCCGAGACCGCCGACAGCACCCCGGGCGCGCCCTCGAACGCCTTCTCCGCCGACCAGAAGCAGCCGCCGGCGAACACCGCCGTCTGCGCCCGCGCCTGCACGGCGGCCGGCGGCGCGGGTTCGGCCGGCGCCGGCGAACAGCCCAGGCTCAGCACGAGGGCGAGGGAGAGAAGGGCGCGCACCATCGCTCCATCCTGCCACAGCGGCGGCGCCCTGTCCCGGAGCGGCGGCCGTCCGGATCGCGGCGGTTGGCGGGAATCGCAACTCCGGCTAGCCCTTGGTCATGCTGATCCTGCTCATGAAGGGCCAATCCCAGTACGACGGCACCCGGACCTTCGTGGATCTGGCGGCCGGGGCCATGCGCCGGGCCGGCCATACGGTGATCGTCGACGACCTCGTCGCCTCGGGCCACCTGATGCGCCGGGTGCTGGAGCTGGCCCTCGAGGTGCGGCCGGACCTGGTCTTCACCATCAACATCCTGGGCGAGCTGCGCACCCCGGCGGGACAGACGATCTCCCAGCTGTTCAACGCCCCGCACGTGCTGTGGCACACGGACTACGTCTTCAACCATACCGAGCGGCTGGAGCGGACGCCGCCGGAGACGCCGCTGCTGATGGTCGATCCGACCCAGATCGAGGCGGTGCGCAGCATCTACGGCCCGGCGCGCCACCCGAGCCTGACCTTCTTCCCGCATCCGGCGGCTTGCGACCCGACGCCGGATGAGGATCTCGACACCTACGCCGCGCGGCCGATCCCGCTGCTGTGGTCCGGCACCTGCCACCGGCCCGAGATCCCCTGGGCCGAGGCGCCGGCGAAGACGCGCAAGGTGTTCGAGGCCGCGCTGGACCAGGCGCTGGCGATCGAATGGGCGCCGCCGCACGAGATCTTCGACCGGGTGCTGGCCGACAGCGGTCTCGACCTGTCCGATCCGGCCAACCGCGGCGCCCGCACCGCCTGCCGGCACATCGACACCGTGGTGCGCACCACCCGCCGCTTCGACTTCATCAAGAAGCTCGCCAAGACCGGCCTGCCCGTCGTCATCTGCGGCGATCACTGGAAGGACCAGTTGTACCGCTTCAAGAACGTCCAGTACCTCGGCCCGCAGCCGATGCCCAAGGTGGTCGAGCTGATGCGCCAGAGCCGGGTCGTGCTGAACACCAACGGCAATTTCGGCGCCGGCTCGCACGAGCGGCCGTTCACCGTCCTGCTCTCCGGGGCGCTGCCCTTCACCGACGTCAGCCGCTACTACGAGCAGGTCTTCGAGGACGGCGTCGACATCGCCATGTACCGCTGGATGGACCTGCCGGCCGGCTTCGCGCGTCTGCGCGCGCTGCTGGACGACCCGGCGCAGGCCTTCGCCATGGTGCAGAAGGGCAAGGCGAAGGCGGTCGCCGATCACACCTGGGACGCGCGCCTGCCGCTCATCTTCCGGGCGGCGGAGCAGGCGGCCGAGGCGGCCTGAGGGCAGGGGAGACAAGCGGTGCGGTTGCGGATGACGCCGGACGAGTTCCGGAGATTTCTGGACGGATTCGGGCTGGCGCTCCTTGGTGTCGGCCTGGGTCTCTCCGCGCTACTCTTGGCCTTCGCCCTGCCGAGCCTGTTCGGCGTCCGCATGCCTCCGATGCCGCCGGTCGCCTTCCAGGGGCTCGTGCTGGCGGCGCTCGGAGGAGGCCTCCGTCTCCTCGTCCGGATCGACAGGCGGCTGGATCAGGCGAGCGGGTCCGCGGCGGCCCTGTCCAAGTGACGCGGCGTCACCGGCTTGACGGGAACAAACCGGCAACATAGAACAATCCCGGAACACGCAACCGGGAGGCCCGTGATGGCGCGCTGGATGAGGGAACTTCTGTCGCTGGCTTCGTGCGGCGGGGTGGTGTGGGTGATGTGGCAGGCCGCCCTGATGCTGCCGGCGGCCTGAAGAGGCGCCCGGCCGCGCTCCGGGCTCCGTGACGGTACACAGGGAGCCCAAGGGGTTGGCCACCGGGCCGGCGGCGAAATGTGCACGATGTGCACCCGCTTTTTGTGTGAGTGCGCTTCGTCTCGCTCCGGGGGTCGGCCTGTCCACAGACGATCCCCGCCTGCGCTGCGCCCGCCGGCGGATTGCGGTGTCTCCGCCGCCGCTGATGTGAGACTCGGGGCAGGATAGGCGGGCTTCCGGGGGACGGAGCGAAGGGGCGTGGCGAACGGGCGATGAACGGTCAGGGCTTCATCCATCTCCGGGTCCGGTCGGCCTATTCGCTGCTCGAGGGCGCGATCAAGGCGGGCAAGGTTCCGCGGCTGGCCGCCGACGCCGGCATGCCCGCCGTGGCCGTGGCCGACCGCGCCAACCTGTTCGGGGCGCTGGAATTCAGCCAGGCGGCCCGGGACGCCGGCGTGCAGCCGATCGTCGCCTGCGCCCTGCCGGTGACCGGCGTCGGCGGCCGGATGGCCGAGCGCTGGGCCCGCTGCCCGACCGTGGTGCTGATCGTCCAGAACGAGACCGGCTGGCTGAACCTCTGCGCCCTGTCCTCGGCGGCCTGGCTCGAGGCCGGGCCGATGGACGAGCCGGGCGTGGCCTGGGAGCGGGTGGTCGAGCGGTCCGAGGGGCTGATCCTGCTCTCGGGCGGTCCCGACGGACCGGTCGACCCGCTGTTCGCCCAGGGCAAGACGGCCGAGGCCGCCGCCGCCCTCGCCGCCATGCGGGCGGCCTTTGGCGACCGCTTCTACGTGGAAATGCAGCGCCACGGCCTGCCGCACGAGGCCCGGGCCGAGCGCGGCCTGGTGGAGTGGGCCTACGCCCACGACGTCCCGCTGGTCGCCACCAACGACGTCCACTACGCCAGGGCGGCGCAGGCGAAGAGCCACGACGCCCTGCTGTGCATCGCCGACGGCGCCTTCACCGGCCAGGAGGATCGCCGCCGCATCACCGGCGAGCACTGGTTCAAGCCGGCCGCCGCCATGCGCGAGCTGTTCGCCGACCTGCCCGAGGCCTGCGACAACACCCTCGACATCGCCCGCCGCTGCGCCTTCCTGGTCGCCACCCGGGCGCCGATCCTGCCCCGCTTCGACACCGGGGCCGGGCGCGACGAACCGGCCGAACTGGAGCACCAGGCGCGCGAGGGGCTGAAGGCCCGGCTGCAGCAGGTGACGCCGGCCGCGCCGGAGGAGGAATACTGGAAGCGCCTCGAATGGGAGGTCGGGATCATCGTCCAGATGGGCTTCCCCGGCTACTTCCTGATCGTGTCGGACTTCATCAAGTGGGCCAAGGCGCACGGCATTCCGGTGGGGCCGGGCCGTGGCTCCGGGGCCGGTTCGCTGGTCGCCTGGGCCCTGACCATCACCGACCTCGACCCGCTGCGCTTCGGCCTGCTGTTCGAGCGCTTCCTCAACCCCGAGCGGGTCTCCATGCCCGACTTCGACATCGACTTCTGCCAGGAGCGGCGGGAAGAGGTGATCGGCTACGTCCAGGACAAGTACGGCAAGGACCGGGTCGCCCAGATCATCACCTTCGGCACCCTGCAGGCGCGGGCCGTGCTGCGCGACGTCGGGCGGGTGCTGCAGATGCCGCTGGGGCAGGTCGACCGCCTCGCCAAGATGGTGCCGGCCAACCCCGCCAATCCGGTGACCCTCGCCCAGGCCATCGAGCTGGAGCCGCGGCTGAAGGAGGCGCGCGACGCCGAGCCGGCGGTGCGCTCCCTGCTCGACACGGCGCTGGAGCTGGAGGGGCTGTACCGCAACGCCTCGACCCACGCCGCCGGCATCGTCATCGGCGACCGGCCGCTGACCGAGCTGGTGCCGCTCTACCAGGATCCGCGCTCCGACATCCCGGCCACCCAGTTCAACATGAAGTGGGTCGAGCCGGCGGGTCTGGTGAAGTTCGACTTCCTCGGCCTCAAGACCCTGACCGTGCTGGACCGCGCCCACGGCTACCTGGCGCGCCGCGGCGCCGCCCCGGTCTGGAACCAGCTGCCGCTCGACGATCCCCGGACCTACGAGCTCATGGCCTCGGGCCAGACCGTCGGGGTGTTCCAGCTGGAATCCCAGGGCATGCGCGACACCCTGCGCAAGATGCGCTGCGGCTCCATCGAGGAGATCACCGCCCTGATCTCCCTCTACCGGCCCGGGCCGATGGAGATGATCGACACCTACATCGACCGGAAGTTCGGCCGGGCCGAGGTCGACTACCTGCACCCCTCGCTCAAGGAGGTCCTGACCGAGACCTACGGCGTCATCATCTACCAGGAACAGGTGATGAAGATCGCCCAGATCCTGGCCGGCTACAGCCTCGGCGAGGCCGACCTCCTGCGCCGGGCGATGGGCAAGAAGAAGAAGGAGGAGATGGACTTCCAGCGCGCCCGCTTCATCAAGGGCGCGTCCGAGAAGGGGGTGCCGGAGGCGCAATCCGGCGGCATCTTCGACCTGGTGGCCAAGTTCGCCGGCTACGGCTTCAACAAATCGCACGCCGCCGCCTACGCCCTGATCTCCTTCCAGACGGGCTGGCTGAAGGCCAACCACCCGGTCGAGTTCATGGCCGCGTCCATGAGCCTCGATCTCAGCAACACCGACAAGCTGGCTGTCTTCTATCAGGATTGTCGCCGTTTCGAGGTGCCGGTGAAGGCCCCGGACGTGAACCGCTCCTCGGCCGACTTCGACGTCGCCTGGGAGGACGGGCAGGGCAGCGTCCTCTACGCCCTGGGGGCCATCCGCAACGTCGGCCTCGAGGCCATGAAACACCTCGTCGAGGTGCGCGAGACCGGCGGCCGCTTCACCGACATCTTCGACTTCCTCGAACGGGTCGACCCGAAATACGTCAACAAGCGCGCGCTGGAGAACCTCGCCCGCGCCGGCGCCTTCGACAGCATCCACGCCAACCGCCGTCAGCTGGTCGAGCAGGCCGACACCCTGATGGCCTACTGCCAGAGCGTCGCCGCCGAGCGCGCCTCCGCCCAGGTCAGCCTGTTCGGGGGCGACCAGGCCGCCGCCGCCCGCCCGCGCCTGAAGCCGGTCGAGCCGTGGGTCGGGCCGGAGAAGCTGGACCAGGAGCTGGCCGCGGTCGGCTTCTACCTGTCGGGACATCCGCTGGAGGACATGGCCCCGGCCCTCAAGCGCAAGCGCGTCACCTTCGTGGCCGAGGCGACCCAGCTGGCCGAGAGCGGCCACGAGGCCTTCATGATGGCCGGCGTCGTCCGTCGCCGCCAGGAGCGGGCCAGCGCCAGGACCGGCGAGAAGTTCGCCTTCGTCACCTTCTCCGACCCCACCGGCGAGTTCGAGTGCCTGTTCCCGCCCGAGCAGCTGCGCAAATGCCGCGAGGTGCTGGAGGCCGGGGCCTCGGTCATGGTGCGGGTGCGGGCCAAGGCCGCCGACGGCGAGGTGCGCTTCTTCGGCGACGACGCCAGCCGCCTCGACGCCGTGCTGGACGACGCCCAGCTGGCCCTGCGGGTGCACGTCTCGGCCCGCGCCGCCGACGCCCAGGCGCTTCGCGCAAGACTCGAAAGGGCGGCCGCAAGCAACGGCAAGGGCGGAGAAATCCTGCTGGTTGCGGCCCTCGATGGCCGCCGCGAGGTGGAGATGAAGCTGCCCGGCCGCTACCGTCTCGACGGCGCCCTGCGCGGCGCCCTGAAGTCCGCTCCCGGAGTGGTCCTGCTGGAGGACGCCTGATGACCGATGTTCGGACCCACGCCGGCTCCTGCCACTGTGGCGCCGTGGCCTTCGAGGTCGAGATGAGCCTCGACGGCCTGATCGAGTGCAACTGCTCCCACTGCCATCGCAAGGGCTTCGTGCTCGGCTTCGTCAGCCCCGACGCCTTCCGGCTCACCGCCGAGGGACCGGAGACCGAATACCGCTTCGGCAGCCACAAGATCGGCCACCGCTTCTGCCAGACCTGCGGCGTCCAGGCCTACGCGCGCGGGGAGGGGCCCGACGGACGCCCGATGGTCGCCGTCAACGTCCGCACCCTGACCGACATCGAGCCGTTCAGCTGGACCGCCACCCGGGTGGACGGCGCCAGCTTCTGATCACGGCTCCGGCCGGAAGGCCTCGCGCGGCGTCCCGTCTACGGCGTACAGCCGCTCCGTCGGCAGCTTGAGGATCAGTCCCGAGTTCGGCAGCCTGTGGTCGTAGACGGCCCCGAGCAGGCCGGCCATCGGTCCGCCCTCGACCCGCGCCCCCAGCGCCGCCATCCCGATCGCCAACCCTTCGCCCATGCTCCCGGTCCAGCGCCCGACCCGGACCGCCACGGGCCCGCCGTGCCGGCGGCCTTCGCGCGGCAGCACCTGCTCGACCCACTGCCGCGGCACCCCCGTCTCCCGCTCCTCCGCCGGCAGCCGATGGATCTGGTACGCCCGCGCCTCGTCGACGAACCAGCCCATGATCGCCCGCGCCACCACGGTGTTCCCGCCCGACGGCGTGTCCCGCAGGTCCAGCACCACCGGCTGCCCCGGCCGCGCTCGCGCCATCGCCGCGTCGAAGGCGGCGATGGTCGCCGTGTCCCCGAGGGAGTCGTTGAGGCGCAGCACCAGCGCCGTCCCCTCGGCCGCGGCCGTGACCGGCGGCCGTTCGACGCGGGGCAGGGCGTAGAGGTTCGGCAGCGCCAGCCTTCGGATCGCCCCGTCGCGACCGCGCACGGTCAGGTCGCGCGGCCGGTCGCGGCGGCCCGCCGCCAGCACCCGCACGGCGTACGCCGCCCGCTGCGGCGTGGCCTCCAGGCCGAGATCGGCCCAGAAGCCGGCCGCCGCCTCGCCCGTCGCCACGCCGTCCACGGCGACCAGCTCGTCCCCGGCCGTCACCCCTGCGGCCTGCGCCGGCGAGGCCTCGCGCACCGCCGTGATCCGCCACATCTCCCCCTCCGGTTCGATCCACAGGTCGGCGTAGCTGGGAACCAGGGCCCAACTGTCGGTGAACGAACTGCCGGTGATCGCATGGTGGTCGGCGAGGGCCGCCACCGCCCGCTCGGCGTAGCGGAGCAGGGACCGGCTGTCGCTCACCGCCTCCGCCTCGGTTCGCAGCACGGGGCTGGTCGGGAACCGCCCGCCCGGCAGGCGGTCGGCATAGGCGTACTGCGCATCGACCAGCGCCTCGATGGCCAGGGCGTCGGCGCGGTAGTCCGCCGCCTCCTGGGCGCGCAGGGGAGCGGCGACGGCGAAGGCTGACAGGGCGATGGAGAGCAGGAGGGGTCGCATAAGGCCACGCTCGCGCCGCCGCCTGCGCGGGGCAAGTGAATCCCGTGATGCTCCGCGGCTCACGCCGCGTCGGTCACCGCATAGACCATGATCCCGGTGGCGATGGCGAGGTTCAGGCTGTCGGCCCGGCCGCGCATGGGGATCTTGACGTTGACGTCGCAGGCCGCCGCCAGTTCGTCGCTGAGCCCGGCCTGCTCATTGCCCATGACCACCAGCGCCGGCCGCCGCAGCGGCGCGTCGCGGTAGCCGTGGGTCGCGTCCAGCCGGGTCCCGATCACGCTGCCCGGCCAGGCCTGTCGCCAGGCCAGGAAGGCCGCCGGCGTGGTCCGGACGATCGCCACCGCGAACACCGAGCCCATCGTCGCCCGCACCGCCTCGACGGAATAGGGGTCGACGCAGTCGCCGATCAGGATCACCCCGCCGCAGCCGGCCGCGTCGGCCGTGCGGATGATGGTGCCGAGGTTGCCCGGGTCGCGCACCTGCTCCAGCGCCACCCAGCAGGGCGCGGCGTGCGGGCTGACGGCCTCCAGCGGCGCATAGACCTGCTCGAACACGCCCAGCACCGTCTGCGGATTGTCGCGCCGGCTGATCTTCTCGAGGATGGCGTGGGTCACCGTCACCACCTCGCCCCCGGCCGCCCGCGTTTCCGCCTTCGCCCGCTCCAGCAGCGGATGCGGCCGAGCGTCCTCGCCGACCAGCAGCAGTCGCGGGGCGCGGCCCTGGTCCAGCGCCTCGCCGATGAACTTCAGCCCCTCGGCGAGAAACCGCCCGGTCGCCTCGCGCTCCTTGCGCATGTGCAGGGCGCGCACGGCCTTGACCGTGTCGTTGGTCAGGGAGGTGATCAGCCGGTCGCTCACGCCGACCACCGCGCGAAGAAGCTCAGCCCGATCGCCCGCGCCTGCGGACCGTCCTCGGCCAGGGCCAGCTCGCCCCAGTCGATGGTTCCGCCCCGGCCGGCGGTCGCCTCGGCCATCAGATGAGCCAGCGACAGGCCGGAGATGCGCGCCGCATAGGCGTTGAGCAGCAGGAAGGAGGCGTCGTCGGCCAGCAGGGCGGCGCAGTCCTTCAGCAGCCCCGGCAGGTCCTCGAACAGCCGCCACACCTCGCCGGTCGGGCCGCGCCCGTACTTGGGCGGGTCGAGAACGATCCCGTGGTACTTCGATCCCCGCCGCACCTCGCGCGCCACATACTTGCGGGCGTCCTCGACAATCCAGCGCACCGGCCGGTCCGCAAGGCCCGAGAGGTCGGCGTTCTCCCGCGCATAGCCGACCGATTTCTTGGACGCGTCCACGTGGGTCACCTCCGCCCCGGCCGCGGCGCAGGCGAGGCTGGCCACGCCGGTGTAGCCGAACAGGTTCAGGACGCGCGGCCGCTGCAGGCTCCTCACCCGCGCGTCCAGCCACTCCCAGTTGGCCGCCTGCTCGGGGAAGAAGGCCAGGTGGCGGAACGGGGTGAAGCGGCCGGTGAAGCGCACCTCCCGCCACGCCAGCGGGAAGGTGTCCAGCGGCCGGCCGGCGAAACGCCAGCGGCCGGCCTCGTCCTCGTCGGTCGGATCGAACACGGCGTCGGCCCGGTCGAAGGCGCCCGGATCGCGCGGGGCCCAGAAGCACTGCGGCTCCGGCCGCACCACGGTGAAGCGGCCGTAACGCTCCAGCTTGCGGCCGTGGCCGCTGTCCAGCAGGGCGTAGTCCGCCCAGCCGCGGGTGACGAGGGTCTCAGGCGACGGGTTCAGGCGCGGCGACATGGGCCGCTGATAGGCGGTCGCGCCCCGCCTCGTCCAGCATGGCGTCGCCTGCGAGGGCGGGCGAGGCCTCGGCGGGCGCATCCGCCCGGTGCCGCGTCTTGTCCCAGGCGAAAGGCTCGCGGACCAGCCGCCAGGCGGCGTGGGCGAAGGCGAGGCTGAGCAGGCTCCAGTAGGCCGGGGCGGCGAGCATGTCGCGCAGGCCGTAGGGCACGCCCGCCCGTCGCGCCCCGATGGCGCAGGCCAGCCAGGCGGCGGCGGCCCCCAGCACCAGCACGGCCAGCGACAGCCAGGGAGTGGCGGGCGACAGGCCGGCGGTCGCCGCCACCAGCACGGCGGCGGCGATCCACGCCACCGACGGCCCGTGCAGGGCGGCCGAGGCGAGGCCGGCGCCCACCGTGAGGGTCAGCGCCGCCAGCCCGCGCAGGCCCAGCCGCCACGGGCGGCGGGTGTGCACGCCCCAAGTCTGCATATAGCCCTTCTGCCAGCGCACCCGCTGCGGCAGCCAGTGCTCCAGCCCGCCCGGCGGCGGCTCGCGGGTGGGGCGGTCGATCACTCCCAGCCGCCAGCCGCGCGCCCAGAGGCGGAAGCCGAGGTCGGCGTCCTCGGTGACGTTCCAGGCGTCCCAGCCGCCGACCGCCCGCAGGGCCGCGGTGCGGAAGTGGTTGCTGGTGCCCCCGAGCGGAAAGGGCAGGCCAAGCCGGGCGAGGCCAGGCAGGGCGGTCTCGAACAGGGCCGCGTATTCGGCCGCGAACTGGCGATCGAAGAAGGGATCGGCGCCCTCCCGGCCGAGCCGCCGGATGCGCAGCGGCGCCTGCAGACAGCCGAGACGGCCGTCCCCGTCGGCCGCGAAGCGCGCCGCCGCCGCCCGCAGTTGCTGCGGGTCGGGCTCGTCCTCGGCGTCATAGATGGTGAGCAGCTCGCCCGTGGCCCGGGCGAGCGCGTGGTTGAGGGCCCGCGGCTTGGTCTGCGGCGCCCCGGGCGGGATGACGAACAGCTCCAGCCACGGCGGCCGGGGCGTGGCCAGAGCCGCGCGCAGGGTGTCGTGGTCGTGCGCCTCGAGCAGCAGCAGGCCCTGCAGCCGGTCGGCCGGATAGTCCAGCCGCGCCAGCCGCGCGATCAGCTGCGGAACCACCTCGGCCTCGTCGTAGACCGCCGCCAGCACCGTGTACGACGGCCAGTCGCGGGGCGCGGAATGGGGCTGCGGCGGCCGGGCGCTGAGCAGCACCAGCGCCACGCGCCAGACCGCCATCAGCAGAAAGCCTGCAGCGACGACGAGGACCAGCACGGCCGTGGCTCGCTGCGGCTCCAGCCGGAAGGCGACGGCGCCGCCGGCCAGGACTCCGATGAGCGCCAGCCACTGGAAGGACGACAGGCCCCGGCGGCCGGCGCTCTCCTCGAGCGGCGGCCCCCAGCGCGCCTCTCCGGGCGGCTCGCCCGTCACGTGGTTTCAGCCCTGCCCACCCGCAATGGTTAACGCGAGGCCCCGGGCCGGGCAACCGGTTGGCGGGAGGGCCGGAAAGCCGCTATTCAGGCGCCACGTCCTCCGGAGTCGTCCTTGCCCGCCGAAGCCCCCGCCAGCGCCCGGTCCCGCCGCAAGCCGAAGGGCGAGGGGCATGAGCGGCGCGCGGAGATCCTCGCCGCCGCCGAACGGATCTTCGTCGAGCACGGCTACGAGGGCGCGACCATCCGCAAGATCGCCGACGAGGTCGGCCTGTCCTCGACGGCTCTGTACATGCACTTCGCCGACAAGGGCGAGATCCTGCAGGAGATCTGCCGCCAGGCGTTCGAGACGCTGCAGCAGGCCAATGACCGGGCGGTGGCCCAGTCCGGCCCGCCCGAGGCGCGCATGCGCCGGATGATGCAGGCCTATGTCGCCTTCGGTTTCGCCAATCCCGACGCCTACCGGCTCGTCTACATGACCCGCCCCGCCGAGCTGCGCGAAGGCGCCCAGAGCGCCGCGCGGGAGCTGGGGGTCGGCCTGTTCCGCGCCTTCGAGCAGGTGGTCGAGGAGCTCGAGGCGGCGGGGCGGCTGCGGGTCGACGCTCGCACCGCCGCCCAGGCGCTCTGGGCCGGCGGCCACGGGGTGGTGTCGCTGATGATCAGCAAGCCCTATTTCGAATGGGTCGACCGCGACACCCTCGCCGCGACCATGATCGAGGGCCTGCTCGCCGGTCTGCTGCGCCCGTGAAGCCGCTGCGCAGCCTGCTCCCGGCCGTCGCCGCGGCCGGCCTGCTCGCCGGGGGCGCCGAGGCGCGGCCGCTGCGCGCCATGGGGCTCGACCAGTGCGCCGACCAGTACCTGCTGGCGCTCCGCCCCGACGCCGACCTGGCTCTCTCGCCGCGCGCCGACGATGCGGACGCCCGGCTGCGGCGCGCCACCGAGGGGCGCCGGCGGGTGCGCCCGACGCTGGAGGCTGCGGTCGCCTTCCATCCGGACGTCGTGGTGCGCTACTGGGGCGGCGAGCCGCGCCTGCTCCGCCGGCTGGAGGCCGAGGGCGTGCGGGTGGCCACCATCGGCGACGCGGCGGACTTCGCCGGCGTCCGGCGCAACATCCGCAGCGTCGCCGCGGCGCTCGAGGTTCCTGCACGGGGCGAACGGCTGATCGCCCGCATGGACGCGCGGCTGGCGGAGGCCGCCCCGGCCCGCGCCGCCGACAGGCCTTCCGCCCTCTACCTCACGGCGGGCGGCTTCACCGCCGGCAAGGGCACGCTGGTGGACGCCGTCCTCGCCGCCGCCGGCCTCGCCAACGCCGCGGTCCGCCCCTTCTTCCAGCCCGTGTCCGTCGAGCGCATCGCCCTCGCGCCGCCGGCGCGCTTCGTGCTCGGCTTCTTCGACCAGGCCCGGGCCGACCGGCGCGGCCCCGGCCGCCATCCGGTCGTGCGTCGCGCCGCCGCCGGCCGGGTCGTCGCCGACCTGCCGGCCGCCGTCCTGACCTGTCCGGCCTGGTTCGCCGCCGACGCCGCCGTCCTGCTCGCCGAAGGCCGCCGGTGAGCCCGCCGTCCGGACGCCGCCTGGCCCTGTGGCTGGCGCTCGCTCTCGCCCTCGCCGGCGTCGCGGCCGTCCTCGTCGGCGAGAGCGCCCTGACGGCGGAGCAGTATGCCGACGCCCTCCGGCGTCCGGACTCCGGCCCCGGCGTGGTGCTCTGGCAGGTGCGCGCGCCCCGTGCGGTCGTGGCGGGCCTGGTCGGGGCCGCGCTCGGCCTGTCCGGCGCGGTCATGCAGGGCCTGCTGCGCAATCCCCTGGCCGACCCGGGCGTGCTGGGCGTTTCGGCCCTGGCCGCCTTCGCCGCCGCCGTCGCCGTCGTGCTCGGGCTCGCGGCCGTCCCCGGCGTGGTCGAAGTCGCCGCCCTGGCGGGCGCGGCGGCGGCCGGCGGCCTGCTGGTGCTGTTCTCGGCCCGGGTGCGCTCGCCGGAGGCGCTGATCCTGTTCGGCGTCGCCCTGTCCAGCTTCGCCGGCGCCGCCACCGCCCTGATCTTCAACCTGTCGCCGTCGCCGATCGCCAGCGCCGAGGTGATGGGCTGGCTGCTCGGTTCGGTCCAGAACCGCAGCTGGATCGACGCCGGCTGGATCCTGCCCGCCGTGCTGGCCGCCGCCGCCCTCGCCGCCGCCGCGGCGCCCGGCCTGCGCATGCTCAGCCTGGGCGAGGAGACGGCCCGCGCCTCCGGCCTGCCCATGGGCCGGCTGCGGGTGCTGGCCCTGCTGGCCGCCGCCCTCGCCACCGGGGCGGCGGTGGCGGTGGCGGGGGTGATCGGCTTCGTCGGTCTGGCGGCGCCCCACCTCGTCCGCGCCGCGGTCCGGGGCGACCCGGGCCGGCTGCTGGCGCCCTCGGCCCTGGCCGGAGCCCTGATGCTGGTCGTCGCCGACGTGCTGGCCCGGATCACCCCCACCGACCAGGAGCTGAAGCTCGGCGTCTTCACCGCGCTCGTCGGCGCGCCCCTGTTCGCCCTGATCGCCTGGCGGGCGGCGCGGGAGTGGCGGCTGTGACCCCCGCCCTGACGCTGCAGGGCGCCACGGCGCGGCTGGGCGGCCGCACTGCGCTGGACGGCGTCGACCTCGCGGTCGGGGCAGGGGAGCTGGTCGCCCTGGTCGGCCCCAACGGCGCGGGCAAGTCCAGCGTGCTGCGGGTGCTGGCGGGCCTGCTGCCGCTGACCGCCGGCGTCGCCCGCCTCGGCGATGCGGCGGTCGGCGCCCTGTCGCCGCGCCAGCGCGCCGCCCGCGCCGCCTGGCTGCCGCAGGAACGGCGCATCGCGTGGAATCTCCCGGCGGTCGAGGTCGCGGCGCTTGGCGCCCCCTTCCTCGCCGGGCCTCAGGCGCTGGCCGCCGCACGCCGGGCCCTGGCCGAGGTCGAGGCGGACCATCTCGCCGACCGCGGGGTCGCCGAGATGTCCGGCGGCGAGCGGGCCCGCGTCCTGCTGGCCCGGGCCTTCGCCGCCGACGCCGCCGCCCTGTTGGCCGACGAGCCGGTCGCCGGCCTCGATCCCGACGCCCAGTTGCTGGTGCTGGAGCGGCTGCGGGCGCGGGCGAGCGCGGGGCAGGCGGTGCTGGTCAGCCTCCACGACCTGACCCTGGCCGCCCGATGCGCCGACCGGGTGGTGGTGCTGGATCGCGGCCAAGTCGCCGCCGACGGTCCGCCGCTGCGGGCCTTGGCGCCGCCGGTGCTGGCGCGGGTGTTCGGCCTGTCCGGCCGCTGGATCGGGACCGCCGACGGGCCGCTGCTGTCAGGGACCCGCTATTCGGAAGGCTCGGGCGCGGGGGCGGTCAGCTCCGGCTCGCCGGCGGAGACGGGGTAGGGCCGGGGCCCCTCGGCCGCGCCGCGCCGCAGGTCCTGCGACAGGGTCAGGGGCGCAGAGCCGCCGTTCAGCCGCGCCCTGTAGACCCCCATGTTCTCCATCACCCGCATCATGTAGTTGCGCGTCTCGGTGAAGGGCGCGCACTCGATGAAGTCCACCGGATCCACCTGCGCGCCGCGCGGGTCGCCGCAGCGCGCGATCCACTGGGGCGGCCGCGCCGGGCCCGCGTTGTAGCCGACCGTGGTCAGCAGCATCGACCCGCCGAAGCGGCTCATCAACTCGCCGAGGTGATAGCTGCCCAGCGTCATGTTGTAGTCCGGCTCCCACAGGCGCTCGGCCGAGTAGGGCAGGCCCAGCCGGCGGGCGACCCCGGAGGCGGTGGAGGGCAGGAACTGCATCATGCCCCGGGCGTCGGCCCCGGAGCGCGCCCGCGGATCGAAGCTCGACTCCTGCCGGGTGATCGCCAGGGTGAACTCCAGCGGCGCCGCACCCGCCACCGGCGGCGGGACGCGGATCGGATACTGCCGCTCGGGCATCAGATAGCCGCGCTGGCTGGCCGCCCGGCCGACCATCATGGCCGTGAATTCCTCGCCGTAGCCGCGCGCGGCGTCCATCAGCAGGGCCAGCTGGGCCGGACCCGGCAGGTCGTCGTCCAGCTGATAGGCGAACACCCGGAACAGGGCCGGTTCGCCAGTCTCGCCAAGAATGCGCAGCGCCCGCACCCTTTCGTCGGCCTCGAAGGCGGACCGGTCGGCCGCCGACGGAACCGGATCCCCGGGCAGGGTGAGGGTCGTCAGCCCCGCCTTCTCCGCCGCCAGCTGGCCGTAGAAGGTCTGGATGTGCTGGGCGCCGGCCCGGTAGAACTCCACCGCCGCGGGGGTGTTGCCCTGGGCCTCCGCCGCGCGCCCCAGCCAGTACAGGGCCCGGCCCTGGGTGATCGGGGTCGAGGAGGCCTGCCGCAGGGCCTCGAAATGCCGCGCCGCCCGGGCCGGGTCGTTCAGCTTGGTCAGGGCCGCCCAGCCGGCGAAGAACTCGGCGTCGACCATCCGCTCGCCCGAGACGAAGCCGTGTCCGGCCATGGCGTCGTAGGCCGCCTGCCAGTTGCGCCGCTCCAGCGCGTCGAGGAAGTAGTTGCGCCGCTCCGACCACAGGGTGTTCTGCGCGTCGCTGGAGGCCGTGCCCGCCGGGGGCAGGGCGGACAGCAGGGCGAAGCCCTCCGACTGCCGGTTCTGCGCCCGCAGGATCCGCGCCCGTTCCAGCGCCACCGCCGGATCGCGCGCCTGCGCCGGCGTCAGCCCGGCGACGATGGCGTCGGGGCTGTAGGCGGTGCGCAGCGCCATGGCCGCCTCGGCCACCGCCCGCCGCTCCGCCGAGACCAGCGTGGTCATCGCCCGCGTCGCCGGGCCGTGCGGTCCCGCCAGCAGCAGACCCAGCCGGGCCTCGTGGTCGGCGGCGGTGAGGGCGCCGCCCCAGCGCGCCAGGATCCGGTTCTGGCTCGCCTCGTCGAAGGACCGGGTCGTCCACCACTCCCGGACCAGCCGCCGCGCCTCGTCGCCGCGGCCGCGCTGCTCCAGCGCGTCGGCCAGGGCGATGACGCCCTCGATGGTGGTCGGGCCCGAGCGGGCGAACAGGGCCAGGGCCGCGTCCGGCCCGGCGTAGTCCCGCTCCAGCGCCTTCTCGATCGCCTCGCGGCGGCTCGACCCGCGCGGCCAGCCCGCGAAGCGGCTCTCGACGTCGGCCAGCTCGGCCCACGACATCCGGTCCGCTGAGGTGTCCAGCAGGGCCCATTCGACCAGCTTGCGCGCGGCCGGGTCGCCGATGCGGGCCATCACCGCGCGGGTTCCGGGGATGTCGCGCGCCCGCGCCAGGGCCAGCCCCTCGCGGAACAGGGCCGCGTCCTGTTCGCCCAGAACCCGCGGCTCGTCGCCGACCGGGCCGCCGACAGAGCTGTAGGGGACCTGGGGCGGCATCAGGCTTTCCGGCGCGGGGGCGAGGAGGGCCAGCGCGGCCGCGAAGCTGATTCCGATCATCCCGTGTCCGATCCCCATTCGTTGCGGTTGCGGTCGCTCGACCGGCCACCTACCCTTCGCGCCTACCCGGCGACCGCCGCCCGATTTCCACGCAGGATCATCGTTCCCATGACCGCCCCCTTGTTCAAGGGCGTGATCACCGCCCTGATCACACCACTTCGTGACGGAAAGGTGGACGAGGCCGCCTTCCGGGCGCTGGTCGAACGCCAGATCGCCGCCGGGGTTCACGGCCTCGTGCCGATGGGCACCACGGGCGAGAGCGCCACCCTGCACCCCGACGAGCACCGTCGGGTGGTCGAGCTGTGCGTCGAGGTGGCCGCCGGGCGGGTCCGCGTCATCGCCGGCGCGGGCGCCTCGGCGACCGACAAGGCCATCGACCTGGTCCGCCACGCCAAGACCGTCGGGGCCGACGGAGCCCTGGTGGTGACGCCCTACTACAACCGGCCCTCGCAGGCCGGGCTGGAGGCGCATTTCCGCGCCGTCGCCGACGCCGTCCAGCTGCCCGTCCTGCTGTACAACGTGCCGGGCCGCACCGGCGTCGACCTCGCCAATGAGACCGTCGCCGCCCTGGCCGCCCATCCCAACATCGTCGGGATCAAGGACGCCACCGGCGACCTGTCGCGGGTCAGCTGGATGCGCGCCCACATCCAGAGCCAGCAGTTCGACCTGATCTCCGGCGACGATCCCAGCTATCTCGGCTACCACGCCCAGGGGGGCGTCGGGGTGATCTCGGTGACCTCCAACGTCGCCCCCGAGGCCATGGTCGCCCTGCACGAGGCGGCCGCCGCGGGCGACTACGCCGCGGCCCGCGACTGGCAGGACCGCCTGATCGGCCTGCACAAGGGCCTGTTCCTCGACAGCTCGCCGTCGCCGGCCAAGTACGCCCTGTCGCGGCTGGGTCTGTGCACCGAGGAGGTGCGGCTGCCGCTGGTCCCGACGGCGGACGCGGTCAAGCCGGCCATCGACCGGGCCATGGCCGCGGCGGGCCTGGGCTGATGGCGTCGGAAAAGCCGAAGACGAAGGTGATCGCCGAGAACCGGCGCGCGCGCTTCGACTACTTCCTCGAGGACTTCACCGAGGCCGGCATCCAGCTGCTCGGCACCGAGATCAAGGCGCTGCGCGACGGCCGCGCCAATATCGCCGAGTCCTATGTCGCGCCCGAGGGCCGCGAGCTGGTGCTGATCAACTCCGACATCCCGCCCTACAAGCAGGCCAACCGCTTCAACCATGAGCCGCGTCGCCACCGGAAGCTGCTGCTGCACCGCCGCCAGATCGACCGCATGATCGGCGCCGTCCAGCGCGAGGGGCGGACCATCATCCCGGTGCGCCTCTATCTGAACGAGGCGGGAAAGGCGAAGCTCGAGATCGCCCTCGCCAAGGGCAAGAAGGTGCACGACAAGCGCGAGGCGACCGCCGAGCGCGACTGGCAGCGGGACAAGGCCCGCCTGCTCAAGGAGCGCGGCTGACCGCGCTTCAGCCCTGCAGCGGCTGCGCCTGCAGCACGCCGGGCGGCGGCGCCGACACATCGCCGTTCAGTCCGCCGACCGACGGCCGGCTGTACTGCTGAACCAGAACCCCGCTCGCCGCGATCAGCGCGGCGCCGACCAGCGCCCAGAGCGCGGCCTTTCGCTCGCGTGAGGTGAACACCCCTTCGCCCCTGTGCATGACAGCCCTCCAAAGCTGTCCGGTCAACGCATCCTCCCGGACGCCGTTCCTGCCGCGGACGGCGCATCGGACGCTGCGTGATTCGCGTGACGCGGGCGCAACACCCGGTCCGGCCGACCGCCTTGTCAGGCCTCGATCAGCGCGCGGGCCCGCCGGAACACCGCCTCGAACATCTCCGCCGTGAGCCGGCCGGTGTTCGTGTTCAGCCGCGAGCAGTGATAGCTGTTCAGCAGCACATAGCCGCCGGCCTCGCCCTCCGAGCCGTGGCCCGCCGCCATGGCCGAGGCCGGTCGGCCCAGCGCCTTCAGCACGTTGCGCCGCGACACGTCGCCGAGGGTGACGATCACCTTCAGCCGGGGCAGGGCCGCCAGCCGGGCCTGCAGGAACGGGCGGCAGGTCGCCTCCTCGACCGGCAGGGGCTTGTTGCCCGGCGGGGCGCAGCGCACGGCGTTGGTGATCATGCAGTCGACCAGCTCCAGGGCGTCCTTCCCGTCGGGATCGTAGCCGCCGCGCGCGAAGCCGGTCCGGTGCAGGGTCTCGTAGAGCAGCCAGCCGGCGTGGTCGCCGGTGAACGGCCGGCCTGTCCGGTTGGCCCCGGTCCGGCCCGGCGCCAGTCCCGCCACCAGCAGGCGCGCCTGCGGATCGCCGAACGAGGGCGCGGCGCCGTTCCACCAGTCCGGGTTCCGGCGGGCGTTCTCGTGCCGGTAGTCGACCAGCCGCGGACACAGGGGGCAGTCGCGCGGGGCTTCGGGCGGAAAGGGCGTCATCTCCCGGCCCGCTAGCGTGATTCCGGCCCGGGGCGCTTGCCCGGCGGCACATTTCCATTATCGTGGAAGGATGGAATCGGACGACGCCATCGCCGCCTTCGCGGCCCTCGCCCAGCCCACCCGGCTGCAGGCTCTCCGCCTGCTGGTCCAGGCCGCGCCGGAGGGCCTGGCGGCAGGGGCGCTCGCCGATCTGCTGGCGGTGCCCGCCAACACCCTCTCGGCCCATCTCGGCGTTCTGAGCCGCGCCGGACTGATCTCCTCGGAGCGCCACGGGCGCTCCATCGTCTACCGGGCCGGGCTCGACCGCCTGGGCGAACTGGTGGGCTTCCTGCTGAACGACTGCTGTCAGGGCCGCGCCGCGCTGTGCGGTCCCCTGACCTCCGCCCTGGCCGCCGCCCGGAGCTGACCGATGGACATCGTCATCTATCACAACCCCGCCTGCGGGACGTCGCGCAACGTCCTCGCCCTGATCCGCCACGCCGGGATCGAGCCCCACGTGATCGAGTACCTGAAGACCCCGCCGTCGCGGCCGATGCTCGCGGCGCTGGTCGAGCGGATGGGGACGGGGGTGCGTCCGCTGCTGCGCGAGAAGGGCACGCCGTACGCGGAGCTGGGGCTGGCTGATCCGGGCCTGACCGAGGACCAGCTGCTCGACGCCATCGTCGCCCATCCGGTGCTGATGAACCGCCCGGTTGTCGTCTCGCCGCTGGGGGTTCGCCTCTGCCGCCCGTCCGAGGCGGTGCTGGACCTCTTGCCGGAGCCGCTCGCCACGCCCTTCGTCAAGGAGGACGGGGAGGTCGTCTCGCCCGGCCCGGGGGCCGGCCGGTGAGCGCCGCCGCGCCGCGGCGCCTGTCCTTCCTCGATCGCTGGCTGACGCTGTGGATCTTCGCCGCCATGGCGCTGGGCGTGGCGCTCGGGGCCCTGTTCCCCGGCCTGCCGGAAGGCCTGGACCGGCTGTCGGTGGGCTCCACCAATGTGCCGATCGCCATCGGCCTGATCCTGATGATGTATCCGCCGCTGGCCCGGGTGCGTTACGAGGAGCTGCCGCGGGTGTTCGCCGACCGGCGGGTGCTGGCGCTCTCGCTGTTCCAGAACTGGGTGCTCGGCCCGGTGCTGATGTTCGCCCTGGCGATCATCTTCCTGCGCGACGAGCCGGCCTACATGACCGGGGTGATCCTGATCGGTCTGGCGCGCTGCATCGCCATGGTGCTGGTGTGGAACCAGCTGGCCCGCGGCGACGGCCAGTACGTGGCCGGGCTGGTCGCCTTCAACTCGCTCTTCCAGATCGCCTTCTTCAGCCTCTACGCCTGGCTGTTCCTCAGCGTGCTGCCGCCGCTGTTCGGCCTCGAGGGCAGCGTGGTGCAGGTGTCGTTCTGGACCATCGCCGGCGCGGTGCTGGTCTACCTCGGCCTGCCGTTCCTCGCCGGCTTCCTGACCCGCCGCATCCTGATCCCGCGGCTGGGCGAGGAGGGCTATCGCCGGCGCGTGCTGGACCGGATCGCGCCCCTGACCCTGATCGCCCTGCTGTTCACCATCGTCGCCATGTTCAGCCTGAAGGGCGGGGAGGTGCTGGCCCTGCCGTTCGACGCCCTGCGCATCGCCCTCCCGCTGGCCATCTACTTCCTCGTCATGTTCACGGTCAGCTTCCTGATGGGGCGGCTGATCGAGGTCGACTATCCGCGCACCACCGCCCTGGCCTTCACCGCCGCGTCGAACAACTTCGAACTGGCCATCGCCGTGGCCATCGCCGCCTTCGGCCTCGCCTCGCCGGTGGCCTTCGCGACCGTCATCGGGCCGCTGGTCGAGGTGCCGGTGCTGATCCTGCTCGTCTCGGCGGCCCTGTGGCTGGGCCGTCGCCTGTTTCCGGACACCCTGCCGGCGGCCGGCGACGTCTGAGCTCAGGCGCCGCCGGCGCGGGGGCGGCCGATCTCCGGCAGCAGGTCGTTCAGGTCCACGAAGGCGTCGGCCTGCCGGCGCAGCTCGTCGGCGATCTGGGGCGGCTGGCACTTCATCGTCGAGACGACCGTCACCCGCACCCCCTTCGCCTGCACCGCCTGGACCAGCCGCCGGAAGTCGCCGTCGCCCGAGAACAGCACCGCGTGGTCCAGCCGCGGGGCCAGCTCCAGCATGTCCACGGCGATCTCGATGTCCATGTTGCCCTTGGTCCGCGACCGGCCCTCGCTGTCGGTGAACCGCTTCACCGGCTTGGTCACGACCGAGAAGCCGTTGTAGTCCAGCCAGTCGACCAGCGGCTTCAGCGGCGAGAACTCCTCGCCCTCGACCACGGCGGTGTAGTAATACGCCCGCACCAGGACGCCGCTCTCGCGATACAGGTTGAGGAGCTTGCGGAAGTCGAGGTCGGCGTTCAGCGCGCGCGCCGCCGAGTAGAGGTTCGCGCCGTCGATGAAGAGGGCGACGCGTTCGCCGGGAACAGGCGTCATGAGCAGCGACTCCGCAAGATCCGATCCGGTCCCGCCCTCCGATGCGGACGGCGGTCTCGACCTGGAGGCCGCCGTCATCGTCGCCCTCGGCTGCAATGACAAGGGGCCGTGGGCCGATTGCCGGGAAGCGCTCGAGGCTGCGCTGGCGCGGTTCCGGGCCGAAGGGATCGACATCGTCGCCCGCTCCGCCTGGTGGCGCTCGGCGGCCTGGCCCGACCCCGACGATCCGCCCTTCCTGAACGGCGTCGTCCTGGTGCGCACCGAACACGAGCCCCACGCCCTCATGGCGGCGCTGGGGCGCATCGAGGAGGCCTTCGGCCGCGAGCGCGCGCGGGCCAATGCGCCGCGCACCCTCGACCTCGACCTCGTCGCCTGCGGACGGCTCGCGGGGGATCTCGACGGCCTGATCCTGCCCCACCCGCGCGCGGCCGAGCGCCTGTTCGTGATGGGACCGCTGGCGGAGATCGCTCCGGCGTGGCGGCATCCCGCCCTCGACCGGACGGCCGCCGATCTGGCGCGGAGCGCCCCGGTCGGGCGCGACGCGCATCCGCTCCCGAACTGAACCGCCGCCTCATTCCCGCCCATGCGGCGTTGCACAATCGCCGTCACATCTCTATTTTGACGGGTTCTCCCCCCGCGTCCGAGGATATTCATGGCCCGCGTCACTGTCGAAGACTGCATCGAGAAGGTGCCGAACCGTTTCGGTCTGGTTCTGCTGGCCGGTCACCGCGCGCGCAACATCGCCAACGGCGCGCCGCTGACGCTCGACCGCGACAACGACAAGAACCCGGTCGTGGCCCTGCGTGAACTGGCCGAGGACACCGTCGTCCCCGCCGAACTGCAGGAGAACATCATCACCACCCTGCAGCGCGTCGACGAGCGCACCGAGGCCGAGGACGAGGCCGAGACCGTCGCCCTGCTGGCCGAGCCGCAGCACATGAACATGGCCGAGGCCGAGCTGATCCGCGCGCTGCAGAGCGATCGCGACGGCGGGCAGGAGGAGCGGTACTGACGGCGGACCCCGCCAGCGGTATCACCATCCTGCCGGCGCGATCGCCCGCGCCGACCCCTGAAGCTGCCAATCTGAACGAGCCGGACGGCGCCGCGCCGCCGGCCTCGGCCGCGGACCATTCCGGCCGCAGCAAGGTGCTGCGCCAGTTCGAACTGGTCGAGGCGGTCCGGGCCTACGATCCCACCGCCGACGAGGGGCTGCTCAACCGCGCCTACGTCTATGCGATGAAGATGCACGGCTCGCAGCTGCGCGCCTCGGGCGATCCCTATTTCGCCCATCCGATCCAGGTCGCCGGCATCCTCACCGACTACCGGCTCGACACCGCCACCATCGTCACCGCCCTGCTGCACGACGTGGTCGAGGACACCTCGGCCACCCGCGACGACATCGCCGGCATGTTCGGGGAGGAGATCGCCGACCTCGTCGAGGGCGTCACCAAGCTGTCGCGGCTGGAGCTGCAGGCCGAGCACACGCGCCAGGCCGAGAACCTGCGCAAATTCATCCTCGCCATCTCGCGCGACGTGCGGGTGCTGCTGGTCAAGCTGGCGGACCGCCTGCACAACATGCGCACCCTGCGCTACGTGAAGCCGGAGAAGCGGGAACGCATCTCCCGCGAGACGCTCGAGGTCTACGCCCCGCTCGGCCGCTCGATCGGCATCCACTCGATCGCCTCCGAGCTCGAGGAGCTCGCCTTCGAGCACCTCAACCCGACCGCCCGCACCGCCATCGAGCGTCGGCTCGAGGCCCTCAAGCTCGAGCACGGCCGCGCCATCGAGGGCGTCTCGCGCGAGGTCGAGCGGGTGCTGCAGGAGGCGGGGGTCAAGGCCCGGGTGCTGGGCCGCGAGAAGACGCCGTACTCGATCTGGCGCAAGCTGCAGCGCAAGTCCGTCGGCTTCTCCTCCCTGTCCGACATCTACGGCTTCCGGGTCATCGTCGAGGCCGAGGACGACTGCTACCGCGCCCTCGGGGTCATCCACCGGGCCTGGCCGGTCGTGCCCGAGCGGTTCAAGGACTTCATCTCGACGCCCAAGTCGAACAACTACCGCTCGCTGCACACCACGGTCGTCGGGCCTTCGGGCCTGCGCATCGAGATGCAGATCCGCACCGAGGCGATGGACCGCGTCGCCGAGGACGGGGTCGCGGCCCACTGGGCGTACAAGAACCACGCCTACGGCTTCGACCGCGAGGCCATGGCCGCCCAGGGCGGCCGCGACCCGCTGCAGAACCTGCGCCACCTCGTCCAGGTGATCGAGCACGGCGAGGGCGGCGAGGACTGGGTCGAACACGCCAAGCTCGAGATGTACCTCGACCAGGTGTTCGTCTTCACCCCGAAGGGGGCGCTGATCACCCTGCCGCGCGGCGGGATGCCGCTGGACTTCGCCTACGCCGTGCACACCGAGGTGGGCGACTCGGCCGTGGGGGTGAAGATCAACGGCGAGCTCAAGCCGATGCGCACCCAACTGCAGAACGGCGACGTCGTCGAGATCATCCGCGGCGCCAAGCGCGAGATCCCCTCCGACTGGCGCTCCCTCACGGTCACCGGCCGCGCCCGCTCGGCCATCCGCCGCCACATCCGCAGCTCCGAGCGCGAGGAGTTCCAGAAGCTGGGCCGCGCCACCCTCGACCAGACCCTGGCCCGGGCCGGAAAGGCGCTGGCCGAGGTGTCGCTCAAGCCGGCGCTCGAGACTCTCGCCATCGCCTCGGAGGACGAGCTGTTCGAGGCCATCGGCCGCGGTCGCCTGTCCGCCAGCAAGGTCGGCGAGACCCTGTTCCCCAGCCTCAAGGGGCGGCTCAAGGCCGGCCCCGACCGCAAGCGCATCGGCGACGAGCAGGCGCGGCTCTTCGTCCGCGGCGGCGGCCTGACCCCCGGGGTCAGCATCCACTTCGGTCACTGCTGCTCGCCGGTCCCGGGCGACCGCATCGTCGGCATTCTCGAGCCGGACGTCGGCCTGACAGTGCACACCATCGACTGCCAGCGGCTGGCCGATTTCGCCGACGACGATTCGGTCTGGCAGGACCTGCAGTGGACGGCCCAGGCCGAGCGCGGGGCCGTCGCCGCCGCCCGCCTGCGCGCGACCATCAAGAACGCCCCCGGCGTGCTCGGCCAGGTCGCCACCATCATCGGCGAGGCCGGCGGCAACATCCTCAACCTGGTGATGAGCCACCGCCAGCAGGACTTCTTCGACGTGGACATCGACGTCGAGGTCGAGGACGCCCGTCACGCCACGACCATCATGGCCGCGCTCCGCGCCAACCCCTCCGTCGACACCGTCGAGCGGGCCCGCGGGTGAGCGAGGACGCCGTCCCGGACAACGCGGCCCAGCTGGCCTCGCCCTCCTACCGCCTGCCGGCGCTGGACCAGGACTTCCTGCTTGGCGACTCCATGCGCGGGGTCCGCTTCCTGATGGAGTACGCCAAGGCCGAGGAGGCCCTGCGCGCCTGGGGCGTCCGCTCCACCATCGTGGTGTTCGGCAGCGCCCGGGTGGTCGAGAACGGCGGCAACGGCCACGCCCGCTGGTATCAACAGGCCCGCGCCTTCGGCCGGCTGGCGTCCGAGCGGGGCGGGGCCCTGCACGCCGGCCCCGGGCAGCCGCGCGACAACGTCATCGCCACCGGCGGCGGCCCCGGCGTGATGGGCGCAGCCAATCGCGGGGCGCACGACGTCGGGGCCCCCTCCATCGGTTTCAACATCACCCTGCCGCACGAGCAGGAGCCGAATCCCTGGTCGACGCCGGAGCTGACGTTCCGCTTCCACTACTTCGCCATGCGCAAGATGCACCTCGCCATGCGCGCCAACGCCCTGGTGGTCTTCCCCGGCGGCTTCGGCACCTTCGACGAGCTGTTCGAGATCGTCACCCTGCGCCAGACCGGCAAGGTCCGCGACACGCCGATCGTCCTCGTCGACGAGGCGTACTGGCGCGCCGCGGTCGGCTTCGACACCCTCGTCGAGCACGGCATGATCGCCCCCGAGGACCTCGACCTGATCGGCTTCGCCGAGGACGCCGAGGGGATCTGGCGCGAGCTGCTGGCCCGCGGCCTCCGGCCCGGCGCCCGCAGCGCCGAGGATCCGCACCAGCCGGCGCTTCAAAGCGAGGGCGTGACGGGGTAGGGGAGGGGCATGAGCTCCCCCCTGACCTCCGAAGACGTCCTCGACGAATTCCGCGCCGCGGGCGCCCTGCGCGAAGGCCACTTCGTGCTTTCCTCGGGCCTGCACAGCCCGGTCTTCCTGCAGAAGAACCTCGTGTTCATGCACGCCGACCGCTGCGCCCGGCTGTGCAAGGCGCTGGCGGAGAAGATCGTCGCCGCCGTCGGGCCGGTGGACGTGGCCATCTCGCCGGCCGTGGGCGGCATCATCCCCGGGTACGAGACCGCCCGCTGGCTCGGCGTTCCGTCGATGTACGTCGAGCGCGAAGGCGGGGCCTTCCGGTTGCGGCGCGGCTTCCATGTCGAGCCGGGCCAGCGGGTGGTGATGGTCGAGGACATCGTCACCACCGGCCTCAGCTCCCGCGAGTGCATCGAGGCGATCCGCGCCGCCGGAGGCGAGGTCGTCGCCGCCGCCTGCATCGTCGACCGCTCCGGCGGGCGCGCCGACGTGGGCGTGCCGCTGGTCGCCCTCGCCACCCTCGATGTGCCCGCCTGGCCCGCTGACGCCCTGCCGCCCGAGCTGGCCGCCCTGCCGGTCGAGGACCCCGGCAGCCGCCGGCTGGCGAAATAGGGCGCGGCCGGGAGATGAAAGGTGCTAGTAAGCGAAGCAGTGGGCCGATGCGGCGCCTGGCGACACGCTCCTGCTCACCCCTTGCTCACTAGCACTCTTCACCCAGCCGTTGCGCCTGCGATCCGATGACCAGCCCCGTCCGCCTCGGCGTCAACATTGATCACGTCGCCACCGTCCGGAACGCCCGCGGCGGCAGCCATCCCGACCCCGTGCGCGCCGCCCGCGAGGCGCTGGCCGCCGGGGCCGACGGGATCACCGCCCACCTGCGCGAGGACCGGCGGCACATCACCGACTCCGACATCGCCGCCCTCAGCGACCTCTGCGCCGAGGCTGGCCGGCCGCTGAACCTCGAGATGGCCGTCACCGACGAGATGCTGGCCATCGCCCTGCGACATCGCCCCCACGCCGCCTGCCTCGTGCCGGAGCGGCGCGAGGAGGTGACGACCGAGGGCGGCCTCGCCGTCGCCGGCCACGAGGCGCGCGTCGCGCC
The DNA here is from genome assembly GCF_013912005.1 of Brevundimonas sp. GTDB lineage: Bacteria > Pseudomonadota > Alphaproteobacteria > Caulobacterales > Caulobacteraceae > Brevundimonas. Next base: position 212,491 of record NZ_JACESB010000001.1, on the reverse strand, counting down.
GGTCGTCCGCGCCCTCTCGGAGGCGGGCGTCCGCGTCTCCCTGTTCATCGAGCCCTCGCCCGACCAGGTCGACGCCGCCGCCGCCGTCGGCGCCCAGGTGGTCGAGTTCCACACCGGCCGCTACTGTCACCTGTCCGGCGACGACCGGCTGGTCGAGTTCGAGCGCCTGCAGGCCGCCGCCACCCGCGCCGTCGGTCTCGGCATGGAGGTCCACGCCGGGCACGGGCTCGACTACACGACCGCCGCCGAGATGATGGCCATCCCCGAGCTGCGCGAGCTCAACATCGGCCACTTCCTGATCGGCGAGGCGGTGTTCGTCGGCCTGGCCGCCGCCATCCACCGGATGCGCGCAGCCATGGACGCCGCGGCGGCGGACCTTCCGTGATCCTCGGCGTCGGCGCGGATCTGACCGACATCCGCCGCATCCAGCGCTCGCTGGACCGCTTCGGCGACCGCTTCCGGCGCCGCTGCTTCACCGACCTCGAGCAGGCGCGGTCGGACCGCAAGCCCGACCCGGCGTGGAGCTACGCCAAGCGCTTCGCCGCCAAGGAGGCCTGCGCCAAGGCGCTGGGCACCGGCATGCGGTCGGACGTCTACTGGCGCGACATGGGGGTGGTGAACCTGCCCTCCGGCCAGCCGACCCTGGCCCTGACCGGCCACGCCGCCGACCACCTGGCCCGCCTGCTGCCGCCGGGCCACGCGCCGCGCATCCACCTGACCCTCAGCGACGAGCACCCGTACGCGCTCGCCTTCGTGGTGATCGAAGCCTTGCCGATGGCTTAATCACGTTATACCCGTTTCGCGGCTGAAGACCGCGCGCAGCGGCATGGGGGACAGGTCATCATGAGCGACGAGCACAAGCCGCACGACGAGCACGGCCACGATCCGGCGCATGATGCGCACGGGGCCGCCGCTGCGCCGCAGCCCGCCGACCACGGCCACGCCGCGACCGGGCACGAGGACCACGGCCACGCCGCCGCCGGCCACGACGACCACGGCCACGACGACCACGGTCACGACGACCACGGTCACGCCACGCCTCCCCACGACGATCACGGGCATCATGCCGCCCCCGGTCATGAAGAGCACGGTCACGCCGCGCCTGCCCACGACGACCATGCCCATGGCGCAGCTCACGACGCCCACGCGCCGACCCATGACGATCACGGCCACGCCGCGGCGTCCCATGACGATCATGGCCATGCGACGCCGTCCCACGACGACCACGGGGCGGCCCAGGACCATCACGGCCACGCCGTCGACCACGACCACCAGGGTCATGCCCCCGCCGCCGATCACGGGGCTGCGGCCGCGGCGGCGACGTCGACTGACCGCAAGCCGGTGTGGAGCGACTCCGGCGACGCGCCCTTCGAGAGCGTCGAGGCCACCCCGGTCTACGCCCGCGGCGGCAAGGGCCGGAAGAAGGCGAAGAAGGGCGGCGGCGGCAGCGAAAGCTGGGAAATCATCAAGACCATCGTCTTCGCCCTGCTGATCGCCCTGGTGCTGCGCGTGCTGCTGTTCCAGCCCTTCACCATTCCGTCGGCCTCGATGGAGCCCAACCTGTACGAGGGCGACTACATCGTCGTGTCCAAGTGGACCTACGGCTATTCGAAGCACTCGATCCCGTTCAGCCCGCCGGTGTTCGAGGGCCGTATTCTCGGCAGCCAGCCCGAGCGCGGGGACATCGTCGTCTTCAAGCTGCCGCGCGACAACCGGACCGACTACATCAAGCGCGTCGTCGGCCTGCCCGGCGACCGCATCCAGATGATCAACAACGTCCTGCACATCAACGGCGAGGCCGCGCGCAACGTGACCGTCACCGGCCAGGACGTCACCAACATGTACGGCGAGCTGATCGTCACCTCCGACGAGACCCTGCCGGGCGGCCGCACCTTCCGCATCCAGGACTTCGGCCCCGGCCGCGACCTCGACGACACTCCGGTGTTCGAGGTGCCCGCCGGCCACTACTTCATGATGGGCGACAACCGCGACAACTCGGTCGACAGCCGCGTCGACCAGTCGATGGGCGTGGGCCTGGTCCCGGCCGAGAACCTGATCGGCAAGGCCGAGGTCATCCTGTTCTCGTGGCAGCCGGGCGCCTCGCTGTGGAACCCGGTCAGCTGGTTCACCAAGGTCCGCCCGAGCCGGTTCTTCACCGTCCTCCACTGATGGCCGACCGCAGGGCCGAGGCCGTCTCCACCCTGGTTCGCGCCCTGGGCCACGAGTTTCGCGACCGCGACCTGCTGGAGCGGGCCCTGACCCATCCCAGCGTGGGGGAGGGCGCGGCCCGCGACGCTCGCGGCCGGCCCTTCCTCGACAACCAGCGGCTCGAGTTCCTCGGCGACCGGGTGCTCGGCCTGCTGGTCGCCGACCGCCTGCTGCGCGACTTTCCCGCGGCCGACGAGGGCGAGATGTCGGCCCGCCTGCACGCCCTCGTGGACAAGAGCGCCTGCGCCCGGGTCGCCGAGCGCCTCGGCGTCGGGCCCGCCATGCGGCTGTCGCCGGGCGAGGCGAAACAGGGCGGCCGGCGTCGCGAGAGCGTGCTGGGCGACGCCATGGAGGCGTTGCTGGCGGCGGTCTGGCTGGACGGCGGCACGGAGGCGGCGCGGGCCGTGTTCGACCGGGTCTGGGAGAAGGAGCTCACGGCCCCCGCGCGGCCCGCCCTGACCAATCCCAAGTCGGCCCTCCAGGAGTGGGCGCTGGGCCACGGCAAGGCGCTGCCGACCTACCGGATTGTCGAACGCACCGGCTCCGACCACGCCCCGACCTTCACTGTCGAGGTCAGCGTGGCCGGATATCCGCCCTTGACCGCGAAGGGGCGTTCGCGTCAGGACGCGGAGAAGGCGGCTGCGACCGCCCTTCTCCAGCGTGAAGGCGTGATTTGACCGAACCCCGGGCCGAGGCCCCCACCCAGCGAGCCGGCTTCGCCGCGATCATCGGCGCCCCCAATGCGGGCAAGTCGACGCTGGTCAACCGCCTGACGGGAACCAAGGTCTCGATCGTCACCCAGAAGGTTCAGACCACGCGCTTCCCCGTGCGCGGCATCGCCATCTATGGCGACGCCCAGATCGTGCTGGTCGACACCCCCGGCATCTTCAGCCCCCGCCGCCGTCTCGACCGGGCCATGGTCGCCTCGGCCTGGGGCGGGGCGGACGAGGCCGACGCCGTGGTCCACCTGGTCGACGCCGCCTCCCACATCGCCGCCCAGGGCAAGGACGGCTCGGCCGCCGACCGCCGCTCGGCCGAAGACACCGAGATGATCATCTCGGCCCTGAAGGAGTCGGGGAAGAAGGTGATCCTCGCCCTCAACAAGATCGACGGCATGCGTCGCGACACCCTGCTGGCCCTGTCGCAGGAGCTGTTCGAGACGGGCGTCTACAGTGAGGTGTTCATGATCTCGGCGCTCAGCGGCGACGGGGTGGACGACCTCGGCCGCCGCCTCGCCGAGGCCATGCCGGAGGGACCGTGGCTCTATCCCGAGGACCAGTCCGCCGACGTGCCGCTGCGGGTCCTCGCCGCCGAGATCACCCGCGAGAAGGTCTACCTCCGCGTCCACGAGGAGCTGCCCTATTCGGCCGCCGTCGAGACGACCGCCTTCGAGGAACGCCCGGACGGCTCGGCCCGGATCGAGCAGACCATCTACGTCGAGCGCGAGAGCCAGCGGCCGATCGTGCTGGGCAAGGGCGGCCAGACCCTCAAATGGATCGGGCAGAAGTCGCGCGAGGAGCTGACCGAGCTGTTCGACCGTCCCGTCCACCTGTTCCTGACCGTCAAGGTCGATCCGAAATGGCAGGATTCGCGGGCGCTCTACGCCCAGTTCGGTCTCGAGTACGACGTCTGATCCCTTGTTCCATGTTCCCCGCCGCGCCGGAAACCACCCCCGGCTGACCTTCGGCCTCCTCGCCATCGCCGCCGCGCTCCTCGCCGGCGGAGTCGGCTGGGCCACCCTGCAGCGACCGGCTCCCGCCGGCGAGGCCGTGGCCGCCGCACCGCCCCCGCGCCCGCCGCTCGTAGTGGTCGAGCGCCTCCCGCAGCTGAAGGACCAGCTCGACCGCTGGGGCGGCGCCGACCGCTTCACCGGCGGCGTGCTGGTGGCGCGCGGCGACGAGATTCTGTTCCGCCAGGTGCACGGCATGGCCGACCGCGCCACCGGCCGTCCGCTGGCGCTCGATTCCCGGTTCCGCCTCGCCTCGGTGAGCAAGCAGTTCACCGCTGCCGCCATCCTGCGCCTGCAGGACGACGGCGTGCTGACGATCGAGGATCCGGTCTGCCGCTGGGTCGACGACTGTCCGGCCGCCTGGGCGCCGATCCGGCTGCGCCACCTGCTGGCCCACACCTCCGGCATCCCCGACCTGATGGCGCGGCCCGGCTGGGGGCTGCGGCGCGTCACGCCGGCGACCCCGGAAGAACTCACCGAGGACTCGAAGAAGTTCCGGCTCCAGTTCGCCCCGGGCACGAAGGTCCGCTACGACAACGCCGGCTACAACCTGCTCGGCGCCGTGGTCGAGAAGGCCAGCGGCCGGCCGCTGCACGACTATCTGCGCGAAGCCTTCTACGAGCCGCTCGGCATGGCCGACACCGGCTACGACGACGGCGCCTCGGACGTGGTCATGGGCTACGCCAACCTCGGCGGCCCGCCGTCGCCCCAGCCGGACGCCAACGTCAGCATCATCTTCGGGGCCGGGGCCATGTACTCGACCCTCGACGACCTGTTCGTCTGGACCCGGGCTCTCCACTCGGGACGGGTGCTGTCGCCGGAAAGCTACCGCCAGATGATCGCGGACCACGCGCCGGAGGACACGCCCGACGAACGGGGCCGGCCGCGCCGCCTGTGGGGCTTCGGCCTCTACGAGAAGGCGCTGGGCCGGCAGGTCCGCCCCGACTTCCTCGACCGCCAGATCTACCACACCGGCAGCTGGTCGGGCTTCCGCAACCTGGTGAGCTGGCAGCCGGACGAGGAGATCACCGTTGTCGTCCTGTCGAACAACTTCCACCAGCGCGAGGCTGTCCTGCTGCTCTCGCAGCAGGCCATGGCCGAGGCGCTCGGCCGTTCCTTCCCGACCGCGGTGGCGCGCTAGCTCTCGCGGGCCCAGCGCGCGCGCCGGGCCAGTTCCGCCTCGCCGGGATGCTGGTCGCCGAACGAGCCGGTCGGGACCTCGCCGCCCCGTTCGTAGGCGGCGACCACCACGCCCGCGGGCGTGACCTCGCTGTCGGTCAGTCGCCACGCCTGGGGCTGCGAGCCCGCGTCGAACAGCCGCTTGCCGCGGCCGAGCACGATCGGAAACGTCAGCAGGGTCAGTCGGTCGATCAGGTCGTGGGCCAGCAGGGCGTGGATCAGCTCGCCGGAGCCCTGGATCAGCAGGTCACGACCCGGCGTCGCCTTCAGCCGCCGCACCGCTTCCGCCGGATCGCCCTCCAGCCGGTGGCTGTGGGCCCAGTCCATCGGGGCGTCCGGTCCGGCGACCACGTACTTGTTCACGCTGTTGAACACCCGCGCGATCTCGTCCTCCTGGTGCGGCCAGTGCGCGGCGAAAATCTCGTAGGTCCGGCGGCCCAGCAGCAGATCGTAGTCCGCGCCCATGGCGCGATCCATCAACCCGCCCAGCGCCTCGTCGAAGTGCGGGAACACCCAGCCGCCGAAGCGGAAGCCGCCGGTCGGATCCTCCTCCGGCCCGCCGGGGGCCTGCATCACGCCGTCCAGCGAGACGAAGGTGGCGGCTCTGATCGTACGCATCTCATGACCTCCCTGGGCGCGCGCAGGCGCGGCGCCGGAACCGCTCCCGGTCGTCAGTCCTGCGGCCCGCGCCACTCGCCCGCGGGCACGGTGTTGACCATCCACGGCACGCCGAAGCGGTCGATCAGGCTGCCGTAGCCCGGCGACCAGAAGGTCTCGCTGAAGGCCATGACCACCCGGCCGCCCTCGGACAGCTGCTCGAACCAGCGCTGCGCCTCGGCCCGGTCCTCGGTGTGCAGGGTGACGTCGAAGCCGTTCTTGGGCTTGTCGACGTTGGGCGCCCAGTCGACGTCCATGTCCGCGCCCATGATCGCCTGGTCGCCGACCTCCAGCCAGCAATGCATCAGCCAGTCGCGGTACCTGTCGCCCACCGGCATCTCCGGCGGCGCATCGGAATAGGGCATGGCGGCGGTGATCCTGCCGCCCAGCACCTTCGCGTAGAACTCGAACGCCTCGCGGCACTGGCCGTTGAAGCTCAGGCTGGTCACGATCTTCATCGATTGTCTCCGTCGTTCTGGTTTTCGAGGAAGGCCACCAGACGGTCGAAGGTCGAGGTCCAGCCGTGGCGATGACCGACCAGGCTCTGCTCCGACTTCAGGCCCTCGTGGGTGAAGTCCATGCGGGTGCGGCCGTCCGGCAGCTCGGCGAACGCCACCGTCACCAGGGTGTCCACCGGCGGCCCGTCCTCGTGGGACTCGTCCCAGCGGAAGGTGAACACCAGCCGCTCCGGCGGGACGATCTCGCGATAGACGCCGCCCTGCCACAGGTCCTGCCCGGTTTCCGGCGACCGCAGGCAGGCTCGCCACGCGCCGCCGACCCGCAGGTCCTGCGACACGCTCACCGCCGGCCACTCGACCGGACCCAGCCACAGCACCACGGTCTCGGGCGTCGTCCAGGCTTTCCACACCAGCGCCCGGGGCGCGTCGAAGACGCGCTGCAGGTGCAGGGACGGTCGGGCGATGGCTTCGACGTGGCTCATGAGGCTTCCTTGGGCCGGCTCCGGTCGACGGTCGGGGAGGGGATCAGTGGTTCTTCAGCAACTGCTCCAGCTGGTCGGCGCACTGGCCCCAGCCCTCGTGGAAGCCCATGGCCTCGTGCTGCTTCATCGTCTCGGCGTTCCAGTGCCGGGCGGTGGCGACATATTCGGTCCGGCCGTCCGCCAGCAGCGTCAGTTCGACCGTCCCCACCATGAACGGCTGCCCGGCGGGCCTCCAGTCCGGGGTGAAGGCGTCGGTCGTGGTCCAGCGCCGGTTCGGCTCGGCCTCGAGGAACACGCCGTGGTTCGGAAAGCGCTCGCCGTCAGGCCCGTGCATGACGAAGTTGAACACCCCGCCCGGGCGCGGATCGACCGTCACGTCCGAGATCCGCCACGGCTTCGGGGCGAACCACTGCTCCAGCAACTCCGGCGTCATCCACGCCTTCCAGATCCGCTCGGGCGAGGCGTCGATCGTCCGACGCAGCTCCAGCTCGAAGGCGTGGGCGACGCCGTCGGTGTGGCAGGGGTTGGTCTCAGTTTCCTGGGCCATTGTCGTCTCCTTGCTGGATCTTCTTCAGGTAGGCGTCGAGCCGGTCGAAGCTGGCGTCCCAGAAGCGGCGGTAGTGCTCCAGCCACTCGGCGACGCCCTTCAGCGCCATCGGCTCCAGCCGCGCCGGCCGCCACTGCGCCTCGCGCCCGCGGCTGATCAGTCCGGCCTTCTCCAGCACCTTCAGGTGCTTCGACACCGCCGGCAGGCTGATGTCGAACGGCTCCGCCAGTTCGTTGACGCTGGCCTCGCCCTCGCTCAGCCGCGCCAGAATGGCCCGACGGGTCGGGTCGGCGAGGGCGGCGAACTGGGCGGAGAGCGGATCGGTCTGCATCGCGGCGTCTTGTGTAACTAATCGGTTAAATACGAGGCCGGCCGAGCGTTGTCAACCGGCCGGTTAAATAACGAGCGCCGGAACGGCGATCCGTTTCCGCGCATTGCGCCGGCTCCAGCGCAAGGAGACCGCGATGAAGGCCCTGGTCCTGAACTGCACCCTCAAGCCCTCGCCCGAGACCTCGAACACGGAGGCGCTGGCGCGGGTGGTCATGGCCGAGCTGGAGAAGGGCGGGGCGGAGACAGAGCTCGTCCGTCTCGTGGACCTGAACCTGAAGCCCGGCGTGAAGACCGACCAGGGCGAGGGCGACGACTGGCCGGCGGTGCATGCGCGCATCCTCGCCGCGGACATCCTGATCGTCGCCACCCCGACCTGGCTGGGCCAGCACTCCAGCGTCTGCATGCGCGCCCTCGAGCGGATGGACGCCATGCTGTCCGAGACCCGCGACGACGGCCGGCCGGTCGCCTACGGCAAGGTGGCCGGGGTGGTGATCACCGGCAACGAGGACGGCGCCCACCACATCGTCGCCAGCGTCTGCCAGGCCCTGATCGACATCGGCTTCACCATCCCCGGCCAGAGCTGGACCTACTGGCACCTCGGCCCCGGTCCGGGCCCGGACTACACCGACACCGACCAGGCCCACGACTGGTCGGACCGCACCGGCCGCATCGCCGCCCGCAACCTGCTGGCCCTCGCCCGCGTGCTCCGGCCCGACGCCTATCCGGTCCCGGAAAGCGGCGGCTAGGGCCGCATCGAGCCCGTCTCGACGAAGCGCTGGTGCCACGACAGCGCCTCCGTCAGCAGGTGCGGCGTCTGCAGCCCGTACGAGCCCTTCAGCGCCCGGGCGTGGTAGTCGGCCAGGGTGTCCCGGAAATCGGGGTGCGCGCACCTGCCGATGATCAGCTTCGTCCGCTGCTTCGGCGACAGCCCGCGCAGGTCCGCCAGCCCCTGCTCGGTGACGATCACCTGCACGTCCTGGACGATGTGGTCGACGTGGCTGGCCATCGGCACGATGGTCGAGATCTTGCCCCCCTTGGCCGTGGACGGGCTCATGAACACCGAGATGTAGGCGTTGCGGGCGAAGTCGCCCGAGCCGCCGATGCCGTTCTGGATGCGCGACCCCATCAGGTGGGTCGAGTTCACCGCCCCGTGGATGTCGGCCTCGATCATGCCGTTCATGGCGATGCAGCCCAGCCGGCGGATCACCTCGGGATGGTTGGAGATCTCCTGCGGCCGCAGGATGATCCGGTCGCGGAAGGCGGCCATCTCCGCATTCAGCCGCGCCGCCGCCTCCGGGCTCAGCGAGAAGGCGGTCGCCGAGGCCACCCGCAGCTTGCCGGAGTCCAGCATGTCCAGCATGCCGTCCTGCAGCACCTCCGTATAGGCGGTGAGGTTCTCGAACGGGCTGTCCTTCAGCCCGGCCATGACGGCGTTGGCGATATTGCCCACGCCCGACTGCAGCGGCAGCAGGTTGGCCGGCAGCCGCCCGACCTTCACCTCGTGCGCCAGAAACTCGACCAGGTGGCCCGCGATGGCCCGGGCGCTCTCGTCGGGATCGGCGAAGGGCAGGTTGCGGTCCGGGGCCTCGGTCTCCACCACGGCCACGACCCTCGCGGGGTCGACCCGGAAGGTCGGCTGCCCGATGCGCTGGTCGGCGCGGACCAGCGGGATCGGCACGCGGTTCGGCGGCAGGGCGGTGCCGTAGTAGATGTCGTGCATCCCCTCCAGCGCCGGGTTCTGCCAGGCGTTGACCTCCAGGATGATCCGCTCGGCCCGGTCCAGCCAGGTCTTGTTGTTGCCGACCGAGGAGGAGGGGATCAGCGATCCGTCCTCCGTGATCCCCGACACCTCGACCACGGCGGCGTCGAGCGGCCCGAGGAAGCCCTGCCACGCCGCCGGCGCCACCTGCGACAGGTGCATGTCCAGGTATTCCATCTCGCCGCGATTGATCTTCTCGCGGGCGATCGGGTCCGAGTTGTAGGGCAGGCGGAACTCGATCCCGTCGGCGCGCGCCAGCGCCCCGTCCAGCTCCGGCCCGGTCGAGGCCCCGGTCCAGACCTTCAGCCGGAAGGCTTCGCCGCGCGCGTGCGCCGCCTCCATGCGCGCCGCCAGCGCCGTGGGCACCGCCTTCGGATAGCCGGACCCGGTGAAGCCGCTCATCCCCACCGTCGACCCCGGCCGGATCAGCGAGGCGGCGTCGTCGGCCGACATGATCTTCGGGCGAAAGGCGGCGGAGCGGATGCGGGACATGGGCGGACCTGGGCCGGGGAGGGGCCCCGACCCTAGGACTGCGCCGCCCGCCGCGCCAACCCGCTCCCGCGGCGGACGACACAAGGCCGCAGCCGCGCTAGGCTGGCCAGATGATCGCGCCCCTCCTCGCCCTCGCCCTGTCCGTCCAGGCCCCGGACCCCGCCGTCGCGGAGGTCGCCGCCGTGCTCGACCGGCTGAACGCCGCCTCGACCGCCGCCGACGGCGAGGCTTATTTCGCCCTGTTCACGCCCGACGCCCGCTTCGTCGGCACCGACGCCTCCGAACACTGGACCCTCGACCAGTTCCGGGCCTTCGCCGCGCCCCACTTCGCCCGCGGGAACGGCTGGTCCTACCCGGCGACGGAACGGACCATCACCCTCGCCCCCATCGCGTGCCGCTGCATCGCCTGGTTCGAGGAGAAGCTCGTCAACGACAGCTATGGCGAGACCCGCGGCTCGGGCGTCCTGCGCCTGACCGACGACGGCTGGAAGATCGAGCAGTATGTGCTGAGCTTCGCGGTCCCCAACGACAGGGCGCGCGAGGTGGTCGAGGTCATCCGCGGCGCGGAGTAGCGCCTCCGCCGACGGACAGGCGCCCGGAACGTATGGCCAACCCCCGCCGGCCGCTCTAAGCCGTCGCCATGGACTTCACCGACGACGCCTTCGTCCTCGCCGCCCGCGCCCACGGGGACACCGGCGCCGTCGTGGAGCTGCTCACCCGCGACCACGGCCGCCGCGCCGCCTATGTCGCCGGCGGAGCCTCCCGCCGGATGAAGCCCTTCCTGCAGGCCGGCGCCCGCGTCGTCGCCGACGTCCGCGCCCGCACCTCCGAGCACCTCGGCTCGGCCCGGCTGGAGCCGGTGGGGGAGGGGCCCAGCGCCCTGTTCGACGATTCCCTGGCCCTGACCGGCCTCGCCGCCGCGGCCGCCGTGGCCCAGGGCGCCCTGCCGGAGCGGGAGCCGCATCCGGGCGCCTTCCTCGCCTTGGAGGCCCTGATCGGCGCCTTCGCCGTCCCGGAGGTCTGGCCCGCGGTCTTCGTCCGTTTCGAGGCCGGTCTGCTCGAGGACCTCGGCTTCGGCCTCGACCTCAGCCGCTGCGCCGCCACCGGGGCGGTCGACGACCTCGTCTGGGTCAGCCCCCGCACCGGCCGCGCCGTCAGCCGCGCCGCAGGGGAGCCGTACGCCGACAAGCTGCTGAAGCTGCCCCCCTTCCTGCTCGGCGCCCAGGCCGGCCTCGGCGAGGGCGACGTCGGCTCCGGTCTCGAGCTGACCGGACACTTCCTCGAGCAGTTCGTCTTCCATCCTCTCGACCGCCCCCTGCCGCCCGCCCGGGTCTGGATGATCGACCGCCTGCGCGAGGCGGGGCGGCTGTGACTGACCGCTTCAAGCGGCCTTAACCCTCGATTTGTACGGTCGCCGACCCGCATCCGTGGGTCCGCCGAAGGCCAGTCGACATGAGTATTGCGTCCCTCGTCAAAACGTCCCTTGTGGCGGAAGAGCCGGTGTCGGAGCCGCGCGAGGGTGAGGATGCGCACCTCAGCACCTTCTTCGATGTTTCGCTGGACCTCCTCGTCATCCGCGATCTTGAGGGACGGGCGGTCAAGGTCAGCCGTTCGTGGGAGACGGTGCTGGGGCATCGCCCTGAGGACATGGAGGGGCGGCCTCTCCTGCGCTTCCTTCACCCGGAAGATGCGGCGGCCACGCGCGTCAGCGTCAACGAGGTCGAGAACCGGAAGCCGGGCGATCCGGTGCTGGGCTTCATCAACCGCTATGCCCACGCGGACGGCTCGTACCGGATCCTTGAATGGCGGGCGCAGCGCTACGGCGACCTGATCTACGCCGTGGCCCGTGACGTGACGGATCGCGTCGCGGCCGAGCGCGCCATGGCCGAGGCGAAGGCCGCCGCCGAGGCGGCCAGCCGCGCGAAGTCCGACTTCCTGGCCAATATGAGCCATGAGATCCGGACGCCCCTGAACGGGGTGATCGGAATCGTCGACGCCCTGTCGCGCACCGAGCTGACGGCTGAACAGTCCGAGATGGTCGCCCTGGTGCGCGATTCCGGCGTGGTGCTGGAACGGCTGGTCTCGGACATCCTGGACGTGTCCAAGATCGAGGCGGGCCAATTGGATCTCGAGAGCCGGCCGTTCGACCTCGCGCGGACCCTCGCAGCCTCCATCGAGGGCTGCCGCTCCCGCGCCGCGGACAAGGGGCTGGAGGTGGTCGTCGACCACGATCCGGCGGCCCGGGGGCGGTACATCGGCGACAGCACCCGCGTGCGCCAGATCGTCGACAACCTGGTGTCCAACGCCGTCAAGTTCACGGCCGACGGAGCGATCACGATCCGGATCGACCTGGACGACGCCGGTCGCATCCGGATCGAGGTGCAGGATACCGGCATCGGTTTCGACGCCGCGACGGGGGCGCGCCTGTTCGGGCGCTTCACCCAGGCGGACACCAGCATCACGCGCCGCTTCGGCGGCACGGGACTGGGGCTTTCGATCTGCCGCTCGCTGGCGCGGATGATGGGCGGCGACATCGCCGCCGTCTCGACGCCCGGCGTCGGCAGCCGGTTCACGGTCCACCTGCCGCTGGCGCGGGCCGAGGCCGGCGCGGACAGCGCCGCGAACGACGCTGAACCGGCCCAGGCCGCCCGTCGCGACAGGCCGCTGCGCGTGCTCCTGGCGGAGGACCACCCGACCAACCAGCGCGTCGTCCAGCTGATCCTCGCCTCGACCGGGGCGGAACTGACCATCGTCGGGAACGGCCAGCAGGCGCTGGAGGCCTTTGCGGCCGAAGCCTACGACGTGGTGCTGATGGACATGCAGATGCCCGGGATGGACGGCCTGACCGCCACCCGCGCCATTCGCGAGCTTGAGGCCCGGCGCGGCGTCCCGCCGACGCCGGTCGTCATGCTCAGCGCCAACGCCATGCCCGAGCATCGCGAGGAGGCCCGCGCCGCGGGCGCCGACCTGCATGTCGCCAAGCCGGTGACCGCCGCCACCCTGCTCACAGGCATCGAACAGGCGGTGGGCTGATCGCCCACAGGCGCTTTCCGGCGCGAACGGCCATCCTGCGCTAGACTGACGGCTTCCTCGCTCGAATCAGTTTGGCATGACCGTTCACACCCCGCCGCCGGAAGGCGGCCGCATCGTCGACGAACCGATGAGCGACGCCCTGTCGCGCCGCTACCTCGCCTACGCCCTGTCGACCATCACCAACCGCGCCCTGCCGGACGTGCGCGACGGCTTCAAGCCGGTGCACCGGCGCATCATGTACGCCATGCACCAGATGCGGCTGAACCCGCAGGCGGCGGCGCGCAAATGCGCCAAGGTCGTCGGCGAGGTGATGGGCGGCTACCACCCGCACGGCGACGCCTCGATCTACGACGCCCTCGTCCGCCTCGCCCAGGACTTCTCGCAGCGCTACCCCCTCGTCGACGGCCAGGGCAATTTCGGCAACATCGACGGCGATAGCGCCGCGGCCATGCGCTACACCGAGTGCAAGCTGACCCCGGCCGCCGTCCTGCTCATGGACGGCATCGACCAGAACGCGGTCGACTTCCGCCCCACCTATGACGACCAGGACGAGGAGCCGGTCGTCCTGCCCGCCGGCTTCCCCAACCTGCTGGCCAATGGCTCGTCGGGCATCGCCGTGGGCATGGCCACCTCCATCCCGCCGCACAACGTCGGCGAACTGATCGACGCCTGCCAGCTGCTGCTGGAAAACCCGGAAGCGTCGACCGCGGATCTGTGCGCCATCGTCCCCGGCCCCGACTTCCCGACCGGCGGCGTGGCGGTGGAGGGGCACGCGGCCCTGCTCGACGCCTATGAGACCGGCCGCGGCGGCGTGCGCCTGCGCGCCCGCTGGGAGACGGAGGATCTCGGCCGCGGCGTCTGGCGGATCGTCGTCACCGAGGTTCCCTACCAGGTCCAGAAGTCCAAGCTGATCGCCGACCTCGCCGAGCTGATCGAGAACAAGAAGGCGCCCCTGCTCGCCGACGTGCGCGACGAGTCGGCCGAAGACATCCGCCTGGTGCTCGAGCCGCGCGCCCGCACGGTCGAGCCGGACGTGCTGATGGAGAGCCTGTTCCGGCTGTCGGACCTCGAGGTCCGCTTCCCGATCAACATGAACGTGCTCGACGCCACCGGCACGCCGCGGGTCATGGGGCTGAAGGCCTGTCTGCAGGCCTTCCTCGATCACCGCCGCGAGGTGCTGGTGCGCCGGGCCGGCTGGCGCATCGACCGGGTCGAGAAGCGCCTGCACCTGCTGGAAGGCCTGCGCATCGTCTTCCTCAACCTCGACGAGGTGATCCGCATCGTCCGCGAGGAAGAGCAGCCCAAGGCGGTCCTGATCGCCCGCTTCGGCCTGACCGAACTCCAGGCCGACTTCATCCTCGACACCCGCCTGCGCCAGCTGGCGCGGCTGGAGGAGATGACGATCGAGAAGGAATTCAACGAGCTGACGGAGGAACTTGCCCAGCTGCGCGCGCTCTCCAGCTCGCCGGCGAAGCAGTGGAAGCAGATCGGCAAGGACCTGGAGGCGGTGCGCAAGGCGCTGGTCTCGCCGCGCCGGACGACGATCGCCGAGGCGGTCGACGCCTCCGCCTTCGCCCCGGTGGAGGCCTTCATCCCGCGCGAGGCGATCACCGTCATCCTCTCCGAACGCGGCTGGATCCGCGCCGCAAAGGGCAAGGTCGACGATCCGTCCGAGCTGAAGTTCAAGGAGGGGGACAGCCTCGCCTTCCTCGTGCCGGCGTACACGACCGACAAGCTGCTGCTGGCCGCCTCGGACGGCCGCATCTTCACCATCGGCGCCGACAAGCTGGCCTCCGGGCGCGGCCACGGCGAGCCGGTGCGGCTGATGATCGACCTCGACGAGGGCGTCGGCGTGGTCAATCTGCTGGCCCACCAGCCGGGCGCCCGCCTGCTGGTCGCCTCGAAGGCCGGCTACGGCTTCATCGCCCCGGAAGACGACCTGCTGGCCCAGAAGCGCGGCGGCCGGCAGGTGCTGAACGGCGAGATGCTGGCCGCGCTGCGCGTCGCCGGCGACCACGTCGCGACCATCGGCGACAACATCAAGGCGCTGATCTTCCGGGTCGACGAACTGCCCGAGATGGGCCGGGGCAAGGGCGTCAAGCTGCAGTCGTTCAAGCAGGGCGGCCTCGCCGACGTGACCACCTTCAACGCCGAGGCCGGTCCCGAATGGGTCGACGGCGGCGGTCGTCGCCGCCAGTGGCCCGACTGGAAGGACTGGCTGGGCAAGCGGGCGCAGGCCGGGCGTCAGGGCCCGCGGGGGCTGCGGAAGTTCCGGTGAGCCCGGCCGGCGTGACGCGGATTTCACTTATCGCCGTCGCCGGAACCGGCGATAGTCGGGCGAAAGGGGCCTCCGCCCCGCCGTGGAGACTGACATGATCACCCTGATCGTCATCGGCGTCATCATCGCCGTCGTCCTGTTCGTCGTGGTCGGCGGCTACAATCGTCTCGTCGCCCTCGACCAGCGGGCCGACCAGTCGTTCGCCGACATCGACGTCCAGCTGAAGCAGCGCCAGGACCTGATCCCCAATCTCGTCGAGACGGTGAAGGGCTACGCCACCCACGAGCGCGGCACCCTCGACGCCGTCACCCAGGCCCGCGCCGCCGCCGCCGGCGCCCACAACGTCAACGAACGGGTGCAGGCCGAGAACATGCTCTCCGGCGCCCTGGGCCGCCTGTTCGCCGTGGCCGAGGCCTATCCGGACCTCAAGGCCAACACCAACTTCCAGCAGCTGCAGTCCGAACTGTCGGACATCGAGAACAAGCTGGCGGCCGCCCGCCGCTTCTTCAACAGCGCGGTATCCGAGTTCAACGCCGTCCGCCGCCAGTTCCCGACCGTCCTGTTCGCCGGCCTCGTCGGCTTCGGCGTCGACAAGCCGTTCTTCGACGTCGGCGAAAGCGAGCGCGCCGCCATGACCGCGGCCCCGCCGACGGTGAGCTTCCAGGCCTGACCGGGACATGGGCGCGGTCGGGCTCCAGACCCACATCTGGGCGAACAACACCCGGTCGATCCTGCTGCTCGCCGGCTTCCCGGTGCTGCTGGTCCTGATCCTGTACGGCGGCCAGCTGGTGCTGATGGGGTTCGGGGTCCTGCCGGGCACGGGCCGCGGGCTCGGCGACGACATGGCCCTGGCCGCCTCCTGGCTCGGCTGGACCGTGCCGATGGCCCTCGCGGCCGCCGCCGTCTGGTTCGCCATCGCCTACCTCGGCAACCAGCTCATCATCGACGCCGTCACCGGCGCCCGGAAGGTTGAGAGACGGTCTGAACCGGAGCTCTACAACCTGCTGGAAAACCTCGCGATCTCCCGCGGCATGCGGACCCCGGCCCTGCGCATGATCGAGAGCGACAGCCTCAACGCCTTCGCCACCGGACTGCACGAGGGCCGCTACAGCGTCACCGTCACCCGCGGCCTGGTCAACGCCCTGACCCGGGACGAGCTCGAGGCGGTGCTGGCCCATGAGTTGACCCACGTCATCAACAGGGACGTGCGCACCATGGTGATCGCCTCGATCTTCGCCGGCATCATCAGCGTGCTCGCCGAGCTGGTCTTCCGCGGCCTGTTTTACGCCGGCCGAGGCCGCTCCAGGAATTCCAACGGCGGCCCGCTGATCCTCATCGGCCTCGTGTTCGCCGCCATCGGCGTAGCCCTGGCCGTGGTCATCCGGATGATGCTGTCGCGCACGCGCGAGTTCGTCGCCGACGCCGGCGCGGTCGAGCTGACCAAGAACCCGGACGCCATGATCTCGGCCCTGCGCAAGATCGAGGGCCGGTCCGCGCTGAAGGGGCCGGACGAGGTGCAGCAGATGTTCTTCGACAACCAGCCCGACGGCCGGGGGCTCGAGGGGCTGATGGCGACCCATCCGCCGATCGGCAAGCGGGTCGAAGCGCTCGTGAAATTCGCCGGCGGCCGGGATCCGGGCCCCTGGACCGCGCCGGGGACTGGCCCGGCGGCGGGGCAGGGGACCTCGGTCCCCGCCAGCGGCTAGGCCAGCGGCTCCCAGCCGCGGCGGGTCAGCTGCTCCATCGGCCGGAAGCCGGCCTTGTAGTCCATCTTCTCCGACCCCCGGACCCAGTAGCCGAGGTACAGGTAGGGCAGCCCCACCGCCTGCGCCTGCCGCACGTGGTCGAGGATGGCGAACCGCCCCGGGCTGCGGGCCTCCAGCGCCGGATCGAAGAAGCTGTAGACCATCGACAGCCCGTCCGAGAGCAGGTCCGTCAGGCATACCCCCACCAGGTCGCCGGGCCCTCCGTCGGAGGAGGGGAGGCGATACTCGATCAGGTGGGTGCGCACCGCCGTGTCCTCGACCATGGCCACATAGTCGAGCCAGCCCATGCCGCTCATCCCGCCGCCGGGGTGCCGGGCGAGCAGGTAGCGGCGCAGCAGGTCGAACTGCTCGGTCGTCGCTTCCGCCTCGACCATGTCCCGGGTCAGATCGCCGTTCCGCGCCAGCACCCGCCGTTGCGATCGCGAGAAGGCGAAGCCGCCCACCGGGATCCGCACCGACACGCAGGCGTCGCAGCTCTCGCAGGCGGGCCTGTAGGCGATGTTCTGGCTGCGCCGGAAGCCGGCCTGGGTCAGCTCGTCGTTGACGTGCGCCCCGTCCGAGAAGGGCAGGTTGGCGAACACCTTCCGCTCCGTCTGCCCGGGCAGATAGGGGCAGGGGGCGACCGAGGTCAGGTAGAAGCGTAGCTGGCGATGCGGGACGAAGCGGGTCACGGCCTCACCTCGCCACCCAAATCCGCCCGAAATCCGGCCACGCCCGCATGTCCCTATGTGGGACGGCTCCGCGTTTCCGCGCAAGCCCGGCCTGCGACGGCCGGGCGCGGCTCACAGGCTGGTGTCCGTCGGCAGCACCGGCGCCTCGCGCAGCAGCACGATGGCGATCCGCCGGTTGCCCGCCAGCGTCGGATCGTCCGGGTACAGCGGATCCGACCCGGCCTTGCCCGAGACCTGGTAGACCCGGTCGGGATCGACGCCGGCGCCCTGCAGCACCAGGCGCGAGGCGTCCGCGCGGGCCGAGGACAGCGTCCAGTCGTTGGGACCGCTGGCCCGGTTCGACCCCGGCGTCGCCGAGGTGTGGCCGGTGATCGAGATCCGGTTGGGCAGCTGGTTGATGACCCGCGCCACCGCCCGCAGCAGCAGCTGCGCCCGCGGGTTCGGCCGCGAGGAGTTGGCCTCGAACATCGAGCGGCCCTCCTGGTCGACCAGCTGGATGCGCAGCCCCTCGGGCGTCTGGTCGATGATCAGCTGCTTCGACAGCTCCGCCAGCTCGGGCATCGACTGCATCGCCTGCCGCAGCGATTCGGCCGCCGAGGCGAAGTCCGCCGCCTCGCGCCGCTCGATCTCCTCGCGCAGCTCCGCCTCGCTCGCCGCCGCCAGGTTCGAGCTCTGCCCGGCCTCCTGGGGCGCGTCCGGCGGCGCCTCGGGCGCCAGCTGGGTGATCACCGACATGGAGCCCGCGCCCTTGGCGCCGTCGTCGCCCAGCGCCGTGCCGCCCAGGATCCCGCCCGAGCCGGAGGTGGTCTGGGACACGCTTGCCGGGGCGAAATACTCGGCGATGCCGCGCTTCTGCTCCGGATCCGTGGTGTTGATCAGCCACATCAGCAGGAAGAAGGCCATCATCGCCGTGACGAAGTCGGCGTAGGCGACCTTCCACGCGCCGCCGTGATGTCCGTGCCCGGCGACCTTCTTGACCTTCTTGATGAGGATCGGCCGATCGCTCAGGGACATGGGGGCGGACTCCGTGGTGACGGCGGCCATCCTGCGGATGCGAAGTTAAGGCCACGTTTCCCATACCCGGCTTGCTCCCGGGCCTTGCGCCCCCTAGGTCGGGGGCGTGACCCTCGAACCGCCGCCCGCCCGACCGTCCGCCGACACCGTCGCCTACCGCCGGGCGCTGGGGACCTTCGCCACAGGCGTCTGCGTCGTCACGGCCGACAGCGACCAGGGCCCGCTCGGCCTGACCATCAACTCCTTCACCTCGGTCTCGCTCGAGCCGCGGCTGGTCCTGTGGTGCCTCGACGAACGCTCGGAGCGGTGGCCGACCTTCGCGGCGGCCGAGCGGTTCGCCATCCATGTCCTGCCGGCCGCCGACCAGGAAAAGGCGACCCGCTTCGCCCGCGGCGCGGCCTTCCTGCAGCCGGACGAGTTCGAGCGCCCGCCCGACGGACCGCCCTGTTTGCCGGAAGCCCTGGCCCGGTTCGAATGCGAGGCGCACGAGCGCCTGCCGATGGGCGATCACATGATGATCGTCGGCCGGGTCTACGCCTTCACCGCCGCCGACGGCGCGGCCCTGACCTACTGGCGCGGCCGATACGGGTCGCTGGGAGACCTGGCATGAAGATCGGTTTCGCCGGCCTCGGCGTGATGGGCGCGCCGATGGCCCGCCATCTGGTCGCCGCCGGCCACGAGGTCGCCGGCTTCAACCGTTCGCCGGACAAGGCGCGGACCTGGGCGGAGGCTTGCGGCGGCCGCTTCGCCGCCACCGTGGCCGAGGCCGCCGCCGGCGCCGGGCTCTTCATCCTCTGCGTCGGCGATGACGACGATGTCCGCGGCGTGGTCGCCGCGGCGCTGCCGCACCTGGCCGACGGCGCCGTCATCGTCGATCACACCACCACCTCAGCAACCGTCGCCCGCGAGATGGCTGCGCTGACTGAAGGGCAGGGCGCCCGCTTCCTCGACGCCCCGGTGTCGGGCGGCCAGGCCGGGGCCGAGAGCGGCCAGCTCAGCGTCATGGTCGGCGGCGACGCAGCAGCGCTGGCCCGCGTGCAGCCGGCCTTGGACGCCTATGCGAAGGCGGTCCGCCACATGGGACCGCCGGGCGCCGGCCAGCTGACCAAGATGGTCAACCAGATCTGCATCGCCGGCGTCGTCCAGGGATTGGCCGAGGCGGTGCATTTCGCCCAGGCGGCGGGACTCGATCCGGACGCCGTGTACGAAGCCGTGTCCCGGGGCGCCGCCCAGTCGTGGCAGATGGACAACCGCTGGAAGACCATGGCGCGGGGCGAGTTCGACTTCGGCTTCGCTGTCGACTGGATGCGCAAGGATCTGGGGCTGGTGCTGCAGGAAGCCCGCGCCAACGGCAGTCATCTGGCGCTCACGGCGCTGGTCGACCAGTTCTATTCCGAAGTGCAGGCCATGGGCGGCCGGCGCTGGGACACCTCCAGCCTCGTCGCGAGGCTGCAGGAGCGATCGTTGCGAGGCTGACTCCACAAGCCGGAGTTTCGCATAATATCTCTTAGGCGGCTTCCGGGGCGCGTCCGCCCGTCGCTCTCCGGCGAGCGGATCCGGCGGGCGCCGGGCGTGGGCGCGAGGCCGCCGCGCGTCCCCTGCTTGCAGAAAATCTGGAATTTGACGTCCGTTTCGGGACTATTGCGGCCATGGAGTCGCGCGACACTGATGAACTCGTCGTCTGGGCGCAGGCGCTGGAGGCCTATGCCCGCGACTGGGACGAGACCTTCGAGAAGCGCCCCGGCTACTTCACCCAGGAGTTCTGGTACCTGCTGGTCGGCTGCATGATCGCCAACTGGCACGGTCGCCCCATGACCATGAGCCAGGCCTGTCAGCAGATGAAGAGCGGCTCCAACCGGACCCGCGAGGAGCGTATCAAGCGCGCGGTGGACGACGGCTTCCTCGTCAAGGAGCGCACCGGAGACGACGGCCGGATGGCCCTGGTCCGACCGACGCCCAAGCTGGAGGCCCTGATGGTCGGCCACCTGCGGCGCACCCGCGAGATCATCCGGACGGCCCTCGCTGACGCCTGATTGGGTGCAGGATTTGCGGACAGTTTCGCGCGCAACTCTGCGCTAGTCGCCTGCCCTGCTCCGTGCTGCGATCCCTCCATCGAGATCGCCCGTCAGCGGCGACCGGGGGAGGACGACAATGACGATACAGACCGCTCGTGGCGCGCGCCGCGCCCTCATGCTCGCCGGCGTGTCCGCAACCGTGCTGGCCGCCCTGCCCGCCGTGGCGCAGGAAGCGCCCCCGGGGACGGATCAGGCCTCGACCCTCGACGAGGTGGTGGTCACCGCCCGCCGGCGTGAAGAGCGGCTGCAGGACGTGCCGGTGGCGGTCACCGCCCTGTCGTCGGAATCCCTCGAAAACCTGCAGGCGTCCGACATCGCCGCCCTCGAGGGCGCGGTGCCCAACCTGACCCTGCACGAGGGCGACGCCGCCAACGCCGTGGTCTACCTGCGGGGCGTGGGCCAGGTGGACAGCCTCGCCTTCGCGGATCCGGGCGTGGGCGTCTATGTGGACGACGTCTATCTCGGCCGCGCCCAAGGGGCCTTCCTGTCGGTCTACGACGTGGACCGGATCGAGGTGCTGCGGGGCCCGCAGGGCACCCTCTACGGCCGCAACACCATCGGCGGCGCGGTGAAGTTCGTCTCGACGCCGCTGGCTGCGGACCCGGGCGGCCGGGCCGAGGCCTCGATCGGCGACTACGGACTGGTCGAGTCGCGGATCAGCGTCGGCGGCGCCCTGAACGACGACGCCACTGTTCTGGGCAAGGCGGCGGTGTCGCTGTCGCGCCGCGACGGCTATTCGGACAACGCCTTCACCGGCGCGGACGACGGCGACAGGAATCAGATCGCGGGCCGGGTGTCCCTCGAATACCGCCCCACCGGGGACCTGTCGGTCCGGTTGAACGTGGATGCGTCGCGCGATCGGCCCGACACCTCGCGAACCCCGGCGCGTGCGACGCCCGTGCTGGGCCTCTACCCCGACACCCTGGCCGATCCCTTCAGGGTCGAGGCCGACTTCAACGACCTCAGCGCCCTCGACACCTTCGGCGTCGCCCTGACCGCCGACTGGGCCATGTCGGACCTGTGGTCGTTCAAGTCGGTCACCGCCTGGCGCTCCATGGATTACGCCAGCCACCTCGACCTCGACGCGACGCCGCTGGCCGTGTTCGGCGTCTACGTCGACGAAGACCAGCACCAGTTCAGCCAGGAGTTCCAGCTGACCTACGCCGGCGAGCGTCTGAACGCCGTGGCCGGGGTCTTCTATTTCGACGAGACTGACCTGACCTATTCCGGCCTGCTCGGCCCGGTCATCAGCCTCGTCACCGGCTCGATCAACGACCAGCGCAACCGCTCCTATGCGGCCTACGGCCAGGCGACCTACGACCTGACCGAACGGCTCAGCCTGACGGCGGGCCTGCGCTACACCTACGAGGACAAGGATTTCCGCCGGACCCAGACCTTCTACGGCCCGATCACAACACCGCCCGAACGCGACGATCCCGGGCTGCTGGTGACCGACATCGACACCGCGGCGAGCTGGGACTCCTGGTCGCCGAAGGTCGGGCTCGACTACGCGATCTCCGAAGACGTCATGGCCTATGTCAGCGTCAGCCGGGGCTTCAAGTCCGGCGGCTTCGACGGCCGCGCCAACGACGCCTCCGGCGCCGCGCCCTACGACCCGGAGACCCTGTGGGCCTATGAGGCGGGCCTGAAGTCGACTCTGATGGACCGGCGTCTGGTCGCCAACATGGCGGTGTTCTGGAACGACTACACCGACCTGCAGCTGTCGAGCTTCTCCGCAGACGGCGGCGGCGGCTTCATCGCCCTCTTCACCAACGCCGGCGCGGCGACCATCCGCGGCGCGGAGCTCGAACTGACCGCGCGTCCGGTCCCGGCGCTGACGCTGAACGCGACGGTCGGCTATCTCGACGCACGGTACGACGAGTACATCGGCCCCGGCGGGGTGGACATCAGCGACCAGCGCCATCTGGTCAACGCGCCGGAGTGGTCGGCGCGGCTCGGCGGCGTCTACGTCGTCGACCTGGGGCCGAACGGCTCCCTGACCCTGGGAGCCGACGCGGCGTACCGCTCCAAGGTCTATCCGACCGTCTCGTCCAGCGAGGTCCTCGCCCAGGAGGGCCACACCCTGGTGGACGCCTTCGTGCGCTGGAGCGACGGCGATGACCGCCTGTTCCTCCAGCTCGGCGGCCAGAACCTGACGGACGAGCGGCATATCGAGCAGGGCTTCGACCTGTCGGACTCGCTGGGATACCAGCTCGCCTATTTCGGCGCCCCCCGCACGGTCCGCCTCACCGCCGGGTTCAGGTTCTGAGATGACCCGCGCGCGAAGGCCCTGGGTCGAGCCGGACACGGCGGCGCTGCTGGCGGCCATGGCCACGGACTTCGCGGGCGCTCCCGCCGAGCCCACGGTCGACGAACGCCGGCAGGGACTGAACATCGCCGCCGGCCTGTACGGCCCGGCGCCGGCGCCGGTGGGTCGGGTCGAGGAGCGGGTCGCCCCGGGTCCCCGCGGACCCGTTCCCTTGCGCGTCTACTGGCCGCCCCGGGCCGAGCGCGACCGTCTCCGCCCCCTGGTGGTGCACATCCACGGCGGCGGCTGGGTGCTCGGGGATCCCGACGGCTATGAGCGGGTCTGCCGGGCCTATTGCGCGGCCGGCGACTGCGTCGTGGTGGACGTCGACTATCGTCGGGCGCCGGAGCACAAACACCCGGCGGCGCTGGACGACTGCCTGGCGGCTCTCGCCTGGGCCGCAGCCAACGCCCGGGCGCTCGGCGGCGATCCGATGCGCCTTGTGGTGACCGGCGACAGTGCGGGCGGCCACCTGGCGGCGGCGACCTGCCAGCAGACGTCGATCCCGGTGGCGCTGCAGATCCTTGTCTACCCGGTGACGACCGCCAGCGCCCACGCCGGCTTCGCCTCGCGCAAGACGCTGGGCGACGGGACCTGGTTTCTCCGCGAGTTCGACATCCTGCGGGCCGAAAGCGAGTATTTCCCGCCCGACGCCGATCGGGAGGCCGCACCGGCCTCCCCCCTGCTGGCGCCGGCGGAGGTGCTGTCGCGGCAACCGCCGACCGTGGTGATCACCGCCAGTCTGGACCCCCTCTGCGACGAGGGCGCCGCCTATGTGAAGGCGCTCAAACGCGCCGGAGCCGTTGCGCGCGAATGGCGGATCAAGGGGACGATCCACGGCTTCGTCCTGTTCGCCGGCCGCATCGGCAAGGGTCGCGACGTCATCCGCCGCATCGGACGCGCAGTGTCCGGCGCGCGGTTCCGGCCGCCGCGGCCGGGCCGGATCCGCAACTGAGCCGCCGGCGGCGCCCAGCCCCGGCCGCATCGCCGCGGGTCAGATGTGCAGGACGCGCTGCCAGGCGTCGAGCGACGCCTCGTGCATGGCCTCGCTCATGGTCGGGTGCGGATAGACGATGCCGTGCATGTCTTCCTCGGTCGCTTCCATGGTGATGGCGGTGACGAAACCCTGCACCATTTCCGTGACTTCCGCGCCGATCATGTGAGCACCGATGAGGGCTCCGGTCTTCGCGTCGAAGATCGTCTTGACGAAGCCCTCGACCTCTCCGGCCGCGACCGCCTTGCCGTTCACCCGGAACGGGAAGCGTCCGACCTTGATCTCGCGGCCCGCGGCCTTCGCCGCCTGTTCCGTCAGGCCGACCGACGCCACCTGGGGCTGGGTGTAGGTGCATCCCGCGATCGGCGAGACCACGTTCGGCGAGCGGAAGCCCGCGATGTGCTCGGCGGCGTGAATGCCTTCGTGGCTGGCCTTGTGCGCCAGCCAGGGCGCGCCGGCGCAGTCGCCAATGGCGTAGAGCCCCTTCACATTGGTCTCGCCGTGCGGGCCGGTCTTGACGTGCCCCCGGTCCATCTCGACGCCGAGCGCCTCCAGGCCGATGCCGTCGGTGTTGGCGGTGATGCCCACGGCCGAGATGCAGACCTCGCCCTCGAGGGTCTCGGCCTTGCCGCCCGCCTCGATGTCGACCTTCACGCCGGCGGCGGACTTCGAGACCTTCGTCACCCGGGCGCCGACGCGGAACCGGATGCCGCGCTTCTCGAACGCCTTCTGGGCCGCCTTCGACACTTCCTCGTCCTCGACCGGCATGATCCGGTCGACCGCTTCCACGACCGTAACTTCCGCGCCCAGGGCTCTGTAGAAACTGGCGAATTCCAGTCCGATCGCCCCTGATCCGATGACCACGAACGACTTCGGCAGCCGCTTCGGGGCCAGCGCTTCGCGATAGGCCCAGATCCGCTCGCCGTCCGCCTCGAGGCCGATCTGCGGCAGCGCCCGCGCCCGCGCGCCCACCGCCAGCATCACGGCCTTCGCCTCAACCGTCCGGTCGCCCCCGGCGTTCAGCTTCACGACCACCTTCGGGGCCGCGGCGCCCTTCTCCAGCCTGGCCGAGCCCTCGATCACCTCGATCTTGTGCTTCTTCATCAGGAAGGCGACGCCCTTGTTCATCTGGGCGGCCACCCCGCGCGAGCGCTGGATGATGGCGTCGAAGTCGAAGCCGACCTTCTCGGCCGAAAGGCCGTAGTCCTTGAGATGTGACAGACTCTCGAACTTCTCGCCGGACTTGAGCAGCGCCTTGGTCGGGATGCAGCCCCAGTTCAGGCAGATGCCGCCGAGGTTCTCGCGCTCGACGATCGCCACCTTCCGGCCCAGCTGGGAGGCGCGGATGGCGGCGACGTACCCGCCGGGGCCCGAACCGATCACGATGAGGTCGAAGTCAGCCATAGGCCCTCCTTGGCGCGAGTCTCCCGCGGGCAGCCTCTTTAACGCGCCGGGGGCCGGGCGGGCCACTCCCCTGCCCTGCAGCGATACAATTTGTCAGGCCATCAGAAAGGCGATGAACGCTTCCACGTCCATGGCCGAGACGGCGACGACGATCGTGGCCGGCATCAGGACGAGCAGCACATAGGCGGCGAGGTGGGCTGCGCCGCGCCAGAGGGCGCTGAACGGCGGCGTCCGGTAGTACGACGACGCCGCCGCGGTGAAGTACAGCAGATACGGGATGACCACGGGCCAGGCCGGGAAGCCCGGGCCCCACTTGTTGGCCAGGGCGAGAAGGCTGAGCAGGCCGAAGCCGATGACGTGGGCCCACATGGCGAAGACGAGGTGCTCCATCAGCAAGCGCCGCCGGCCGAAGAACGGCGCCAGAAGCAGCGCATAGAGCGGCATCAGCAGCCACAAGGCGTTCGGCAGCCACGCCGCCAGCCGTTCGGAGATCAGCGCCTGCTCCCGGTTGCTCTGGATCTCGTAGAGCAGGTTCTGCCGGTCGCGTTCGGTGACCGCCTGCGCCGCCGCCGCGCGCAGGGCCGCGGTCACGGCCGGATCGATCGTCGGCTCCACCCGACGCCGCATCCACAGTTCGCCCTGGGCGACGTTGTCCATGTGCACCGTCGCGCCATCAGGGTCAGCGACGGCGGTCACCGGCCGTCCCGCGTCCACCGGGCGCGCGACGAACTGGTAGAGGGCGACGTCCGCGAACCCCAGGGCCAGCAGGAACAGCGCCGTCGCCACGACGAACAGCTTGGTGGGTGTCTGGTAGCGACTGCCTGCGGCGCTGCGGTACGCCTCGAGCAGGCGGCCCGGCGCGGTCGCAAGGGCGATCAGGGTGCGGGCGGTGCGGCCGTCGACGAGGCTGCCTTCCGAGAAGGCCTCCTCGACCCAGTCGCGCAGGGGTCGGGGGCGATCATCCGAGTCCTGGCCGCAGGCGTGGCAATAGCGGCCGTGGAGCGCCGCCCCGCAGGCTCCGCAGCCTTTCGGATCGCCGGTCGGCGTCGCCTGCGCGGCTGCGTCGGTCATCCCCCCTCCCGTAGCCCGCATTGCGGGCCCGCGCCGGCCTCAGGCCAGCATGGTGACCGGGTCCTCGATCATGGCCTTGAACACCTGCAGGAAGCGGGCGCCGACGGCCCCGTCGACGACCCGGTGATCGCAGGTCAGGGTCACGGTCATCACCGTCGCCACCGCCAGCTGGCCGTTCTTCACGACCGGCCGCTGCTCCCCTGCCCCCACGCTCATGATCGCGCCCTGGGGCTCGTTGATGATCGAGGCGAAGGCCTTGATCCCGAACATGCCGAGGTTGGAGACCGAGAAGGTGCCGCCCTGGAACTCCTCGGGCTTCAGCTTGCGGTCGCGGGCGCGTTTGGCGAGGTCCTTCGACTCGGTCGCGATCTGCGACAGGGTCTTGGTCTCGGCCTTGCGGATGATCGGAGTGATCAGCCCGCCGTCGATCGCCACCGCCATCGCCACGTCGGCGTGGTGGTGCATGGCGATGCCTTCGGGCGAATAGCTGGCGTTGGCCTCCGGCACCGCCTTCAGCGCCATGGCCGAGGCCTTCAGCACGAAGTCGTTGACCGAGACCTTGATCCCGTCCTTCTCCAGCAGGGCGTTCACCTTCGCCCGCGCGGCCAGCAGGCCGTCGATCTCGCAGTCGATGGTGAGCGGGAAGTGCGGCACGTCGCGGAAGCTGTCGGTCAGGCGCCGGGCGATGGCCTTGCGCATGCCGTCCAGCGGCACGAGGTCGTAGCTGCCGTCCGGAATGCCCATCTGCGCCAGCGACAGGACCTTGCGCGGCTCCGCGCCGGCCGGGGCGCCCGCGGGCGCGGCCGCGCCGCCCTTGCCGGCGGCCTCGACGTCGCGGCGCACGATGCGGCCGCGCGGGCCGGAGCCCTTGATCGATTTCAGATCCAGCCCGGCCTGCGCGGCCAGGCGACGCGCCAGCGGCGAGGCGAACAGCCGGCCGCCGTCCTCCGACGTCGCGGGAGCCAGGGTCGAGGCCGCGGCCTTGACGCCCTGCGGCGTGGCGACGGCCTGGCCGCTCTCATGTCCCGCGGGGGCGGGTTCGGCCTTCGGCTTTGCGGCTTC
Source organism: Brevundimonas sp. (assembly GCF_013912005.1). Taxonomy (GTDB): domain Bacteria; phylum Pseudomonadota; class Alphaproteobacteria; order Caulobacterales; family Caulobacteraceae; genus Brevundimonas. The sequence continues at coordinate 184,974 of NZ_JACESB010000001.1, read as the reverse complement.
GGCCGGCTTCGGCGCCTCGACCGGCTTCGGGGCCGGCGCGCCGCCCTCCCCCTTCAGCCGCGCGATCGGCGTGTTGACCTTGACCGCCTCGGTTCCCTCGGGGACGAGGATCTCGGCCACTTCCCCCTCGTCGACGGCCTCGACCTCCATGGTCGCCTTGTCGGTCTCGATCTCGGCGATAACGTCGCCGGCCTTGACGGTGTCGCCGGCCTTGACGTGCCATTTGGCGAGGACGCCTTCCTCCATCGTCGGAGAGAGGGCGGGCATCAGGATATCGGTCATTTCGCCGCTCGCGCCTTGGTCTCTGCCACCATCTCCAGACCATCCTGCCAGCCGGCCAGGATGTCGGAGAACGCCTTCTCCGGATCCATGCCCACCGCCCGTTCGTAGGCGTTGGAGTAGTTCCACGCCAGCTCGGCGAGGATCAGCCCGATGAGCCGCGGGTCCCGGGCGGCGGGCCGGATCGTCATCTGCGGCCGGTTGCGACACCACCAGACCCGGGCCAGCTCGGCCACCTCGGTCTCCTCCTCGAGGAGGACCTCGTCGGGGATCGGCAGGCTCTGGTTCTCGATGCTCATGCCATCACCTGCTTCACGGCTGCGACGATCCGGTCCACGCCCGGCAGGGACAGCGCCTCCAGATTGGCGGCGTACGGCAGCGGCACATCCTCCTGGTGGACGCGCAGCGGCGGCGCGTCGAGGTAGTCGAACGCGTGCTCGATGACCCGGGCCACCACCTCGGCGCCGACGCCCATCGGCCCCCAGCCCTCTTCGGCCGAGACCAGGCGGCTGGTCTTCTTCACGCTCTCGACGATGGTCTCGTGGTCCAGCGGGCGCAGGGTGCGCAGGTCGACGACCTCGCAGGAGATCCCCTCCTCCGCCAGCGCCTCCGCCGCCTGCAGGGCGAAGCCGACCATCCGGCTGTGGGCGGTGATGGTGACGTCGGTTCCCTCGCGGCGGACCTTGGCCTTGCCGATCGGCAGGACGTAGTCCTCGACCTCCGGCACGTCGAACTCCAGCCCGTACATCATCTCGTGCTCGAGGAAGACGACGGGGTTGGGGTCGCGGATGGCGGCCTTCAGCAGGCCCTTGGCGTCGGCCGCGTCATAGGGGGCGATCACCTTCAGGCCGGGCACCTGGGCGTACCAGGCCGAATAGTCCTGGCTGTGCTGGGCCGCGACACGGGAGGCGGCGCCGTTCGGGCCGCGGAACACGATCGGCGCGCGGATCTGGCCGCCCGACATGTACAGGGTCTTGGCCGCCGAGTTGATGATGTGGTCGATCGCCTGCATGGCGAAGTTGAAGGTCATGAACTCGACGATCGGCTTCAGCCCGGCCATGGCCGCGCCGACGCCCAGGCCGGCGAAGCCGTGCTCGGTGATGGGGGTGTCGACCACCCGCTGGGCGCCGAACTCCTGCAGCAGTTCGCGGCTGACCTTGTAGGCGCCCTGGTACTGGGCGACTTCCTCGCCGATCAGGAAGACCGCCTCGTCGCGGCGCATCTCCTCGGCCATGGCGTCGCGCAGCGCGTCGCGGATGGTCGTCTTGACCAGCTTCGCGTCGGCCGGGATTTCCGGGTCGCGCAGTTCGACCTTCGGGCTCGGCGTCTGCGGCGGGGCCTTTTCCGGATCGCCGGACTTCTCCTCCGCGGCCTCGGGCTTGGCCACCGGCGCCTGGACCGAGGCGGCGTTCTGCGCCGGCGTCGCGCCCGCGTCGTCCCCCGACAGCCGGGCGATCGGCGTGTTGACCTTCACGTTCTCGGAGCCCTCGGGCACGAGGATCTCGAGCACCTCGCCCTCATCGACGGCCTCGACCTCCATGGTCGCCTTGTCGGTCTCGATCTCGGCGATCACCTGGCCGGCCGACACGGTGTCGCCCGCCTTGATGTGCCACTTGGTGAGGGTGCCTTCCTCCATCGTCGGAGACAGCGCCGGCATCAGGATGTCGGTCACGGATCAGGCCTCCACGTAAACGTCGGTATAGAGCTCGGACGGATCCGGCTCCGGGCTCTCTTGAGCGAACTGGACAGCTTCCGCCACGATCGCCTTGATTTCGTTGTCGATGGCCTTGAGCTCGTCCTCGGTGGCCGAGGCCTGCTCCAGCAGCACCTTGACGTGCTCGATCGGGTCGCGGGTCTTCTTGACCTCGTCGACCTCCTCCTTGGTGCGGTACTTGGCCGGGTCCGACATGGAGTGGCCGCGGTAGCGGTAGGTCTTGACCTCGAGGATGTACGGGCCGCCGCCCTCGCGGGCGCGCTTGACCGCGCGGGCCGTGGCGTCGCGCACCGCCAGCACGTCCATCCCGTCGACCTGTTCGCCGGGGATGCCGAAGCTGGCGCCGCGCTGGCTGAGGTCGGTCGTCGAGGACGAGCGGTCGATGCTCGTGCCCATGGCGTACTGGTTGTTCTCGATGATGTAGATGGCCGGCAGCTTCCACAGCTGGGCCATGTTGAAGCTCTCGTACACCTGGCCCTGGTTGGCCGCGCCGTCGCCGAAGTAGATGAAGGCCACGGAGTCGTCGCCGCGGTACTTGCCGGCGAAGGCCAGGCCGGTGCCCAGCGCCACCTGGGCGCCGACGATGCCGTGGCCGCCGTAGAAGCCGGTCGGCACGTCGAACATGTGCATCGAGCCGCCCTTGCCCTTGGACGAGCCGCCGATGCGGCCCGTAAGCTCGGCCATGACCTCCTTCGGATCCATGCCGGCGGCCAGCATGTGGCCATGGTCGCGGTAGCCGGTGATGATCTTGTCGTAGCCCTGCTTCACGCTCTCCTGGACGCCGACCGCCACCGCTTCCTGGCCGATGTACAGGTGGCAGAAGCCGCCGATCAGGCCCATGCCGTACAGTTGGCCCGCGCGCTCCTCGAAGCGGCGGATCAGCACCATCTCGCGATAGAAGCGCAGCAGGTCCTCCTTGGAGGCCCGGGGCGTGTTGGGAATCTTCGTCGAGGTCGCTTTAGCGGCGGCTTTCGCCATCCGTCATCTCCCGGCTGGACCCCGCCGGGCGGAGCCTCTTGTCGTTACGGAAAGGGGCTTTAGCAGCCTTCGTTCCCGAAACGCAAAGCGGCCCGGTGAAGCTGTAACTAAAGTTCACGATCTGGCGGCGGAGGCCCGTTCCGACACCGGATGGGAGACCCGGATCACATAGTCGCGGGGGTCGGCGAAGCCCAGGACGGCGCGGGCGCGTTCCTCGAGCAGGTCGCGGGACAGGCTGTCGGTGCGCAGGTAGCGGACACGGACCTCGAGATCGCGGCGCTCTTCCATGATCCGCGCCAGCTGGGCCTCGCGGCGCAGCAGCAGGGCCTCACGCTCGCCGCCGCCCAGCAGGCCGCGCTCGCCGGTCAGGGCCTGCACCCCCAAATAGGCGATCAGCAGCAGCAACACGCAGGACGGTAGATAGGGCTTCATCCGCTCGGGCACTCGGACGCTCCTTCTGAGCGCGAACTCGTGATTGACCAGTCCTGCCCGAAAATGCCTAACGAACCGTAGCTTGACCGCAGGTTTTGCGGTCGCGCCCGCCCCTATTTCAGCAGCATGCCGTCGCCGTAGTAGGCGCCCTGGTCACCCAGCATCTCCTCGATGCGGAGCAGCTGGTTGTACTTGGCCGTGCGGTCCGAGCGCGCCAGCGAGCCGGTCTTGATCTGCCCGCAGTTGGTGGCCACGGCGAGGTCGGCGATGGTCGAGTCCTCGGTCTCGCCGGAGCGGTGGCTCATCACCGCCGTATAGCCCGCGCGCTGGGCGATATCGACCGCATCCAGGGTCTCGGAAAGCGTCCCGATCTGGTTGACCTTGATCAGGATCGAGTTGGCCAGGCCCTCGCCGATGCCGGCCGCCAGGCGGGCCGGATTGGTGACGAACAGGTCGTCGCCGACCAGCTGCACCCGGTCGCCGAGGCGTTCCGTCAGCAGCTTCCAGCCGTCGAAGTCGTCCTCGGCGCAGCCGTCCTCGATCGAGACGATGGGGAAGCGCTCGCACAGGTCGGCGAGGTAGCCGACCATGCCGTCCTGGTCGAAGGTCTTGCCCTCGCCCGACATCACATACTTGCCGTCCCTGAAGAACTCGGTCGAGGCGACGTCGAGACCCAGGTGGAAGTCCTCGCCGGCGAGATAGCCGGCCGACTGTCCGGCCCTGGTGATGAACTCCAGCGCGGCCTCGGCCGACTGCAGGTTGGGGGCGAAGCCGCCCTCGTCGCCGACGTTGGTGTTGTGGCCGGCGTCCTTGAGGGCCTTCTTCAGGGCGTGGAAGATCTCGGCGCCCATGCGCAGGGCCTCGGAGAAGCTCTCGGCGCCGGTCGGCAGGATCATGAACTCCTGGATGTCGATCGGATTGTCGGCGTGGGCCCCGCCGTTGATGATGTTCATCATCGGGGTCGGCAGCACCCGCGCCGAGACGCCGCCGAGGTAGCGGTACAGCGGCAGGTTCGAGCTGATCGCGCTGGCCTTGGCGCAGGCGAGGCTGACGCCGAGAATGGCGTTGGCGCCCAGCCGGCCCTTGTTCGGGGTGCCGTCCAGCGAGATCAGCGCCTCGTCGATGCGGCGCTGGTCCTCGGCGTCCATGCCCGACAGGGCGTCGAAGATCTCGCCGTTGACGGCGTCGACCGCCTTCTGGACGCCCTTGCCGCCCCACAGATCCTTGTCGCCGTCGCGCAGCTCGACCGCCTCGTGGGCCCCGGTCGAGGCGCCCGAGGGCACCGCCGCCCGACCGAAGCTGCCGTCGTCGAGCACCACGTCGACCTCCACCGTCGGATTGCCGCGGCTGTCGAGGATCTGGCGGGCGACGATTTCAGCGATGTCGGTCATGGGAGCGGTTCCGTGTACGGCCGTGACAATTGCGCCGTGCTTTAGCCCCGCCGTCGCGAAAGGCCAACCGGCGGGGGCTCAAAGATCGAGGCGCAGGAACGGGTTGCTGTCGGACGCCCGCCCCCCTCCGCGTCAGGCGCAGCCTTCGACGTACTGGATGGAGGGCCCGCCGGCGCGGATCGCCTTCACCGCCCCGTCCTGGCCGATCTCGAAGACGAGGCCGCGGGCGTCCGGATTCTCGACGTAGCCGGCGGCGCCGCCGCGGCTCCACACGGTGATATACTCCGCCGGCGCCGGCTCGTACTTGTGCGGCTCGCGCCGGGCCTCCGCGCCGTAGGCGGCGGCGATCCCGTCGGCCGGGTCGCCGATCCCGTAGCCTCGCTCGGTCGTCACCTGCGAATCGCGGATCGCGGAGATGCGGGTCAGGCGCCCGTTCTCGATCATCACCAGCAGGCCCTCGGGGGCGCGGGCCGGCCGGAACTCGTCGCAGCTGGCGGGGTCGGGTCCGCCCACGGCGTCCGGGTTCGCATCCTCGCCGAGGGCGGCGACCACCTCGGCGCGGGTCATGCCGATTCGCAGCGGCCCCCATCCGTCGGCCGTCAGGCGCGGGCTCGTCGAAACAGCCGCCGGCGGCGGCGTGGGTTCGGGCGCCGCCGATTCGGGGGCGGCGGCCTCGGGGGCGTCCGGGTCGGGCGCCCCGCAGGCGGCGAGGGCCAGGACGGCGGAGGCGAGCAGCAGGCGACGGATCATGGCGAGGGCTCCGGCAGGTCGGGTCCCTATCAACGCACGAAAACGGCGCGCGGAGAACCGCGCGCCGTCAATCGGCGTCAACGCGTGGAAAGACCTAGTCTTCCTTCGGCGTCAGGACCTGGCGGCCGCGATAGGTGCCGGTCTTCAGGTCGATGTGGTGCGGGCGCTTCAGCTCGCCGGTGTCCTTGTCCTCGACGTAGGCGTTCGTGCCCAGGGCGTCGTGGGCGCGGCGCATGTTGCGACGCGAGGGCGATACTTTCCGCTTCGGAACGGCCATGTCCGTCTCAATCTTCTGGTCGGGCGCCGGAGGGCGCGAAAACAACAGCGGCGGCCCCCGGGAGAGCCGCCACGCGAGCGCGGGCTTATGCATGAAGCCGCCGGGCTTTTCAAGCGCCGCCGCGCGGGGGCGGTGACGTTGGAAGATGACGAAATCGAGTCTCAAAGCTTGCACGCAATTCACTGGCTGACCAACGGCCGGCTCCCTACAGCCGCGCTTCCCCGTGAAGACCCGAAGGAACCGACATGTTCACCCGTGTGCTGCTCGCCGCCGCCGCCCTGTCCGCCCTCGCCGGCCCCGCCTCGGCCCAGAGCCTGCTGGAACGCGCCGCCCGCGGGGCGGGGCAGGCCCTCGCCGAGGGCGCCGCCCGGGAGGCCGCGGCGAGCCTGTTCGGCCGTCGGGACCGCCGCGCCGCCGATGGAGCCGCGGCGGAAGCGTCGGACGGCGCGCGGGGCGGCGGCGGGGCGGCGCCGGTCTCCGCCTTCGCCGATCCCGCACCGGTGAACTACAGCCCGGCGCTCCCGGGTCCCTACCGTCTGGAGTTCTCGCCGGAGCTCGCGAACGCCGAGCGCGCCTTTGACGAGTTCAACCGCGTCGCCTGCGCCGACTGCGAGGGCGGACGATCCTACGACTCCTGGATCCGCCACCACGTTCCGGAGGTGCAGCCGATGGGGGCGCTCGAGAACCGGGTGGGCGAGATGGCGGTGGGCGAGGCGATCCGATGGACGGGGATTTCCGGAGCCGAACTGGCGCTGACCGTCATCGGCGAGGCGCCCGTGGGGGCGTGGCCCTGCAAGCAGGTGCGCTGGAGCTCGCAGCGGGACGAACGGAGCGCCGAGCGGCTCGGCCTGTTCTGCTACGGCAAGAAGGGCGACTATCTGGGCGAGGGCTGGGTGGAGGTGCTCTGAGCGGCCTCCCACGCCGTGCGGGCCAGGGCGTAGTAGACGCTGTCCTTCCACTCGCCGCCCACGTTCCAGGTGCGTTCGCCGAAGCCCGTCCGCACGAACCCGAGCTTCTCAAGCAAACGGATCGAGCCGGCGTTGTCCGGATCGACGTCGGCGGTGAGCTCGGCGAACGGCAGGGTGGCGAAGACGTGGGCGATCGCCGCCGCGGCCGCCTCGAAGGCGAGGCCCTGGCCCCAGTGGTCCGGATGCAGGATGTAGCCGATCTCCGGCGGCTTCCAGAACCCGACCTTGCCGATCACCGCCCCGTTGCGCTCGATGACGAAGTCCGGATGTCGCGGACCGTTGGCGATCATGCTGTCCAGCCAGGCGGCGGTCTCGTCCAGCGACGCGTGAGGCGGGGTCGACCACCAGCGGGTCGCGCGCGCATCCGACAGGACCGCGTGCATTGCCGCCAGGTCGTCCGTCCGGGCGGACCGCAGCTTCAGGCGCGGGGTGACGATCTCCATGCGTCAGCGTCGCCGTACGCGACGGCCGGGGTCAAGCCAGCGACCGGGCCAGCACCACGAAGGCGAGGTCGTCACGCCTGGGCAGGCCGAACCGCGGGTCGGTGGCCGGGAAAGGCCGCACCTCGCCCGTCGGCAAATAGCCGCGGCGGGCGTACCAGTCGATCAGCTCGACGCGCTGGACGATGACCGTCATCTCCATGCGGCGCGCGCCGAACTGCTCGACGGCGTGTCTCTCGGCCGCCGCGATCAGACGCCGTCCGAGCCCGGAGCCCTGCAGCAGCGGATCGACCGTCAGCATGCCGAGATAGGCCAGGCCGCCCCGCCGGTTCGAGACCTGCACGCAGCCCACAGCCGCACCGCCGCGCTCGGCGACGATCACCGCCTGGGTCGGATCGGCGAGGATCGTTTCCAGCGAGGCCAGGTCGATGCGCTGGCCGTCGAGCAGGTCGGCCTCGTGGGTCCAGCCCCGGCGGGCGCTGTCCCCCCGGTAGGCCCGGTGGACGAGCGGCTGCAGGGCGACCGCGTCGTCCGGGCGGGCCAGCCGGAAGTCGGACTCAACCATCGGAGAGCATCCCCGCCACGGCCTCGCCGATGGCCAGCGAGCTGGTCAGGCCCGGGCTCTCGATGCCGAACAGGGCGACGAGGCCGTCGAGGCCGTGGTCGTCCCGCCCGCGCAGCTGGAAGTCCGGTTGCGGCTCGCCCGGGCCGTGCAGCTTGGGCCGGATGCCGGCGTAGTCCGGGGTCAGGGCGCCGTCCGGCAGCGCCGGCCAGAACCGGCGGATGGTGCGCTCGAACGCCGCCGCGCGGGCGGGGTCGACGGAATAGTCCTCGACGTCGACGTATTCCAGGTCGGGGCCGAACACCGCCTGCCCGCCCAGATCCTTGCGGTAATGGGTCCCCAGCGCCCCCGGGATCGGCGGCGGATAGACCAGCCGGTCGAAGGGCGCCTTGCCGGCCAGCCGGAAGTAGACGCCCTTGCCGAAATGGCCGGCCGGGATGCGGTCGGCGGGGTAGCCGTCGATCCGTCCGGCGGCGTCCTGCGCCCCCAGCCCGGCCGCCGTGACCAGCAGGCGAGAGGTCAGGGTCGCCCCGCCCTCCCCGCCCGCGGTGATCGTGAACCCGCCGCCCGGCAGCGGTTCGGCGCGTTCGAACGGCGTGGAGACGACGACCGACCCGCCGGCGTCCTCGATCTCGCCCTGCAGGGCGAGCATGTAGCCGTGGCTGTCGAACACGCCGCTCTCGGGCGACAGGATGGCGGAATGGACGGCGAGCGCGGGCTCAAGCGCCCGGGCCTGGGCGCCCGTGAGGTGCGCCAGGCCCTCGACCCCGTTGGTCGTCGCCTGCTGGAAGATCGCCTCGATGCGCGGGGCCTCGGCCGCCTCGGTCGCGACCACCAGCTTGCCGCACCGGCGGTAATCGACCTTGCGGCTGTCGAGGAAGGCGTAGAGCGCCCGTCGGCCCTCGACGCAGAAGCGGGCCTTCAGCGACCCCGACGGATAGTAGAGGCCGCCGTGGATCACCTCACTGTTGCGCGAGGAGACGCCCTGGCCGATGGCCGGCTCCTTCTCCAGCACCAGCACCGTCAGCCCGCGCCGGGAGAGCGCCCGCCCGCAGGCGAGGCCGACCGCCCCGGCCCCGACGACGACGGCGTCGAAGTCGAAGCTCACGCCTTGCGGCCGTAGAGGGCGTCGGCGCGGGCCTCGAAGCAGTGCATCAGCTTGCCGACCGCGCGGTCGAAGTTGGCCTGCAGCATCATGTCCAGCAGCCGGGCCCTGAAGGCGAAGTCGATGAAGAACTCCACCCGCGCGCCCTCCGGGTGCGGGAAGAACTCCCAGCGGTTCTTCAGGTGGTGGAACGGGCCGCGCAGCAGACCGACTTCAACCTTGGGCGCATTGCGATCGTGCCGGACCCAGGTCGAGAACCGCTCGGTCAGGAAGGAGAAGCCGACGCCGGCCTCGGCGTCCAGCACCGACACCCCCGGCGCCTCCTCGCGCTCGTTCCAGACGCGCATCGAGGTGACCCAGGGGACGAAGTCGGGATAGGCGCGCACGTCCGCCACCAGATCGGCGAGCTGGTCGGGCTGATACGGCAGGATCCGGGTGACGCGGTGAACGGCCAAGGCGGCTCAGCGTCCGCTCTGCGCCATCCGCGCCGCTTTCAGCCGGGCGAAATCCTCGCCGGCGTGGTGCGAGCTGCGGGTCAGGGGCGAGGACGACACCATTAGGAAGCCCTTGGCCCGGGCGATGGCCTCGTAGGCCTTGAACTCCTCGGGCGTGACGAAACGGTCGATGGCGGCGTGCTTGCGGGTCGGCTGCAGATACTGGCCGATGGTGATGAAGTCGACGCCGGCCGAGCGCATGTCGTCCATCACCTGCATGACCTCCTCCCGGGTCTCGCCCAGGCCGACCATGATGCCGGACTTGGTGAACTGGTTCGGGTCGCGCTCCTTGACCATCTGCAGCAGGCGCAGGCTGTGGAAGTAGCGGGCTCCGGGGCGGATCTTCAGATACAGCCGCGGCACCGTCTCGAGGTTGTGGTTGAACACGTCCGGGCGGGCGTCGATCATCACCTCGGCCGCGCCGTCCTTGCGCAGGAAGTCGGGGGTCAGGATCTCGACCGTGGTCTGCGGCGCCTGCAGGCGGATCTGGCGCACCACCTCGGCGAAGTGGGCCGCGCCGCCGTCGGAGAGATCGTCGCGGTCGACGCTGGTGATGACCACGTGATTGAGACCCATCTGCTGCACGGCGAGGCCGACCTTGACCGGCTCGTCCGGGTCCAGCGCGTCGGGCAGGCCCGTCTTGACGTTGCAGAAGGCGCAGGCCCGGGTGCAGGTGTCGCCCATGATCATCAGGGTCGCGTGCTTCTGGCTCCAGCACTCGCCGATGTTCGGACAGGCGGCCTCCTCGCAGACGGTGTGGAGGCCCTTCTCCTTCACGATCGAGCGGGTGGCGTTGTACTGGCCTGATCCCGGGGCCTTGACCCGCAGCCAGTCGGGCTTCCTCAGCACCGCCGTCTCCGGCCGGTTCTGCTTCTCCGGGTGACGCAGCTCGGCGGGCGTCTTCTTCAGGGCGTCGATCAGGGTGACCAAGGCGAACTCGCGCGGCGGGGGCGGGAACCGGCTATGTCGTCCTTCCGCACGGCCATGGCAAGGCGGCCCCGAACCTCACGCAAGGTAACGCATCTTTTCAACGCCGGGTCCGCGCACTAGTTTGCCGCGCCCAGAACAGGCGCGGACAACGCGCCGGCACGGAGGATGAAGGTTTGCGCGTAGCCCTGGACCCGAAGGCCGGCGAGGAGACCATCTTCGACGCCCTCATCGCCGCGCGCGAGCGCTATGGCGACAAGGAGATCCTCGAGGACCAGGATCGCAAGCCGCTGACCTACACCGGCCTGATCCGCGCCGCCTTCGTGCTGGGACGCAAGGTCGCAGCCATGACCGAACCCGACGAACGCGTCGGCATCCTCCTGCCGTCCAGCATGGGGGTGGTGGTCACCTTCTACGGCCTCCACGCCCACGGACGCGTGCCGGTGATGATCAACTTCACGGCCGGCGAGCGGAACATCCGGGCCGCCATCGCCGCCGCCGGGGTGAAGAAGGTGCTGACCGCCCGCCGTTTCATCCAGCAGGCGAAGCTGGAGGAGCTGGTCGCCGACATCGGCCAGGCGGCGGAGATCGTCTGGCTGGACGACGTGCGCGCCACGATCGGGCTGCAGGACAAGCTGTACGGCCTGATGGCCGGACTGATGCCGAAGCGGTTCCGGGTGAAGACCGAGCCGTCGTCGCCGGGCGTGGTGCTCTTCACCTCGGGCAGCTTCGGCGCGCCCAAGGGGGTGGTGCTGAGCCAGTGGAACCTGGTCGCCAACTGCCGGCAGGTGGCCCAGCATATCGAGCTGAAGCCCGAGTGGGTGATGTTCAACCCGCTGCCGACCTTCCACTGCTTCGGCCTGACGGGCGGCGTGCTGCTGCCCCTGCTGCAGGGGATGAAGGCCTTCCAGTATCCCTCCCCGCTGCACGCCAGGCAGATCGTCGAGCTGCTGCCGGAGGTGAAGGCCTCGATCCTGTTCGCCACCGACACCTTCCTGAACCAGTACGCCCGCGTCGCCGGACCGGACGACTTCGACACCCTCGAATTCGTGGTCGCCGGGGCCGAGCGGGTGCGCGACGAGACGCATCACCTGTTCAACACCCGCTTCCACGGCCTCAAGCTGCTGGAGGGCTACGGGGCGACGGAGGCCGCGCCGGTGGTGGCGGTCAACCATCCGGACCGCAACCGTCCGGGGACGGTGGGCCAGATCCTGCCCGGAATGGAATGGCGGCTGGACCCGGTTCCGGGGATCGACGAGGGCGGCCGCCTGTTCCTGCGCGGTCCGAACGTGATGGAGGGCTACCTCTCCGCCGACGATCCGATGTCCATCGAGCCGCTCGAGGGCGGCTGGCACGACACCGGCGACATCGTGGACATCGACCCGGAGGGCTACATCTGCATCCTCGGGCGGGCGAAGCGCTTCGCCAAGATCGGCGGCGAGATGGTCTCGCTCACCGCGGTGGAGGGACTGGCCAGCGCGGTCTGGCCCGACGCCCGCCATGCGGTGGTCGCCGTGCCGGACAATCGCAAGGGCGAGAAGCTGGTGCTGGTCACCGACCGCGCCGACGCCGAGGTGGCGCGGCTGGCGGAATGGGCCCGCGAGCACGGGGCGCCCGAGCTCGCGGTGCCGAAGAAGATCGTCCGCGTCGGCGAGGTGCCGGTGCTGGGCACCGGCAAGACCGACTATGTCGCCATCCAGCAGATGGTGGAGCTGGACAAGGCGGCCTGAGCCGGACGCCCGCGGCTCAGACCGCGAGCTTCCGCGCCGTTTCGGCGACGTAGCGGCCCTGCCAGCGGGCCCCCTCGAGCTCATTGTCGCTGGGCATGCGCGAGCCGTCGCCGCCGGTGATGGTGGTGGCGCCGTAAGGGCTGCCGCCGGTGATCTCGTCCATCCGCGACTGCCCGGCCCAGGCGTAGGGCAGGCCGGCGACGAGCATGCCGTGGTGCAGCAGGGTCTGGATCAGGCCGATCAGGGTGACCTCCTGCCCGCCGTGCTGGGTGGCGGTGGAGGTGAAGGCCGAGCCGACCTTGCCGACCAGGCCGCCCCGGGCCCACAGCCCGCCGGTCTGGTCGAGGAAGTTCCGCATCTGCGAGGCGGCCGTTCCGTAGCGGGTGCCGGCGCCGACGATGATCGCGTCGTAGTCCGCCAGTTCGTCGACGGTCGCGATCGGGGCCGCCTGGTCGAGCTTGTAGCCGCTCTTGCGGGCCAGCTCTTCCGGCACCAGTTCCGGCACGCGCCGGATTTCGGCCTCCACGCCTTCGACCGACCGCGCCCCTTCGGCGACGGCCTCGGCCATCCGCTCCACGTGGCCGTAGGTCGAGTGATAGAGAACGAGTACGCGGGTCATGATCTGCTCCGATCTGTCTGCAACAGCTACGGTTCTTAATGTGGGCGCGTTGCGCCCGGCGCAAGCCCCCTCGCCGACAATCGCCCCGGACGCAGCGCGGTTCCGGCCTCAGGCCCGATTGATCGGGCAGACCCGGTCGTAGAAGGCCCGGTCCGCGGGGACCTTCTGGCCGCGCGCAAGCCGGAACCGGTGCTCGACCACCATCGCCTGCTGCTCGATGTTCAGCCGGTCCCAGGCGCAGTCCACGTCGAGCGGATAGCGGTACGACTCCGGCCGGTCCCCGGCCTTCAGCTTGCCGGTCAGCAGGTTCACGCCGCGGGCCGCCTGCCAGACGTGGGTCAGTTCGTGGATGAAGGTGGCCTGCAGGCCCAGCGGCGCGGCGGCGATGTCGGCCGGCAGCGAGCGCGCCGGCCAGACGATCCAGGCTCGTCCGAACCAGCGGCCGGGGACGAAGGCGCGGACGACCGGCCACGGGGCGGCGAGCAGGCGCACCACGCTGTAGTCGAGCGCCTCGCCGAAGGCCTCGCGCGCCAGGGCGATTTCGGCCGGAGACAGCCCCCGGATCACGGGGCCGCCGCGACCGGCGGATCGGCGACGACGCCGGTCCACTCCCAGTGCCACGGTTCGTAGACGTAGGGGGTGAAGCCGAAGCGCCCGGCGTTGCGCACCAGCCAGCGATAGACCGGGCCCCGGCTCATGTGCAGGCGGCTGGCCGGCGAGGTGTCGTCGACGCCGAGGCCGGCGAGATGGCCGACGTACAGGTCGACGGCCGCGCCGGTGCGGTGCGGCGAGCAGACCGCCCGGCGCAGGCCGTCGCAATTGCCCTGCTGCGCGCAGCGGGCGGCATCGGCCTCGGGATCGCGGAAGCCGGAGAAGATCTGCAGCAGCTCCGGATCGGCGGCGACCTCCGGAACCTCGGCGCGGGCGGCGGCGACCATCCGCCGGTAGGCGTCCAGTACGTCCCGGCGCAGCAGCCGGGTCAGGCGGTCGGCGTGCTCCTCCTCCGCCACCAGGTAGCCCAGCTGGTTCAGCGGCGGCGGTTCCGGGCAGGGCTCGTCCCGCACCCGCGCCATGATGAAGGGCCGGCGCTCCTGCCACAGGCCGCGGAAGACCTGGAAGGTGGCCGGGTCGAACCAGCCGGTGACGGGCAGGCCATGGCGGCCCTGGAAGCCGGCGAGGGCGCGGGCGAAGACCGGCGAGCCGGGCGCGCAGCCGGTGCCCAGCTCGTGCTGGATCAGCGGCAGGTAGGCCTCCCAGCCGAGTTCGGCCGCGCCGAACGGGGTCCACTCCAGCCGACCCAGCGACTGCGCGTTGGCCAGGGCCGGGGCGGCCCACTCCAGGTCGTCCGCATCGCAGGCCTCGGCCCCGTCGCGGCCCTGGGCGCACGCCGCCCCGGCGCCGGCCAGAACGACGGCGGCGGCGAGCAGCGACAGCAGCGGACGACCGGACCTCATCCTGACAGGGTGCCTCCGGCCGGCCGCGCCCGGCAAGGGGCTTCGCGCGGGGATGGAGCGGCGGCGGCGAATGCTGGCATGGTGGCGTCGCGGCCGACTCAGCGGGCCGTTCGCGGATCCCTCCATGACCGAGGCCCCTGCCCCCAGCCCCGCCGCCGCCCCGCGTCGGTCCAACGCCGTGCTCGCCGCCTTCGCGGCCAGCTGCCTGCCGTACGCGGCGCTGGGCCTGCCGGTCTACGTCACCCTGCCGGAGTTCTACGCCAGCCACGTCGGCGTGCCGCTGGCGGCGGTCAGCCTGATCTTCCTGATCGTGCGGCTGGCCGACATCGTGGTCGATCCCTTCCTGGGCATGGTCATCGACCGCACCTCGACGAAGTGGGGCCGCTACCGGGTGTGGATGGCCGCCGGCGCGCCGATCCTGATGATCTCCGTCGCCATGCTGTTCTTCGTCGCCCGCGGCGCCGGCCCGGCCCATCTCGCGGCCTGGCTGGTGATCATGTACCTCGGCTATTCGATCAGCCTGCTCAGCCAGATGAGCTGGGCGGCGGTGCTCTCGCCCGACTACGACCAGCGCTCGCGCATCTACGGCTGGTGGCAGGTGTTCAACATCCTCGGCGTGCTGGCCGTGCTGCTGATTCCCGCCATCGCCCAGGGCCTCGGCTATTCCTACGTGGAGGCCGTGCGCATGCAGGGCGGCTTCATCGTCATCCTGCTGCCGCTCGCCCTGCTGGTGACCCTACGGTTCACCCCGGAGCCGCGCAACGTCACGCCGCCGCCGCACGGCGGGCTCGGCGCCACGCTCGCCCTGATCTCCCGCCCGGTGCTGCGCCGCCTGCTGGTCTCCGACCTGATGCTCGGCGCCGCCCGGGGCCTGATCGGGGTGCTGTTCTTCTACTTCTTCGAGCAGGCGCGGGGCTTCGAGCGCGACCAGACCTCGATCCTCCTGCTGGTCTATTTCGTCGCCGGCCTGGTCGGGGCGCCGGTCTGGGCCGCCCTCGCCACCCGCATCGGCAAGCACCACGCCCTGGCGGTCGGCAGCCTCTATTTCGCGGTCAGCTTCGCCGCCGCCACCCTGCTCGTGCCGGCCGGGAACTTCCCGGCGGCCGTCGCGGCCATCTTCATCACCGGCCTCGCCTTCGGCGCCGCCGACCTGCTGCTGCGGGCGATGATGGCCGACGCCTCCGACGCCGTGCGGCTGGACGACGGCGCCGATCGCACCGGCCTGCTGTTCTCGATCCTGAACGCCACCTCCAAGCTCGGCTACGCCATCTCGGTCGGCGCCTTCGCGGTGCTGGAGTGGATCGGCTTCGACGCCGCGCCCGGCGCGGTCAACGCGCCCGGCGTCATCCTCGGGCTGCAGTGGCTGTTCATCGCCGCCCCCGTCGTGCTGCTGGTCGTCTCCGCCGCGGTCCTGCGCGTCTATCCGCTGACCCCCGCCCGCCATGCGGACATCCGCGCCGCCCTGGCCGCCCGCGAAACCCCGCCGAGCCCGTCCGCATGAGCCCGATCGACCGCCTCAACGCCATCATGGTCCGGCTGCGCGATCCGGAGCGCGGCTGTCCCTGGGACGTCGAGCAGACCTTCGCCACCATCGCCCCCTACACCCTCGAGGAAGCCTATGAGGTCGCCGACGCCATCGAGCGCGGCGACATGGAGGACCTGAAGGGCGAACTGGGCGACCTGCTGTTCCAGGTGGTGTTCCACGCCCGCATGGCCGAGGAGGCCGGGCTGTTCGCCTTCGACGATGTGGCCACGGCCATCGCCGACAAGCTGGAGCGGCGCCACCCGCACGTGTTCGGGGACGAGGCGGCCCGGGCCGACGGCGCCGCCCAGAAGGCGCGCTGGGAGGACATCAAGGCCGACGAACGCAAGGCGAAGGCGCAGCACGGCGTGCTCGACGACGTGCCGGTCGGCCTCCCCGCCCTCGCCCGCGCCGCCAAGCTGACGAAACGCGCCGCCCGGGTGGGCTTCGACTGGCCGTCCACGGCCGAAGTGCTGGACAAGCTCGACGAGGAGGTGGCCGAGCTGAAGGCCGAGATCGCCGCCGGCGATCTCGACAAGGCGCGCGGCGAACTGGGCGACCTGCTGTTCGTGATGGCCAACCTGGCCCGCAAGCTGGGGGTCGAGCCGGAGGACGCGCTGCGGGGGACGAACGCCAAGTTCGTGAAGCGCTTCGCCTTCATCGAGGCCGAGCTGGCGAAGGCCGGGCGGACGCCGGAGAAATCGGATCTGGCCGAGATGGATGCGCTGTGGGACGCGGCGAAGGCGGCGGAGCGGCGCGGCGGCTGACCCCTCCCCGCTGCGCGGGGAGGAGACGGAAGCGGCGTCCCCATCCCGTCGGAGAGGGTGGAAGGGCGGTTAGCCGAACATCCGCTCGAACCGCCCCAGCGCCGCCGGATGCAGGCGCACCTTCACGTGCGTCCGTCCCGCGTCGTCCGTCTCGCGCCCCGTCACCCGGCCGTTCTCGTACAGCCAGGCCAACGCCTCGCCCTCGCTCGGCTCCAGCGTGAGCTCCGTCTCCGGGTCGTCGTCGATCAGCGAGGCGATGGTCTCGCGCAGCGTCTCGACCCCCTCCCCCGTCCAGGCCGAGACCGCCACCGCCTGCCCCTGCGTTCTCAGCCGTTCGGCCTGCGCGAGGGTCGCCTCGCGCGCCTCGCCGTCCAGCAGGTCGATCTTGTTCCAGACCTCCAGCACCCGGCGGGTGCGGCCCTCGACGGCGGGGATCTGCTCCAGCACCGCCTCGACGTCCTTCGCCTGGGCGTCGCTGTCGGGACTGGCGATGTCGCGCACGTGCAGGATCAGGTCGGCCTCGCCCACCTCCTCCAGCGTGGCCCGGAAGCTCTCGACCAGCTCGTGCGGCAGGTCGGAGATGAAGCCGACGGTGTCGGCGACGATCGCCGGCCGGCCCTGCGGCAGGCGGATGGTGCGCTGGGTGGTGTCGAGGGTGGCGAACAGCAGATCCTTGGCGAACACCTCGGACCCGGTCAGGCGGTTGAACAGGGTCGACTTGCCGGCGTTGGTGTAGCCGACCAGGGCCACCGTCGGGAACGGGACCTTCTGGCGCGCCTTGCGGTGCAGGCCGCGGGTGCGGCGCACCTCCTCCAGCTCGGCCTTCAGCTTGACGATGCGGTCGGCGATCAGACGGCGGTCGAGTTCGATCTGGGTCTCCCCGGGGCCGCCGGTCGAGCCGGTGCCGCCGCGCTGGCGCTCCAGGTGGGTCCAGGTCCGCACCAGCCGCGAGCGCTCGTAGTCCAGCCGCGCCAGCTCGACCTGCAGCCGGCCTTCCTTGGTCCGCGCCCGACGGCCGAATATCTCGAGGATCAGGCCGGTGCGGTCGATGACCTTGCAGTCCCAGGCCTTCTCCAGATTGCGCTGCTGGACCGGGGTGAGCTGGTCGTCGACGACCACGGCCTCGGCCTCGGCGGCGCGCACCAGGGCGGCCAGCTCGTCGACCTTGCCGGAGCCGAACAGGGTGGCGGGCGCGACCTTGCGCACGCGCACGATCTCCTCGGCGCGCACGTCGAGGTCGAGCGCGCGGGCCAGGCCCACGGCCTCCTCCAGCCGCTCCTCGGCGAGGCGCGGGCTGTCGCTACGTCCGTCGGGGTGAATGACGACCGCCCGGATCAGCGGAACGGCGTGGTCGATGTGCTTTGTGGTCAATCAGTCTTCTTCAGCGTCGGGCTCGTACAGCTGCACGGGCGCGGACGGCATGATGGTCGAAATGGCGTGCTTGTAGACGAGCTGCGACTGGCCATCGCGACGCAGCAGCACACAGAAGTTGTCGAACCAGGTGACGATCCCCTGCAGCTTGACCCCGTTCACGAGGAAGATGGTCAGCGGCGTCTTGGTCTTGCGGACCGAGTTGAGGAAGGTGTCCTGAAGGTTCTGACGCTTGTCGTGCGACATGGCAGGTTGGTCCTGTTCTTGTTGCTTGCCGGCGGGAGGGGCCGGTCGGGCCACCTTAACGGCGCCTGCGTCCGTCGCAACGCCTAGATGGCCTCGCGCCGCGCCCGTTCAAGGTAGAGGGTGCGCAGCTTCGTCGCGATCGGCCCCGGCTTTCCGTCGCCGATCTTCACGCCGTCGATGGACACCGCCGGCATCACGAAGCCGCTGGCCGAGGTGTAGAAGGCCTCCTTCGCCCGCTTGGCCTCCTCGACCGAGAAGGCCCGCTCCTCCAGCTCGACGCCCTCGCTCGACGCCAGCTCCAGCACGGCCGCGCGGGTGATCCCCCGCAGGATGTTGGACTGGGTGTCGCGCGTGCGCAGCTTGCCGTGCTCGTCGACGATCCAGGCGTTGGTCGAGGAGCCCTCGGTGACCAGGCCCATCTCGTCGACCATCCAGGCCTCGGCCGCGCCGCGCTCCTTCGCCGCCTGCTTGGCCAGCACATTGGGCAGCAGGCCCACGGTCTTGATGTCGCAGCGGCCCCAGCGAATGTCGGGCTGGGTGATCACCGCCACGCCCTTCTCGGCGGCGGCGTTCCCCTTCGCCAGCGGCAGGGTGCGGGCGGTGACGATGACGCTGGGCGGGGTGCCCTCGGCCGGGAACGGATGGTCGCGGCGGGCCGTGCCGCGGGTGATCTGGATGTAGACCAGCCCCTCGCGCACCCGGTTGCGGCGCACCGTCTCCTTCAACACCCGCGCCAGCGCCTCGCGCGTCATGGGGCGATCGATGCGCAGCTCGTCGAGGCTGCGCCACAGGCGGGTCAGGTGCCCCTCGAAGTCGGCCAGGCGGCCGTCGAACACCGACCAGACCTCATAGACCCCGTCGGCGAACTGGAACCCGCGGTCCTCCACGTGCACGACGGCGTCGCGCAGCGGACGATAGGTTCCGTTGACATAGGCGACGCGACTCATTCCTCGACCGATCCTTCGTCGATGTCCTCGCCGCCCCGCGCCGGCGACACGCCCAGCGACTTGAGCTTCCGGTGCAGGGCCGAGCGCTCCATGCCGATGAAGGCGGCGGTGCGGCTGATGTTGCCGCCGAAGCGCATGATCTGCGCCGCCAGGTACTCCCGCTCGAACACTTCGCGCGCCTCGCGCAGCGGCAGGGCGATGATGCGTTCGGCCCCCAGCGAGCCGCTGGAGCCGGCGTTGGTCGCCTCCTGCGGCAGGGCGTCGGCGCCGATCGGCTCCGACGGATCTCCGGTGGCGAGGATCAGCAGGCGCTCGACGTTGTTGCGGA
The DNA here is from genome assembly GCF_013912005.1 of Brevundimonas sp. Classification (GTDB taxonomy): domain Bacteria; phylum Pseudomonadota; class Alphaproteobacteria; order Caulobacterales; family Caulobacteraceae; genus Brevundimonas. Next base: position 165,673 of record NZ_JACESB010000001.1, on the reverse strand, counting down.
GCTGACGGACGTTGCCCGGCCACGGATGGACCTGCAGCACCGCGATGGCGTCCTCGCCCAGCCGCCGGCGCGGCAGGCCCTGGGAGGCGGCGAGGCTCTCGATGAAATACTCCACCAGTTCGGCGATGTCCTCGCGCCGCTCAGCCAGCGGCGGCACCCGGATCGGCACCACGTTCAGCCGGTGGAACAGGTCCTCGCGGAAGCGGCCGGCGGCGATCTCCTCCTTGAGATCGCGCGAGGTCGAGGTGATCACGCGCACGTCGACCTGGACGTCCTGCTCCCCGCCCACCCGGCGGAAGCGCTGTTCGACCAGGACCCGCAGCACCCGGCTCTGGCTCTCGCGCGGCATGTCGCCGACGTCGTCGAGGTACAGGGTGCCGCCGTGGGCGCGCTCGAACACGCCGATCTTGCGCGGCCGCCCGTCGACCCCCTCCTCGCCGAACAGCTCGACGTCGAGGCGCTCGGGAGTCATGCCGGCGGCGGCGATGGCCACGAACTCGGCGCGGGCCCGGGCGCTGGCCTCGTGGATCTGCCGCGCCACCAGCTCCTTGCCGGAGCCCGGCGGGCCCGAGATCAGCACCCGGCTGTTGGCCGGGGCCACCTTGGCGATGGTGCTGCGCAGCGCCTGGGCCGCGGCCGACTTGCCGATCAGACCGGTCGGAGCCGCCACCTGGGCGCGCAGGCGGCGGTTCTCCCGCTTCAGCTGCGAGGCTTCCAGCGCTCTCTGAACGACCACCACCAACCGGTCGGACTTGAAGGGCTTTTCAATGAAGTCATAGGCCCCGCGCTGCAGGGCGCTGACCGCCGTCTCGATGTTGCCGTGGCCGGAGATCATGACCACGGGCAGATCGGGATCCAGCTCCTTGATCAGGTCCAGCAGCTCCAGCCCGTCGAGGCCGCCGCCCTGCATCCAGATGTCGAGCAGGGCCAGCGACGGCTTGCGGGCCCGGATGGCCGCCAGGGCCTCGTCGGAATTGGCGGCGACGCGCACCGCATGCCCCTCGTCCTCGAGCAGGCCCGAGACCAGTTCGCGGATGTCGGCCTCGTCGTCGACGACCAGAATGTCGGCTCCCGTAGATCGCATGACGCCTCGCTATTGCGCGGCCGCGCGCGCCGGGGGCGCCGGCGCCGCAGCGCCCTTGCTCCCGGCCGCCGGGGCCGCCTTCAGGGGGAAGATCAGACACACGCGCGCGCCGGAGAGGGTCTCGGCGTCGGCCAGCTTCAGCTCGCCGCCGTGCTCCTCGCAGATGCGCTTGACGATGGCCAGGCCGAGGCCGGTGCCCTTCTCGCGCGTGGTCACATAGGGTTCGGTGAGCCGGTCGCGGTCGCGCGCCGGCAGGCCGGGACCGTCGTCCTCGACCTCGAACACCGCCTGGCCGTCCTCGACCGTCAGGCGGGCCGAAATGCCCGGCCGCGCGCCGTCGGTCGGTCGGGGGTCCGCCTCGCGCCGGGCCGCCACTGCCTCCCCGGCGTTCTTGAGGATGTTGGTCAGGGCCTGGCCGACCATGCGGCCGTCCGCGTGCAGCACCGCCCGCGGCAGCGGCTCGACCAGCTCCACCCCGACGTCGGGCGCCGCCACGCGCTGGGCGAACACCGCCTCGCGCAGCAGCTCGGCCGGATCCTCGACGGTGAAACGGGGCGCCGGCATGCGGGCGAAGGACGAGAACTCGTCCACCATCCGGCCGATGTCGCCGACCTGGCGGATGATGGTCTCGGTGCAGCGATCGAACACCTCCACGTCATCCCCCACCTGCTTGCGGTAGCGGCGGCGCAGCCGCTCGGCCGACAGCTGGATCGGGGTCAGCGGGTTCTTGATCTCGTGGGCGATGCGCCGGGCGACGTCGCGCCAGGCGGCGTTGCGCTGGGCGGTGACCAGGCGGGTGATGTCGTCGAAGGTCAGCACCATCTCGCCGCCCAGACCGCCCTCGATGCGCACGCGCAGCCGGCGGGTCTCGCCGCCGCGGCTGACGTCGATCTCCTCCTCGATGTGGGCCTCGGCCCGCCCCGCCAGCTCGCTCAGCTCGGGCGACACCTCGCCCAGCGGCCGGCCGATGATCTCGGCGTCAGGTATGGCCAGCAGCTCGACCGCGCTGTCGTTGATGGCCGAGACGCGCCGGCGGCGATCGACCCCGATCACCCCGGCCGACACCCCCGACAGCACCGTCTCGATGAACACCGTGCGCGCCTGCGCTTCCTCGCTCGCGGCCCGCAGCGCCCCCTGCTGGGCCTCGAGGTCGCCGGTCATCCGGTTGAAGGCGGCGGACAGGGTCTGGATCTCGCCCGGCCCCTCCCGGTCGTCCACCCGGGCCGACAGATCGCCGGCGGCGGCGCGGTCCGCGGCCTCCACCAGCCGGCCGATGGGCGCGGAGATGGCGCTGGCGGCCGACATCCCCAGCCAGACGGCGCCGACCAGCACCAGCAGGGCGGTCTCGAAATAGCTGAGGGCGAAGGCGGCCTGGATGCGGTCCCGGCTCTCCCGCGCCTCGCGATAGGCGACGATCGACTGCTCGGCGTTGCGCATCTGCGCGATGAGGCCCGGCTGCAACGGCCGGACGAGGTAGAGGTAGGCCTCGCCATAGCCCGGCAGGGCCATCAGCGAGCGGACCGCGTCGGGGTTCTCCGTGACCTGCTGCGGCGGCTCGCCGCCCTCCGCCGCCGCCTCCAGCACGGCGCGCGGCGGGGCGACGTAGGGGGGCGCCCCCGCCGTCTCGCCGCTGGCCAGCACCTCGCCGGCGGGGCCGAGCACATAGACGGCGGGGTAGCCGAACAGGTCGGCGATCTGGGTCAGGGCGTCCGAGAACTGGATGCGCTGGCCGAACAGGCCGCGCACCCCGCCCAGTTGCTCGGCGATGACGCCCAGGTCCCCGTCCATCTCGCCGGAGACGTCGGCGAGGTAGGCTTCGCCGATCAGGGCGCCGTTGTCGACCGCCGCCTGCACATTGCCGCTGAACCACTGGTCCACGCCGCGGTTGACCAGCACGCCGAAGACGAGGGCGATGGCCACGGCGGGCACCAGCGCCACCAGCGAGAACAGGGTGACGAAGCGCAGGTGCAGCCGCGCGCCGGCGTGGGTGCGCCGGCGCACCAGCACGAGCACGCGCCGGCCGATGACGACCGCCAGGCCGCCGATCAGCAGCAGGTTGAATCCCAGCACCGCCAGCACCGCGCGGCTGGACGACTCCCGCGCCCCGTCGCCGCTCGCGCCCGGGGCCGTGGCCAGCAGCCAGATGGCCGCGCCGCTGACCAGGAAGGCGAGGGCGTAGGCGGCGAGGAAGACGTTGCGGCGGCGATCCTCCGACCAGCCGGCGAACCAGCGCGCCGCCCCGCGGCGGGGCGGCTCAGGCGCGTGGTCGGCGGCGGGCGTGTCCGTCATGCCTCCGCAGCTTCCGCCAACTGTGGCCCGATATCAACAGCAGAGTTGCCAGAAAGCGTCACCGGCCGCCACAGCTCCGCCAACGCCGCCTCGACCTCGCCGGGCGTCTCCAGCCGGCACAGTCGCGCCTTGGCCGCCCGACGGTCCGCCGCGTCGGCCGGCCACGGCGCCTGTTCGACGTACCAGCCGAGATGCTTGCGGAACATCTTCAGCCCCAGCGGCAGGCCGTAGAAGGCCACCGAGGCCCGCAGGTGCTCGACGACGATGGCCAGCCGCTCGACCCGGTCCGGCTCCCGCAGCACCGTCCCGTCCGCCAGCGCCCGCTCCAGGTGCGCCGCCAGCCACGGCCGCCCGTACACGCCGCGCCCCAGCATCAGGGCGTCGGCCCCGGACCGTTCCAGCGCCGCGCGCGCGTCTTCGGCCGTCAGGATGTCGCCGTTGACGATCACCGGCACGCCCACCGCCGCCTTCACCTCGCGCACCGCCGCCCAGTCGGCCCGGCCGGTGTAGAACTGCTGCCGCGTGCGCCCGTGCACGGTCACCGCCTTCACGCCGAGCGCCTCCGCCCGTCGCGCCAGATCGGCCGCGTTCCGCGAGGCGTCGTCCCAGCCGAGACGCATCTTGACCGTCACCGGGCGTGAGGTGGCGGCCACCGCGGCCTCCATGATGCGGCAGGCCAGGTCCGGCGTGCGCATCAGGGCCGAGCCGCAGGCGGCGCCGGTGACCTCCTTGGCCGGGCAGCCGAAGTTCAGGTCGACGATGTCGGCGCCGGCCCGCTCGGCCATGCGGGCCCCCTCGGCGATGGCCGCCGGATCCCCGCCCACCAGCTGGATCACCGTCAGCGGCAGCCCCTCGCCGACCGCGGCGCGGCGCACCACGTCCGGCCGGGCCCGCGCCAGCTCGGCCGCCGCCACCATCTCGGTCGCCACATAGGCCGCGCCCAGCCGCGAGGCGAGCTGGCGAAACGGCAGGTCGGTGATGCCGGTCATGGGCGCGGTCAGCACCCGGCCGGGCACGTGCACCTCGCCGATCTGGAGTCCTGGGCTCATCCGTCCTTACCGCCGACCGACGCGCCTCTCGTCAAGCGCAACCGCGGCGATTAGAAGGCCGGCGATGACCTCGCCCCTCCCCGCCTTCGCCGCCGTGGTGGTCGCCGCCGGTTCCGGATCGCGCGCCGGCGGGGCCAAGCAGTGGCGTCCGCTGGGCGGGCGGCCGGTGATCCGCTGGTCGGTGGGGGCCCTGATCGACGCCGGCGCCGACGAGGTGGTGGTGGTGGTCCCCCCCGACGCCGAGGCCGAGGCCTCCGCGGCGCTGGCCGGACTCTCCGGCTGGCGGCTCGCCCCCGGCGGCGCCGAGCGCGCGGACTCCGTGCGCAACGGCCTTGCGGCCCTGGGCGGCCCCGGCGGCCGGCCGGTGCTCGTCCACGACGCCGCCCGCCCGCTGCTCTCCCGCGCCGTGATCGCCCGTTGCCTCGCCGCCCTCGGGGAGGCCGACGGCGCCCTCCCCGCCCTGGCCGTCGCCGACAGCCTCCGCCGCGGCGAGGACGGCTTCGTCGCCGGGCCCGTCGGCCGCGACGGCCTGTGGCGGGCCCAGACCCCCCAGGCCTTCCGGCTGGAGACCCTCGTCGGGGCCTACGCCGCCTGGCCGCAGGGCGAAGCCGCCACGGACGAGGCGACCGTGGTGCAGCGCGCCGGCGGGCGGGTCCGCCTCGTCGACGGCGACCCCCGTCTGCTCAAGCTCACCTTCCCCGAGGATTTCGCCATGGCCGAGGCCCTGATCCCGCGCCAGACCCGGACCGGCTCCGGCTTCGACGTGCACCGATGGGGACCGGGCGACGCGGTCTGGCTGTGCGGCGTCGAGATCCCGCACGACCGGACCCTGATCGGCCATTCCGACGCCGACGCCGGCCTGCACGCCCTCACCGATGCGATCCTCGGGGCCATGGGCGACGGCGACATCGGCGACCACTTCCCGCCCGACGACCCGCAGTGGAAGGGCGCCGCCTCCGACCGCTTCCTGGCCCATGCGGTGGAGCGCCTGCGCGCCCGCGGCGGCCGCCTGATCAACGTTGACGTGACCCTGATCTGCGAGCGGCCGAAGGTGAAGCCGCACCGTCAAGCCATGCGCGAGCGCCTGGCCGGCCTGCTGGCGCTTCCGCTCGACGCGGTCAGCGTCAAGGCTACGACGACCGAGGGACTGGGCTTCACCGGCCGCGGCGAGGGCCTGGCCGCCCAGGCCGTCGCCACCGTCGACCTGCCCGCCCCGCTCTAGAACGGCCGCTCCGGCGGCGGGAACCAGCTGCGCCACAGGGCGCCGAACAGGTTCACATAGTCGTCGCTCCACGCCCGGATCCCGGTGCGCCGCGTCGCCTTCCAGCGCGGATCGGCGCGGAAGTCGGCGAGCGCCGCCTCGCTCCGCCCGAGCACGACCGCCTCGGTCGAGGCCTCGGCCATGTCCGGCGCCGCGCCGCTTTCGTAGTAGATCTGATGCAGGACCGGGACGCCCAGCTCCTGCGCCGCGGCGATGGCCGGCAGGGTGATCTCCAGGTTGCGGTTGGAGAGGTGCAGCAGCACCACCCCCTCCGGCTTCAGCAGCCGCAGATAGCCGGCCACGGCCTCGCGGGTCAGCAGGTGGGTGGGCACCGCATCCGAGGAGAAGGCGTCGATGATCAGCAGGTCGTAGCTGCCCGCCGGCTGGTCGGCGAGCGTCAGCCGGGCGTCGCCCAGCACGGTGTCGACCGGTCCCTCGGCGCAGGCCGAGATGTAGCTGAACCACTGCGGGTCGCGCGACAGCCGGTCGACCATCGGATCGATCTCGAAGAAGGTCAGCCGGTCCTCCGCCCGCTTGTAGGCCGCCATCGCCCCCGAGCCCTGCCCGACCACGCCGATGCGGGCCGGGCCGCGCCGCTGGACCATCAGGGCCGACTGACCGATCGGGGTGGCGGTGTTGTAGTAGAGCGTGGGAGCGCACTCGTTCAGCTCGTTGCGGGCCTGGGCGCCGTGCAGGGTGGTGCCATGCATCAGCACGTGCACGTCCCCGCCCATCCGCGGATCGGGCGCATTGGCGACGCGCATCACGCCGAAGAAGCTGCGCTCGGACAGGCTCCAGTCGTAGCCGCGGGCGATCCACTGGGCCGACAGGGTGATCATCAGCAGCGCGGCGGTGAAGGCCGGGGCGCGGCCGCGCACCAGGAAGGCGCAGATCGCCGCCGGGATCAGCATGATCATCGCCAGCTGTCCCATGCCGCCGGGGAACAGCTCGTAGAAGCGCCCGCGGGCCCCGTCGTTGGCGTTCAGCCACAGCGAAAGCAGCACCGGCGCGAGGGCGACCACGGCGGCGGCGAGCAGCAGCGCCGTCTGCGCCCGGGTCAGCGGTCCGCGCCCCCACGGCCGCGCCAGGCCGACCAGCACCAGCACCAGCGGGTACTCCCAGACCATGTTGAAGATCACCGGCGCCAGCAGGGCGGTGAAGGCGCCGCCGACCACGCCGCCGAGCGACAGCAGAAGGTAGAATTCCGTCAGCCGGTCCGGGGGCGGCCGCCGGGCCGCGAGCAGCTGGTGGCACATCAGGGCGGCGAAGAAGAAGGCGACCAGATGGATGCCGAAGGCCATGCCCCAGCTCGCCGAGCGGAAGGCGACGATCAGCACCACGACCGCGCCCACCGCCGCCTGCACCGCGAGGGTGACCGACAGGGGGATCCACGGCCGGTTCTGGAAGGCGATGACGAAGGTCAGCAGATACAGCGCCAGCGGAATGACCCACAGGAAGGGCGCCGAGGCGACGTCGGTCGACAGGTGGGCGGTGACGCCCAGCATCAGGCTGGAGGGCGCGGCGGCGAGCAGCACCAGCACCCCCTTCTCGCGCCACGGAATGGCCGCCGAGCGGGCCAGCGGCGCAGGCTCCGCGCTCCGGTCCAGCCGGCGGCGCCATACGACGAGGGCCAGCGCCACGATCATCAGCCCGAAGGCGACGTAGCCCGCGGTCCAGCCCCAGCGCTGGCCCGACAGGGCGGCCAGGGGCTCGATCAGGGCGGGATAGGACAGCAGGGCGAGGAAGCTGCCGAGGTTGGAGGCGGCGTAGAGGACGTAGGGATTGCGCCCGTCCGCGTGGCCGGCCCGCACCCGCGCGTACCAGGCCTGCAGCAGCGGCGCGGTGGCCGACAGGACGGCGAACGGCGCGCCGACGGACAGGGCCAGGGTCGACAGCAGCCAGAGGATCGGCGCGGCCGGGTCGGGATCGCCGAGCAGGCCGCTGACCCGCAGCGGCAGGAACAGGGCGGCCAGCGCCAGCAGGCCGAGGTGCACGCCGACCTGGGCCCGGATCGAGCCGATCCGCTGCAGCAGGTGGGCGTAGCCGTAGCCGACGAGCAGCGCCGCCTGGAAGAACACCATCGCCGTGTTCCACACCGCCGGCGAGCCGCCCAGCATCGGCAGGATCAGCTTGGTCACCATGGGCTGGACCACGAAGACCAGCGAGGCCGAGGTGAAGATCGCGAGGGCGAACAGGAGCGGCGTCAGCCGGTCGGCGGGCGCTGCGGACGCCGTGTCGATGGTGGTCTCGCTCATGCCCGCCCCGTATGATGCCGTCGATCCGGCCGTCGCCAGCCTAGCGTGACTCGCCGCCGGTTCGGAAAGGGCCGTGCATGTTCCCCGACGACATCCAGATCCTCGCCCGTGAGGTGGTCGGCGCGGCCGCTTCGGCCGGGCTCGCCGTCGCCTGCGCCGAGAGCTGCACCGGCGGCCTGGTCTCGGCCGCCCTCACCGCCGTGGCGGGCTCTTCGGCCGTCGTCGACCGCGGCTTCGTCACCTACAGCAACGCCGCCAAGGCCGGCATGCTCGGCGTCCCCGCCGGCCTGATCGAGGCCGAGGGAGCGGTCTCGGAGGCCGTGGCCCGGGCCATGGCGGAGGGCGCGATCCGCCACTCGGCGGCGCAGCTGTCCGTGGCCGTGACGGGCATCGCCGGCCCGGGCGGCGGATCGGACGCCAAGCCCGTCGGCCTGGTCCACTTCGCCGCCGCCGGACCCGCCGGCGTCGTCCACGCGGAACACCGGTTCGGCGACCTCGGCCGCGAGGCGGTGCGGCTGGAGAGCGTGCGGGTCGCCCTGCGGCTCCTGCTCGGGCGGATCGGCGCATGATCGTCGACGCCCGCGGCCACCGCTGCCCGACGCCGAGCCTGAAGCTGCAGAAGGCGATGCGCGCCGCGCCCCCGGGCGCGCGCCTGACCCTGCTGGCCACCGACCCGATGGCGCGGATCGACGTGCCCTTCCTGATGGATCAGCTCGGCGGCCGCGTCGTCTCCGTCGACGAAAGCGACGGCGTGCTGTCTATCGCGGTCGAGACGCCCGCCGCGCCGACAGGCTGACCACCCGCTCCGAGCCCGCCTCCGCCGGCTCCGGCAGGTCGGGGGCCGCCCGGGCGCGGTCGGCGATCTCCATCTCGGTGGCGAAGGCGCCGCCGTAGAAGATGGCGTTCACGTTCCACGACAGCCAGATGAGCAGCACCACCACGGCGCCGACGGAGCCGTAGGTCGCGCCCAGCGGCGCGATCTGCTCGACGTAGATGGCGCACAGCCACGAGGAGATGGTCGAGAACAGGGTGGCGATGACCCCGCCGGTGATCGCCGGAACCCAGGCCACCGGCGTGCGGTGGGACATGGCGTAGCGGTAGAGCAGCGTCAGGCCGACCGCGAGGCCGAGCGCCGGCCACACGCCGTTCAGCGGCAGCCCGCCCGAACCCTCGCCCGGGCCGGCGTGGGCCAGCAGGCGCGAGGTGACGACCGCGCCCGAGACCACGGTGAACAGGGCGAAGGCGAACAGGGCCACGAAGAAGGCCAGCAGGTTGAAGCGGAAGAAGCCGTGCGGCTCGGTCTCGTCATGGATCAGGTTCAGGCCGGCGAGCAGCGCCTTGAAGCCGCGATGGGCCGCATAGCCGCCGATCACCAGGGCGAGGAAGCTCTGGGTCGAGACGGTGCCGGCCGAGGCGTTGGCCAGGCGTTCGATCTCCTGCAGGAAGATGGCGCGGGCGGCGTAGGGCATGACGTCGGCGAGGGCCGCGGCCTGGGCGCTGACCTGGCCGATGCTCAGCACCGCCTTGTAGAAGCCGATCAGGATGGCGATGGCGGGGAAGACGGCCAGCAGGGCGAAGAAGGAGACGCCGCCCGTGTAGAGCATCACGTCGCGGCCCCAGCTGCGGGCGAAGGCCCGGGTCGCCAGCCGCCCCCAGAACCTGGGGTCGGGCCCGCGCGCGGCGGCCTTGCGTTCCGATGCTGCGTCCAATCCGGTTCCCCGACCGCCCCTGACCGCTGCCTTCCTAGGCCGAAACGGGCCGTGAGGGAACCGCATCGCCGCCCGACGCGACAATCGCTCCTGCCCGGTTGCCTCGCCGCGGGGCGGGTCGCTATGGTCTGCGGCCATGAGGACCGTCCGGGGGGCTGGACGGCTGGAGAGACCTGTCCTTGGCATCCGATCCGCGCATCCTGGTCGTCGCGCCGGACGACGACCTGATCGGTCCCCTGTGTCAGGGGCTCGACGCCCTCGGCTGGCGCACCGTCACCGCCCGCTCCCTGGCCGGGGGCCTGCAGGTGCTGATCGACTGGCCGCTGGAGGCGGTGGTGCTCGATTCCCGTCTGCCGGACGCCGACGCGGGCGTGACGGCGCTGCGCCAGGTGACGTCGCCGCGACGGCTGCCGGTGCTGGCGGTGGGGCCGGCGGCGACCGGCTGGGCGGAGGGGCTGGCGGAGATCGCCATGTCGTCGCCGCCCCACCCGGCGCAGGCCGCCCTGCGGCTCGAGCACCTGGTCCGCAGCGCCATCGCCGAGGAGGAGGTCCATCTCCGCGAGGCGACCTTCGCAGCGCGCGGCGAGCCGCTGCCGACGCCCGAGCCGGACGTCACCCCGCTGCGGGTGCTCGCCGCCGGCAAGCCCGACCGCCGCTTCCTGGCGCTGTCCAACGCCCTCTCCGAGCGCGGCTGCGACGTGGTGGCCGCTCCCACGCCCTATACGGCCTTTGACTACCTGCACGAGCGCCCGTTCGACGCCGCCGTGCTCTGGGGCGCCGACGACCACGCGCCCGCCCTCTCGATCGCCTCCGGGATGAAGCGGAACACCCGCCTCTACCACGTGCCCGTGGTGCTCTACCTGCGCGGGGCGGCGGAGATAAACCTGTCGGAGCTCTACAACCGGGGCTTCGCCGACGTCGCCGCCGCCGACACGGCGGAGGAGGAGACGGCTGAGCGGGTGGTCGACCTCGCCCGCGCCCATCGCCGGCATGTGGCCATCCGCCGGACCCTGGAAGGCGCCCGCGGCTCCGGCCTGACCGACCCCGCCACCGGCCTGTTCACCGCCGAGCTGTTCGCCGGACACCTGGCGCGGGTCGCCGAGGGCGCCCGGCTGCGCCGCCGGCCGCTGTCGGTGGCCGTGCTGCGCGTGGCCGACACCCCCGCCGTGGTCGCGGCGCGGCAGGGCGGCTGGCTCGATCGCGCCCTGCCCCAGGTCGGGGCCATGGTCTCGCGCCTGATCCGCACCGAGGACACCGCCGCGCGGCTCTCGTCCGACGTCTTCGCCCTGGCCCTGCCCGCCACCCGCGGTCCCGCCGCCCGCATCGCCGCCGACCGCATCGCCGCGGTGATCGGCTGCACCGCCTTCGACGCCGGACCGGACCAGTCGCCGTTCGTGGTCGAGTTCGAGGTCGGCGTGGCCGAGGTCGCCGCCGGCGAATCGCCCGCCGTCGTCCTCGAACGGGCCCACGCCGACATCGGGCGCTAGCCGGCCCGCGCCACCCGGGCGAGGTCGGCGGTGATCCGCTCGGCCACCTTCAGCCGGTCCTCGGCCGTGTCCCAGTCGCCCTTGACCACGATCTTCTGGTCCGGCCGGATCTTCCAGAAGGCGTGGTTCTTCTGGATCAGGCCGACCAGACCCGCCGGGTTGGGGAAGGCGTTGTCGCGCAGGGTCAGCACCGCGCCCTTGGGCCCGACGTCGATCCGCTCGATGCAGGCCGTCTTGCAGTCAGCCTTGATGCCGACGATGCGCAGCAGCTGCTTCGCCTCGTCCGGCAGCGGGCCGAAGCGATCGATCAGCTCGGCCGCGAGGGCCTCGCGGCTCTCGCTGTTCTCGGCGTCCGAAAGGCGACGATAGAGGCTCAGGCGAACGTTGAGGTCCGGGACGTAATCCTCGGGAATCAGGACCGCCGCGCCGACGTTGATGGCCGGCGACCAGCCGCGGTCGATCTCCGCCCCCTCGCCTTCCGCCTTCAGGCTGGCGACGGCGTCCTCCAGCATCTGCTGGTACAGCTCCACGCCCACCTCGCGGATGTGGCCCGACTGCTCGTCGCCGAGCAGGTTGCCGCCGCCGCGCTGGTCGAGGTCGTGGCTGGCCAGCTGGAAGCCGGCGCCCAGGTTGTCCAGCGACTGCAGCACCTGCAGCCGCCGCTCGGCCGACAGGCTCATCGGCTTGTCCGGCGGCGTGGTCAGATAGGCGAAGGCGCGGGCCTTGGCCCGGCCGACCCGGCCGCGGATCTGGTACAGCTGGGCCAGGCCGAACATGTCGGCGCGGTGCACGATCAGGGTGTTGGCGGTCGGGATGTCCAGCCCGCTCTCGACGATGGTGGTCGAGACCAGCACGTCGTACTGGCCGTCGTAGAAGGCGCTCATCACGTCTTCCAGCTGGGTCGCCGACATCTGGCCGTGGCCGACGACGAACTTCACCTCGGGCACCTGTTCCCGCAGGAAGCGCTCGATGTCCGGCAGGTCCTTGAGCCGCGGCGCGACGTAGTAGGCCTGGCCGCCGCGATACTTCTCGCGCAGCAGGGCCTCGCGCACCAGCACCGGGTCCCACGGCGTCACATAGGTCCGCACCGCCAGCCGGTCGACCGGCGGGGTGGCGATGATCGACATCTCGCGGATGCCCGACAGCGCCATCTGCAGGGTGCGGGGGATGGGCGTCGCCGTCAGGGTCAGCAGGTGCACGTCGGCGCGCAGGGTCTTCAGCTTCTCCTTGTGCTTGACCCCGAAGTGCTGCTCCTCGTCGACGATGACGAGGCCCAGGTCCTTGAAGCCGACCTGCTCACTCAGCACCGCGTGGGTGCCGACGACGATCTCGAAGCTGCCGTCCTTCAGCCCGGCGCGGGTCTCGGCCGCGTCCTTCGCCGTCACCATGCGGGACAGGTGGCGGACCTTGACCGGCCAGCCGGCGAAGCGCTCGCTGAAGGTCTTGAAGTGCTGCCGCGCCAGCAGTGTCGTGGGGCAGACCACGGCCACCTGCTGACCGCTCATGGCCACCACGAAGGCGGCGCGCAGCGCCACCTCCGTCTTGCCGAAGCCGACGTCGCCGCAGATCAGCCGGTCCATCGGCGTGCCCTTGCCGAGGTCCTCCAGCACGTCGGCGATGGCGTTCAGCTGATCGTCCGTCTCCTCGTAGGGGAAGCGGGCGCAGAACTCGTCGAACAGGCCGTGCGGCGGCTCGACCGCGTCGGTCCGGCGCAGCGCCCGCTTGGCGGCCAGGGCGATAAGGCCCTCGGCCATGGCGCGCAGCCGCTCCTTGGCCTTAGCCTTGCGCGCCTGCCAGCCCGCCCCGCCCAGCCGGTCCAGCTGCACCCCGTCGGAGTCGGTCCCGTAGCGGGTCAGCAGGTCGATGTTCTCGACCGGCAGGTACAGCTTGCTCTCGCCGGCGTAGAGCAGTTCGAGGCAGTCGTGCGGCGCCTCCTGGATCTCGAGCGTCTTCAGCCCCTCGTAGCGGCCGATGCCGTGGTCGAGGTGGACCACCAGATCCCCGGCGGTCAGGGCCGAGGCCTCGGCGAGGAAGTTCGACGCCCGGCGCTTCTTGCGCGGCCGCGCCAGCCGGTCGCCGAGGATGTCGGTCTCCGAGATGACCGCCACCTCCTCGGTCTCGAAGCCGTGCTCCACCGGCAGCACGCCCCGCAGGAACAGCCCCTCCGGCGCCGCCTGCACGTCGGCCCAGTCGCGCACCGCCACCACGTGCGGCAGGCCGTGATCGGCCAGCATCGAGGCCAGCCGCTCCGACGAGCCCTCGGTCCACGAGGCGAACAGCACCCGCTTGCCGGCGGCCTTCACCGCCTCGGCGTGCCGCGCCACCGCCTCGAACAGGTTGACGCTGTCCTGGGCCCGTTCGGCCGCGAAGGTGCGGCCCAGGCGGCCGCCGGCGTTCTCGCCCTCCCCCTGGAGGGGCGAGAAGCGGCGCACGTCGCGCCCGGCCAGGGCCGAATTCCAGTCCGCCTCCGGCAGGTACAGCCGGTCCGGCGGCAGCGCGCGCCAGGCCGTGCCGCCCTTGCCCCGGGCCGCCTCGCGGCGCGCCTCCCAGGCGTCCTCGCTCAGGTTCCACCGCTCCGCGCGCGCCGCCTCGACCTGGTTGTCGAGGAAGATTCGGGCGTCCTCCGGCAGGTAGTCGAACAGGGTCTCCAGCCGCTCGTGGAACAGCGGCAACCAGTGCTCCACCCCCTGCCGCCGCGCGCCCTCGCTGACCGCGGCGTACATCGCGTCCTCGCCCGGGGCGCCGAACAGATTGAGATAGCCGGTCCGGAAGCGGGAGATGCTCTCCGGGTCCAGCAGGACCTCCGACACCGGGGCCAGCGAGACGCTGGTCATCTGCCCGGTCGACCGCTGGGTGTCGGGGTCGAAGGTGCGGATCGACTCCAGCTCCGAGCCGAACATGTCCAGCCGCACCGGCTCCTCGAAGCCTGGCGGGAAGACGTCCACCACCCCGCCGCGCACGGCGAACTCGCCCCGTTCCGACACGGTCGAGGCGCGCACATAGCCGTTGGCGGCGAAATACCGCTCCAGCGCCGCGGTATCGAGATCCAGCCCCACCGTGGTCTCGAAGCCCGCCCCGCAGGTGACCTCGCGCGGCGGCGTCCGCTGCATGGCGGCGCTCACCGTGGTGACGACCAGCAACGGCCGGCTGTCGCCGGCCTCACGCCGGGCCAGCGCCGTCAGGGCGGCCATGCGCTGGGCCGAAACGCCCGAGGTCGGGCTCAACCGGTCGTAGGGCAGGCAGTCCCAGGCCGGAAACTCCAGAACTTCAACGTCTCCGGCGAAGAAGCGGAACGCCTGCAGGAACTCGCCCATGCGCGCGAAGTCGCGGGCGACGAACAGGCCCACGCCGCCGTCGGCCTGCAGCCGTCCGGCGACGGTCAGGGCGTCCAGCCCCTCCGGCGCCCCGCCGAGGACCCGGTCGTCGCGCTTCGGCGTTGAACCGTCCATCAGCCGACCCCCTTCGCCACTTCGGCGGCGACGTGTTCGGCCATGAAGGCGCGGATCTTCTGCATCACGGGTCCGTCGTGCTCCGGCGGGGTGGGGGCGGTCTGGAGGATCCAGGCGTAGAGGGCGTGATCGTCGTCCTCCATCAGCAGGGCCTCGAAGGCGTCGAGCCCGTCATCGTCGAGGGTCGGGGCGACCTGCTCCGCGAACGGGCCCAGCACCAGGTCGGCCTCGCGGAAGCCGCGCCGCCACGCCCGGAAGGCGATGCGGCCCAGCCGGGCCTGTCGGGTCTCGTTCGCACGCGCGTTCGTATCGGCCACAAGGATCCTTGCCCGGTTGATCGGTCCGGAAGCGCGCGACGAGCGCCAGCGCACTTCAATGTCAGGCCGCAGATAGCGTTCCAGACCGCTCGCCGCCAGCTATGCTGCCGCCCATGCGGCCGCAGATTCTCTTTCCGCTGTTCGCCGGCGTGGAGACGCTGAAGGGCGTCGGCCCGCGCGTGCTGCCGCTCGTCCAGAAACTGGCCGGGCCGCTGGTGCGCGACCTGCTGTTCCTCGCCCCCTCCGGGGTGGTCGTGCGCCGGCCGATGACCGCCGCCGGGGCGGTCGAGGGTCTGACCGGCCAGTTCGAGGTGGTGGTCGACCGGCTGATCGTGCCGCACAAGCCGGGCGCGCCGATCAAGGTGCGGGCCTCGGACGACACCGGCTTCGTCCATCTGATCTGGTTCGGCGGCTCGGCCCAGCACATCGACCGGCTCCTGCCGCGCGGGCAGAAGCGAATCGTCTCGGGCAAGGTCGAGCGCTTCAACAACGAGGTGCAGATCGTCCATCCGGACGTGTTCCGGCTCGAGGAGGCCGGCGACATCGCTGCGGTGGAGCCGGTCTACCCGGCCACCCAGGGCCTGTCCTCGCGCCAGGTGCGCAAGCTGGTGCAGGCCGCCCTGCCCCACGCCGCCGAGCTGCCGGAGTGGCAGGACACGGCCTGGCTGGCGCGGCGGCGATGGCCGGGCTGGCGCGCCGCCCTCGGCCAGCTGCACGCCCCGACCGGCGAGCCGGATCTCGAGCCGGACGCCCCCGCCCGTCAGCGGCTCGCCTTCGACGAGCTGTTCGCCCACCAGCTGGCGCTGGCCCGCCGCCGCCGCGCCCGCCAGATCACGCCCGCCCCGGTGATCCGGCCGGGCGAGGCCTCCGCGCGGCTGCTCGCCGCCCTGCCCTTCGCCCTCACCGGCGCCCAGTCGCAGGCGATCGCGGAAATCCGCGGCGACCTGGCCTCGGGCGAGCAGATGGGCCGGCTGCTGCAGGGCGACGTGGGCTCGGGCAAGACCGCGGTGGCCGCCCTGGCGCTGGCCGACGCCGCCGCCTCCGGCTTCCAGGCCGCGCTGATGGCCCCCACCGAGATTCTCGCCCGCCAGCATTTCCAGCGGCTCGGGCCGATGCTGGAGGCGGCCGGGGCGCCGACGATCCTGCTCACCGGCCGCGACACCCCCGCCGAGCGCCGGCCGCGGCTGGCCGCCCTCGCCGCCGGCGAGGCGAAGATCGCCATCGGCACCCACGCCCTGTTCCAGGACGCCGTGCGCTTCGATCGGCTGGGCCTGGCGGTCATCGACGAGCAGCACCGCTTCGGGGTCAACGAGCGCCAGCGCCTGCAGGCCAAGGGCGACCCGCGCACCGGCGGCGTGCACCTGCTGACCATGTCCGCCACCCCGATCCCGCGCACCCTGGAGCTGACCCAGTACGGCGAGCTCGACGTCTCGCGCCTGACGGAGAAGCCGCCCGGCCGCACCCCGGTGACGACCGCCGTGGTGCCGCTGGCGCGGATCGGCGAGGTGGCGAAGCGGCTGAAGGCGGCGCTCGACAGCGGCGCCCAGGCCTACTGGATCTGCCCTCTGGTGGCTGAAAGCGAGGCCTCCGACCTCGCCGCCGCCGAGGCCCGCGCCGCCGACCTGCGCCGGCTGCTCGGGGTCGAGGTCGGCCTCGCCCACGGACAGATGGCCGGCGCCGAGCGGGAGGCGGTGATGGCCGACTTCGCCGACGGCCGCACCCCGCTGCTGGTCGCCACGACCGTGGTCGAGGTCGGCGTCGACGTGCCCAACGCCTCGATCATGGTGATCGAGCACGCCGACCGCTTCGGCCTCGCCCAGCTGCACCAGCTGCGCGGCCGCGTCGGCCGCGGCGGCAAGGCCAGCACCTGCCTGCTGCTGTACGGCGGCGGCGACGAGGGGCTGGGCGAGACGGCCCGGGTGCGGCTGGAGACCCTGCGGCGCACCGAGGACGGCTTCGAGATCGCCGAGGAGGACTTCCGGCTCCGCGGCGGCGGCGATCCCCTGGGCCTGAAGCAGAGCGGCTTCCCCGCCTACCGCTTCGCCGATCCGGTCCGGCACCGCGACCTGCTGCTCGCCGCCGCCGACGACGCGCGGCTGGTGCTGGCCCGCGACCCTGACCTGGCTTCGCCGCGCGGCGAGGCGGTGAAGGTGCTGGAGGCCCTGTTCGACTGGCGCAACGATCGGCCCGGTGTGGACTAGGCCGGCCCGCGGGCGCGCCAGGCCGCCAGCCGGGCCTCCACGTCCGCCTCAAGATCACCGTAGAACAGGTTGTACGGCCGTGATTTTCGCCGGTCCGCCCAGCTCCCGCTCTCGCGGAAGGACTCCAGCCGGGGCTCTGTGTGGCGCAGCAGGCCGTCGCGACACTGCGCCGCCACCTCGCGCGTCATCAGCGCCGGGTGGGCGCCCCATTCCAGACCCGTCGCATTGGTCGCGCCCCGGTGCGCCCGCGCGCCGGCGGGGGCCGTTCCCGTCGCGCCGGTGAGCGGGTTGACGCAGACCGGCGTGCGACCGTCCAGATCCACCAGCCGGCCCCGCTCGTCCCAGACCAGCGCCCGCCGCAGGCGGCGCCGCGCCGCGCCGTCGTTGCCCTCGCCGACCGGGGAGAAGGCCACCACGCAGCCGGCCTGGTCGCGCCGCTGGCAGGCCGGAACGGCCGGCGAGAGCCCGTCGGCGGCGACCACCACGTCCATCAGATAGACACCGGCGAGCCGCGCGCGCAGCGCGGGATCGTCCGCCACCCGCTCGCGGACCAGCCGTTCGACCAGCTCCCCGCCCTGTTCGACCCCCGCCAGCACGATCGGCCCGTCCGGGTGGCGCTCCAGCCAGGCCTCGAAGGCCGCGACCACGTCCCGGTAGGCGAAGGCGCGGGCGTCGCGGGCGTCCTCGCGCAGGGTCAGCCGGGTGTACAGGCTGGCCTGCCGGTAGCGCGGCGCGCTGACCGACCCGGCCCGGGCGAACGGCCCGGCGTAGTTCGGGATCACCACCTCGCGCAGCCACCGCTCGCCCTTGGCGGTTCCCACCGGCCCGTTCCAGTGCCGCCCGCCCTCGTAGGTGGTCGAATGGACGAAGAAGACCGCCGCGTCCCCGGCGCCCGGCGCGCGGGCGTCGCGCAGCACCCACGCCGCAGGTTTCCCGTAATCCGGCGCCGGCGGCGGCGCATAGGTCTGGAACGGCACCTGCGGGTCCAGTCCAGCGCGCAGGATGTCGCCCCGCCACACCGCCGTGGCGGCGGTCAGCAGGAACACCAGGGCGAAGCCGGCCCAGCCGACCCACTGGCGGAAGGTCAGCCGCGGCGGCCTCACCGGTACGGGTCCGCCTGCATCAGGAAATCCTGCACATAGCGCCGGACCCCCTCCTCCAGCGGCGTCGACTGGCCGGACCAGCCGGCCGCCCGGATCCGCTCCATCCGCGCCTCGGTGAAGTACTGGTACTTGTCCCGGATCGACAGCGGCGTATCGACGTACTCGACCTTCGGCGACTTGCCCGCCGCCGCGAAGGTGGCGTTGGCCAGGTCGAGGAAGGACCGCGCCTGGCCCGAGCCGGCGTTGAACACGCCCGAAACCGCCGGGGTCTCCAGCAGCCAGTCGACGATGTCGACGACGTCGTCGACGAAGACGAAGTCGCGCATCTGGCCGCCGTCGGCGTAGGCCGGGTTGTGCGAGCGGAACAGGGTCACCGGCTCGTCCGCCGCCACCTTCGGCCAGATCTGGGCCACGACCGACTTCATCCCGCCCTTGTGATACTCGTTCGGGCCGTAGACGTTGAAGAACTTCAGCCCCGCCCACTGGCTGGGCGCATGCCCCTCGTCGGCCTGTCTTGCGGCGTATTGGTCAAACAGGTATTTCGAGTAGCCGTAGGCGTTTAGCGGCTTAAGCCGCGACAGGCTCTCAAGATCGTCGGCGTCCTCAAAGCCTTCTTCCCCATCTCCATAGGTGGCCGCCGAGGAGGCGTACACCAGCCGCGCGTCGCGCAGGGCGCACCAGTCCCACAGGTCGCGCGACAGGGTGAAGTTGGTGCGCAGGATCAGGTCCGCGTCCGGCTCGGTGGTCGAGGAGATCGCCCCCATGTGGACCACGGCCTCGACCCGGTCGGCGTGGCGCTCCAGCTGGCCGAACATCTCCTCCGGTTGCCAGAAGTCGGCGATCGGGTGTTTGGCGATGTTCCGCCACTTGCCCGAGGCCGCGTCCTCCAGCCGGTCGCAGACGACTACGTCCCGCCGTCCCTCGGCGCAAAGACGCGCGACGATGTTGGAGCCGATGAAGCCGGCCCCGCCGGTCACCACGATCATCCGCCGCGCCATCAGCTGTCCTTCATCCGCTCGATCGTCCGGGTGGTGGAGAAGCCGTCCTCGAACGTCGCCAGCTTCACCTCTCCGCCCCAGCTCTCCACCAGGTCGCCGCCGACCACCCCCTCCCGGGTGTAATCCGCGCCCTTGATCAGCACGTCGGGCCGCAGCCGCTCGATCAGGGCCAGCGGCGTCGGATCGTCGAAGCTGGTCACCCGGTCGACGCTGGCCAGTCCGCCGATGACCACGGCGCGGCTGTCCAGATCGTTGATCGGCCGCCCTTCGCCCTTCAGCCGCCGCACCGAGGCGTCGGTGTTCAGCGCCACCACCAGCCGGTCGCACCACGACCGCGCCTGGGCCAGATAGGCCACGTGGCCGCGGTGCAGGATGTCGAAACAGCCGTTGGTGAAGCCGACCTTCAGCCCCTGCCGCTTCCAGCCCTCGACCACATGGGCCAGCTCCTCAAGCGGCATGACCTTGGCGTGGGCCCCGGCGGCGTGCTGGCTCAGCTCGGCGTCGATCAGTTCGGCGGGCGTGACGACGGCCGTACCCGCCTTTCCGACCACCACGCCCGAAGCCAGGATGGCGAACTGCACCGCGGTCTCCAGCGAGGCGCCGGCGCCGAGCGCCAGCCCCAGGGCGGCCAGGCTGGTGTCGCCCGCGCCGGAGACGTCGAACACCTCGCGCGCCCGGCCGGGGAAGTGCTGCGCCGGTCCGCCGCGGCGCATCAGGCTCATGCCCTTGCCGGCCCGGGTGACCACGACCGCCTTCGCCGTCGTCGCCGCCAGGAGGGCCTTCAGCGCCGCCTCGACCTCCGCGTCGGTCCCCACCGGCAGGCCGGTCGCCCCCGCCAGTTCGCTGGCGTTCGGCTTGATCAGGTCCACGGCCCCGTAGCGGGCGAAGTCGCGGCCCTTGGGATCGACGATCACCGGCGCCCCGCCGGCCTCGGCCGCCGCCAGCGCCTCGCCGATCAGCAGGTCGCTGACCACGCCCTTCGCATAGTCCGACAGAAGAATGACGGAGGTGCCTGAAAACGCTTCGCTTCCCTCGCCCATCACCGCCGGCGCCTCCTCGTCGAGACGAAGCAGCTGCTGGCCGCCGGCAACGAAGCGGGTCTTGACGATGGTGGCCACGCCGTCGCGGCGCTCCACCACGTCCTCGACCCCCGGCTCGGCGGCGATCAGGGCGGCCAACTCGTCGCCGGCGGCGTCGCGGCCGGCCACGGCGCCCAGCCGGGCGATTCCGCCCAAGGCCGCGACGTTGCGGGCCACATTGCCGACTCCGCCCGGCATGGCCGTGCGCCGCCGGGTGGCGAGCACCGGGATCGGCGCCTCCGGCGAGATGCGCGTGACCTCGCCATAGACATAGCGGTCCAGCATCAGGTCGCCGACGCAGGCGGCCTTCAGCCCGCGCACGCGCTCCAGCAGGGCCTGCAGGCCGCCGAGATCGAGGGTCCGGTCCGTCATCCCTGCGGGACTAACGGATTCAGGCCGCTTTCGCCATCCGCGCCTTGGTCAGGTCGTCATAGGCCAGCAGGTCCGCCGCCAGCGCCTCGAACTCGCTGAGCGGCACCATGTTCGGCCCGTCCGACGGAGCGTTGTCCGGGTCCTGGTGGGTCTCCATGAACACCGCGTCGACGCCCACCGCGACGGCGGCCCGGGCCAGCACCGGCACGAACTCGCGCTGGCCGCCCGAGGACGTGCCCTGCCCGCCCGGCTGCTGCACGCTGTGCGTCGCGTCGAAGACCACGGGGCAGCCGATCTCGCGCAGGATCGGCAGGGCCCGCATGTCGCTGACCAGGGTGTTGTAGCCGAAGCTGGCGCCCCGCTCGCAGGCCATGACGTTCGGATTGCCCGCCCCGACCACCTTGGCGATGACGTTCTTCATGTCCCAGGGGGCGAGGAACTGGCCCTTCTTGATGTTGATCGCCTTGCCGGTCGCCGCGGCGGCCAGCAGCAGGTCGGTCTGGCGGCTCAGGAAGGCGGGGATCTGCAGCACGTCGACGGCTTGGGCGGCCTCGGCGCACTGGGCCTCGTTGTGCACGTCGGTCAGCACCGGCAGGCCGACGCTCTCGCGGATCTCGGCGAAGATCGGCAGCGAGCCCGCCAGGCCCAGGCCGCGCGCGGCGTTCGCGCTGGTGCGGTTCGCCTTGTCGAAGCTGGTCTTGTAGATGATGCCGACGTTCAGCCGCTCGCCGATCTCCTTCAGGGCGTTGGCCATCTCCAGCGCGTGCTGCCGGCTCTCCAGCTGGCAGGGACCGGCGATGAACACGATGCGCTGGCCGCCGCCGATGCTGACGGGACGCTTCAGGCCTTCCTTGAGGTCGATGACGGCGTTGGGCTGGGACACGGCGAGACTTTCTGATGGGCGGACGGCGCGGCGTCTGTGACGGATATCTGCGGCGCTCAGGTGGCGCCGGCGGGCGGTGGACGCAAGGCTACCATGCGGCGGCGGCCGATCGCCACCGGAGCGGTCATCCGCCCGCGCTTCGCCGACGTAGGTGAGCGACGTCGCCGCCCAATGTGAAGCCTGCCCGATGACCGGACCCCGACCCCGCCGCGCCGCCCGGCGCCGCTTCTCGCCGCGCCCGGCCGAACGGGGATTGACGGCCCCCGCCGCCCCACCCAACATCCCGCCCATGACCTCGGTGACCGCCGATCGTCTGGAGGCTGGCGCCCGCACGCCGCGCGGGTTCGACTTCCTGCTGCGCCTGCTCACCGCCAACTGGCAGGCCGGCCGGCTGACGGTGCGCCTGCCGAACGGCGAGGTGCGCCGGCTGGAGGGGCGGGCCCCCGGTCCGGGCGCCGTGCTCGAGGTGCGCGACTACGGCTTCGCCCGACGCGTCCTGGCCGCCGGCGACATCGGCTTCGCCGAGGGCTACATGGCCGGCGAGTGGGAGGCCCCCGACCTCGCCGCCCTGCTCGAGAGCCTGCTCTACAACCAGGCGCGCATCGGCCGCCTGTTCCGCGGCGCCGCCGTCGCGCGGGCGCTGAACTGGATCGCCCACCGGATGAACCGCAACAGCCGCGCCGGTTCGCGGCGGAACATCCACGCCCACTACGACCTCGGCAACGCCTTCTACGCGGCCTGGCTCGACCCCTCGATGACCTATTCCTCGGCCCGCTTCACCCGCTCCGGGCAGGCGCTCGAGGCGGCCCAGCGGGAGAAGTACGCCGCCCTCGCCCGGATGATGGAGCTGCGTCCGGGCCAGTCGGTGCTCGAGATCGGCTGCGGCTGGGGCGGCTTCGCGGAGTTCGCGGCCCGGGAGGTCGGCGCCCGCGTCACCGGCATCACCATTTCGCAGCAGCAGTTCGACTTCGCCCGGCGACGCATGTTCGAGGCCGGGCTGGCCGAACAGGTCGACATCCGGCTGGTGGACTACCGCGACGTCGACGGCCGCTTCGACCGCGTCGCCTCGATCGAGATGTTCGAGGCGGTGGGCGAGGAGTACTGGCCGGCCTACTTCGGCCGCATCCGCGACGTCCTGGTCCCCGGCGGACGGGCCGGGCTGCAGATCATCACCATCGACCACGCCCACTTCCACCGCTACCGGCGGCGCGCGGACTTCATCCAGAAGTACATCTTCCCCGGCGGCATGCTGCCGTCCGAGGCCGCGCTGCAGCCCGTCGTGGAGCGGACGGGGCTGGCGTGGGGCGCGGTCGAGCGGTTCGGCCGCGACTACGCCGACACCCTGAAGCTGTGGGACGAGCGCTTCCAGGCCGCCTGGCCGGAGATCAGCCGCACGCCCGGCTTCGACGAGCGCTTCCGGCGCCTGTGGCGCTTCTACCTGGCCTATTGCGAGGCCGGCTTCCGCTTCGGTCGCACCGACGTGATCCAGCTGGCGCTGGCGAAGCCCTGACGGCGGGCGTAGCCCTCCGCCATGTCCGACAGTCCGCTGATCTCCGCCGCCGACCTCGTCGCCCGCCTGGGCGATCCGGGCCTGCGCCCCGTCGACGCCAGCTGGAGCCTCGACGGTCGCGACTGCCGGCCGGACTTCGAGGCGGCGCGCCTGCCGGGCGCGGTGTTCCTCGACCTCGACGCCAGTTCCGACACGGCGAGCCCGCTGCCGCACATGCTGCCGCCGCCGGAGGCCTTCGCCGCGCGCATGGGGTCGCTGGGCGTCTCGGATGACGCCCTCATCGTCGTCTACGACAGCGTCGGCCTGTGGTCGGCGCCGCGGGCCTGGTGGATGCTCAGGGCCATGGGGGCGCTGCGGGTCCGGGTGCTCGACGGCGGCCTGCCCGCCTGGCGCGCCGCCGGCCTGCCGCTCGACAGCGGACCGGCCGCCGCACCCCGGCCCGCGACCTTCCATGCCCGGCCCGACCCGTCCGCGATCGCCTCGATGGAGGACGTGCGCCGCGCCCTCGCCGGCGACGGCCAGGTGCTGGACGTCCGGCCGGCGGCCCGCTTCCGCGGGGAGGCGGCGGAGCCCCGTCCCGGCCTGCGCGGCGGCCATATGCCGGGGGCGCTCAACCTGCCCTTCGCCGACCTGCTGACGCCGGAGGGACGGCTCCGGCCGCCGGGCGAGCTGCGCGCCGCCTTCGCGGCGGCCGGGCTCGATCCGGAGCGCCCGGTGACCACCAGCTGCGGCTCCGGCGTCACCGCGGCCATCGCCGGCCTGGCGCTCGCCGCGCTCGGCCGCCCGTTCCGCCTCTACGACGGCAGCTGGGCCGAATGGGGCGCGCCCGACGGCGGCCCCGTGGCGACGGGCCGCTAGGTCGCCGGCGGCGCCACCGGCTCCGGCAGGTCCGCCGGCACGACGTCGTCGCTTTCGCCCCGCGAGACCACGGTCGCCGCCACCAGGTCCCCGGTGACGTTCAGCGTGGTCCGGCACATGTCGAGGAAGCGGTCGACCCCCAGCACCAGGCCGATGCCCTCGGCCGGCACGCCGACCATGGTCAGGATCAGGGCGATCACCGGCAGCGATCCGGCCGGCACGCCTGCGGTGCCGATGCCGCCGAGGATGCAGACCAGCATCACCACCAGCTGCTGGGTCAGGCTCAGCTCGACCCCGAAGAACTGGGCGAGGAACAGCACCGTCACCCCCTCGAACAGGGCGGTGCCGTTCTGGTTGGCGGTGGCGCCGACGGTCAGCACGAAGCGCGAGATGCGCCGCGGCAGCTTCAGCTTCTCCTCCGCCGCCTTCAGCGCGATCGGCAGGGTGGCGTTGGACGAGGCGGTCGAGAAGGCGACCACGAACGGCTCGCGCACGCCGCTGGCGAAGCGCAGCGGGTTCATGCCGCCGAAGATCCAGACCAGCAGCGGGTAGACCACGAACATGTGGATCGCCATCGCCCCCAGGGCCACGGCGGCGTAGGCCCCCAGCCGCACCAGCAGGTCCCAGCCGAACACCGCCGCGAGGTTGAACATCAGGGCGGCGATGGCGATCGGGGCCAGTTTGATGACGAGGTTGATGAGCTTCATCATCACCTCGAACAGGCCCTGCAGGGTCTCCTGTAGCCGGTCCGTCGACGGCGACTTCGCCATCACCATGCCGATGCCGAAGATCAGGGCGAAGACCATGACCGGCAGGATCTGGTTCTCGGACGCGGCGGTCACGACGTTCGAGGGGATCATGTCGAGGAAGAACTGGCCGGCCTCGATGCTCTGCGGGGCGCTGCCCACGATGCCCGCCGCGCCCTCGGCGCCCTCGGCCAGCAGCTGCTGCGCCAGCGCCGGGTCGACCCCCACGCCCGGCTCGAACACATTGACCATGGCGAGGCCGACGGCCACGGCGATCGCCGACACGAGGATGGTGAACAGCAGGGTCTTCAGCCCGACGCGGCCCAGCGACTTCAGGTCGCCCATCTCGGCCACGCCCACCGCCAGGGCGGCGAACAGCAGCGGCAGGACCAGCATGAACAGCAGGCGCAGGAAGATCTGTCCGACCGCCTGGATGATCTCCATCACCCAGGGGACCACCTCCAGCCCGTTGAGGTTGACGTACAGACCCCCGCCCAGGCCGATCAGGAAGCCGGCCAGCATCCACACATAGAGCGGTACGCCGCCGCGTTTGGTCGTTTCCATGGGTCCCCCGTCGTCGCCCTTGCCGGCGGCTTATCGAATGGGCAGGGCGTAGATCAATCCGCCCGGCCGCGCGTTCCATTGTGCGTTCAAGCCGCGCGCCAGGTCGAGCGAAGAATCCGCCCCGACGTTGCGGGCGAAGATCTCGCCGTAGTTGCCGCCGGCGGCGATGGCCCGCCTCATCCAGTCGGCGCGCAAGCCCATCATCGGCCCGAACTCGCCCTCGGCGCCGAGCAGCCGGCGCACCGAGGGGTCGCGCGATTCGCGCGCCAGCCGCTCGACGTTCTCCCGGGTGATCCCCAGCTCCTCGGCCAGGATCAGGCCGTTGAGGGTCCAGCGCACGATCGAGGTCCAGCCCTCGTCGCCCCGGCGCACCGCCGGCCCGAGCGGCTCCTTGGAGATCACGTCGGGCAGCACCGCGTGCTGCTCCGGATTGGCCAGCAGGGTGCGCGCCGCCGCCAGGGCCGAGATGTCGGCGCTCAGCGCGTCGCAGTCCTCGCGGGCGTAAGCCTCGCGCGCCGCCTCCTGGCTGGCGGTGACGACCGGGCGGTACTCGAGGCCGCGGGCCCGGAACCAGTCGGCGACGTTCAGCTCGGAGGTCGAATCGCGCTGCACGCAGATGCGCGCGCCGTTCAGCTCCGCCGCGGTGGCCAGGTCCAGCGCCCGGCGGACCAGGAAGCCCTGCCCGTCGTAGTAGTTGACCCCGGCGAACCGCACCCCCTCCTGCGCTTCGCGGGCGAGGGTCCAGGAGGTGCTGCGCCACAGCACGTCGACCCGCCCGCTGCGCAGCGCCTCGAACCGCTGGCTGGTGGACAGCGGCACGAAGCGCACGGCCTCGGCGTCGCCGAGCACCGCCGCCGCCAGCGCCCGGCAGAAATCCACGTCGAAGCCCCGCCACTGGCCCCGATTGTCGGTGTAGGCGAAGCCGACCAGTCCCTCATGCACCCCGCAGTTCAGCCGGCCGCGCCGCTGGACGGCGCGCAGGGTCGCGCTCTCGAACTCCGGCGCGGCGGTCCCGGCGCCGACCGGCTCGACCTCGGGCCGGGTCTCCGGCGCCTCGCCCCCGCGACCGCAGGCGGCCAGCGCCAGACCGGCGGCCAGGGCCGCCCCGAGAGCCATCGATCGTCCCGTCGCCGTCGTCCGCATTCCGCGCCTCGTCGCCGCACTTGCGCCCCTGCGCCGTTTAGAGGCTTTTGAGCCCGGCGCCGCAACCCTTGGGCCCCCGCCATGACCCCACGATCCGAACGCACCCGGCTGATCGCGGCCGCCACCCGCCGCGGGCGCGGCCGCCGGTCCGTCTCGCCGCCGGTCGAGCGCGCCTCCACCCTGCTCAACGATTCGCCCGCCGCCATGCGCGACGACAGCCTCGGCCCCGTCTACGGCATCGAGGATCTCGCCGCCGCCCGCGAGCTGCGCGCGGCCCTCGCCGACCTCGAGGGCGCCGCCGACGTCTGGCTGGTCCCATCCGGTCTCGCCGCCGTGACGGCGCCGCTGCTGGCGCTGTTGCGGCCCGGCGACGAGGTGCTGGCCACCGACGCCCTGTACGGCCCCAGCCGGCGCTTCCTCGCCCGCTGGCTCGCGCCCCGCGGCGTCCGAACCCGCTTCCACCCCGCCGACGCCCCGGTCGACGACATTCTCGCCGCCATCGGCGACCGCACCCGCCTCGTGCTGATCGAATCGCCGGCGTCCCTGACGTTCGAACTGGTCGACGTCCCCGCGCTGGCCGCGGGCTGCCGCGCCCGCGGCGTGCTCACCGTCATGGACAACACCTGGGCCGCCGGCCTGGCCTTCCGGCCGCTGGCCCACGGCGTCGACGTCAGCGTCCAGGCCCTGACCAAGTACGTCGGCGGCCATTCCGACCTGCTGATGGGATCGATCGCCGTCGCCGACGCCGCCGTCGGCCGCCAGGTGTCCGGCACCCTTGAGGATCTCGGCTGGCGCGTCTCGGCCGACGAGGCCTGGCTGGCCCTCCGCGGCCTGCGCACCCTGCCGCTGCGCATGGACGAGCAGGCCCGCTCGGCCCTGCGGGTGGCGGCATGGCTGCAGGGCCGGCCCGAGGTCGCGCAGGTGCTTCACCCCGCCCTCCCCGGCGCCCCCGGCCATGACCTCTGGCGCCGCGACTACAACGGCGCCGCCTCTCTCTTCGGCGTCGTCATGACGGGCGGCGACGCCGCCGCCGCCCACGCCCTGATGGACGCCCTCGAGCTGTTCGGTCTCGGCTACTCCTGGGGCGGGTTCGAGAGCCTGATCACCCACGAGACCGGTCAACTCGCCTTCCGGGAGCGCCCGCCCCGCCTCGCCGGCGAATTGCTGCGCCTGCACGTCGGCCTCGAGGATCCCGCCGACCTGATCGCCGACCTGGAAGCGGGCCTCGCCGCCTGGCGCGCCGCCCTCAGTCAAGGCTGATCCAGACCGGCGCGTGGTCGCTGGCCTTCTCCCGCCCCCGCACCTCCCGGTCCACCCCGGCGTCGGTCAGCCGCGCCGCCGCCGCCGGGCTCAGCAGCAGGTGGTCGATGCGCAGCCCCGCGTCCCGCTCCCAGGCCTGGCGGAAATACTGCCAGAAGGTCCACGGCGGCGGATCGTGCGGGAAACGCTCGCGGATCGCATCGGTCCAGCCCTGCCCGACGAGGGCGGCGAAAGCGGCCCGGCTCTCCGGCTGCAGCAGGGCGTCCTTCTTCCACGAGCGGCTGTTGTAGATGTCGGCCTCGGTCGGCACGACGTTGTAGTCCCCGGCCAGCACCACCGGCGCGCCCGTGGCCAGCAACGTCGCCGCATGGGCCTCCAGCCGCGCCATCCACGCCAGCTTGTAGTCGAACTTCGGACCCGGCTGCGGATTGCCGTTGGGAAGGTACAGGCAGCCGACCAGCACGCCCCCCACGGCCGCCTCGATGTAGCGGCTCTGCCCGTCGCCGGGATCGCCCGGCAGCTCGCGCCGGGTGACGATCGGCGCGCCGATCCGCGACAGGACGGCCACCCCGTTCCAGCGGCTCTCGCCCTTCCACACGGCCTCGTAGCCGGCCGCGCGCAGCGCCGCCGCCGGAAACTGCGCGCCGGTCGCCTTCAGCTCCTGCAGGCAGACCACGTCCGGCGCCGCCTCGCCCAGCCACGCCAGCAGTCCGGCCAGCCGGGAGTTGATCCCGTTGATGTTGAAGGTGGCGATCTTCACCGCCCCTCAACGACGCCCCGCGGCCGAGGTTGCCGGCGCCTCGCCGGAGCGGAGCGCCGGCGGGGTCTCAGTCGCTCTCGCTGTCGTCGTCGGCGGCGGCGGCGAGGACGGCGAAGCTCGCCACCGTGGCGGCGGCGAAGATCAGCCCGGCGGACATGCCGCCGGCGAACTCCTCGCTGGCGCCCGCCGGCGCGCCGATGCGGTCGGCGACCCGCGGGGCGGCGTCGGCCTGGGCGAGAGCCTGGGTGCCGGCCAGACTGAGGCCGAGCGCCCCGGCGATCAGGGTCTTTTTCATGGTGTGCTCCGGTCAGAGGCCCCCGCAGCCCTTCGACAACCGGCCGCAGCGGACAGAGTTGCGGAACGCCGTTCCGCCGCCCGAGCCAAGTCCCCTGGCGCGCCCTGCAGGATTCGAACCTGCGACCGTCCGCTTAGAAGGCGGGTGCTCTATCCAGCTGAGCTAAGGGCGCCCGGGGGCGTGGGGCTCCAGTAGCGTGAGGCGGGGCGCGGGCGCAAACCCGCGCGAACGCCTCGCGCCCAGGCCGCCGGGCCGCCGGGCCGGCGGTCAGTGCGTCCAGGGCTGCTTGCGGTAGGGGGCGAAGTTGTCGGCGTAGGCCTTCAGGATCACCGGCGGCTCCTGCGGCTCGTGCAGGCGGAACGGAATGCCGTAGCGCTCGGCGTAGGCGACCGCCTCTTCCTTCGTGTCGAAGGTCAGCCGCACCTGGCCGTTCATGTCCGAGGACGAGGTCCAGCCCATCAGCGGGTCGATGGTCCGGGCCGAGGCCGGCTCGAACTCCAGCCGCCACTCTCTCGACCGGGCCTTGCCGGACTGCATGGCGGTCTTGGCGGGGCGGTAGATGCGGGCGAGCATGGCGGAGACCTCGTTTGCCGGCCGCGGCCGGTCCCCCGCCTCTAGGCCGCCGGGCCGGCGGGATCAAGCCGGGCCGGCGCAGACGCGCCCAGCACCCGCTCCAGCCGCGCCTTCAGCTCCCGCGCCGCGGCGACCGTATAGGCCACCCCGACCCGCTCCCCGAGAATGACGATCTCCCCGTCCACCTCGGCCACGGTCGGCGCCTCGTCGATCGCTCCCAGCAGGTCCTTCACTGCACGCTCCTCTGATCCGGCGGCAGGCTTACGCCCGGGGCGCTGAACCGGATCACCGCCGGTCGTTGCGCGAGGTTCAGACAGGCCTGCGCGCCGGGCGGCGACCGGCGCCGTTGCGCGCCCCGGCCGCGCCTGTCAGCCTTGGGCGATGAGCGACCAGGCCGCCCTCCACGCCCTGCGCAACCAGGCCCTCGCGGCGTGGCTGCGCCCCTCGGCCGACGAGGCGCGATTGCAGGCGTTCCTGGCGGAACTGGAACCCGGCCAGCGGGAAGACGTGGAGACGTCCGTGCGGGACGCCCGGACGACGCTCCGGGCCTTCGTGTCCCGCCCCTTCCGCGGCGACCAGGATGAGCACCTGTTCGCCACGGCCGTCCGAGCCCACCTGTCGGACCGCTTCCCGTGGCTGTCCGGGACGGGGCTCCGCGCCCTGCTGGATCACACGGACTGGATCTTCTGACCGCCGGCGGCGGCCCGGGCCTGAGCCGCCCGTCAGCGACCGCTTCCGCCCCTGCCTTGGGCGACGTCCGCTTCCGATGCGTTTGCCGGGTGTCCGATTTCCGGCACGAGGCCCATGACGGGACGCTGGATCGAGTGCAGCAGATCGCCGGATTCCGAGGCGATGAAGCAATCGCCTCGCTGACGGTGCGGTCTGTGGCCGGATCAGGCCTTCATCTCTGCAAGCTCCTCACCTTTTGCATGAGGGCTTCACATCCGACCCATGGCCAGGGCGCCAGGATTCGAACCTGCGATCCTCTGCTCCCGAATCGTGGGTTCGCCAGCAAGACCAGTCCTCCCCCCAAACAGCTATTGGTTTGCTCGCGGCAAGCAAATCAATGGCTTGACAAGCCACTTGGATGGATCTGGTGCAGCACAGGGCGTCAAGTCTTGCCTTCCCGCCGCGGTGGCTTAGAGGAGCGATGATGATCGGGGCAGGGCAGAACGTAGCGGGCGGACACCGACCCGAGATCACCGGCCTGCGCGCCGTGGCCGTTCTCCCCGTCATCCTGTTCCACGCCGGGTTCAGCGCCTTTGCTGGCGGCTATGTCGGCGTGGATGTGTTCTTCGTCCTCAGCGGCTTCCTGATCACCTCGATCATCGTCCGGGAACATCGCTCCGGGTCGTTCACCCTGGCGGGATTCTACGAGCGCCGCGCACGGCGCATCCTGCCGGCCCTGTTCCTCGTGGTCGGGCTGTGCATCCCGTTCGCAATCCACTGGATGCGGCCTGGCGAGCTGGTCGACTTCGGCGAGAGCCTGATCGCCGTCGTCGTTTTCGTTTCGAACATCCTGTTCTGGCGAGAAAGCGGGTATTTCGCGGGGGCCGCCGAACTCAAGCCGCTCCTGCACACATGGAGCCTCGGGATCGAGGAGCAGTATTACCTTTTCTTCCCGCTCTTCGTCGGCCTGCTGCTGCGCTTCCAGAAGTTCTGGCTCCCCATCGCCTTCGCGGCCGTGGCCGTCGCTTCGTTCGCCGTCAGCCTCTGGTTGGCGAGGCTTTCGCCGGACGCCAACTTCTACCTGATCCCGTCGCGTGCATGGGAGCTGATGGCCGGATCGCTGCTGGCCCTCGCGCCGACGCTCCGCCCCCGCAACAGCCTCGCGCTGCTCGGCCTCGCCCTGATCCTCGGGCCGGTGTTCCTGTACGACGCCTCCACGCCGTTTCCCGGTCCGGCCGCGCTTCCGCCGGTCATCGGGACCGTGCTGGTCATCGCCTTCGCCGACAGTCGCTCGCTGGTGGGGCGCGGCCTGTCGTGGGGACCGATGGTCTGGATCGGGCTGGTGTCCTACAGCGCCTACCTGTGGCATCAGCCGCTGTTCGCCTTCGCGCGCCTGATGAGCCCGAACCACCCCCCGGCGTGGCTGTTCCTTGCGCTGGGCGGCCTGTCTCTCGTCCTCGCCGGCCTCAGCCAGCGATACGTCGAGGCTCCCTTTATCGCCAAGCCGCACCGCTTCACCCGGCTTCAGGTGTTTGGCTGGTCCGCCATTGGCTCGGTCCTCATCGGGTCCGCCGGTCTGGCGCTCGTGATCGGCCAGGGTCTCCCGGGACGGGCCCCGCCCGAGCCTGTCAAGTCGTCAATCGAGGGGTGCCCTGCAATCGGCGGCGGGGTCCACGCCTGCCCGCTTGGCGCCCGCGGCGCACCTTCGGTTGTTCTTCTCGGCGACTCCCACGCTTACGCCCTGGCCGACGAGCTGGACGCCGCCCTGTCGCGCGATGGCCGCTCCGGCGTTCTCCTCCACACCCTCTGCCACCCCATCCCCGGCCTGCACGACAGCCGCGGGCCCCGTGAGGGATGCGAGGCTGCCAACGCCCGCATGATCGAACAGGCCACCGCCCCGGGTGTTACCGACGTGATCGTGGCCGTCCGCTGGACCCTGCGCCTCGCCGACGGCGACCGGGGCTTCGACAATGGGGAAGGCGGAGTAGAGGCCGACGCCCCCTTCCGGCGGAACATTGGCGACAAGGGGCAGGCCGTTCGCGACTACTTCACGGCGCTCCAATCCAAGCGCGTGACGGTCCTCTATCCCGTGCCCGAGGCGGGCTGGAACCCCGCCCGCCTGAACATGATCGCCCATGCGAGAGGCGAGCCACTCCCGGACGTCAGCACGTCATCAGAACGCTTCCGGCAGCGCAACGCCGCCGCGCTGGAGATCCTCGACTCCGTGCCGAACGTCCGTCGTGTCAGGCCCGATGCCCTGCTTTGCGACGACCGATGCGTCGTCCAGCGAGACGGGGTTCTCTACTACGCCGACGATGACCACCTGTCCCGCGAAGGGGCGCGGATGGTGGTCCGCCAGCTCTACCCGACCTTCCAGTCCGCGCCGTCGGAATAGACCGGGATGGCCACGGGTCCACGGGATCGCGAAAAGATTGGGCTCGTCAGAAACGACAGGTCGTATGCGCCGTAAACCTGATCCACGGGCTGCCGGCTTCCCTTGACGACGGAGACTGCCTGTACGGGCGGACCAACCGGGGGAACGCGTCAGGACCGGTCCTGAGTGAGAAATAGGCTACTCCGCAGGAACCTTGCGCCAGCGTTGGTTGGACGAGCACCTGCTCAGCAGTTGGACGCGCCGCCGAAGGACCTGACCCTTGATTCCATGGTCGGGGCGGCAGGATTCGAACCTGCGACCCTCTGCTCCCAAAGCAGATGCGCTACCAGGCTGCGCTACGCCCCGATCCGTGGAGGCGGCGTCATGCCATGGCGGGGTGGCCGGTGGCTAGGGGGTGGCGGCTTGCGGGCGTGGTTGGCGCCTGGCGGCCAGGGGCGGCCCGACGGCCGCCGCGCACCGGATCCACGATCCTGCCCGCCCCTACTCCGTCGCGAAGAACGGATGCCGCACCACGTCTCCCGGCTGCGCGCCGATCTCCGCCGCCCGCCCGCCGCGAAGCTCCAGCACCCCGCTCGCCGGGCCGTTGGAGGGAATGATCGCGTCCGAGTTCGGCGTCGCATTGCGGGCGATCGAGACGATGCGGCCGCGCGGGTCGATGTAGATGATGTCCAGCGGGCTCGGCGTGTTGTGCATCCAGAAGCCGCGCTCGGCCACATCCGGGAACTGGAACAGCATGCCGCGGTCGTCGGCCAGCGGCGGCCGCTCCATCAGGCCGCGCTGGCGCTCGGCGTCGTCGTCCGCGATCTCGACCATGAAGCGGTGCTCGCCGGTCGAGGTGACCACGGTCAGGGCCTCCAGCGGATTGCCGTTGGCGTCGCGGGGCGCGGCGGCGCACCCCGCCAGCACGACGAGGCCGGCCAGTCCCGCCAGTACTCCGCGACGTTTCAGCATGGTCTTCCGCCCTTGCGAGGGGCGGCCGCTCAGCCGCCCGGCCTGATTTCCGCGACCACCAGGCCCTTGGGGCCCTCCGCGAACCGCACCGACACTGCCTCGCCGGGCAGGAGGTCGTCCAGCCCGCAGCGACGCAGGGTCTCCACGTGCACGAAGATATCGCCCGGCTGCCCGTCGCGCACCACGAATCCGTAGCCCTTGGTGCGGTTGAACCATTTGACGATCGCCGGCTCCAGCGGTCCGCCGCCGTCGATCCCGTCGACGAAGGGCGCCGGCCGAAGCTCCGCCGACAGCCGCCGGGGCGCCGCCGCGAGCGTCGGATCGCCCTCGCCCAGGTCGTGGACGGCCACCACCTGCCAGCCCTTCGGCCGGCGCACGCAGTCGCACGAAATGGCCGCGCCCTCGGCGGCGGTCTCGCGCCCGCTGTCGCGCAGACTGGAGATGTGCAGCAGCACGTCCTTCAGGTCCGTCATTCCGGGATCGTCAGGGACGATGAAGCCGTAGCCCTTGCCGGGATCGAACCATTTGACCCGTCCGGCGATGCGCACCGCCGTCATGGTCTCCATACCCTCGTAGTCGGACACGACCTTCCCCCTGACCCGCGATCGATGCGGGCCGCGCCTTATTTAACACGGTTCTGCGAACTGCTGAAAAGCGAAATTCGGCGTCAGAGGCAAGGTTGTGCGACGCTTTTCGTGCAACTGCCGCTCCGGCGCCGCACCGGCGGACGCGCGAGAGCGTCCCGCGCGGAGGCGCGGGGCGGACGGCTTCCGGCGATGGGGGGAAGGCCCCGCGTGGCAGTCCCTAGGGGAATCGAACCCCTCTTTTCAGGTTGAAAACCTGACGTCCTAACCGATAGACGAAGGGACCGCTGCGCGGGGAGCCGGCGATATAGCCGCCGATTCCGAAGGGTGCAAGCGGGCTCGGCGCACTTTTTGAACGAACGGCGACGTTCGATGCGGAGCCGCCCGCGGCGGGCCTCAGCCGACCATCCGCGGGTCGGCGACATCCTCGATCTCGAGCTGCACGCCGCGGCGTCCGTTCCAGTCGTCGGCCTTCAGCCGCCCAGCCACGCTGAGGCCCCCGCCCCCCGCCAGCAGGGCCTGGCCGGCGGGCAGATCGGCGCAGCGCCAGGCGATCGCCTTCACGGAAGCGCCGTCCGGACCAGCCAGCCGGCAGCGCACGTGCCCGCCGTTCATGGCCGCCGGCTCGCGGACCGTCACATGGTCGAGGGCGAACATCGGCTCCGGGTTGGCCGGCCCGAACGGGGCCAGCTGCTCGAACAGTTCGAACAGGGCCCGGGTGGCGGCGCGCGGCTCCACCAGGGCGTCGATCTCGACCGCGTCCAGCGCCTCGGCCGCCGGCTGCTCGCCGGCCATGCGCGCGTTGAGGAAGTCGCGCAGGCGGGCGATCGAATCGGCCTTCACGGTCAGCCCCGCCGCCATGGCGTGACCGCCGCCGGCCAGCAGCACGCCGGCCTCCCACGCCGCCTGCACCGCCCGGCCGAGGTTCATGCCCGGCTGCGAGCGGCCGGAGCCCTTGCCGATCCCGTTCACCGCGTCGACGCCGATCACCACGACCGGCTTGCGCCAGCGTTCGCGCAGCCGCCCGGCGACGATTCCCACCACGCCCGGGTGCCAGTCGTCGCCTTCGACCACCACCACAGGGCTGCCGTCGGCGTGGGCGCCCGTCGCCTCGACCCGCCGCACCGCCTGGTCGGTCACCTGCCGCTCCACCTCACGTCGGGCGATATTCAGGGCGTCCAGCTCCTCGGCCAGCGCCCTCGCCTCCTCCGGATCGTCGGTCGACAGCAGCCGCGCGCCGAGATCCGACCGGCCGATCCGGCCGCCGGCGTTGATGCGCGGCCCGAGGATGAAGCCGGCGTGGTTGCACTTGGCCGGTCCCGGCTCGCTTCCCGCCGCCGCCAGCAGCGCCCGCAAACCCGGGTTGGCCCAGTCGGACATGACGCGCAGGCCGAGGCTGGTCAGGGCGCGGTTGAAGCCGGTCAGGCCGGTGACGTCGCAGATCGCCCCCATGGCCGCCAGATCCAGCCAGCGGCGGATGTCGGGCGCCTCGCGGCCGTCGAACATGCCGCGCCGCCGCGCCTCGCGGTTCAGCGCCGCCAGCAGCACGAACACCACCCCGGCCGCGGCCAGATTGCCCTGCCCCGAGTTGCAGCCCGGCCGGTTCGGATTGACCACGGCGAGGCACTCCGGCGGCTGCTCGCGCATCAGGTGGTGATCGATCACCACCACCTTCAGCCCGATGGCGCAGGCGTGCGCCACCGCCTCGTTCGCCGCCGCCCCGCAGTCCACGGTGATGACCAGCTCGGCGCCGCGCGCCTTCAGCGTGTCGAACGCCTTCGCGCTTGGCCCGTAGCCCTCGGTCAGCCGGTCCGGGACATAGATCGGCAGCTCGGCTCCCATGGCGCGGAACCAGCGCACCAGCAGGGCGGCGCTCGAAGCCCCGTCGACGTCGTAGTCGGCGAAGACATGCGTCGACGCCCCCGCCTGCACCGCGTCGACGATGGCCTCGGCCGCCGCGTCCATGTCGAGGAAGCTGGACGGGTCGGGGAACAGCGCGCGCAGCGTGGGGGAGAGGAAGTCCGCGCCCTGGTCGGCGCGCACGCCGCGCGCCGCCAGCGCCCGCGCGAGCGGCTCGTCCAGCCCCAGCGCCTGCATATGGGCCCGGACCAGGCCGGTCTCGGCCGGCCTCTGCCGCCAGACGCGGCCGGACAGCGAGCGGGAGACGCCCAGGAAGTGCGGCAGGGTCCCCCCGTCGGCCATCAGACCGGGCGGGTCATGCGGATACGCCGCACGGTGCGGGTGAAGGAATCCATCACCAGGGTGTGGGTGCTGACGAAGCCGCCGCGCACCGCCACGCCGTCCAGCATGGCGCCCTTGGTCACCCCGGTGGCGGCGAAGACCGCGTCGGTCGAAACCAGCTCGTGCAGGTCGTACTTGCGATTGAAGTCGGTCACCCCGGTCTTCTCCGCCCGGGCCCGCTCGTCGTCGTTGCGGAAGATCAGCCGGCCCTGGAAGTGGCCGCCGACGCACTTCAGCGCCGCCGCCGCCAGCACGCCCTCCGGCGCCCCGCCCGAGCCGAGGTAGAGGTCGATGCCCGTCTCCGGCTCGGCGGTGTGGATCACCCCCGCCACGTCGCCGTCCGTGATCAGCAGCACCTTGGCCCCGACCTCGCGCAGGGCGGCGATCAGCTCGGCGTGCCGCGGCCGGTCCATCACGCAGACGGTGATCTCGCGCGGGTCGACGCCCTTGGCCGCGGCCAGCGAGCGGACGTTGTCCTGCGGGCTCATGTCGAGGTCGACCGTGCCCGGCGCATAGCCCGGCCCGCAGGCGATCTTGTCCATGTAGGTGTCGGGCGCGTGCAGCAGGCCGCCGCGGGGCGCCATGGCCAGCACCGCCAGCGCATTGGCCATGGCCTTGGCGGTCAGGGTGGTGCCCTCCAGCGGGTCGAGGGCGATGTCGATCGCCGGCCCCTTCCCGGTCCCGACCTTCTCGCCGATGTAGAGCATCGGCGCCTCGTCCCGCTCGCCCTCGCCGATGACGATGCGGCCGTCGATGTCCAGGGCGTTCAGCGCCGTGCGCATCGCGTCCACCGCCACCTGGTCGGCGTGCTTCTCATCGCCGCGCCCGACCTGGGCGAAGGCGGCGACGGCGGCCAGCTCGGTCACCCGGGCGGCGTCGGCGGCGAGGGTCGAGGCGTAGGGGGCCTGATCGGCCATGGGCGTTCTCCTGGGAGGGATGATCCCCGGATTCTGTCGTCCGGGCGATCGGAAGGTGGATCAGCGGCGCGGGATCGGCGGCGGCGCGCGGCCGCGCTCCCGGGTCCGACGGGCGAAGGCCTCGATCTCGGCGGCGGTTTCGGCGCTGACCGGATCGACCGGCGTCGCCGCGACGCGCGCCCGCGCCGCCTCGGCCCAGGCCGCCGCATCGCCCGTGGTCTGCCACTCGATGCGCGCCGCCGCCGCCGCCAGCTCGCCCGAAGCGCCCTCGAGGGCGCCGACGCGGGCGGCGATCTGCTGCGGCGCCGGAAGCGGCTCGGACCGGCTCGGGAAGTCCGCCCAGCGGGGATACGCCCGATTCGCCGCCACCAGAGCCTCGACCCGCGCCGCCGCCGGCGAACCGGGGTCCACCGCCGGATCGAAGGCCCCGACGCAGCCGGTCAGCGACGCCCCGCCGCCGAGGGCGAAGGCGACGGCAGCGAATTTCCGGATCGACGCGTTCATTTCCCGGCCGGTCATATGCCATGATCGGGACCGGCGGAAGGGCGCGCGCCCGCCCTTGCGTCCGAACCTGACGTCTCCGGAGCAAGTTCATGGCCCGACGCCCGACCGAGCCGCCCGCGTCCGACGCCCCGCGTCCGCCGCGCAAGCCCGGACGCCCCACCTCGGCCAAGCCGCCGCGGCCGCGGGCGCGCAAGGCCGCCGCGCCGGCCCCACAGCCCACGGCGGCGCCCGAACCCGAGCCGCAGGCTCCGCCCCGGCCGCAGGCGGAGGCGACGCCTTCCCAGCCGCCCCCGGCCTCGCCCGCCGACCCCTTCGCGGGCCAGCGCGAAATGCTCGAGACCCTGTCGCTGAACCTCGCCAAGGCGGCCATGACCGCCCAGGCCGCGATCGCCGAGGCGGCGCTGGCCCAGGCCGACCGCCCCGCCGCCCTGTCGCCGGACCCGTTCAACGTCGCCCCGGCCATGACCAGCGTCATGTCCAGCCTCGCCGCCCGGCCGGACAAGCTGTTCGCCGCCCAGGCCGACCTGTTCAACCGCTACATGGACCTGTGGGCCTCCGCCGCCCGCCGCGCCGCCGGCGAGGAGGCCCCGCCCGAGCCGTCGAAGGACAAGCGCTTCAAGGACCCGGCCTGGACCGAGAACCCGATGTTCGACGTCATGCGCCGCTCCTACCTCGCCACGGCCGACTGGATGAACGGCCTCGTCGCCTCGGTCGAGGACGTCGACCCGCGCACAAAGCGTCGCGCCGAGTTCTTCACCAAGCTGCTCACCGACGCCTTCTCGCCCTCCAACTTCCTCGCCTCCAACCCCGCCGCCCTGAAGGCTTTGGCCGAGACCAGCGGCGAATCGCTGGTCAAGGGGATGCAGAACTTCGCCGCCGACCTCGAGCGCGGGCGCGGCAGGCTCGCCATCAGCCAGGCCGACTACGGCCGCTTCGAGGTCGGGAAGAACGTCGCCACCGCCCCCGGCCAGGTGGTCTGGCGCGACGAGCTGTTCGAGTTGATCCAGTACGATGCGGCTACGGAGACGCAGCGCCAGATCCCGCTGCTGATCTTCCCGCCGTGGATCAACAAGTTCTACATCCTCGACCTGCAGCCCGAGAACTCCATGATCCGCTGGCTGTCGGCCCAGGGGTTCACCGTCTTCGTCTGCTCCTGGGTCAATCCCGACGTCGACAAGGCCGACTGGGGCTTCGACGACTACCTGCGCAAGGGGATCTACCGCGCCGTGGAGAAGGCGCTGGAGCAGGCGCAGACCGACCGCATCAACACCGTCGGCTACTGCATCGGCGGCACCCTGATGGGGGCGGCCCTGGCCCACATGGCCGCCCACGGCGACACGCGGGTCAACGCCTGCACCTTCTTCGCCGCCCAGCACGACTTCGCCGAGGCCGGCGACCTGCTGCTGTTCACCGACGATCACTGGCTGCAGGAGATCGAGCAGCAGATGGACGCCGCCGGCGGCGTCCTGCCCGGCGCGGCCATGGCCGACACCTTCAACGCCCTGCGCGCCAACGACCTGATCTGGTCCTTCTTCGTCAGCAACTACCTGCTGGGCAAGGACCCGCCCGCCTTCGACCTGCTGTTCTGGAACGCCGACCAGACGCGCATGCCGAAGAAGCTGCACATGGACTACCTGCGCTCCATGTACGGGCGGAACGCCCTGACCCGCGGCGAATTCGAGATCGGCGGCGTCCGCGTGGACCTGTCGAAGGTGACGATCCCGCTCTACTTCCAGGCCAGCCGCGAGGACCACATCGCGCCGATGAAGTCGGTGTGGCGTTCGGCCAGGGCCTTCCGCAACGCCGACGTCACCCTGACCCTGGCCGGCTCCGGTCACATCGCCGGGGTGGTCAATCCGCCTTCGGCCAACAAGTACCAGCACTGGATCAATCCGAAGCTGCCCGAGACCCTCGACGACTGGCTGGCCGGCGCCGAACAGCGTCCCGGCAGCTGGTGGGGCCACTGGGCCGAATGGCTGCACGTCCGCTCGGGCGACTGGGTTCCGGCGCGGAATCCCCTCAAGGGTCCGCTCAAGCCGATCGAGCCCGCGCCCGGCTCCTATGTGAAGGTCAAGTCTTGAACCGCAACGTCAACATCCTGCTGGCGGTCACCAGCGTCCTCGCCCTGACCCTGGTCACCGCCAGCGCCATCTTCAGCGCCCGGCCCGAGCAGCGGCCCATCTACTTCGGCGCCGCCCTGCTCAGCGCCCTCGGCTTCATGCTCCTCAACGGCCTGTGGATGAACAGCCGCAAGCGCAAGCCGAAGCCGCTGATCGACCGCAACGCGCCCGCCACCGTGATCATGGCCATGGTCTTCCCCCTGGCCATCATCCTGTCGGCCGTCCTGCCCCTGATCGCGCCGGGCGGCGACTACGGCCTGATGCTGATCATGGCCGGCATCTGGACCGGCCTGACCCTGCAGTCGGCCCGCGCCGCCCTCAGGCCGCCGGCCTGAAGGCCAGGGCCGCGCCGTTGTTGCAGTAGCGCTTCCCGGTCGGGCGCGGCCCGTCGTCGAACACATGCCCCTGGTGCCCGAGACAGCGGGCGCAGTGATACTCCGTACGCGGAAAGCCGATGGCGAAGTCGGTCTTCGTCCCGACGTTGGCGTCCATCACCCGGTAGAAGCTGGGCCAGCCGGTGCCGGAATCGTACTTCCACTCCGACCGGAACAGCGGCAAGTCGCAGCCGCGGCAGACGAAGGTCCCGCGCCGGCGTTCCCGGTCCAGCGGACTGCTCCCCGGCCGCTCGGTGGCCTCGTGGCGCAGCACGCGCCAGCTGAGCTCGGGCAGGCGCGCCCGCCACTGCGCGTCGGTCAGCCGCCGGAACGGCGAGTCGGCGTACCGCGCCGCCTGGGCGTCGGCGGTCTCCGGCGCGCATCCCGCCAGGGCGGCGGCGCCGGCGGTGAGCAGCAGCGAACGGCGATCGAGGGTCATGATGCGGATACGTCGGAACGCCCCCGCCGGATGGCAAGCGGCGCCGCGGCTCAGACCAGCCCCGTCCCCTCGTCCAGCCCCAGCATCAGGTTGAGGTTCTGCACCGCCGCGCCCGAGGCGCCCTTGCCGAGATTGTCCAGCAGGGCCACCAGCCGCGCCTGCTCCCCGCCGCGGTCGCCGAACACGTGCAGCCGCATGCGGTTGGTTCCGTTCAGCCCCTCCGGCGACAGGCCGGTCATCGCCTCGGTCTCCTCCAGCGCGGCTGCCTCGACGAAGCGCGCGTCCGCATAGGCCTCGACCAGCGCCCCGTGCACCACCTCGACCGAAGGCGAGCCCGGCAGGGCGGCCAGGTGCAGCGGAACCTCGACCAGCATGCCCTGCCGGTACGCCCCCACCGCCGGCGCGAACAGCACCGGCCGCTCCAGCCCGGCGTGCCGCGTCATCTCCGGCACATGCTTGTGCTTCAGCGACAGGCCGTAGGCGCGATACGGCGGCGCGCCCTCCCCCGCCTCGAACTCGGCGATCATCTGCTTGCCGCCGCCCGAATAGCCCGACACCGCATTGACCGTCGTCGGCCAGCCGGCGGGGATGATCCCCGCGCTGACCAGCGGCCGCACCAGGCCGATGAAGCCGGTCGGATAGCAGCCCGGGTTCGACACCCGCGTCGCCGCCGCGATCCTCGCCCGCTGCCCCGGCGCCATCTCCGGAAAGCCGTAGGTCCAGGCCGGATCGACCCGGAACGCCGTCGAGGCGTCGATCACCCGCACCGCCGGGTTCTCGATCATCGCCACCGCCTCGCGCGCCGCGTCGTCCGGCAGGCACAGGATCACCGCGTCCGCCGCGTTCAGCGCCTCGCGCCGGGCGTCGACATCCCGGCGCCGGTCGCCGAGCAGCAGCAGTTCGAGATCCGGGCGCGCCTCCAGCCGCTCGCGGATCTCCAGCCCGGTGGTCCCGGCTTCGCCGTCGATGAAGATGGTGTGGGCCATTGTGAGCTATCCAAAAAAGAGGTCGAGCCGGCCCAGAGCGATCAATCCCAGGAAGCCTCCCAGGGCCAGGCCACAGAAGCCCATCAGGGCGACGCTGGTGAAGAAACCAACCGGTTGGCTCCGACGGTAGGTGCGGTAAATCCGCCCTCCGAGCTCCGATCCCGCGACGCCCGTACGCAGCGCGGCCCAAACGTACCAGATCGCGAAGCCCATCGCGGCGAGACCCAAGCCTCCCACCAGCAGACGTTCGATCATTACGGAAAGCTCCGCCCCAAGAAAAAGGGCGCTCCGGTCTCCCGAAGCGCCCCCTCCATAACCGCTTTCGCGATACGCCTTAGCGCTTCGAGAACTGGAACGAACGGCGGGCCTTGGCGCGGCCGTACTTCTTGCGCTCGACGACGCGGGAGTCGCGGGTCAGGAAGCCGTGCGGCTTCAGGACCTTGCGCAGCTCCGGCTCGTAGTGGGTCAGGGCGTGCGACAGGCCGTGGCGGATGGCGCCGGCCTGGCCCGACAGGCCCGAGCCCTCGACCGTGCAGACCACGTCGAACTGGGTCTCGCGGCCGGTGACGACCAGCGGCTGGGCGATCATCATGCGCAGCACGGGACGGGCGAAGTACTGCTCCTGGTCCTTGCCGTTGATGGTGAACTTGCCGGTGC
Organism: Brevundimonas sp.; assembly: GCF_013912005.1. Taxonomy (GTDB): domain Bacteria; phylum Pseudomonadota; class Alphaproteobacteria; order Caulobacterales; family Caulobacteraceae; genus Brevundimonas. The sequence continues at coordinate 123,591 of NZ_JACESB010000001.1, read as the reverse complement.
CCGGCTTCACCCAGACGCGGGCGATGGCGTTCTTGCGCTTGCCGGTCGAATAGGCGCGGCCCTGGGCGTCCAGCTTCTGGACGTGGACGGGGGCGTCCTCGGCGACGGTCCCGAGGCCCTTCAGGGCGTCGAAGCCGGTGGCGGTTTCGGTGTTGGCGACGTCGGTCATGCTCAGACGCTCCGGGTGTTCTTGGGCGAGGCCGACTTGAAGTCGATCGTCTCGGGCGACTGGGCTTCGTGGGTGTGCGTGGCGCCGGCGAACAGGCGCAGATGCGTCATCTGCTTGCGGGCCAGCGGGCTTTCCTTCGGCAGCATGCGCTCGACGGCCTTCTCGAGCACGCGCTCGGGGAAGCGGCCGTTCAGCACCTTCTCCGGGGTGGTCGACTTGACGCCGCCCGGGTGGCCGGTGTGGCGGTAGTAGACCTTGTCGGTGTTCTTGGCGCCGGTGAACACCACCTTGTCCACGTTGGTGACGACGACGTAGTCGCCGCAGTCGACGTGCGGGGTGTAGTCCGGGCGGTGCTTGCCGCGCAGACGGTTGGCGATGAAGGTCGCGAGACGGCCCACCACGACGCCTTCGGCGTCGATGTGGATCCACTTCTTCTCGACCTCGGCCGGCTTCAGCGAAGCCGTGGTGCTCTTCAGCATTGCGAGGGTTCCTCGGGGACGAAACGGACTGCCCTCCCGAAGCCGGGATGAGCGGAAGGCGCGCTGATAGAGGATGGACGAGCGCCGGTCAATGGCCCAGCATGGCGCTGCAGCCGGTTATATTATTGATACTGCTTGTATTTTTGCAGCCGGTATTAAAATACCGCATTGCGAAGCGGGCCTTGCTTGCCCCCCGACGCCTCACGCGCCCGCTTCTGACGCGCCTGGGCGCATTCCTGCCGGCGCCCCGCCCCGGGGCGCCGCGCCGGTCTGTCAGCGCCGGCGACGCGCGCTTGATCTTTCCCGGAGCTCGGCCCCGGCCGGCTTCAGATCAGCCCCGCCATCGGCGAGCTGGGGCTGGCGTACATCCGCTTCGGCATGCGTCCGGCGAGGTAGCCCTCGCGCCCGGCGATCACCGCGTGCTTCATCGCCCGGGCCATGCGGATCGGGTCTTTCGCCCCGGCGATGGCCGTGTTCATCAGCACCGCATCGCAGCCCAGCTCCATCGCCAGGGTGGCGTCCGACGGCGTGCCCACGCCGGCGTCGACCAGCACCGGCACCTTCGCCTGCTCGACGATCAGGCGGATGTTGACCCGGTTCTGGACGCCCAGGCCCGACCCGATCGGCGCCGCCGCCGGCATGATCGCCGCCGCCCCGGCCTCCTCCAGCCGCTTCGCCATCACCACATCGTCGGTGCAGTAGACCATGACGTCGAAGCCGTCCTTCACCAGCAGGTCCAGCGCCCGCAGCGTCTCGACCATGTCGGGGTACAGGTGCGGCGTGTCCGACAGCACCTCGAGCTTGACCAGGTCCCAGCCGCCCGCCTCGCGCGCCAGCCGCAGGGTCCGCACGGCGTCCTCGCCGGTGAAGCAGCCGGCGGTGTTGGGCAGGAAGGTGAAGCGGTCCGGCTTCACGTAATCCACCAGCATCGGCTGCGACGGATCGGACAGGTTCACCCGCCGCAGGGCCACGGTGACGATCTCCGCCCCCGCCGCCTCGGCGGCCGCGGCGTTCTGGGCGTAGTCGGCGTACTTGCCGGTGCCGACGATCAGCCGGCTGGAGAAGGTCCGTCCTGCGACGGTCCAGGTGTCGGAGGCGGTGTCGGTCCGGGTGCTCATGGACCGGCTTCTAGACCCGCGCCGGGGCCCGGCGAAAGGGCGAGATGGCCGCGGCCAACATTTCGTTACGGAGCTTGTAAGCGGTTACAGGGCCTGCATGCTGGGCGGAGAGAGCGGCGTCGGCCGCCGGGAGGAACGTCCATGACCACGCCCCACCGCCGCCACCTGCTCCAGGGCATGACCGGCATGGCCGCCCTCGCCGCCGCCGGCTGCGCCACGGCCCCCGCACTCCGCGGCTCCGGCCGCGACCGGCCGAACATCATCTTCATCATGACCGACGATCACGCCCAGTCGGCCATGTCCGCCTACGGCAACCGCATCCTGCAGACGCCGAACCTCGACCGGCTGGGCGCCGGCGGCGTGCGCTTCGAGAACGCCTTCGTCACCAACTCCCTGTGCCTGCCCAGCCGCGCCACCTACCTGACCGGCCTCTACTCCCACGCCCACGGCATGGTCACCAACGGGGCCGAGTCCAACTTCCACAACGAGCCGCTGCTCAACCACGACGCCACCTGGCCGGTGATGTTGCGCAAGGCCGGCTACCACACCGGCGTCGTCGGCAAGTGGCACGTCAACACCCCGCCGCAGGGCTATGACTATTCGGCCGTTCTTCCGGGCCAAGGTCAGTATTTCGATCCCCCGATGGACGTGAACGGCGTCCGCACCCGCGGCCGCGGCCACACCGACGACGTCATCGGCCAGACCGCCATGTCGTTCATCCGCGATCGCCCCCGCGACCGGCCCTTCGCCCTGCTGTTCCAGTTCAAGGCTCCGCACCGCGGCTGGGAGCCGGCCGAGCGCTTCAGGAACGCCTTCGCCGACGTCGACATCCCGCCGCCTCCGACCTTCATGGAGGACATCGCCGACCGGCCCCGCGCCATCCGCGCCGCCGACCTGCTGATCGCCGACATGCCCGACTACCGGAACCGGGGCGTCCGCGCCGACATGCCGGTCGAGGAGCGGGCCCGGCTCAACTACCAGCACTTCATCAAGGACTACTACCGGGTGCTGCTGGGCGTCGACGAGAACGTCGGCCGCATGCTCGACCTGCTCGACGCCGAAGGGCTCAGCGAGAACACCGTGGTGGTCTACACCACGGACAACGGCATGTTCCTGGGCGACCACGGCATGTTCGACAAGCGACTGATGTACGAACAGTCGATCAAGGTGCCGTTCCTCGTCCGCCATCCGGCCTCGATCGCGCCCGGCCAGGTCAACCGGGACCAGATGGTGCTCAACGTCGACGTGGCCCCGAGCTTCCTCGACTACGCCGGACTGGAGCGCGACCCCCACATGCATGGCCGCAGCTGGAAGGGCGTGGCCGCCGGCCGTCCCCCGGCCGACTGGCGCCATGACTTCCTGTACCAGTACTTCGAATTTCCGGCGGCCCACTGCGTCCGCCCCCACCGCGGCGTGCGCGACCGCCGCTGGAAGCTGATCCACTGGGAACTGGCGGACGAGTGGGAGTTCTACGACCTGCAGTCCGATCCGAACGAGCAGACCAACCTCGCCGGCCGCCCCGGATACGCCGCCGAGGAGGCCCGGCTGAAGGAGCGGCTGGCGAAGCTGCGTCAGGAGGTCGGCGACGGCGACCTGCCCGGCTACGCCCCGGCCGATCCGGACGACATGCGCTTCGGCGGCTACGGCCTCCCCAACGAGGAAGCCCCCACGTGCCGGCCCCTGCCGCCGGCCTGACGGTTCAGCCGCCGCCGACGAACTGCACCACCTCGATCCGGTCGCCTTCGGCGACCGGCGTGGCCCCGTGCAGCGACTTCGGCACGATCTCCAGATTGCGTTCGACCGCCACCTTGCGCACGTCGAGCCCCAGCTGCTCGACCAGCGCCAGCACCGTGGTCGCGGAGGTTTCCAGAGGTTCGCCGTTGACCTGGATGCGCATGACGCTACGTCAGTCTCCTCTGCGTCCGGCTTGCTTGCCGCGACGCCTCAGCTAAAAGGCCGGTCCGATTCCGGTCGGACGCCACTTCCGCGAGCGAATGCCCGACAGCCCTGTCCTCTACGTCCTCAACGGCCCGAACCTCAACCTGCTTGGGGTGCGCGAGCCCGAGGTGTACGGCCGCGAGACCCTCGCCGACGTGCAGGCGCGCTGCGAACGCGCGGCCGGCGCCGCGACCGTGGTGTTCCGCCAGACCAACCACGAGGGCGAGCTGATCGACCATGTCCAGGAGGCGCGTACGAAGGCCGACGCCCTGGTCATCAACCCCGCCGGCTACGGCCACACCTCCGTGGCCCTGCTCGACGCGCTGAAGACGCTGACGATCCCGATCGTCGAGTGCCACCTTTCCAACCCGGCGGCGCGCGAGCGCTTCCGGCATCGCTCCTATGTGTCGGCGGTCGCCGCCGGCGTGGTTTCGGGCTTCGGCCCGTTCGGTTACGAACTGGCGGTCCAGGCCGCCCTCGGCCTGGTGCAGGAACGCAGCCGGTCCGCGGATCGTTCGCTCTAGACAGGGACAAGAGGCTCCGATGTCCGACAAGACCCCCCGGCAGAAGACCGACGACAGCGGCATCGACGCCGCCCTCGTGCGCCAGCTCGCCGACATCCTCAACGACACCGATCTGACCGAGATCGAGGTCGAGAAGGACGATCTGAAGATCAAGGTGAAGCGCGAGGTGACGGTCTCGGCCGCGCCGGTCCACTACGCGCCCGCGCCCCAGGCCGCCGCGCCCGCGGCGCCGCCGGCCCCCTCGGCCCCGGCCATGCCTTCGGATCCGGCGACCATCGTCGCCCGCGCCGGCGAGGAGGTGAAGTCGCCGATGGTCGGCACCGCCTACCTGCAGCCCTCGCCCGAGGCCCCGCCGTTCGTCCAGCCGGGCGACAAGGTCAAGAAGGGCCAGACCCTGCTCATCGTCGAGGCCATGAAGACCATGAACCCGATCCAGGCGCCGCGCGACGGCGTGGTGGCCGAGGTGCTGGTCGGCGACGCCCAGCCGGTCGAGTTCGGCGAGCCGCTCGTCCTGCTCGAGGCCTGAGCCGATGTTCACCAAGGTCCTCATCGCCAACCGCGGCGAGATCGCCCTGCGGATCCACCGCGCCTGCAAGGAGATGGGCATCTCCACCGTCGCCGTGCACTCCGAGGCCGACCGCGGCGCCATGTGGGTGCGGCTGGCCGACGAGAGCGTCTGCATCGGGCCGGCCCCGGCGGCGAAGTCCTATCTGAACATCCCCTCGATCATCGCCGCCGCCGAGATCACCGGCGCCCAGGCCATCCACCCGGGCTACGGCTTCCTGTCCGAGAACGCCCGCTTCGCCGAGATCGTCGAGGCCCACGGCATGACCTTCATCGGCCCCCGCCCGGAGCACATCCGGGTGATGGGCGACAAGATCACCGCCAAGCAGACGGTCAAGGACGCCGGCATCCCCGTGGTGCCGGGCTCCGACGGCGAGGTGGAGACCGTCGAGGCGGCCATCGAGGCCTCGAAGTCGATCGGCTTCCCCCTGATCGTCAAGGCCGCCGCCGGCGGCGGCGGGCGCGGCATGAAGGTGGCCCTGACCGCCGACGACCTGGTCGAGGCCGTCCAGACCGCCCAGTCCGAAGCCCTCGCCGCCTTCGGCAACGGCGCCGTCTACATGGAGCGCTACCTCCAGAAGCCGCGCCACATCGAGCTGCAGGTGATCGCCGACAGCCACGGCAACGTCGTCCACCTCGGCGAACGCGACTGTTCGCTGCAGCGCCGCCACCAGAAGGTGCTGGAAGAGGCCCCCTCGCCCGCCCTGTCGGCGAAGGAGCGCGCCGCCATCGGCGAGACCGTCAACAAGGCCATCGCCGCCATCGGCTACCTCGGCGTGGGCACCATCGAATTCCTCTGGGAGGACGGCGAGTTCTTCTTCATCGAGATGAACACTCGCCTGCAGGTCGAGCATCCGGTGACGGAAATGATCACCGGCGTCGATCTGGTGCGCGAGCAGATCCGCATCGCCGCCGGTCTGCCGCTGTCCTTCACCCAGGCCGACGTCAAATTCACCGGCCACTCGATCGAGTGCCGCATCAACGCCGAGAACCCGGAAACCTTCACCCCCTCGCCGGGCACGGTGAACGACTTCCACGCCCCCGGGGGGCTGGGCGTGCGGCTGGATAGCGCCATCTACGCCGGCTATACGATCCCGCCCTACTACGACAGCCTGATCGGCAAGCTGATCGTGCACGGCCGCGACCGCGAGGAGTGCGTCGCCCGCCTGAAGCGCAGCCTCAACGAGATGGTCGTCGGCGGCGTCGACACCACCATCCCGCTGTTCCAGAAGCTGCTGCAGGAGCCCGACATCCTGTCCGGCGACTACGACATCCACTGGCTGGAGAACTGGGCGAAGCGCCAGAAGGGCGAAGCCTGACGGCGGTGGACGAACCCGGCTTCAGCGCCAGCCCGCCCTTCGGCCGCTTCGGGCCGGACGAACTGCTCCGCTGCTACGCCGCCGGGGTCTTTCCCATGGCCGAGGGCCGCGAAGACCCGCGGATCTTCCTCGTCGAGCCGGACCAGCGGGGCGTCATCCCGCTGGACGGCTTCCACATTCCCGCCCGTCTCCGCCGCACGGTCCGCGGCGACCCCTTCGAGATCCGCGTCGACACCGCCTTCGACGCCGTCGTCGACGCCTGCGCCGCGGCGGCCCCGGGGCGGGAGGAGACCTGGATCAACGATCCCATCCGCCGGCTGTATGGCGAGCTGAACGCCCGCGGCCACGCTCACTCGATCGAGTGCTGGCGGGACGAGCGCCTGGTCGGCGGGCTCTACGGCGTCAGCCTCGGGGGCGCCTTCTTCGGCGAGAGCATGTTCAGCCGCACGCCCGACGCGTCCAAGGTCGCCCTCGTCCACCTGGTCGCCCGCCTCCGGCGCGGCGGCTGGCGCCTGCTGGACGCCCAGTTCATGACCGAACACCTGGGCCGCTTCGGCGCCGTCGAGATCGCCCAGCCCGTCTACCTCCGGCGGCTGCGGGCGGCCCGGGCGGTCCGGCCGGACGCCGCCGCCCTGTTCGCGCCGATGAGCGGGGCCGAGGCCGTCGCCTACGCCCTGCAGCCCACCACCCAGGCGTCGTAGATCGGGTGCTGCAGCCCGTTCACGCCGGGCGAGGAGGCGAACATCCAGCCGCGGAAGACCTCCCGCGGCTCGCCGCCCTGCAGCAGGCCGCGCGGCTGGATGCGGAACTCCAGATAGGCGATCGCGTCCGGCACCAGTTCGTCGGCGGCCGAGACCTCGCAGGCGCGTGCGCTGACGATCAGCGAATCGGCGAAGCGGACCGGCCGGCCGCCCACCTCGACCGCGAAGCGCATGGTCTCGGCGGTGATCTTGTCGACCGCCTCGACGATGGCCACCCGGCGGCGCTGGCGGCGCGCGGGATCGGCGGTCTCGGCGACCTCGGCGGCGGCGGGCGTCGGTTCGTCCGCCGCCGTTTCCTCGTCCTCCGCCCCGGCTTCGGGCTCGGGGACCGTGGCCTCGGGCGGCGCAGCCGGCGTTATCGCGACCGGGGCCACCGGGGCGGGGGCCGCCTCGGGCGCCGGCTCCAGCGGCGGCACGACGACGGCGGGCGACGCCGGGCGGGCCGGCTGCCGGTTCAGCTCGGCCGTCGGGTCCTGCACCGGCTGCGCATCCTGCGGCAGGTCCTCGAGCGCGGCCGCGACGACGCCGCCGGCGGCGAGCGCCGCCGCCGCCGCCAGCCCCGCCAGCAGGCCCCGGCGGCGGCTCATTCGGGCTTCCAGGCCTCGTAGTCGCCGGTCGCGGCGGGGCGCACGCCCTCGGCCGCCAGCGAGCCCTTGGGCCGCCAGGCCATCGGGGTGCCGGTCAGGTTCGGCAGGTAGTCCGTCTCCCACGCCTTGCGCGGCAGCGGCTGCTCCGTCGGCGGCTCGTCGATCGTGTAGTGCAGCCAGCCGTGCCACTCCGGCGGCACCTTCGAGCCGTCGGCGTAGCCGTTGTAGACCACCCAGCGCCGGCGGCGGCCGTCGTAGCTGGTGTTGTCGCGGGACAGGTAATAGCGGTTGCCGAAGTCGTCGGTCCCGACCAGCTGGCCGCGCTTGGCGATGGTGAACAGGGTGCCGATGGTCGCGCCGTCCCACCAGCCGAAGATCTTGCCTAGCACGTCGGGAAATCCACTCGATTCGGGTCGGCCGGACACCCCGGCGACAGGGCGACGATCATAGAAACCTGCGGCGTCCGCGTCCAGCGGCGCTCCGGCCGCCGCGCCCTCAACATCTTGGGGGTAAGACGCTTCCGGCGGCCCAGATTTATTGCCCCGGCCGCGCGGCGCGCGCTAGCCTGCGTCAGCCGCCGCATCGAGACCGCGTCATGCGCCCGACCTTCCGCCTCGCTCCCCTGCTCGACCGCACCCCCCGCCCGCCGCGCACGGTCGAGCGCGGTCCGGCGCTGATCGAGGTCGCGGCGCCCGCGCACTGGACCGACGCCCAGATCGACGCCTGGCTCGACTGGGCCGCGGACGAGGGCCTCGGCGTCGCCGGGCCCGATCCGCTGGCGGCCGCCTGCGCCGCCTGGAGCCGGCGCCGGGGCCTGACCGGCGTCGACGCCGCCGAGGCGACGGCCGCGCTGCTGCTCGGCGTCGCCAGCCCGGCCCGGCCGCCGCAGACCGCCGGGGCCGAGGCGCCGCCGCTGGATGACCCCGCGGCCCCTCGCTGGCTGGCCCAGGAGGTCGCCCGGCGCCGGGCCCGCCGGCTGGCGGGGCCCGCGACCGGGGCCGCGGCCGCGGCGCTCGCCGACGTGGCCGAGGCGGTGCGCCGGTGCGAGGGCCCCGCGGCAGACTGCGCCGACCCGGCCCGGAACCCCGCCCTCGCCCGCGCCGCGCGGGCCGCCCGGGCCGCCGGGGCGCCGGATGCGGACATCCTCCGCGCCGCCCGCGGCGGCGAGACCGCCGTCGACCTCCCCGAGCCTGCGCCCCTGCCGCCGCTGGTCATCGTCGCCGACCGGGAGCTCGTCGCCTCCGGCGCGCCGGAGGCCGGCCTGGCCGCGCGCGCCGGCCTCGACGGGGACGTGGTCGTGGTCTTCGAGCCGGAGACGGCGGAGGCGCTGGCCGACCGCAGCGCCGGCGAGGCCATGCTGCTTTCGCTGCCGCGCCTGCGCGACCTCGCCGACCCCGGATTCGACGCGGCGCTCGCCAGCCAGGTCTCGCTCTGGGCGCGGGTCCTCGGCCGGGACGGCGCGGCATGGTCGCTGGGTTTGGGCGGGCTGGCCGACCACCTGCTCGCGGCCGCGCCGACGGACGTGGAGGCGGACGCCCGGACGCTGGCCGGCCAGGTCCGGCAGGCGGCCGGGGCGGCCGGGGCGCGACTGAGCCTGTTCGTCGACGACCCGGAGGCCGCCCTCCGCCTCGCCCTCGGTCCGCTCGCCGCGGTCGAGGCGTTCCAGACCGGCGACGGCGAGATCGCCCGCCGGCTCCGGCCCTCGATCGCCGCGGCCCTGACCGCCTGCGGCGGAGACGTGGAGTCCGCCGAGCGCCGCTTGTTCGGCCGCCGCACCCTTGCGGGAGCGCCGGGTCTCGATCACGCCCGGCTGCGGGCGCGCGGCTTCACCGACGTCGAGCTGGAGGCGGTCGAGCGGGCGCTGGCCGTCGTCGAACGGCTCGAGGACGCCTTTCATCCGGCGGTTCTCGACGAGGGCTTCGTCCGCGACGTGCTCGGCCTCGAGCTGCCCGCCGGGGAGCCGGCGCTGGCCCATCTCGGCTTCGACCCGGCGGAGACGGCCGCCGCCGCGGCCTGGGCCCTCGGTCGCGCCGACCTCGCGGACTGGCCGGACGCGCCGCCCGCGCTCGCGCCGGCGCTCGCCGATCCGGCGGCCTTCGAGGCGGGCGTCCGCCGCGCCTGCGAGCCGTTCAGCGCGGCGCCCGACATTCTGGCGCGGCCCCTGCCGTGGGACGCCGGCGAGGCCTCGGGGGTCAGGGCGCTGGCCGACGCGGCCCGCGAGGGCGCCCGGGCGGTGCGCCTCGCCCGCGCCGCGCCGCCGCCGGGGCCCCTGTTCGACCTGCCCGACGCCCCTCCGTCGGCGCCCGAGCGGGCGCGGGAGCCGGAAGCGCGGACGGTAGAGCGCGTGGTCGAGAAGGTCGTGGAGCGCGACCGCACCCGCCGCAAGCTGCCGGACCGCCGCAAGGGCTACATCCAGAAGGCGGCCGTGGGCGGCCACAAGGTCTACATCCACACCGGCGAGTACGAGGACGGCGAGCTCGGCGAGATCTTCATCGACATGCACAAGGAAGGCGCGGCCTTCCGCTCGCTGATGAACAACTTCGCCATCTCGATCTCGATCGGGCTGCAGTACGGCGTGCCGCTCGAGGAATTCGTCGACGCCTTCGTGTTCACGCGCTTCGAGCCCGCCGGAAAGGTCACGGGCAACGACTCGATCAAGTCGGCGACCTCGATCCTCGACTACATCTTCCGCGAACTGGGGGTGTCCTATCTCGGTCGGCAGGAGCTCGCCAACGCCGACCCGGGAGCGGGCGACGGTCTGGGCGGCGGAGGCGGCGGCGGCGAGGACGAAGCGACGACCGTCCCCGCCGCGCGGCTGATCTCCCGCGGGTTCGCCCGCGGCGCGACGCCCGACAACCTCGTCGTCGTGCCGTTCGGGCGCAGGCGCGACGCGTCGGCGAACGCGGCCGCCCCGCCCATCGCCCACGCCTGTCCGGAGTGCGGCGACATGGCCCTGAAGCCCCAGGGCGGCGGCTGGATCTGCGAGACCTGCGGCGCGGCGCCTTCGATGCAGGGTTAAGTCAACGAATCGGCGCCACCCTGCCCGCGACTGGTCCTTCAGACCCGGAGCCCGCCATGCGCCTGCCGATCGTCCTCGCCGCCGTCCTTCTCGCGGCCGCGCCCCCCGCCTACGCCCAGAACGCCGGCCAGATCGCGCGGGTGCGGGGCGGCGCCAGCTGCAGCGGCTGCAACCTGTTCCAGGCGGAGCTGTCCGGGCTGCAGGCGCGCGGTCTCAACCTGTCGCGGTCGCGCCTGCGGCAGGCCGACCTCAGCCTGGTCGTGATGAACCGCACCCGCTTCGACGGCGCCGACCTGCGGGACGTGGAAGCCTACGGCGGCGTCTTCTCCGGCTCCAGCTTCGCCGGGGCCGACCTGACAAACGCCAGCTTCGTCGGCGCCTATCTCGACGGATCGAACTTCCGCGGCGCGAACCTCTCGGGGACGAATTTCGCCGGCGCCTCGCTGGAGCGCACGACCGGGCTGACGCAGGCGCGGCTCAACCAGGCCTGCGGCGACGAGGCCACCCGCCTGCCGCCCGGCCTGTCGATTCCGCGCTGCTGAACCGCCACCGACCTTACCACGAATTAAGTAGGGACTTTCGGGCGTTGGCGGCATGAAGAAGGCGTGACCCAGTTCGCCCAACTCCCTGTCCGCCGCCTCCTCGCCGCCGGGGCCGCCCTCGGCGCCCTTGCGGCGGCCGCGCCGGCGACGGCCGAGATCCAGCTGCAGTACTCGTTCCAGGACCGGGACGTGGCGCGCATGGTCTCGCTGGGCGGCTCCTGCAACCGCTGCGAGCTGTCGGGCCGCGATCTCTCCGGGGCCGCCTTCACCGGCGCCATGTTCACCAATGCGACCCTGGTCGGCGCCAACCTGCGCGGCGCGGAGATGATCGGCTCGAACTTCTCCGGCAGCGACTTCACCCGGGCGGAGCTGATCGGCGCCGACATGATGGGCGCCAACTTCACCGGGGCCACCTTCGCCCGCGCCGATCTCAGCGGGGTGATGGCCACGGGCGCCACCCTGGTCCGCGTCCGCTTCGAACGGGCCAACCTGACCGGCGCCGAGCTGAACGGCGCCAACCTGAACGGCGCGGTGCTCGCGGACGCGCGGCTCTCCGGCGCCGAGATGAATGCGACCACCCTGGCCAATGCCGACGCCCGGGGCGCCGACTTCTCTGCGGCCGAAATCAGCATGTCGAACCTGTCGAACGGCGACTTCCGCAACGCCTCGTTCCGCGGCGCCGAGCTGAACGGCGCGCGGCTGACTGGCGGCCGGTTTTCAGGAGCCGACTTCCGTGAGGCGGAGCTGAACCGCGCTGACCTGCGCGGCGCCGACCTGTCGGGCGCCCGCGGCCTGACGCAGGAACAGGTGGGCCGCGCCTGCGGCGACGCCGGGACGCGCCTGCCGGGCGGCCTGACCGCGCGCGCCTGCCGCGGCGTGCGCATCGCGCCCCCGGCCCCGCCCGCGCCGCCAACGCCGCCGCGGGTGCGCAACCTGGTCATGGCCAGCGGCAACTGAACAGGAAAGGCCCCGGTCGACGACCGGGGCCTTCTTTGCGGTCCGGCGCGGATTGCGATCTCAGCCCTTGAGCGGCAGGGCCGTGCGGATGTGCAGCTCCTTGAGCTGCTTCTCGGTCACCCCGGCCGGCGCGCCCATCAGCAGATCCTCGCCCTGCTGGTTGAGCGGGAAGGCGATGACCTCGCGGATGGCCGTCTCGCCGGCCAGCAGCATGACGATGCGGTCAATGCCCGGCGCCAGGCCGCCGTGCGGCGGGGCGCCGAAGCGGAAGGCGTTCAGCATGCCGCCGAACTGCTCCTCGACCACCGAGGCGTCGTAGCCGGCGATCTCGAAGGCCTTCAGCATGATCTCGGCCTTGTGGTTCCGGATCGCGCCCGAGCACAGCTCGTAGCCGTTGCAGACGATGTCGTACTGATAGGCGAGGATATCCAGCGGATCCTTGGTCTCCAGCGCCTCGAGCTCGCCCTGCGGCATGGAGAAGGGGTTGTGCGAGAAGTCGACCCGCTTCTCCTCCTCCGACCACTCGAACATCGGGAAGTCGACGATCCAGCAGAAGCGGAACTCGTCGTCGGCGATGAGGCCCAGGTCCTGGCCGAGCTTGATTCGCGCGTTGGCGGCGAACTTGTGGAACACGGCCGGATCGCCGGCGGCGAAGAAGGCGGCGTCGCCCTGCCCCATGCCCAGCGCCTTCATCAGGGCGTCCGTCGCCTCGGCGCCGAGGTTCTTGGCGATCGGCCCGCCCCAGGCGCCCTGGTCCTCGGACCAGAAGATGTAGCCGAGGCCCGGCTGACCCTCGCCCTGGGCCCAGCTGTTCATCCGGTCGCAGAAGGCGCGCGAGCCGCCCTTCGGCGCCGGAATGCCCCAGACGGCGTTCTTCGCATCCGCGCCGAGGATTTTCGCGAACAGGCCAAAACCGCCGTCGCGGAAGTGGTCCGACACGTCCTGCATCTCGATCGGATTGCGCAGGTCCGGCTTGTCGGTGCCGTACTTCGCGATGCTCTCCCGGTAGGGGATGCGCACGAAGGGATAGGGGTCGACCTTCTTGCCGTCGGCGAACTCCTCGAACACCCCGTGCATCACCGGCTCGATGGCGGCGAACACGTCCTCCTGGGTGACGAAGCTCATCTCGACGTCGAGCTGGTAGAATTCGAGCGAGCGGTCGGCGCGCAGGTCCTCGTCGCGGAAGCACGGGGCGATCTGGAAATAGCGGTCGAAGCCCGAGACCATGAGCAGTTGCTTGAACTGCTGCGGCGCCTGCGGGAGGGCGTAGAACTGGCCGGGGTGCAGCCGCGAGGGCACGAGGAAGTCGCGCGCGCCCTCCGGCGACGAGGCGGTCAGGATCGGCGTCTGGTACTCGAGGAAGCCCTGGTCGACCATGCGCCGGCGGATCGAGGAGATCACCTTCGACCGCAGCACGATGTTGCGGTGGAGGGTCTCGCGGCGCAGGTCGAGATAGCGGTGCCGCAGCCGGATCTCCTCAGGATACTCCGGCTCCCCGAACACCGGCAGCGGCAGCTCGGCGGCCTCCGAAAGGACCTCGACCGCCTTCACCCGCACCTCGATCTCGCCGGTGGGCAGGTTGGGGTTCACCGTGCCGGCCTCGCGCAGCACCACCTCGCCGTCGACCCGGATCACGCTCTCGGCGCGCAGGCGCTCGACGACCTCGAAGCCCGGGGTTTCCGGGTGCAGCACCAGCTGGGTCAGGCCGTAGTGGTCGCGCAGGTCGATGAACAGCAGACCGCCGTGATCCCGCTTCCGGTGCACCCAGCCGGACAGGCGGACGGCCGAACCGGCGTCGCTCGCGCGCAGGGCGCCGCAGGTGTGGGAGCGGTAGGCGTGCATGGCGTCTTCGTCTTGGATTCGGGCGCCCGGCAGGGCGCAATTCGGGAGCGCGGAAGGGCGCATCATCGCCCCGGAAAGTCAAGGCTGGGGGGCCGCCAGGGGCTTCGGCGGCGCGCCCGCCCCCTCGGGCGTCCCTGTCCCGTCCGCCGGGTGTTCACAGCACATCCACAGCCATGTGATCTTGTCCACGACCGGCCGGGAACCGGATCTTCCTCCGCGCCGCCGTCTGCTATGGTGAACGGGAATGATCGCGCGCCCCGCCCCGCCTGACCAGATGCGTCTGCCGTTGCAGAGCGACCTGCCCGACGGCGTCGCCGGCTTCGTGGTTTCGGACAGCAACCGCGCCGCCTGGGAGGCCGTGCGGGACTGGCCGAACCTGATCGGCGGGGTGATGGCGATCTGCGGTCCCGGGGGATCGGGCAAGAGCCGGCTGGGCCAGCTCTGGGCCGAGCGGGTCGGCGCGACCGCGGTGCACGGCGCCGAGGCGGCCCTGGTCGACCCGCTCGAGATCGAGGGGCGGCCCGTGCTGCTCGACGACGCCATGCAGGCGGACGACGAGACCCTGTTCCACCTGATCAACCTCGCGCAGGCCCCCGGCGGCGCCCTGCTGCTGGTCGACCGGCCGGCGCCGTCGGCCTGGGAGGTGCGCCTGCCCGACCTGCGCTCGCGTCTGGATGCGGTGATCAGCGTGCCCGTCGAGGCCCCCGACGACGCCGTGCTGGCCGCCATGCTGGAGGCCCGCTTCGCGGAGCGCGGCATCCGCCCGGCGAAGGACGTCATCCCCTACCTGCTGCGCCGGATCGACCGCTCCGCGGCCGCTGCCGCGGCGGTGGTGGAGCGGCTGGACGCCCTGCACCGGCCGGTGACCCGGGCGCTGGCGCGGGAGGTCGTCGAGGGGGGCGACCCGACCGGAGAGCTGTTCGGCGAGGCCTGAGCCGGCCCGGCTCAGCGCCGCCGGCGCATCAGCAGCACGGCCGCCGTCAGCACCACCCCGGCCGCGATCACGGTCGCCGCCGCGGCCTCCCGCGAGCGCGCATGCGGAACCACCCCGGTCTCGACCAGCGGATTCGGCAGACGCCCCCGCCCGAGGTCGTCCAGCAGGCCCTCGACCGTATTGACCCGGTCGGCGAGGATGAGCAGCAGCCAGTGCCCCCACTGACTCTCGCTCAGGCGGAACGCCTGCCGCCGCAGCACGCCGCTCAGACCGCGGGGCGGGACAGAGGTCCCCATCGTCGCCGGGCGGGCCTTGTGCTCCACCGAGGCGAGGATCTCCACCTCCGCGGTCTGCAGGGCCGGGCGGCTCCAGTTCATGCCGGGACCGTCGTCGCCGGCCCGGTCGCGCATCGGCCAGGTGGGGTCGTTTTCCGGATCGGCGTCGACGCCCCAGCCCACCACGGTGGTCGGGTCGATCCGGGGCGCGGCGGCGGGCGGGGCCTTGCGGGCGGCGGCTTCGGCGCGGTCGCTCTGGGTCTGCATGACGTCCTCCTCAGGCCGCGTTGGGGATCAGGACCGGCTTGATGCAGCCGTCGAGCTTGGACGAGAACAGGTGATAGCCCTCGGCCACCTCCTCCAGCGGCAGGCGATGGGTGATGATCCGCTTGGGGTCGATGCGGCCTTCCCTCACATGCTCGACCAGGCGCGGCAGCAGGCGCTTCACCGCGGCCTGGTTGGCGCGGATGGTGATGCCCTTGTTCACGACATTGCCCATGGGGACCATGTTGCCGGTCGGACCGTAGACGCCGACGATCGACACCACCCCGCCCTTCTTCACCGAGTTGATGGCCCAGTGCAGCGGCACGGCGCTGCCGGCCTCGAGCTTCAGCTTCTTGCCGAACAGGGTGTGCCAGGCGTTGCCCGAGGCGTCCGCCCCTACGGCGTCGATGCACACGTCGGCGCCGATGTCGGTGATCTTCTTGAGGAAGACTACGGGGTCGCCGATCTCCCGGAAATCGTAGACCTCGGCCGGGCAGTAGTCCCGGGCGAAGTCCAGCCGGTACTCGTGGTGGTCGATGACGATCACCCGGCCGGCCCCGAACAGCCAGGCGCAGCGCGCCGCCAGCAGGCCCACCGGACCCGCCCCGAAGACCACCACGGTGTCGCCTGTCTGGATGCCGCCCATCTCGGCCGCCTGGTAGCCGGTGGGGACCACGTCGGTGAGCAGCACCGCGTCGTCCGGGTCCATCCAGTCGGGAATGACCATCGGCCCGAAGTCCGCATAGGGCACGCGCGCATACTCCGCCTGGCCGCCGTCGTAGCCGCCGGCGGTGTGGGAGTAGCCGAAGATGCCGCCCACCGCGGTGGCCTCGGGGTTGGACTCGTGGCAGTTGCCGAACAGGCCCTGCTTGCAGAAGTGGCACTGGCCGCAGGCGATGTTGAAGGGGACCAGCACATGGTCGCCCTTCTTCAGGTTCTCCACCGCCGGGCCGACCTCCTCGACCACCCCGCAGAACTCGTGGCCGAAGGTCATCCCCACCCGGGTGTCGGGGACCATGCCGTGGTAGAGGTGCAGGTCCGAGCCGCAGATGCACGACCGGGTCACCCGGACGATGGCGTCCCGGGGATGCTGGATCCTCGGCATCGGCTTCTCTTCGATGCGGACCCTGCGCGGTCCCCGGTAGTCCATCGCCAGCATGTTGCGCTCCCTGCGTCCGAGGAAGTGCAACCGGGCCTGCCCGGGATGGTTCCGCCCGGCCGGCGGCCGGACGCCTAGAGACCCAGCTTCGCCTTCAGGATGTCGTTGACCGCCGCCGGGTTGGCCTTGCCCCCGGTCGCCTTCATCACCTGTCCGACGAACCAGCCGATGGCCTGGGGCTTCTCGGCGACGGCGGCGGCCTTGTCCGGGTTGGCGGCGATGATCTCGTCCACCGCCCTCTCGATCGCCCCGGTGTCGGTGACCTGCTTCAGGCCGTGCGTCTCGACCACCTCGGCCGGCGAGCCCTCGCCGTTCCAGACGTGGTCGAACACCTCCTTGGCGATCTTCGACGAGATGGTCCCGTTCTCGATCAGCTCGACCAGCTGGGCGACGTGGGCGGCCGGCAGCGGGTTTTCGGCGAAGTCCTTGCCGGCGGCGGCGAGTCGGGCGGAGACCTCGTTGGTCACCCAGTTGGCGACCAGCTTGGCGTCACGGCCCCTGGCGGCTTCCTCGAAATAGTCGGCCTTGGCCTGTTCGGAGATCAGAACGCCCGCGTCGTACTGCGACAGGCCGTACTGGCTCATGAACCGACGGCGCTTCTCGTCGGGCAGCTCCGGCAGCGAGGCCTTGATCTCGTCGATCCAGGCCTGCTCCAGCTCAAGCGGCAGGAGATCGGGATCAGGGAAGTACCTGTAATCGTGCGCCTCTTCCTTCGAGCGCATCGAGCGGGTCTCGCCCTTGCCCGGGTCGAACAGCCGCGTCTCCTGGACGATGGAGCCGCCGTCCTCGAGGATCTCGATCTGGCGCCGGGCCTCGTAGTTGATGGCCTGGGCGATGAAGCGGAACGAGTTGACGTTCTTGATCTCGCAGCGCGTGCCGAACGGCTCGCCGGGGCGGCGCACCGAGACGTTGACGTCGGCGCGCAGGTTGCCCTTCTCCATGTCGCCGTCGCAGGTGCCGAGATAGATCAGGATGGTGCGGATCTTCTTGACGTAGGCGACCGCCTCCTCAGGCGTGCGCAGGTCGGGCTTGGAGACGATCTCCATCAGCGCCGTGCCGGCCCGGTTGAGGTCGACGTAGCTCTCGGTCGGCGACAGGTCGTGGATCAGCTTGCCGGCGTCCTGCTCCAGGTGCAGGCGCTCGATGCCGACCTCGAAGAAGGTCCCGTCCTCGCGCTCCACCTCGACCACGCCCTCGCCGACGATCGGGTGGTACAGCTGACTGATCTGATAGCCGGTCGGCAGGTCCGGATAGAAGTAGTTCTTCCGGTCGAACTGGCTCTTCAGGTTGATCTTCGCCCGCAGGCCGAGGCCCGAGCGCACCGCCTGCTCGACGCAGAAGCGGTTCAGCGTCGGCAGCATGCCGGGGAAGCCGGCGTCGACCAGCGACACCTGCTCGTTCGGCCCCGCCCCGAAGCCGACCGCCGCGCCGGAGAACAGCTTGGCCTTCGACGCCACCTGGGCGTGGATCTCCAGCCCCATGACGATTTCCCACGGGCCGGTGCGGCCCTGGATGAGTTTGGTGTCGGCGGTCGTGGTGTCGGTCATGCGGTCTTCTTTATCCCTCTCCCGGCGGGAGAGGGAGGGGCCCGCTCAACGGAGTTGAGCGGGAGGGTGTGGGCCGGGTTTCGGCCGCGGGAGCGGCGTCGCCCGCTTTTGCATTTTCGGGAGCGGGGGGACAACTGTGTCCTTCGGCTTCCGGGTTTCATGTGCGTAAGCCGCTCCACGGATTGAAATCCCCCTCTCGTGGGAAGAAGGGCCCTCACGGCTTGAACTTCGGCGGGCGGGCCCGGGGGATGAAACGCCTCTGGAGAGGTGCTTCTTCGGCAGGGAGGAGCGCGCCGGCCAGTCGGGCCTGCTCGCGAATGGCGGCGAGGACAGCGGGCAGGGAGCGGGTCACCTGCTCGTTGGTGAAGCGAAGCACGCACCAGCCGAAGGATTCGATCTCCTGTTGGCGCTGATGGTCAGCCAACTGGCGGGGGTCCCCATCATGGATTCTGCCGTCGAGTTCAATGACGAGCCTGAGCGACAGGCAGGCGAAGTCGGCGAAGTAGCGGCCGATGGGGTGCTGGCGGCGGAAGCGGAAACCGGCGAGCCGGCCGGCGCGAAGGTATTGCCAAAGCAGCGCTTCAGCGTGAGTCTGACGCCTGCGGAGGTCGCGGGCCCGTGCGGTTCGCGCTCCCGGCGTCATGAGGCGCAACCTCCGGCCATCGAACAACTCATGATAGCACGGCCGTTCCCTTATGGGGAGAGGGATGGGGCAGCGGCGCAGCCGACGGCAGGAAGCGGGACGCCGACGTGCGGGCGGTCGGGGCTGAAGGTCCAGATCCGGGTTGGCGGCTGGTCACCGCCACCGGCTCACCCCACTCCCTCCCACGCGCTGCGCGCGCGGGCCCCTCCCTCTCCCGATGGGAGAGGGGTCAGGCTACCACCACTTCTCCGGCTTCGCGACGAACCCGGCTGCGTCCTCGAGGGCGCTGGCCACCTGGAACACCGTCGCCTCGTCCAGCGCCTTGCCGATGACCTGCAGGCCGAGCGGCAGGCCGCCCTTGTCGAGGCCGGCGGGGACGGAGACGCCCGGCAGGCCGGCGAGGTTCGCCGTGACCGTGAAGACGTCGTTCAGGTACATGGTCACCGGGTCGATCTGCCGGTCGCCGATGGCGAAGGCGGCCGACGGCGTCGACGGGGTCAGGATGGCGTCGACCTTGCCCCAGACGTTGTCGAAGTCCTCGGCGATGCGCCGGCGGACCTTCAGGGCCCGGACATAATAGGCGTCGTAGAAGCCGGCCGAGAGGACGTAGGCGCCGATGGTCAGGCGCCGCTGGACCTCCTTGCCGAAGCCTTCGGCGCGGGTGGTCTCGTAGAGGTCGGTGAGCGACTTCGCATCGGCCGCCCGGTGGCCGAAGCGCATGCCGTCGTAGCGGGCCAGGTTGGACGAGGCCTCGGCCGGGGCGATGATGTAGTAGGCCGGCAGGGCGTACTTCGTGTGCGGCAGGCTGATCTCGACGATCTCGGCGCCGGCCTCGCGCAGCCAGGCCTGCCCCTTCTCCCACAGCTCCATCTGCTCGGCGGGCATGCCGTCGACGACGTATTCCTTCGGAATGCCGATGCGCAGGCCCTTCACGGACTTGCCGAGCGACTGGGTCCAGTCCGGGGTCTCGACGTCGAGGCTGGTGGAGTCCTTCGGGTCGAAGGAGCACATCGAGCGCAGCATCAGGGCGGCGTCCTCGACGGTCTTCGTGATCGGCCCCGCCTGGTCGAGCGAGCTGGCGAAGGCGACCATGCCGAATCGGCTGGCCCGGCCGTAGGTCGGCTTCACGCCGACCGTGCCGGTGAAGGCGGCCGGCTGGCGGATCGAGCCGCCGGTGTCCGAGGCGGTAGCGGCGAGGCAGAGATCGCCGGCCACGGCCGCCGCCGAGCCGCCGGAGCTGCCGCCCGGGGTCAGGTCGGCGTTGGAGGCGCCGGACTTCCACGGATTGACCACGGGTCCGAAGGCCGAGGTCTCGTTGGACGAGCCCATGGCGAACTCGTCCATGTTCAGCTTGCCCAGCATGACCGCGCCGTCGCGCCACAGGTTGGCGGTGACGGTGGACTCATAGGGCGGGACGAAGCCGCGCAGCATGTTGGAGCCGGCCGTGGTCTGGACGCCGTCGGTGCAGAACAGGTCCTTGATCCCCAGCGGCGCGCCCTCGAGCGGACCGCCCTCCCCCTTCGCCAGCCGGGCGTCGGCGGCGCGGGCCATGTCCAGCGCCTTGTCGGAGGTCTGGACGACGTAGGCGTTCAGCCGCGGGTTGGCGGCCTCGATGTTGGCGAGGAAGGCGCGGGTGATCTCCTCCGAGGAGAAGTCGCGGGCCTTGAGACCGTCGACGGCGGCCTTGAGCGTCAGTTTCGTCAGGTCGGTCATGGCTTATTCGACCACCTTCGGGACCACGAAGAAGCCGTCGGCCGACTTCGGGGCGTTGGACAGCACGTCGGCGACCTTGTTCCCGTCGGTGACCACGTCGTCGCGCAGGCGCAGCGGCTGGTGGACGTTCGAGGTCATCGGCTCGACGCCCTCGACGTCGACCTCGTTCAGCTGCTCGATCCAGGCCAGGATGCCGTTCAGCTCCTGGGCCAGCGGCTCCAGCCGCTCCTCGGGGGTCTTGATGCGGGCGAGGTGCGCCACCCGGCGCACGGTCGCGACGTCGACGGCCATGCGGCCCTCCAATGCGAAACCTGAGCCGGCGGGATTAGCCGTCCGGCCCCGGATTCACAAGGATTCAGACGCCGCGCGACGTCAGCGCGCGGGGGTGACGGTCACCGCCGCCGGCGGCGCGCCGTTGGCGCCCGGGCTCCAGCCGACGATCAGCCGGCGCGACCGCTGTCCGATCGCGCCGTCGCCGGGGTCCATCACGCTCTCCTCCACCTCCAGGTCGACCCGCCCCGGCGCCTCGGCCAGAACGCGGTAGTCGAGGAAGTCGCCGATGCGGAACACCCGCCAGCCCTCGGCCGGCGACACGAAGAAGGCGATGTGGGTGTAGAGGCCGTTCATGGCCGGATCGCCGCCGGCGGTTCCGAACAGCTTCACGGCGGCGTCGCCCTGGCGGGTCAGCGGATCGAGCTCGACCACGGCCGCGGCCCACTGGAGGTCCGGCGTGGCGTCCGGCGCGATCCGCCCCGCCGGGCCGGCGGGCGCCAGCGGCGGCGGCGCCGTCGCCGGCGCGTTCCCGGCGGCCTCCGGGAGGGCCGCCTTGCGGGTTTCGACGCCGCTGTCGCAGGCGGTCACAGCAATCAACGCCACAAGGAACAGGAGCGGATGCTTCATCGGACGTTCCCCTATCGTCGATGGACCGGCGCAGCTTGCACCTTGCCAGCGCGGTTCGCCAGTCCTAGGCCGCGGCGATGACCGTCCTGACCCTCGAAGAGCTCGCCGCCTCGACCCCGCCCGGGACGCCGTGGCTGGGGCTGGATCTGGGGGAGAAGACCATCGGGGTCGCCGCCTCGGACGCCACCCGCATGATCGCCAGCCCGCTGGAGCTGATCCGCAAGACGAAATTCACCCAGGACGCGGAGCGGGTGCTGAAGCTGATGGACGGACGGGGCGCCAGCGCGCTGGTCATCGGCCTGCCGCTGAACATGGACGGGTCGGAGGGGCCGCGCGCCCAGTCGTGCCGGGCCTTCGCCCGCAACCTGCAGCGGTTGCGCGAGGTTCCGGTCGCCTTCCAGGACGAGCGGCTGTCGACCACGGCGGTGGAGCGCTTCCTGATCGAGGAGCTGGACCTGACCCGCAAGCGACGCGCCGGCGTCGTCGACCGGACCGCCGCCGCCTGGATCCTGCAGGGCGCGCTGGACCGCCTCCGCGACGCCGGCCTCCGGTGAGCGGCCTGCTGACCGGCATCGTGCCGGTGTTCGCCATGATCGCGCTGGGCTGGGGCCTGCGGCAGGCGCGCTTCCTGGCCGACGACGGCTGGCGGGCGGTGGAGCGGCTGACCTATTTCGTCTTCTACCCCGCCTTCCTCGTGCCGGCGGTCTGGGGCGCGGACTTCAGCGCCGGCACGGCCGGGCCGGTGGCGCTGAGCACGATCGGCGTGTCCGTTCTGGTGGTGGCGCTGACCGTGGCCGCGAAGCCCGCCCTGCGCCTGCCCGATCCGTCCTTCACCAGCGTGCTGCAGGGCGTGGTGCGGTGGAACGGCTTCGTCTTCCTGCCGGTGGCCACGGCGGTGTTCGGGCCGCCCGGGCTGGGGACCGCGGCGGTCGCCTTCGGGGTGCTGGCCCCGGCGTTGAACGTAGTCTGCGTCCTGGCGCTGGCGCGCTGGGGCGCCGGGCAGGGCGGCGGCTGGCGCCTGGCCCTGCGCTCGCTGGGGCGCAACCCGATCATCTGGGCCTGCGGCCTCGGCGCGGCGCTGAACATGGCCGGCGCGCCGGCCCCTCCCCTGCTGCAAGGCGTGTTCGAGCTGATGGGACCCGGCGCGATCGCGCTCGGACTGATGACCGCGGGCGCGGGCCTGAGCTTCCGCTATGCGGCCTCGCGGCCGGTCGTCATCGGCGCGGTGGCCACGATCAAGCTGCTGGTCGTGCCGGTGGCGATGTTCTGGCTGTGCGGCTGGCTGGGCGGCGACCGCACGGCCCAGGGCGTGGCCCTGCTGGCCGGTGCGGCCCCCGGAGCGGCCGCCAGCTATGTGCTGGCCCGCCAGATGGGCGGCGACGCGCCGCTGGTCGCCGGGGTGGTGGCCTTCACCACGGCCGCCAGCGCCGCGACCATACCGCTGCTCCTGGGCCTGTTCGGCTACATCTGAGGACGGCGGCTTCCGTTCCGCCGCGGCTCGCCCTATAGCCGGGCTTCGATGAGCCAGCCCGACCTCACCGAGATCATCCGCGAGCGGCTGGCGCCGTTCCCGCGCGATCATTTCCTCTCCGCCGGCGACCTGAACGCCGCCACCGTCCCGCCGCTGCTGGACCTCGCCGACGCCTTCGTCGACTTCAACCGGCAGGGGGCCAAGGCGCTGGACCTGATGCGCGGGCGGACGGTGGTGAACCTGTTCTTCGAGAACTCGACCCGCACCTCGGCCTCGTTCGAGATCGCGGCCCGCCGGCTGGGCGCCGATGTGACGGCGCTGTCGCCGCGCACCTCCTCGGTGGCCAAGGGCGAGACCCTGATCGACACGGCGGCGACCCTCAACGCCATGAAGCCGGACGTGCTGGTGGTGCGCCACGGCGCCTCGGGCGCGGCGGCCCTGCTGTCGCAGAAGGTCGGCTGCGCGGTGGTCAACGCCGGCGACGGCCGGCACGAGCATCCGACCCAGGCCCTGCTGGACCTGCTCAGCCTGCGCCGCGCCTTCGGCGACGTGGGCGGGCTGACGGTGGCCATCTGCGGCGACATCGCCCACAGCCGGGTGGCGCGCTCCAACGTCGCCCTGCTGTCGATGATGGGCGCCCGCGTGCGGCTGATCGGGCCGCCGACGCTGGTTCCCGGCGACGCCGACCGCTGGGGCTGCGAGGTGTTCCACGACATGCGCGAGGGCCTGCAGGGCGTCGAGGTGGTGATGATGCTGCGCCTGCAGCTGGAGCGGATGGAGGGCGCGCTGGTGCCCTCGACCCGCGAGTTCTTCCGCTTCTGGGGCCTCGACCGCGAGAAGCTGTCCTGGGCGAAGCCGGGCGCGAAGGTGATGCATCCGGGGCCGATGAACCGCGGCGTGGAGATCGATTCGGACGTGGCCGACGACCTGTCGGTGTCGCTGATCCAGGACCAGGTGGAGATGGGCGTGGCGGCGCGCATGGCGGTGCTGGCGGCCCTGTCGACACGACGCGAGGGAGTCGCGGCATGAGCGCGCCCGACACCAAGGCTCTGGCGATCCTGAACGCGCGTCTGCTCGACCCATCGACGGACTACGACGGCCCGGGGGCGGTGCTGGTCGAGGACGGCCGCATCCTCGAGGTGGTGCATGGGGCGGGCGCCGCGGCGCCGGACGGGGTCGAGGTGGTCGACGCCGGCGGCCTGTGCCTATCGCCCGGCCTGATCGACATCCGGGTCAAGACCGGCGAGCCGGGGGCCGAGCCGAAGGAGACGCTGAAGTCAGCCGCCCTGTCGGCGGCGGCGGGCGGGGTCACCACCATGGTTATCCAGCCCGACACGGACCCCGCGATCGACGATCCGGCCATGGTCGATTTCATCCAGCGGCGCGGGGCCGCGCTCGGCCTCGTCCATGTGCGGGTGGCCGGGGCGGCGACACGGGCGCTGGACGGCCAGCGCATGGCCGAGATCGGCCTGATGGACGAGGCCGGGGCGCTCTACTTCACCGACGGCGACCGGGTGATCGCCAACAGCCGCACCCTGCAGCGGGTGATGAGCTACGCCGCCGCCTTCAACGCCCTGATCGCCTGCCGGCCGGCGGATCCGTGGCTGAGCGAGGGGGCGGTGGCCACCTCCGGCGAACTGGCCACGCGGCTGGGACTGGCCTCGGCCCCGGCCATCGCCGAACGCATCCAGCTGGAGCGGGACCTGGCGCTGGTCGAGCAGACCGGCGCCCGCTTCCTCGTCGACCAGATCTCCACTGAAGACGCGCTGGAGACGCTGGCGCGGGCCCGCGCGCGCGGCCTCGAGGTCGCCGCCTCCGTCTCGGTGAACCACCTGTGCTTCAACGAGGTCGACATCGGCGACTACCGGACCTTCTACCGGCTGGACCCGCCGCTGCGGGTCGAGAGCGACCGGCGGGCGCTGGTCGAGGCGGTGCGCGACGGCCTGATCGACGTCATCACCTCGGCCCACGCCCCGGCCCCGGCCGAGGACAAGCGGCGGCCGTTCGCCGAGGCGGCGCCCGGGGCGGTCGGGCTGGAGACCCTGCTGCCAGCGGCGCTGACGCTGCATCACGCGGAAGGCCTGGATCTGCTGGACGTGCTGCGGCCGCTGACCGAGGGGCCGGCGAGCCTGCTGGGGCTGGAGGCCGGGCGTCTGGCCGCCGGCGCCCCCGCCGACCTGGTGCTGTTCGACGTCGGCGCCCCGGTCGTCATCGAGGCCGACGCCCTCCGCTCCAAGTCGAAGAACTCGCCGTTCGACGGGCGACGGCTGCAGGGCAGGGTCCGGCTGACGGTGGTCGGCGGGCGGGTCGTGCACGACGGGCGCTGAGCCCCGGAAACGACGCCCGCCGAATCGATAGATGCTGGCCGCCGCTGGCGAGCGGCGCCGGCGGCGTGATATACACGCGGCGGCTGTATGGGGGTTGAGGTGCAGGATCTGGTCGGGCCCGCTCTGGGAACGCTGGCGCTGGTGGCGGCCGGCGGTTACCTGCTGGGGTCCATTCCCTTCGGCGTGATCCTCACCCGCGCGGCGACCGGCCAGGACGTGCGCGGGATCGGCTCGGGCAACATCGGCGCGACCAATGTGCTGCGCACCGGCCGCAAGGACCTCGCCCTGGCCACCCTGCTGCTCGACGCCGGCAAGGGCGCGGCGGCCCTGCTCATCGCCCGCCAGCTGTTCGACAGCGAGGTCGCCGGCGCGATCGCCGGCGGCGCGGCCTTCCTCGGCCACCTGTTCCCGGTCTGGCTCGGCTTCAGGGGCGGTAAGGGGGTGGCGACCTTCTTCGGCCTGCTGATCGCCGCCGCCTGGCCGCTGGGCCTGCTGGCCGGCGCCACCTGGATTCTGATGGCGGCGCTGTTCCGCATCTCCTCCCTGTCGGCCCTGGTCGCCTCGGCGGCGGCGCCCGTCTACGCCCTGCTGCCGCTCGCCGCCCTCGGCCTGCCCGCCCCCGCCCCCATTCTCGCCTTGGCCGCCTTCACCGCCGTGCTGATCTGGATCCGCCACAGCGCCAACATCGCCCGCCTGCTGAAGGGGGCGGAGCCGCGCATCGGAGCCAGGAAGACGTGACCCTCGACGCGGCCGAGCGGTTCGCCCGGCTGCGGCTGGCCCGCACAGACCGCGTCGGCCCCGTCACCTTCCGCCAGCTTCTCCAGCGCTTCGGCGACGCCGTTACGGCGCTCGAGGCCTTGCCGGACCTGGTCCGCCGCGGCGGCGGCCATGGCCTCGCCCTGCCGTCTGCCGGAGAGATCGACGCCGAGCTCGCCGCGGGCGAACGGCTGGGGGCGCGGCTGATCGTCTTCGGCGAAGCCGACTATCCCGCCCTGCTGGCGGCCATCGACCCGCCGCCGCCGCTGCTGTGGACTCTCGGCGAGGCCGGACTGCTGGCCCGGCCCTGCCTCGCCGTGGTCGGCGCCCGCATCGCCTCCGCCGGCGGCCAGCGCATCGCCCGCGGCCTGGCCCAGCAGCTCGGCGAGGCCGGCCACGTGGTGGTGTCCGGCATGGCGCGGGGCATCGACGGCGCCGCCCATGCCGGGGCGCTGCCGACCGGCACGGTGGCGGTGCTGGGCGGCGGGGTCGACGACGTCTACCCGCCCGACAACGCCGACCTGTACCGCCAGATCGTCGAACGGGGCTGCGTCGTCTCCGAGAGTCCGGTGGGGGCGCGGGCGCAGGCCAAAGACTTCCCGCGCCGCAACCGCATCATCTCCGGCCTGTCCCGCGGCGTGGTGGTGGTCGAGGCGGAGCTGAGGTCCGGCTCCCTGATCACCGCCCGGCTCGCCGCCGAACAGGGCCGCGAGGTGTTCGCCGTCCCCGGCTCGCCGCTGGACCCGCGCTCGAAGGGGCCGAACGAGCTGCTGCGCCAGGGCGCGGTCCTGTGCGAGGGGCTGGCGGACATCGAGCGGGAGTTCGAGCGTCCCCGGGCCGTGCGCGAGCCGGCCGCGGACGCGCCGTTCGCCGGCGCGCCGGACGAGACCGGGGCGGAGCTGGTCGAGCGGGTGGCCGCCCTACTCTCCCCCACGCCGACGCCGCGCGACGAACTGGCGCGCGCCGCCGGCGCCCCCGTCGGGGCCGTGGCCGCGGCCCTGCTGGAGCTCAGTCTGGCCGGCCGGGCGACCCTGCTGCCGGGCGGTCTGGTCTCGCTCTGACACCGGTCCGGACGACGGCCGATTGACAGGGCGGCTCCAGCCAAC
Organism: Brevundimonas sp.; assembly: GCF_013912005.1. Taxonomy (GTDB): domain Bacteria; phylum Pseudomonadota; class Alphaproteobacteria; order Caulobacterales; family Caulobacteraceae; genus Brevundimonas. The sequence goes on along the minus strand of NZ_JACESB010000001.1, from coordinate 96,677 downwards.
CACGTTCCCGCGCCTCTGAAAGGCCCCTCCCCGCATGAACCTCGTCGTCGTCGAGAGCCCCGCAAAGGCCAAGACCATCAACAAATACCTGGGCCCGGACTACACCGTCCTGGCGTCCTACGGCCACGTCCGCGACCTGCCGTCGAAGGACGGATCGGTCGCGCCCGACGACGATTTCGCCATGAGCTGGGAGGTCGACGCCAAGGCCTCCAAGCGCCTGTCCGAGATCGCCGAGGCGGCGAAGAGGTCCGACCGCGTCATCCTCGCCACCGACCCCGACCGCGAGGGCGAGGCGATCAGCTGGCACGTGCTGGAGGTGCTGCAGAAGAAGAAGGCGCTGAAGGACAAGCAGGTCCAGCGGGTCACCTTCAACGCCATCACCAAGGGCGCCGTGCTGGAGGCCATGGCGGCGCCGCGCGAACTCGACATGGAGCTGGTCGAGGCCTACCTGGCCCGCCGCGCGCTCGACTATCTGGTCGGCTTCACCCTGTCGCCGGTGCTGTGGCGCAAGCTGCCCGGCGCCCGCTCGGCCGGCCGGGTGCAGTCGGTCGCCCTGCGCATCGTCGTCGACCGCGAGCTGGAGATCGAGCGCTTCCGGCCGCAGGAATACTGGTCGGTCGAGGCCGATCTGGTGGCCGACAGCCCGCCTTTCACCGCCCGGCTGGTCCGGCACGCCGGCAAGCGGGTGCAGCGGCTGGACGTCGTCTCCGAGGAGATGGCCAGCGCCGCCCGCGCCGCGATCAACGGCGGCGCCTTCACCATCCGCTCGATCGAGAAGAAGCCGGTCAAGCGCTCGCCGGCCCCGCCCTTCACCACCTCCACCCTGCAGCAGGAGGCGGCGCGCAAGCTGGGCTTCACCGCCCAGCGCACCATGCAGGCGGCGCAGAAGCTGTACGAGGGCGTCGACGAGACCGGCGGCCTGATCACCTACATGCGGACCGACGGCGTCTCGGTGAGCCCCGAGGGCATCGCCCAGGCGCGGGAGGTGATCGGCGACCGCTTCGGCCCCGCCTATCTTCCGTCCGAGCCCCGCTACTACAAGACCAAGGCCAAGAACGCCCAGGAGGCGCACGAGGCGATCCGGCCGACGAACATCGCCCGCACGCCGGATTCGCTGCGGCTGGAGCCGGACCTGCAGCGGCTCTACGAGCTGATCTGGAAGCGCATGGTCGCCAGCCAGATGGAGAGCGCGCGGCTGGACCGCACCACGGTCGAGATCGACAGCGCCGACGGCCAGACCGGCCTGCGCGCCACCGGCCAGGTCGTCGCCTTCGACGGCTTCATCGCCGCCTATGAGGAGGGCCGCGACGACCGGCCGAAGTCGGACGACGACGAGGACGACGCCACCCGCCTGCCGGCGCTGAAGGAAGGCGCGACGGCGAAGGTCGAGGCGATCCGCACCGAGCAGCACTTCACCGAGCCGCCGCCGCGCTTCTCGGAAGCCACCCTGGTCAAGAAGCTGGAGGAGCTCGGCATCGGCCGGCCCTCGACCTACGCCTCGATCCTGACCACCCTGCGCGACCGCGGCTACGTCCGCATGGACAAGAACCGCTTCATCCCCGAGGACACCGGGCGGCTGGTGACGGCCTTCCTCGAGCAGTTCTTCGGCAAGTGGGTGGAGTACGACTTCACCGCCGACCTCGAGACGCGGCTGGACGAGGTCTCGGCCGGCGACCTCGACTGGAAGGTTCTGCTGCGCGACTTCTGGGGCCAGCTGAAGCCGGCGACGGACGAGGTCACGGCCCTGCAGGGCGTCATCGACAAGCTGGACGAAGCCATCGGGCCGTTCCTGTTCCCGCCGAAGGCGGACGGTTCGGATCCCCGGCTCTGCCCGGTGTGCGGCACGGGCCGGCTGCACCTGAAGGCCAGCTTCAAGATGAAGTCGACCTTCATCGGCTGCTCCAACTATCCGGACTGCAAATACACCCGCGGCTTCGGCGCCGGCGCCGGCGGCGAGGAGGCGGCCAGCGACCGCGAGCTCGGCGTCGACCCGGCCACCGGCCAGCCGGTGCTGCTCAAGATCGGCCGTTTCGGGCCCTATGTCGAAACCGCCGGCGAGGGCGACAAGCCGAAACGGTCGTCCCTGCCCAAGGGCTGGTCGGCGGCGACGCTGGAGCTGGAACAGGCCCTGCGCCTGCTCAGCCTGCCGCGCGAGGTCGGGCCGCACCCGGAGGACGGCAAGCCGATCACGGCCGGTCTCGGCCGCTATGGCCCCTTCGTGCAGCACGCAGGAACCTACGCCAATGTCTCTGACATCGATGAGGTTTTCGACATCGGCCTGAACCGGGCGGTGGCCCTGCTGGCGGAAAAGCGCGCCGGGCGCGCCGGCCGCGGCTCGGCGGTCGCGCCGCTGAAGGAGCTGGGGGCGCACCCGGAGACCGGCGATCCCGTCCAGGTCATGGCGGGCCGCTTCGGCCCCTATGTGAAGTCCGGCAAGGTCAACGCCACCCTGCCGAAGGGGACGGCGCCCGAGGACATGACGCTGGAGGCCGCCCTGCCGCTGCTGGCCGCCAAGGCGGGGGCGCCGGCCAAGGGCAAGAAGGCCCCCGCGAAGAAGGCCGCGCCCAAGGCGGCGGCGAAGAAGCCGGCGGCGAAGAAGGCGGCGAAAGCCTAGACCCGGCGCTTCAGAAGGTGGTCGCGCGCCGCGTTCAGGCGCGCGGCCAGCCCTTCCGTGCCGCCCTGGTCCGGGTGGGCCCGGCCCATCAGGCGCTTCCAGGCGGCGTTGATCTCCGCGCGGGAGGCGCCGGGGGCGACCCCCAGCAGGGACCGCGCCTCGGCGTCCGTCATGGCCTCGACGCGCGGGGCCGGCGGCCGCTGCCGCGAGGCGACCAGGAACCACGCCCCGGCCCCGGCCAGACCCGCGGCCGCAAGCCAGGCGCCCCGGGCGCCGGCCAGCACCGCCCCGGCCAGCAGCACCGCGCCGAGCACGGTGGCCGCGATGCGCCACTGCCCCCGCCCCGGCTTCTCCGTCTGCCGCCCCAGCCGCACCAGCGCCCAGACGGCGATGGCCGCCAGCGCCAGCCAGACCAGTCCCACGCGATCAGGCCGCCGCGTCGAGCGGCGAGTCGAGCCGGTCGCCGTCCAGCCCGAGGGCCAGCATCAGGCTGCGCAGCTCCTGCCGGGCCGCGACATGGGCCAGCGACACGGCCACCGGCCTCACCTCGTTCGACAGGTCGGCGACCGTCAGGCCGAACGGGAACAGCTCGCGATAGATCACCCGGTCGCGCAGGCCCGGCCCCATGCGGAAGCCGACCCGGCGGGCCAGCTTCTGCATCCGCTCCTCGAGCCGCTGCCGGTTGCGCGCGGCGGCGACGGCGAGGCGGTTGGTCACCACGATCCAGTCGATCGTCGCATTGCGGCCCTGGGTGATGGCGCGGTGCTTGCGCGCCTCCCAGACGCTCTCGGAGTAGATCGACGGCTTCTGCAGTTCGAGCGTCACGGGATCGACCTGCCCCAGCAGGTCGAAGTCGACGAAGCTGTCGTTCATCGGGGTGACGATCTGGTCGGCCAGGCCGTGCGCCGCCCGCGACAGGACGGTGTCCCCGCCGGGGGTGTCGATCAGGATGTAGTCCGCCTGCGCCCGCGCCTCGGTGAAGGCCGCCTCGAAGCGGGCCAGCTGTTCGGCCTCGTCGGCCCGCGCGAGGACCTTGCCGTCGCCGAGGTCCGGCTCGATCGGCATGGGCAGGCTCTGCCCGTTTCCGGCCGTCCAGGCCGCGCGATTGGCGAAGAAGCGCGCCATCGAGCGCTGGCGAAGATCCAGATCGATGATCGCCACGCGCTTGCCCGCGTGCAGCAGGCCGGCGACGATGTGGATGGCGAGGGTCGACTTGCCCGCCCCGCCCTTCTCGTTGCCGACGACGATGACCACAGGGTCAGCCATGGGATTGGAATCCTGAAGCGACCGCCGACTCGAACCCGCGGTCATGGGACGACAGGGTCGCCGCCGGGGCGGGCGACGTCAACGCGCGGACCCGGGCGAAGCTGTGAATTGCCTCAGACGGCGCGGCGGCACCACGGGTCGTCGACGCCGGCGGCGGCGCAGAGGTCCGCCGCGCCGGCGGCGGGCGCCGAGGTCTTCAGACGGACCAGCGTCCGGCCGTCGACCTCCACCGGCTCCAGCACCGGCGAAAGCCCCCGCAGCGCAGAGGCCGCAGGCCCGGCCTGAAGGCGGCTCCAGGCGGCGCGGGCGGCGGCCTCGCTGGAATAGGCGCCGAGCTGGACCAGCGGGCGACCGGTCTCGACGACCCGAAGCGCGGGACGCAACGGTGCCCGCCCGGCGACGCCCTCCACCCGTTGCCGCAGCTCGGACGCCACCCCGTCCACCACGGCCGGCGCCGCGGCGGCCGCGGCCCGGGTCGTGGCCGCCTGGACGACGCCGCCCAGACCGCCGTCGCGGGCGTCCCAGAGGGCGTGAGGATCCATGACCTCGACGCGCAGCGCCGGACGCAGGCCGCGATCGGCGGCGGACGCCGGGGCCGCGCGCTTCGCTCCGGCCGGCTCGTCCAGCGGGATCGCCGCGACCTTCTCCGCCAGGGTCTCGAACCGGTCCGCGTCGCCTTCGACCATGCCGCAGCCGGTCAGCCCCGTCGCGAGGAGCAGGGCGAGCACTGGACGGAAGGGCGGCCGCGGCGTCATAAGCCGGACCCTGGCACGCGGGGCTTTGCAACGCGGTTCACAAGCACGCCTAACGCGAAGGGTTAATCCGTTCACCATGGCTGACCGCCCCGCCTCCGCCCTGCCCGTCGCCCGCACCATCGCCGACCTGCGCGAGACGGTAACCGGCTGGCGACGGCAGGGGTTCACCGTCGGCTTCGTCCCGACCATGGGCGCCTTGCACGAAGGCCACCTGTCGCTGGTCCGGGCGGCGGTCGAGCGGACCGACCGGGTGGTGGCCAGCGTCTTCGTCAATCCCGCCCAGTTCGCCGCCCACGAGGACCTCGGCGCCTATCCGCGGCAGGAGGAGCGTGACACGGAATTGCTCGCCGGCGCCGGCTGCCATCTGATGTACGCCCCCGGCGTCGAGGAGATGTATCCCGCCGGATCGACGACCCGCATCGACGTCGGCGGCCCGGCCGAAGGGCTGGAGGGCGCCTTCCGGCCGCAGATGTTCGGCGGCGTGGCCCTGGTGGTCGCCAAGCTGTTCAACCAGGTGCAGCCCGACGTCGCCGTGTTCGGCGAGAAGGACTGGCAGCAGCTGATGGTGGTGCGCCGGCTGGTGCGCGACCTGGACATCCCGGTCGAGATCGTCGGCCTGCCGACGGCCCGCGACGGCCACGGCCTCGCCCTGTCCAGCCGCAACGCCTACCTGTCGGCCGCGGAACTGGAGACGGCCCGCCGCCTGAACGGGGTGCTGGCCGAGGCGGGCGCCCGCGCCGCCGCCGGAGAGGCGGTGGAGGCGATCGAGGCCGCCGCCGTCGACGCCCTGCTCGCGGCGGGCTTCGACAGCGTCGACTATGTCGCCGTGCGCCGCGCGGAGGATCTCTCCGCCTTCTCCCGCACGGTGGACGCCCCCGCGCGCGTCCTCGCCGCGGCCCGCATCGGGCGGACGCGGCTGATCGACAACATGGCGGTCTAGCCGCCGATCGCGCCGACGCAGCCCTCGGGGCCGCCCACCGCCAGCGGCGCGTCGGTCAGGGACAGGGTCCAGCCATGGTGGGTGGCGAGCCCGACCCGGCGACCGTCGCCGTCGCCGGCGTCGCCGCCGGCGCCGATCACCACGCGCGGCCCCGACGGCAGGGCGGCCGGATCGATCCGGCCGACGGCCAGCGCCGTCGGCACGGCGCCGCCGAGACCTTCGAACACGCTCAGCGAGGTCCACTGGCGGCGCAGGCTGATCCACCACGGATCGCCGTCGTTGACGGCCAGCACCGCGGCCCCCTGCCCCTCGGCGGCCCACTTCAGCGCCGCCTCCGCGCCCTCGGCCAGACGGATCCCGGCCCCCGCGCCGAACCGGCGCCGGGCGGCGTCGAAGGCGCGGACCGGCTCCACCGGAGCCCAGACCTGGACCTGCGTCCGCCCCTGGCGGGCCAGGCCGTGGCCGACGATCTCGCGCCACAGGGCCTGTACGGCCTCCCGGTTATCCGGGCGGGCGCGGGCGGAGAGGCGGTCCAGCACCGCCTGCTCGCGGTCGGGGCGCAGCTTCAGGTGCGGCCCCGCCGGCGCATCCTTGGCGCGGCCGACGCGGGCGGCGATGGCCAGCCGCCGCTCGAACAGGGCGAGGATCTCGTCGTCGAGCTGGTCGATCTCGTGACGCAGCGCAGCCAGCGCCATGCGTTCGGGGCTGATGTCCTCGGGGCGGCGGTCGGCCGGCGGCCAGATCGGCTGGAGAACGGGATGGAGGGCGTGGGACACGGGGGGAGCCTTCGGTTCGATACGGTCGGAGGGTTTGCGAGCCGCCGCTCCGTCGCGGAGCGGTCGCCGGCGAGGCCGCCGGGCCGCGCTGCCCGACGCCTCAGCCGGCGTATCGAAAGCCGGAATACAGGTTCGCGCCCGCGGCGAAGCGGCGGGCGGTCGTCGCGGTGAGGGCGAGCGGGCGAACCATGGCCGCCATGGAGGCCCGGACCGCGGTTGACGTCAAGCGTCGTCGCGGCCCAGAAGTACGAACCGGGTGCGGTTGTCCGACGAATCCTGCAGATCGTGGCGCAGGATCGACAGGTCGTAGACCTCGGCCGCGCGGGCCGGGGCGACCGCCGCCCGCGACGGATCGCCGGCCTCGGCCACCGCGCGCGCCGCCCCCGCCGTGTCGAACGCCTCCACCGGCTGCAGGCCCAGGGCCGCAAGGGACGCCGCGCACTGGCCGAGGGCGGCGGGGTGGCTTTCGGCCGTGCGCACATCGCCGGGACGCGCCCCCGGGGTTCCGAGCAGGGCCAGCCGGATCGGCCGCCAGACCTCGGAGATCACCCGCAGACCGGAGCTTTCGACAAGGCTCGCCGCCGGCTCCACCCGCCCGATGGTGCTGTTCTCGACCGGAATGAGGGCGCAGCCGACGTCGCCGCGCCGCAGGGCCTGCAGCGCCGCCTCGAACGTCTCGTAGGGAACCGCCTCGTCCCACGGCCGCAGATCCGTGCAGGCTTCGTGGCTGAAGGCGCCGGGCGCGCCCTGGTAGGCGCAGCGGCCGGCGGGGGCGTCGTCGTCCGGACGGCCGACCCCCTCCACGCTCAGGCCGCCTCGGACCGCGCCGCCCGCCCCGCCTTCAGGCGCTCGGCGACGAGGAAGGCCAGCTCCAGCGCCTGGTCGGCGTTCAGGCGCGGATCGCAGTGGGTATGGTAGCGGCTGCTCAGATCATCCTCGGTCAGCATCTGCGCTCCGCCGAGGCACTCGGTGACGTTCTGGCCGGTCATCTCCAGATGCACGCCGCCGGGGTGCACGCCCTCGGCCTCGGCCACCTCGATGAAGGTCCGCACCTCGGTCAGGATCCGCTCGAACGGCCGGGTCTTGTAGCCGTTGCCGGCCTTCAGCGTGTTGCCGTGCATCGGGTCGATCGACCACACCACGCGCCGGCCCGCCGCCTTCACCGCCTGCATCAGGCGCGGCAGGCGGTCGCCGACCTTGTCGGCCCCGAAGCGGCCGATCAGGGTCAGCCGCCCGGGCGTGTTGTCCGGGTTGAGCACGTCGATCAGCGGCAGAAGATCCTCGGGCTCCATGGTCGGCCCGCACTTGAGCCCGACCGGATTGCGGATGCCGCGGGCGAACTCGACGTGGGCGCCGTCCAGCTGACGGGTGCGCTCGCCGATCCAGACCATGTGGGCGGAGGTGTCGAACCACTCGCCGGTCGCCCCGTCCAGCCGCGTCAGCGCGCTCTCCAGGTTCAGCAGCAGCGCCTCGTGGCTGGTGAACACCTCGACCCGGCTGAGGTCGGGATGGGTCTCCGGCGTGACCCCCACCGCCTGCATGAAGTCCAGCGCCTCGCCGATCTTGTCGGCCAGTTCGCGATAGCGCGATCCGTAGGCGTTCTCCGCCGCGAAGCCGAGCGTCCAGCGGTGGATGTTGTGCAGGTCGGCGTAACCCCCGCCGGCGAAGGCGCGCAGCAGGTTCAGCGTCGCCGCCGACTGGTGATAGGCGCGCAGCAGGCGCTGCGGATCGGGCACGCGTTCGGCGGCGGTGAAGCCCATGCCGTTGATGATGTCGCCGCGGTAGCTGGGCAGGGTCTCGTCGCCGATCGTCTCCAGCGAGGATGACCGCGGCTTGGCGAACTGGCCGGCGATGCGGCCCACCTTCACCACCGGCTTGCGGCCGGCGAAGGTCAGGACCACCGCCATCTGCAGGATCAGGCGGAAGGTGTCGCGGATGTTGTCGGTCGAGAACTCCTTGAAGCTCTCGGCGCAGTCGCCGCCCTGCAGCAGGAAGGCCTCGCCCGCCTCGACCTGGGCGAGCTTGGCCGTCAGGCGGCGCGCCTCGCCGGCGAAGACCAGCGGCGGCATGGCGCGCAGCTCGTCCTCGACGCGCTCCAGCGCCTGCGCGTCAGGATAGTCCGTCGGCATCTGCACGACGGGCTTCGATCTCCAGCTGTCGGGGGTCCAGCGCGTACTCATCGCCGCAAGATAGGCGGTCGGCCGTTCCGCGACAATGAACGCGATGCCGCGTCGGTCAGCCGGCGGACATGCTCGACGGCTGCTGCTTGTCGCGCAGCGTCACCAGCTCCTCGGCCATGGTCGGATGCACCGCGCAGGTGGCGTCCCACTGGGCCTTGGTCAGCCCCGCCTTCACCGCGATCGCCGCCAGCTGGATCATCTCCGGCGCCTCCGGCCCGACGAGGTGGACGCCCACCACCTTCTGGGAGGTGGCGTCGACGACCAGCTTCATCAGCACCCGCTCGTCCGAGCCGGTGAAGGCGTACTTCATCGGCCGGAAGCGGGTCAGGTAGACGTCGACCTCGCCCGGGCAGCTGTGCCGCGCCTCGCTCTCGGTCAGGCCCACGACGCCGACCGGCGGCTGGCTGAACACGCCGGTGGCCACGGCCTCGTAGTCGAAGGCCGTCGGGTTGTTGCGGTACACGGTCTCGTGGAAGGCCACGGCCTCGCGGATGGCGACGGGAGTCAGGTTCATCCGGTCGGTGACGTCGCCGATGGCCCAGATGTTGTCCGCCGTGGTCTTCGACCAGCGGTCGACCCGGATCGCGCCCTGCTCGTTCAGCTCGACCCCGGCGGCCTCGAGGCCGAGGCCCTTGACGTGGGGCACGCGCCCGGTGGCGAACATCACCACGTCGGTCTCCAGCGCCATGCCGTTGCCGAGGTGGTTGACGATGCCGGTCTCCGTCCGCTCCAGCGAGGTGTGCTGGCAGCCGAGAATGACCTTCACGCCGCGCTTCTCGATCTCGCCGGCGAGGTGGGCGCGGACGTCGTCGTCGAAACCGCGCAGGATGTTCGGGCCGCGGTAGATCAACGTGGTGTCGACGCCGAGGCCGGCGAAGATGCCGGCGAACTCGACGGCGATGTAGCCGCCGCCGGCGATCAGGATGCGCTTCGGCAGCTCCGGCAGGTGGAACGCCTCCTCGGAAGTGATCGCATGCTCGATGCCCGGCAGGTCCTCCGGCTTCCACGGCCGGCCGCCGGTGGCGATGAGGATCTTCTCTGCGGTGACCGTCTGGTCCTTGCCGACGATCTCGACCGTGTGGGCGTCCTTCAGCACCGCCCGCCCGTGGATCAGGTCGACCCCGGCCTTGCCGAGGTTGGCGGCGTAGATGCCGGACAGGCGCGCGATCTCGACGTCCTTGGCCTGCAGGAAGGTCGGCCAGTCGAAGCGGGCGTTGTCGAACGACCAGCCGTAGCCCTCGGCGATCTCCAGCGCATGGCTGACCTCCGAGGCCATGACCATGAACTTCTTCGGCACGCAGCCGCGGATCACGCAGGTGCCGCCGACGCGGTGCTCCTCCGCGATGGCCACCCGCTTGCCGCCCAGGGCGGTCAGGCGCGCGGCCCGCACCCCGCCGGAGCCGGCGCCGATGACGAAGAGGTCGTAGTCGTAGTCAGCCATGGGGCCTCCGATCCGCTGGGATCAGGGATGTATGACCTCGACGCCGGCCTCGCCACCGATGATCGCCTCGTCGGCGAGATCGAGGAAGAGGCCGTGCTCGACGACGCCGGTGATCAGCTTCAGGTCATCGGCCAGCCGCGCCGGATCGGCGATGGCCCCGCAGGCCGCGTCGTAGATCAGGTTGCCGCCGTCGGTGCGCACCAGCCCGCGCTCCGCCGTTCGCACCCGGGCCGGCATGGCGATGTCATGATCCGCCAGCACGTCGGCGATGCGGTTGGCCGTGGTCTTGTGGCCGAAGGCGACCACCTCGATCGGCAGGGCGAAGCGGCCGAGGGTCTTCACCACCTTGGCGGCGTCGGCGATGACGATGCAACGCGCCGAGGCCTCCCAGACCAGCTTCTCGCGCAGCAGGGCCGCGCCGCCGCCCTTGATCAGCGCCAGCCCCGGCCCGACCTCGTCCGCGCCGTCGACGGTCAGGTCGATGCGCGGCGTATCCTCCAGCGTGGACAGCGGCAGTCCCAGCTCGCGGGCCAGTTCGGCGGTGGCCTCCGACGTCGGCACGCATCTCAGGTTCGCCAGCTTGCGGGCCGCAAGCGCCTTCACGAACCAGGCGGCGGTGGAGCCGGTGCCGAGACCGACGATCATGCCGGGCTCGACCCGTTCGGCCGCCGCCTCGCCGGCGCGGCGCTTCTGCTCGTCGGCGCTCATCCGGCCTTCCCCTTCTGCGCGGCCTTCTTCGCCCGCATGGTCTCCATGAATCGCGCCGCCCATCCGGTCCTGGCGGTCTGCTGACCGCGCGCCAGCGCCAGGTCTCCGGCCTCGACGTCGCGGGTGATCACCGAGCCCGAGCCCACCATCGCCCCGGCGCCGATGCTCACCGGCGCCACCAGCGAGCTGTTGGAGCCGACGAAGGCCCCCTCGCCCACCGTCGTACGATGTTTGAAGAAGCCGTCGTAATTGCAGAAGATCGTCCCGGCGCCGATGTTCGCCTTCGCGCCCACCTCGCCGTCGCCGAGGTAGGCCAGGTGGTTGGCCTTGGCGCCCTTGCCCATGGCCACGTTCTTGACCTCGACGAAGTTGCCCACCTTGGCGCCTTCGCCCAGATCGGCCCCGGGCCGCAGCCGGGCGTAGGGCCCGACCTCGGCGCCGGACGCCACCGTGGCCCCCTCGATGTGGCTGAAGCTGCGGATGCGGGCGCCCGGGGCGATCCGCGCGCCCGGCCCGAACACGACATAGGGCTCGATCGTCGTCCCGGCCCCCACCTCGGTGTCCCACGCGAAGTGCACGGTCTCCGGCGCCGGCATGGTCACGCCCGCGGCGAGGAAGTCTTCCCGTCGCACCTTCTGGAACAGCGCCTCGGCCTGCGCCAGTTCGGCCTGGGAGTTGACCCCCATCACCGCATCCTCGCCCGCGAAGACGGCCCGGGTCGGTTCGCCGCGCCGCCGCGCCAGCTCGACCACGTCGGTCAGGTAGTACTCGCCCTTGGCGTTGTCGTTGCGCACCTCGGCCAGCAGTTCGAACAGCAGGCCGGCCGGCGCGGCCATGACCCCGGAGTTGCAGGCGGTGAGCGCCAGCACCTCCGGCGACGCCTCCTTCGCCTCGGTGATCGCCTCGAGCGCGTCGCCGTTCAGGATCAGCCGGCCGTAGGCGCCGGGGTCGCGGGCCTCGAAGCCGACCACGCGCACGCCCTCGCCGGCGCCGAACACCGGTTCGATGTCAGCGGCCCGGAGCAGCGGCACGTCGCCGTAGGTGATGACCACCTGCCCGTGAAAATCGGCCAGGGCGCTCTCGGCGGCCCGCACGGCGTGCCCGGTGCCCAGCGGCGGGTCCTGCACGGCGATGCAGTCCTCGCCCAGCCGCTTCGCGACGTGGGCGCGAACTTCCGGCGAGTGCGCGCCCACCACCACCACCACGCGCTCGCAGCCCAGCGCCTCGGCGGCGTCGATGGCGTGGTCCAGCATGGCCCGCCCCCCGACCGGGTGCAGCACCTTGGGCAGGGACGACTTCATCCGTGTGCCCTGCCCGGCGGCGAGAATGATGGCGGCCCTGGGCCCGGCGGTGCTGGTCATGAATCGGTCCGGCGGCTAGTCGTCCCGGCGGTCTAGCCCATCGAAGCGGCGGACGGGAGATGCGGATGGACGGGCGGGATCTCGACGGCTGGACGATCGCCTTCGATCTGGATGGCACCCTGGTCGATTCGGCGCCCGACCTGATCGGGACCCTGAACCATCTACTGGGCGAGCAAGGGCATCCGCCTGTGCCGCTGTCCTCCGCCCGGCATCTGGTCGGGCACGGCGCCCGGGCGCTGCTCCGCCACGGCTTCGCCGAGGCGGGGGCGGTCTGGGACGAGGCGGCCGACCCGGGCCTGTTCGAGCGCTTCATCGCCCACTATCTCGGCCGGATCGCCGACGACAGCCGCCCGTTCGAAGGGGTGGCGGAGACGCTGGAAGCGCTGGCCGGGCGCGGCGCGGTGCTGTGCGTGGCGACCAACAAACGCAGCGACCTGGCGGAGGCGCTGATCGACGCCCTGGACCTGGGCCGGCACTTCGCGGCGGTGGTCGGCGCCGACCGGGTGTCCGCGCGCAAGCCGGCCGCGGCGCATCTGATCGAGGCGGTGGCGATGGCGGGCGGCGACCCCAGCCGCGCGATCATGGTCGGCGACGCGTCCACCGACACCGGCGCGGCCCGGGACGCGGGCATGCCGTGCGTGGTCTGCGCCTTCGGCTACAACGATCTGCCGCGCGAGCGGCTGGGCGGCGACGTGTGGATCGAGCGCTTCCCGGAGCTGGAGGCGGCGTCGACCGCGCTCTGCCGGTAAAATAGCACCGGCGCGGTTGCGGATGCGGCGACCGCACCACATCTGGCGCGCTCCCTTCCTGCAAGGCGCCCTGCATGCTGCACCGCTTCTTCGCCGTGCCCCTGTGGCAACGCACCTTCGCCGGCTTCGCGCTGGGCGTCGTCGCCGGACTGATCCTGCGGGAGCAGGCGACCGTGTGGCTCCAGCCGATCGGCGACGTCTATCTGAACCTCATCCGCATGGTGGTGCCGCCGCTGGTGCTGTTCACCATCGCCAGCTCGATCGCCCGCCTCGGCGAAGGCGTCGGAGCGGTCCGGCTGGGGGTCCGCACCCTGGTCTGGTTCGCCGTCACCTCGCTGCTGGCGGTGCTGGTCGGGTTCGCCTTCGGCCAGTTGATCGACCCCGGAGCCGGACTGCAGAACCTGCCGCTCGGCGAGGTCCGCGCGCGCGAGATTCCGACGCCGCTCGAGGTGCTCATCGGGATCGTGCCGACCAACCCGTTCGCGGCGCTGGCCGAGGGCAAGGTGCTGCAGATCCTGTTCTTCTCGGCCCTGGTCGGCGCCGCCTTGGCGGCGCTCGGCGACCGGGCCCAGACGGCGCGGCGATTCGTCGACGAGGGGGCGTCCGTCGTCTTCCGGATCACGCGGTGGGTGATCCAGCTGACGCCGATCGGGGTCTTCGGCCTGATCGGCTCGGTGGTCGGCGGCTATGGCTGGGAGGCGCTGCTTCCGCTCGGCAAGTTCATTCTCGCCATCTACGCCGCCTGCCTGTTCCACATCCTCGTGGTCTACTCGGGCCTGCTGAAGCTGCACGGACTGAAGGTCCGGTCCTTCTTCCGGGGGGCCTTCGCGGCCCAGCAGACGGCCTTCGCCACCTCGTCCTCCTTGGGGACCCTGCCCGTCACCCTGCGCCAGACGGTCGAGCGGCTGGGCGTGCCCCAGGCCTACGCCGCCTTCGCCGTGCCGCTGGGCGCCAATGTGAAGATGGACGGCTGCGGGGCCATCTACCCGTCCATCGCCTCGATCTTCATCGCCCAGTATTTCGGCATCGACCTCACCTTCACCCAGTATGTGCTCATCGGCCTGACGGCGGTGCTGGGCTCGCTCGGCACGGCCGGCGTGCCCGGCACGTCGATCGTCATGCTGACGCTCACGCTGTCGACGGCCGGGCTGCCGCTCGAGGGCGTGGGCTACATCATCGCCATCGACCGGATCATCGACATGATGCGAACCGCGACCAACGTCACCGGGCAGATGCTCGTCCCGGTGCTCGTCGCCCGGGAAGAGAGGATCCTGGACGAGGATATCTACGACGGCCGCGTCGCCTGGCTTCCCGGCGATCCCGACGTCGAGACGCCCGAGGCCGTGCGGGCCTCCGGCATCTGAGGCTTGCGCGCCCGCGGAGGTCGGGCTATGTCCGCGCCTCCCCGCCAGCGGGGCCCGTCAGGATGGATGCGTAGCTCAGCGGGAGAGCACCTCGTTCACACCGAGGGGGTCACAGGTTCAATCCCTGTCGCATCCACCATTCGCCTTTCCTCCCGCCGTCACAGCCCCGCCGCCGACCCGGTCGCCGGCAGCCGCACGATGACGTCGTCCACCTGCACTCCGCCGCGATCGATCACCAGGTTCTGGTAGTTGCGCTGGCCGTCGCCGGTCTCGGCCTGGACGTCCTCCACCTCCACCCGGAACTGCCGGCGCAGGTAGGTCGCGAGCTCGCCGGCCGTGACCAGCCGGTCGCCGTCGCCGTCCGCCTCGCCCGTCATCCCCGCGCGGACGAAGTGCGAGAGGTAGCCGCCCGCCTGGAACTTGTCGGCCACAGCGCTGGTCAGGTCCTCCTCGGAGCTGAACACCCCCATCACGCCGGGACGGTCCACGACATTGCGGGCGAAGCCGCCCGAGAAGCAGGCGTCGACGACGAGGAGGCTGAGTCGCGTCCCCACCCCGTCGAACAGCTCCGCCAGCTCGACGTCGGTCAGCTCGCCGTCGACCAGCGACAGGGTCTCGCTCTTGCCGTCCGGTTCGAGACCGCTGACCTCCGCCGGCTGCTGGTCCCCGTGTCCCGAGAAGAAGAACAGGAACATGTCGTCCGGCCCGGCCTCGGCGGCCACCCGCCGGAACGCGGCGCGCACCCCGGCCACGGTGGCCTCGGCGTTGGTCAACACCAGACTGGCGTCGTTGAGCGCGCCGCCCCGCCGCAGGTCTTCGGCCAGCTTGCGCGCGTCCTCGTCGGTGAACGGCAGGTCGTTGACCTCGCCCTCATAGTCGGAGACGCCGACCATGACGGCGAACACCCGCGCCCCGCCGGGAACCGCCGCCTGGCGCGGCGGCTCGCGCCCGCTCTCGACGCTGAAGCGGTACGAGCCGGTCTCGCCCGGCCGGAAGGAGGTGACCCGCACCTCGTATTCGCCGTCCTCCGGCAGCACCATCTGCTGGCGGCTGTCGGTGCCGTCCTCGCCGTCGTCGTTGTCGAACTGCTCCCCGGAAGGCGTGCGCAGGATCGTATAGGCGTCGAAGGCCGAGGAGGTCAGTTCGACCGCCACCCGCTCGCCGCGCCGACCGGCGAAACGGTAGGTGTCGACATATTCGCCGCTGTCCAGCGTCTCGTCGCCGGCCGCCAGCACGCCCTCCACCCGCTCCCCGACCGTCATCAGGCGCCCGCCGGAGCGCTCGTCCGCCGGGCCGGGCAGGGGCTGCGACCCGCGACGGTCCTCGAGGACCGCCAGCCGGTAGGCGCCGCTCTCGCCCGGCTCGTAGCTGGTGGCGGCGATGGTGTAGTCCCCGTCGGCGGGCAGGGTCACCCGCAGGCGGCTGTCGCGCGAGCCGCCCGCCTCCGGGTCGTCGTCGTTGAATTCCGAAAACCCGTCCGGCCCGGTGATGGCGACATAGGGGTCGAAGGCGGTCGAGGTCAGGCGGATGTCGAGCTGGTCGCCGCGCCGCCCCGCCAGCGTCCAGCTGTCGACGTACTCGCCGCTGTCCAGCTGCGCGTCGCCGCCGGCCAGCTCGCCCGCGCGGGTCTGGCCGGGGGAGACGGCGCCCGAGGCGCGCTCCGGGGCCCGCGTCGCGCCGCCGGCCGCCGCCAGGGTGAGCCGGTACGACCCCGTCTCGCCGGGCTGGTAGCTGGTCGCCCCGACCTCGACCTCCCCGTCCGCCGGCGCGGTGAAGCGGATGCGGCTGTCGCGCGAGCCCCGCGCCGCCGGGTCGTCGTCGTTGTCTTCCTCAAGGCCGCCAGGCCCGCGGACGAGGAGATAGGCGTCGAAATCCGACGAGCCCAGCGTCACCTCCCAAGTCTGGCCGCGGCGGACCGGGAAGGTCCAGCGGTCGTTGTACTCGCCCGAGCTCAGCGTCTCGTCCCCGCGGCGCAGCTGGCCGGAGACAGTCACGCCGGGCCGGAGCTGGCGTGCGCCGTCCGCCGGCGCGGCCCGACTCCCGGCGACCGGCGTGTCGGACGCCGTGCGCGCCGCCTGGCCGAACGCCGGCCCGGCGAGCAGCCCCAGGGCTGTGGTGGCGACGAGAAACGATCTGGACATGCGACCCCCGTGTTTGCGGCGCAGCTTAGCCGAGTCCCCTCCCCTGTCACCGACCCGGCGACGCACGTCAGGAACGGGAAGGCCGCGCTTCCGCCTTGTTCCGGGCGCACATGCCCCGCCCTTCGCCCGCCGCGACCGGCTGGCGCGCGCCGCGTTGGCGCCCTACGGACCTCTCCATGCCCTTCCCCGCCAGCCATCCCGCGCTCGAGCGCGCCCTTTCCGAACGCGGCTACGCCGAGCCCACCCCCGTCCAGGCGGCGGTTCTGGAGGCGGAGCCGGGCCGCGACCTGCTGGTCAGCGCCCAGACCGGATCCGGCAAGACCGTCGCCTTCGGCCTGGCCCTGGCCCCGACCCTGCTGGGCGACGCCGAGCGCTTCGAGGACAACGCCAGCCCCCTGGCCCTGGTGATCGCCCCGACCCGCGAACTGGCGCTGCAGGTGTCGAAGGAGCTGGAATGGCTCTACGCCCGCACCGGGGCCCGCATCGCCACCTGCGTCGGCGGCATGGACCCGCGAGCCGAACGCCGCGTCCTCGAGCGCGGGGCCGCCATCGTGGTCGGCACCCCCGGCCGTCTGCGCGACCATCTCGAGCGCTCGGGTCTCGACCTGTCGCAACTGAAGGCCGTCGTCCTCGATGAGGCCGACGAGATGCTGGACATGGGCTTCTCCGAAGACCTGACCTTCATTCTCGACCAGGCGCCGGCCGAACGGCGGACCCTGCTGTTCTCCGCCACCATCGCGCGGGAGATCGCCCAGCTCGCCCGCACCTACCAGCGCGACGCCCTGCGCATCGACACCACCGACCGGAACGCCGCCCACGGCGACATCGAATACCGCGCCATCCGCATCGCGCCGAACGAGATCGAGCACGGCGTGGTCAACGTGCTGCGCTATTTCGAGAGCCCCGGCGCCCTGGTGTTCGCCAACACGCGCGAGCGGGTGAAGCACCTCACCGCCTCCCTGCGCGAGCGCGGCTTCGCCGTGGTGGGCCTTTCCGGCGAACTGACCCAGTCGCTGCGGTCCGAAGCCCTGCAGGCGCTGCGCGACGGGCATGCGCGCGTCTGCGTGGCCACCGACGTGGCGGCGCGCGGCCTCGACCTGCCCGATCTCGGCCTGGTCATTCACGCCGAGATCCCGGTCAACAAGGCGACCCTTCTGCACCGCTCCGGCCGCACCGGCCGCGCCGGCCGCAAGGGCGTCTCCGTCCTGATGGTCAGCTACACCCGCCGCCGCAAGGTGGAGCTGATGCTGCAGTCCGCCTCGATCAAGGCGGAATGGTCGGGCCCGCCCAGCGCGGACGAGATTCGGGCGAAGGACCAGGAGCGGATGCTCACCGACCCGGTGCTGATGGCTCCGGCGGACGACGAGGCGCGCGAACTCGGCCGCCAGCTGCTGGAGCGGACCTCGCCCGAGCACGTGGCGGCCGCCCTGATCCGCCTGTACCGGGAGAAGCTGCCGCCGCCGGAGGACGTCTACGACGACGAGCGCATGGCGCGCGCCCAGGCCACCGGCCGGAACGAGCGCGGGCAGAAGGACGGCCCGCTGACCGACTTCGCGCGCGGCGGCGAGATGAGCTGGTTCCGGGTCAACATCGGGCGCGAGAAGAACGCCGACCCGAAGTGGCTTCTGCCGCTGATCTGCCGCCTCGGCAATGTGACCAAGCGCGACGTCGGCTCGATCAAGATCTTCGACCGCGAGACCAAGTTCGAGATCACCCGCGAGGCGGAGCCCCGCTTCCGGGCCGCCATGGCCCAGGCGAACGACGAGGGCGTCGCCATCCAGGAGGCCGTCGCCCCCGCGCCCGGCGAGAGGAGCCTGCGCAAGTGGGACAAGCCCGCGGCGGACGGCGAGGCGCGGCCCGAACGTCCGTTCCGGAAATCGCGCCCCGCGGACGAGAGCCCGGCCCGGCCGCGCAAGGCGCCGGAACACCGCGCCGCCGGGCCGCGAGCCGACGCGCCGGCGGCCCCGGGACGCGCCGGCGAGGGGGCGGCCCCCGACGGCGGCAAATGGGTCAAACGCACCCGGGAAGGCCCCACCCCTCCCGGCAAGAAGCCCTGGGTCGAAAAGCCCAAGGGTCCGCGGAAGCCGTGGGCGCCGCGCGCCGGCGGCGGCGCCGAGGCCGGCGACCGGCCGTGGGCGGGCAAGCCCCGGGCGAAGCCGGGCGCTAAGGCGCCGAAGGGCCGCGGCCCGCGCAGCTGATCAGGCGGCGGCGATCGGCGCCCTGAGCACGGCCCGGAGCCCGGGCCGGGCGTCGCGATAGTCGAGCTTGCCGCCCAGCTGCCCGACCAGGCTGCCGATCATCATCGAGCCGAAGCCCTCGCCGACCTTGTGGCCGCCCTTGCCGGCGTCCTCGACGCTCAACCGGAAGCCGGCGCCGTCCTCGGCCAGGCCGACGCGGATCGGGCCCGGGGCGCCGTCGTAGGCGTATTTCTGGGCGTTGATGATCAGTTCGGTGAGCACCAGCCCGATGGTGACGGCCCGCCCCGCCTCGACTGACACCGGGCTCAGGTCCGCCTCCAGCTCGGCGCTCCAGTCGGTCCCCATGGAAGAGCCGAGGTCCGCGATCAGCTCGGCCGCATAGCGGGCCAGGTCGACCGACGACCCGTTCTCCGCCCGGTACAGGCGGCTGTGCACCATCGACACCGCGCGCACGCGGCGCCGGGCCTCGAGCAGCTGCGCCTGCGCCTCGGCCCCGGCCCGCCGCGCCTGGAGGCCGAGGAAGGAGGACACCAGCGTCAGGCTGTTCTGGACCCGGTGGTTCACCTCCCGGATCAGGAATTCCTGCTGCTCCAGCCTGAGGTCGCGCTCGCTGAGGGAGGCCTGCAGCGAGCGGTTCAGGTCGCGCAGCTGGCTGACGGCGACGAAGTCCATCAGGGCGTCGCGCAGCCGGGCCGCCGACTCGGTCTGCGACGGAGCCCAGCGTCGGGAGCGCCCGCGGACGGTCTCCGACCAGGCCTCGAACGAGGCGCGCGGCGTCAGCTGGCCGGACGGGCCGCTCTTCACCGCGGTGGCGGGATTGCCGGCCCAGCGGACGGTCTCGACGATTTCCGCCCGGAACCACAGGAGGCTGAGGGGGCGCTCGCCCTGCAGGTGAACGCCCAGCAGCCCGCTGGCCTCGGTGCGCCACGCTGCGGCTTCGGCGACCGCCGCCGAGAGGGCGTGCGTCGCCACCGGGCGGAGGCCCGGCTGTCCCGCCACCCACTCCGCGAGCCGGCGAACCCCCGCCTCCGGCGGCGTCACCCCGAAGCGGTACATCCCCTCCCGCCCGACGATCGCCAGCCCGTCGGCGTCGACCAGCTCGACCAGGTCGCGGCTGCGCTCCGCCAGCGCCTCGTTGAGCGGCCGGTCCGCGGACAGCCGGCCGACCAGCTCGTCCTCCAGCTGGCGAAGGCGGATGCGATCGCGATAGAGCTCGGCGTCGCCCTTGGCCTTCAGTTGCCGCGCCAGCACCCGGGCGAGGTTCACGGCCGCCATCCGCAGCTCGAACGGCAGGAGCTGCGGGCGGGGGCTGTGACAGGCGACCAGGCCCCAGAGCTCGTCGTCGACGATGATCGAGACGGACGCCGAGGCCCGCACGTCCATGTTGCGGAGGTACTGCAGGTGGGCCGGAGAGACGCTGCGCAGCGCGCAGTCGCTCATGTCGAGCGGGGTCGTCGCCGCCGGCCGCAGCGGCTGCGGCTCGTAGCGGCTGTCGGGAATCACCCGCACCGGATTGCGCAGGTACAGGGCGCGCGCCTGGCGCGGGATGTCCGAGGCGGGGAAGTGGTGGTTCTGGAAGGACTCCACCTCGAAGGAGCGGGACTCGGCCACGACCTGCCCCGCGTCGTCGTCGAGGAAGCGGTAGATCATGATCCGGTCGAAGCCGGTCAGTTCGCGGAAGGCGTCCGCGGCGCGCTCCAGCACCGCCCGCGGCGTCGGCGCCCGCTCGAGCGCCGCGCTCGCCGCGTCGAGGCGGCTGATCAGCTCGACCCCCAGCTGCGCCGCCTGCGAGCTCTGCTCGATCTCGACGATCAGCCCCGCATCCGCGACCCGGACCACCACGTCGTAGTCCAGCCCGTTGGCGCCGCGCCAGCGGCCGGCGAAGCCCTCCTCGCCCGGCTGCGCGACCTCCGTCAGGCGGTCGCCGATACGGTCGCCGAGCAGGGCGTCCGCCGTCTGCCCGAGCCAGCTGTCGCGGCCGGTGACGGCGCCGAACCGGCCCGCCTGCCGCTCGATCACCCGGTCGCGCGGATCGATCAGCAGCAGCAGCCCGTGCGGCTGGATGGCCTCAGGGATGTGGATCGGCTCGCGCGCGCAGTCGCTGAGATCGAGGCGCGGATCCGCGCCGACGGAAGGAATCATGCAACGCACTCGGTCGGGCGGGTGGGAACCAGCAACGCACAGGCCAGATCGAACGCGTCGCACCCGCCCTTGAGGACGTCATCCTGCGCTGCTTGCCCCGAAGCGCAGGCGTCCTCCATTGCGCGCAGGAACGCGCGCCAGCGTATTCCGGTTGCATCGCCCCAGGGATCGAGGAAGCCGAGCCCCTGGAGCCCGATCCCGTCCGCGATCATCGATCGCCGCATGATGCGGCCGCCGAGCATCGAGCCCTCGGTCACATAGACCCAGCCGATCGCCTCGCCGAACGGGCCGCCCCTGACGGCCGGCGCTTCGGGCCGCGCCGTCTCGTCGAGTTCCGCCAGCCCGGCGACGATGAGCGGCGAGCGCGGTTCGGGGCGGTAGCCGAGGGTCCGCAGGGCGCCGTCCCACGGGGCGGTCCGCGCCTCGGCGCTCCGGTGAAGGTCGAGGAAGCGGCGCATCACGGCCGCTCGCGCAGCCGGGTCCCGAAGGCGTTCCTCGACACGGGATGCGGCCTCGATCCGGTGGTGGCGGGCGGCGGTGGACTGCCGCAGGGCTTCGAGGACGGGGGACGAGGACACTGCCCGAACCTAGGCAGCCGGGTCGGCGATGTCACCTCCGGAGCGGCCCATTGATCTGCAGGTGTAACCGTTTACGCTGACCGCAACAGAAGAACGACGGGCAGGAAACATGGCGAACGTCCGGTTGACCGGCGTGACCAAGCGCTTCGGTTCGACCGAGGTGCTGAAGGGCATCGATCTCGAGATTCCGGACGGCGAGTTCGTCGTCTTCGTCGGACCGTCCGGCTGCGGCAAATCCACCCTGCTGCGCACCATCGCCGGCCTGGAGGAGGCGTCGGGCGGCCGGATCGCCATCGGCGGACGCGAGGTCGACGATCTCTCGCCCTCGCAGCGCGGCGTGGCCATGGTGTTCCAGTCCTACGCCCTCTACCCGCACATGACGGTCTACGAGAACATGGCTTTCGGCCTGAAGCTCGCGAAAGCGGACCGGGACGAGATCGATCGCCGGGTGCGCGGCGCGGCGGCGACGCTGAACATCTCCGACTACCTCGACCGGAAGCCGAAGGCCCTGTCCGGCGGCCAGCGTCAGCGGGTGGCGATCGGCCGGGCGATCGTGCGCGAGCCCGAGGTCTTCCTGTTCGACGAGCCCCTGTCGAACCTGGACGCCGCCCTGCGGGTCCGCATGCGCTACGAGTTCGCGGCCCTGCACGAGCGCCTCGGCGCCACCATGATCTACGTCACCCACGACCAGGTCGAGGCCATGACCCTCGCCGACCGGATCGTGGTCCTGAACGACGGACGGATCGAGCAGGTCGGCCGCCCGATGGATCTCTACGAGCGGCCGCGCAACCTGTTCGTCGCCGGCTTCATCGGCAGCCCGAAGATGAACCTCGTCCCGGCTGTGCTGGTCGAGGCCGGCGCCGGCCAGGCGATCGTGCGTACGGCGGGGGGCGACGAGATCGCCGCCGCGGTCGACGCCTCGGGAATCGCTTCGGGCGAGGCCGTGACCCTCGGCGTCCGCCCCGAGCACATCGCCCTCGCCGCGGGAGACGACGGCCTCGAGGCCCGGGTCACCTTCGCCGAGACCCTCGGCCACGCCACCTGGGCCTGGGTCGACTATGCCGGCGCCTCGCTGACGGTGCAGCTGCCGGGCGACCTGCGGCCCCGCGCCGGCGACACGCTGCGGCTCTCGCTTCCGGCCCGCGAGGCGCATCTGTTCGACGAGGCCGGGCAGGCCTGCCCCCGCCGCTGAACCGCGTTGTTGCATCGCACAAGGCGGCGGTCGTAGATGTCCGGATGCCCTCCCCGGCCGAACTGATCGTCGACCTCTCCGCCCTCGCGGCGAACTTCCGCACGCTCGGGCGGATCGGCGGCGCGCCGGTCCATCCGGTGGTCAAGGCCGACAGCTACGGCCTCGGCGCCGTGGCCTGCGCCCGCCGGCTGCTGGCGGAGGGGGCCCGCGCCTTCTTCGTCGCCCGCACGCGCGAAGGCGAGGCCCTGCGCGCGGCGCTCGGGCCGGAGCCGGTCATCCATGTCCTCGACGGATGCGTCGCCGGACGCGCCGGCCGGCTGCGGGCCGCCGCGCTCCGCCCCGTGCTCAATACCCCGGCCCAGCTGGCCGAGTGGCGGGCGGCGGGGGGCGGCCCCTGCGGTCTGCAGATCGACACCGGCATGAACCGGCTGGGCTTCCGTCCGGAGGCGGCGCCCGAGCCCTTCGACGGGCTGGAGCTGGTGCTCAGCCACCTCGCCTGCGCCGACGACCCGGCCGAACCGATGAACCGTCGCCAGAGGGACGCCTTCGCCGCGGCCGCGGCCCGTTACCCCGGGGCGACCCGCTCCTTCGCCAACTCCGGCGGCGTCTTCCTCGGGCCGGATTACGCCTTCGACGCCCTGCGCCCCGGGATCTGCCTCTACGGCGGCGGCCCGGAAGGACGGCCGGACCCGCGCATCCGGGCGGTGGCGACGTTCGCCGCCGAGGTGCTGCAGGTCAGCGACGTGCCGGCGGGAGAGACCGTCGGCTATTCCCGCAAGTTCACCGCCGCAGGGCCGACCCGGATCGCCACCTGCGCCGCCGGCTACGCGGACGGGGTGCTGCGCAGCTCCAGTCCGGACGGGCGGGTCGCCGTGGCCGGCGAACTGCGGCCGATCGTCGGGCGGGTCTCGATGGACGTCTGTGCGGTCGACGTCAGCGGGCTGGAGGTCGCCGTCGGCGACCGGGTCGAGCTGTTCGGCCCCCGGCGGCTGATCGACGACGCCGCGGCGGCGGCGGGGACCATCGCCTACGAACTGCTGACCGCCGTCGGCGCCCGGGTTCCGCGGCGCTACCAGGACTGACGGTCACGGGCTACGTCAGTTCCGGTCGTACGCCCCGCCTGCCCCCCTGCCCCGGCCCCGCCAACTGCTGTAAGCCGTCGCCATGGCTCGGGATGGCGCGATCTATGTCTGTCAGTCTTGCGGCGCGGTCCACGGCAAGTGGTCCGGCCAGTGCGGCGCCTGCGGGCAGTGGAACTGCATCGTCGAGGAAAGCCGCTCGGCCCCGCCGGGGGCGCTGAAGCCGGCGGCGACCAGCCGCGCGCGCGGCGTGCAGTTCGAGACCCTGCAGTCGGACACGCCGGAGCCGCCGCGGATCATCACCGGCGTCGGGGAGTTCGACCGCGTGTGCGGCGGCGGGGTGGTGCCCGGCTCGGCGATCCTGCTGGGCGGCGACCCCGGCGTCGGCAAGTCCACCCTCCTGCTGGAGGTGACGGCGAAGGCGGCGATGCGGGGCGCCTCCGTGGCCTACATCTCCGGGGAGGAGGCGGTCGAGCAGATCCGCGCGCGGGCGAAGCGCATGGGTCTGGCGTCGGCGCCCGTCAGCCTGGCGTCGGCCACGGCCCTGCGTGACATCGTCGGCACGCTGAAGCGCGAGAAGTTCGACATCGTCATCATCGACTCGATCCAGACCCTGTGGAGCGACGCCCACGAGGCGGGGCCGGGCTCGGTCACCCAGGTGCGGGCCTGCGCCGGCGAGCTGGTGCGGCTGGCCAAGGCCCAGGGCGTCGCCGTGGTGCTGGTCGGACACGTGACCAAGGACGGCCAGATCGCCGGCCCGCGCGTGGTCGAGCACATGGTCGACGCGGTGCTGAGCTTCGAGGGCGAGCGCGGCTATCCGTTCCGCATCCTGCGCGCCGGCAAGAACCGCTTCGGGGCGACCGACGAGATCGGCGTATTCGAGATGGGCGACGCCGGCCTGCGCGAGGTGGCCAACCCGTCCGCCCTGTTCCTCGGCGACAGCAAGGAGCGGGCGCCGGGCTCCGCCGTGTTCGCCGGCATCGAGGGGTCGCGGCCGGTGCTGGTCGAGGTGCAGGCGCTGGTGTCGAAATCGGCCTATGGCACGCCGCGCCGGGCGGTCGTCGGTTGGGACACGGGCCGGCTGGCTATGGTCCTGGCCGTGCTGGAGGCGCGCTGCGGCTTCGGCTTCGGGGACCAGGACGTCTATCTGAACGTGGCCGGCGGCCTGCGCATCAACGAGCCCGCGGCCGACCTGGCGGCGGCGGCGGCCCTGGTCAGCTCGGCCACCGACATGCCGCTGCCGCAGGGCTGCGTGGTGTTCGGCGAGATCAGCCTGTCGGGCGAGGTGCGCGCCGTGGGCCGGGCCGAGGCCCGGCTGCGCGAGGCGGCCAAGCTGGGCTTCGACCAAGCCCTGTCGCCGCCGCTGACGGTCAAGGACAAGGGCGTGCGCCACACCGGCGTCTCGCGCCTCGGCGAGGCGGTCGAACGAATCTCGCAAAGCCGCTACTAGGAAGGCCGCAACCGCAGCCGAGCCCGCATGACCGGTTTCGACGTCATCGCCATCCTGGTCATCCTCGCCTCGGCCGGCGCCGGCTGGGTGCGCGGCGCCACGCGCGAGGTCATCACCCTGCTCAGCTTCGTGCTGGCGGCCTTCGTGGCCCTCGTCGCCCTGCCGGCGACGGCGCCGATCGGCCGCGGCCTGGTCGATCCGGACTGGGGCGGGACCATCCTCGCGGCGGTCGTCTCCTTCCTGCTGATCTACTTCGGCATCCGCATCCTGGGGTCGACGCTGTCGAAGCGGGCGCAGGCGCACCCGCAGCTCGGCGGCGTGGACCGCTTCTTCGGCCTCTTCGTGGGCGCCGCCCGGGCGCTGGTGCTGCTCGGGGCGATTCACCTGGTGGTGGTGGCGGCCATGCCCGGCGAGCGGACCCCGCGCTGGCTCACCGAGGCGGCCGTGCGGCCGCTGAGCGCGGGGGCGGCGCGACTGATCCAGATCGTGCTGCCGGGCATCGGCCGCGGGGCCGACGCCCTGACCCCGCTGGTCGCTTCATCCGTGAGCGAAGGGTTTTCGGGCGACGAAGCCTTGCCCCCGCCGCAAACTGGCAATACTTCGCGGGCGCCCGCCGCCCGCTGATTTTCCCTGCGTCATCGGAGTCTTCGATGAGCCGCCCCGAGCACCACATCGCCGAACCGGTCGTCCACCGGGAGCATTTCCGGGACGTCGACGACGATCGTCCACGCCTTGAGTGCGGCGTCTGCGGCGTCTGGGGCGCCGAGCCCGACGCCGGCTCCGCCATCGTGGCCCTCGGCCTGCACGCCCTGCAGCACCGCGGCCAGGAGGCGTGCGGCATCGCCAGCGTGCACGAGGCGCGCTTCTACACCGAGCGGCACATGGGCCTGGTCGGCGAGGCCTTCGGCGGCGCCGACCTGCCGGCCCGGATGCCCGGATCGGCCGCCGTCGGCCACACCCGCTACTCCACCGCCGGCGGCAGCTTCCTGCGCAACATCCAGCCGATGTTCGCCGACCTCGACCAGGGCGGCATCGCCATCGCCCACAACGGCAACCTGACGAACTTCAAGTACCTGCACAGCCAGCTGGTCTCGGAAGGGGCGATCTTCCAGTCGACGTCTGACTCGGAGGTCATCCTCCACCTGATCGCCCGCAGCCGGAAGGCGAAGATCGTCGACCGCTTCATCGACGCCATCGGCCGCATCGAGGGCGGCTACGCCCTGGTCTGCCAGACCCGCTCCAAGATGATCGGGGCCCGCGATCCCCTCGGCATCCGCCCCCTCGTGCTGGGCCGGCTGGGCGACGCCTGGGTGCTGGCCTCGGAGACCTGCGCGCTGGACACCATCGGCGCGGAGTTCGTGCGCGACGTGGAGAACGGCGAGGTCATCGTCATCGACCACGAAGGCCTGCGCTCGGAGAAGCCCTTTCCGCAGAAGGCCGCCCGACCCTGCCTGTTCGAGTACGTCTACTTCTCCCGCCCCGACAGCATCCTCGACGGCCGCTCGGTCTATGAGGTCCGCAAGCGGATGGGCCGGGCGCTGGCGCGCGAACACGCCGTCGAGGCCGATGTGGTGGTGCCGGTGCCCGACTCCGGCGTGCCGGCGGCGCTCGGCTACGCCCACGAGAGCGGCATTCCCTACGAGATGGGCATCATCCGCAGTCACTATCTGGGCCGCACCTTCATCCAGCCCAGCCAGGGCGCGCGTCAGAAGGGCGTGCGCATGAAGCACAGCCCCAACCGGGCGGTGCTCGCCGGCAAGCGGGTGGTGCTGATCGACGACTCGATCGTGCGCGGCACCACCTCGGTGAAGCTGGTGCGGGCGGTGCGCGCGGCGGGCGCGGCCGAGGTGCATCTGCGCTCGGCATCGCCGCCGATCCTGTGGCCCGACTTCTACGGCATCGACATGCCGGAGCGGGACCAGCTGATCGCCGCCAACAAGTCTCTGGAGGAGATGCGCGAATACCTCGAGGTCGATTCGCTCGGCTTCCTGTCGGTCGACGGCCTGTACCAGGCGCTGGAGGCCGGCCCCCGCGATCCGGTGAACCCGCAGTTCACCGACCACTACTTCACCGGCGAATACCCGACCCGTCTGCTGGACCGGGAGATCGAGGAAGGCGGGCGGCAGGAGGCGAACCGGCAACTTTCGCTGCTGGTGAGCGCTTAAGCGCTCATGGTCCAGCTCGGCTACTTCACCATCGACACCCCTGACATCGACAAGGCGCGCGCCTTCTACGGCGGCCTGTTCGGATGGCGCTTCGACGAGGCCCAGTCGGGTCCCGCCTACCTGCACGTGGCGGACAGCCAGCCGCCGTTCGGCTTCACCAAGGTCGAGCGCGCCCGCGAGTTCCGGCACCTGTACTTCCGCGTCGACGACGTCGAGGCCCTGTGCGAGCGGGTCAAGGAGCTGGGGGGCAAGGCCGCGGTCCCCTCGGAGAGCCAGTCGGGCCTGACCGCCGTCGTCTCCGACGACCAGGGCGTCAGCTTCAGCCTGTGGCAGCCCGCCGCGGGATTCTGAGCCGCCTCGCCTTCCGGCCCGTCCCGGGTCGCGCTATCAGCGCGCCATGACCGACCTCCCCCTCAAGGACCGCATCGCCCTCGTCGTCGGGGCCACCCGCGGCATCGGCTACGAAAGCGCGCTGGCGCTGGCGAAGGCCGGCGCGCACGTGATCGCCACCGGCCGCACCGAGGGGGCCCTGGAGGAGCTCGACGACGCCGTCTTCGCGGCCACCGGCAAGCACGCCACCCTCATCCCCTTCGACCTGGTGGACGGCGGGGCCATAGACCGGCTGGGCGGCGCCATCTACGAGCGCTTCGGCCGCCTCGACATCTGGGTCCAGGCGGCGGCGACGCTGGGCGCCGAGGGCCTGTCGCCCGTCGCCCACGCCGACCCGCGCCAGTTCGCCAAGGTCGAGCGCACCAACTTCACCGCCGTCTACCGCCTGATCCGCTCGCTGGAGCCGCTGCTGCGCGCCTCGGACGCCGGTCGGGTGATCCACCTGACCACCAGCGTGGCGACGACGCCGCGGGCCTTCTGGGGCGCCTACGCCGCCACCAAGGCCGGGGCCGAGACCCTGATGCGCTGCTGGGCCGACGAGCTGGAGAGCCTGAAGATCCGCGTCGCCGTGCTGGATCCCGGCCGGATGCGCACCCAGATGCGCGCCCAGGCCTTCCCGGGCGAAGACCCGGAGCAGAACCCGCATCCGTCGGAGATCGGTCCGCTGATCGTCGACCTGGCCCGGCCGGACCGCGAGCCGCCGCTGAAGGTCAGCTTCCGCGAGTGGAAGGACGGGCCGGGGGCGGCGGCTCTCGTCTGAGTTCGTCCGCCACGGTCTCGACCGGCTCGGGCAGGACCGGCAGCGAGCCGTCGGCATGGGTCAGGTGATGGCGCCAGATGACGTGGGTGCGTTCCCGGGTCATTTCGGTCATGCAGTCCAGATGCATGACCGTCCGTATCGTGCCGTCCTTCCACGCATCGTGGACGCCATCGCAGACGATTTCGGCATAGGCCCGCCACACCGCCTGGGATGAGGCGAGGTATCCCCTTTGGGCGCTGGGTCCGCCGTAGGCGCGGGTAAGCTCGTCCGCCTCCCGCGCCCGCTCCTCGGCCCGCCGAAGGTAGATTTCCATGCGCGCCTCCTCGCGGCGGAGGTCCTCAGCGAAGCAGGCGTTGATCTCAGGCGTGTTCCCGTCCCGGCGACAGGCGGGCTCGCGATCTGCAGCGGGCGTAGTCGCGGCGGCGCGGGCGGCATCTTCCGCGGCCCGGCGGGCCGCCTCCGCCGCGGGGTCGGACGGTCCCTCCTGCATCAGGGCGGCGAGTAGAAGGTGAAGGATCATGGCGAGACTCCGAACGCGAGGAGCCTACGCTGCCCTACGGCCCCGTCCATAGACTATCGCCGCGAGCCGCCCTTCTGCCCCGTCCGGACGCGGCCCGACCGCGACACCTGACGGGCCCCGCCGCGGGCGCCCTTCTGGACCGCGACGCTGCTGCCGGCCTTTTTCGAGGCCGAGGCCTTGAGGCCGCCGAGCGGCTTCACCTTGGGCTTGAAGCCGGCGCGGGTCTTCTGCTCCAGCGCCTTGCCCGGCAGCTTTGAGACCGCCTCGGCCTTCTCGGCCTTCTGCACCCGCCTCGGCGCCGTCTTCGCCGCCCCCTTGAAGCGCTCCGGGCCCGACTTGGCGCCGCCCTCTGCGTAGGGATTGGCCGAGCCGGACTTGACCGTCAGGCGGATCGGCGTGCCCGGCAGGTCGAAGCTCTCGCGGATCGAGTTGACCAGGTAGCGCTTGTAGTGGTCGGGCATGGCCGAGGCGCGGCTGGAGAACAGCACGAACGTCGGCGGCCGGGCCTTGGTCTGGGCGATGTACTTCGGCTTGATGCGCTTGCCGTCGACGGCGGGCGGCGGGTGTCGCTGGGTCGCCAGGGCCAGCCAGTCGTTGAGGTCGCGCGTCTTCACCTTCACCGACCAGGTGTCGTACGCCTGCAGCACGGCCGGCATCAGCCGCTCGACGCCGCGGCCGGAATGGGCCGACAGGGCCACGAAGGGCGAGCCCTTCAGCTGGGGCAGCTTGTCGTCGGCGAGGCGCTTGAGCTCGGCCAGGCGGGCCTGCGGCTCCTCCTCGAGGTCCCACTTGGAGGCGACATAGACCAGCGCCCGGCCCTCGCGCTCGACCAGGTCGGCGAGCTGCAGGTCCTGGATGTCGAAGGCGTTGTCCTTGTCCATGACCAGCACCACCACCTCGGCGAAGGTGATGGCGCGGATGGTGTCGGCGACCGACAGCTTCTCCAGCTTCTCCTGCACCCGCGCCTTGCGGCGCATGCCGGCGGTGTCGACGAAGCGCACGGCGCGGCCCTCGTACGCCCAGTCGACCGAGATGGAGTCGCGCGTGATGCCCGCCTCGGGCCCGGTCAGCAGGCGGTCCTCGCCCAGCAGCCGGTTGATCAGGGTGGACTTGCCGGCGTTGGGGCGGCCGATGACGGCGATGCGGATCGGCTTGTCGGCCTCTTCCTCGTCGCTCTCCGCCAGCTCGATGTCGGCGCTGGCCTGCACGATGGCCGCGTACAGGTCGGCCATGCCCTCGCCGTGCTCGGCGGACAGGGCGACCGGCTCGCCGAAGCCGAGGCCGTGCGCCTCGCCCACGCCGCCGCCGCTCTCGCGGCTCTCGGACTTGTTGGCCAGCAGGATGACCGGCTTGTCGACCTTGCGCAGGCGGTCGGCGAAGATGCGGTCCAGCGAGGTGACGCCCTCACGGGCGTCCATCATGAACAGGATCAGCTCCGCGTCGTCGATGGCCGCCTCGGTCTGCTCGCGCATCCGGGCCTCGAGGCTCTCGTCGGTGACGTCCTCGTAGCCGGCCGTGTCGATCAGCGTCAGGTCCATGTCGCCGATATTGCCGTCGGCATAGCGACGGTCGCGGGTCACGCCCGGGCGATCGTCGACGAGCGCCAGGCGCTTGCCGACGAGGCGGTTGAACAGGGTCGACTTGCCCACATTGGGGCGGCCGACGATGGCGACCTTCAGAGCCATGTCGGCCTTCTAACGCGTTTGGCGGGATTCCGTCAGCGAATGCTGACCAGGGTCCCGCGATCGGTGAGCACGTACAGCGCACCATTGTAGGCGGCCGGGGCGATGAAGGCGGGGCCGCCCAGAGACACCGAGGCGGTCTGGGCGCCGGTCTTCGGATCGAAGGCGACCAGCTCGCCTTCCGAGTTGACCAGCAGCAGGCGGTTGGACGCGAGCAGCGGACCCGACCATTCCGGCCGCACGGTGCGGTCGAAGAAGCCGAGGAAGCCGCCCTCCTGCCGGACGCGGCCCTCGTTGAGGTCGCGGGTCCAGTAGACCTGGCCGGTCTCGCGGTTGACCACGGTCAGCTCGCCGCTCTTGGAGACGACGTAGACCACATCCCCGACCGGCAGCGGCGCGTTGACGCCGGCGACGGGAAGCTGCCACTTCGGCTGGCCGGTCCGCACGTCGATCGCCGCCATCTGGCCGGAGTGGCTGACGGCGTAGACGACGCCGCGGCTGACCACCGGACGGCCGGCGATGTCGCGGATCTCGGACAGGGCGCTGGTCCGGCTGGTGCGTGACAGCACCTGGTTCCACAGCGACTGGCCGGTGGAGGCGCGCAGCGCGATCAGCTCGCCCGAGGAGAAGGGCGCGATCACCGTGTCGCCGGTCACCGCCGGGCTCGACGCCCGCATGATCCGGGCCGGCTCGGGAATGCCGCGGTACGACCAGTCCTGCTGACCGGTGTTCACGTCGAAGGCGACGATCTGGTTCTCGACGTCGACCACGAAGACGCGCGATCCCGACACCGTCGGGGCGCCATGGATCGGCACGTCGACCGGGGTGGTCCAGAGCACCGCGCCGGTGGCCTGGTCCAGGGCGGTCACGACGCGATAGCCCGACGACACGAAGACCTTGCCGCCGGCCACGGCGACGCCGCCGCCGAAGCCGCCCCCGCCGGAGCCGCCGCCGAAGCTGAACAGGCCGCTGCGCGCCTCGGGCTCGTCGGGCTTGATGTCGGTGCGCCAGGCCACCGCGCCGCTGGCGGCGTCGACGGCCGACACGGTCGACTCCCCGTCAAGCACGAAGACCCGGCCGTTGTCGGCGACGATCGGCGCCATGACCTGCTGGGTCCGGGACGAGCCCTTGCCGATGTCCCTGCGCCAGGCGACCGAGAGGTCGCCGCCGGCGATCACGTGCTCCACGGCGTTGTCCGCCGCCCCGCCAGGCTGGGTCCAGGCCGTCGCGGCCTGCGGTCCCGGCAGGAAGAAGTCGCGCCCCGCCAGGGCCGCGGAGGGCGCCAGCTGCTGCTCGAATTCCAGCACCGAGATGCGCTGCCCTTCGGTGGCGGTGGCCTGCGGCTGGTCCGCGCCGCCGAGGCCGAACGGCAGGGCCCGTCGCACCGTGCCGCACGAGGCGACGGTGACGGCGAGGCCGCACAGCAGGGCGACTTTGAGCACACGGTTCATGGCGGGCGTCCTGGAGGAGGAGATCACGGGCGGGCCGGAGCGGGCGAAGGCGTCGCCGCCTGCGGGGCCGCGCCGGGCGGGGTCGAGGCCGCCGGAGACGGGGCCGCCGGCGCGGCGGCCTGGGCGCGGACGATGGCGGCGAGATTGGCCGCCCCGCCGGCGTCGATGGCCGAGATGGCGAGGTCGGCGCGCTGGCTGACCACCTGGGGCGTGTCCAGGCCGTTCTTCAGGACCACCAGGGCCTCGCGCGCCTGGGCCGTCTGCCCGTGCTGCAGCCGGGCCATGGCCAGCGCCTCGGCGGCGAAGGCGCTGTAGGGGCGATCGCTGTCGGTCAGCGGGGCGAGGCGGGCCTCGATGTCCGGGAGCGGGGCCGTATCCATCGCGATCCAGGCGGCCTTCAGGGCGGCCGCATCGGCGATCAGCGGATCGCGGACGGCCTTGGCGGCGGCGTCGAGGTGGGCGATGGCGTCGTCGGTCCGGTTGGCGTCCAGCGCAATTCCGGCCCGCTGCATCAGGGCCATGGCCTGGTAGGCGCCGTTGCCCTCGTCGGCCGCCTGCCGGAACGCGGCGTCGGCCCCGGTCGGGTTGTTCGCCTCCAGCGACTCGAGCCCGCGCTCATAGGCGATCGACGCCTTGTCGGCCTTCGAGGTCTGCCAGCTCTGCCAGCCCCACCAGGCGAGGGCGGCGACGAGGGCGACCAGAAGCACGCCGCCGACGACCGGCAGCCAGGTGCGGGCCAGCCGCTTGTAGCGGTCGGAGCGGAGCTCCTCCTCGACCTGCTCGAAGACATCAACCACGGAAAGGTCACCCCCGGAAAACGGACCTCAGCCCGCTGAAATTCAATCGGGCCGGACCCTAGAGGGTCGGCTTGCGCGCCGCAACGCGCCGCTTAGGGCGTGGCCGGCTTTTTCGAGAAGTAGGTCTCGACTTCGGCAGGAAAACGGCGCTCGCGGACGTCCGTCGCATAGGCGGCGACGGCGCGGTCGATCTCCGTCCTCAGGTCGGCGTAGCGGCGGACGAACTTCGGGGTCCAGTCGAACAGGCCAAGCATGTCGGAAACGACCAGGATCTGGCCGTCGCAGGCGGCCGAGGCCCCGATGCCGATGGTCGGCTTGTCGATCGCGGCTGTGATCTCGGCGGCGAGCGATTCGGCGACGCCCTCGATGACCACCGCGAAGGCCCCGGCGTCGGCGGTCGCCTCGGCCTCGGCCATGACCCGCAGCCGCTCGTCCTCGGTCCGCCCCTTGGCCTTGAAGGCGCCGTCGGTCAGCACGGCCTGCGGCCGCAGGCCCACGTGCCCCATGACCGGAATGCCCCGCTGGACCAGGTAGGCGATGGTCTCGGCCACAGTGGGCCCGCTCTCCAGCTTCACCCCCTGCGCCCCCGTCTCCTTCATCACCCGGGCGCAGTTCTCGTAGGCCTGCTCCTTGCCGCCCTCGTAGGAGCCGAACGGCATGTCGATGACGACCATCGCGCGGCGGGAGCCGCGCATCACCGCCTGGCCGTGGAGAATCATCATCTCCAGGGTGACCCCCACGGTGTTGGGCAGGCCATGCACCACCATGCCGACGCTGTCGCCGACCAGCAGCACGTCGCAATGCGGGTCGAGGATCTCCGCCGTCGGCGCGTCATAGGCCGTGAGGCAGACCAGCGGCTGGCCGCCCTTGCGGGCCCGGATATCGGGCGCGGCGAGACGGCGCACCGTCTCCTGCTTCTGGCTGGACATCCCGGAGCTCCTTCTGCGGAACTCCCTAGATAGGTCGTCGGCCGGCGGCCGTCACCTCAGACCTCCTGGGACAGCCGCACCACGCCGGCGGCCGCCACGGCGATCAGCGCGCCCGCAACGATCCAGAACAGCTGCATGCCGTTCATGGAGCCCAGCTCCAGACCGCCGAGGCCGAACTGGTCGAGGCCGGACTGGATCGCGTCCTGGGCGGTGAAGGACACGGAGCGGACCCCCCGCCCCAGCGCTTCGCCGGCCACCACCCCGTCATTGGACCGGAGGTTGACCGTCAGGGTCTCGCGCACCGCCACCACGCCGCCGATGACCCCGGCCGCCGTGAGGGCGAGGCCGCGCACGGCCGATCCCTTCTGCAGCCGCCGCTCCACCTGGGCGGTGAACAGGGCGGCGTCGGGCAGGACGGGGGCCCGGCCGAACAGGCGTTCGATCTCGGGGTCGAAGTCGTCAGCCGACATGCTGCGTCCTCCCCAGGGGCCGGGCCGGCTCCGGCTGGAGCCGCGCGCGGAGTTTATCCAGACCACGTTTGACATGAGATTTCACCGTGCCGAGTGGCAAATTGAGGGCCGTGGCGATCTCCGGATGGGCCATGCCGGCGCCGTGGCACAGGGAAACGCACAGCCGTTCCGCCTCGCTGAGGCTTTTCAGCGCCTCGTCGAGATCGACGCGCCCGCCGGGGTCGGGGACGGGCGCGATCTCCTCGCTGTCCACCTCCGCCACATAGCGCGCCTCCTTCGCCACCCGCTTGATGTAGAGCCGGGCCGCGATGCGCTTCACCCAGGCGGCGAAGGTGCCCTCGCCGCGGAACTCGCCGCACCGCTCGAACGCCTGGATGAAGGCGTCCTGGGCGATGTCGTCGGCGAGCGCGGGCTGGGCGCCCATCCGGCGCAGCAGGCCCCGCACCGCCGAGCCATGGCGGCGGACCAGTTCGCCGAACTCCCGCCGCCCGCCCGCCGCCGCGAGGGCGGCGAGCTCGACGTCGTGCCGGTCGACCAGAGGCTGGGTCATGACGTTCCCCCTGTCCCGTCCGGCCTCAGTCCTTGTTCTTGTTGAAGAAGCTCAGAACGATGAAGGCCAGGCCGATGGTGACCGGGATTGCGGCGACGCCCAGCAGCCCGTCGCCGAAGTTGTCGCCCCAGTCGTTGCCGCCGGCGCTCAGGTCGTTGATCAGACCGAAGGCGGCGATGCCGATGCCCACCGCCAGCCAGATGATCCCGCGGCGCAGGTCGCGGCTGCGCGACGGCAGGTTGCGCGAGACGTCCTGGGTCAGGGCGTCGATGACCTCGGGCGGCAGCGACTGACCCTTGTCCATCGCGTAGCGCAGGGTGGCCTGCATCTCGCGCTTCTCGCGGCTCTTCAGCCAGGTCGGTCCGACGATGATGGCGGTGATGCTTCCGAAGACCGCGAAGATCCCGAAGATCGGAATGAAATCTTCCATTGGGTTTATCCCCTCTTCCTCATTCGGCAGGAGCGTGACGCCCCGGCCTTCTGACGACAAGAGGCGGCGGAGCGGCCCGGCGGATGCGCGGGCCGGAGTGAAACTTTCGTAAGGCGGGCGAACCCGGCTACAAGCGCCCGAACCGGAGACCTTCGATGCCCCACCGTCGCGCCGTGCTCGCCGGACTGGCCGCCGCCCCCCTCGCCGCCTGCGCCGCCATCCCGACGGCGGTCGGCGCGCGCGAGCTGAGCCTCGTCACCTTCAACATCTGGCACAATCAGGGCGACTGGACCGCCCGCCTGCCGCGACTGGTCGAGGCGCTGCGGGCGGCGGACGCGGACGTCATCGGCCTGCAGGAGGTGCTGGAAGACGCCGCCGTCGGCCTGCCCAACCAGGCCGACACGCTCGCGGCCGCCCTGGGCGGCTACCAGGTGTATTTCGTCTCCACCGACCCGGAGGGCGCCCCGCGCCGCTACGGCAACGCCATTCTCAGCCGGCTGCCGGTGCTGGCGCATGAGTCGAAGCGGCTCGAGCCTCTCGACGACTACCGGACGGCGATCCGGGCGCGGGTGGATCTCCACGGTCGCGCGGTGGATGTGGTCAACACCCACCTCGCCTGGCAGCCGGACCAGGCGGCCACCCGGGCGCGGCAGGTCGCCGACCTGATGGCCTGGCTGCCGGACGACGCCGCCGCCCTCGTCATCCTCGGCGACTTCAACGCCGAACAGTCGGACCCCGGACTCGCCGCCCTGACCGGCGACCGCTTCTTCAGCGCCGTGCCGCCGGGCGCCGCCGCGACCACGCTCAACCCGGCGAAAGGCCACGCCCCGCGGGTGATCGACCACATCTTCGCCGAGTCCGGCCGCTTCACGCCGGTCTCGGCCGCGATCATCGGCGACACGCCGGGCGACGGAGAGGATGCGTCCGACCATTTCGGCGTCGCCGCCACCCTCAAGCTCGTCTGAAGCGGAGCAACCGGGGCGGCCCCGGGACGTTCGCCGACCATAGCCAGACCGCAGAACCGGAGTTCCTCATGGCGCAGATCACCTACCGCATCGCCGAGCACGACGGCGGCTGGGCCTACCGCCTTGGAGACACCTGGTCCGAGACCTACCCCGACCACGACTCCGCCCGCGCGGCGGCGGTGGCGGCGGCGCGCGAGCAGCGGGTGCCGGACGAGGACGCCTACATCGAATACGCCGACGCCTCCGGCGAATGGGTGACCGAGCGCGCCGACGGGCACGACCGGCCGGAGCCCGCCGTCGAGGGCTGAACGGCGAAGGTTGCATCCGGCGGCGGAAGTCGGCCGTATGGCCGGATATCCGATCAGGAGGTCCCGATGCGCCCGTTCCGGAGTCCCCTCGCCGCCTCTCTTCTCGGCCTCGCGCTGGCCCTGCCCGCCGCCGCCCTGGCGCAGGAGGTCCGCTACTACGACCTGCCGCCCGGCGGCCGGGCCCACGACGTGGCCGTCACCGCCGACGGCGAGGAGGTGTGGTGGACGGTCCAGCGCGGCGGCGCCCACGGCGTCCTCGACCCCGACACGGGCGAGACCACCCTCGTCCCGCTCGGCGAGGGTTCCGCGCCGCACGGCGTGATCGTCGGGCCGGACGGCGCCGCCTGGATCACCGACGGCGGCCAGAACGCCATCGTCCGCGTGGATCGCGCGACCCGCGAGGTGAAGGTCTGGCCGCTGCCGGAAGACATCGGGCCGATCAATCTGAACACCGCGACCTTCGACCGGCGCGGCCGCATCTGGTTCACGGGCCAGACGGGCTTCTACGGCCGGCTGGACCCGGCGGCGGACGACATGCAGGTCTGGTCCGCCCCGCGCGGCCGCGGCCCCTACGGCATCACCACCACCCCGTCCGGCGAGGTCTGGTACGCCTCGCTGGCGGGCAGCCACATCGCCAGGATCGACCTCGACACAGGCGAGGCGACCATCGTCGAGCCGCCGACGCCGGACCAGGGGGCGCGGCGCATCTGGTCGGACAGCCACGGCCGGCTGTGGGTGAGCGAGTGGAACAGCGGGAACGTCAGCGTCCACGATCCCCGAGACGGCAGCTGGCGCACCTGGAAGCTGCCCGGCGAGGCGCCGAAGACCTACTCGGTCTATGTCGACGAGCGCGACAAGGTCTGGCTGACCGACTTCGCCGCCAACGCCATCGTCCTGTTCGACCCGGTGACGGAGACCTTCCGCAGCTTCCCGAGCGACCGCGAGGGCGCGAACGTGCGCCAGATGCTGGGGCGGCCGGGCGAGGTCTGGGGGGCCGAGTCAGGGACCGACCGGCTGGTGGTGATCCGCTACGGCGGGTGAGGCGATGATCCTGCTGATGATGCTGGCCGCCCTGGCCGCGCCGCCGCAGACGCGCGATCCCGGCGAGCGCGCCTTCCAGCGCTGCGGCGGCTGCCATTCGCTGCGCCCGGATGATTCGTCCTCCACGGCTCCCGGCCTGCACGGCGTCTTCGGTCGGCGGGCCGCGTCGGCGGAGGACTTCGCCTATTCTCCGGCCATGCGCGAGGCGGGGCGGCGCGGACTGACCTGGGACGCCGACACCCTCGAGCGTTTCCTCGCCGATCCGGAGGCCGTCGT
This sequence comes from Brevundimonas sp., assembly GCF_013912005.1. Taxonomy (GTDB): domain Bacteria; phylum Pseudomonadota; class Alphaproteobacteria; order Caulobacterales; family Caulobacteraceae; genus Brevundimonas. The sequence continues at coordinate 59,009 of NZ_JACESB010000001.1, read as the reverse complement.
GCCCGGCACGGCCATGCCCTTCCAGGGCGGCCCGGCGGCCGAGCGGGCGGCGGTGATCGACTACCTGCGGCGGCGCGGCCGCTGAGCCGAGCAACGCCTTGTGAACGGCCGGGGGTAGGCTTGGCCGGTCGCGGCGGCTAGTGCTGGCCGACCTCGTCATGGAACCGGTTACAATGCGCCATACGCCCTTCGCCCCGACCCGTCGCCTGCTGCTGGCCGGAGGCGCGTTGACGGCCGGGCTGATGATGGCCCCCCGCATCGCGGCGGCGCAGGCGCAGGCGAACCTCGCCCGGGTCAACGACCTGATCGCCCGCATGACGATCGAGGAGAAGGCCGGGCAGCTGAACCTGCAGAACGACCCGTTCCGCTGGCGGCCGGAAGGCGTGAACCCCGGCGACGCCCTCGACACCAACCAGGAACAGGCCGCCGCCGACATCCGCGCCGGGCGCATCGGGGCCCTGTTCAACGGCGTGGGCGCGAAGTCCACCCGCTTCGTCCAGGACCTCGCCGTGCGCGAGAGCCGGCTGGGCATTCCGCTGCTGTTCGCCTCGGACGTGGTCCACGGCCTGCGGACCACCTTCCCGGTGCCGCTGGGCGAGGCGGCGAGCTGGGACCTCGACCTCGCCGAGCGCACGGCGCGGGCGGCCGCGGTCGAGGCCGGCGCGGCGGGCGTGCACCAGACCTACGCCCCGATGGTCGACGTCGGCCGCGACCAGCGCTGGGGCCGCGTGGTCGAGGGCGCCGGCGAGGACGTGCTGCTGAACAACCTGTTCGCCGCCGCCCGGACGAAGGGCTTCCAGGGCGACGACCTGAAGCACTGGTCCTGCCTCGTCGCCACGGCCAAGCATTTCGCCGCCTACGGCGCCGCCGAGGCGGGCCTCGACTACAACACCACCGACATGAGCGAGCGCGAGCTGCGCTCGGTCTACCTGCCGCCGTTCAAGGCGGCGATCGACGCCGGCGCCCTTTCGATCATGAGCGCCTTCAACGACCTCAACGGCGTCCCGACCAGCGGCAACCGCTGGCTGCTGACCGACATCCTGCGCGACGAGTGGGGCTTCGCCGGCTTCGTGGTCTCCGACTACACCTCGGAACAGGAGCTGATCGCCCACGGCTACGCCGCCGACGGCCGCGACGCCGCCCGCATCGCCCTGATGGCCGGCGTCGACATGTCGATGAAGAGCGGCCTCTACATGGAGCACATTCCGGGGCTGGTGCAGTCCGGCGAGGTGCCGATGGCGCGGGTCGACGAGGCCGTGCGCCGGGTGCTGATGACAAAGGCGGCGCTGGGGCTGTTCGAGAACCCCTACCGCGGCTCCGACGTCCGCCTCGAGGCGCGGGTCACCGGCAGCCGCGAACACCTCGCCCTCGCCCGCGAGGCGGGGCGCAAGTCGATCGTCATGGTCAAGAACGACGGCGGTCTGCTGCCGCTGCCGAAGACCGGCAAGCGCTATGCCCTGATCGGCCCGTTCGGCGACGACCGCGTCGACCTGTTCGGTCCGTGGTCGATCTTCAAGGATCCCGAGCTGGCGGTGTCGCTGGAACAGGGCCTCCGCGCCGCCCTCGGCGAGGGCTCCGGCCTGACCGTGGTCAAGGGCTCCAACGTGGAGGCGCCGCTTGAGGGCGGGATCGAGGCGGCGGTCATCGCAGCGTCCCAGGCCGACGTGGTGCTGCTGGCGGTCGGCGAAAGCCAGAACATGTCCGCCGAGGCCCAGTCGCGCGTCGACATCGGCATCCCCCGGCCGCAGCTGGACCTCGCCGAGGCCGTGGCCGCCACCGGCAAGCCGGTCGTGGTCCTGCTCCGCAACGGCCGGGCCATGGAGCTGTCGGGCGCGGTGAAGGACGCCCCCGCCATCCTCGTCACCTGGTTCCTCGGCTCGGAGACCGGCCACTCGGTCGCGGACGTGCTGTTCGGCGACCACGCGCCGACCGGCCGCCTGCCGGTCAGCTTCCCCCATTTCTCGGGCCAGTCGCCGTTCTACTACGCCCACAAGACCACCGGCCGCCCGGCCAGCTCGCGCGACGAGGGCTTCAAGGCCCAGTTCCGCGAGACCGGAAACACCGCCCTCTATCCGTTCGGCCACGGCCTGACCTATGCGCCGGTCGCCTACTCGCCGGTGCGGCTCTCGACGCCGACCATGGCCTGGAACGGGGAACTGACCGCCAGCGTCACCCTGACCAACGCCGGGGACCGGCCGGCGGAGGAGCTGGTCCAGCTCTACATCCGCGACCGGACCGCCTCGATCACCCAGCCGGTGCGCCTGCTCAGGGCCTTCCGCCGCGTGACGGTCCCGGCCGGCGGCTCGGTGGAAGTCGCCCTGCCGCTGCGGTTCGACGACCTGCTGTTCCTCGGCCCGGACCTGCAGCCGACGGTGGAGCCGGGCGAGTTCGACGTCTGGCTGGCCCCGAACGCCCAGGCCGGCGAGCCGGCGCGCTTCACCCTGACCCGCTGATCAGCCGAACAGGCCCTCGTAGACCTCCGGGCGGAAGCCGACCACGCTCCGCCCGTCGAGGTCGAGGATCGGCCGCTTGATCATCGACGGCTGGGCCAGCATCAGCGCCACGGCCTTGCCGGCGTCGAGGTCCGCCTTCGCCTCCGGCGGCAGCGCCCGGAAGGTCGTCCCGGCCCGGTTCAGCACCGTCTCCCAGCCGTGCGTCGCCACCCAGCCCTCCAGCCGCGCCCGGTCGATCCCCTGCTTCTTGTAGTCATGGAAGGCGCAGGCGACGCCGCGCTGCTCCAGCCAGACGCGCGCCTTCTTCACCGTGTCGCAGTTGGGAATGCCGTAGAGGGTGCAGGGCATGGGAATCGAACGTCCGTTTTGCATCGGGGACTGAGTAGCGGCTTTCGACCCGTTGCGGACGCACAGGTTCTCCGCGACAACTCGGGCCAAGGGAGGCTTCTATGACTTTGGCTCTTATGATGATGGCCGTGCTTGCCACAGGTGCGAGCCAGGATGCGCCCTCGCCACGTCTCTGGAATGGCGATGAGGTCACCTTCCTCCGTCGCCCACAGCCTGAGTTCCCGACACAGGCCACCTCCAGCCGGGGCGAGGCGTCAGTGATTTGCGTCGTCAGGGCAAACGGAACGTTCCGAAGCTGCCAGATCGAGACGGAAACGCCTTCGGGCGATGGCTTTGGGCGCGCTGCCATCGTCGCCATGCAGCGGGGCGCGCGGATCGAGATGAAGCCCGACGGGCCTGCGGAAGGCGAGCGCGTCCGGGGAGTCCTCCGATTCTGGAACGGGCGCTAGACGCTCTTCTGAGGCAAGCTTCCGCCGCTGGCGACCGCTCCCCACCCTCCGCGGAACTCCGCGAAATCCGCTCATCGCCCCGGAGCCCGATCACCCCGCCCTCAGCCACCCCGGCAGCAGGCTCGCCAGCGGTCCGGGCTCCGGCCGGTCGAAGGACCACGGGTCCGGCTCGGCGGCGCGGGCGATGCCGGCCTCGAACATGCGGCGCATGTTGGCGGTGTCGAAGCTGACCAGATCGCGCGGGTTGCCCCCTTCGGGGATGGAGGCGACGCCGAGCGGCAGGGCGGCCCCGGCGCAGAAGGCGGCGGTGGTGCTGATCGCCTGCCGGTAGGAGAAGCGCAGCATGGTCTCGAAGCTGCGCATCAGCACCGCCGGCAGGTTGGCGGGCGTGGCCTTCGCCTCGGCGTGCAGCGGCGTGTTGACGATCAGGTGCACCCGGCCGCCGCGCAGCCGCTCGCGGATGCGCGGCCAGCGCAGCAGGTCCTCCGGCAGGACGAACAGAGGCGCCGCCATGCCGCCGTCGGCGTGCATCTCCACATAGGCCGCGCCGTCCGCCTCGCAGTCGATCAGCCGCGGCGGGAACATGCCCGGCAGGCTAGCCGAGGCGGCGAGGACGCTGCGGAACAGGGCCAGCGCTCCCTCGGGATCGCCGCCGCGCGCGCCCAGGGCGATCCGCCCCATGTCCCAGATGCAGCCCCGCTGCCGGTCCAGATCAGTGGTGGCGACGAACAGCCGCCGCCCCTCGAGGTGGGCGGCGGCGACGGCGTCGAGCAGGTCCGGGTCGACGAAGGGGGCGATCAGCGCGTCCAGCGCCTGGGCCCGGAACAGCCCGGCCTCGATGCCTGGCAGCATCCGCCGCAGATCAAAAAGCGCCCCGGCGTGGCCGCCGGTGTAGGCGTCCGCCAGCCGCTCGTCCCAGGCGGGTCCGAGGAAGGCGAAGGGGGCGATCAGGGCGCCGGTGCTGACCCCCGTGACAAGGTCGAACGTCGGGCGGCGGCCGCCCGCCTCCAGCCCGACCAGCAGCCCGGCTCCGAAGGCGCCGCCCGCCGCGCCGCCGGACACGGCGAGGATGTTCAGCGGCCGGCCCCGCACGCGCGGGGGACACACGGCGTCGGCCAGGGCCTCCAGCGGCGAGGCCCCCGGCCCGGCGTCGAGCCGGACGCCGGCGAAGCCGCGGGGCTCGCCCGGCCGGTCCGGCAGCGCGCGCCGGCGTCCCGTCTCACGTTTCGTCGGCACGCCGCCTCCTTTCCTCCGGCGGCCGCGGCCGCCGGAGGGGATGGGCGCCTGCTTGCGCCGTCCCGTCAAGACGCTTCTCCGGGATCGCCGCCGCTTGCGCTCGATCAAGGCGGCGGGGCGCCCGAGGGCGCACGCTGCCGGAACCCTCGCGGAGATCCCCATGAGCGCCCCGGCCCGCCGCCTCCTCGTCTGCCTCGACGGCTCCCCCCGCGCCGGAGACCTTGTCCGCCGCGCCGCCGCCCTCGCCCGCCGGCTGGACGCCGACCTGATCGGTCTCCGCAGCCTGCGCCGCGCCGCGCCCTCGCCGGCGGAGACCTTCGCCCGCGGCGGCGAGGGCATCCGCGACGTGCTCCGGCATCTCGGGGCCGAGGACCGCGAAGCCGCCGCGGCGGCGCAGGCGGCCTTCGAGGCCGCCGCCGGGGCGACCGCCGGCGCCCCGGCGGCGTTCCGGGTCGCCTGGGACGACACGCCGGAGCCCGATCCGCTGATCCGCGACGCGGACCTGCTGGCGGCGGGGCACCCGCCCCTGCCCGATCTGCCCGAGGCCCTGTCCGCCGGCCGGCTTCTGCTGACCGCCGGCCGGCCGCTGGTGGTGCTGCCGGACGAGGGCCCCGAGCCCTTTGCGGGGCCGGTCCTGATCGCCTGGGACGGCGGCGCGGCCGCCGCCGGGGCCGTCGAGCAGGCCCTGCCGCTGCTGTCTCCGAAGTCCCCGCTGACCGTGCTGGTGGTCGACGGGGCGGCGTCCCCCGGATCGACCCGCGGCTTGATGGACCGGCTGCAGGCGGCGGGTTTCCGCCCGGAGCTCCGCACCGGAACCTCGGGCGCCGGCGGTCCGGCCGCCGTCATCCGGACGGTCGCCGGCGAGCTCGGGGCGGGGCTGCTGGTGCTCGGCGGCTACGGCCGCTCGCCCACGATCGAGCGCTGGTTCGGGGGCGTCACCCGATCATTGCTGGGCGATCCGCCCTGCCCGCTCCTCCTGTCGCACGCGCCGGCCCGCCTGCGCGAGACCGCGGCCGACGCCTGAACGTCGGCGCGTCAGGCCTCGTCAACCGCCGCGCGCAGGTGCGCCCCCACCATCTCCGCATGGGCGAGCAGTTCGGGATTGTCGATGGCCCGCATCGAGGCGGCGGGGTCGATGGCGAAGACCTCGGCCCCGCCCTCGACCTGCTGGACGACCACATTGCAGGGCAGCATGGCGCCGACGTGCGGCTCCAGCTTCAGCGCCTCGTGGGCCATGGTCGGATTGCAGGCGCCGAGGATGCGGTAGGGTCGGAAATCCTGCCCGATCTTCGCCTTCAACGTCGCCTGGACGTCGATCTCGGTCAGCACCCCGAAGCCGTGCTTCTGCAGCGCGGCGCGGGTGCGCTCGACCGCGCTGTCGAAATCGCCCTCGAGGGTGCGGGCGTGGAAATAGCTCATGGGGTCGGCTCCTTCTTCGGCTTGTCGCGATAGAGGTCGCAAAGCAGGGCGATCACGCGCGCCGCGCCGGGGTCGGCGATCGCATAGTAGATGGTCTGGGCCTCGCGCCGGGGGGCGATGACCCCCGCCTCCCGCAGCCGCGCCAGATGCTGCGAGCAGGCCGACTGGGACAGGCCGGCGAAGGCGGCGAGTTCGCCCACCGGGGAGTCGCCCTCGCTGAGCCGGCACATCAGCATCAGCCGCTGCTCGTTCGCGAACAGCCGCATCAGCCGCGCGGCCGAGGCGGCGCTGGCCTCCAGCCCGGCCAGGGCGGCGGGCGTCGGGGGAGGAATGGCGTCGGTCACGGCAGGTCTCCGGCGGCGGGCGGGGCCGACGGGCCGGCCTCGCCCTTCAGCGCCACATAGATCGCCGGGATAACCAGCACCGTCAGCAGGGTCGAGGACATGAGACCGAACAGCAGCGAAATCGCCAGACCCTGGAAGATCGGGTCGAACAGGATGACCGCCGCCCCGATCATCGCCGCCAGGGCGGTGAGCAGGATCGGCTTGAACCGGATCGCGCCGGCCTCCAGCAGCACCTCGCGGAGGGGCCGGCCCGGACTCCGGGCGTGACGGATGAAATCCACCAGCAGGATGGAGTTCCGCACGATGATGCCGGCGAGGGCGATGAAGCCGATCATCGAGGTGGCCGTGAACGGCGCCCGGAACAGCATGTGTCCGATGACGATGCCGATCAGGGTCAGCGGGATCGGCGTCAGGATCACCAGCGGGATGCGGAAGTCCCGGAACTGGGCGACGACCAGGACATAGATCCCCAGCAGGGCCACCCCGAAGGCGGCGCCCATGTCGCGGAAGGTGACCCAGGTGATCTCCCATTCGCCGTCCCACAGCACGGTCGGAACGGTCTCGTCCTCCGGCTGGCCGTTGAGGCGGATCTCCGGCTGCGGCAGGTTCTTCCAGTCGTGCGCCTTGATGGCGGCATCGACCGCAAGGATGCCGTAGATGGGCGCCTCGAACTGGCCCGCCAGCTCGGCGGTGACCATCTCGGCGGCGCGGCCGTCGCGCCGGTAGACCGGCCAGCTGGCCAGCTCCTCGCGCGCCTCCACCACCTCGCCCAGCTCCACCAGCCGGCGGCCGCCGTCCAGCGACGTCGTCGCGACCGGCATCACCGCCAGCCGCTCGTTCCACGAGCGCGCGGATTGCGGCAGCCGGACGGCGATCTCCACCGGCGTCCGCTCGTCCCCCCGGAGCGCGTATCCCAGCGTCCGTCCGCCCATCACCGCGGCGATCGAATCGTGCACCTCGCGCTCGGACAGGCCGAAGCGCTCGATCTTCTCGCGATCCGGAACCAGCCGCAGCACCGGACGGCGGACGCCGTAGCTGTTGTCCACGTCGACCACCGAGTCCTGCGCCCGGAACAGGGTCTCCAGCTCGGCCGCGACCGCCCGGCGCGTGGCCGCATCCGGCCCGTAGACCTCGGCCAGCAGCGTGGCCAGGACCGGCGGGCCGGGCGGCGCCTCGACCACCTTGATCGACGCCCCCGCCGGCAGCGGCAGGTCCGCGAGCCGCCGGCGCAGGTCCAGCGCCACGGCGTGGCTGTTGCGGCGGCGCTCGCCCTTGTGCGCCAGCATGACCGCGAGATCGCCCTGCTCGGGTCGGTCACGCAGGAAGTAGTGCCGGACCAGGCCGTTGAAGTTGAACGGCGCCGCCGCGCCGGCGTAGCTCTCGAGGGAGACCACCTCCGGCAGGGTCTGCGCGACCGCCGCGGCGCCGGCCAGGGTGCGCTCGGTCGTCTCGAGGCTGGTTCCTTCCGGCATGTCCAGCACGACCTGCAGCTCGGACTTGTTGTCGAACGGCAGCAGCTTCACCGGCACGGCGCGGATCGCGAACATCGACATCGACAGCAGGGTGGCCACCCCGACCGCGATCAGGAAGGTCCAGGCGCTGCGCCGGGTGCGGATCACCGGACCGGCCACGCGCCGATACAGCCGGCCCAGCGCGCCTTCCCCGTGCTCCCCGTGCCCTCCCGCCAGCGCCCGGCGCGCCAGGCGGATCATCAGCCACGGCGCGATGACCACGGCGACGAAGAAGGAGAAGACCATGGCGGCCGAGGCGTTGACCGGGATCGGGGCCATGTACGGCCCCATCAGGCCCGAGACGAACAGCATCGGCAGCAGGGCGGCGACCACGGTCAGCGTCGCCACGATGGTCGGATTGCCGACCTCGGCCACGGCCTCGACCGTCGCTTCGGCGCGGCTGCGCCCGTCGTTCATCGCCCAGTGGCGGGCGATGTTCTCGATCATGACGATGGCGTCGTCGACCAGGATGCCGATCGAGAAGATCAGGGCGAACAGGCTGACCCGGTTGATCGTGTAGCCCATCAGGTTGGAGGCGAAGAGGGTCAGCAGGATGGTCGTCGGGATGACGAGCGCCGTCACCGCCGCCTCGCGCCAGCCGATGGCGAAGCCGATCAGGACGACGATCGAGATCGTCGCCAGCCCGAGGTGCATCAGCAGCTCGTTGGCCTTCTCGTTGGCGGTCTCGCCGTAGTCGCGGGTGACCACCACCTCCAGCCCGTCGGGGATCAGCGTGCCCTTCAGCGCCTCCACCCGCTCCAGCACGGCGTGGGACACCACCACGGCGTTGGCGCCCTGCCGCTTGGCGACGGCCAGGCTGACCGCCGGCGTGCGGCTCCAGCCGTCGCCGACCCGGGCGTAGTGGGCGGCGCGGGCCTGGTCCTCGCGCGGGGCCAGCGTCACCGTGGCGACGTCGCGCAGGTAGACCGGCTCGCCGGTGACCGACGTCACCGTCAGCAGGGCGGCGTCCTGCGGGGTGGCGAGGCGTTCGCCGGAGCGCACGGCCACCGCCTGGCCGGCGTCCCGGAACGTCCCGGCCGGGAAACTCCGGTTGGCCTGCCCCACCGCCTCCAGCACCGAGGACAGGGGAACGCCGCGCGCCGCCATCCGGGCCGGATCCGGCTCCACGCGAATCTCGGAAGGCCGGCCGCCGACGAGGAAGGTCAGGCCGACGTCCTCGACCTTGCCGATTTCCGTGCGCAGCCGGGCGGCGATGTCGTAGAGGGCCTGGTCGCTCCAGCGGCCGGCGGCGTCGGCGCGCGGCGTCAGGGTCAGCACCACGGCGGGAACGTCGTTGATGCCGCGCGTGACGATCTGGGGCTCGGACACGCCCACGGGGATGTCGTCGTAGTTGGCGCGGACCTTCTCGTGCACCCGGACGGCGGCGTCGTCGGGATCGGAGCCGACCTCGAAGCGGGCGGTGACCATGACCCGGTCGTCCTCGACCTGGGTGTAGACGTGTTCGACCCCGTCGATGCTCCGGACGATCGCCTCCAGCGGCTTGGCGGCCAGTTCGGTGGCGTCGGAGGCGTTCAGCCCGGGGGCCGCGACCATGACGTCCACCATCGGGACGCTGATCTGCGGCTCCTCCTCGCGGGGAATCGACATCAGCGCCATCAGACCGACGGCGACGGCCGCCAGCAGCATGAGCGGCGTCAGGGGCGAATGAAGGGTGGCGCGGGTCAGCCGGCCCGAAAGCCCGAGGTTCATCGGACACGCTCCGGCGCCAGCACCACATCTCCGGCCTTGAGGCCCGAGATCACCTCGACCCGGTCGCCGTCGACGGGCTCGCCGAGCTGGACCGGCGCCTCGCTCACCCGGCCGGCCCGGTCGACCGTGCGGACGAAATCGATTCCGTAGCGGGTCGCCACGAAGCGGCGCGGCGCGGTCAGCGCCGTGCGGCGGCCGACCGGAACCAGCACGGCGACGCGCTGCCCGATGCGATCGCTCGTCAGACCTTCCACCGCGACGTCGGCGACCGTGCGTCCGGCGACGGCGGCGGGATAGACTTGGGCGACGACGCCGCTCTCCGGCAGGCCGTCACCCGCCACCGCGACCGTCTGGCCCGTCCGCAGCTCGCGTCCCTGCGCCTCGGGAATCTCCACCCGCAGCACCAGCGGCCCGGCCGTGATCGTGGCGACCGACTGGCCCGCGGCGACGACCGAACCCTGGGGCACGTCGGCGGTCAGCACCCGCCCGGAGGCGGGGGCGAGGATGCGCCCCTGCGCCCCCGTCTCCGCGCTGGCGGACTGCTGGGCGCGGGCGGCGCGGACCTGGGCGTCGGCCGCCTGGGAAACGGCGCGCGCCCGGTCCAGCGCGGCCTGGGCGTAGAAGCCGCGGTCGAACAGGGCCTGCACGCGGGACAGGTCGGCCCGGGCCCTCGCCGCCTCCGCCTCGGCCGCCGCGACCTGGGCGCCGAACGCCGCTGTCTCGAGACCGACCCGGTTGTCGACGACGACGCCGAGGACATCCCCCCGGCTCACCACATCGCCTTCGCGTACGTCCAGCCGGACCAGGGTGCCCGGGATCCGGGCGCGGGCCTCCGCGAGATCACGCGAGGTGATCACCGCCGAGACCGGCTTCAGCGCGGTCACGGTCGTCTCGGCGAGGACCAGGCGCTCCCCGGCCACGGAGGACTTCGGGACGACCGACGGCTCGCCGCTGCAGCCCGCGAGACCCGCCGCCAGAACGAGCGCGGCGACGGCGCCGCGCAGATGGGATGAGGTGGTCATCAAGCAATCCATATCTTAGCTTGCGCTAATATTAGATTTCTCTAATCTGCCTGCAAGGGCCCGGCAAGGGTCGGCCGCGACCGCCGGAACGACCTTGATCCACGTCAAGGCGCTCCGCCGGGAGCGGACACAGGATCAGCGATGAAAGCTGGACAGGGAGACGCTGAATGGAACGGCCCACGATCGTTATCCTCGGAGCAGGCCTCGGCGGGGCGATCGCCGCTTTCGACCTGCGGCACGTGCTGGGCGACCGCGCGCGGATCGTGGTGGTGTCGAAGGGCGACACCTTCCATTTCACGCCGTCGAATCCCTGGGTCGCCGTCCACTGGCGCGAGCGCGAGGCGATCGAGGTCCGGCTGCCGGACGTGATGCGCCGCAAGGGCGTGGAGTTCATCGACGTCGGCGCGAGCCGCGTCCGGCCCCACGAGAAGGGCATCGACCTGCTTGACGGCCGGGCCCTCCACTACGACTACCTGGTGATCGCCACGGGGCCGGAGCTGGCCTTCGACGAGATCCCCGGCCTCGGGCCGCAGGGCCACACCGTCTCGGTCTGCCATGTCGACCATGCGGTGGAGGCGGCGGCCTCGTTCGACGCCTTCGTCCGCAATCCGGGCCCCATCGTGGTCGGCGCCGTCCAAGGCGCCTCGTGCTTCGGCCCCGCCTACGAATTCGCGATGATCCTCGACACCGAGCTGCGGCGGCGCAAGCTGCGCGACAAGGTGCCGATGACCTTCGTCACCTCCGAGCCCTACATCGGCCACCTCGGCCTGGACGGCGTCGGCGACACCAAGGGCCTGCTGGAGAGCGAAATGCGCCAGCGCCACATCAAGTGGATCACCAACGCCCGGGTGACGTCCGTCGACCCCGGCCTGATGCACGTCGAGGAGGTCGGCGAGGACGGCGGGGTGAAGGCGACCCACGACCTGCCCTTCGCCTGGTCGATGATGCTGCCGGCCTTCCGCGGGGTCGAGGCGCTCCGGGGCGTCGAGGGCCTGACCAATCCGCGCGGCTTCGTCATCGTCGACAAGCACCAGCGCAACCCGACCTGGCCGGACATCTTCGCCCTCGGCGTCTGCATCGCCATCCCGCCGACGGGGCCGACCCCGGTGCCCGTGGGGGTGCCGAAGACCGGCTTCATGATCGAGAGCATGGTCTCGGCCATCTCGGCCAACCTGAAGCAGATCCTCGACGGCCGCGAACCCACCTTCGAGGCCAGCTGGAACGCCATCTGCCTGGCCGACTTCGGCGACGGCGGCGTCGCCTTCATGGCCCAGCCGCAGATTCCGCCCCGGAACATCAACTGGTCCGCCAGCGGCCGCTGGGTGCACACGGCCAAGGCCGCCTTCGAGGGCTACTTCCTGCACAAGGTCCGCAAGGGCCAGGCCGAGCCGCTCTACGAGAAGCTCGCCCTCGATCTCATCGGCGCCCACAAGCTGCGCCGCACCACCACGTCCACCCAAGACCAGGAGCCTGCCCAATGACGCTCGACCGCGCCGTGATGATGTTCGCCGGATTCATGATCCTGACCAGTCTGGCGCTGGCGCACTGGGTCCACCCCGGCTGGACCTGGCTGACCGTCTTTGTGGGGGCCAACCTCGTGCAGGCCTCGATCACGGGCTTTTGTCCGGCGGCCATGATCTTCCGTCGCCTCGGGCTGAAGTCAGGCGTCGCCTTCTCCTGACGCCGGGCGCGCTACGTATTCGCCCTTAGGGAGCCGCCCTTAGGGAAGGCTCCCGGGATGTGCGGGTCCGCCCCTGCGACTAGGTTCGGTCGCGAGAGATGGAGGCCAGCATGTCCCTCGAGCTTTCGACCCAACCGACCGCCCGGGGACCGGGAGTCCCTGACGACTGGGCCGGCGCCGCCCGGCTGCACTTCGCCCCCGGCGCGGAGATCTACGCCCAGGACGAGGACGCCGACCTGGTCTACCGGCTGGTCAGCGGCGTCGTGCGGACCACCCATCTGCTCGCCGACGGGCGCCGCCAGATCGGCGACTTCTACTATCCGGGCGACGTCCTCGGGGTGGAGATCGCGGCCGTGCACCGGTTCTCCGCGGAAGCCCTGTCGGCGTGCGAGGTGCTCGCCCTGCGCCGCTCCGGCTCCGCCGCCTACGGCGACCATCATCTCGACCGGATGATCTGGCAGGCCACGGCCTCCGAGCTGCGGCGGACCCAGTCGCATATGCTGCTGCTGGGCCGCGCCACCGCCTACGAGAAGGTCGCCCAGTTCCTGTTCGACATCGCCGACCGCTTCCGCGGCGATGTGGTGTTCCTGCCCATGAGCCGGCAGGACATGGCCGACTATCTCGGCCTCACCATCGAGACCATCTCGCGCATGCTGGGCCGCCTGCAGGCCGAGGGCGTGGTCGAGTTCCTCGGCGCCCGCCGCTTCCGGATCCGCCGGTCCCCGCGTCTCGAGACCCTCGCCGCGGCCTGACGCGGTACGGTCACCCGAACGTCAGCGCTCCGCCTCCACCGTCAGCGCCAGTCGCCGCAGCAGGTCGGCGCGGCGGGCGTCGTCGGGCATCCCCTGAAGGACCTCGTTGAGCGCCACCAGCAGGGCGGCGCGATCGTTGTGCCAGTCGGGGCGGGTCGGCTGGCCGGGCGAGAGTCGGGCGCCGCCGCCTCGCAGGACCTCGAACGAATCCGGCCCGAGGACGTAGGTGCGGTCGAGCTCCGCGGGCACGGCGCGCCAGCCGCCCGCGCCCAGCCGGCCGGCGAGGGCGGCGACCGCCTCCGGCTCCCCGTGGTTGAGGAGGACGGCGCCGGACACCGTCCCCCGCTCGCCCAGCCATTCCACCAGCTCGGTCGCGTCGGCGTGGCCGGAGTAGCAGTCGAGGCTGCGGATGCGCGCCGCCACCCGCACCTCCTCGCCCTGGATGCGCACCGCGCTTCGCCCCTCCAGCAGGAATCGCCCCAGCGTGCCCGCCGCCTGGTAGCCGGTCATCAGCACGGTCGTCTCCCGCCGCCAGAGCAGCCGCTTCAGGTGCTTGCGGATCCGGCCGGCGTCGCACATGCCGCTGCCGGCGAGGATCACGTGCCACCCGGAAAGCCGGTGCAAACCGTCGCTGTCCTGCGGGTGGGTCAGATGGTGCAGCCGCTTCGCGCGCCGCAACGGCTCGAAGGGATTCTCGCCGCTCTCCGGATTCCAGCCGCGCCGGAGAAACACCTCCGTCGCCTCGATGGCCAGCGGCGAGTCGAGGAAGATCTCGGTGGCGAGATCAGGCTCCGCCTCCATCACCGCCAGCAGGTCCAGCACCAGCTCCTGCGCCCGCCCGACGGCGAAGGTCGGGATCAGCAGAGGCCCGCCCGCGGCGCGGGCCTCGCGCAGCTCCGCCGCCAGCGCCCGGCGGCGGGCGTCCAGCTCGAGCTCGATGCGCTCGCGGTCGCCGTAGGTGCTCTCGAGGATGACATGGTCCACGCCCACGGGGCCGTCCGGCCGCGGCAGGAAGGGCTGCCGCCGGGACCCGACGTCGCCGGAGAACAGCAGGCTCACGCCGCCGTCGCCCTCCCCGGCCCGGACCTCGATCGACGACGCCCCCAGCATGTGCCCGGCCGGCCACCACATGGCCGCGACGCCGTCGCAGATCGCCGTCCGTTCCCCGGGCTTCACCCGTTGGAAGCGGCGCAGCGTCGGCTCGACGTCGGCCGTCGTGTAGATGGGCTCGACCGGCGGCAGGCCGCGCTGGGCGTTCCGCCGGTTGAGCCGCCGCACCTCGCTCTCCTGGATGCCCGCCGCATCGGCCAGCATGACCTCGCAGAGATCCCGCGTCGCCGCGGTGGCGTGGATGGCGCCGGAGAAGCCGGCGCGCACCAGCTTGGGCAGCAGGCCCGAGTGGTCGATGTGGGCGTGGGTCAGCAGGACGGCGTCGATCGAGCCGGGGTCGAAGGGGAAGGCGTCGTAGTTCAGCGCCTTGAGGGTCTTCGGCCCCTGGAACATGCCGCAGTCCACCAGCACGCGACGGCCGCCCGTCTCCAGCAGCAGGCACGACCCCGTCACGCATTCGGCGGCGCCGTGGAAGGTCAGGCGGACGGTCATGGCGCGGTCTCTCCGGTCAGCGGAAGCAGGGCCAGCCAGGCCGCGCTCGCCAGCAGCCCCGCCGCCAGCGCGAGGCGCAGGGCGGTCGACCAGGCGGCGGGCAGCCGGGCCGCGGCCTCCGCGGCGCCGAGCACGGCCGCGCTGTGGATGACCACGCTGATGCCGATGTGCAGCAGCCCCAGGGTCAGGATCTGGGCGCTGACGGGTCCCGCCGCATCGCGGATGAACCCCGGCAGCAGGGCGATGTAGAAGATCGCCGCCTTCGGGTTCAGCAGGTTGGCGGCGAGTCCTCGCAGGACGGGTGAAGCCCGGAGCGGGAGGTCGGCGGGCCGGCGCGGGGGCCGGAGCGAGTCCCATGTCAGCCAGAGCATGTAGACGACCCCCGCCCAGCGCAGCGCTTCCAGCCCCGCCGGCGAGAACAGCGGCGTCTGCGTCAGGCCCAGCAGGGTCACCAGCAGCCAGACGGCCAGGCCCAGGGTGATCCCGGCCACGGCGGCGAAGCCCGCCCGGCGCCCCCGCGCGGCGCCCAGCAGGCCGAGCCAGGCCAGGTTCGGCCCCGGCGTGAGCTCGACCAGCACCATGGCGAGCGCGAAGGCCGGCAGGACCGCCGGGTCGACGGAGAGGCCGAACGTCATCGCGCCATCGCGATCGTCGCCGCCACCTTCAGTGCGCCAGCAGCAGGCTGGGTCCGTCGCCGGCGCGCAGGAAGGCGCGGGTCGCGCCGCCGAAGACCGTCTCGCGGAGCCGCGAGTGGCCCCAGGCTCCCGCCACCAGCAGGCCGGCCTCGCGTCCCCGGGCGGCGCCGACGAGCGCGGCCCCCTCGTCCGCACCCTCGACGAGAACGGCCACGCCCGTCCCGACCCCGTGCAGCTTCAGATACCGGTTCAGGCCGTCGATGTCGGGATCGCCCGCCTGCCGGTCCAGCCCGGTCACGCACTGCAGCACAAGGATCGCGCTGGCCTGCGCCAGCAGCGGCAGGGCCGCCCGCACGGCGCGCCCGGCCTGCGGACTGCCGTCCCAGGCGATCGCCGCCGGGCCGCCGAGGCGGTCGGGGTCGCCGCGGGCGACGAGCAGCGGCGCCCGGTCGACGATCAGGGCCTGTCCGGCGAGCTGCTGGCCCGGGCCGGTGGCAAGGGCCCCCTGCCCCAGCACCACGAGGTCGGCCAGCGCTGTCTCGCGGGACAGGGCGTGGGCGGGCTGCAGGCCGCGCGTCAGCACGCTCATCCGCGGCGCCCCCTCGCCAGGCCCGAAGGCGAGGTCCGCCGCCTCCGCCGCCTGCCGGGCCGCCGCCACGATGCGCCCGTGGACCTCCTTCTCCGCCGCCGCCAGCTGCTCCACCGCCTCGCGGGACAGGGTCGCGCCCAGGGTCATGCCGAGGGCGATCATGTCGGCCGCCGAGTCGGCGTAGACCGGCAGCACCTCCGCGACCGAGTCGTGCTGGCGCGCCAGCCAGGCCGCGAACGACAGCCCCGCGGCGTCGCCGCCGCCGCCCGAGGCCAGGGCGAGAAGTCGTTTCAGGCTCATGACGGATACTCCCTTTCAACGAGAATGCTGCCGCCGGGCGCGCGGACCGTCCTTGATCCGGATCAAGCCGGCCTTCAGGCGGGCGGGGCGGTCTCCTGCGCCTGCACGCGCTCCAGCCAGGCGACGAGGTCGTCGATCTCCCCCGCCCGGAAGACGAAGCGCGGCATGGCGGGGTGGGTGGTCACCAGTCCCTCCTCCAGCGCCTGCTCCAGCCGGTCCAGCGGATAGCGGTGAACCAGCTCCCGGAAGGGGGTCGCCGCCGGCAGGGGACTGGCGCCGGACGGTCCCACCGCATGGCAGCGGGCGCAGGTGGTCGTCGCCAGCCGCTCGCCGCGCAGCGCCGCCGCCTCCCCGGGACCGGCGGCCGCGACCGGCGCGACGGCGTCGGGTCGCCCGCCGCAGGCGGCGCAGGCGAGGGCCAGAAGGGCGATGACGGGAAGGCCTCTGAACATGGGATGTCTCGCTCGATTCACGCTGACGGGTCCGGCCGCGCCGATCCTTGATCCTGATCAAGGCGCGAGCTTCCGGGGGACGGTTTGGTTGCATCAGGAGACGCACCATGACCTACAGAAGCCTGCTTGTCGCCGTGGACGAAGGTCCCGCCAGCAACAGCCGCGTCGAGCTCGCCTGCGACCTCGCCGCCGCCTTCGACGCCCACCTCACCGGTCTCGGGGCCGAGGCCGTGTCCCCGCCGCTGTACGATCCGCTGGCCGGCGGGGCGATGGTCGGGGAGCTGATGACCCTCTACCACGACATGGCCCGGGCCGACGTGGAGCGGGCCCGCAAGGGCTTCCTCGACATCGTCGCGCGGCGCGAGGTGCGCGCCGACTGGCGCGGGCAGGTCGGCTACCCCGGCGAGCTGTGCATCCGCGCCAGCCGCGCCGCCGACCTCGTCGTGGTCGGGGCGCGCAACCCGCGGTCCCCCTACCACGCCCCTGACGCCGCCGACGTGCTGATGGGCTGCGGCCGTCCGGTCCTCGCCGCTCCGCCGGAGCGCCGCCGGGAGCCGCTCGGCGCCCCCGCCCTGGTCGCCTGGAAGGACTGCCGCGAGGCCCGGCTCGCCCTCGCCGGCGCCCTCCCCCTGCTCCAGCGCAGCGGGGCCGTAACCCTGTTCGCCATCCGCGCCGATGACGACCGCGAGGCGGCCGCCGCCGAACTCGACGAGGTGGCGCGGCACCTGGCCCGGCATGGCGTGGCGGCGGAACCCGTCGTCGCCGCGCCGGTCGACGCGCCGGCCGGCCAGCAGATCCTCGCCGAGGCCGAAGCGCGCGAGGCCGGGCTGATCGTGGCCGGAGGCTACGGCCACGCCCGCCTGCGCGAATGGGCGCTGGGCGGGGTGACCCGCGACCTGCTGGCCGAGAGCCCGGTCTGCCTCTGCCTGGCGCACTGACGGTCCAGGATCATGTCCGGCCCGATCCCCCGGCGCATCCTCGTCCTCGACGGCCATCCCGATCCGGACCCCGCGCGCTTCGGCCACGCCCTCGCCGACGCCTACGCCCGGGGCGCGCTCGACGCCGGGCACGAGGTCCGGCGACTGCAGCTCTCGGCGATGGACTTCCCCACCCTCGCCGGCCGGGCCGACTGGGAGGACGCCGCGCCCCCCGCCGGCGTGCGGGCGGTCCAGGACGACATCGCCTGGGCCGAACACCTTGTGCTGATCTATCCGCTGTGGCTCGGCGGCATGCCGGCCCGCCTCAAGGCGCTGCTGGAGCAGACCTTCCGCCCCGCCTTCGCCTTCGGCGGCAAGGCGGCGGCGCCCGGCGGCGGCCGTCTCAGGGGGCGGTCGGCGCGCATCATCGTGACCATGGGCATGCCCGCTCCGGTGTTCCGGATCTTCTACCTCGGCCACTCGCTGGCGGCCCTGAGGCGCAGCATCCTGGCCCTGGTCGGGTTCGGGCCGATCCGCGACACGGTGCTGGGCGGCATCGAGATCCGTCGCGACCGGGAGGCGATCCTGCGGCGCATGGAGAAGCTCGGCGCCCGGGCGCTCTGACGGCTCAGGCTTCCCGAAGTTTCCGCGCCGCCGCGACGTGGCGGTCGGCCCGGGCATGCAGCCGCGCCGACCGGAACGGATTGCGGGTCCGCATCGCCTCGTCGCGGCATCGGCCCGCCTCGGCGCGGTGCGCAGCCTCCTCCGGGTTCAGGGGAAAGCCCGGCGGAGGTCCCGGGCGCTGCGCGTCGGACATGACGTATGCCTCGCTGGCGGCCGGTCGCGGCCACCCTCGAGCGTCGGTCGGACCCGTGGCGGGAGCATCCCCGGAACTGGGCAGGCGACGGCGGAAATCCGTCCGCAGTCGGACCGCGGTCATTCCCACTCGATTGCTCTAAGCTGGATAAAATCATGAATCAGTTGGTTTTTTCGCGGCCCACCTACTTCAACACCGGCTCGCCGCCCGACCGTTCGGCTTGGTTCTGAAAACATTAGATAAATAGACCGATGTAAAAACCGCGTGATCGCGCAATCTTTCGAGACGTATTGACAATCTCAAACTCGAATTAACAATCGATTCTTGCGCGTTCACTTGCCTCCGCTAGACTAGCATGAACAGAACCTACATCGCCATCGCTGACGCCGGCAGAGCGTAGTGCATAACCAGCATCCAGATCGCCATGGCGATCATCATCAGGTTCTCGGTCAGGGATAGGAAGCCAAGCGGCACATTGCTGTCTCCACCGACGCAGGCGCATTTCAGTTCGCGCTTGTCGATGTAGACAGCCTTGAAGACCGAGGCCGCGCCAATGCCGCCGATGAACAGGGCCACCGGGACCGACAACCAGGTCAGGACGCCCGCGACCATCAACGCGCCTGCCCCGAACTCGGCGAACGGATAGACCTTGCCGTATGGCACCCACCGCTTGGCCAGCAGGTCGTAGTTCAGGAACATGGATGAGAAGCTCTCGATGTTCTGGAGCTTCAGCATGGCGAGGGCCATCATAGACAGGGCGATAAACCACTCCCCTGCCCGCACGGTGAACGGCGTGCCAAAAATCGTCAGGCTGAGCATCGTCGCCATCACGGCGGTGGTCAGGAAGACGACGAGGACCGGCGTGTAGGTGGTCGCCTTGGGATCGCGGACCTTGAGACCGAGATAGCGGCGCAGATCGTCGTGGCCGCCGACACGCTGGCCGTCGATGAAGACCTGAGGCGTCGTCTTGACGCCGTGCTCGGCCTTGAAGGCGTCGGTCTGCTCGCGGGTCGTGAGCCAGTGGTCCTCGACCTTGTAGCCCCGGCTCTTGAGAAGATGCCGGGCCTTGAGCCCCCACGGACAGGTGTGGTCGGGCATCACCATCCGATAGATGACAGCGGTCTTGGTCATTGCAGGCTCCTTGATCTTCAAATCCGAGCTACAGCTCTTAGGTTCCGTACCTAGATACGGAGTCAAGCATGAACGTTCGGACGATCGCAGGGTTGGCGCGAGACGGCGGCGTCGGGGTGGAGACTGTCCGCTTTTATCAGCGTCGCGGATTGCTTTCGACGCCTGACAAATGGTCGCGTGATGGCGCTGGCGCGGGCGTTCGACGCTATGGCGAGGAGGACGTGCGCCAGCTGAAGTTCATTCGCTCCGCACAGACGGCGGGCTTCACCCTCGAGCAGATCAAAGAGCTGTTGTCGCTCGACGCTGGCGAGGATCGCACGCGCGCCCGTGCGTTGGCCGCGGAGAGGCTGGAGGCGCTGGATCGAACCATCTCCGATCTTGAGGGGGCGAGAGCGGCGTTGCGCCGACTGGCGAGCGCTTGCGCGGCGAACGACAGCGGACCGTGTCCGATCATTTCGGCCTTTCAGGGTGAAAAGGTTTGAAATCTTGCCCTGTCTTGGCGAACGGGGTGCGAGGGCCGGCAGCCGTCCCGCCTGGGAAAAACCCGACTGCGTGGCCACGCAAGCGCGAGGACCGGAACGTCCCACAGCCAGAACTGTTCGTTGATCATCACTTTCGGAGAACGAAGATGTCGATCAAACTGAACGTTGGTCTGGCGACCGCCGCGCTATCCGTGCTCCTCACGGCGTGCAATCCTGCGGGACAGGCCGATAGAACCGCGACTGCCGACTCGGGGTCGGCGGCCGAACACAGCGTTCCGGCGGTCCAGCCGATGGCGGGGCCCGAGACGCCCTTTTCCACCTCTGAACAGCAGATGCATCAGGCCATGATGCAGGCGCACGGCGCAGACCCGCAGGAGACCTACGCCCTGAAGATGATCGAGCACCACCGGGGCGCCATCGCCATGTCGGAGGTTCTGATGCGCGAGAACCCGGACGCTGCGCTCCGCGAGATGGCCGAAAAGACGATTACGATGCAGCGCCAGGAGATCACGGCGCTGGAGCAGTGGGTCGCGCAACATCGGTCCGCCGCGGCAACCCCCGCTTCGGGTTCGGTCCAGCCCGGAGCCTGACGCGGGACGAATACGCGCGGGGACTGGTCTGCCCGTGCGTATTTGCTTTTGAACGGCGTCGATCGTCGGCGTCTGTCCGCCGGCGGGAGGTCACTCATGCACGAAAAGAGCTATCGCAACCTCGCGATTGAACTCATCGTCCACTTCATCATCATGTATTTGGTGATGTTCACGATGATCGCGACGCTCGATCACTTCAACTTCAATCTGAACAATCTCTACATGACGCTGATGATGGTCGCGCCAATGGCTGTCCTCATGCTGGTTCTGATGCGCGAGATGTATCCGAACAATCGGCTCAACCTGGCCATTGGGCTGGCCTCGGTGATCATCTTCGCGGGCAGCTTCTACGCCATGCGCACCCAGGCGGCGATCGGCGACAAGGAACTCATTCGAGGAATGATCCCCCACCACTCCGGCGCGATCCTGATGTGCGGCAAGGCCAAGCTGAGCGACCCGGAACTGGTCGCGCTGTGCGCAGAGATCGTCGATGCCCAGAAGCGCGAGATCCGACAGATGCAGGCGATTCAGGATCGGCTTTGACGGCTCTTCCGGCGGGACACGTCCGCCGGTCCCGCCAACTCGCCATTCCCGTTCGAGGTGGCCTCGCTCGCCGCCCCGAGTGTTGTCGTCGGTTTCACGGCGTGAGGTCGGCCAGCGTCGGCCGCCGTTGGCGAGGGGAAAGTCGATGCGACGCGTAGACTAGTCGAAGGCCGGACCGGCCACTCGTCAGGAGACACAGTA
This sequence comes from Brevundimonas sp., assembly GCF_013912005.1. Classification (GTDB taxonomy): domain Bacteria; phylum Pseudomonadota; class Alphaproteobacteria; order Caulobacterales; family Caulobacteraceae; genus Brevundimonas. Next base: position 37,825 of record NZ_JACESB010000001.1, on the reverse strand, counting down.
TGCGTGCATTCAACCCCGTTCCCTATGTCGCCCTGGCGACTGCGGTCGTCCTCGCCGCTGGACCTGCGGCAGCTCACGCTCGTCTTGTCAGCGCCACGCCCGCGCCGAACGCCACAGTCGGTGCGACCCGCACGCTGACCTTGACCTTCAGCGAGCGCTCTGTGCCTGCGTTCTCCGGCTTCGACGTGGTCAACTCGGCCGGCGAGAAGCTCGCGGTCCGCACTTCGGTCGCTGAAGACGGCAAGACCCTGACCGGGACTCTGACGCGACCGCTGACTGCTGGCGACTATCGCGTCGACTGGCGCATCGCCTCGAGCGACGGTCACCGCATGACCGGCTCGTACACCTTCACGGTGCGCTGACGCCGTGCTCGAGATCGCGGTCGTCGCGCTCCGGTGGCTCCAGTACGCCGGAGCCGTCGTCCTTCTCGGGACGCCGTTGTTCCTGTTGTACACCTTCAGGCGCGGCGACGGCGTGGATCTCACCTGGTCGCGCGCGATCCTGATAGGGTCAGGTTTGGTCGTCGTCGCGAGCGCGCTCCTGGCGCTACTCGCACAGACAGCGGTCATGGCGGGCTCGCTGGCGGAAGCCATCAAGCCTGTGTCTCTGTCTTTCATGATCACCGGCACGGCCTTGGGGAAAGCCATGGTCGCGCGGGCCGCCCTCGCCCTCGCAGCCGTCGTCGCGGTCCTGGCCTTGAGACCGGGCAAGACGGCCTGGAGCATCTCGCTAGGCCTTGGGCTCTTCGTGGTCGCGAGCTTCGCTTGGACTGGACACGGCGCGGCGACAGAAGGCCCCGAGGGCCTGGTCCACCTCGCCTCCGACATGGTCCATTCCGTCGGGGCGGCCCTTTGGCTTGGTGCGCTTGTAGCGCTGACGATCCTGCTGCTTCGCCGCCCCGGGGTCGACGATGGGGCCCTCTACCGTGCCTTGCATGGATTCTCGGGCCTGGGCACGCTCGCCGTAGCCCTTCTTGTGGCCACGGGTCTCGCGAACAGCTGGTTCCTCGTCGGATCGGAGCGTTTCGTGAACCTTGGCGAAAGCCTCTATGGACAGCTTCTGATCGCCAAGCTGGCGCTCTTCGTGCTGATGCTGGGCCTGGCGGCGGACAACCGTTTCCGCCTGACACCCGCCCTGCGTCTGGAACTGGAGCACACAGGACAGTCAATCTCGGCGGTTCGACGGCTGCGGCGCAGTATCGTCACGGAGACGGCCCTCGGGCTCGTCGTCCTCGCCGTCGTCGCGCTTATGGGCACCCTCCCTCCGCCGGTCGCGACGTGATCCGACGATCTAGTGGCCCGCGGCGTGGAGCACCGCTGCGGTCGTGGCGCCATTCTCCGAGGTCGAGATGTTGTCACGTCCTCCCATCGGGCTTCCCGGATCCCGGCTTAAGCGGACAAATACGGTCTGAACGCCGCGCGCTTTCGCACTGAGGCGTTCAAACCGGAGAGGCGGATTACCGCGGAGCGCGCGACGACCAGTGAATGTGATGGATGCGCCAGCCGTCGGCGTGGCGCTTTAGCACCATGGTTTCCGTTGTCAGACGGTCCACGGCGCGTCCGTTGAACTGACCGGTGGTGCGGCCTTCGCTCGTGATCCACGCCACATCGCCGTCCGCCCAGCCCGATCTGCGGCTTACGACATTGTCCGACGCGGCCGCGAAGGCGGCGTCCGACGCAAGATGGTGAGAGGCGTATTCGTCGCGCGAGCGCTCCGCTCCGCCCTCTTCAAAGATCATGACGTCGGGGGCCAGAAGCAACAGGGCGGCAGATGTGTCACCGGCCTTGAGCGCGGCATGGAAGGCATCGACGGTCGTGGCCGCCTCCGTCGCTTCCGCGCTGATCGACCCCGCGGTCTGGGCATGGCCGTGAGAATGGTCCTGCGCGACAGCGGGCGTCACCGACAGGACGGCGAGAGAGAGGGCGAGAACGAGAGGTTTGGGGGACATGATGGGCTCCGGCTTATGAATCAGGTGAGACAAGGTCAGGTCAGGTGGGCGGGTTGTGACGGGCGAACACCTGCGTCGCGCCGGAGCGAAGCACCAGCAGCGTGTCGTAAGGGTCCTTGTGTCCCTGCGGCGTCTCCATGCCGGGCGAACCGAGGGGCATGGCCGGAACCGCGAGACCGAGCGCTGCCGGCCGCTCGGCAAGCAACCGTATGACGTCCCGTGCCGGAACATGGCCCTCTACGACATAACCATCAATCAACCCGGTGTGGCAGGAGGCCAGGCTGTCCGGAAGCCCCCGGCTGCTGCGGACGGATTGGAGGCTCGGCAGAACGGTGATGGTCGTGTTGAAGCCAGCCTCCCGCATGTGCGAGATCCAGGCGTCGCAGCACGCACAGGTTGGCGTCTTGAAGACCGTGAGGGTTCTCGACGCCTGGGTCTGGGCGCAGGCTGTTCCGGTCAGGGCGACGCTGACGGCGGCGCCTAAGAAAAGCCTTCGGTGGAGGTAGGCGGTCGTCAAAAGGGCTCTCCCTGATCGCTGTGAACGGTGCGTCTGGCGTCGGCATCCGGCATCCGACCGAAGGTGCGCCGCCTCAGCCACTGGCGGCTCGGTCGCTCGACCAGACCATAGATGGCGGCCGCCGCGGCGAGGGTCACCGCCAGCATCGCCGCCAGTTCCAGAAGCCCCATTCGATAGTCGCCCGGCCAGCCCCCGATGGCCTGGGCGGCATTGCGCCAGACCATCAGGATCGGAATATGGACGAGGTAGAGGGCGAACGAAGCCTCACCGGCGAAGATTGCGACCGGGTGCGACAGGAAGGTTCTGACACCCGCCTTGGCGAGCAGCGCCAAGGCGAGAACGAAGGGTCCCGACGCGGCGACGATAAGGCGATCATCGGCCCCGATCTGCATAGCGAGCAAGAGGAGCGCGGTGGCTCCGACGGCGCCGACGATCGCGACGCGCGGGGACGGCGCCCAGCGCGCTCCGAGATAGTAGAGGCCAATCCCGAGCAGGAACTCCGGAATGATGCGCAAGACGCCCATATTGTCTTCCGCCCGGGGCAGAACCGAGCCGAACCAATGCCGGTAGATCGCATCCAGCAGGATGAACAGGCTCGTCGCCGCGGCTACGAGCATCCATGGCCTGTGTCGAAACCGCAGGGCGACCGCAGCATAGGCTGGAAAAGCGAGATAGACGAACCATTCGGCTGACAGCGACCAGGCGGGCCCGTTCCACAGGACCATCCCGTCTCGCGGCAACCAGGCCTGAACCAAAAAGAGGGTGGCCAGAAAATCCGCAGGATTGAACCGCCCGGGCTCCAGGCCGATGCCCAACACCGGCGCGGCGAACACCAGCAACAGCATCGCCAACAGGATGAACAAATGCGCCGGGTATATGCGCGCGAACCGCGCCGCGATGAACCGCCTGTAGTTCACTGGCTGATCACCCTGCAGGTAAACGTGGGTGAGGATGAACCCAGACAGGATGAAGAAGATATCGACCCCGAGACGGGCCCGGTTTAACAGTCCGGCCGCACCTTCGGGCAGCGTCCATTGCAGCTGGTAGTGAAACAGCACCACGCCGAGCGCGAGGAAGAACCTCACCCCCGTCAGCGGATCGAGCCGATCCGGAAACGGACCCGCGGCCGGATCTGTCCTCTCGCTCACATCGCCTCCCCCGACACGAGCGGGTCCTCCCGGTCGTTCTCTGGTATCTACGCGGCGGACATCTCGTCCCCTCGTAAGGGGCCGGACGGTTTGGCGCGTATGGCAAAGGGGGCGTGATGCAGGTGCGCAATGACTGATGAGATCGAACGACTGATTGCGGCGGAAGGGCCAGACGATGCGGGGCGGCTGGACGGCCTGGAAGACGCTGTCTGGACACGGATCGCCGTGCGCCGGGAGGCGGCGTCAATGGGCCAGGTTCGGGTCGCCGCCGTAGGGCTGGCGCTCGTGCTCGGCGTGGCCAACGGTGGATTGCTCCTCGTGGCGTCGCCGCGGCCTGAGCCCTCTGAGTTGCGCATCTTCACCGTCTCGGCGGGCCTGTCGCCGCTCGGTCCACTGGATGCCCGGGGATGAGAGCGCGCTGGAAATCGATCGTCCTGACAGCCGTGCTGGCGGCGCTCGCCAGCGGCGCGGCGACCTGGGCGAGCGCAACCTGGGTCATGCGCGAGCGTCAGCCGCCGAGCCTGCATAGCGTCGTCCATGAGCAGTTGAACCTGAGCGCTGAACAGGATGGTCGTCTGGACGCGATCGAAGCGCGCTTCGCCGCGCGCCGCCCCGGGCTGGAGGCAGAAGTGCGAGCCGCCAACCGCGAGCTCGCCGCCGCCATCGCTGCAAGCGATGGGAACACGCCCCAGGTGCAGGCGGCGGTGGATCACTTCCACGTGGCCATGGGCGATCTGCAGAAGGCGACCATCGCCCACGTCTTCGAGATGCGGTCGGTGCTCACCCCGGCGCAGGCCGAGGTCTTCGACGCCGCCGTGGTGGACGCCCTGCGTGCCGACGCCGGCTAGGCGCGGCGCGTGAAGGACGGCGACAGCATTGAAGCCCGCGCGGCTGGCGGCGACGCCGGCGCGTTCGGCGCCTTGATGGCGGCGACCAAGGGCGATCTCTACAGGTTCGTGCGCCGCTATGTCGGCGACGAAGCGGAAGCGCACGACCTGCTCCAGGAAACTTACACCGCCGCATGGCTCGCCCTGCGAAGGTACGATCCGGCTCGCCCCTTCGAGGTCTGGCTCCGCTCGATCGCCCTGAACAAATGCAGGGACTGGAGCCGTCGGCGTGCGGTGCGTCGGGTGGTGCGCGGCGTCATGGGCCTCGACGCCCCCGAAGCGTCAGCGGTCCGGATGGAAACGCCATCTCCCGAAGCCCGACTGGACGATCGCCGTCGCGCCGAGGCGCTGCGCAGCGCGCTGACCCGCCTGCCTGACGGCCTCAAGGCCCCTCTCCTGCTCGCTACGCTCGAAGGTCGCTCGCACGGCGAAATCGCGGCGATCCTGGGCGTCACGACCAAGGCCGTGGAGACGCGGATCGCCCGCGCCCGCAAGCGACTTGCCGAGGACATGGCCGTTCCGGGAGGTGCTTGATGTCATCGGCCCGCCCGATGGCGAAGGGCGTTTCTTTTCGCGGTGTGGCGACCTGACGCAAGGGCGTTGTCGCCGACGTGCGTATGTCAACCAGAAGCCAACACGCGTCCGAGGAACCCCACGCTTATGCCCATGCCAAGTTTCGATCGCCGAATGCTTCTCAGGGGCGCCGCCGTTGGCGGCGGGCTGCTTGGCCTGCAGGGACTTCTGCCGGCCTGGGCGCAGACCGGTACGGCGGGCTCGAGAACGGCCCTGCCGACGTTGAGCGGGCCCAACATCGACCTGACGGTCGGCCACTCGCCCTTCACGGTCGGGGGGCGGACCGGCCATGCCGTGACGATCAACGGAGTGCTCCCGGCGCCCTTGCTGCGCCTGCGCGAGGGACAGAACGTGCGACTCTCCGTGACCAACGGGCTGGATGAGGACACTTCGATCCATTGGCACGGCCTATTGCTGCCGTTCCAGATGGACGGCGTCCCGGGCATCAGCTTCCCGGGCATCAAGCCGCGGGAAACCTTCGTCTATGAGTTCCCGATCAAGCAGTCAGGCACCTTCTGGTACCACAGCCACTCGAATCTTCAGGAGGCGATGGGCCACTACGGTCCGATCGTCATCGACCCGGCAGGCGCCGATCCCGTCGCCTACGACCGCGAGCATGTGCTGGTCCTGTCGGACTGGAGCTTTATGCACCCACACGAAATCCTGGAGAAGCTGAAGAAGAGCCCGGGCTACTTCAACCGGCAGCGCACCACGCTCGCCGGTCTGATCAACGGCAGCGACCGCATGAGCCTGGAGGAGCGGCGCATGTGGGGTGAGATGCGGATGGACCCGCGCGACATCCTCGACGTCAGCGGCTCGACCTATACCTATTTGATCAACGGCCACGGGCCGCAGGAGAACTGGACCGGCCTTTTCAGCCCCGGCGAGCGCGTGCGGCTGCGCATCATCAACGCCTCGGCCATGTCGATCTTCAACGTCCGCATCCCCGGCTTGCCGATGACCGTGGTGCAGGCCGACGGCGAGAACGTCCGCCCGGTCGAGACCGACGAGTTCCAGATCTCGGTCGCCGAAACCTACGACGTCATCGTCCGGCCGACTGAAGACCGGGCCTACACCATCGTCTCGGAGGCGATCGATCGCTCGGGGATGGGCCGCGCCACCCTTGCGCCGCGCCTGGGCATGACCGCCGAGGTTCCGCCGCTGCGCGAGGTCCCGAACCTGACCATGCGAGACATGGGCATGGGCGGAATGGATCACGGCTCAATGGGCGGCATGTCCGGAATGGACCACGGCACGATGGCCGGCATGGACCACGGCGCCCCAGCCCAAGGCGCGGCGCCGGCGGGCGAGATGGGCGGAATGTCCATGTCAGGCATGAACATGCGAGATCCCGAGAACGCCCCGCCGGACATGGCGGTCGGCGTGGGCGTCGACGCGATAGCCATGGCCCCCGCCAACCGCCTCGGCGAGCGGCCGATCGGCCTGACCAACGTCGATCACCGCGTTCTCGTCTACACCGACCTGGTGTCGCTGCAGCCGAACAAGGACCAACGCCCGCCGTCGCGGACCATGGAAATACACCTGACCGGCAATATGGAGCGGTTCATGTGGGGCTTCGACGGGCGGAAGTTCAGTGAACTGGTCGAACCCATCCGTTTCGAGCGGAATGAGCGGGTGCGCGTGACCCTGGTGAACGACACCATGATGGCCCACCCCATCCACCTGCACGGCCACTTCTTCGAACTGGTGACCGGCGGTCCCCCGGGGCATCAGCCGCTGAAGCACACGGTAAACGTCGCGCCCGGGGGCAAGGTGACCTTCGACCTGACCGCCGACGCGCCCGGCGACTGGGCCTTCCACTGCCACATGCTGATGCACATGCACGCCGGCATGTTCAATGTCGTGACGGTCCGGCCCATGGACGGAGCCGCGTCATGAACCGCTTCGCCGTCGCCCTCGCTCCGCTGATCCTCGCCGCCAGCGCCTTTAGCGCCCAGGCGCAGGACCCACACGCGGGCCATGTCATGCCGGCGACCCCGGCGCCGCGACCCGCGCCTGAACCGGTCGTCCGGCCTCAGACGCCCCCTCCCTCGCCCGCTCAGGACCCGCATGCCGGTCATGTCATGCAGCCCGCGCCAACGCCGCCGGCGCCGGACCCTCATGCCGGTCATCCGATGCCGGCTGATCCCCAGAGCGTCGATCCGCACGCGGGTCACGACATGTCGACCATGGCGCCAACGACGCAGCCCGATCCGCACGCGGGCCACGACATGTCCGCCATGCCCTCCGCTCAAGCCGATCCCCATGCCGGTCACGACATGTCGACCATGAGCAAGGGGCCGCCGGACGTGCCGACCAGCGCCGACAATCCCGGCCGACCTCCGGAGGATCCGCTCCCCGCCGCCGCCCTCAGCGGTCCCGCGCACGCCGCCGATCTGGTTTTCGGCGCCGAGGCGATGGCCGCCGCCCGTGAGACCCTGGTTCGCGAAAACGGGGACGTCCGCACCACGGCCGTCATCATCGACCGTCTGGAAGCCGGCTTCGGCGATGACGGCGAGTCGTATCTCTGGGACGTCCAGGGCTGGAGCGGCGGAGACATCAATCGCTTCTGGTGGAAGTCCGAAGGCGAAGGCGACTTTGGCGGCGAGCTGGGGCAGGCCGAGGTCCAGGCGCTGTACAGCCGCGCGATCTCGCCGTTCTGGGATATGCAGGCCGGCGTGCGCCAGGATTTCCGGCCCGACGGCGAGGATACGACGCACCTTGTTCTCGGCCTGCAGGGCCTCGCGCCCTACTGGTGGGAGATCGACGCGGCCGCCTTCCTCTCCACCGAAGGCGACCTGACCGCCCGCGTCGAGGCCGAATACGACCAGCGCATCACCCAGCGCCTGATCCTCCAGCCGCGCCTCGAAATCGACGCTTCGGCGAGCGACATTCCGGAGCTGGAGATCGGCTCCGGCTTGTCGTCGATCGAGGCGGGCCTGCGTCTGCGCTACGAGTTCCGCAAGGAGTTCGCCCCCTATGTCGGCGTTGAGTGGAGCCGAGCGCTCGGCGACACCGCCGACTACATCGAAGCCCGAGGCGGTGAGGCTGATGACACCCGCTTCGTCGTCGGCCTCAAGGCCTGGTTCTGACCGAAGGAGACCCCCCATGATCCGCACTCTCGTCCTCACGGCCGCCCTGGCCTTCGCCGGCGCCGCCGCCGCTCAGGATCCTCACGCCGGGCACACGATGCCGGCGCAGGCCGCTGCGCCGCAATCGGGCGTCACCACGGTTCCGGCGAACGGGGCGATGACCCATGGGTCGCCCGAACGCTTCAGCGTCACCTTCCCCCACGCGATGGTCCTGAAGACAGTGACCCTGACCGCCGAGGGACAGGCCCCGGTGGTCGTGAACGCCCCCGCCGCGCCGGCCGCCGCGACCGTCAGCGTGGCTCTTCCCCGGCTCGCCGCGGGAACCTACACGGCCGCCTGGACCGCTGAAGGTCCGGACGGCCACAAGATGTCCGGCTCTGTCAGCTTCATGGTTCACTAGGAGAACGACGATGCGAGTTTCCAACCTGCTGGCCGCCGCCGGCGCGATCCTGGCCCTGAGCGCTGGAGCGGCCCTGGCCGCCGAAGGCTGCGACTGTTGCAAGGACATGGCCGCTGACGCCGCCATGAGCTGCTGCGACAAGATGAAGTCTGACGCTTCGCCGCCCGCCGAACCCGCGCCGCCCGCGCCGGCGCCCTCGGATGCTCCGGCTCCCCAAGGTCACGCCGACCATAACTGACCGGCCGATTTGAACCGCTCCGGCAGGCGCTCCGACTGATCGGAGGTCTGCCCGGAGCGGACAGGCGTCAACTCTCGGTCTTCGCCGCGCTGAGCCGCGCCTCGCTCCCTGGGGCGCCGCCTGCCGCAATCCGGATGAAACGGACGGTCTCGGCCCGCGTCCGCGGTTCAGCGACGAAACCCGCCTCGGCGAAGGCGAGATGCTGGGGCATCGGCGCCCTCGCCGTATCCACGCGCCACCAAACCTCCAGCGACGCCGCCTTGGGCAAAATGCCCCCGACGATCCGCTCGATGTCCCGAAAGGACAGGTCCACCTCGGCGCTCTTCTGACGTCGGAGAAAGGCTGCGAGCGGCGCGTATTTAGCCATCTGGGTGTCTTGCTCCACTGCTGCCGGGGGTCAAGCCCGGCTGGCGCGCTTGGGCTGGCCGATCTAGACTCGCCGGCGGCGGGTTCCGGGAACGATAGGCGCCGATCAAGAGCCAGGGGACGTGCAAACGTCGGCGGCGATCGGCGGCGAAACGCCGGGCTTCATCACAGAAGTTCCTGGCCCGCCCCCTCCCCTCATCCCGGGTCGATCAGACCTTGCCGGACCGCCGAGGCGACCGCTTCGATCCGGGTCCGGACCCGGAGTTTGGAGCAGGCCTTCTCAAGATAGCTGTCCACGGTGCGGGGCGACAGCGACAGAATGATTCCGATGTCGGAAGAGCTTTTCCCGCGACAGACCCATTGCAGACATTCCTGTTCGCGCGGGCTCAGGGTGACCGCGTGCGATCCACGGCCCGGATCTTCGGATACAGCTTCCATATTACACCACCGGTTGTCCGACTCCCTCCGTACACGGCGGGTTCGCGCCCGGGCAACGTCGATGAATTGCGGGTCGCCCGCAGGATTCTTGCGGGACGGAAGCCTCCCCGCCGGTTGAACCGCAGACAGGTCGCGACTACAGCGGGGCCGTCGGGCGCCGCGAGATAGGCGCACAGCCGGAGCCGGGGTTCGTCGCTGACGGAGGCGGCGCTGCGCGCTGAAGTAACGGGCCTCGTTCGCAGAGGATTCCAACGCCCGACCCCTCCCGCTTGCGTCGGGATTCCGTTTGATTCATGCTCGCCAGGCCGACCTAAGCGTCGGCAGGGGCTTGGAATCCCCTGTGCGATATCTTCTTCGACGACCCACGCGCGGCGTGGCTGTCGCTGACCGGATCACCGTGTCAGGCGTGTGAGCGCCTGCGCCCGGCTGTCCGTTCGCGCCCCGGATTCCAGCCGTCTGAATTGCGGTCGGAGAGGCAGGGTGAGCGAAGCGAAGCCATTGCAAGCGGAGGTCGGCGGCGGCCTGGACGGCCTGTACCGCCGCTACGCTGCGTGGTTGAACCGTCGCCTCCGGGCTCGGATCGGTCCGGACGATGCGGCCGACGTCGTGCAGGAAACCTATATCCGCATCGCGCCCTTCGCCGACGGCGGGATCGCCCATCCCCGCGCCTTCCTGCTCCGGGTCGCCCTCAATCTGGTGCGCGATGACGCCAAACATAGGCGCCGTCGGCCAAGCGACGCCGACCTCCAATCCCCCGAATCCGAAGGCGCGCCCCAGTTCGATCAGGTTCTGCTCGCCCAGATCATACGATCCATGCCGCAACTCTACCGCGACGTCTTCGTCTTGAGCCGCTTTGACGGTATGACGTATCCCGAGATCGCCAAGGAGCTTGAGATCAGCGTCAAGACGGTGGAGTGGCGGATGGCCAAGGCGCTCGACTACTGCGCGCTGCGGCTGGACCTTTAGGCGAAGACTGATGACGACCGAGGCTGACGCCGACATCAGACGCAAGGAGACCGCCGACTGGTTAGCGCGGCTCAACCAACGCAAGGTCACCACGGCGGACGTGAAGGCCTTCAGCGCCTGGCGACGGGACCCCAAGAACGCCGAAAGTTTCGACCGCATGCAGGCGATGTGGGACGCGAGTCGCACCCTGGCCGACCAACCCGAGATGGCCGCGCTTTCGGCGGACGCCCGGACCCGCGCCGCCTCCCGCCGCAGGGCCCGCCCCCGCCTGCTCGGTGTTCTCGCCCCCGTCGGCGCCGTCGGCGCCGCGATCGCGGCCCTGTCCGTGGGCTGGTGGTTGTGGTCAGCGCAGCAGCCGACCCCCTATCTCACCCAGGTCGGCGAACGCCGCGTCGTTCAACTGGCCGACGGCTCGACGATCACGCTCGACACGGACTCCAGGATCGACGTTCGCCTGACCGGGGGCCGCCGGCTGGTCACCCTCGTCACGGGCCAGGCCCGGTTCGATGTTGAGGGCGACCCGGACCGGCCGTTCGTCGTCAAGGCCGGCGACACCGAGGTTACGGCCTTGGGCACGAGCTTCGACGTCCGGCGCTTCGGGACGGGCGCACGCGTGGTGCTTGTCGAGGGCCGGGTCGATGTGCGCGAGGGACGACAGGCGGACCGGCGCTGGTCGATGCAGCCGGGACAGCAGCTGGTGACGTCCGTCCCCCGACCCCGGGTGGTCACGACCGATCTACCCGCGGCGACCAGCTGGGCGGCGGGCCGACTGACCTTCCACGAAACGCCGATCGGCGTCGCCGTGGCTGAGGTCAACCGCTACACCCGTCATCCGATCGAACTGCGCGCCGGGGACATTTCCTCCATCCGGGTGAGCGGGGTGTTCGACGCCGGCGACGTCGAGGGTTTCGTGGCGGCGCTGCGCGACCTCTATCCGCTCACCGCCGAACGGGCCGAGGACGGTCATGTGGTGCTTTCGGGCGCATCGAAAAATAATCTGACCCCGGACTTAGGGTAAGGCCCGCGACCGGTCGTCTCCTCCCGGTCCCGCATCAATGCGGATAAGAAACCGGGGGAGACACATGAGACAGGGCTTCACTTCAACGGCGCTCGCGGCGCTTCTGATGGCGTCGGCGACGCCGGTCTGCGCCCAGCAGGCCGAGTCCGCGCGTCGCTTCGACATCCCGGCAGGGCCGCTGGCGCGCACCCTCCCCGCCTTCGCTCGCCAGAGCGGTCAGCAGATCCTCTATCCGAGCGCCCTGGTGGCGGACCGGGCCTCGGCGTCACTTTCGGGCGACTATTCCGTCGAGACGGCGCTGGCGCTGCTCCTGCGCGACACCGGCCTGACCTATCGACGGAGCCGGCCCAATGTGTTCGTCCTCATCGACCCGTCGCAACGCGCCGAGGCCGAACAGCTGGAAGCCGTCCAGCTGGACGAGGTCGTCGTCACGGGCAGCCTGCTGCGCGGGGTGCTCGACGGCCCCTCGCCGGTGGTGGTCGTCAGCCGCGACCAGATTGATCGCGACGGCCACGCGACCGTCGCTCAAGCCCTGGCGGCGCTGCCGCAGAATTTCGCAGGCACCGCCAATGACGCCACCCTCAGCAACGGCGGCGACCGCAGCGGCACCAACGCCAACTACTCCAATGGGGTGAACCTGCGCGGCCTCGGCAGCGACGCGACCCTGGTGTTGGTCAACGGCCGGCGGATCGCCGGGACCGGCTCCAAGGGCGATTTCGCCGACGTCTCGTCGATTCCGACGGCCGCCGTTGAGCGGATCGACGTCCTGCTCGACGGAGCCTCGGCTCTCTACGGCGCCGACGCCGTGGGCGGGGTCATCAATGTGGTCCTGCGTGACGACTACGACGGCGCCGAGACCAGAGCGCGCTACGGCACGGCCGCCGACGGCGCCTTCTCCGATGTCCTGTTCGCCCAGACGATCGGGCGGCGATGGGGCAGCGGCAGTCTTATGGGCGTCTACGAATACCAGGACCGCGAAGCCCTGCCCGCGGCCGAACGCGATCGCGCGGGTGACGCCGATCTGCGCCGCTTCGGCGGATCGGATCGCCGACTGAACTACAGCAACCCCGGCAACATCATGGTGATCGACCCGGCGTCGGGCGCCTATGTCTCCGCCTTCGCCATCCCGGGCGGTCAGGACGGGACCAACCTGGCTCCGGGCGATTTCCTGCCGGGGCAGGAGAACCGCACCAATCAGCGGTTCGGCATGAACGTCTTTCCGCGGCAGACCCGCCATATCGCCTATCTGGCGGGACGGCAGGATCTCGGCGGCCGGCTGACCCTGTCCGGCGACGCGCGCTGGGCCCGGCGCGACTATGAGACCCGATCGTCGCCGATCGCCACGCTGCTGACCGTCAACCGCAATAACCCCTTCTTCGAATCCCCGACGGGCGCGAATTCGCACCTGATCGCCTATTCCTTCGCCGGTCAGACGCCCAACCCGGTGCAATCCGGGGAGGTCGAGACCCTGTCCGCGACGATCGGCGCCGATCTCGACCTGGGCGGCTCGTGGCGGTTGTCGAGCTATCTCGCCTACGGCGCGGAAGAAGCCGGCTTCGGGTCGTCGGGCACGCTGCAATCGACCTATCTGCGCGAGGCGCTGGGCGCCTTGGCGGACAATCCGGCCACGGGCTACAGCGCCGCCAGGGACGGCTTTCTCAATCCGTTCGGGGCGGGGAACGTCAATCCGCAGGCCGCGCTGGACTTCATCACGGGCGGCTGGACCCATCTGTGGAGCGAGAGCCGCATCACCACGGCGAACGTGATGCTGGACGGCGACCTGTTGGAGCTGCCCGGCGGCCCGTTGAAACTCGCGGTCGGGGCGGCGCTCCGGCGCGAGAATTTCGACCGCAAGGTGGACAGTTTCACCTCCGGCATCGCGCCCGTCCTGGGCGCGCTGAACGCCAGCGAGCGCGACGTGGCGGCGGTCTATGCGGAGGCGCGGATTCCCCTGTTCGGGGCCGGCAACAGCCGTCCGGGACTGGAACGGCTCGAACTGTCGCTGGCGGCCCGGTTCGAGGACTATGGCGATGTCGGTCAGACGACGAGCCCCAAGGTCGGTCTGGTCTGGGAACCCATGGCGGGCGCGCGCCTGCGGGCCAACTACGGCCGGTCCTTCCGGGCGCCGGCCCTGCGCGAGGTGAATGACGCGGCGACGGCCAGTCCCTCGATCCTGCCCCGCGGACCCAACCAGATCCTGACCATGATCCTGTATGGCGGCAATCCGGATCTGGAGCCCGAAACCGCCGACACCTGGACGGTTGGGGGCGATTTCGAGCCCGCCTCGGTTCAGGGTCTCCGGATCAGCGTCAACGCCTTCCGCACGGATTTCGAGAACCGGATCGGCCAACCGGCTCTGGAGAACATCCTCACCGCGCTGAGCGACACCACCCTGAGCCCGTTCGTTCGGATCATCGATCCGGCCAACAACGCCCAGGATCGCGCCGACATGCAGGCGATCCTCGATTTGCCGACCACCAACCTGCGTGACCTGTTCCCGGCCACCGATTACGGCGCCATCGTCGACGCCCGCTACGTCAACACCGCCAGCGTCCAGGTCCAGGGCGCCGACCTCACGGTCGCCTACGCCTTCGCGGTCGGCCCTGACGCCTTCGATCTGACCAGCAGCCTGACCTGGCTGGAGCGCTTCGACGCCCGGGCCACGCCCACCTCCCCCGTGGTCTCCCAGCTGGATCGACCGAACTATCCCGTGGGCCTGCGGGGTCGCACCCATCTCAGCTGGACGAGGGGCCCGCTCACCCTCGGCGGAGCGGTGGATCATGTCTCCGACTACGCCGACACCTCCGGGCGTCGCATCGGCTCCTGGACCACGGCCGATCTTCAGGTGCGCTATGCGCCGGAGACGGGTCCGTTCGCCGGGACGGCCGTCGCCATGACGATCCAGAACCTCTTTGACCGTGATCCGCCCTTCTACGACGCGCCCGAAGGCGTGGCCTATGACGCGGCGAACTCGGACGTCATCGGCCGCTACGTCTCGCTCCAGCTGACCCGGAGCTGGTGATGCACCGCACAGTTCTGATGCTCGGCCTTGCGGCCGGGCTCGCCTTCGCTTGTCCCGCGCTTGCCCAGTCCTCCGGCCCTTTCACCATCGACGCCCTGCTGCGTCAGGAGAGTCTCGGCGATGCGCGCGTCAGTCCGGACGGCCGCTGGATCGCGCTGGAACGCCGGGCGCGCTACGACCGCGCGCCCTCCTACAAGCTGTCCAGGGACACCGACCGCCTCCTCAGCGCCGTCCAGATCGTGGACGCGCGCTCTGGCGAGGTCGTCCGCACCCTGGAGACCCCGGACCATTCCGCCGGCTATACGGCTGGACGGTTCTCGCCCGACGGTCGCCGGCTGATCGTCTACGAGCTGACGCCGGACAGCTGGCGGCTGGGCGTCCTGTCGCTCGAGACCGGCGCGGTCCGTTGGACCGCGCTCGCGCCGGAAGACCCGCGGCTCGGGCTGACGGCGCTCTGGCGAACCGTCGACGAACTGCTCGTCGTCGTGCAGCCGGGCGGACAGCTGCCCGAGATCGCCCGCACCGGCTTCCAGGCCCAGGACCGTATCGCGGCGCTCTGGGCGGCGACAGCGTCCGGCCGATCCGTCGGCGGCACCTTCATTCCGAGCGGCTCGGCCCGCGACACCCGCGAACATCGCCCACCGTTGTCGCTCCTCCGCCTGGATGTGCGTAGCGGCGCGCAGACGCCGCTCGCCGCGGGTGCGATCTTCGATCTCGCCCTGTCGCCGGACGGCGCCCGTATCGCCGTGCTGGAGGACCGCGAGGATCTGCAGCCCGATCCCGATCGCCCGGTCCTGGTCGGCGACCCGATCCGCCGACGCGCCCTGCGCCTGATCGACATCGACACCGGCGCCGAAACCCGGATCGACCCCGCTCTCGATTACGGCCCCTATCTGATGGCGTGGAGCCCCGACAGCCGTCGGCTTCTCGCCTTCGCGCGCCACGTGGGCCAAGCCGGCTTCGAGCGGTCCGGCGCCTATGTCGCGATCGGGCTGGACGGCTTGGTCTCCAGGTTCGCGGACAAGCCGGCGACGGAGCGAAGCCCGTGGGACGAACCGGTGGCGCTGGGCGGCTGGCTCGGCGACACGCCCGTGCTCCGGGTCCTGGATGACGCCGGCGTCGCCCAATGGCGCGTGCCGGGCGGTCTCGCGCCGATCCCGGCCCAGACGGGCGATCGGCTCGTCGACTGGAACGGCGAGACCCGTATCGAGCGCGGCGACCGGCTTCTGTCCCTGAACGGAGGCCCGGACGTCGCCGGCCGGATCAGCGACCTCGGCGAGGCTCGCGACGCCGGCTTCCGCGCCGCCTATGTGCGCGAGGCGACCCCCGGCCGCACCCTGATCAGCGACGGCTGCGCCAAGGCCGCGATCGACGCGGCGCCGGTCTGCGTCTCGCCGCTGGAACCGGATGAAACCCGCGTCGCCTCCAGTCCTGACGGCGCCTTCGTCGTCGCCCGTCAGGACTCCGCCGACGGATCCACCCGTTTCCGGCTCCATCGCGCCGACGC
Source organism: Brevundimonas sp. (assembly GCF_013912005.1). Taxonomy (GTDB): domain Bacteria; phylum Pseudomonadota; class Alphaproteobacteria; order Caulobacterales; family Caulobacteraceae; genus Brevundimonas. The sequence continues at coordinate 21,705 of NZ_JACESB010000001.1, read as the reverse complement.
CGGCCTGACCCTGGCGGAGATCAACCTCGATCGCGCGACCTTCGACTGGGGCGAAATCATCGAAGTTGCGCACACCGGTCCTGCCGGCCAGGCGCTGAAGAGCTGGCTGCTCCTGCCGCCGGGATTGCCGGAAGGGGTCAAGGCGCCGCTGGTCGTCGAGGTCTACCCCGGCCGCGTCTCGTCGCGTCCGCCGTCACCGCTCACGCGCCGCTCCGCCATGCTCCAGAACAATCCGGCGGTCATCGCCGGGGGCGGCTATGCGGTTCTCTATGTCAGCCTGCCGAACCCGCCGGATGGGCGCTGGTCCGGCGCGGCCCTTGCCGCGCAGATCGACGCCATCGCCGATGCGGCCGGCGCCACTGGCCGGGTCCGGGCCGACCGCTACGCCCTGCTCGGTCACAGCTACGGGGCCTTCAATGTGCTCAACGCGGCGCCCCACAGCGACCGGGTCGCGGCGGTGATCGCCTCCAACGGCTACGCCGACCTGATCAGCGCCTTCGAACTGCCGCCCTTCTTCCGCTCCGCACCCGACGAGGGCGTGCCCATCGGCCAGCTGTCCGGCTGGGCGGAGACAGGCCAGGCGGCGATCGGCGCCTTCCCGGCGGACGCCGCCCGCTATGTCGAGATGAGCCCGCTGTTCTCGGCGGCGGACCTGCGGGCGCCGGCCCTGCTGATCGAAAGCGATCTGGAGCGGCCGCGCATGGGCAAGTTGTTCGGCGTCCTCTACCGACTAAACCGGGACGCGGCTCTGCTGACCTACTATGGCGAGGGCCATGTGCTCGCCAGCCCCGGCAACCTGCGCGACCTACACGCCCACATCCTCGACTGGCTGGCGCGCTACCTCGGTCCGGCGACGCGCGATCCGACCCTCCCAGTGGCGCGCCCAGGCCTCCAGGACGGCGGCCAGCAACGGGGCGTTGGCGCCCTCGCGCCAGAGCAGGCGGGCCGGGTCGAGATCAACCTCGAGCGTCGCCCGGTCGAGGACGCCCTGGGCCGCTAGTCGTCCCTCCAGGAGGAAGGCGGCGAGCGCCGGCGCGCTGTCCCGTACGACCTGGCCGTAGAAGTGGCTCAGATCGCCCTTGTCCCGCCGTTCGGCGATCAAGGGCGGCAGGCGCTCCGAGAAGGCCAGGCGGGCCAGGCCCCGGTCCCGTTCGCCCAGGGTCAGCCGGTCGGACGGCACGCCGAGGCAGTGTTCGACGACCGGCTGACTGAGGAAGGGATTGAGCAGCGGGGCCTGGCGCGCCCTCAGACAGTCCGTCCAGAACAGCTGACAGTTCACGAACCGCTCCAGCTGCCCCCGCTTGGCGGGCGTAAGCTCGGCCGCGTCGTCGAGCCACCGGTGACGCGGCCCCGATCCGGTCTGCGTCCGGCCGCGCACCGCCAGTCGGCCGACGGTCCAGGCGGAGTGGCGGGTCCAGCGGCCCACCGCCGCCAGATAGGCCGGATTGAGGGCGCGCAAGCCCTGGCGGCGGAACCGGTCGGCGGCGACGAGGGGATCCGGGGCCTGGAAGAAGACGCTGTCGCCGCCCTGTCCCGTCAACAGGCCGTCGGCGCCCAGCGCCGCCAGTCGGCCCGCGGCGTGCCGATCATAGGCCGGGTCCACCCCTTGGAGGGCGGGACGGAGTCCGGAGGCCAGGGTGGTGAAGTCCGCGTCGGAGATCGCCTCGACCGGCTTGCGAACGGTCTCGAGCGGAACGCCGCTCAGCGCCGCGGCCGCCTCCGCGTAACGACGCTCGTCGCCTTCGGCGTCGTCGCCATAGTAGTTGATGAAGACCGCGCGCTCGGCGTGCCCCGTCGCCCTCAGGCTTCCCGCCACGATGGCCGAGTCCAGTCCCCCGGAGAGTTCGGAGACCACCCGGCGACGCGAGCGCATGGTGCGGTCGATGGTGCGATCGACGACCCGCACGAGAGCGTCCGGGGCGTCGTCGGCGCCCCGACGGACGAAGTCGGCCGGCCGCCACAGGGGTTCGTCGGGAAGGTCTTGGTCCGGCCGGCTCCAGCAACCGGCGCCGACCGGCGTCAAACCTTGGAGGGGCAATCCGTCGGTCAGAAGCGAAGGCGTCGCCAGAAGGGCGCCCAGTTGTGGCCAGTCGATCGCGAGCGTGTCCGGCAAGACGGCGTCGAGCGCCGGCGGAGGACAGTCGGTCACCAAGGTGACGGGACCTCGCCGCCACCACACCACATCCACCGCTCCGGTCGGATCCCGCACCAGGTTTAGGTGGCCGTCGCGATCTCGCCAGACCATCAGATAGGCGCCCCAGCCTTCGCTCATGAGGCCCGCGCCGAGCGGGCGTCCTTCGGGGAAGCGGCCTGCGATCGCGGAAGGATGCGCGCCCTCCCCGCGCCATTCCCCGATCAGGGCATGGGCGCGATGAACCTGCGCGACGGGCCATGGGAATTGCGGTCCGGTCAGAATCCTCAGACCGAAGCCGTCGAGCCGCAGGGTCCAGCCGCTCCGCAGTAGCGCCGCCAGGGCCGCCTCGACGGCGGGATCGCGGGCGTCCGCGGCGTCGGCGACGAGGAGATAGCCGGCGTCGCCGCTCATCGCACCATGATCGGCGTGTAGGCCACGAGCCGCTCCACATCATCGTTGAGACAGACCTCGCCGACCTGCACCCAGCAATGGGCGGTGAACGGACACAGGCGCACGCCGAACACCCAGTCGGCCCGAAGCCCCTGACGCCGGAGAAAACGGACCAGCAGCGCCGACCGGACGAGGCATTCCCCCTCGATCGGCAAATAGGCCATCAGGGTCCAGAACCGCCGACCGGCCTCGATCGCGGCCATAGGGTCGTCACGAGGCTCGGCGCCGCCCAGACTGACATAAGGCGACAGGCCGGCCCCGCGCCGGGCGGCCCGCACCTCGTGCATCGCGCAGAGCCCCGGGATCAGGTCCCGCATCAGGTCCAGACGCCCTCCGGCGTGGATCACGGAACGCACCGGGCGAGCCGGCGGAACCCGGGGCTTCGGCGAAGGCTCCGCTCCGATCAACCCCGCCGCGATCAGGGCCGAGACGGGGCCGTTCATCCGGACGAGACCGCCTCCCGCGAGCCGCCGGCACAGGGCGGCGCCGTCCGGCAGGCAATGATAACCGTCGCCGCGCACGTCGAGCAGGACGGCGTCACCACCGACGCAGGCGTGGTGAACGTCCGGCGCGAAATACAGGCGCACGGCAGGGGCGGCGGCGTCGCCGCCGTCGCCCCCCGTCGGAGCCGTCGCGCTCAGGCGGTCCAACGCTCGACCGGGATCAGCTCGCGATTGCCGCTGGGCTGGTCCGCCCGCGTCTGCTCCGCGGCCCCGCCGATGCGGGCGACCGAGGGATCGACGTAGGTGTAGATCGGGTTGAGTTCCCGATTGTGCCCCGGGCCGTCGGCGCGGGTCTGCTCCACCGCGGAACCGAGCCCGACGATCTGGGTCGTGGACGCGTCGTCGTAGAAATAGAGCGGGATCAGCTCCATCTTTTCGACGCCGCCGCCGGCGCGGGTCAGTGCGCTGGCGCAGCCGAGCCCGATCAGGCCCGGAAGGGGATTGGTCTTCATGTCGTAGCCTCCTTGAACGGGGCCAAACGCCCCGCACCCTAAGCCAGCGCCCGCGAGGCTCTATATTCAAACTATATCTGTCCTATACTTTCGACAGATTGTCGCATGACTGCCACGACGGCGGTGGCGAGCGCCGATCTCTCTCGATGATGCAGATCGACCTCGCGCCGCAACGCGACGAGCGCGCCGTCCGCGACGTGGCGTTCGACACCGACGATCCAGGCCAGGTCCGGCGGCGCCAATTCGGCCGAGACGATCCGAATGGGTCGAAGCCGCAGCGTCAGGCGCCAATGGGTTTGCGCCAAGACCGCCCGCCCCGGCGACCGGACCAGGGCGGCGTAGAAGCGCTCCTCGCTCCTCTCGCCGACGCTCTGGAGCGCCACAGTCGTTCCGGCGGCGTCAAGAAGGTCGATCGCCAAATGCACCAGCCGCCGGTGGATTTCGTAGAGATCAACGATGTCGTCGGCGCTGGGACTGGGGGCGTAGTAGCCACGCCCGGGGCGATGTTCGATCAGACCTTCGCCGGCGAGCCGGGCCAGGGCCTCGCGCACGGGCGTCTGGGACAGCTCCAGTTCGGCGGCCAAGGCGGTGGCGACCAACGGCTCTCCCCAGCCGAAGCGGCCTGATCCGGCGAACGCCGCCAAGGCGGTCAGGGCGTCGTTATAGGGGTCTCGCGATCGCATCACGACCAACCCCCAGCGAGGGCGCTCAAGCCGCGACCCACGCCGAGTTCGGGTTGCGATGAGAATGCGACCATGTAATCGGCGACTTCCGCAAAGATTTCGCGTGCGACCCGCAGATATTTTGCGCAAATACACAAGGTTTATAGACCCGTTTGTTTCCCACCTTTCATTTGATGCACGGTTGCTTCATTTTTCAACCAGTAGGGGTGCGGTGCGCGCGAGTCGCGGCGCTCGGAAACGGAGTTAGAGCGACGTCATGGAGAGCGCCGACCGTCAGTCCCAGAGCGAGACCCTGTCCACCGCCCTTCGGCTGATCCGCACCCATCGTCGGCTGCGGGCGGCGGATGTCGCCAAGTCCATGAACATGGCGCTGCGCTCCTACGAGCATTTCGAGTCCGGCGGCGGACGCATCAACATCGAGCGCGTCCATCGTTTCGCCGAGGTCACGGACAGCGATCCCCACGCGATCCTCGCGGCGCTGGCGCTCGGGTCGCCCGCCTTCGCCTTGCGGTGCGCCGACAATAAGCTCGCCACCATTCTCGCGGTCGTGCTGCAGGAGTTCGACGAGGAGGCGGGCGACGCGATCGCGGAGCTGGAGTCCCTGACCATCATCAACACCTTCACCAAGGCCCTGCGCGAGCTGGCCGCGCAGTCCGTCCGCCGGGAGAGCGCGGCGGACGCCTGGCTTGAGGAACGGCGACATCGGCTCGTTTCCCCCACCGGAGACGACGGCGGCTCGGACAAGGGCGCACCGTAGATCCCGGGTGGCGGGCTTACGGACTGGTCCAAGGGTTCCATTCGGCGCCTCATGACCGGATGCGCCCGCTACCCGCCGACCCTCTTTCAGATTCCTCCACGCTCGACCGGCTTTCCGATCGGCAGAAGCAGTGCCTTGCCCTGGCCGCCGAGGGTCTGACATCGGCGGCGATCGGCGAAAGGGTCGGCCTGTCCGCCCGCACGGTCGATGAACATCTGATGGGCGCTTGCCGTGCGCTCGGGGTGCGGACGCGCGTCCAGGCCGTGGCGCGGCTCGCGGCCGCCCAGCGGCCGCCTGAACCCCGGACCTTCCTACCGTAAACGCCCGGCGGGAGGGTCGCGGGTCGCGGCGGCCGGGACTCATCGGCTTTGCTCGGGGCTCACGATGGAGCCTCCCTTGCTGGACCTCGCCCTCATCCTCAGCCTGTCCCAAGCCTGCGCCCCGCATGTGGCCCCCGAAACCCTGGCGGCCGTCGCCTATGCGGAAAGCCGCTTCAATCCGAACGCCATCGGGGTCAACCGCGGCCCCCGGCCGGCGCGGACGCCACGCGACGCCGCCGAGGCGGCGCGCGTGGCGCGCGACCTTCTGGCCCGAGGCGCGAACCTCGATCTCGGCGTCGCCCAGATCAACAGCGACAACCTCGACTGGCTCGGCCTGTCGGTCGAGGCGGCCTTCGATCCCTGCCGAAACCTCGCCGCCGCCGGTCAGGTGCTTCGCGCGGGCTATCGGCCGGCCGAGGGCGTCGATCCGCAGACGACGTTGAGGATCGCCCTCTCCCGCTACAACACCTGTCATCCCGAGCGCGGCTTCCGCAACGGCTATGTCGCCCGGGTCGAGGCGGCCGCCGTCCGCCTCGGCGTTCAGGCCTTGCGCCCCGTCCAGCCCCTTGCGACCGCGCCGCTGCCCGACCCGGTCCAGACCGCGCCAGCGGCGGACTGGGACGTCTTCGCGCGCGCCCGGACCAGCCTGGTCCTGACCTTCACCGCCACCCAGACCGGGAGTTCTGAATGACCGCCTCCATCTCCTCTCGCCGGTTCGGCGCCGTCGGCGCCATCGCCCTGGCGACCAGCCTGATTCTGGTCCAGCCGGCCTTCGCCTCCGCCAACGTCGAAGGCCTGCTTCAGAACGTCGTCGACATGCTGACCGGCAACACCGCGCGGCTGCTCGCCGTCCTGGCGGTCGTGGTCGTCGGCATTCTCTGGATGTTCGGCCTGTTCGACCTGCGGCGCGCGGCGATCGTGGTGCTCGGCATCGTGGTCGTCTTCGGCGCGGCCGAGATCGTCAATCTGATCACGGGCGGCGCCTGATGGACGACGCCCTCTCCTGGGTCGTGATCGGATCGGCCTCGGTGCTCCTGGCGCTGGTCCTGATGCTCGGCCTGAAGCTGATCTCGCCCAAGCGCTTCGCCCAGATCTTCGCCGGCCTCGCCTCCGGCGTCGCCATCGGCCTGGCCCTGTCGCGCCTGTCCGCCGGAGGCCCGCATGGCTGAAGAGCGCCTGACCGAAGACCCTTTGTTCCTGGCCTGCACCCGACCGGCCATGATCCTGGGCGTCCCCATGGAGGCCATGGGCGTGAATGTCATCCTTTCGGGCGTCGTCTTCCTGGTCGGCGGCAGCCTGCTCTATCTCCTCGTCGCGCCGGCCCTGCACCTGGTGTTCCGGGCGATCTGTCGGGCGGATCACAACGCCTTCCGGCTGCTGTTCGTCTATGTCGACACCAAGGGCCGGTCGCGCAACGCCGCCCTCTGGGGCGGCAGTTCGGCGACACCGTTGCCTCTCATCCGGCGCTACCGTCCGACGGAGCTGGCCCGTGGCTGAGGGCGGCGTCAGCGCGATGCGCCTGCGGCGCGAGGCCGACGCAAGGCGTCATCTGCCCTACGCGCGCCACGTCTCCGACGCCGTGGTGGCGCTCGACAACGGCGCCCTGATGATGGTTTTCCAGATCGACGGGGCCAGTTTCGAGACCGCGGATGCGCGCGATCTGAACGACTGGCATATCAAGCTGAACCAGGCCTGGCGCAATCTGGCCGACGATCGCCTGGCGATCTGGCACCATGTGGTGCGCCGCCCGGCCGAACTCGAGCGGTCCGCCGGCTTCCGCTCGGACTTCGCCGGCGAACTGGGCGCGCTCTACGACGATCGGGTCGCGGAGCGTCGGCTCTGGATCAATGAGCTCTTCGTCACCCTCGTCCTCCACCCCGGCCGCGAGGCGGGCGATCGCGCCGCGGCCCTGGCGCGTCGCCTGAAGGCGGCGCGGCGGGCGGACGCCGAGGTCGAGACCGCCCACCTCCAGCGGATCGAGGAAGCGGGCCGGGACCTGATCCAGTATCTCGACCGCTACGCGCCGCGCCGGCTCGGCCTGTATGAACGTGACGGTCTCTGGTTCTCCGAGTCGATGGAGGTGATGCGACTGGTTCTGACAGGTCGGCGCTCGGCGGTTCCGATCGTCTTCGGCCACCTCGGCGCGGCCGTTCATACGGTGCGCGTCATCTTCGGTCGCGAGACCCTAGAGCTGCGGGACGTCGCCGACGCTCGCTACGCCGGCGTCCTGGCGGTGAAGGAATATCCGGCGACGACCCGGCCGGGGCTGTGGGACGATCTGCTGAGCGTCCGCTTCGGCTTCGTGGCGAGCCAGTCCTTCGCGTTCCTGTCCAAGGCCGCCGCGCGGACGGTGATGGAGCGCAAGCAGAACCAGATGGTCTCCGCGCGCGACCGCGCGGCCTCTCAGATCACCGGCCTGTCGGACGCGCTCGACGACCTGGTCAGCAACCGCTTCGTGATGGGCGAGCACCAGGCTTCGATCCTCGTGCACGGCGATACGCCGGGGGCGCTGGCGGACCATTTATCCAAGGCGCGCGCCATTCTCGCCGATTCCGGTCTGGTCGTGGCCCGGGAGGATCTCGGACTGGAGGCGGCCTTCTGGTCCCAGTTCCCCGGCGCCTTCGCCCGCCGCACCCGGCCGGCCGCCATCACCTCGCGCAATTTCGCGGCCCTGGCGCCGTTCCACGCCCATCCGGTCGGCAAGGCGCGCGGCGCCCACTGGGGCGAGGCGGTCGCGGTGCTGCGCACCACGGCCGGCTCGCCGTTCTGGTTCAACTTCCACGTCGGCGATCTGGGCCACACCTTCATCTGCGGGCCGTCCGGATCGGGCAAGACGGTCGTCCAGAACTTCATGCTGGCCCAGCTCGAACGCTTCGGCGCCCAGCAGCTGTTCATCGACAAGGACCGGGGGGCCGAGATCTTCGTGCGCGCCTGCGGCGGGACCTATCTCGCCCTGCGCAACGGCGAGCCGACGGGCTTCGCCCCATTCAAGGCGCTCGACCCGACGCCGGCGAACCGCGCCTTCCTGGTTCGCCTCGTCCGCGCCCTGGTCGACCGCCCCCACGAAACCCTGACGGTTCCGGAGGCGCGCGCCATCGATCAGGGCGTCGCGGCGCTGGAGGCCCTGCCTCGCGAGCGTCGATCCATCGCCGCCCTGCGCAGCCTGCTCGGCCAGGGCGACGCCGGGGGCGTGGGCGCGCGCCTGGAGCGTTGGCAGCGCAGCGGTCCGCTGGGCTGGGTACTCGACAATGAGGAGGACGCCCTGAGCCTGGAGGCGCGGTTCGCCGGCTTCGACATCACCCAGATGCTAGACCATGACGAGGTTCGCACGCCCGCGATGTTGTATCTGTTTCATCGCATCGCCGAGCGCGTCGATGGCCGACGCCTCGTGCTCGACATCGACGAGTTCTGGAAGGTGCTGGACGATCCGGCCTTCACCGAGCTCGCCCGGGACGGTCTCAAGACCTGGCGCAAGCAGAACGCCCTGATGGTGTTCGGCACCCAGTCGCCGGCCGACGCGCTCCGCTCGCCCATCGCCCACGCCATCCTCGAGCAGTGCGCGACCAAGATCTTCCTGCCCAACGCCCACGGCCAGGCCCGGGACTACGTCGACGGTTTCGGCCTGACCCAGGAGGAGTTCCGGCTCGTCCGCGAGGTGCTGACCCCGGAGTCGCACCGCTTCCTGGTCAAACAGGGTCACGACAGCGTGGTGGTCGAACTCGACCTGCGCGGCATGGACGACGCCTTGGCCATCCTGTCCGGCCGGACCGAGACCGTCGCCTTGCTCGACCGTCTGCGCGCCGAGGCGGGCGACGACTACGCGCAATGGCGCGCCCCCTTCCATAACCAGAGGAGGTTCCTGTGAGAGCCCGAATCCTGTCCGCCGCGGCCGTCGCCGCCCTCGTTGTCGCTGGCGCTCCGGCCGCCCGGGCCCAGCAGATCGTCCACGACCCGAGGGCCCTCGCCCAGATGATCGAGGAGGCACGCACCACCCTGGATCAGTTGAAAGCGCTGCAGACCCAGGTCGAACAGGGCCAGCGGCTGTTCGACAGTCTCAACAACCTGTCCGACGTCAACGCCCTGGCCGGCGAGCTCGGCCTGCCGACCGTGCGCAATCCCCTGCCCGATATGCGGTCGATGCGGGCGGCGGCGAACGGCGACCTCGGCGCGCTCGGCGACCTGGCTGACCGCGCCAACGCCATCCGTCGCGACACCCGGCTGTACACGCCGCCGACGGGCGATCTGAGCTCGGCCGACGCCTATTACCGGGACAGCCTCGAACGCGCCGGCGCCCGCACGGCGCGCGATCTCGCCGTGGGCGAGGCGGTGGCCGGAGCCGCCGACCGGCGGCTTGAGGGTCTGGAGACGCTGCGCTCGGCCCTCGACACCGCGCCCAATGCCCGGGCGGTGATGGATCTGGAGGCGCGGCTCGCGGCGGAACAGGCTCTGATCCAGAACGAACAGGTGCGGCTGCAAGGTCTGGCCCTGACCCAGGCGGCCGAGGCCCGGCTGGAGGAGCAACGCGCCCGGGAACGGGCCGAAGCCGCCCGCACGGCGCGCATGAGCGTCTACGAGAGGGCCTTCCAGTGACGCGGATCGCCCTGCTCGCCGCCTTCGCGCTCGCCGGCTGCGGCGCGCCGGACCGAACGGCCGGGGAATTCGCGGCCGACCCTGACGCGGCGGCCCGGGTCGTGGCCGCCTGCGACGCCGGCCGGACGCAAACGGAGTGCGAGGCGGCGCGCCGCGGCCTGGCCGAGGCCCGGCGTGACGCCCGGATGCGCGCCTATGAGCAGGCGTTCTGAGGACCGGCCATGAGCTTCCGCGTCTTCGAGCCCAGCTACGACTTCATCGACGAGCGGTTGAACGTCTTTCTCGGCGACCGCCTGTCCTCGGTCATCGCCGAGGTCGAAGGTCCGCTGCGGATCGCCTTGGTCCTCTATGTCGTGCTCTACGGCGTCGCCATCCTGCGCGGCGCGATCAGCGAACCGGTGATGGACTTCGCGGTCCGCTCGCTGAAGCTGGCCTTCCTCTATCTGCTGGCGACGACGGCGGCCTATTCCACCTTCGTCACCGAGCCGTTGTTCACCGGACTGCCCAACGCCCTGACCCGCGCGGTCAGCGGAGCGGATACGCCCAGCGTCGGCGCGGCCTTCGACCAGTTCTTCGCCTATGCCGCCTGGTTGGGCGAGGACATCTCGCGCGACGCGTCGGCCTTCAACCCCGGCCCTTATGTGGTGTCGGCGGCGGTCTTCCTAGTCGGCGCCTTGGCCGCGGCCCTCGGCTTCGGCGTTGTGCTGGTGGCCAAGTTGGCCCTCGCCCTGCTCGTCACCCTCGGCCCAATCTTCATCGCCTGCGCCCTCTTCGACGCGACCCGGCGCTTCTTCTTCGGCTGGCTCAGCCAGGCGGTGAACTATCTCGTCCTGTTCGCCCTGATCATCGTCATCTTCCAGCTCGTGCTGTCGCTGGTGCGAGATCAATGGGGCGCGATCCAGGGCGCCGATCCGATGATTGGCGGCCTGATCTTCATCGCCCTGTGCCTGCTGGGCGCGATCTTCTTCCTGCAGACCCCCGCCATCGCCGCCGGGATCGCCGGCGGCGCTAGCGCCGGCCTGGCCGACTTCGCCAACGCCGCCGCCCTGGGCGGACGCGGCTCGGGCCGCGCCCAGGGGCCGCAGGAATCCAGCCGCCAGCCCCCGAGGAGCGGCGGCTCCATCCGACCGAGAGGCGCCTGACATGACCTACCGCTCACTTCTGCTCGCTAGCCTGTTGGTGCTGGGAGCCTGCGCCCACCGCGGCGATCCCGCGCTGCCGACCTGCGACGGCTCCGCCCGGCGACCGGCCAACCCCTACGGATCGGTGCTGACGCCCGCGTCCGAGCCTCCCGCCGAATCCGTCGCCTCACCGGACACGGGAGGCTGCGCATGAGCGGCGTCCCCTCCTCCGAGCTGAAGCGCTATTTCGTCGAGGCGCGGCGCTGGGACCAGGACCGCCTGGCCTCGGCGCTCCGATCACGCCGCCTGGCCTGGTCCGCCGCGGCGCTCGCCACGGGTCTGGCCGTGATCTCGACCGGAGCCGTCGCCCTGCTGACGCCGCTCAAGTCGACCGAACCCTTCGTGATCCGGGTCGACCAGGCCACCGGCGCGGTCGATGTCATGCGCGGCCTTTCCGCCGAGGGCGGGCCCGTCCGTTACGAGGAAGCGGTCAGCAAATACTTTCTCGGACAATATGTCCGCCAGCGGGAGGGCTATCTCGACCCGGCGGCGGAGGACGCCTTCCGGCTGGTGTCCATCCTGTCCGCGCCCGGCGAGCAACGCCGTTGGGCCGATCTGTTCCGGGGCTCCAACCCGGCCAGCCCGCAGAATCTGTACGGTCCGGACGGCGAGGCCATCGTGGCGATCCGCGCCATCGGCTTCATCAACGCCGGCGTCGCCAATGTCCGCTTCCGACGCACGGTCCGCCAGGCCCAACAGACCGTCGAGAGCGACTGGATCGCCACCATCGCCTTCACCTACACGCGCGCGCCGATGTCGGAGCCGGACCGGCTGAGGAACCCTCTTGGCTTCCAGGTGACCTCCTACCGCGCCGATCCGGAGGTCATCCGATGACACGCCCCCTGTCCGCCCTGGCGCTGATCGCCGGAATCGTCCTCGCCGCTCCGGCGATGGCGCAAACACCCCCCGATCCCCGGATCCGGGAGATCGTCTACGATCCGGCGGTGGTCTACCGCATCGCCGGCGCCTTCCGGACGGCGACCCAGATCGTCTTCTCGCCCGAGGAGATCATCCGCCACGCCGCGATCGGCGACAGCGTCGCCTGGGAGGTGGCCGCCGAAGGGTCGGTGCTGTTCCTGAAGCCGCGCGAGCGCCATCAGGCGACCAATCTGCTGGTGGTCACCGAGCGGGCCGGCGTCATCCGCCACTACGCCTTCGAACTGGTCGCGCGCGACCCTGGCGACCGCGCCGCCCTCGCCTATCAGGTGCGCTTCCGCTATCCGGCCGACGATCAGGCCCAGGCCGCCCGCGCCCTGGCCGTTCAGGCCGCGGCCGTCGAACAGCGCCTGATCGGCCTGGAGCTGGACCGCGGCGTTCTCGAAGGGCCGCGCAATCTGGCCTGGTCCGCCCAGGGCGATGCGGCCCTGCAGCCGAGCGAGGTCAGCGACAACGGCCGCTTCACCGTCCTGCGCTTTCCGGGGGTTCAGGCCTTGCCGGCCCTGTTCGAGGTCGCCGAGGACGGCTCGGAGCGGCTCATCCCCTACGACGTACGCGGTGAGTTCGTGGTCGTCCACGGAGTCGCGCGCGGCCTGCGGCTGAGACGCGGGTCATCGGTCCTCTGCCTGTTCAACGACGCCTTCGATCCGCGCGGCAGGGGCTTGGGCACGGGCACGGCCTCGCCTGTCGTCGATCGGGCTCCCGTCGGAGATCCGTCATGACCGGGGTCGCGGCGCCGCCTCCGGACGAGAGTCCGTCCCCGGCCTCGACGGCGGCGGACCGCGGCGTCTCCCCGATCGCCGGACGGTTTGGCGGACCGCGCGGCAAGATGATCACCCTCGCCGCGCTCGCCGCCGGCTGCGGCGTCTTCCTGGTCGCGAGCTGGGATCGCGGCGACCGCGACGCCGAAGGCCCGACGACGCGTGATGACCCGCCGCGGCAGACCGCGCCGTTCGAGCCCGCGCGACGCGGCCCGGCGCCCCTGCTCAGCGAGCCAGTCGTCGATCCCGAGGCCCCCGTGCTCGACGACGGGCCCTCTGTTCCGCCGATCGAGGCCGGACCTCAAGGCGCGCCTCGTTCCGGTCCGTCGCCTGCGGAGGAACGACGCGCTCTGGCCGAAGGCGCGCGGCGGGCGCCGGTGCTGGCCTACAGCCGGGCGGGCGGCGGCTCGGCCATTCCTCCGCAGGCCCCGGGGCCCGGCGCGCCTGCGGGACCGCAGACCTCCCTGGACCAACTCAGGCAGGTCACCCCGGTCGGTCAGGCCCGCGCGGGGCGCCTGCCCGACCGCAACCTGCTGATCACCGCCGGGACCAGCGTCCCCTGCGTGCTGCAGACCGCCATGGACAGCACCACCCCGGGCTATGTGACCTGCGTCCTGTCCCGCGACGCCTGGTCCGACAACGGCGCCGTGGTGCTCATGGAGCGGGGCACCCGGGTTCTCGGCGAGTATCGCGGCGGCCTCCAGCAAGGCCGTCGCCGTCTATTCGTCCTCTGGACCCGCGCGGTGACGCCGACCGGGGTCGCCGTCGCCCTCGCCTCGCCGGCCGCCGACGCGCTCGGCCGATCCGGCTTCGACGGCGTGATCGACACCCGCTTCTGGGACCGGTTCGGGGGCGCCCTGCTGCTGTCGATCGTCGATGACGGCGTCTACGCCGCCGTGGGCCGCGACGACGGCGGCGCGACCGCTCGCCTCCCGTCCGACGCGGCCGGGGTCGCCCTCCAGGGCTCGGTTGATATCCCGCCGACGCTGCGCAAGGGCCAGGGCGCGGAGGTGTCGATCTTCGTCGCCCAGGATCTGGATTTCTCCGGCGTCTATCAGCTGCGGTCGCGGTGATGGACGACACCTCCGTCCTCGATCACTACCTCGCGCCGCTGCGCCCCTTTCTGGAACCGGAGACGGTGACGGAGGTCGTCGTCAACCGCCCCGGCGAGGTCGGGGTCGAGGCCGACGGCGTCTGGCGCTGGGCCGAGGCGCCGGACTTGACCGAGGCCTGGCTGCGCACCCTCGCGGTCGCGGCCGCCGCCTACACCCGACAGGACGTCAGCCCCGAACAGCCGATCTGCTCGACCACCCTGCCCGGCGACATCCGTTGCCAGATCGTGCTGCCGCCGGCGGTCGCCGACGGCGGCCTGTCCCTGACCCTGAGAAAGCCGTCGCGGCGACGCCTCGGCCTGGCCGAGTTCGCGGCCGCCGGCCTGTTCGACCAGGTCGCCAACGCCCGCGCCGAGACCGCCGATCCCGTCGACGCGGAGCTGATGCGCCTGCGCCAGACCGGCGACTGGCCGGGCTTCCTCACCCTGGCGGTCACCGCCCGCCGCAACATCCTGATCTCGGGCGCCACCGGCTCGGGCAAGACCACCCTGGCCAAGGGTCTGATCGCCCTCATCCCCGATCACGAGCGTCTGCTGACGATCGAGGACACCCGCGAGTTCGTGACGCCCCACCGCAACGTCGTCCATCTGGTCTATTCCAAGGACGGCCAGGGTCTGGCTCGGATCGGCCCCAAACAGCTTCTGGAAAGCGCCCTGCGCATGCGGCCGGACCGCATCCTGCTGCAGGAGCTTCGCGACGGCACGGCCTTCTTCTACCTGCGCAACGTCAACTCGGGGCATCCCGGTTCGATCACCACCGTGCACGCGGATTCGGCCGCCCTCGCCTTCGAGCAACTGACCTTGCTGGTGCGGGAATCCGAAGGCGGGCGCGATCTGCCGCGCGAGGACATCCGCGCCCTGTTGCACCTGCTCGTCGATGTCGTCGTCCAGATGAAGAAGGTCGACGGCCGGTTCCGTGTGACGGAGATCTGGCATGACCCGCTTCGCAAGCGCCAGCCCGGCGACTAGGGGGGCGCTGATCGCCACCGCGGGCCTCGCCGCCGCCGCAGTCCTGGGCGTTCTCACCGTGACCATCGCCCTCATCGGCCTGGGTCGGTTCTCCGGCGATATCGACCCGACGCGCGTCCCCGGCTGGCTCTGGTACTACCGTCACGATCCCGAGTTGCGGCGCTGGCTGGCCGTGGGCCTGTCATGCGCGGGTCTGGTCGGCGGGATCCTGATCGTCGCCGTGCTGCTCCACCAGAGACGCCCGCTGCACGGCGCCGCCCGATGGGCGTCGGCGGCCGAACAGCGCCACGCCGGTCTGAGGTCGCGCCGCGGCGTGGTCCTGGGGCGGGCCGACGGCGCCTTCCTGATCGCCGACGGCCCCGAGCATGTGATGCTCTACGCCCCGACGCGCACCGGCAAGGGCGTCGGCGTGGTCATCCCGAACCTGCTTGCTTGGCCGGACTCGGTCGTGGTGCTGGACATCAAGCGCGAGAACTATGTCGCCACCGCCGGCTACCGCGCCGAGGCCGGCCAGACGGTCCATCTGTTCGATCCCCTGGCGTCGGACGGCCGAACCGCGCGGTTCAACCCCCTGGCCCACATCGACCGCGCCGATCCGATCCAGGTGCTGGACGAGCTTCAGCGCATGGCGGCGATGCTGTTTCCAGTCCATGACAGGGCCGATCCCTTCTGGGCCGAGGCGTCGCGCACTGGCTTCATCGGCGTGGGCGGCTATGTCGCCGCCACGCCCGATCGCCCCTTCACCCTCGGCGAGATCTTCCGCCAGCTGACCGCCGGCAACGCCCGTGCTCGGCTGCCCCGCATCGTCGCGGCGCGCGCGCGGGAGGGACGCCCTCTTCCGGGGCCCGTCGTCGCCGCCCTGACGGACTTCACCAGCTCCAGCGAGAACACCTTCGCCTCCGTGCGTCAGTCGATCACCACTCGCATGGGGCTGTGGCTCAACCCCCGGATCGACGCCGCCACCTCGGTCTCGGATTTCGACCTGCGCGACCTGCGCCGCGGCGATCTCTCCCTCTATCTGGGCGCCACGCCGGACAACATGCTGAGGATCCAGCCGCTCTATGCGCTGCTTTTTCAGCAGCTGGTCGATCTCAACAGCCGCAGCCTTCCCGCCCCCGCCGACCGTCCGACCCTCGTCCTGCTCGACGAATTCGCTCGCCTCGGCCCGGCGCCGGTGCTGGCCCACGCATTCGCCTGGGTGGCGGGCTACGGACTGCGTCTGCTGGCCGTGCTTCAGAGTCCCTCCCAGCTCCGGGCGCTCTACGGACCCGATCTGGCAGAGGACGTGATGACCAATTGCGGCATCGAGATCGTCTTCGCGCCCAAGGAACTGAGGATCGCCCGGGAGCTCAGCGAACGGCTGGGCTATTATACGACGGACGGGCGAAGCCGCAGCCGGCCGGCCGGCCTCGCGCGCGGCCGACGCAGTACGACCGTGTCCGACCAGCGCCGGGCGCTGATGCTGCCCCAGGAGCTCATGCAGCTTCCGCAGACCGCCCTGATCGTCCTGAAGGCCGGTCTTCCGCCTGTTCGCGGCCGCAAGATCGCCTACTGGCGCGACCGGATTTTCCAGCGCCGTCTGCGTCCCGCTCCCACGCCCGGGCCGACGGTCGAAGCGCCGGTCGTCCCGCCCGCTCTCGAGGAGGATCCCATGGATTTCGACGTCATCGCCCGCGCCTTCGCCGCCGAAGGCCTTCCTCCGCCCCCGCCCGACGCGGATGAAACCGATGTGGCGGCCTGGCTCGACCGCGTCGTCGACGCCACCCCGCCGGAGCGCGAGCCATGACCCCGTCAGAGCCCGCTCCGGCGGTCAACCGCCTGCGGCCCGCGCCCGGCGCACCCGCCCGCTCCACCGCCAAGGGCGACGTGCCGGACGCGGTGCTCGACCGCTATCTGGTCGAGCGCGATCTCAGGGGCCGGGCGGAGCGGTTCTTCCGGGATCATCGTGCGCCCGCGCCGATGTTCCGCGACCGGGGTGGATCGCTCACCTCGACCCAGGCCTATCCCGACGCCGTCATCGACATGCTCAAGATCGCGCGGCACCGCGGCTGGGAGCGGATACAGGTCTCTGGCGACCCCGCCTTCCGGCGCGAGGTCTGGATCCAGGCCCAGAGCCTGGGTCTGGAGGTCCACGGCCATCGGCCCAGGGACCGCGATCGCCAGGCGGCCGGAATCGACCGGGCTTCCTCCCAGAAGGCCCTCCAGGATCCGCTCGCCGAGCGGCTCGCCCGCGCGGCCGTGGTGGTGGCCCGTCTCATCCCCGATCCCGCCATCCAGACCAAGCTGCTGGAGGCCGCCTGGGCGCGCGCCGGCCGCGCGCGTCCGACGGAACGGGACACGACGCGCGACCGCGAGCGGCGGCGCTAGCGGTCGCGCCTAGAAAGTGTTCTTCAGATACGGCGACACGGTGAAGGCCGGGAATCCGACGCCGTCCCTCATCCGGTTCATCAGGTCCCAATACATGCCCAGCGCCAGCGGATCGCGGATGTCCGCCGGAATATCGAAGCTGTAATCGCCCTCGAACCGGTCGCCACGTCGCCAGGCCCGGGCGAACTCCGGCGAGAGGTAGGCGAACAGGGCCCGGCGGATCTGGTCCAGGAACTCGCCGATGGTGCTGGCGTGATAGGAGAAGACGTCGGTGTAGAACCACTGCTGGAAGTCCGGCACCGACCGATAGACCATCCCCTCATCGACCTCATGGCCGTGCCGCGCGAGCATCGCCCTGATCTGCTTCACCCGGGCATCGAGCCGGGAGAAGTTGTGCTTGTTGGCGTCGCCGACGACCTTGAGCAGCCAGATGCGGGAGACGCGCAGGTCCACCGACAGGTCGAGTCCGGGAAGCCAGACCTTGGGACAGACGCACTCCGCGTTCAGCCAGTCCGCGAAGGCCGAGGCGGAAGCCGCCAGACCGGAGGCGTCGGCGCCCAGCGTCGGCTGACGGCCGATGGCGTCCAGATAGAACAGATAGGTTCGATCAGTTTCGCGCGCGCCTGCGGTCGACGGGGCGAAGGCGAAGGGCAGCGCAGACGGCCGGGGCTGGGCCAGGAAATCCGCCAGCAGGATGGCGAAGACCCGTTTGTGGGTTCCCGACTTGAACACCAAATTGGTCGGGCGGGAGGTCATCGGGTACTCGAAGATCTCCAGATTGACCATGTCGTCGATCATGTCCCAGACCGCCTTGAGCAGGATCGCTTCCTGCTCGATCGGGGCGTAGCGCGGGGTCAACCCGTCGCCGCGGCGTTGGCGCGGTCCGCGAGCGCCGCACACGTCTCCATGAGCTTCTCGAATGGCTCGGCGTCCGCCTCCAGCAGGCCGTCCTCGACCATCCGGCGGTAGTCATCCCCGAGGGCCTCCAGCGAGGCGCCTTCAGGCTTCAGACGCAGCCCGCCCGTGACCGCCTGTCCATAGTCGATCTCCGCGCCGTCGGCGGTCTCGCGGAAGAACATCGCCTTGTGGCGCGCGACCGCCTCGGCGACCGCCCGATCCGCGATCGCGGTCTCGGCGAAGCCGGCCGCGTCCAGTCGGGACAGATCGTGCCAGTGGCGAGAGAAGCGATCGCCCCGGAGTCGTCCCTGCGCGCAATAGACGTGGGCGGCGGTGGCCTTCTCCCAGAACGTCCGCTCGGCCGCCATCACCCGCGGCGTGGCGGTCGGGAAGACGACGCCTTGCAGATGGGCCGCCGCATCGCAGACCACGGGTCGCGGCGCGCTCGGCTCGCCGGTCGCCCGCGCGCCGAACTCGAGCATCACGCTGGGCGAGACATAGCCGGTGCCAGTGCTGGTCGGCGCATAGTCGACGAAGGCCTTGGCGCCTTCGATCCGCACCGTGGCGCCGACGCCGTCTGCGGCGATCCGGGCCTCCAGAAGCGGCCGCACCTCGCCCTCTACCCAGAGCGGCAACAGCCGCTGAACGTCCCGGGACCAGCGCCGCTCCTCGGCGCGAGTCTGCGGCACGGGGTCTTCAGGCGCATCGGCCAGATCGGGAAGCAGGCGACGGATGTCCCAGGTCAGATCGATGTCTTCCGAGAACCGCTGGATGACGTCGTAGGCCTTGGACAGGGATGTCCCGCCCTTGAAGACCAGGCCTTCGCCCAAGGGCGACTCGAACAGCGCGTTCAGGGCCCAGACGACCCAGACGTCCTTCTCGAGCAGATGGGCGGGCCGGCCGGAGTCCGACGCCGCCGCCGCGAGGGCTTCAGCGCGGTCCTCGGCCGAAAGCTGCAGGAAGATTTCAGACATGGGCCGCCTGGCTGACCGACCGCGCCAGCCAGGTGGGCAGACGCGGTCCGACGGACACCAGTTCGCCGAAGGCGGCGGGTCCCAGCTTTCGTTTCAGGGCCTCCAGCGCCGTCGCGGCCTTCTCCGGCCCCAGCCAGGCCAGGGCGCGAACTGCTTCGCCGGCCGGACGATCGGCCAGGAGCAGCTGCCATGCCGGCGCATGTTTGAACTCCACCGTCTGCTTGCCAACGTTGAGGAGCCGGCTCTTGCCGTTGGTCAGATAGACCATGCGGATCGGCACCTGGGTGGTCAGGCCCAGAGCGTTGGCCGCCGCCGCCCCGTTGGAGGCGACGACCTCGCCGCGCTGCTCGCTCACCGCGCGCACGACCGTTTCCACCGAAGGCGTCCGCGATCCGAAGCGGCTTTCCAGCGGACGCATGTAGACGCCGCGCCCGGCGCGCACGAGCCGCCCCCGTCGCACGAGGCGCGACAGGGCCTGATCCACCGCCGCGCGGCTGCCCAGATGGAGCAGCCCCTTGGCGGCGACCGGCGCGCCCTCCGGCAGGGCCCGGACGCGCTCCATGATCTGTTCAGCAAGGACTTGCATGATCGTCTCCGTGTCAGAAATATAGTTCTGTTTCTGACACTTCGCAACCGGGCCCGTGGAGTCGCGCCGCTTCATCGGCTTCGCTCTCGCCCGGTCGAGCGATCGACGCCTGCGTCCCTCAAGGCCTGGTCGCGCGTCTTCGGCCCGGGCCGGTCCCGCACGAACCGCTCCACCACCAGGGCCAGGGTGCGATCCGCCAGCCGATCGGACCGACCCAGTCGAACCGCTTCCGCGACCAGAGCGCGCCGCATCGCCAGTTCACGCGCCTGAATTGCCTCCAGCCACGGCCCCTCCCCGCCGTCGCCCCGGAGCGCGTCGCGGTAGGCGGCGGCGAGCGTCTCGGGCAGATCGCCCTTCCCCGCCACGAACCGCTCCCGCATCTTGCGGATCGGCGTCCGCTCCGCCTTTCGGGTCACGCCGCGCGTCCGCCGCGGGGTGGCCTCCGCCTCGATGGACCGGTCGCGCAGCGCCCGGGCGAAGCCCTCGCGCCAGATCTGCAGGTCGGCCTTGCGCGGATTCAGCCGCTCGCCCTCGCGTCCCAGCCGGCGCACCGTCAGATGCACGTGCGGGTGCCGTCCCTCGTCGTGCAGGGCGAAGACATAGGGGAAGCGCTCGCTGAAGGTCTCGGCCGCGAAGGCCCGGGCGGCGTCGTGCAGACGCACCGCATCCGTCCCCGCCGGCATGCTGAGCACGATCGACAGGGAGACCGAGGCGTCACGCCTGCGTCCCGGTTCCATCGCGAACTCCTCGGCCCAGTCGCGGGCGAGCGCATGCACCTCAGCGCGCCCGTCCAGCCGCTCCCCGTCCGGCCCTTCCAGAGTCAGGGCGCCATTGCGGCTGATGTAGTCGAGGTGCGCCTTCAGGTGGCCGCCGTCCCGGGTACGGCCGGTCACCTTGACCATCACCTCCGGCGCCCGGCGCAGGACCCGGATGAAGCGGGCGGCCGACTCCTGCCCTCTGTTCCGAGACGGCCGAAGCACCGCGGGCGTGATCCGCGCGCGGCGCGGATCGACCGGCGGCCGCAAGGCTTCCTCGAACCCGCGCGGCGAGCGGAAGTCGCTCACGGCCGCCCGGCCCAATAGGACAGGTTGCCGTCAAAGGCCTCGCCGAGCGCTTCCACCCAGGCCGCGATCTCAGCCTGAAAGGCGCCGAGCTGGGCCATCTCCAGATCGAGCACCTGCCCCTCCATCACCGCCGTGTTCAGGGCGCGGGCGATCTGGTTGATGTTCACGCCGATGCGCCGCAGCTCGCGCCGCACCTCGATCAGCGCCAAGGCCTCGGGACGGCTGAACTGCGGACGATCCCGCAACCGCCGCCGGATGAGCGCGACACTCCATTGGGTTCGCGACAGCCCGACGGCGGCGGCCTCGGCCTCCAGGAGACGCAGGTCGGTCTCGCCGAGGCGCAGGGTCAGCTTGCCCGACCTGGGCGCGCTGACCGCCTCCGGCGGCGCCGGAAAGGACGCCTGCGCAGCCCCCTCCATGAGCCGGCGAAGCAAGCGCGAGCGCCCGCCCTGCCCCGCCGCCGCGGCGTCGAACCGGCGGATCAGATCGGGCGAGACGCGAAGGGTGAGGCGGTCCATCGGGAGGTGGGTCTGTCAGACGTTGCCGGCGCAAAGCCTATCCTGCCCTTGACCGTCACCCCCCTCGCCCCGTAGGCCTCCGGTGCTGCACGTCCTCCCCTCGGCGACCGCTGCACGGCCGCTCGCCCGCCGTCCTGTCGGACGCCCCAGCCGGACGGATCATGAGGAGGGAAGCGGCCTCGGAGGCAGACGCCCGCGCTTTCGCGCGGGCGTCCTCCGTCAGCGGATCAGCAGCAGGGTCCGCCGTTACAGCAGGCCGCGAGAAGCTCGCAGCAGGAGGCGGCGGCCTTGACCACCGAGTCGGGCGCGGCCGCGAAGGCAGCCGAGGCCGAGGTCAGCAGCACGAGGGCCGCGAGCGAAAAAGCACGTTTCATTGTTGATCTCCATGGATCGGTTTTCTGAGAAAAGGATCGTCGGTGGAGCCGGAAGCGGAGGACCCGCCCCCTCGAACC